>NZ_QJTF01000014.1 GCF_003217235.1 Paramesorhizobium leguminum | reverse complement strand
GCGGGCGCCGTCACATCAGGCCGATGCTCTTCATCGCAGCCCTGACCGCCATCCGCGGCAAAAATGATCTGGCCGCGGCATACAAGGCATTCCTCGAGGCCGGAAAACCAAAGCGCCTCGCTCTTGCAGCCATCATGCGAAAGATCATCATCCGCGCAAACGCCCGCATCCGTGACAAAATCGCCCCCAAGCCGCAACTGACTTGATGACGGAAGAGAGGGTTTTTCGCCTGAAACTTCATCGTCTTGCAGGCCGAAATGTTTAGGCTTGTGTCAAAAGCCATATTGCCGTCATTCCTGTGCTTGTCACAGGAATCCATGCCTCAACGGTGAAACAGTCCGCACCGATAAAAGAATATCACCGTTTCAACCTAAAAATGAAATGCTCTAGCTCACTGTTCACTGCCCGCTATCCCACGCGTCGTTAACCCTTTGTAAACTGTTCAGCTTCTGTTCATGTAGCGTTCGATAAATCTGGAACTCAGGTTGGAGCTAAACCGTTATCCAGCCGGAAAATTCTATGCTTCTGAAGGAGGCAATCGAAATGAACCGCTTTGTGAAAGCAGCAGTTTTGGCCATGGCATCGGCGGCGGTGGTAGTGGCCCCATTGTCGATCAGCGCCGCATCCGCCCATGGCTGGTATGGCGGCTGGGGTGGTCCCGGTCCCTATTGGGGCGGGCCTCGCTGGGGTGGCCCCGGTCCCTACTGGGGCGGTTATCGCCATCACGATCACCGCGATGCCTGGGCAGCCGGCGCGATCGGTCTGGCGGCAGGTGCAATACTTGGCGGCGCGCTATCGCAGCCGACTTACGCGGCGCCTTATGCCCCGGCGCCTGTCATATACCAGCAGCCCCCGGTGGTTTATTACCCGCCGGTGCAGACCCGAACCCGCGTCGTCACGCGTTACGTGACTTATCAGGGCAACTACCAGCCGTGGACGCGTGGATGGTATAGCTATTGCTCCAGCCGCTACCGCTCGTTCAATCCGCGTACGGGCACTTTCGTCGGCTATGACGGGCAAAGCCATTTCTGCACTGCGAATTGAGTGAACAGTGAGCGGTAAGCAGTAAGCAGTAAGCACGGTAGATTTCACTGCTCACTGCCTCACCGCTCACCGCTCACCAAAAACGGATTCGTCCGCCGCTCTTCGCCGAACCGCCCACCCGGTCCATGACCGCAGATGAAGCCGATCTCGTCGCCGAGCGGCAGGAGCTTTTCCTTGATCGAACGGATCAGCGCCGCATGGTCGCCACCGGGCAGATCGGTGCGGCCGATAGAGCCGTTGAAGAGCACATCCCCCACATGGGCGAAATTCGCATCTCTGTTGAAGTAGACGACATGTCCCGGCGCGTGACCGGGACAGTGCAGCACCTCGAACACATGATTGCCGAAGGAGAGTTTGTCTCCCTCCTCTAGCCAGCGGTCGGGTGTCATATTGCGCACCCCGCCGCTGATGCCGTATCGAAGTGCGATCATCTCCAGATTGTCGAGAAGGAATTTGTCCGCCTCGTGCGGCCCGATGATCTCGATATCGAGCGCCTCCTTCAGGTCGAGCGCCCCGCCCGCGTGATCGATATGGCCATGGGTGAGCCAGATTGCCTCGGGCGTGACCCCGTTGGCTTGCAAGGCTTCCAGAATACGATCCACATCGCCGCCCGGATCGACGACCACGCCCCTCTTGCTCTCGTCATCGAACAGAATGGTGCAATTCTGCTCAAAAGCGGTGACGGGAATAACCAGCGCCTTCAATTGGCCCATGACGGTCTCCTATGTTCGTCCTCTGGGCGTGAGAGGACGATGCAAGCGTAGAATCTCAGGTAAGTTTTATCGGATCGGTGACGGGAGCGGAAGCTGGCGCTTCCTAATACAGATGGCCGGTCACGCCGTATTATTGGCGCTGTCACCGCCGGTGACGTCATAGGTAGCGCCCGATACCATTTTGGCTTCATCGCTGGCGAGAAACACCACAATCGGCGCCACGTCTTCAGGTGAAATCCAGGGAACGCCGAGCGGCGTGCGCGCCTCGAGGATTTTCCTTGCTTGCGCTTCCAACGCCCCCAGAGGCTCGGTGGTTTTCAGGTCATCGATCACTTGAGCGTAACGCTGGCGATGCCTGGTGAGAGCGGTGTCGATCAATCCGGGAATGAGAGCGTTCACGGTGATGCCATAGGCGCCCAGCTCAAGCGCCGCCGACTTCATCAAGCCAATGATGCCCCATTTGGAAGCCGAATAGGCGGAGCCGAACTTCGTGCCGTGCCGGCCCTGCGTGGAGGCGGTGACGATGATGCGGCCTCCGCCGTTCTTGACGAGAAAAGGCGCCACTACGCGGATCGCATGATAGGTGCCATTTAAGTTGACATTGATGTGGTCATGCCAATCGGCGGCCTCCATCTCCAGGATTGGCTTGAATGCCTGGATACCTGCATTCGCAAAAAGGATATCGATTTTCCCGAATCTGTCATGCGTCGCTTGCGCTGCCGATTGGAGCGCTTCAAAGTTCCGCTGGTCGAGCCGGAATGCTTCCCATTCACTGCCGGCCTCGCGCACGAGACGCCCGGTCTCGGCGAACTCATCCATCGTAGCCGGCGTCACCTCGCTAATCGCGCTGACCGGCCCTGCAATATCGATTCCAGCGATTTTTGCGCCTTCACGCGCAAGAGCCACCGCAGCCGCCCGGCCAATCCCGCGCGCTGCGCCCGTGACAACAGCCACTTTTCCTTTAAGTCTGTTGGAGGACATGACTTTCTCCGCCCAAGTAAACAAATCACACGGATAAAAGCCCAACGAGGCAAATGGTTCCCTTCGCTGCCCGCAACATACGCACGAAGGCTCTCGGGAAAGCCCTTATAGGCTTAACCCGAGCAGGCCCGCGTTTGATTTGTCGCTTACGCCTTGCTGGCGACGGCGTTCTTGATCAGGCCGACAATGGCGGTCAGCACGATGCCGCCGATACCGCCGCCGGCGATGTGGCCAATGGCTCCGCTCATCGTGGAATCGAGGCTGCCATTGGTCAGGAGCGGCAGAAGCTGGCTGAGCAGGATACCGCCGATGCCGCCTGCCACAGTATTTCCAGCCGTACCGAGGCTTAAACTCTTGGCCGCGCCGGCAATGTTGCCGCCGACAGCGCCGGAAATCAGCTGGATGATGATGGGAATAAGTTGAGATTCCATAATTGTCACCCCGTCTAAGTGTTTCTCGCCAAAGCCGAATCTTCCGGCAAGATGGATGTTGGACGGTTTATGGATAAAGTCAAACGGGATAGTTGTTTTAAAAGAAAAAATGCGGCGAAAATCGCCGCTTTTCCTGTTTAAAACTTAACAGAGCATTTCCAAATAGGGCAGTAAGGCAATAAGGCAGTAGGGCAATATGTTTTAGAGTAGTAACATACTGCCTTGTTTCCCTACTGCCCTACTGTCTTGACAACCTATTCGGCAGCAGCGCGTTTCGGCTGCACTTCACTCATATAATCGTGCATCAGATTGGCCGTGATATCGCCGACCGTAAAGCGATACGGCCCGATTTCCGCAACCGGAGTAACCTCCGCCGCAGTTCCCGTGAGGAAGCATTGTTCGAAACCTTCGAGCTCTTCCGGCATGATGACACGCTCCACCACCGAATACCCGCGACGCTTGGCAAGATCGATCACCGTACGGCGCGTGATGCCATCCAGGAAGCAGTCCGGCGTGGGCGTGTGAATGACGCCGTCCTTGACGAAGAAGATGTTGGCGCCCGTCGCCTCGGCCACCTGGCCGCGCCAGTCCAGCATCATGGCATCCGCATAGCCCTTGGCTTCCGCCGCGTGCTTGGAGATCGTGCAGATCATGTAGAGGCCGCTCGCCTTGGATTTCGACGGCGCGGTCCGAGGATCGGGGCGGCGATATTCCGCGATGTCGAGGCGGATACCCTTCAGCTTCTGCTCCGGATCGAAATAGCTCGGCCACTGCCAGATGGCGATGGCGAGATTGATGCGGTTCTGCTGCGCCGAAACGCCCATGGATTCACTGCCGCGCCAGGCGATCGGGCGCACATAGGCATCCTGAAAGCCCTGCTTTACGAGGAGCTGGCGGGATGCCTCGTTGATCTCAGCAACGGAATAGGGAATATCGAAACCGAGGATATGGGCGGATTCGTGCAGGCGCTCGGTATGCTCGTTGAGCTTGAAGATTTCGCCGCCATAGGCGCGTTCACCCTCAAACACAGCGCTGCCGTAGTGCAGCCCATGGGTCAATACATGTACCTTCGCATCCGCCCAGCGAACGAATTCGCCATTGATCCAGATGGTACCTTCTAGCTGATCGAATGGAACGGATGCCATGTTAACCTCCAGGCGTTTCCCTAAGCATGGTCCCAAAAAGTTGCAGACTTTTTGGGACCATGCGTTGCTTTTTTTGCATGATCCGAAAAAGTTGCAGACTTTTTGGATAAGATCATGCGTTGCTTTTTTTGCATGGTCCCAAAAAGTTGCAGACTTTTTGGATAAGATCATGCGTTACTTTTATACATGACTCCAAAAAGTTGCAGACTTTTTGGCCAAAATCATGCCTTGTTTCAAGGCCGGGTTGTTGTGATACCGTCCGTTCCCGGCAAACGGAAGGCAGGCTGGCGGACAAAATGATTATACGCCCAATTCCAAGAGGGATTATGTCTTGAACAGCCGTATAAACTTAATCATTCATTCAAAATATGACCGTCAGCTTGGCAAAAATTACCAGCGCTCTGAAAATAAGTCAACAAGACTGACATATTTTTCGGCTTTAAATCAGGAATTGGCGAAGTGACCCCTGCCAAGGATGCCCCCCCCATAGCCACGGCCCTCTCCAGCGAGGATGCTCCCGACCTGAACATCATCGAGCTTTTGTTCTTCGCCTATCGGGATTTCACCGCCGATCCCGACCTGATCCTGGAGAAGATAGGCTTCGGCCGGGCGCATCACCGTGTTCTCTATTTTATCAACCGCAAGCCTGGCATGACGGTTGCGGAGCTTCTGGACGTTCTGAAGATCACCAAACAGAGCCTGGCCCGTGTGCTCAAGCAACTCATCGACACGGAACATGTCGTGCAGGTGACCGGGCCGCGCGACCGGCGCCAGCGGGAACTATACCCCACCCTCAAGGGCCGCGAGCTGGCGCTTGCCCTCGCTCGGCCACAGTCCCGCCGTATCGCGCAGGCGCTGAGAGAAAGCGGCCCGGAAAACCGCGCCGCGATCGAAAACTTTCTCCAGGCGATGGTCAATCCAGCTCAGCGAGGGCAGGTCGACAGTTCGCCTGCGGCGGGTTAGAATTCGTCACAAGAGAACAAGGAATGACATGACGAACACAAGGGGTCCCGAGATCGCCATGGAACAAAAGCCGGTTTCCGACGACGCACCGCATCTTCTCATTGTCGATGATGACACCCGCATCCGCAGTCTTCTGTCACAATATCTGACCGGCAGCGGCTTCCGCGTCACCGTGGCCGCCAACGCAGCGGAAGGGCGGCGAAAGCTGGAAGGCATCGATTTCGACCTCTTGATTCTCGACGTCATGATGCCCGGCGAAAGCGGCGTATCGCTGACGAAATCGCTGCGCGAGGAAAAGGACGTGCCGATCCTGATGCTCACGGCCTTGTCGGAGACCGACAGCAGGATCGATGGCCTGGAGGCCGGTGCGGATGACTATCTGCCCAAGCCTTTCGACCCGCGCGAGCTGATCTTGCGCATCAACAACATCCTGCGCCGTGGCCCAGCCCCGCAACAGCCGAAGATCGAGCAGGTGGTCTTCGGCCCCTACACATTCTTCATTCCGCGCAAGGAGCTTAAAAAGGGCAGCGAGAACATCAAGCTGACGGATCGCGAGCAGGATATCATGGCGATCTTCGCCGAGCGCGCCGGCGAAACCGTCCCCCGCCACGAGCTGACCGGACAGGAAGGCGAGGTAGGCGAGCGCACCATCGACGTGCAGATCAACCGCCTGCGCCGCAAGATCGAGCAGGACCCGGCCAATCCGGTCTGGCTCCAGACTGTGCGCGGGATTGGCTATAAGCTTAGTATAGAGTGATCTCCTGAATGGCGGCGCTCGACAACACCTCCCTCTGCCCTGCCGGGCATCTCCCCCGCCTCCTGTCGTCATCCTCGGGCTTGACCCGAGGATCCACGGCTAGGGAGCACGGACCTAGCCGTATCGCCAACGCATTCCAGAAAGAAAATAAAGTACTCACTCTTCGATTGATAACCGGAACTGCAGCCTACGATCCCGTTGCTTGTGATAGCGCCGTTTTCGCCCCTTTGCCGTGGATCCTCGGGTCAAGCCCGAGGATGACGGAGGGAGAGGCGGGGAAGATGCTTGGCAGGGCAGAGGGGGGTGTATCCAGAAAGCGCCCCCTCACGCCATGAAATCGCTCTGGACGAAATTTGCCAGATGGCTGGCGCGCAAGATGCCGAAGCGGCTTTATGCCCGCTCGCTGATCATCGTCATCGTGCCGATGGTGCTACTGCAATCCGTCATCGCCTTCGTCTTCATGGAGCGCCACTGGCAGATGGTGACCGAGCGCCTCTCGACCGCGGTCGTGCGCGATATCTCCGCCATCATCGATATTATCGAAACCTACCCGCAGGATCCGGGCTACGAAAACATTATTCGCATCGCGCAACAGCGCCTGGGGTTGAACATCTCCATCCTGCCGCCCAATCCCCTGCCCCCACCGGGCCCAAAGCCATTTTTCTCCATTCTCGATGACTTCCTGAGCGAGGAGATCACCCGCCAGATCAACCGGCCGTTCTGGCTGGATACGGTCGGCGATTCCGACCTGATCGAAATCCGCATCCAGCTTGAAAACAAGGTGCTGCGCGTCTTCGCCCGGCGCAGCCAGGCCTATGCTTCCAACACGCTGATTTTCTTGATCTGGATGGTCGGTACCGCCCTTGTGCTGCTCTCCATCGCCATCCTTTTCCTGCGCAACCAGATCATGCCGATCCAGCAGCTCGCCAAGGCCGCCGAGAGCTTCGGCAAGGGGCAGCCGATGCCGGAGGGCTTCCGCCCGCGCGGCGCGGAGGAGGTTCGCCGCGCCGGCATCGCCTTCATCCAGATGCGCGAGCGCATCGAGCGCCAGATCGAGCAGCGCACAGCGATGCTGAGCGGCGTCAGCCACGATCTGCGCACCATATTGACCCGCTTCAAGCTGCAATTGGCGCTTTCCGGCTCCACCGTCGATACCGAGCCGCTCAATCAGGATATCGAAGACATGCAGTCGATGCTGGAGGGTTATCTGGCTTTCGCACGCGGCGAGGCCGAGGAGGAGCAAGGAATTTTCGATCTCGCCCGTCTCTTCGACAAGCTCGCCGAAGAAGCGAAACTTCGTCATCGCGAATTCCACGCCCATATAGAAGGCGGGAGCATTGTCGAAGTCCGGCCAAACGCCTTCACGCGCCTTATCGGCAACCTGGTGGGCAATGCCTTCCGCCACGCGCAAATGGTCGAGGTGACGGCTGTTCACGACGATACGGTGCTGACCATTACCATCGATGATAACGGCACCGGCATTCCCGAGGACAAGCGTGAGGATGTCTTCAAACCCTTCGTCCGTCTCGATGAGGCGCGCAATCAGGATGCGAGCGGCACAGGCCTAGGCCTCGCCATAGCCCGCGACATCGCCCGCAGCCACGGCGGAGATATCACGCTGCACGACAGCCCGCTGGGGGGATTAAGGGCGGTGGTGAGGATACCGGTATGAGATAGTGAGCAGTGGTCAGTGAGCGGTAAGCAGCAAAATCCCGCTCACTGCTCACTGACCACTGCTCACTAAAATAGCTTTCCCCCATTCGGCACCGGCTTATCAACCGCAGCCAGCACAACCGCGCCATCCTCGTCCGGAAGCCCAAGCGTCAGCACTTCCGACATGAACGGGCCGATCTGGCGCGGCGGGAAATTGACCACCGCCAGCACCTGGCGGCCAATCAATTGCTCCGGCGTGTAATGCTTTGTAATCTGGGCGGAGGATTTGCGAATGCCAAGTTCCGCACCGAAATCGATCTTCAGCTTCAAGGCCGGCTTCCGTGCTTGCGGAAACGGCTCGGCCTCGATGATCGTGCCGCAGCGTATGTCGACCTTTTCGAAATCATCCCAACTGATTGTGTCAGACATGCCAATTCTACTTTATGCGTGACCAACCGTCTCGAACAATACACTATCCAGCGCCTCGCGCGCCGTAATACCCGACCAGACGACGAACTGGAAGGCCTGGAAATAGGTTTCGCAGGCATCGAGCGCGCAGCTCAAGAGCACTTCCACCTGGCGATTCGTCGGCTCCGCGCCGCCGGCCAGAAGCAGCGATTGGCGGAACATGATCGCGCCTTCCTGCTGCCAATAATCGAAATGCCCCATCAACAATTGTTCATTGATGAGCGAGAGAAGGCGCATCATTTCCGTAATACGCGTTTCGCCGGCCTTGATATCGAATGCGCACGCCAGATGCAGCGCCTCGCAGTCCTCCATCCAGGAGAAGGACACGTGGTAATCCGTCCACGATCCCGCCACCGACATGGCAATTTCATCGTCGCCTGTACGCTCGAACGACCAGTCGTTTGAATAAGCGACCTGTTCGATGACATCCACTGGATGCGCATCGCGAGCGATTTCAAGCTCAAGAAGGCTCATGACCATTTCCTGTATCTGGAGCACACCTTCTTGAAAAAGGCCATGCTCGAATCTTGAGACGAACGCACCACACGCCCGCCCGAAAGCACACGTAAACACTACACTGATACTGGAGAACGGCCTGTAGGCACTGACCCGCTAAGACCCCTTCGCGCCGTCACCACACGATTGCTTCGAATCATGCAGTGTTTTCAGTCTATTGATGCTGACTCAGAGCGCTAGTCCCTTTTCGCAACGGGACACGGAAAGCATGTGGACAGAGGCCTTCGGGAGAGTTAGGCGGCGGCATAACCGACTCTGAGAAAAGGGTTTTTGCCGCTCGCGACCTGTTGATAAGTTTTTAAGAATTATCTTTGGATTTCGTCGAAGCGGAGGATGATTTCGCGGCTTTCGGCGTCGATGCCTCTTCGATTTTGGCAAGACGCGCCTCGAGCGCTTCGATCCGGGTGATGAGCGCGCTGTTTTCCGTCCGCGCCCGAACCGCCATTTCGCGCACCGCGTCGAAATCCTCGCGCTGCACCACATCCATCGAATTGAGAAGCTTCTCGGCCTGCGCGCGGAAGGCCGTTTCCATCTCGCGCCGCACACCCTGCGCCGCGCCGGCCGCATCGGTCACAAGCTTGGCGAATTCGTCGAGAATCCTGTTCGTTCCGCTGTTCATGGCTTATTTCCTCTGTTGCGTGTTATTTTTCAGATAAGGGCAGTAGGGCAGTAGGGCAATATGGCAGTATGTTTTATTGCTTTGTCACTGCCCTACTGCCTTACTGCCCTGTTTACGAGAGACCCCCATGAACGAGACGCTTCCGCCCATCCATTCCGGCCTGCCCTTTCCCGATATCAGCCCGGTGATCTTCTCGCTCGGCCCGCTGCAGGTGCACTGGTACGGGGTCGGCTATGTCGTGGGCATTCTCTTCGCCTGGTGGTACGGCAGGCGCCTTCTCTCCACGCCGCGCCTCTGGGCGAACGACAAGCCGCCGATGCAGCCCGATATGCTCGATGATTTCGTGCTTTGGGCCGCGATCGGCGTCGTCATCGGCGGACGCATCGGCTACGTCCTCTTCTATAATTTCGACTATTACCTCGCCAATCCCCTCCTCATCCCCGCGGTATGGGATGGCGGCATGTCGTTCCACGGCGGCTTTCTCGGCACCACGCTCGCCATGATCCTCTTCGCCCGCTCGCGCGGCACTGGCGTGTGGAGCATGTTCGACACGATCGCCGCCGGCGTTCCCGTCGGGCTCGGCCTGGTGCGCATCGCCAATTTCATCAATTCCGAGCTATGGGGCCGGGTCAGCGATGTGCCCTGGGCGGTCTATTTCCCCAATGGCGGCCCGCTGCCGCGCCACCCGAGCCAACTCTATGAGGCGGCGCTCGAAGGGCTCGTGCTCTTCACCGTCCTCTGGTTCCTGACCTGGAAGGGGCTGAAGCTGAAAACGCCGGGCTATATTACCGGCATCTTCGTCACCGGTTACGGCCTCTGCCGCATCTTCGTCGAGTTCTTCCGCGAGCCGGACCCGCAACTGGGCTATCTCTTCGGCGGCTGGCTCACCATGGGCATGGTTCTGTCGCTTCCCATGGTGCTGGTCGGCCTTTGGGCGGTTCTGCGGGCAAAGAAAGCCGCCGGCCGCGAGATCGCATGACAACGCCACTAAAAAATCGTCTGGTCCGGCTGATCGAAACCGCCGGACCGATCGGCGTCGCCGACTACATGGCCGCCTGCCTCGGCGACCGCGAGGCGGGCTACTACACCACGCGCGAGCCATTCGGCCGCGAAGGCGATTTCATCACCGCGCCTGAGGTGAGCCAGATGTTCGGCGAACTGATCGCCGTCTGGTGCACCGGCGCCTGGGCCGCGCTGGGCAGCCCGCAAAACGCAGTGCTCTGCGAAATCGGCCCCGGACGCGGCACACTGATGGCGGATATGTTGCGCACGCTGGCGCGGATCGCGCCGGATTTTTTGCGCTCCGCCCGCGTCGCCATGGTCGAAACCAGCCCTCGCCTGACCGAAATCCAGCAGGAGAAATTGAACGGCGCCGCGCCGTCCATCAACTGGTATCGCGATATCCAGGAAATCCCGGAAGGACCGCTGATCCTGGTCGCCAACGAGTTGTTCGACGCGCTGCCGATCCGCCAATATGTGAAAGCCAATGGCCGCTTTGTCGAGCGTCTCGTCACAGCCATAAATCAGCAACTCTGTTTTACCGCAGGCATCAGTTCCATCAACGCCGCGCTTCTTCCCACAGGCCACGGACAAGCGCCGGAGGGCGCGATATTCGAGGCCGCGCCCGCCCGCACCGCCCTAATGCAGCGGATCGCCGAGCGGATCGCTGCCGACCGTGGCGCTGCCCTGCTCATCGACTACGGCCATCTCGAAGCGGGCTTCGGCGACACGCTGCAAGCCGTCTCCAAACATCAATTCCAGGATGTCTTCGAAAAGCCCGGCGAGGCGGACCTCACCAGCCATGTGGATTTTGCAGCGCTGGCCGAAACCGCCCGCGCATTGTCCTGCCGCGCGGCTACGATGACGCAATGCGACTTTCTGCTTGCCATGGGATTGCTTGACCGCGCCGGGCAGCTTGGGGGGGATAAGGATGAGACGGCCCAAGAGCAGATCAGGAGCGATGTCGAGCGCCTCGCAGGTTCCGACCAGATGGGTACGCTCTTTAAAGTGCTCTGTGTCAGTGATGGCAGGACGAGGATTTTTCCGTTCGGTTGATACCCAGGTAAAAGTGCTCGTAGCGCCAAGTGCCCCTCACCCTTACCCTCTCCCCGTAAAACGGGGAGAGGGAGGCATTAGCGTTGCGTCCCCTCTTTACCATCGATGAGAGAGAACAGAAAGCACCGGCGTCCAAGTCCCCCTCTCCCCGTTTACGGGGAGAGGGTAAGGGTGAGGGGCGAAGGGCGCTACCCAAGCCGCTTTACCAAATCCGCCAATTGACATCCCCTCCCCCCTCCCTCACCATCGCCGCGCTGTGAGGAGCCTTGCCATGCTGACCAACAACCGCCCCGCCCCGATACACCAGCCGCTTCTGGATGCGGGCAAGGACAACGGCATCACGCATGGCTTTTTCACTCGCCAGGGCGGCGTTTCGGAAGGCATCTACCATAGCCTCAATATCGGCGCGGGCTCCAATGACGAGCCGCGCAATGTCGCGGAAAACCGTCGCAGGGTGGCGGAAAGTCTGGGCGTCGAACCGGAAAAACTGCTGACCGTCCATCAGGTGCATTCCCCGGATGTCGTCACCGTCACCGCGCCGTTTAACGGCGAAAGGCCGAAGGCCGACGCGATGGTCACCAATGTTCCCGGTATCGCGCTGGGCGCGCTCAGCGCCGATTGCGGCCCGGTGCTCTTCGCGGATATCGAAGCACGCGTCATCGGTTCGGCCCATGCAGGCTGGCGCGGCGCCATCGATGGTGTTCTTGAAAATACCGTCGAGGCGATGATCGCGCTCGGAGCGGAACGCTCGCGCATTGTCGCCGTGCTGGGCCCCACCATCGGGCCGGAGAATTACGAGGTCGGACAGGAGTTTTTCGCTCAGTTCATCGCGCGAGTTGCTTCCTATGAGCGGTATTTCCGCCCTTCAGCCCAAGAAAACCACCATATGTTCGACCTGTGGAGTTTCATCCTCGACAGGTTGAAAGCGGCAGGTGTGCAGGCCGATGCGGTGAAAGAATGTACCTATGCGGATGAAACGAGGTTCTTTTCCTATCGGCGCGCCACGCACCGCAAGGAACCGGATTACGGAAGGCAGATTTCAGCCATAGCCATAGTGGGAGAATAGCATGGCCTTACATTTCGAGCCGGAAGAGTATACCGCCCGCCACGACCGTCTGCTTCTGCAGATGGCGGAGGAAAAGCTCGATGCGCTGCTCCTGTTCTCGCAAGAGAGCATGTATTGGCTGACCGGCTACGACAGCTTCGGCTTTTGCTTTTTTCAATGCCTCGTCGTCAAATCCGACGGCTCCATGGTGCTCATGACCCGCTCGGCGGATTTGCGGCAGGCGCGCCATACCTCCAATATCGACAACATCGTGCTGTGGACCGATCGGGAAAACGCCAATCCTGCCGCGGATCTTCGCGATCTTCTCAACAATTTGGACCTGCTGGGCGCCCATATCGGCATCGAATACCAGACCCACGGCTTGACCGCCGCCAACGGCCGCAAGCTCGACGAGCAGCTGACCACCTTTGCCCGGCTCACCGATGCCTCCGGCCTTGTCGATAGACTGCGTCTTCTGAAAAGCCCGGCGGAAATCGCCTTCGCCCGCAAGGCCGCGGCCTTGAGTGACGATGCGCTCGATGCCGCCTTGAAGATCGTCAAGGCCGGCGCCAGCGAGGCCGATATCCTCGCCGCCATGATGAGCGCCAATTTCAAGGGCGACGGCGATTTTCCCGCCAACGAATATATCATCGGCTCGGGCGCCGATGCCCTGCTCTGCCGCTACAAATCCGGACGCAGGAAGCTGACGAAGAACGACCAGCTCACGCTCGAATGGTCCGGCGTCTACCGGCACTATCATGCACCGATGATGCGCACGATCCTTACCGGCAAGCCGAGCAAGCGGCATCTGGAGCTCTACGACGCCGCCCGCGAGGCGCTGGAAGCCGTGGAGGCGACAATGACCCCCGCCTACACCTTTGGCGATGTGTTCGACGCCCATGCCAAAGTGCTGGAGGCGCACGATCTGACCCGGCACCGGCTGAACGCCTGCGGCTATTCGGTGGGCGCGCGCTTCACGCCTTCATGGATGGACCCGCAGATGTTCTATTCCGGCAATCCCGAGCGCATCGAGCCCGATATGACGCTTTTCGCTCATATGATCATCATGGATTCCGACAGCGGAACCGCGATGACGCTGGGCCGCACCTATCTGACCACGAACAGCGGCGCCGAACCGCTTTCCCGTCACTCGCTTGACCTCATTGTAAAGTGAAAAGGAATCCGGGTAAATTGCGCACGGGACGGGTATCCAGACTGGGAGCAGGCGGCCAGAAATGAAAAGACAATTCCCCTCGATTGTTCTGCTGCTCGCCGGAATTCTGGCGGTAGCGCTTGCCGGCTGCAACAGCACGGAAGACGCCTTGTCTGTGCCGAAATCGTCTACCTCCGCCGCTTCCGCGCCCGCTTCATCCACCCCGCTTACCACCGGCGGGACGGCCACGGCGGGTACGGTTCAGACCGCCGGCGCGCTACGCCTCGACAAGCTGCAGGTTGCGCCGATCGTCGGCGCGCCGGTGAGCGTCGTCACGCCGCTGTCGCAGCGGCTGGTGGCGGATGCGAAAACCCTGGGCGTGACGCTCGCCGCCGCCACCGAGGCGGGGCAGGCCTATGTCATGAAGGGCTATTTCTCCGCGCTTGCCGAAAACGGCCAGACCGTGGTCGTCTATGTCTGGGATATCCTCGACCCGGCCGGCAACCGCCTGCACCGTATCCAGGGCCAGGAAAAGGTGACAGGCAGCGCCCCGGACACCTGGAGCGCCGTCCCCGCTTCAGCCATGGAAGCAATCGCCACCCGCACCATGCAGGAATACACGACCTGGCTCGCGGCGAACCGCCCGAAGCCGACGTAAAACATGGCGCGCAAAAATCGTAACGCGCCTACGGTGTGTTGAAATTCAGGTCAGGGCGAGGCGAGAATGGTGGCTTTCGAGAACCGGAGCGGAGTGTACTTTAGTACATGAGCACCGGAAGCGCAGGAAGACGCCATTCGCAGCCCACCCTCACCTGAATATCAACACACCGGGCACTTTTCAGTGATTGTTAGCCGTATACCACGATTGCATGCTTGCATTCAGCCGGAGTCGCGGTAAAAGGCCGCTCATCCGTATCCAGCGCCAGGGATAGATCGCCACATGAAACTTTTCGCGGGCAACTCCAATCGTATGCTGGCTGAGGCCGTTGCGAAATATCTCGACATCCCCTTGGGCAAGGCCACTGTCCGCCGCTTCGCCGATCAGGAAATTTTCGTCGAGATTCAGGAAAATGTCCGCGGCGAGGATGTCTTCGTCCTTCAGTCCACATCCTACCCGGCGAACGATCATCTGATGGAACTGCTCATCATGATCGACGCCTTCCGCCGCTCTTCCGCGCGCCGCATCACCGCCGTCATGCCCTATTTCGGCTATGCGCGGCAGGATCGAAAGCCCACCTCCCGCGCGCCGATCTCGGCGAAGCTGGTGGCCAATCTCATCACCGAAGCGGGCGCCAACCGCGTTTTGACCCTCGATCTCCACGCCGGCCAGATCCAGGGTTTTTTCGATATCCCGACTGATAATCTCCATGCCGTACCGGTCATGGCCCGCGATATCAAATCGCGCTATGCGCTGGATAACATCATGGTCGTCTCGCCTGACGTCGGCGGCGTGGTGCGCGCGCGCGCGCTAGCAAAACGCCTCGACGCGCAGCTGGCCATCGTTGACAAGCGCCGCGAACGCGCCGGCGAATCCGAAGTCATGAACATCATCGGCGACGTGACCGGCAAGGATTGCCTGCTATTCGACGATATCGTCGATTCCGGCGGCACGCTCTGCAACGCCGCCGAAGCGCTGCTTGCCAAGGGCGCGAAAAGCGTCACCGCCTACATCACCCATGGCGTGCTCTCGGGCGGCGCCGTCGCCCGCATCACCTCTTCCAAGATGAAGGAACTGGTGATCACCGATTCCATCCAGCCCACCGCCGCCATCTTGGCCGCGCCCAATATTCGAGTGCTGTCCATCGCCGATCTCATCGGTGAAGCAATTTCGCGCACGGCAGCGGAAGAGTCGGTTTCAAGTCTGTTTGATTAAAGAGATGATGAAGTAGTGAGCAGAAGAAAATTCTATCTCACTACCTCACTACTCCCTATCTCACTATTTTACTCCGCCGCAGCCCGCTCTTCCGCCATCTCATCAGGCGCGTTCGGATCGCCCGGCCCGGTCTCGCAACCAAGATCCGGAAAGGCCACAACGCGTTTTCCGGTAAAATCGGTGCGAACCACCAGAAGCCCCCTCTCCTCGAAATAGGTGAGAAGCCGTCGCGCACGGCTGGTCGAATGCGTGCCATAGGCGCGCGCCAGCATCGCGTCGGATGGGCAAGGCGCGCCCGTCACGGCGGCCTGCGCAACGATCAGGAACACGCCCTGCACGTCATCGGTAAGACTTTCCGAAAGATTGAGCGCCTCCTGCCAGGTCTTGCCCGCTGCGGTTTCACCGTCGAGATTGGTCTGAGCCAGCGCCAGCTTGCGGCGGAACGCCGGCAGCGCTAAAGGCTCGCCCGGTACGCGGTGAATGCGGCAACGAACCAGAAAATCCTGATAAAGCACCGCCACGGAGCGGAACGAGGCTTCGGGATCCTCGATAATCTCGCGCATCACCTTCTCGATGAGGCTTTCGCGCTCCGCTTCAACGATTCCCGGAAAAAGCGGCTCGACCGGAGCTTCCGGCTCCGGCTTTGCTCTCGTAAGTTGCGCGAGGATTTCCGCCGTCGAAGGAGGTGGCGGCGCAACTGGCGCGCGCCGTACCACTGTGCGAACTTCTTGTGGGCCGGGCGTGAAAATGAGATCGCGCGCATCCTCCGGCGCATCCGGCAGTGGCATCAGCTTCGGGCTTCCCGACCGGGCGGAAGTTTCCACCGCGCCGATCTTGAGCGGCAATGGCCGCCGCGACAGGGCGGGCCCGAGCGCCACGAAATGGCCGCGCTGGAGATCGCGGAACATTTCCGCCTGCCGCCGCTCCATGCCCAACAGGTCGGCCGCGCGCGCCATGTCGATATCGAGGAACGTCCGGCCCATCAGGAAGTTGGACGCCTCAGCCGCCACGTTCTTGGCAAGCTTCGCCAGCCGCTGCGTGGCGATGACGCCGGCAAGGCCGCGCTTGCGGCCCCGGCACATCAGATTGGTCATCGCGCCCAGTGAAAGCTTGCGCGCCTCATCCGAAACCTCGCCGCCCACCGCAGGCGCAAAGAGCTGCGCCTCATCGACAACCACCAGGACCGGATACCAGTAATCGCGGTCGGCATCGAACATGCCACCCAAAAAAGCCGCCGCGCAGCGCATCTGCTGCTCGACATCCAGCCCTTCGAGGTTAAGCACCACCGAGACGCGGTGCTGGCGAATGCGCGCGGCGATCCGCGTCAGTTCGGCCTCGGTCCGCGCACCATCGACCACCACATGGCCAAACGTATCGGCAAGCGTGACGAAATCACCCTCCGGGTCGATGATGCATTGCTGCACCCATTGGGCGCTCTGCTCAAGCAGGCGGCGCAGAAGATGCGACTTGCCGGAACCCGAATTGCCTTGCACCAGCAAACGCGTCGCCAAAAGCTCTTCCAGGTCGAGCATGGCCGCGGCTCCGCCGGACACGGTACCCCCGCCGGCCGTACCCATGTCGATGCCGACCTTCATCCTGCCTCCTGAAATGCTGTGCGAACTGATGGCAGGGACAAATGACGGCCCCAGCGACCTGCTCCTTTAGCACCCCAAATCCATCCGCGCGCCACTCTTGTCGCGAAACCCACAACAAGGTGACAGCGTCGGGTCGTCCTTTACCCTCGCGGTGAGGTGCGGAGCGGAGCATCGAACCAAGAGGGCGCTTGGCGAGTCACCCCCGCCGCGCCGCCTCGATAGCCGCGACGTCAATTTTCCTCATATCCATCATCGCGGCAAAGGCGCGCTTGGCTTCGCCGCCGCCGGCCGCCATCGCTTCCATCAGGACGCGCGGGGTGATTTGCCAGGAAATGCCCCACTTGTCCTTGCACCAGCCGCATGCGTTTTCCTGCCCGCCATTGCCGACGATGGCATTCCAGTAGCGGTCGGTTTCTTCCTGATCCTCGGTGGATATCTGGAACGAGAAGGCTTCACTATGCTTGATGCTGGGGCCGCCATTCAGCCCCAGACAAGGAATGCCGGCCACTGTGAATTCAACCATCAATACGTCGCCCTCCTGGCCTGCCGGGTAGTCACCGGGGGCACGGTGCACAGCTCCCACCGCGCTGTCAGGAAAAACCTCGGCATAAAAGCGGGCGGCCTCCTCGGCGTTCTTGTCATACCAGACGCAGATCGTATTCTTGGCAATTGCCATTGCGTATTCCTCTCCCATTTCGGTTGGCGCCGCAACCTTGCCTCAACGGACAAATCTCCGCAACAGGCGCCTCACAAAGGCCTCAGCGCAAACCTGCCATAGGCAATGAACGCGCAGACCGCCGCCACAACGAGCCAATAGATCATCGGGCCGTAACTCTTGTCACCGGAAGCGATGTGCAGCCCGCAAAAGGCCAGCATTTCCGCTGCTATAACGATCGCCGCGAGCGGAACCAGGAACGCCAGCGGTTTGTAGAATATCGGAAGGACCAGGCCGAGCGCGCAAAACAGCTCGATGATGCTCATCCCCAGCCAGACGCTGGGTGGAATCGCGCTGAGGGAAGGCATCGTTTGCGCGGGATTGGAAAATTTCCACACCGCGCCGGTGGCGGTATGCAGCGCGAGAAGGACCTGAAGAACCCACAGGAGAATATTCATGATTGTTTCCTGATTACGATGTTGCCCGATGCGTTGGCGGTTTCAATCCACCCACGCCATGATCTCTTCCAGCTTGGCAAGAAAGCCTGCCATCCGGCCTTGGCCCCGCCAGAGGCCTGCTTCTGAGTAAACTATCCCCCAACTTGCGCGTTTGCCGCCTTTCCGTTATAGAGCCGGAATCCGTGTAGACACCCTTGGAGGCAACACGGAATGGGGCGGTTCTGCTGCTCCATGCTTTCCGCCCGACCACCGGAAGGAAAGCAACTCCATATACCTCGAAAGGAAATGCCATGAGCGAAACATACGAGCTCAAGGCCGAGGCGCGCGAACGGGTCGGTAAGGGGTCCGCCCGGGAACTTCGGCGCAACGGTAAAGTGCCAGCTGTCATCTATGGTGACAAGCAGCAACCCATTTCGATTTCCTTGCCCTTCAAGGAAATCTACTACAAGATCCATGGCGGCGGCTTCAAGACGACGGTTGCCACGATCGACATCGACGGGCAGAAGATCCAGGTCCTGCCGAAGGATTATCAGCTCGATCCGGTTCGGGATGTCCCGGTCCATGTCGATTTTCTGCGCGTGTCGGAGAAGTCGGTCGTCCACGTCAATGTCCCCGTTCACTTCGTCAATGACGAAGCGGCTCCGGGCATCAAGCGCGGCGGCGTTCTCAACATCGTTCGTCACGATGTCGAGCTCATCGCGCCGGCCAATGCGATCCCCGAGTTCATCGAGATCGACCTGACGGGCCTCGAACTGGGCGATTCCATCCACATTTCGGCTGTGACCCTGCCCAAGGGTGTGACGCCGGCTGTCCAGGATCGCGATTTCACCATCGCCACCATCGCTGCGCCCGCCGGCCTCAAGTCCGAGGAAGACGCAGCTGCCACGGCGGCTGCGGACGTACCCGCGACGGAAGAGAAGGAAGGCGAGTAATCGTCTTGTTTTAAGGGTGTGCTGGGATGCTTCTCATCGCAGGACTTGGCAATCCGGGTTCCCGCTATGCGAAGAACCGGCACAATATCGGGTTCATGGCGGCGGATGAAATACACCGCCGCCATCGCTTTTCTCCCTGGCAGAAGAAATTCCAAGGAGAAATCGCCGACGGTGTCATCGACGGCGAAAAGATCATCCTCATCAAGCCGCAGACCTTCATGAACCTTTCCGGCCAGGCGGTCGGCGAGGCCATGCGTTTTTACAAGCTCTCCCCCGCCGACCTCGCGGTCATCTATGACGAGCTGGACCTGCCCGCCGGCAAGCTGCGCGTCAAGACCGGCGGCGGCTCGGGCGGCCACAACGGCATCAAGTCCATCGACGCCCATTGCGGCAAGGAGTACCGCCGGGTACGCCTCGGCATCGGCCATCCCGGCGTCAAGGAACTGGTGCACGGCTATGTGCTGGGCGACTTCGCCAAGGCTGATAGCGAATGGCTGGACCCGCTTCTAGGCGCCATTGCCGATAATGCGGGTTTGCTGGCGAAGGGCGAGAACAATGGCTTCATGAACCGCGTCTTCCTCGCCATGGGCGGCGGCCAGCACGAAGATCGGAAACAGGCCGCTCCCAAGGCGCAAAGCCATATCCGTCAGGCGCGCCCGGCCAAGCCTGCTGCGAACACGCCGGAAACCGGCCCCATGGCCGACATGCTGAAGAAGCTGTTCGGAAGCAAGGATTGACGCTTACTCATACTGTAACTATTTTACAGAAACACGAACCTCGTGTTTTAGTGAGGCCGCGATGAAGAATATCACCATTTCCATGGATGATGAATTGGCGCAGCGTATTCGCGTGGCTGCCGCCAAGGCAGGGAAAAGCGTCTCTCGTTATATGGCCGAGGCTGGCCGGGAAAAGGTGCAGGCGGAGGAACCGGAGGAAACCGGTCGCCGTGGTCGGCAATGGGAGGCGTTGCAAAAAATTTTCAGTGGACCTCAGTGGGACGTGACGGAAGACGGCCGTATGCCCACCGCCGAGGAACGCAATGCCCGGCGCTAAGGTGTTCATAGACACCAACGTTCTCGTTTATTCCCATGATCGCAAAAGTCCAGATAAAAGCCAGCGGGCGCTCGCATGGCTTGAAAGTTTGGGCACACGAGACTGCGCACAAACAAATCTGCAAGTACTCAACGAGCTCACCTATGTTCTGCTACGAAAGAAGTGGTTTGATAGCCCGACCACGGTATTCGCAATTGTCGATCGATTTGCAATTTTAGGCAATGATCCCTTGAACCCGGCCGATGTGGAGTTTGCCCGCGCGCTTCACTTGAAAACCGTTTACTCTTGGTGGGACTGCCTCCTCCTCGCCTCCGCCATCGACTTGAAATGCCGCTACTTCCTTTCCGAGGACCTTCATGACGGCCACGCAATTGAAGGCTTGACGATCATCAATCCTTTCCTGCACACAGCGGACAAAATTCTCGCTCTGTAAGATAAGGAACGGATAGCATGGGTTTCAAATGCGGCATCGTCGGGCTGCCGAATGTCGGCAAATCGACGCTTTTCAACGCGCTGACCAAGACGGCGGCGGCACAGGCTGCGAACTATCCTTTCTGCACCATCGAGCCCAACACCGGCGAAGTCGCCGTGCCGGACCCGCGCATGAAGGCGATTGCCGCCGTCGCCAAGTCGCAGAACATCATCCCGACGCGCATTTCCTTCGTCGATATCGCCGGCCTCGTGCGCGGCGCGTCGAAGGGTGAAGGCCTCGGCAACCAGTTCCTCGCCAATATCCGCGAGGTGGATGCCATCGTCCATGTGCTGCGCTGCTTCGAGGATGACGACATCACCCATGTCGAGGGCCGCATCGACCCAGTTTCGGACGCCGAGACGGTCGAGACGGAACTCATGCTTTCCGACCTCGAAAGTATCGAGCGCCGCATCGTGCAGATCCGCAAGCGCGCCACCGGCAAGGACAAGGAAGCGACAACAGTCCTGCCGATGATGGAAAAGTCGCTGGAGCTTTTGCAGGCCGGCAAGCCAGTGCGCATACTCCTGAAAGACATCGCGCCGGAAGACCTGCCGATCCTGCAGGAACTGAATCTCCTCACCTCCAAGCCCGTCCTCTATGTCTGCAACGTCGCCGAAAGCGATGCCGCCACCGGCAATGCCCACACAGAGACCGTCGCAAAGATGGCAGCTGAGCAAGGCGCCGAAACTGTCACCATTTCCGCTGCCATCGAGGCGGAAGTGGCGCAGCTTTCCGATGAGGAAGCCAAGGAATTCCTCGACGCCCTCAGCCTGGAAGAACCCGGCCTCGACCGCCTGATCCGCGCCGGCTACAAGCTCCTCGACCTCATCACCTATTTCACCGCCGGCCCCAAGGAGACCCGCGCCTGGACGATCCAGCGCGGCACCAAGGCCCCACAGGCGGCGGGCGTCATCCACACCGATTTCGAGCGCGGCTTCATCCGCGCCCAGACCATCGCCTACAACGACTACGTCACGCTCGGCGGCGAAGTGGCGGCCAAGGAAGCGGGCAAGGCCCGCGACGAAGGCAAGGAATATGTGGTGCAGGATGGCGACGTGATGCTGTTCAGGTTCAATACGTGAGCCATTGGAGCGCCGAGTGTCCACCGGCGCTCCAACACTTTTAAGTTCTGCATCCAGACACCGCGGGAGGAGACGGAAATGGATACGAGGCTTCACCGATACGCCTATGAGGACTTCACTATAGGGCTGGAACTGCCCCTTGGGCCGAAAGAAGTGACCGCGGCGGAAATCATCGCCTTCGCCAGCGAATTCGACCCGCAGCCCTTTCATCTCGACGAGGCGGCGGGAAAGGCGAGCATTCTCGGCGGACTTGCCGCCTCCGGCTGGCACACGGTTTCCATGCTGATGCGCATGATGTGCGACGCCTATATCACCGGCTCCACCTCGCAAGGCGCGCCCGGCGCCGATTTCGTCAAATGGAAAAAGCCGGTGCTGGCGGGCGACACGCTGAGCGGCAGAACCAAAGTCCTCGACTGCCGCCTCTCCCGGTCGAAGCCGGATCTCGGTCTCGTCACCGTGCACCACGAATTGTTCAACCAGAACGGCGAAAGCGTCTGCGAGGCGCAGCACGTCGCGATGTTCGGGCTGCGTGATGCGCAAGCTCAAGGGGATGCACAATGAGCCTGCTTGAAGAACAGATCGGCGTCGAGCAGACGCTCGGTAGCTACACATTCACCGCCGATGCGATCATCCGCTTCGCAACCCTCTATGACCCGCAGCCCTTCCACATCGATCCGGAAGCCGCGAAGAACAGCCATTTCGGCGCGCTCTGCGCCTCCGGCTGGCATACTACCGCCGTCTGGATGAAGCTCAACGTGCAATCAATAGGAGAAGCGCTGGAGGCGGCCAAGATGCGCGGCGAACCGCTGCCCGACTTCGGCCCCTCACCCGGCTTCGAAAACCTCAAATGGCTGCGCCCCGTCTTCGCCGGCGACACCATCACCTACAAGCGCACCATCAAGGCAATCCGCCCGCTGGCGTCTCGCCCCGGCTGGTCGATGCTGAACATGCATTCCTCGGCCTATAATCAGGACGATGTGAAGGTGCTGGAATTTGATAGCGCGGCGCTGGTTAGGGTGTGAGGTCGGCCGGCATCGGTGGGCTTCATCGTACCCCCCTCTGGCTTGCCAGCCATCTCCCCCTCAAGGGGGGAGATTGGCCTGCATCGACGACTGAACCTTTTCTGAAACGTAGGTGATTGGCGGAAGCGGCAATGAGAGCGTAATCTCCCCCCTTGAGGGGGAGATGGCTGGCAAGCCAGAGGGGGGTGAGATGACGTCAGCACCCCTCACAAATTAAACCGCCCCCCTCACTCCCCCTCAAACGCCACAAGCGTCCTCACCGTCACCCCCAGCGCCTCCAATTTCTTCCGACCGCCCAAATCCGGCAGATCGATAACAAAGCAGGCCGCCACGATCTCCGCTCCCATCTGCATGAGCAGCCTGGCCGCGCCTTCCGCCGTGCCGCCGGTGGCGATCAGGTCGTCGACGAGGATGACCTTCTCCCCCGGCACGATGGCGTCGCGGTGCATTTCCATTTCGTCGATGCCATATTCGAGACTGTAGGCGATGCGCACCGTATCGTGCGGCAGCTTGCCCTTCTTGCGGATCGGCACGAAGCCGGCGGAAAGCTGATGCGCAATCGCGCCGCCGAGGATGAAGCCCCGTGCCTCGATGCCCGCCACCTTGTCGACCTTGCCGCCCGCATAGGGATAGACCAGTTCGTCCACCGCCCGCCGGAAGGCGCGCGCATCGCCCAGAAGCGTCGTGATATCGCGAAACAGGATACCGGGTTTCGGATAATCTGGAATAGTTCGGATAGTTTCTTTCAGTGTTTCACGGAACGCGGGCTCCATGTAGTTTCCTTTCGATCAGGTCAGATATTCGCAGGCATCGGTGCCAAGGAAAAGGGCGAGATCTGACAACCAGACTGCTATACCGGCTCACCAATCTCCGTTGCCCAACGCCATAGCCAATCCGCCGCCTTCCGCCAAGCGCTCATGACCGGCTGTCAGACGAGACCGCCCTCGATTTTCAGGAACTCGACAATTCGTTCGATGCCTTCGCCGCGCTTCATATCGGTGAATACGAACGGGCGCTCCGAACGCATACGGTTCGCATCGCGCTCCATCACGTCGAGGTCGGCGCCGACATGAGGCGCGAGGTCCTTCTTGTTAATCACCAGGAGATCGGAACGGGTAATGCCGGGGCCACCCTTGCGCGGGATTTCCTCGCCCTGGCACACCGAGATGACGTAAATCGTGAGGTCCGCAAGGTCGGGCGAGAAGGTTGCCGCCAAATTGTCACCGCCGGACTCGATGAAAATCACGTCGAGGTCCGGAATGCGGCGATTGAGATCGCTTATTGCCTGGAGATTGATCGTGGCGTCCTCGCGGATGGCCGTATGCGGGCAGCCGCCGGTCTCGACGCCGACGATCCGGTCGGAACTCAGCGCCTGCATCCGCACCAGCGCCTCGGCGTCCTCCTTCGTGTAGATGTCGTTGGTGACGACCGCGACCGAATAGCGCTCGCGCATCGCCTTGCACAGCTTCTCCGTCAGCGCCGTCTTGCCGGAGCCGACGGGACCGCCGATGCCGACGCGCAGGGGACCGTTGTTCGATGTCATGGCTTAAAATCTCCGAAAATGTGCGGTTTTCCTCATGAGCGGAACAGCCGCGTCACAAGAGTTTCATGAGCAAGGCTGGCGATATCGGCGAGGATTGCCACGGAGCCTAGATCGTCGAGCGTGCTGATGGCCGCGCGGGCGGCGACATCAGAAATCGACGCCTCGGTCGAGGTGAGCACGGCCACGCCATCGCGCTGCCCGATAACGCCGCAGCGTATCGCCACCGAAACGAGGTTCGAGGCGGATGCGTGCAGATAGGCGGCGAGTGTCGCCTCAAGCCCGGTTTCATGCGCGCCCGCCACCGCGCCGACGGCAACCGGATAGGCTGCGACAGTGCCGATCCGGTCATGGACCGGATGCGGCCACGCCGACGCGGCGGTGAGGAAGGCCTCGCCCTGCAGCATCGTTTCGCGGTGCCGCTCCGCCGAACCCGCCAGGGCTTCGGCCAGTTCGGCGATTTCATGCAATCGCTCCGCGTCGTCGCAGGCGCGATAAGCCTCGGCGAGCAGCACCGCGTCGTTCCATTGAGCGCCATGGGCCAGGATCGTGACGAGCCATTTCCGCAGGCTCTCGCGGTCGCAAACCCGCCCGTCATGCACCGCCTGTTCCAGCCCGCCGGAATAGGAAAACGCGCCGACCGGAAATGCCGGCGAGAGCCACGCCATGAGCCGCAACAGCGCCTGTGTATCGGGACCGCCGCTCATTCAATCGTGGTTATGATGCGCGTGGCCATGCGCATGATAGGCGCCACGCACCGGCTGGAACGGTTCGGTCACTTGCCCCACGGTCGCGCCCAGCCTTTGCAGCATGTCGGCGATCACATGGTCGCGCAGAATAAGGATGCGCTCCGCCTCGATCTGCGCGGCCAAGTGCCGGTTGCCGAGATGCCAGGCAAGCTCCGTCAGGTGCAGCCCGTCACGCGCTTTCACCTCGTATAGCGGTTCTTCCGCCGCTGCAATTTGCACGCAGCCGCCGTTGTCGAGCAGCAGCAGGTCGCCATCCGCCAGTTGCACCGGCTCCTTGAGGTCGAGCATGACCACATCGTCATTGCGCATATGCAGGAGCTTGCGGCGGATGTGGCGCTGGTCGTGGGTGAGCACGATCACATCGATGGGATCGGTGTGGGGGGCGCCGGGGGGCAGGATTTCGGTGGAACGGTAAGGCATGGAGGCATCTCTTCTTATAAATGTTGGTGGGGCACAGTACCCCCCTCTGCCCTACCGGGCATCTCCCCCTCAAGGGGGGAGATTGGCCTTCATCTATGACGGCGCTTGAATCTGCGATGTTGGCGATTGGCGAAAGCGGGCCTCCCAGCCAATCTCCCCCCTTGGGGGGGAGATGTCCGGCAGGACAGAGGGGGGTGTTGCCTCGCGCTTCCATCAAAACACGGCTCTAAAACAAAAAATAGCGCTGTGCCATCGGCAGCACCGTGGCGGGCTCGCAGGTCAGGAGCTCGCCATCGGCGCGCACCTCGTAAGTTTCTGGATCTACCTCGATATGCGGCGTCAGGCTGTTGTGGATCATCGAAGCCTTGGAAATGCCGCCGCGGACATTTTTCACCGCCACCAGCTTCTTGGCGACGCCTAAGCGCTGGGCGAGCCCCGCATCCAGCGATGCCTGGCTGACGAAGGTTACCGAGGAATTGGTCCGAAGCTTGCCGAAAGCTGCGAACATCGGGCGGTAATGCATTGGCTGCGGCGTCGGGATCGAGGCGTTGGGGTCGCCCATAGGGGCTGCTGCGATGGAGCCGCCGAGCAGCACCATCTCCGGCTTCACGCCGAAGAAGGCCGGGCTCCACAGGACGAGATCGGCGCGCTTTCCCACCTCGACCGAGCCGATTTCGTGGCTGATGCCGTGGGCAATCGCCGGGTTGATCGTATATTTGGCGATGTAGCGTCGGATGCGGAAATTGTCGTTCTCGCCGGTCTCTTGCCGCAAGCGGCCACGCTGGCGTTTCATCTTGTCGGCGGTCTGCCATGTGCGGATCGCCACCTCGCCGACGCGCCCCATCGCCTGGCTGTCCGATGAAATGATCGAGAACGCGCCTATGTCGTGCAGGATGTCCTCCGCCGCGATCGTCTCCTTGCGGATACGGCTTTCGGCGAAGGCGATATCCTCGGGGATCGACGGCGACAGATGGTGGCAGACCATCAGCATGTCGAGGTGCTCGGCGATGGTGTTGACCGTGTAAGGCCGCGTCGGGTTGGTGGAGGACGGGATGACGTTCGGCAGGCCGCAGACCTTGATGATATCAGGCGCGTGCCCTCCCCCCGCCCCTTCCGTATGAAAGGCATGGATCGTGCGGCCCTTGATGGCGGCGACCGTATCCTCGACGAAGCCGCTCTCGTTCAGCGTGTCCGTATGGATCATCACCTGCACGTCATGTTCGTCGGCGACGGAAAGGCAGTTGTCTATGGCCGCGGGCGTCGTGCCCCAGTCCTCATGCAGCTTGAGCGAGGAGGCCCCCGCAAGAATCATCTCTTCCAGCGGCGCGGGCAGCGAGGCATTGCCCTTGCCGGCGAGCGCGAGGTTCATCGGGAAGGCGTCGAAGCTCTCGATCATCCGCTCGATATGCCAGGCACCGGTGCAGGTGGTGGCGAGCGTGCCGTGCGCCGGGCCGGTACCGCCGCCCAGCATGGTCGTGACGCCGCTCATCAGCGCCTCTTCAATCTGCTGTGGGCAGATGAAGTGGATATGCGCATCCATGCCGCCGGCAGTGAGGATCTTGCCCTCTCCCGCGATGGCTTCCGTCGACGGGCCGATGATGATGGTCACGCCCGGCTGGGTATCGGGATTGCCGGCCTTGCCGATGCCGTGGATGCGACCGTCCTTCAAGCCAACATCAGCCTTGTAGATGCCGGTATGGTCGATGATCAGCGCATTGGTGATGACGGTATCGACAGCGCCCTCGGCGCGCGTCGCCTGGCTTTGTCCCATGCCGTCGCGGATGACCTTGCCGCCGCCGAATTTCACTTCCTCGCCATAAATGGTGAAGTCCCGCTCGACCTCGGCGAAAAGTTCCGTATCGGCGAGGCGCACCTTATCGCCCACGGTTGGGCCGAACATGCCGGCATAGGCGGCGCGGGACATTTTGAAGGGCATTGGTTTACCTCTGCAACAATACGGAGCATTTCATGGAAACGCTGGTGTACCTGAACTGCCCCTCATCCGCCTGCCGGCACCTTCTCCCCGCATGCGGGGAGAAGGAAGAAGCGGCAACGTCTATGCCTCCCTCTCCCCGTTCTTCACGGGGAGAGGGTAAGGGTGAGGGGCAAACTACAAACGATTCCATCAGAGCTTTCCCATCACCAGCTGGCGGAAGCCGTAGATTTCGCGCTTGCCTTGAACGGGAATGAGCCTGACCGTCCGGGTCTGGCCCGGCTCGAAGCGCACCGCCGTGCCGGCCGGAATGTCGAGGCGCATACCACGCGCGCTTTCCCGGTCGAACGACAAGGCGGGATTGGTTTCGTAGAAATGATAGTGGCTGCCGACCTGTACCGGCCTGTCGCCGGTGTTGGCAACGTCGAGCGTGATGACGGGGAGGCCGCTATTCAGTTCGATCTCGCCGTCTGTAACGATGATTTCACCTGGGATCATGAGTTTTTCTCCTATCAGAGAATTTCATATTGTACCGCTGATCCGAGGCCCCACCCCCCTCTGCCCTGCCGGGCATCTCCCCCTCAAGGGGGGAGATTACGCCGTCATCGACGTTCGGTGCCAATCGCAGACCAGGAAGAGTATGGGCCGTGAGCAGCGTCAGCCAATCTCCCCCCTTGAGGGGGAGATGTCCGGCAGGACAGAGGGGGGTGGAGCCTCGCGCTTCCATTAAAGAACTACCTTATCGGCTCATGAACAGTCACAAGCTTCGTTCCATCAGGAAACGTCGCCTCCACCTGAATATCATGGATCATCTCGGCCACGCCCTCCATAACCTGCTCGCGGCTGATGACATGCGCGCCCGCTTCCATCAGTTCCGCCACCGGACGGCCGTCGCGCGCGCCCTCCACCACGAAGTCGGTGATCAGCGCGATTGCTTCGGGATGATTGAGCTTGACGCCGCGCTCCAGGCGACGGCGCGCCACCATGGCTGCCATCGAGATGAGCAGCTTGTCCTTTTCGCGGGGAGTGAGATTCATGGGTACATACCTATTACAGAGTCCAGACTTTCGGCAGGCTCGCGCCGTGGCGCAAGTGCGAAATGACCGGGATGAGGATTTTTCGTAAAGTGAAACCATCAGCCGCGACGATGCGGGCGATGAGCTTGTCCTGCCAATGGCTGGCGCCTGCCGATCCGTCGAGCATGGCCCTCAACGGATCAATGAGCGCCTCGGCTCGCGGACTGCAGTAAAGCAGCGTGGCGAAAGCGCGATTGCCTCCAAGCACAGCCTCGCGCTGCGTGAGTTCACCGATATCGCCCGCCATCCGCGTCTCCTCGGCGTGGATCAGCCGCCCGGCGCGGCGGATGCGCCAGCGGTCGCGGAACAGGCCCGATTGCATCGTCTCGCCCATCGCCTTGCGCCCAAGGATCACCGCCTCGACCGCGAGGAACTCAGCTTTGGGCGCGAGGTCCACCTCCAGCCGCCGCGTCAGCGAGGCATTGTCGAACAGGATCGTCTCCTGCGGCAGCCAGTCAACGCGCGCGCCCGCGCCAACCGTGATCGTCGTTCCGACCGTCGCGGTTCCGGCGCTCGCCTTGTAGATTTTTTCGCAGGCCTGGGTCGTCAAGGTCAGGGCCGTTCCCTCGCCCGCATCGAACCGCCAGTCGAGCACATCGCCGCCGGTGAGGCCGCCCGCGGTGTTGATCAGCACCGCCTCCATCGTCCCGTCAAAGGTTTCGGGCAGCCGGATCTTGGCGCACCCTTCCTGATAGAAGATGTCGAGCCGGGTTCGCCCCGCCTGCCGCTTGGCCGCAAGCTGGCCAGCGCCGCGCGCCCGCTGGGGAATGGCTGTCATCGCTATCGTCATACCGTCAGATGCCGGCGCGCTTCCGGCGTGTCCAGTGTTTCCGCCAGTCCCTGATGCACGATCTCGCCACGGTCCATGATGTAGACGTGGTCGGCCAGTTCCCGGCAGAAGTCAAGATATTGCTCCACCAGCAAAATCGCCATGCCGGTGGAATCGCGCAGGTAACGGATCGCCCGGCCGATATCCTTGATGATCGACGGCTGGATGCCCTCGGTCGGCTCGTCCAGCACCAGGATTTTCGGTCGTGTGACCAGCGCCCGGCCGATCGCCAGTTGCTGCTGCTGTCCGCCCGAAAGGTCGCCGCCGCGCCGGGAAAGCATGGATTGCAGCACCGGAAACAGGGTGAAGATGTCGCCCGGAATGGTGCGTTCCGCCCGCTTCAGCGGCGCGAAGCCGCTTTCGAGGTTTTCCCTCACCGTCAGCAACGGAAAGATCTCGCGCCCCTGCGGCACATAGCCGATGCCCTGCCGCGCGCGATTGTAGGGGGGCATACCGCCGAGCGACACCCCCTTGAAGGTGACGGAACCGGAGGAAAGGGGGTGCTGTCCGGTGATCGCACGGAGGAGACTCGACTTTCCCACCCCGTTGCGCCCAAGCACGCAGGTGATCTTGCCCATCTCGGCTGCAAGCGATACGCCGCGCAGCGCCTGGGCGGCTCCATAGTGGAGATTGACGTTTTCGACTGTCAGCATGGCCTCATCTCCCCAGATAATTCTCGATGACCTTCGTGTCCGAACTGACGAAATCTATCGATCCCTCGGCCAGCACCGATCCCTCAGCGAGACACGTCACCTTGACGCCGAGTTCCCGGATGAAGCCCATGTCATGCTCGACCACGACGACCGACCGCGTTTTCGCGATTTCCTTGAGGAGATCGGCCGTCTCCGCCGTCTCCGCGTCGGTCATGCCGGCGACGGGCTCGTCCACGAGCAGCAGTTCCGGCTCCTGCGCCAGGAGCATGCCGATTTCCAGCCATTGCTTCTGGCCGTGGCTCAAGTTGGCGGCAAGATCGTCCTTGCGGCCCGCAAGCCGTACCGTCGAGAGAATTTCCTCGATGCGCGCCTTGTCTTGTGCCGTCAGCGTATAGAACAGCGTCGCGAACACGCCGCGCTTGCGGTTGAGCGCCAGTTCCAGATTGTCCCAGACCGTGTGGCTCTCGAATACGGTCGGCTTCTGGAACTTGCGTCCGATGCCGAGCCGGGCGATTTCCGCCTCGTCCTTCTTCGTCAGGTCGATGTCACCCTTGAAGAAGACTTGCCCCTCGTCGGGCCGGGTCTTGCCGGTAATGATGTCCATCATCGTCGTCTTGCCCGCGCCGTTGGGGCCGATGATGGCGCGAAGCTCGCCCGGCTCCACCATGAAGGACAGTGAATTCAGCGCCTTGAAACCGTCGAAGGAGACGGAGACGCCGTCGAGATAGAGCAGGCTTTTGGGTTTCTCGCTCATGATGCTCACTCCGCCGCGACCGGGTTAGGCGCGGTCGCTCCTTCCCGTGCCGCATCCGTATCCGCCGCCTTGCGATATTCCTTGCGCCGCGCCAGCATGGCTTGCGCCGTGCCCGCGATCCCCTTCGGCAGGAACAGCGTGACAGCCACGAACAGCCCGCCCAGCGCGAACAGCCAGAATTCCGGGAAGGCGGCAGTGAAGATACTTTTGCCGCCATTGACGAGGATGGCCCCAAGGATCGGGCCGATGAGCGTGCCGCGCCCGCCGACCGCCGTCCAGATCACCACCTCGATGGAGTTGCCGGGCTCGAATTCGCCGGGATTGATGATGCCGACCTGCGGCACGTAAAGCGCCCCCGCGATCCCCGCCATCATTGCCGAGACGGTGAAGGCGAAGAGCTTGAAGTGCTCCACCCGGTAACCGAGAAAGCGCGTGCGGCTTTCGGCATCGCGTACCCCGGCAAGGATCTTGCCGTATTTCGACCGGACGATGCCTGATGTCAGCACCAGCGCGGCGGCAAGCGCCAGCGCGGAGGCGGCGAACAGGGCGGCGCGGGTGCCGTCCGCTTGGATGTTGAAGCCGAGGATATCCTTGAAATCGGTCAGCCCGTTATTGCCGCCGAAGCCCATGTCGTTGCGGAAGAAGGCGAGCAGCAGCGCATAGGTCATCGCCTGCGTGATGATCGAGAGATAGACGCCGTTGACGCGGGAGCGGAAGGCAAACCAGCCGAACACGAAGGCGAGCAGCCCCGGAACCAGCACCACCATAAGGGCGGCGAACCAGAACATGTCGAAGCCATGCCAGAACCATGGCAGTTCCTTCCAGTTCAGAAACACCATGAAATCAGGCAGAACCGGGTTGCCATAGGAGCCGCGCGCGCCGATCTGGCGCATCAGATACATCCCCATGGCATAGCCGCCGAGCGCGAAGAAGGCCGCATGGCCGAGCGAGAGAATGCCGCAGAAGCCCCAGACGAGGTCGAGCGCCAGGGCGAGCAGGGCATAGGTGAGGTATTTGCCGAACAGCGAGACGAGATAGGTCGGCACATGCAGCGGATGGTCCGGGCCGGTCAGAAGGTTCAGCGCCGGGATGAGCGCGGCGAGCGCCAGCAGGATGGCGACCGCGACGATGACGGTGCGGTCGAAGGATTTGATGAGAAACGAAGTAATCATGCTTCCACCGCCCTTCCCTTGAGTGCGAAGAGACCGCGTGGCCGCTTCTGGATGAACAGGATGATCAGCACGAGCACGAGAATCTTGCCGAGTACCGCTCCGGCATAGGGCTCAAGGAACTTGTTGAGAATGCCGAGCGTGAAGGCGCCGACCAGCGTTCCCCACAGATTGCCGACCCCGCCGAAGACCACCACCATGAAGCTGTCGATGATGTAGCCCTGACCGAGGTTGGGCGAAACATTGTCGATCTGGCTGAGCGCCACGCCGGCGATGCCCGCGATGCCGGAGCCGAGCGCAAAGGTCAACGCATCGACCCAAGGCGTGCGAATGCCCATCGACGCGGCCATGCGACGGTTCTGCGTCACCGCTCGCATCTGCAGGCCCAGCGGCGTTTTCTTGAGCAGAAAGAGCAGCGCGGCAAAGACCGCCAGCGCGAAGAAGACGATCCACAGCCGGTTCCAGGTGATCGTCAGCCCGCCAAGCTCGAACGCGCCGGACATCCACGCGGGATTGCCGACCTCGCGATTGGTTGGGCCGAAGATGGTGCGCACCGCCTGTTGCAGGATCAGCGAGACGCCCCAGGTGGCGAGCAGCGTCTCCAGTGGGCGGCCATAGAGAAAGCGGATGACGCCGCGCTCGATCGCCAGCCCGACAACGCCGGTGACGAGGAAGGCAAGCGGCAGCGCGATGGCGAGCGACCAGTCGAACAATGCAGGAAATGACGAGCGGATGATTTCCTGCACGACGAAGGTGGTATAGGCGCCGAGCATCACCATTTCGCCATGCGCCATGTTGATGATACCCATCACGCCGAAGGTTATGGCGAGGCCGATGGCGGCGAGAAGCAGGACCGAGCCCAGCGACAACCCATACCAGACATTCTGCGCCACGCCCCAGAGCTGCCGGTCTTGCTCTATCGAAGCGATGGCGGCCTCGATGTCAGGCTTGAGGCTCGCATCCGCGTTGCCAAGCACGGATGAGAGAAGGCCCAATGATTCCTGCCCGCCGATGGCGCGGATGGTGGCGACGGCTTCCTTCTTTTGCTCGACGGGACGGCTGGAAAGGAGGAGCGAGGCCGCGCGCGCCTGTTCGAGCACCGGCTTGACCGCCGCGCTCTTTTCCGTGGCCAGCGCCTTATCGACCAGTTCTAGCGAATCTTCCGACGGCGAGGCAAGAATGGTCCGCGCCGCTTGCAAACGCACCGCATCATCAGGGCTCATCAGTGTCAGGCCGCCGACGGCATCGCGAACCGCGCGACGCAGGCTGTTGTTGACCTTGATCTTTTCAAGCCCGCCCTGCGCCTCTTCGCCCGCACCCGCTCCGGTGAGCGGGTCGATCAGCTTGAAACTGGAGCCGGCTGGTTTGGCGATGAACACCTGTTTGTCGGTCTTGCGCTGATAGAGATCGCCTTTGCTCATGGCCTCCAGCATCGGCACGAGCTTTAGATCGCCGGTTTTGGCCAGTTCCTCGATCTGCTTGCGGTTTTCGGAGAAATTGCCCTCGCCGAGCGCATTGACCATGGCGCGGATGTCGTCAGCGGCGTGGGAAGCGGTGACAGGCATAATCAGAAGCGAAATCGCCAGGAGCAGGAGTGCGATTCCTGTTTTGATGAATTCGCCAGATACCCCCCTCTGCCCTGCCGGGCATCTCCCCCTCCCCCCAGCGTCATCCTCGGGCTTGACCCGAGGATCCACGGCAAGGGAGTGCTGAGCTTTCCACAGCAGCAGTTGCATTCCAGCAAGCATAGGGCGCCCGATATTTCGAATGAAGTTTTTACGATCCCGTAGCGGATGACAGTTCCGTTCCTGCCCCCTAGCCGTGGATCCTCGGGTCAAGCCCGAGGATGACGACTGGAGGACGGGACGATACCTGGCTGAACCGAGTGCGGCGCTGTCCCGCCAGTGCTTCCAATTCATCGCAAACTGCCCAAGCCGCATCAACATGTGATCACGAACCCTTGCCGCCGCACTTACCCGTGGCAACATTGAAATTCCCGCAGGACATCGGGGCGCGCCAATCCGAGATCAGGTCCTTGGAATCCGGCAGGTAATCCGACCATTCGTCACCGATAACCAGACCGGGCGTCTTCCACACGGTCTCGAACTGGCCGTTATCCTGGATTTCGCCGATGAGCACGGGCTTGGTGATATGGTGGTTCGGCATCATTGCGGAATAACCGCCCGTCAAGTTCGGCACCGAGACGCCGACCATCGCGTCGATCACCTTGTCCGTGTCGGTCGTACCGGCCTTTTCGACCGCCTTCAGCCACATATTGAAGCCGATATAGTGCGCTTCCATCGGATCGTTGGTCACGCGCTTGTCGTTCTTGGTGAAAGCTTTCCACTCCTTGATGAACGCGGCATTGGCCGGCGTGTCGATCGACTGGAAGTAGTTCCACGCGGCGAGATGGCCGACGAGAGGCTTCGTATCGAGCCCGGCGAGTTCCTCTTCGCCGACGGAGAACGCGACGACCGGAATGTCCTCGGCCTTGACGCCCTGGTTGGCGAGTTCCTTGTAGAACGGCACATTGGCGTCGCCGTTGATGGTCGAGACGACGGCGGTCTTCTTGCCCGCCGAGCCGAACTTCTTGATGTCGGAGACGATCGTCTGCCAGTCGGAATGACCGAACGGCGTATAATTGATCATGATATCCTCGGACGCGACGCCCTTGGACTTGAGGTAGGCTTCGAGGATCTTGTTGGTCGTGCGCGGATAGACATAATCGGTGCCGGCGAGCACCCAGCGCTCGACGCCCTCGCTCTCCATCAGATAATCGACGGCGGGGATCGCCTGCTGGTTGGGCGCCGCGCCGGTGTAGAAGACGTTGCGCTGGCTCTCTTCACCCTCATACTGGACCGGATAGAACAGGATCGAATTCAGTTCCTCGAACACCGGCAGCACGGACTTGCGCGACACCGACGTCCAGCAGCCGAACACCGCCGAAACCTTGTTGACCGAAATCAGCTCACGCGCCTTTTCCGCGAACAGCGGCCAGTCCGAGGCGGGATCGACGACCACGGCCTCGAGTTTCTTGCCGAGCAGGCCGCCCTTCTTGTTCTGCTCCTCGATGAGCATCAGCATGGCGTCCTTCAGCGTCGTCTCCGAAATCGCCATGGTGCCGGAAAGCGAATGCAGGATGCCGACCTTGATCGTATCGTCAGCCGCAAGCGCGCTATGAAGCGCCGTCACCGAGAGGGCGGCGGCAAGGAATGCGCCCGTGAGGCGCGACTTAATACTCATCGGATTGAACCCCTCATTGTTCTTCGTTACCTGGCGAACTATGGGGCGGCGGGGCGGCGCTGCACATACGTCATTCTGCGTAGATACAGGCTTCCCGACCATGCTATTGCATACCCGCCGGGGAATCCGATCCATCAGGGGAACGCAATCAATGAAATCACCGACCAGACATATCCTGATCACCGCGGCTTTCACCGTCGCCCCAGCGCTCGCCCACGCCCATACTGGCGCCGGCGGGACCAGCGGCCTCGTTCATGGCTTCATGCATCCGATAGGCGGCCTCGATCATATGCTTGCAATGATTGCAGTCGGCATGTTTGCCTTCCTCCTTGGCGGCCGCGCGCTCTGGCTGGTGCCTGCGAGCTTCGTCCTGATGATGGCCTTCGGCGGCCTCATGGGTATGGAGGGAACCGCCCTCCCCTTCGTCGAGGCCGGCATCGCCGCCTCGCTGGTCGTTCTAGGCCTCGCCGTGGCCTTGCGCTGGAAAGCCCCAGTCGCGGTGGCAATGACCGTTGTTGGGCTCTTTGCCGTTTTCCATGGCTATGCCCATGGCGCGGAAATGCCGCTGGATAGATCCGGCCTTGCCTATGCGCTGGGCTTCATGGCGGCGACGGCTCTTTTGCACATCGCCGGTATCGGCCTTGGGGCGGCAAGCGGTCGTATCAGGTCCGTTTCAGCCATGCGACTTGGGGGCGGCACGATTGCGCTTATCGGCGTGGCGATGCTGGGTGGAGCGATCTGAGCGCTGCTCTAACTGGAATGCCCCTCATCCGCCTACCGGCACCTTCTCCCCGCACACGGGGAGAAGGAAGACGCGGCAACGCTGACGCCCCCCTCTCCCCGTTCTGTACGGGGAGAGGGTAAGGGTGAGGGGCATTCCAAATGGCTCCAAATCAAACCGCGTTCAGCACATGCGTCGCCTTCACCGCCGCCGAAGCCCGGTTTTCCACGCCGAGTTTCACATAAATCTGCTCAAGATGCTTCGTGACCGTCCGGGCGCTGAGGCCCAGGATCTCGCCGATATCGCGGTTGGCCTTGCCCTTGGCGATCCATAAGAGCACCTCGGACTCGCGGTGCGTCAGCGCGAAGTGCTGGCGTAGAATCTCATCGTCGCTGAGCAGGTTTTCGGCGGTCAGCCGGAACAGATATTCGTCGGCCCCGATCGCGCCGAGATAAGCGAGATGCAGGCCGGATTGGCCGCCCGGGCGGATGGTGAAGCTATTGTCGCTACCCCCGCGCTGGGTATGCTCCCGCATCCAGAGGCCGATCTCAACCGCTACCGTCTCCAGCCCTTCATCCGTTCCCGTGGCCGCATTGATGAGGCGCGTCGCCTGCGGCGTTGACCAGCGCACCCGGCCATCGCCGTGCACGGCGAGCAGATGCCGTCCAGCAGCGTCGAGCGCCACGCGCGCGCTTTGCGCGGAGCGGGCATTGGTAAGATGCACCCGGATGCGGGCCCGCAATTCATCGATGTTGATCGGCTTGGTGAGATAATCGACGCCGCCCGCGTCGAGCGCTCGCACGACATGCTCCGTCTCGGTCAGTCCGGTCATGAAGACGACCGGTACCTGGCTTGCCGCCGGGCTCGCCTTCAGGCGTCCGCACGTCTCGAACCCGTCCATATCAGGCATGACCGCATCGAGCAGGATGATATCTGGCGTGATGCGCTCGACGATGGCGAGCGCGGACGCGCCCGACGTGGCGATCAGAACGGAGAAACCGGACTGCTCCAGCGCCTCGGTCAGGAAGCCGAGCGCCTCGGGGGAATCGTCCACCAGCAGGACGATGTCGCGCGGGGCGGAAATGTCAGCCATGATCATGATCTTTCAGGAAGGCGTCATAGCCGGTGAGATCGAAGGCCCGCACATAAGCGCGCAAGGCATCGGCAAAGGCCTGGTGTTCCGGCGCCCGAGCAATTTCCATGAGCTTCGCTTCGATCCCCCTGACATAGCCGATTTCGCCGAGCCGGATCAGTTCCGCCACATGCGCGTTTCCCGGAGGGACGATCCGCGCCGGCGACCCGGCTGTTTTCGTATGTTCGTCGTCATCCTCGAAACGCCAGTCGAGCCGCAGATGCAAGGCGAGCTTGTCATGGAACTGGCGCAGGTCGAACGGCTTGGCGAGCGTGTCATCGTGGCCGCGTTCGATGCGATGGGCCGACCCGTCGCCGATATTGGCGGAGAGCATGATGATTGGCCCTGTCTGGCCGGCCTGCCGTAGCCGCTCTGCCAGTTCCCAACCGTTCATTCCCGGCATGGAGATATCCACCAGAAACAGGTCCGGACGAACCCCTTCGATAAGTGATAGACATTCGCCGCCATCGCCCGCCGTCAGAACATCGAAACCAAGCGGCGCCAGCGTCTCGCGCATCAGGCGGCGGTGTTCTTGATTGTCATCCACGACCAGGATGCTTCGGCGCGGGCCTTCATATCCGATGATGCGCCGATCCGGTTTCGTCAGCGCCTGCGGACGCTCGATGGCCGACAGCATAAGCCGGACCCGGAAAATGGTGCCCTCGTTGCTGACGCTGGTGACGGCGATCTCGCCTCCGAGCGTCTGGGTGAGCAGCCGGGTGATCGTCAAGCCAAGCCCCAGCCCCGGCGTGCGCAGATGCTCCGCCTCGCCGCGCTGGAACGGGTCGAATATCCTGGGCAGGTCGTTTTCCGCGATGCCGCGCCCCGTATCCTCTATCGCGAAGGTGGCGACCTGGCTGCGATAGGCGACATGGAAGCGGATATGGCCGCTATCGGTGAATTTAAGCGCGTTGGAGATGAGGTTGGTAAGGATCTGGCGCAGCCGCTTCTCGTCGGTGCGCACATAGCGCGGCAGCGACGGCGCGCGTTCATGCTCGAAGGCGATGCCCTTCGCCTGCGCCTGCGGGCGGAACATGTCGATGATCTGGTCGAGGAAATCGTGGATGTTGATCTCGTTGGAATAGACCTGCAGCTTGCCCGCCTCTATTCGCGAAATATCGAGCAGGCCGTCGATCAGGCCCGACAGATGTTCTGCGCTGCGCCGGATCGCCGTGATTGCCGGTTGGCGCGGGGCGGGAATGGTCGTGTCGCGTTCGAGCAGCTGGGCATAGCCGAGCACGGCGTTGAGCGGCGTTCGCAATTCGTGACTAAGGCCGGTGACATAGCGGCTCTTGGCGCGGTTCGCCGCCTCCGCCGTTTCCTTCGCATCCTGCAAAGCGGCGTCGGTCTTCTTGTGCGCGGCGATTTCCTTGAGAAGCAGCGTGTTCTGGCGCGACGATTCCTCTTCCGCCACCACCCGGCTGTCATGCGCCAGCACATAGAACCAGCAGACGACGCTAGCTGCGATGGCAAAGACGAAGAAGACAATCGCCACGGTGCGCTCGACTACATCAGCCGTTTCCGGCGACGCACCGCCGGCCTGATGCGCGATCAGCACAAGGATGCTGCCGATAGCGGAGACCGAGAGCACTGCCGAAATGGCGTAGCGGCCAAGCCGCGTCGCCAGCTTCTCGATGATGGGCTGGGGGAGAGCCAGACGGGCGACGAAGGCGGCCTGCGCGTGGAAGCGCGCCTTGGGCTTGCACATGTCGTGGCAGCGGCTGTCGAGCGAGCAGCAGAGCGAGCAGATCGGCGCCGCATAGGCCGGACACCACGCCATGTCCTCCGGCTCGAACGGGTGCTCGCAGATCGAGCAGGCGATGGTGTTTTGCAGGTGCCAGTTCCGCCGCGGCTTGCGCGCCAGATAGTATTTTCCCTCCGTCCACCAAGCGATCAGCGGCGAGGCGACGAAGGCGGCTGCGGCGGCAATGAAGGGCGCAAGCGAAGCGGCGACCCCGCCGAAGGCTCCGAAATGCGCGATGAGGGCGATGCCGGCGGAGAAAAGCATCGCGCCCAAACCGACCGGATTGATATCGTAGAGATGGGCGCGCTTGAACTCGACGCCTGGTGGAGACAGGCCGAGCCTCTTGTTGACAAACAAATCCGCCGAGATGGTGCAGAGCCACGCCATGGCGATAATGGAGAAAATGCCCAGCGTCTCCTCCAGCAGCCGGTAGATGCCGAGTTCCATCAGGAGAAGCGCGATTGCCACGTTGAACACCAGCCAGACGACGCGGCCCGGATGGCTGTGGGTCAGGCGCGAGAAGAAGTTCGACCAGGCGAGCGAGCCGGCATAGGCGTTCATCACGTTGATCTTCAACTGCGAGACGACCACGAAGGCGGCCATCAGCAGCAGCGCCGCCGTTTCCGACGGCAGCATATAGCCGAAGGCGGTGAAATACATCTGCGCCGGATCCGCCGCGCGGGTCGATGGCACGCCGGCGGAGAGCGCCAGCACGACGAGGAAGGAGCCGGCGATCAGCTTCGGCGCGCCGACGATGACCCATCCGGAACCGGCGAGGAAGATAGCGACGCGGTGCCGGAGCTTGCGCTTGCCGTCTGGCGGCAGGAAGCGCAGGAAATCCACCTGCTCGCCGATCTGCGCCATCAGCGCGAAGATGACGGCGGACGCCGCGCCGAACTCCACCAGCCGGAAGGGGGCGATGGTTCCCGGCGGCCCGGAGGCATGATGAATGCCGGCATAGGCAAGCCATTCGCTAAAACTCTTGCTGTCGGCAAAGGCGATGAAGATGAAGGGCAGGATGTTGAGCACGATCCAGAACGGCTGGGTGACGAGCTGGAACCGGGAGATAAGCCGCACGCCATAGGTGACGAGCGGGATCACCGCGACCGCGCTGACGATATAGCCGATCCACAGCGGAATGCCGAGCGCCAGCTCCAGCGCCCCGGACATGATCGAGGCCTCGATGGCGAAGAGGATGAAGGTGAAGCTGGCATAGATGAGCGAGGTGACGGTCGAGCCGATATAGCCGAAGCTGGCCCCGCGGGTGAGCAGGTCGATATCGACCCCGTGGCGGATCGCGTAGCGGCTGATCGGCAGCCCGACGAGGAGAATCATGACGCTCGCGACGGCGATGGCGGCGATGGCGTTGGTCGTGCCGTAGGACATGGTGATCGCGCCGCCGATCGCCTCCAGCGCCAGAAAGGAAATCGCGCCGATGGCCGTCTGCGAGATGCGCTGCGACGAGAAACGCCGCGCGCTCTTCGCGGTGAAACGAAGCGCGTAATCCTCGAGCGTCTGGTCGGCGACCCAGCGATTATATTCGCGCCGGACCGGAATGATGCGCTGGCGGGCGGCCATGGTTCCCCTTGTCGCGCGGCTTATTTTCACCGCTGCACGATTTCCTAGCATGATTGTTAGCTGCATGAAATCGGTGCAATGTTCCAGCACTGCCAAATATTTAGGCGCATTAGAAGCGAGCTGTCGGGAAATGGTACCAAATCCTCCGGCGGCCCGGCACTTGAGCAGTTGGCATGGGAATTGCTCCACCGAAAGCACCAAAAACACATAAGGGAACATTCGGATGAAGCGCAGACAGCTACTTGCCATTTTCGGGGCCGCTTTGATGGTCATGCCGTTATTGGCGCCAAAGACGGCTTTCGCCGATACTTTGGCCGATATCACGGCGCGCGGGGTGCTGCGCGTGGCGGTGCCGCAGGATTTCCCGCCTTTCGGCAGCGTCGGCACGGATATGGCACCGATGGGCTATGACATCGACGTGGCCAATCTGATCGGCGAGAAGCTGGGCGTGAAGACCGAACTGGTGCCGGTGACGAGCGCCAACCGCATTCCCTATCTCCAGACCAACAAGGTCGATCTCGTCATTTCCAGCCTGGGCAAGAATGCCGAGCGCGAGAAGGTGATCGATTTCTCCTCCGCCTATGCGCCGTTCTTCAACGGCGTCTTCGCGCCGGATGCGGTGAGCGTATCGAAAGCGGAGGATCTGGCGGACAAGACGATAGGCGTCACGCGCGGGGCGGTTGAGGATCTCGAACTGACCAAGATCGCGCCGCAGACCGCCGTGATCAAGCGCTACGAGGACAATAACGGCACGATCTCCGCGTTCCTTTCGGGACAGGTCGATGTGGTGGCGACCGGCAATGTCGTCGCCGCGGCGATCCTCGCCAAGAACCCGCCGAAGCGACCGGAACTGAAATTCCTGATCAAGAATTCTCCCTGCTATATCGGCCTGAGCAAGGATGAGCCGGCGCTTCTGGAAAAGGTGAACAGCATCATCGCCGCCGCCAAGGCCGATGGTTCGCTGAACGCCATTTCGCAGAAATGGCTGGGTGCCGGGCTTCCAGCCGGGCTTTAGATGGAAACGCTGGCGGGACAGCATACCCCCCTCTGTCCTGCCGGACATCTCCCCCTCAAGGGGGGAGATTACGCTGTCATCGCCGTTTCCGCCAATCGCCAACATTTCCAGAATAAGTACCGTCATCGATGCAGGCCAATCTCCCCCCTTGAGGGGGAGATGGCTGGCAAGCCAGAGGGGGGTATGTCTCGCGATTCCATTAAACCATGAACCGTTCCCTCTCCTGGAAAACGCACGGGGCTTTCCCTTGAAATATGTCTTCGATTTCGCGTGGCTGGCGCAATATTGGCCGGTGCTTCTGAAAGGCCTCGGCATCACCATCGAACTCATAGCCGTCGGCGCGGTTCTGGGCGTGGCGCTGGGCATCTTCTGCGCCTGGGCAAGGGCGCTGGGCCCGAAATGGCTGCGGCCCGCCGTCACCGCCTATGTGGAGCTAATCCGCAACACGCCGTTCCTGATCCAGCTTTTCTTCATCTTCTTCGGCTTGCCGTCGCTTGGCCTGCACATGAGCGAGTTGCAGGCGGCCAATCTGGCGATGATCGTCAATCTGGGCGCCTATAGCTGCGAGATCATCCGCGCCGGCATTCAGGCGACGCCGCGTGGCCAGTTCGAGGCGGGAGCAAGCCTGGCGATGTCGCCCATCCAGACATTTCTCCACGTCATCCTCGTTCCCTCGCTGCAACGGATATGGCCGGCGCTTTCGTCCCAGATCGTCATCGTCATGCTCGGCTCCGCCGTGGTTTCGCAGATCGCGGCGGAAGATCTGACGTTTGCGGCCAATTTCATCCAGTCCCGCACGTTCAGGGCATTTGAGGCCTATTTCGTCTCGACGGCGATCTATCTTCTGCTGGCGATCGCGCTCAGACAGTTGCTTGCCATGATGGGCACACTGATTTTCCCAAGGAGGGCGCGCCAGTGATTGAATTTTCCTTCTGGGATATCCTGCGCAATCTTCTTCTCGCCACGCGCTGGACCGTTCTCTTGTCACTCGTCGCCTTCATCGGCGGCGGTCTGGCGGGAATGCTGCTCCTGTTCATGCGGATCGGCCGCCGCCGCGCGCTTCGGCTTTTCGCCAGATATTATGTCGAACTCTTCCAGGGTACGCCGCTGTTGATGCAGCTTTTCCTGGCGTTCTTCGGCCTCGGGCTGTTCGGCATCAATGTGCCGGCATGGCTGGCAGCGGGGGTTGCGCTCATCCTCTGGACCGCCGCATTCCTCGTGGAAATCTGGCGCGGCTGCGTCGAGGCAATAAACAAGGGGCAATGGGAGGCATCCGCCAGCCTCGGCATGGGCCATATCCAACAGATGCGCTACGTCGTCCTGCCGCAAGCGCTCCGGATCGCCATTCCGCCGACCGTCGGGTTCTCGGTGCAGGTGGTCAAGGGAACGGCGCTGACATCGATCATCGGTTTCGTGGAATTGTCGAAGGCAGGCACCGTGGTGACGAACGCGACCTTCCAGCCCTTCACCGTCTATGGGCTCGTTGCCCTCATTTATTTCGCCCTTTGCTGGCCCCTGTCGAAGAGCAGCCAGATACTGGAAAGGAAGCTCAATGTCGCTCATCGAAATCACTGAGGTCCGCAAGAGCTTCGGATCCAACGAAGTGCTCAAGGGCATCAATCTCGATGTCGATCCGGGCGAAGTGATCGCCATCATCGGCAAGAGCGGATCGGGCAAATCGACGCTGCTGCGCTGCGTCAACGGATTGGAAAATATCGACAGCGGCTCCATTTCCGTTGCCGGCGCGCAATTGCAGCCGGATGAGCTGCATCTCAAGGCGCTGCGGCTGAAGGTCGGCATGATCTTCCAGCAATTCAACCTGTTCCCTCATCTGACGGCGGGCGGCAATGTCATGCTGTCGCAGACGGTGGTAAAGAAGGTGCCGAAGCCGCAAGCCGAGGCGATGGCGCGCAAGATGCTGGAGCGGGTCGGGCTGGAGCACAAGTTCGACGCTTATCCGGACGAACTTTCCGGCGGTCAACAGCAGCGCGTGGCCATCGCGCGGGCGCTCGCCATGCAGCCGATCGCGCTGCTTTGCGACGAGATCACCTCCGCGCTCGACCCGGAGCTGGTGTCGGAGGTGCTGGCCGTAGTGCGCGGACTAGCCAAGGAAGGCATGACGCTGATGATGGTGACGCATGAGATGAAATTCGCCCGCGATGTTTGTAGCAGGGTTGTCTTCATGCATCAGGGGCGAGTGCACGAAATCGGGCCGCCGGCAGAGGTGTTTGCGGATCCGAAAACGCCGGAGTTGAAGCAGTTTCTTGGGATGCTGTAGGGTGAATCATGTTTTGATGAAAGCGCCAGATACCCCCCTCTGGCCTGCCGGCCATCTCCCCCTCAAGGGGGGAGATTATGCCTTCATAGACGTGCGGCACCAATCGCAGACGTTGCAGAATGGAGACGGAACGACGTGTCAGCCAATCTCCCCCCTTGAGGGGGAGATGGCCGGCAGGTCAGAGGGGGGTGCTGCCCCACCAGCCTTTAAGGACCACCCCGATGCCAAGCGCTAATCCCCCCCGCAATTTCACCGGCTACGGCCGCAATCCGCCCGATCCGAAATGGCCTGACGATGCGCGGCTGGCCGTGCAGTTCGTCATCAACTACGAAGAGGGCGGCGAGAGTTCGATTCTCGACGGCGATCCGGCATCGGAACATCTGCTGTCCGAGATCGTGGGCGCTCAGGCCTGGCCCGGCCAGCGCAATCTCAACATGGAATCGATCTATGAATACGGCTCGCGCGCCGGCTTTTGGCGGTTGTGGCGGTTGTTCACCGATCTCAAAGTTCAGGCAACTGTCTATGGCGTGACATCGGCCATGGCCCGCAACAGGGAAGCCGTCGCGGCGATGAAGGAAGCCGGTTGGGAAATTGCCAGCCATGGCTATCGCTGGCTGGAATACAAGGATTTTTCCGAGGAGCTGGAGCGCGAGCATATCCGCGAGGCCGTCAGGCTGCACACGGAGCTGACGGGGACACGTCCTTACGGCATGTACCAGGGCAAGCCTTCCAAAAACACGCTGCGACTCGTCCAGGAAGAAGGCGGGTTCCTTTATTCCTCCGACTCCTATGCCGACGATCTGCCGTACTGGGTCGACGGCATCGACGGTGAGCCTTTCCTGATCGTCCCCTATACGCTCGATACCAACGACATGCGTTTTGCGACACCGCAGGGCTTCAATTCCGGCGACCAGTTCTCCACCTATCTCATGGATGCATTCGACACGCTCTACGAAGAAGGCAGGCAGGGCAGCCCGAAAATGATGTCGGTGGGCCTCCATTGCCGCCTCGTTGGCCGCCCCGGACGCACAGCGGCGCTGAAGCGCTTCATGGAATATGTGCTACAGCATGACCGGGTCTGGATGCCGCGCCGCATCGAGATCGCCCATCATTGGCATAGGCACCATAAGCCGATCCCATCCATCCTTCCGGAGACCTGAATGACCGAGAATGCCCCTCATACCCTGCCGGCTTTTGCGAACGGCGCAATCAATCTCGCGTCCGCGCGCCTCGACGCCAAGGGGCTCCATGCGACCGACGAATTCTTCGCGCCGCTGGAGCGTATGCTGCAGGATGCGCCGGCGCGCTTCGATCCTGATCTCTATGACGACAACGGCAAATACATGGATGGCTGGGAAAGCCGGCGCAAGCGCGTGCCGGGCCATGATCATGCGGTCGTGAAGCTCGCCATGCCGGGCCGCATCTTCGGCTTCGATGTCGATACCAGCTATTTCACCGGCAACTACCCGCCGCACTGCTCCATCGAGGCCGCCTACATCGAAAACGGCGACCCGACGGATGCGACCGTCTGGACGGAAATCCTGCCGAAGGCGCCGCTTGGGCCAAGCGGGCATCATTATTTCGAGAATGGCGACAAGGAAAAGATCTGGACGCATCTGCGCCTGCACATTTACCCGGACGGCGGTGTTGCCCGTCTTCGCGTCTATGGCGCGGCCCATTTCGACTGGTCTAAGGTCGCCGCGTCGCAAGAGATCGATCTCGCCTATATCTTCCACGGCGCCCGGTCGCTTGCCTGGTCGGATGCCCATTACGGCCATCCGGACAAGATGCTCGGCCTTGGGCGCGGCATCAACATGGGCGACGGTTGGGAGACCGCGCGACGACGCGGCCCCGGCCACGACTGGGCAATCATCCGTCTCGGCCATCCGGGCACCATCAAGCGGATGATCGTCGACACCGGATTCTATAAGGGAAACTTCCCGGATAGCTGCGAACTGCTTGGCGCTTATCTGCCGGATCTCGGCGACAGCTTGAGCGAAGCCGACATCGCCGCATCCGAAAAGTGGACGCCGATCCTTGAACGCAGCAAGCTGCAAATGGACCACATCCACGAATTTGGCAGCGGCGCGATAAACGATATCGGACCCATCACTCATGTGCGCTACGCCATGCACCCCGATGGCGGCACGATGCGGCTGAGGCTTTACGGGGTGGTGGCATGAGCGGCGCGTACCTGACCGTCGAGCCCCTGACGAAGGAAGCCTTCGAGCCTTTCGGAGAGGTGATCGGGCCCGATCCTTCTTCCATGCGGCTGATCAATGGGGGCACCACCGAGCGTTACCACGCGCTGTTCACGCCGGAGGCGGCGGGTGAGGATGCCCGCATCATCGTCAGCCTCTTTCGCGGGCAGCCGCGAAAGTTCCCTTATATCCTCGATATGATGGAGCGGCACCCGCTGGGAAGCCAGAGCTTCTCTCCGTTGAGCGGACGTCCCTTCCTCGTAGCCGTTGCCCCCGACGTAAACGGCAAACCGGACCGTCCACGGGTTTTTCTGGCAAAAGGCGGTCAAGGCGTGAACTACCGCCGCGGCACATGGCACCATCCGCTGATGGCATTGGGAGACGCAAGCGATTTCCTTGTCGTGGACCGCGAGGGACCGGGGAGTAATCTTGAGGAATATTTTTATGATGAGCGGTTTATTATCGAGGGGCCCTTCGCACTTTAATAGAATTACCAAGCGCCCTCGTCCTTCGAGGCTCGCTTCGCTCGCACCTCAGGATGAGGACTACTGCGGCGTTGCGGTCCCTTCATCCTCATGGTGAGGTGTGAATGTAGCGAAGCGAAATGAGCCTCGAACCACGAGGGTGAAGGGCGCACTACGTTTCCATCTAAGAAGCCGCTGCTCTATCCTATTCCAAACCCTGCCAACAAGCCCGTATATACCTTGGGCGCCGGAAAAGCATAAGCGCCCCGTTTGCTGGTGGAGAGCCCCAGCGCGACCAGCGCCTCCGCCTGCTTGACCGCAGCGCCGACGCCGTCCACGACAGGCACGCCGAACTCGTCCTGAAGCCTGGCGGCCAGATCCGCCATGCCGGCGCATCCCAGCACGATGGCTTCCGCCCCGTCCTCCTCCAGCGCTGAGGCCATTTGCGCCCGCAACTTCTCCGTTGCGCCGGAAAGCGGGTCTTCCAGCGAAAGCACTGGAATATCCGCCGCGCGAACCTTTGCCCGGCCCTCCGCGCCGTAGCGGCGGACCAGCGCCTCGATCGGCACGCGGGACCGCTGCGTGGTGGTGACGACAGTAAAGCGCTGGGCGATGAAGGATACTGTCGCCAGCGCCGCCTCGCAGATGCCGATAACCGGAATGCTGCTCATCGCACGAGCGGCATCGAGCCCCGTGTCGTCGAAGCAGGCGATGATTGCGGCATCCGCGCCCTCCCGCTCGCCTTGGCTGATCTCCTTGAGCAATCCCGGCACCGCTAGCGCCTCGTCATAATAGCCCTCGATGGAAGCGGGCCCCATGCTGGAAGTAACCGCTTCGATCACGGTCGAGTCGCCCGCCACACGACGCGCGGCGGCCTCGATGGTGACCGTCATGCTGGCGGTCGTGTTGGGATTGACGATGAGAATACGCATTGGGTGGGTGATCTTCCTTTGGAGCCGTATGATCTAGCCGCGCGCACGGCGCCGGTTGAGCCAGGCGATACAGCCGAGTGTAGCCAGAATAATGAGGAAGGAAAAAACGGTGGTGACCGTACCCAGCGCATAGAGTACCGGCGTGGTCACATTCGTGGTCATGCCGTAGATTTCCAGCGGTAGCGTGTTGTAGCTTCCCGCCGTCATCAGCGTGCGGGCGAACTCGTCATAGGAGAGCGTGAAGCCGAACAGGCCGACGCCGATCAGGCTGGGCGCGATCATCGGCAGGACGACATGGCGGAACGTCTGCCAGGGCGTTGCGCCAAGATCGCGCGCGGCTTCCTCGTAAGCGGGCGAGAAGCGGTTGAAGACGGCGAACATGATCAGCACGCCGAAGGGCAGCGTCCAGGTGAGATGCGCGCCGAAGGCGGACGAATACCAGGCAGGCTTGAGGCCAAGCTGCTGGAAGACCACGCCGATGCCGAGACTGACGATGATCGACGGCACGACGAGGCTGGCGACGCTCAAATAGAAAAGCGCCGATGCCCCCTTGAACCGCCGCCGGAAGGCCAGCCCGGCGAGAAGCGAGACCGCGACCGTCACCGCCATCACCATCAGGCCGAGCAGGAAGGAGCGCGTGAAGGACGCGCCGAAGTCGCCGACGGCCTGGCGCTCGAAGAGATTGCCGAACCAGTGCAGCGAAACCCCGTTCAGCGGAAAGGTCAGCCCGCCATCCGGCCCCTGGAACGAGAGGATGAGGATCGCCGACAGCGGCCCGTAAAGGAACAGCACGAAAAGCGTGAAGAAGGCGGCGAGGACATAAAAGCCGAGTGTGCGTTTCTCGTGGGGCATCTCAAAGCTCCTTGCGGATATCGACGACGCGCAGGATGCCGGCGACGATCATGAGGACCAGAACGAGCAGCACCACGGCATTCGCGGCTGCGGCGGGATATTGCAGCAGCGACATCTGGTTCTTCATCATCAGCGCAACCGATGCGCTCTGCCCGCCGGACATGACCTGCACGGTGGAGAAATCGGCCATGACAAGCGTGACGACGAAAATGGTGCCGATCGCCATGCCGGGTTTTGCGAGCGGTATGATGACATTCCACAGCGTCTGCCAGCCGGTGGCGCCCGCGTCTCGCGCGGCCTCGATCAGCGAGCGGTCGATACGCATCAGCGTGTTGAAGACGGGCGTCACCATGAAGAGCGTGTAGAGATGCACCATCGCAAGGACCACCGCAAACTCCGAATAGAGCAGCCATTCTATCGGCGCCGGGACAATGCCCGCCTGAACCAGCGTCGAATTGACGAGGCCGTTGCGCCCGAGAACCGGAATCCAGGAAATCATGCGGATGATATTGGAGGTCAGGAAAGGCACTGTGCAGATCAGGAAAAGCACCATCTGCATGGCGGTGGAGCGGATGTGGAAGGCGAGGAAATAGGCGACCCAGAACCCAATCACCAGCGTCAGCGCCCAGACGATGGCGGCATATTTGAGCGTGTTCAGATAAGTCTTCCAGGTCACCCATGAGCCAAGCGTGTCGGTATAGTTCATGGTCATGAAATCCGGGTAGATGCCCGCGAAATCATAATCCCAGAAGCTGACGATGATGATGGTGAGAATGGGCAGGACGAAGAAGAAGCCGAGGATCAGCGTGAGCGGCAGCGCCTGGAGATGGGATGCGGAGCGGGCGAAGCCGAAGCTTCGAGCGCGGGCGCCTGCGTGTACGAGCGGCTCATCGGCGGCGACGGTCATGGCTGCCATCCTCTAAAATTTTCTTTTAAAACGTCTGCGGGTGTACGCCTCCTTCCCCCTTGCGGGGAAGGTGCCCGCGGAGCGGGCGGATGGGGGTGGTAACGTTTGCGCTACTTATACAGACTGTAGCGCGCTGCCTTTACCACCCCCACCCGGCCCTACGGGCCACCCTCCCCGCAAGGGGGAGGGAGGGTGCGAACTCACGCCGCGATGAACTCGTTCCACCTGCGGACCATGTAGCGGTCCTCGTCCATCACCGAGTTCCAGCAGGCGACCTTGCCCATGCGCTCCTCGAACGAGCCGCCGTCACGCACCGCGCCGGCCTTTTCGAGCACCTTGCCTTCCGGCGACATGATATCGCCCTGCGCCGGCTTGCCCTCAACCCAATAGCCCCACTCGTCGGCGGACATATGCTGCTTGGCCGTTTCCATCGCCGCCGAGTAATAGCCCTGGCGGTTGAGATAGGCGCCGACCCAGCCGGAGAGGTACCAGTTGATATATTCATAGGCCGCATCGAGCTTGGCGCCCGTAAGATGCCGGGCAAGGCCAAGCCCGCCGCCCCAGGCGCGGTAGCCTTCCTTGAGCGGCTGGTATTTGCAGGCGATGCCCTTCGAGCGCACCGCCGCAACCGCAGGCGACCACATGGACTGGATGACCACCTCGCCCGACGCCATCAGATTGACGCTCTCGTCGAACGATTTCCAGAAGGCGCGGAACTGGCCGTCCTGCTTGGCCTTAATCATGAAATCGATGGTCTTGTCGATTTCATCCCGGGTCATATTGCCCTTGTCGGCATATTTGATGTTGCCCATCGCTTCCATGATCATGGCCGCATCCATGATGCCTATGGACGGGATGTTGAGGATCGCGGCCTTGCCCTTGAAAGCCGGGTCCATGATATCAGCCCAACTGGTGATATCCCGGCCAACGAGATCGGGACGGATGCCGAGCGTATCGGCATTGTAGATCGTCGGGATCAGCGTCATCCACTTGGTCGGTTCCTTGGCGAAGGTCTTGGCGTCGGGCGCCTCGACGAAGCCGACCGTATGCGGCGCGGTCCCCTGCGCGATCACGCTGTCCGGCTTGAGCTTGCCGTCTATAAACAGCGGCACGATCTTGTCGTAATATTTGATCCTGGAAACATCCATCGGCTGCATGACGCCGGATGGAAACACCTTCTTGGCGATCCAGTATTCGATATCGGCGATATCGTAGGAATCCGGCTGGGTGACGGCGCGCTGCGCGGCGGCGTCGGAATCCGTCGCCGTCATTTCCAGCGTGATGCCGAGGTCCTGCTTGCACTTCTCTGCGATGGCGTTGATGTTCGAAACGCCGGTGCCGAACTGGCGCAGCGTGATCGGATTCTGCGCCCAGATCGTCGGGAAGCCGGTAATGGCCCCCGAACCGGCCGCAAGACCGGCGGCAGCCGCACCCGTTTTGAGAAAGGAGCGGCGCGAAATTCCGCTTTTCGTCGTCTTGTTCATAGGCAGTTCCCCTTTTTCTTGTTTGGTGATTTTTTAGACATTCACACGGTCGAGAACGATGGCATCGTCGGCCCGCCATGCCAGCGGCACCGTGTCGCCGACCTTTATCGGGCTGGCGAAAAACGCCGTGTCGCCGATGATTGCAGTGAAATCATCGATGCCCGGCCCGGCCAAGGACAGCTTCACCGAGGAACCGCGATACTCGATATTGGCCACCCTGCCGGTGAAACCGAGCGTTGGCTCGCCCGCCTCGCCTATCCTCACCCGGTCGGTGCGGATGGCGATGTCGGCGCGGGTTCCATTCGGGCTACCCTCCCCCCTTGCCGCAAAGGTGTTGCCCCCGTCCATGCCTATGGTCACGGCATCCCCCGCGGTCCCGACCACCGTACCGGATAGTACGTTATGATCCCCCATGAAGCGCGCCACGAACGGCGTCGCGGGCCGCTCGAACACGGTGCGCGGCGGCGCGGCCTGCTCGATCCGCCCGTCATTCATCACAACGATCAGGTCGGCCAGCGCCATCGCCTCCTCCTGGCTATGGGTGACGTGGACGAATGTGATGCCGAGTTCCGATTGCAGCTTCTTCAATTCGGCCCGCATCCTTATCTTCAGGAAAGGATCGAGTGCCGACAGCGGCTCATCCAGCAACAAGGCTTCGGGATCGGTAATCAGCGCGCGCGCCAGCGCCACGCGCTGCTGCTGACCGCCCGAGAGTTGCGCCGGCCGGCGCCCGGCATGGTCCTGCATATGCACCAGACGCAGCATATCCAGCGCCTTGGCCTGACGCTCGGGCTTCGGCACCCCTTTCATCTTGAGGCTGAAGGCGACATTCTCCGCAACGGTGAGATGCGGGAACAGCGCATAGGACTGGAACATCATCGCCGTGCCGCGGCGCGCGGGCGGCAGATCCGTCACGACGGTTCCTCCAAGGCGGATATCGCCGGATGTGATGCTCTCGTGTCCCGCGATCATCCGCAATGTCGAAGACTTGCCGCAGCCGGACGGGCCGAGCAGGCAGCAATAGCTGCCGGCTGGAATCCTTAAAGATATTTCGCGCACGGCGGTCGCCGCGCCATAGGATTTGGTGACGGAAACAAGCTCAATCGCGGCTGCTTTGCTCATGCATTTCCCTCTTCATGGGAAAAGCAATGCATTCCGCGTGCCAATTCAGTCGCTCCGCATAAATTTTATTTTATCAAACGATTTCAGAAATCTAAGTGCGGTTAAAAAATCACCTCACAAAGAGACTGCCCAAATCATATGCATACCGTCTTCTATTTTGGCATGGATTGCATGCAACTTTGGTTGTGATCGGCTCAGATAAACGTGTCAGGCAGGCCGACGATTCATCACATCCTCGGGGTTGACAGCAACTGCTCAAGTAATGTTATTACATCCACAAATGAGGAGGTAACGTAATAACATTTCTCTGCTCTGCGGCGTTCGTCCCCGCTGCGCATCATAGGGCATCTCCATATCGCCGCAGACCGAGCCATCTCCGTCACAAATAAGAAAGGAACACGATGAGAATATTTCCCGCCTCAAGCAGCCTGATGGCTGCAATGGCTGCGACCGTCGCCTTTGCTGCGCAAGGCGCACTTGCCGGTGAAGACCACGGAACGAAGAAGGCATGGCGCCTGTTCGTCGCCGATCATACGCAGCCGGTCGTTCGTGCTATCGACTTCGAAACCGGCAAGGAACTCGGCCGCTACAATCTCAAAGGATATGCGGCGCTGGCCGCCAGCGCTTCCGGCAAGACCATATTTGCCACGCAACCGGACCATGACATCACGCATGTCATCAAGAGCGGCATCGACTTCTCCGATCATGGCGATCATCGCGACCTGGACGTCTCGGATACCGCGCTTCTGCCGGTGATTTTTGAAGGCCCACGCCCGGGCCATGTGGTTCCGCATGATGATCATGCAGTCCTCTTCTATGACCAGGGCGGCAGGGCGGACATTATCGACGAAGCGGCCCTTCTCGAAGGCAGGGCAGAGGTACGCAGCATAGATACGACGAAGCCCCATCACGGCGTAGCAGTCACCATGGGGCGCTACGTCCTTGTGTCCGCGCCCGATACGAAGGCGGAAACGGCGCCGGACAAGCTGCCGCCCCGCGTCGGCCTGCGGGTTGTGGATAAGGATGGCAAACAGATTGGCGAGATCGCCAAATGCACGGATCTCCACGGCGAAGCCACTTCGGCGCGTCTCGTCGCTTTCGGCTGCAAGGAAGGCGTTCTCATCGCGCGACCGGGCGGCATCGATGGGCCAAAGCTGCAAATGCTCCCCTACCCCGCCGATTTTCGCAAGAGCTATACCGGCACCCTGCTCGGCGGCAAGGCGATGCAGTTCTTCCTCGGCAACTACGGTGAAGACGGGGTCGTCCTCATAGATCCGGACGGCGAAGAACCCTACCGGCTGATCGAGCTTCCGACCCGGCGGGTCGATTTTCTGCTCGATCCCGCAACACCCCGCAACGCCTATATCCTTACCGAAGATGGCAATCTTCATGTGCTTGACGTGATCAAGGGTGAGATCGTCCGCAAGGCCAGAATCATCGAGCCCTATAGCAAGGACGGTCACTGGCGCAATCCGCGCCCGCGTCTGGCGGTTGCCGATGGCCGTATTGCGATCACTGATCCACGGAACTCGGTCATCCGCGTGATCGACCCGGAAACGCTGAAGGAAATCCGGACCATTCCTGTCGAAGGCCAGCCCTTCTCTATTGTAGCTGTCGGCGGCTCCGGCGCCGCTCATGATCATGAAGGTGATAAAGGTCACGCTCATGATCACGACGACCCGATCTACAAGGGATATTTTGAGGACAACCAGGTGAAAGAGCGGCCCCTCTCGGACTGGGCCGGAGATTGGCAGTCGGTCTATCCCTATCTGCGGGATGGGACGCTCGATCCGGTAATGGCGCACAAGGCGGAGCAAGGCGACAAGTCCGCCGGCGAATACCGGGCATATTACGAGATCGGCTACCGGACGAACGTCGAGCGGATCGAGATCAACGGCGACACCGTGAAGTTTTTTGAAAATGGAAAGCCGCTGGAGGCCCGCTATGCCGGCGACGGCTATGAGATCCTGACATATGCGAAAGGCAATCGCGGCGTACGCTTCATCTTCAAAAAGACAGGGGGCGACGAAGCCGCCCCGCAATACATTCAGTTCAGCGACCACAAAATCGCGCCGGAGGCCGCCGACCACTATCACCTCTATTGGGGCACCGATCGCGCCGCCTTGCTGGAGGAGGTGACCAACTGGCCAACCTACTATCCATCCTCTTTGAGTGCGAACGAGATCGAGCGCGAGATGATGGCGCACTGACCAGGGGACATTGCGCGCATCCTTTTGCGTCCAGCCCCAGGTCGAAAAGCGTTATCCCGAACCGAAAGGTCAGCGTCAGCAAAAAATTGCAGACTTTTCGGAAAAGATCATGCGTCAAAAACAAAGCATGATCCTGAAAAGTTGCAGACTTTTCAGAAAAAGATCATGCGCCAAAAACAAACGAGTTCCCCGTATGGCACAGGTGATGGCCGGCCCATCGCAAGGCGACATGCGGGGAGCGCCCGATCTCACCGTCCTGATGGAAAGCTTGAAAAATGGTTGGCTGCCGTCACTTGGCGGCTCTAATGAGTCCCGGATCCAAAGGCTGGTGCTACGACTTCTCTTCTTAGGAAGAATTTCTCGCCTATCGAGCTTGATCCTATCAGGTATCCGCTCAGTGTGAACAAAAGCGCCGGCACCACCTGGAAGTACAGAACATCATTGAACAGCGACTGTACTGCTATCGATGCGACGACGGCATATGTTGCATCCCGGCTAAAGCTTTTCTTCCTGAACCATAAGAGAATGAGGCTGCCAAACGCAACGCAAAGGTAGATGGCGGCGTAGATGACGCCACCTTTGAAAACGGCCGTCAATATAACGTTATGAAGGCTGGAGAACGGAAACTTCAAAACATCCGCAATGTTGCAGAAACCGCATCCCCCCAACAAAATTCGCGGCGTGATCCGGTTGAATGCGTCCCTATAAAGAGGCAGGCGACCCGTCGACAGCTTATCGAAATTGCCGTCCTTCAGGTAATCGATGCTTGTTTGGAATTTATGCGTTCCAATTCCTTCGGCGCCGACGACGTGACCGTTCGCTTCCCATGAAAGCAGGGACCGAGAATCCGCTTGCAAAAAATAGGCCCAAGGTCCCAGAAGAATAAGGAAGACGCCAAATGATACCCATGTTTCCTTGCGGCGGAACGCCATTACAATAAGAATTGCGTAGAATAGTATAACGCCGAGCATGACCTGCCGGGTCCATGTCGTGAACGATATGAACATTAGAAGGTTGGAGACGATCAAAACGAATATCTTGAAATTTCCCCTGAATGAGGAAGCTGCGGCGATCGACAATCCGGCGAGCATCATCGCTATTGTCGCCAGCGTAATCACCGCGTATTTCCCATAGAACGGAAAGACGGAGTTGATGAAGGTCGTTTCCGGAGCGGAATATGCTACCGAGTCGTATGCCGCCGATAAGATCAGGTTTCCATTCGTCAAGTATAGATCGACCATGAATATCACGGTAACCAGCACAGCAGCCACAGCGACCGGCTGCCAGAGCTTTGCGATATCGATGCTGTAGCTGGCAAAGACAAGCCCGACCAGAAGGTAAGGAAATCCGCTGGAGAAGCTTGCTGCTCCGATGAGGTTTTTAATCCTGCCATCGTTACCGACCATGCCGAGAAGTGCTAACAGGCCGCAAATGGCGAGAAAACCGATCACCACATAGATGGCTTTCTCGCTCGGCTTGGACAGAAGAAAGACGGCGGCGGCCAAGATCAAGGAAGGCGTTATCTCGAAACCGGGTACAGCGTAGATTTGAATGGGAAACGCCGCCAGAAGTAGGATTATCGTCGAAAGACGGTAGCGCCAGTCCGTATTCTTATTGCTCTGCGCCGTTACCATGAAACTCATCTTTTGGTTCTCTTTGGTATTGATGCCCCTCACCCTCTCTCCCCTTTCACAGCGTCGCCGCTTCCTCGCCCGACTGCCGTATGCAGAATGCTTTCGAGATCGCCGAGAAGAGTCGGATTCTTGGCATAGGCAGCATCGACCTCCGCCAAGCGGCGGGGTGTCGACATGTCGATGCCCTGCAGTTGCGCCGGTCCCGTGATTCCCGGCCTTACCCTGAATACGCCTCGTTCGGCCCGCTCCGCAATCAGCTCATGCTGGCTGGGCAGGCAAGGGCGAGGACCGACGAAGCTCATCTCGCCCAGCAACACGTTGAGGAGTTGCGGCAGTTCGTCGAGCTTGGTGCGGCGCAGGAAACGCCCGCTGCGGGTGATCTGGCTGGCTGCGACTTCATGGCTTGCACGATCACCCGTATCCAGAGACATGGTTCGCAACTTATAGAGCACGAATGGCCTTTTATGGCGCCCGACCCTGATCTGGCGGAAAATTGCCGGTCCCGTGCGCTCAAGTCGGATGGCGACCACGCAGAGAATGCACAAAAACAGCGCCGGAACGGCCAACAGCAGCGCCAGCGCCAGGTCGAAAGCGCGCTTGCCGACGACTACATACATGATCGAATCCTTACCCTTCAACTATGCCGCGGCGTCCCGCGCATCCGCGCGAACAACTCCGACATTTTTTTATCCGAACTTGTATGCAATGCGACAAGTACCAAAAAGAAGCCCATGGCTGCAGCATACACGCTGGGCCATATCAGCAGGCTGACCATGTAGGACGTATAGACAAAACCCCAAAAGAACACATAAAACGCCTGCGCAAAGGCAGCTTTTTCGATAGTGAGCATGCGGCGATACAGCAGGCTGGCGAGCCATCCACCGGCAAACATCGCTCCGATCGCCCCGACGATGGAAAAATCATAAATCAGGCCGCGAAACATCGTGTAGATATTGGTGCCTCGGATGTTTCCCCGCTGAAAATATTCGCCGAAAGACCCAATTGGAAGTGACGAGTAATATTCGGGCGATATAAATTTTCCGACCCCCATGAATGTCCAGAAGCCCCAGGTACGGAATTGCGGGTCCGTGTACGTCTTTGTTTGGATCGCACCTATTTCGTGGTCGAACCAGTCCGAGAATGCGAACAGATGCCCGAACGCATACGATCGACCCCTTTTAATGACCCCATCAGAGGGCGCGGGTGGTTCCGGCAGTGTTTTTGACAGCGCATCCTTGAACGTGTCCGTTCCCCCAGCAACTGCGCCTCCCCCGGCAACTGCGCCGATATTCGAAAATACCGTGACCGTACGATCAGTGCCGGCGCACTCGGTGTTTACGCGATTGAGCATGGCGACGGCAATTACCGGCGCGAGAACCAGCATGACGAGAATGCAGGTGCCGATGGTCTTTTTTGTAATCAGCGCCGTATTTCCGGCTGCAGTGCGTGCAACGATAACGGCGCCGTAAAAAAGGGCAGCGGTCAGAAATACGCCTCCCTTGTCCGCATAGAGAAGGGCGCTCAGCAGCGAAGGCAGAAAACTCAAGATGAGAACAGGCAAGCTCAGTGCCCAACCACGGCGGCTGGCAACAATGAGACCACCAATCGGCGCTCCGATATAATTGAGAACGGTACCTGCTCGGCTGAAGATATTGGCATCTAACGAACCGTTGTAACGCGCTGCAAGATATTTGCAGCTGACCATGAGCGGATCAGTGATCACCAAGCTCAACGAATATCCCTGAAGTTGCAGGTTAAGGGCCATAAAGACAAGCGTCAGCCCTTGCAGGACGAAGAACAGATAGATCGGCTCGCTTCCGGAAAAAGGAGTTGCCGCCGAGCCTCTTCTTGCCGCGACAACTGCGGCTGCGGGCCGCCAGTCCATGAAAAACGCCGGAAGCCCGAAGGCCAGCATGGCGGCGAAAATGAACGCCATGGCAGTGGGGGAGGCAACGAGTTCCGGCACGCCGAGAATGGGCGCAAGCGTCATTAGACACCAGAACAAGGCCATGACAACCGCCGGATGAGACCAGGACTGCGTTTTTCGGCGCAGCAGAAGGCCGAGAGCCCCTATCGCTAGGCTGAATAGAACAGTCACGGTCCACGCCGATATGGGCTCAGGCATACGAATTTCTCCGGATCGTATAGATTGCCGATTGCCGTTTTACATGCGTCAAGAGCTTTTGCGACCTCAAACGTAAAGACAATCGATAAGTACACTAATGTTGCCAAAGCCCTACGGCGTCGATCACGCTTCGGCTCAGCAAAACGTCCCGCGAAACATTCTTGAATGAAGAGTGCCCAACCAATGCAACGACGACGTCAGCTTGATGAATGGCGTCGTCGAGATCGCATTTTATTACATTCTTGCGGCCTGCCAGACCATTGGGCAGCTCATCGACATGCGGCTCCACCACCAATACTTCGAAACCCTCATCCGCCAGCGCCGCCGTTATCTGCAGCGCCGGGCTTTCACGCAGATCGTCGACGTCGGGCTTATACGCCAGTCCGAGGCAAGCAACCTTCGGTTGCTTGAACCGGTCCAGTTGCTTGCGAACCCGGTCGAGCACGTGGAGCGGCTTGCTATCGTTCACGTGGCGGGCGGCAGCCATCAAGGCAGTCTCTTCCGGAGCCGCGGAAATCAAGAACCAGGGATCGATGGCGATGCAATGCCCTCCCACGCCGGCACCGGGGCTGAGAATGTTCACGCGCGGGTGTCTGTTGGCGAGCGCAATAGCCTCCCAGACATTGAGCCCGAATTTTTCGCAGACGACCGAAAGCTCGTTTGCAAAAGCGATGTTCACGTCCCGGTAAGCGTTCTCGATGAGTTTTACCAGCTCCGCAGTCGCTGCCGTCGTTCTCAACAGGGCGCCGCGCACAAAAAGCTTGTACAGGGTTTCGGCCCGTTGGCTGCACGCCTCACTCATTCCGCCGATGATCCTGTCATTCTCGACAAGTTCGAATACCATTCTTCCCGGCAGAATCCGCTCGGGGCAATAAGCGACATTCACATCTCCCGCCCGCCCGTCGAGCGGAAGCTTCAAATCGGGACGCTCTTCGCCGATCCAGTCGCATATTTTGCGCGTCGTGCCGACCGGACTTGTCGATTCGAGAATGACGATGTCGCCTTTCTTTATAACCCGCGCCAGGGCGCGGGTCGCATTTTCGACATATGACAGGTCGGCGGATTTATCGTCCAGAAACGGGGTTGGAACCGCAATGATGAACGCATCGGCCGGCTGCGGCTCCGTCACCGCATGAAGCTTGCCGGTCTTGACAGCTGCCTCCAGAAGCATGGCAAGATCCGGCTCCGAAAAATGAGCCTTGCCTTCGTTGAGCCGGTCAACAACGGATTGCCTGATGTCCACGCCAATAACTTCCGGGCCACGGGTTGCCAGGGTGGCAGCTGTCGGCAAGCCGATATAACCCAGACCAATTACCGATACTGTCTTGAACAAGGGATTTTCAACGGTCATGAAGGAACTCTGGTTGCTCCGTAGGGAGATTGTCGGGATCGCTCACAATCAGAGTGAGAGATACTGCTTGCAAAGATCGGCAATTTTCGAGGCGGAGCTTCCGTCACCGTAGGGGGAAGCTCCACGGCTCATCGCAGCGTACGCGTTGCCGTCGGTCAACAATTTTACCGCCTCATCGAATATACGTTTGCGGTCGGAGCCAACGAGCCTGGCGACGCCGGCCTCTATAGCCTCGGGCCGCTCGGTTTCATCACGCAGAACCAGAACGGGTTTCCCCAGGCCCGGTGCTTCTTCCTGAATTCCGCCGCTATCGGTCAAGACGAGAGTCGAGTGCTTCATAAGAGCGACAAGGGTCTTGTAATCAGCCGGCGGGATTAGGCTGATCCGCGCATGTTCTCCGAGCAACTCATGCACCGGTCCATGAATGTTCGGATTTGGATGCACCGGATAGACGATTTCAACGTCCGCAAAGCGATCGTGGATATCGCGGAGCGCACCGCAAATTTCCCTGATCGGCGCTCCGAAATTTTCGCGTCTATGTGCCGTTACAAGGATCAAGCGACGATCGCTCCTGCTTGGGAAGCTACAGAAAACGTCACCATTTGCTACGCTCAACAGTGCGTCGATCACGGTGTTGCCCGTAATGTGGACGGTGGAAGGATCTTTCCCTTCGTCAAGCAGGTTCTGCGCTGCGCGGGCCGTAGGAGCGAAATGCAGTTGAGCCACCAGACCCGTGATCACACGGTTCAATTCTTCCGGGAACGGGCGCCCGATGTCATGGGTTCGCAAGCCTGCTTCCACATGCCCCACCGGAATATGCCTGTAGAAGCCTGCCAGCGAGGCTATCATGACCGATGTGGTGTCGCCTTGCACCAGGATGAGGTCGAAGCTTTCTTTTGCGAGAATCGGGTCGAGCGAAGCGAAAATACGGCTGCTGAGTCCAGCGAGAGTTTGGTCGGCAACCATGACGTCCAGATCGTGGTCGATCTCGATTTCGAACAGGCCAAGAAGGTCTCTGACCATTTCGCGGTGCTGGCCGGTGCTCACGACGACCGGCCTTGCCCAATCTTCCTGTTGAAGCGCTTTGATGACCGGCGCCATTTTAATGCACTCGGGCCGGGTTCCCACCAGGCATAAGATAGTTTTCTGCTTCTGCTGCACCACATCAGTCCCCAAGATCACCGGTTGGCTCGTCTATTATCCGATGAAATAGACGCGGAAAAGACGGAACGGGCAGTGTTCTGTTGATGGACCGCTTGCCTGGTCAAAGAAAGTGGCTGTTTTCCGGTCTTTCAAGGCTTATGGACGGGTTTCAATTGTCGTGGGACCGCGCGTTGACGGCAATCCTGCTTCCCCGGCGCTCTATCGATCAAAGTTCAGGATGTGTGATAAGGCTATTGCAAGCCGGTTCGATCGAATTACAAGGGATTGGTAACTGACAGGTGCGTGATGAAGATCGAACGTTTGCCGCTGGCCGGTCTGGCCATGATAACGCCGACAAGACTTGGCGATCATCGCGGATATTTTTCTGAAATATTCAAGGACGGGTGGTTCCGCGAGAACATTGAGGACGCGACGTTCGTGCAGGAGAACGAGTCTTTCTCAGCGGCCCCCGGAACCGTTCGCGGATTGCACTTCCAGATCGATCCATTCGCGCAAGGTAAGCTCGTGCGTTGTATCGCCGGAAAAATTTTCGACGTTGCCGTGGACATTCGCGCGGGCTCGCCGACTTACGGTCAATGGTTCGGCACCGAGCTTTCAATGGAAAAGGGGGAGCAGCTGTGGATTCCGGCGGGCTTTGCCCACGGCTTTGCCACGCTCGTTCCCGATTGCATCATTTCCTACAAGGTAACGTCGCCATATAGCGCTGTGAGCGATCGCGGCCTGCTGTGGAACGATCCGGCGATAGGCATCGAATGGCCTGTGCCGATCGACAACGCTATTCTGTCCGGCAAAGACAGGGCGCAGCCCCCATTGGCGGACCTGCCGCCCTTCTTCCAGTACTGAGCTTTTTCGGAGAGATCCATGCGTATTCTCGTAACAGGCGGAGCGGGCTTCATCGGTTCGGCCCTTGTCCGGCATCTGGTCAAAAATACCGGCGCCGAGGTGCTGAACATCGACAAGCTGACCTATGCCGGCAATATTGCCTCGCTGAAGGAAATCAACGGTGCATCGAATTATCGCCTTCTGAAGGCCGATATCTGCGACCTTTCCAAAATGTCGGAGGCGATCGATGGGTTCAAACCGGACCGGATCATGCATCTGGCTGCGGAAAGCCATGTCGACCGCTCAATCAATGGCGCCGGCGATTTCGTCCAGACCAATGTCATGGGCACATTCAGCTTGCTGGAAGCCGCGCGCCATTACTGGAGCGAACTGTCACCGGCCCGCAAGGAAGCCTTTCGTTTCCTGCATGTCTCGACGGATGAAGTTTATGGATCGCTCGGCGATGAAGGCCTGTTCGAGGAGCGCACGGCTTACGATCCGTCCTCGCCATACTCCGCTTCGAAAGCGGCGAGCGACCATCTGGCGATCGCATGGTGCCGTACGTACGGCCTGCCGGTGATCGTGTCGAACTGCTCGAACAATTACGGGCCGTATCATTTTCCGGAAAAGCTGATTCCGTTGATCATCCTCAACGCCCTCGACGGAAAGCCGCTGCCGGTCTACGGGCAAGGCACGAACATCCGCGACTGGCTCTATGTCGAGGATCATGCCCGCGCGCTCGATCTGATCGCCTCGCACGGGCGCCCTGGAGAAAAATACAACATCGGTGGACACAACGAGCGCCGCAATATCGACGTTGTACGCCGGATCTGTGAACTGATGGACCAATTGCATCCGAAGGCAAAGCCGTATGCGGAGCTGATATCTTATGTCACGGATCGTCCTGGCCACGATGCGCGTTACGCTATCAATGCCACAAAGCTGGAAACCGAGTTGGGTTGGAAGGCGCAGGAAACTTTCGACACGGGTATCGAGCGCACTGTGCGCTGGTATCTGGACAATGAATGGTGGTGGCAGCCCCTCAGGCAAGGCATCTATTCCGGCGAGCGGCTCGGCGTTCTGAAAAAAGGCTGATCATGCGCATCGCGGTGACGGGAAAACAGGGCCAGGTCGTCTCGGCTCTTGTGGAGCGCGGGGCTGGCGCCGGCGTGGAGATCATTGCCGCGGGGCGTCCGGAACTCGATCTGGCCGACCGGCAATCGATACGTGCGGTGCTTGCCGGAATCGCGCCGGATATCATCGTTTCCGCTGCCGCCTACACCGCGGTGGACAAGGCGGAGAGCGAGCCTGAACTGGCTTTGACGCTCAACGCCGAAGGGCCCGCGGCGGTTGCCGAAATAGCCGGGGAGCTCGGCATCCCGGTCGTGCACCTATCGACAGACTATGTGTTTTCCGGTGACAAGCAGGATGCGTATGTCGAGACGGATGCCACGGGGCCGGTCTCCGTCTATGGCAAGTCGAAGCTGGCCGGCGAGAAGGGCATTGCCGCGGTCAATCCAAACCATGTGATTCTGCGCACTGCGTGGGTCTATTCGCCCTTTGGCGCCAATTTCGTGAAGACGATGCTGAGGCTGGCGGAAACGCGCGATGCGGTGAGTGTCGTGGCCGATCAGCGTGGTACACCGACCAGCGCTCTGGATATCGCCGATGCGGTGATCACGATCGCAAGGCGGCTTGTAGAGGATCAGGCTCCCGAACTGCGCGGTGTCTTCCATCTCACCGGCAGCGGCGAAGCCACATGGGCAGATTTTGCCGAAGAGATTTTTGCCGGATTGCGGGCGAAGAGCGGCAAGACCATTTCGGTCAAGCGCATCACAACGGTCGATTATCCAACTCCGGCCAGGCGGCCCGCAAACTCGCTGCTTTCGAACAGCAAACTGAAGCATGTTTACGGAATAGTCCTTCCTGACTGGAAGCTATCCACACGGACCGTACTTGACCGTCTGCTCTGAGATTCGCGCGCCCCATACCGGAACCGCCCCATACTGGAACCAATGAAGGAAAAAGCATGAAGGGTATCATTCTAGCCGGCGGCTCCGGCACGCGCCTTTATCCGATCACCAGGGCTGTCTCCAAGCAGCTCATGCCGGTCTATGACAAGCCGATGATCTATTACCCGCTGACGACACTGATGCTGGCGGGTATCAAGGAAATCCTGATCATCACCACACCCTACGATAACGACGCCTTCAAACGGCTTCTCGGCGACGGCAGCCAGTGGGGCATCTCTATCGAATATGCGGTGCAGCCAAGCCCTGATGGCCTGGCGCAGGCCTTCATCATCGGCGCGGACTTTGTCGGGCGCAATCCGTCGGCGCTGATTCTGGGCGATAATATCTATTACGGTCACGGCCTGCCGGAGCTTCTTCGTTCAGGCGCTTCGATATCCAGCGGCGCTCGCATTTTTGCCTATCACGTCACCGATCCGGAACGGTACGGTGTGGTCGAATTCGATGAAACGATGAAGGCGCTGTCGATCGAGGAAAAGCCCGCCCTGCCGAAGAGCAACTGGGCGGTTACCGGACTTTATTTCTATGACGAGCAGGTCATCGACATAGCCGCCAACCTGAAACCGTCCGCGCGGGGCGAACTCGAAATCACCGACGTCAATCGTATGTATCTCGAGAGAAGCCAACTCGCTGTCGAATTGATGGGCCGTGGTTATGCCTGGCTCGATACCGGCACGCCGGACAGCCTCCTGGACGCCGCCGATTTCGTGGGAACGCTGGAAAAACGTCAGGGCTTCAAGATCGCCTGCCCGGAAGAAGTCGCCTTCCGCATGGGATATATTGGCGAAGACCAGTTGCACACACTGGCCATCGAGCTCGGCAAGAGCGATTACGGCCAATACCTGATGAAACTTGGCAAGACTAAATATGACTTCGGATTATGAATGCTTCGCCTGAAGCGTGATCCCGAAAAGTCTGCAACTTTTCGGGACGCGGTTAGAGAGCTTCCTCTTTTGATGGAATCGCTTGGGCTCAACGGTGAAACAGTCCGCACCGATAAAAGAATATCACCGTTTCAACCTAAAAATGAAATGCTCTAAAGATTGCCGTCACTTCATTTTCCTTCCCGCGCAACATCAAGTAGCCGTTGCGCCATGGTAGACATGATGCCGCTGCGCTCATATTTGTTCATGAAGGCCGCCCTAGGCTTGATTGCGAGTTCAAGACGCCCCAGCGCCATGATCCCGCTATCCGCGTCGCAAGGGGGAAACAGCCCGGCGTTATCGATTTCTTCGGAAATAAACCGGGCGCAAAAGCCGCTGACGCCCGCCAGAATCGGTTTCCCGGTAGCGGCATACTCGAACAATTTCGAAGGAATCACCCGTTCGAAAGCGGCAACGTCATTGAGATGCAGAAACAGGACATCCGCCTCGCGATAAATATCGATGAGCCTCGCTCGCGGAACAGGTGATTCCAGAATAACATTGGTCACGCCACTGTTCTCGACCGCCTCCCTCAGATCTTTCATGCGACCGCCGTCGCCGACTATCCTGAAACGCGCCCGACCGGCTGTTTTTGCGGCAAGGGCAGGTACGATGAGGTGAAGGCCTTGACCGTCGCCAATATTCCCGGCGTAGACGATATCGATAATGTCATCCTGCCTGGGTACCGGGGAAGAGAAGTCTCCTGCAAACGCCTCGTCTATCCCGTTCGTGAAAACGTCCGGATGGAGGCCCTTTCCGTAGCGTTCGTGGAAATAGGGGAGAAAACCGCCGGATACGACGTTAATCCCATCTGCCTGTCTTATGGTCCAGCGTTCCAGCTGATCCAGCACCTTGATCACATGGCCGAACATTCCGCCCTTGGATAGATCGGCCATGGTCTCGACGAAAATGTCGCGAATGTCGAGATAAAGCGGGGCGCCTTTCAGGCGGGAGACACCAGCACCCAGTACCGCTGTCATCAGCCGTGATGAGGTGGCGAATACGAGGTCATATCGCTTGCCGGCTGTGTGCCGGGTCGCCGCAAAGGCGAAACGCAAAAAGCGCCCAGCCTGGCTCGCGCGGCTGGCTCCGGGTTGCGGCAGTGGAATTCTGGTGACGGTAACCGGGCCCCAGGTCTCCCGTTCGGCTGCCTGCACACCCGCCACGGCTTCGTAACGGTTCGGCATGCTTGTGATGACGTCTATATGGACGTCGTCACCACCGGCGGCCGCCAGTGCCTTGACGAGCGCATCGGCACGAAACGATCCCGCCGACAGGTCGGGAGGGAAATAATATGTAAGGATAAGAATGCGTTTTGTCACTTTGAGACATGCTCGAATATCGTTGCGACCGATAATGAAGGCGTGGACATCTGCCATGTCAGTACCTTGCGTGGCAAGCGAATCCCGAACTCCGGGGCAAAGTGGCCATCCACCACATCGCAATCAACCGCGCCCTCGACACGAACCGCTATGATTTCGCCACTGCCAATGCGCAGAAGCCATCCCCCATCAGTACGCTGTTCGACATCGACCGACGGGTGCAATGGAAAGCGCGCGACGGCGTTGTGCTTGCCTAGGCTCGATATCGTGTCGGTCACCCGCACCAACCGCCCGGTGACACAAACCCTGCGTTCATGGACCGGCTTTCCTGTCAAAAAACGATACCCGTCGTGCGAGGCCTGCGCCTCCGTGGCATCCGCCGAGTATGTAACACCGGCAGGACGCGCTCTGCGCCCGACGCGAAAACTTCCCCAAACCTCGGATGAGCTCTTGCCGTCGATTTCGACCGTAGCGTGGGAGGATGTCGCTCTTTCCGCCCAACGCAAGGGGCTGTTTTCATATGTCGAGGTGCCCCCGTTCGTAACGATGCGCTCCACACCGAGCGATAGTTCGAAGGATAAGGTGTCGGCATGGGCGTGTCCCGGAATATAGTCAGGCCCCACCGGCGCCACGTCAAAAAGCGCCGTCCAAGCCCCGTCAGCCAGCCGAATATATCCGCTGTCCCTGAGCCATGCCTGGCTTGGACGGGATTTCGGGACGTCGAGACCCAATTCCTCCCCATATTTGCTGAGGGCCGCGAGATTGCGGGCTTCGTGGAACGCGGCATCGTTAAACAGCCCGATCTCACCGTCGGGATGGCTCATTGTTGCCAGCCAATCGAGCATCTGAGCCGCCTTGTTACACCAGTCCGCCTGGTATGATTCGAGCAGCGAGGGAAATAACCGGCTCAACTGGACCAGATCCAGCATGTCTTCCAGCAGCAGGGCGTGATACATCGGGCTTCGCTCGAAATGTCCGCCGTCGGCCAGAATCTGCTCATTGGCTTCCCTGGCCATAATGCGCAGGCCGCACCGGAGCCATTCCTCGGCTTCCGGACCGTCAAAAAAACAGCCGAGAAAAATCAGCGCCTTGGCATTCACAAAAAGATGGTTGCCGCGCAAATGATATTCGAGCGAACGCCGCAGCACCTTTCCCTGGATCGTCAGGCTTTCCAGGAAGCCGGCGGGCAGCGGTGCGCCGGACAATGCCGAAACGATCCAGTTTACCGTACGCCGGGAAAGAGGATAAGGCTCCCAGCCCGCCCCCTTCAACGGCGGATTCTCGCGGATCCACCTTTCGATAAGCTCCCGATGCCAAAGTTTTTTCTCGTCGGTCGCAGGCGATAGCAAATCGTCGAAATAGTGCAGATTGTAGATCCACAGGCGCGATGCCGACGGGTCATTCCAACCCGCGGCGCCATCGAGTTCGCGCTCTTCGGCAAGGAAACGGAACCGCGTCTCCGAAAGCATGCTCGCCGGGTGCGGCGCGTGGATCGTCCAGCGACCCGCTGCCTCGCGGCAAGCAAGCGCCGCGCCCGCGATGCCGCTTAAACGGGGAGGACGGCGAACGAGCCTGTTGATGATCTGGCCGGGCTGCAAATGGATAACAGTTCGCGCCAACCGGCCTACATTCATTGTTCTCTTCCATTTTCAAATACGGTGAACAGGGGACCGCGCGCGCAAGCGAAGTCGCCCCTTAATTCGCCATCCCGGCTGAATTTGCAATCCCCGCGGAAGGCAGCTCGCGGGATGACGCCCGGTTCGAATTACGGTTGCTGACGTAGAATTCGCGCGGCCTCCACTGTTGCGCGGGCAACTTCGAAGATTTCAGCCGCGGGAATGGGCGAGGCTTTCCCTTCCGTAATCGCATTGAGGAACGCGGCAGCGCAGGCGTCCTGGCCTTTATCCTGCGACCATCCGCCCATCCGCTTGAATCCAGGCCAACCGAAACCGGTCAGCTTGCGGAAATTATCGAGCTGGAGCGTGCGGCCGGCGCAAAACACTTCGACCCGTTCCTTGGGGAAACTCTTGGCGCCATTGGCAAAATAGTTGACCGTGCCGAACGAGCCGTCTGCAAAGCCGAGCACGATGACGGCTTTGTCTTCGGTAATAGCCACACCGGGCGCGTTGCCCATGCGGCGCGCCATGACCGAGACGATGGGGCTTCCCGCGAGAAAGCGCATCAGATCGATATAATGGCATGCTTCGCCGATAATGCGTCCGCCGCCGGCACTTATATCCTGCGTCCAGTGGTCGGCGGGAATGGCGCCTGCGTTCATGGTGAGGATAAAGGACTTCGGCTCGCTTACCGGCGCCAGCAATTCGCGCATCTTGATCACATGCGGCGCAAATCGCCGATTGAAGCCGACCATCAGCCGCGGCGCATTCTGCCCGCCGGCAGCTTCGGCATAGGCCGTTTCGACGGCGTCGATTTCCTCGTTCGTCAAGGCAAGCGGCTTTTCCACGAAAATATTCTTTCGCGCGCGCAATGCCCTGATGACATAATCCGCATGTGTGTCATGCCGGGTTGCGACCGCAACCGTGTTGATCGCCGGATCGGAAAGTATGGCTTCCGCATCGCTCGCCGCCTGTGCAAAGCCTGCCTGGCGACCCTGGATACCGCTGTTCGTGCCCCCCGACGTGACGATCGTGTGCAGTTGGGCGCCACCTTTCTTGAAAGCGGGAATGAGAACGCGCGACGCATAATTACCGCCGCCGATGAAGCCGCAGACCGCCCGATCTGCCGAGAACACGGGCATTTTATCGCTCAGCGGCACCCTGGTTTCCCGTAACACCGCCTCTTGCTGCGCGGCATAGGTCAGCAGAACGCCCAGCGCGGATTTGTCCGAGGTCAGCAGATCATAGGCGGACGGCGCTTCCTCGAACGCAATTCGTTTGGAAATCAGCGGTTCGACGTCCAGGCGTCCGCTTGCCATCATGTCCAGCACGGCTTCAAAATTGCGCTGTTCGGTCCAGCGCACGAATCCTACCGGATAGTCATGCCCCTGCAGTTCGTAGCCGGAATCGTAGCGGCCGGGCCCGTAGGAGCAGGAAACTTGAAAACTCAGCTCTTTTTCGTAGAAATCGGCCCGATTGAGTTCCAGTCCGGTAACTCCAACCAGCACGATCCGCCCGCGTTTGCGGGACATGCGCGCCGCCTGCGTTACGGGATCCGATGACGAGGTCGAAGCGGTGATGATAACGCCGTCAACGCCGCGCCCACGGCTGAACGCCATGCCGGCAGCGACAGGGTCTTCGCCCTCCGCCGGGTTGCAGGTTTCGGCGCCGAACCGGGCCGCCAGCTGCAATTTGGCCGGATCGAAATCGACCGCAAGAACGCGGCATCCCTGGGCGAGCAAAAGCTGCACCGTCAGAAGGCCGATGAGCCCGACGCCGACGACGACGAAAGCTTCCCCCAGCGTAGACTCCGCAAGGCGAATCCCCTGCAGGCCAATCGCGCCCAATATGGTGAAGGAAGCGGCTTCATCGCTGACATTGTCGGGAATCCGCGCGCACAGATTTTTCGGCACGCAGACGATATCCGCGTGAGGGCCGTTGGAGACCACGCGGTCACCGACCGAGTAACCTTCGCAGTCCCCCCCCGTCTCCATCACGGTACCGACATTGCAATAACCCAGGGGGAGAGGCTGGTTAAGCTTCGAGCGGACGGCGTCGATCGTGGGCAACAACCCATCGGTCTTGACCTTGTCGAGCACCATCTTCACGCGTTCCGGCTGCTGGCGTGCCTTCTGGAGCATCGAGGCGCGGCCGAAATCGACGAGCATGCGCTCGGTTCCCGTCGAAATAAGGCTGATACGCGTCGCGATCAACAAAGCGCCTTTGCGAGCGATCGGAGCCGGCGCCTCGGCCAGATAGGTAGAGCCGCCGCTCATATCCTGCAAAATCTGTTTCATCCTTGTCTCGCTCTCTTCACATGCTGTCTGGGAATGTCAGTTCGATGCACCGGCAAAAGCCAAGGTGCGGCCCTCCGATGCGGCTACACGTTTAGCACTTTCCAGTAGCCGCCCGCAGGCGGCTGGAATTTCGTCTCCGCCGGGGCTTGAACCGTGATGGTTCTATTCTGAGCGTCCACTTCCGCATGGATGGTTCCATGCGGCGTCGGTATCGTGGCGCGCATCGACTCCGCAACCCAGGGGTCCGGCTGAAGCGTCCAGCGAGCCCAGCGGGGCGCGAGCATCCGGGCGCCAAGAATGAAACGCTGCGTGATATCAAGGAATGCAGCTCCCCAAGCGTGCGTCCAGTCGATATTTTCCTTGAATTTCACATCCCAGGCTTCGTGCGTGACGGTTGCATCATACTTGTCCATCATGTGCAGCCATCCCCGTTCCGTGCGGTTGAGCATCAACGGCAATGCAATGTGGCCCGCCCCGTGCCGGAACAGCCCCTCAAGCAGGTATTGCGCTCCGTAGACGGAACAGGGGAAGCCGCCGCCATGCGCGGCGATACGCGTCTCGATATGCGCCAGCGACGCATTTACCTGCTCCGGCGGCACCAGATCGAAAGCCAGCGGGAAGAATGTCGAATGCGCTGCGGCGTGCGTGGAACCCAAACCATCCACGAATATGCCGCGCTGTCTGTCGATGAGCTTTTCCTGGATTTTCAATCGCAGCTTTTCCGCAGTACCCCGCAACGTGTTAGCATCGCGCGGCCGGCCGAGTTCATCCGCCATCGCAGCCATAAGAACAAAGCCGGCATGAACGAATGCGTTGACCACCGTATTATACGGCCGCATGTCATACCCGTCGCGTTCGCCTTGAGGCCAATCGACGATGTCTTCCAGATAATCGGCTTTGGTCCGCCTGGCGAAATTGTCAGCCAGCGCCTTGTTCGTGGTGTTGACGAGACCCGTATCGTCGACGAACCAGAAAAGCGTGTAGATTTTCAGCCGATCGAATATTTCTGCAAGGTAATCCTTGTCGCCTGTGGCCTGATAATCGGCCCAGACCATAAATATCAGCTGCACCATCCATTCGGACGGCCATGTCGGCGCCTTGAACAGCGCGTCGATCGTCCGGCGAGGCACGGTCCAATCGCCGGTCGTCATATACCAGCCAAGCTGGTTGATATAGCCATCCGCCTGATAGGGAATGCGTTCGCGGTCCCCATCGACGAACAGACCCATGAAGCTGGTGGCGGCCATGGTGTGTTCACCGAGCTCCATCAGGCGATTGAGCTGCGCGGCCGTCTCGCTGCCGCTTGTGAAGGTAATGCCCCCTCGCGCTTCGTATTTATCGGATACGACACTTTCCAATGTCACTGCCCCTTCGGGCAAAGCGCCGCGCCATCCCTCGATCTCCACGTAGCGAAACGGCATTGCCGGTTTGCCGCTTTCCATGCCACGCAGATCCGCAGGCGTGAGAGGAGGAGAAAAGGGAACGTCGCCGAGTGTCGTTTGAATCTCGTAGTAGCGAACGGTGCCGAACGGATGGCGGTCGATGCGCCCGTCCGTTCCAAGCTTTTCACCCAATCGGAGAATGACAGGCGTCCCTTTGTTTTCATCATCGGGAGTGATGATGATGTTGCCGAACCAGACCTTGCCGAAATCGACGAAATGGACGGCGCCATCCTGCCGGCTCCGCTTCGCGGTTACCGGTCGCCAGACGGTCGTTGATGCCGGACGCGAAAAAAAATATCCCGCGCCGCCTGCTAGAATCGTCGCGCCGGCTAATGCGGAGAGAACATGGCGTCGCCGAACGAGCATGGCTTCTCCCTTTACGGCAAAAGACGTTCAGGACGCGTATAATTGATCAGTACCGCGCGGTACGCTCCCCGGAAAACAAAGAGGCTTCCGGCACCGGCGCCGACGACGCCGACAGCATCGATGAGAGCCTGCAAATCGTCCACCGAACCAGCGCCACCGACGAAAGATAATGGCAGATCGACGGTATTTCGCGCATGTCGCGCAAGATCGAGATCATAGCCGCTCATGGTGCCGTCCCGGTCGATCGAGTTGATGACAATTTCACCGGCTCCGAGATCAACGACCTGCCGCATGAAATCGGCCAAGGGCACTTTCTGCTTGGTGCGGGCGTTATGCGTATAGATCGTGTATCCCGGCAAAAAGGCGTTCTTCTTGACGTCGATCGTCACGACCACGCTTTGGCTGCCGACTGCGGTCGCCATTTCGCGGATCAGCTGAGGACGGGCGAATGCTGCCGCGCTGACGGAGACTTTTTCAAAACCCAGCCCGATGATCCTCGCAGCCTGATCGGCGGTCGTCACGCCGCCGCCGTAGCACAGCGGCATGCGTGACTCGACCGCTATGTTACGCAAGCGGCCAAAGTCCGGCTCGCGCCCGCTGACGCTTGCATCGATATCCAAAAGCATCAATTCATCGACTTGCTTCTCGTTGTAGATCTTCACCGCATTGAGCGGGTCGCCTACATATTTTCCCGGCTTGAACTTCTCTGTCTTGACGAGGCCGCCATCGTGGATGAGCAGGCAGGGGATGATACGGGATCGCAGCATGTCTCAGGCCTCCGCGAAATTCCGGAAGACCGCCACGCCGTTGCTGTGGCTCTTCTCCGGATGGAACTGCAGACCGAAAACGTTTCCGCGCGCCACGGCGCAGGCAGTGTCGTTACCGTAGCGCACCGTCGCAATAACGTCCTCATCATTGTCAGCGTCGAAATAGTAGCTGTGCAGGAAATAGAAGCCACGCTCGCAATCCACGTCGCGCAGCAGCGGCACCTCGCCGCGTGTCGAAATCGAGTTCCAGCCCATATGAGGCAGTTTTGGCGCCATCTTGATGGTGCTGGCATCGATCCGCCGGATGCGGCCCGGGATCCAGCCGAGACCGTTTCTCTCTCCCTCATCGCTGGAACTGGCGAGAATCTGCATGCCGACGCAAATGCCCATCGCCTTTTTGCCGTTCCCCATAACCTGTTCGTTGAGCACTTCGATGATTCCACCCTTCGCCAAGTCGGCCATGACCGTGTCGAAAGCTCCGACGCCGGGAAGGATATATCGGTCCGCCGCGGCCAGCTGCTTCGGATCGCCGGTCACTGTGAAGGGGACCTTTAATTGCTTGTAGATGGTGGCGATGGCAGAAATATTCCCTGATCCATAATCGACGATCGCGATCATCGTTTTACCGCCCTCTCTACGCCGAGCGCCTTGAGCGCCTTGGATCCCAAATCAAACAGCCATTGCTGGTTGGCGTAATCCCGATAGGTTTTCAACGGCATCTCATGGTACTTGCGCAGCTCATCGACGCTTATGCCAAGCTTGGTGGCGATATATTCGAACTCCTCGTCGATGGTTGCAGGATCGAAGGCCGGCGAGGCAAGCTTCGCAAGCGCCTCTTCACGCGTCATCTGCCCGGTCAATATCAGGCTGGAATACTGCACACGCCTGGTATCATATCCAAAGCGCGTGGGGAGCCAGTAACCTTCGAAGAAGCGCGTGAACCGCGATTCGAAATGCTTCTGCGGATACGGCCGCCATCCATAAACTTCAGAGAGCGTCTTTGACGCGATTTCCTTTGTATACTCCATGTAATTCAGTGGCTTTACCACCTTTATCCCGCGGATATACCGCAGATACCCTTTATGATATAAAATATTGCTGAACGGATAGCTTTTCAGCTTTCGAGTCCCGAAACGGCGTTGGATATCCTTTATCTGCGCCATGTCGGTTCCATGATACAACCACTCCAGCGGATTACGGACGCACTCCGTAGCGTAGTTGCCGCCGTTCAAGATATATTTAATGTTATTCTTGTTGGCAAAATGATAAAGCGTGGCTATGAACGCGTGATCCTGTGGAATATCAAGATGCGGCACCCCGGACTTGAAGAACGATAACTGGAAATCACGCATCTCTTCCCAATTGATGACTTCCGTATAGAGGTCCAGTCCCAGTTTCTCGACCAGCATCTGGATATTGTTGACGGCAATGTCGGTATTCCAGCCGCCGTCGACGTGAAAAACAAGCGGCCGCATGCCGAATTCGGTCACCGCCAGATGCAGCAGGTATGAACTGTCCAGCCCGCCGCTCAAACCGATGATCGAGTCGAAAGGTTTTCCCTTGCCCGAGGCGCGTATCTGCTCCACCGTCTTGCGAAACATCGCATTCCCCTTCTCCGAGGGATGCCAGTTTGGCAGCACGTCTTTCTCGAAGCTTCGGCAATGATCGCAAACCCCATCCGCATCGAACTGGATCGCGGAATCACTGGTATCCATCACGCATTTGCAGCAGACTTGATAAGGTCTCATTAGGTCATCCGTTTTGGCGGTCATAAGGCCTTGGCACCGGGCTGAAAGATAGATGGCTTGATCATGGTGGACGGCTCGCGTCAAGTGCGGTCCTTTAACCTCCACTGGAATCGGCCGATTGATCTGCCCGAAAATTAGGGTATGACTGACGCCGGACGGCGACGAACCACAGCATGACATTCATGTCTTTAAGGAGGCTCTCCGAAAAAAGGAAGGGCCGCACCGGACCCCGTATCGGACCATTGAAACAGGTCTCGGTAATCCCGACAAACCAACCCGCCGCTGAGACCGGTTCCTCCTTCGGATAGTGACGCCTGCAGATATTCCATGGAAAAAACGAACGCCGAAGACACTGTATCCAAGCCGCGGCGGGGAGTTAAGCATGCTCTCCTCAATATCGGATCCCTGGCAGCCATCCAGGTAGCGAATGCGGTGTCGCCGCTCATCATCTATCCGTTTTTGCTGGCCGTGGTCGGATCGGAAGGATATGCTCAGGTCGCTCTTGCCGAAGCCCTGTCTCTGTTCCTCCTTACATTCGTTATTTACAGTTTCGATATCGATGGAGTGGCCGAGATCGTAGGGATATCTCCTGTGCGCGATAAGAAGCGCATCTCGGTCGTCCATTCGGAGATACTGATGACGCGGATCGCATTCTACGCGATCGGTCTTTGTATTCTGGAGGCGGCAGTCCTCCTCATCAATCCACAGCTTTCCATGCTGGTTCTCCAATGGTCCCTTGTCAGCCTGGCTTATGCCATCCAGCCGACTTGGCTTTTCCAGGCGCTGGAACGAAATCTTCCTCTAGCCATCATCTCCTTGATTTCCAGGGCCGGCGCCGTGATCACGATTGTCATGACCATCCGGCAACCCGGTGATTACGCGTTTGTACCGGGCATTATCGGGATATGGTATCTTGCAGGGGCCGTTATTGCGGCAGGCTACGCGTTGCGGAAATTCGGACTGACGCTGGAAGCTCCCGCGCCGCGCGTGATCGCTTCCTGGATCTGGCGCGGAAAAGAGGTCTTCCTGAGCAATGTCGGCGTTACCTTGTATCGGGACGCAAACGTGTTGCTGCTCGGAATCTTTGGTGTGCCAAGCACGGGAATTGCAGCTTACTCGGTGGCGGAAAAGCTGGTCAAAGCCATTCAGGCGTCTATCCGTCCGGTTAACCAGTTCTTCTTTCCGAGGGCCCTGGCGGTGGCAAAAGCGAATTCAAAACCGTCCCGCGCGGCTTTCATGGGCATCTTCAGGATAACCATGCCGCAGGTTGCGGTGGTCCTGTGCATCGTCGCCGGCGTGTTCGGCGGCTATTGGATCCTCGGCTCTTCGATTTCAGCGATAGCGCAAATCAAAGACATCGAACAAGTCGCCGGATTAGCCGCCATTATGAGCCTGGCGTGCTTTCCCGGTGTTGCCAACTTCATGTTTGGAAGCGCCGGCCTCAATGCGCTCGGTGCCCGCAGCTATTTGCTCGTTGCGGTCATGTTCACCGGCATTGCCAGTATTGCCGTCAATCTCTGTCTAATTCCGGTGATGGGTGTTACCGGCTCAGCCATTTGTTTCGTTTTGGCCGAAACCTTGTTGCTGGCATTGATTGCCCGGCGGTATTTCGTCTACTAGAGCACGATCCCGAAAAGTTGCAGACTTTTCGGATAAGATCATGCGGATAAAACAAAGCTCGCACTCAACATCGGCTCGACCGGGGAAATAATGCAAATCGGATATGTCTGCACGAACTTCAACAACAGCGCTGTTACCGAACAGGCGGTCAAGACACTACGAGCCAACAAGGGGCACGATGTTCATGCCGTCATCGTCGATAACGCGTCTTCCGCCGAGGAAGCGGAAAAGCTCCGGCAACTTGAGGGGCCCGGCGTCACGACTATCTGTCTTGCCGAGAATCTGGGATATTTTCGTGGGCTTAATGTCGGCATCCGCCATTTGCGTGAAATTCGTCCGGACGTGGAGTGGATGGTCGTCGGCAACAACGACCTCGAGTTTCCCGAGGACTTCGTCGGCAGCCTGGAGCGGCTCGCGGAAGAGTTGCGAATTCACCCTGTGATCTCGCCCGATATCGTGACAGGCGATGGCGAGCACCAGAATCCCCACGTCATTTCTCATATATCGAAAATGCGGGAGGTCTTTTACGATCTCTATTACAGCAACTATCATATAGGAATGTTCGTGCAGATGGCGGCGAAGAAATTGCGCCGGATTTCCGATCGTAGCGACGAACTGGAATGGCAAACCGCCCGTCATATCTATCAGGGGCATGGCTCCGTTTATCTGCTCGGCCCGCGTTTTTTCGAACTCTTCGAAGAGCTGTGGGCGCCCACTTTCATGATGTCGGAGGAGTATTTCCTCAGCAAGCAGCTCAGCGACGTTGGTGAAAAAATATATTACGACCCCCGCCTGACAATTCGCCATCTGTGGCACGCGTCGCTGGACCAGTTGCCCAGCAAACGCCGCTGGGAAATGGCGCGTGACGCTCACAGGGAATATCGGAAATACGTCAAAATCATAGGGTAGCATGCCGTTACCGCGCTGCGCGGAACGCCTTGACGCTCGGCGGACAATCGAAACCCAGCCGGATGGAAACGGCTGAAATCCTTTACCGCCAAGAACCCGGGCCGCGTCAATCAGCACTGTGTCTCACCGCCCCCCGCAGGCGCGGTGAAGATCACTCTTGTTCGAACGCGAGTTTCTCCATTACCCTCACGTTTTCGCTGCAGCCTGAGGATGAGTAAATCATGACAACATGGGAGCCACGCAGCATCGAGTTTGTTTTAAACGATACGGCAATCTCGCTGGACCGTGTGCGTCCGACCGAGACCCTCCTCGATTTTCTCCGGCTGGGGCGGCGGCTGACGGGCACGAAGGAAGGCTGCGCGGAAGGCGATTGCGGCGCCTGTACCGTGCTCGTCGGGCGGCTCATCGAGGGCAAGCTGGTCTATGAAACCGTCAATGCCTGCATCCGCCTGGTGGGCTCGCTGCATGCGACCCATGTGGTGACGGTCGAGCATCTGGCTGCCAGGGATGGAACGCTGCACCCGGTGCAGCAGGCCATGGTCGATTGCCACGGCTCGCAATGCGGCTTCTGTACGCCGGGCTTCGTCATGTCCCTTTATGGGCTCTGGCTGACGACGGAAAAGCCGACCCGGGCGCAGATAGAAAAATCACTCCAGGGCAATCTCTGCCGTTGCACCGGCTATGAGCCGATCATCAAGGCAGCCGAACAGGTGAGCCAGATGCGGCCGAGCGCCCTTTTCGACCCGCTTGAGAAGGCGCGTGCCGAGATTGCCGCCCGCCTCGGGGCGCTGCAGGGCAACAGCACTATCTCCATGCGCTCTCCCGAGGGAGACCGCCTGTTCGTGCCGGGGTCCGTTTCCGAACTTGCGCATATCCTCACTGAGCATCCGGAAGCGACCATCGTCGCCGGTTCCACCGATGTGGGCCTCTGGATAACCAAGCAAATGCGCAGGCTCGACCCCGTCATCTTCATCAACCATCTCACCGAACTGCAGGAGATCAAGGCGGAAGCGACCGGCGTCCAGATCGGCGCGGGCGTCACCTATAATCGCGCTTTTGACGTGATTTCCAAAAAAATTCCGGCGCTTGCCCGTCTCATCGACCGCATCGGCGGCGAGCAGGTGCGCAACATGGGCACGACAGGCGGCAACATCGCCAACGGCTCGCCGATCGGGGACATGCCGCCGCCGCTGATCGCGCTCGGCGCGACAGTGACGCTGCGCTCGGCGGCAGGCACCCGCACGTTGCCGCTGGAGGATTTCTTCATCGGCTATGGCAAGCAGGATCGCAAACCCGGCGAATTTGTCGAAAGCGTCTTCGTCCCCTACCCTCCTGAAGGCAGCCGCTTTGCCGTCTACAAGATATCCAAACGCCGCGACGAAGATATTTCAGCGCTATGCGGCGCGTTCCATCTATCTCTTGACGCCAGAGGCAACGTCGCCGGCATCCGTATCGCCTTCGGTGGCATGGCCGGCACGCCGAAGCGCGCCCGCGCGGTGGAGGCGGAACTCATAGGCAAGCCGTGGACGGAGGCGACGGTGCTTGCCGCCCGACTCGCCTTCGAGGCCGATTACATGCCGCTGACCGATTGGCGCGCCACCGCGCAATACCGGCAGCTGGCAGCAAAAAACCTGCTTCTCCGCTTCTATCTGGAAACGTCAGGCGCGCCGCAGGAATTGAAGCGCTTTGCCGCTGCGGAGGGATGATCATGGACAAATCGGCCTTTGAGAAACGCGAATCCATAGACGGCCCCATGCATGCCTCGCAGCCCCACGATTCGGCGCATAAGCATGTCACGGGCGCGGCCGATTACATTGACGATCTACCGGAACCGGCGGGCCTTCTCCATGGCACCCTCGGCCTCTCCGACCGGGCGCATGCGGAGATCATCGCCATCGATCTTTCCGCTGTCACGGCCTATCCGGGCGTGGTTCGCGTTCTCACCGCCCGGGACATCCCCGGCGCCAACGACACCAGCTCCAGCGGCATGCATGACGAGCCGCTCCTTGCCGAAAGCAAAGTGGAATTCCACGGGCAGCCGATCTTCGCCGTGATCGCCGAAACGCGCGAGGCCGCCCGGCGCGCGGCGCGCCTCGCCAGGATCGACTATCGCGACTTGCCGCACTGGACCGACATCGACGGCGCGCTGGCGAATGGCTCTCCTCTCGTCTGCGAGCCGATGACGCTGAAACGCGGCGAGCCGGAAAGCGCGATGGCCGGCGCGAAGCACCGCATCAAGGCGCGGATGCGCATTGGCGGACAGGAGCATTTCTATCTCGAAAGCCAGATTGCGATGGCAATCCCCGGCGAGGATGAGGAGGTCACCGTCTGGTCCTCGACGCAGCATCCGAGCGAGATCCAGCACATCGTCGGCCATGTGCTGGGCGTTCCCTCCAATGCGGTCACCGTCAATGTCAGGCGCATGGGTGGCGGCTTCGGCGGCAAAGAGACGCAAGGGTCCCTGTTCGCCGCGCTTGCCGCTGTCGCCGCCAAGACGCTTGGCCGCGCCGTCAAGTTCCGCCCGGACCGCGACGAGGATATGGTGGCGACCGGCAAGCGCCATGATTTTCTCGTTGATTACGAGGTTGGCTTCGACGATGAGGGCCGCATCGAGGCGGTCGATGCGGCCTATGCCGCCCGCTGCGGCTTCTCTTCCGACCTATCGGGACCCGTCACCGACCGCGCGCTGTTCCATGCCGATTCCAGTTATTATTATCCCCACGTGCGTCTGGTTTCGAAGCCTCTCAAGACCCACACAGTCTCCAACACCGCCTTTCGCGGTTTCGGCGGCCCGCAGGGGATGCTCGGTGCCGAGCGGATGATCGAGGAGATCGCCTATGCGCGGGGCAAGGACACGCTCGATATCCGCCGCGCCAATTTTTATGGCCAGCCCGGATCGGGGCGAACCCTGACGCCATATCATCAGGAGGTGAGCGACAACATTATCCACCGCATCGTCGATGAGCTTGAGGAAAGCGCCGATTACCGGGCGCGCCGCGAGGCGATCGTGGAATTCAACCGCTCCAGCCGCGTCGTCCGCAAGGGCATCGCGCTGACGCCGGTCAAATTCGGCATTTCCTTCACCATGACGGCTCTCAACCAGGCCGGCGCCCTCGTGCACATCTATCAGGACGGTTCGATCCACTTGAACCATGGCGGCACCGAGATGGGTCAGGGCCTCTACACCAAGGTGGCGCAGGTGCTCGCCGACAGCTTTCAGGTCGATATCAACAGGGTGAAGATATCCGCGGCGACGACCGGCAAGGTGCCCAACACTTCCGCCACCGCCGCCTCATCGGGCTCGGACCTGAACGGCATGGCGGCCTTCGACGCTAGCAGGCAGATCAAGGAACGCCTCGTCGCCTTCGCCACGCGAAAGTGGGGCGTCAGCGCCGGGGAGGTGCAATTCCTGCCGAACCGCGTGCGCGTCGGCCATGATGAGGTTCTCTTCCCGGATTTCATCAGGCAGGCCTATCTCGCCCGTGTGCAGCTTTCAGCTGCCGGCTTCTACAAAACCCCGAAGATTCATTGGGACCGGAAGGCCGGGCGCGGCACGCCCTTTTATTATTTCGCCTATGGCGCGGCCTGTACGGAGGTGTCGGTCGATACGCTGACCGGCGAATATCTGGTCGACCGCACGGACATTCTTCATGACGTTGGCCGGTCGTTGAACCCGGCAATCGACACCGGTCAGGTAGAGGGCGGCTTCGTGCAAGGCATGGGCTGGCTGACGACCGAGGAACTCTGGTGGGATGCCGCGGGGCGGCTATGCACCCATGCCCCCTCCACCTACAAAATTCCGCTCGCCTCTGACCGGCCGAAGATCTTCAATGTGAAGCTGGCGGAATGGTCGCAGAATCTCGAGCCCACCATCGGCCGCTCCAAGGCTGTCGGCGAGCCGCCACTGATGCTGGCGATTTCGGTTCTGGAAGCCCTGTCCATGGCCGTCGCCAGCGTCGCGGACTATCGCGTCTGCCCGCGTCTGGATAGCCCCGCCACGCCGGAACGGGTGCTGATGGCGGTCGAGCGACTGAAGGGGATGGCTTGATGCCCGTAGTTTCCCTTCGCCATTTTCTCGCTGACCACCCCGATGCCGTTCTGATCGAGATCACAGCCGCCCAAGGCTCGACACCGCGGGAGGCCGGCGCGTTCATGCTCGTTGCAATGGACGGCTTCCTGGGCACCATCGGCGGCGGCCAGCTCGAATACCGCACCATGGAAAATGCCCGCAAGCTTATAAAGGGTGATGGCGGGGTAGAGGCCATGGATATCCCGCTCGGGCCCGAAATCGGCCAATGCTGCGGCGGGCGGGCGCAACTGCGCTTTCGAAAAGTCACGGATACGATCATCGAGGAGCTTCAAGCCCGGTGCCGCGCTGCGGAGGAGACCTTTGCGAAGGTGTATATCTTCGGCGGTGGCCATGTGGGCCGCGCGCTGGCGCTCGCCATGGCCCCTCTCCCCCTTTCGCTCACCTTGATCGAAACCCGCGAAGAGAAACTAGTCGGCTTGCCGGACCGTATAATCACCCGGCTCACCGCCATACCCGAGGCGCTGGTCGAAACGATCCCGCCGGCTGCCGCGCTCATCATCGTCACCCACGACCACGCCCTCGATTTCCTGATCGCCCGCGAAGCTTTGGCGCGGGACGATCTTGCCTATACAGGGATGATCGGCTCGCTCACCAAGCGCGCAAAATTCTCCAGCTGGCTGGCGCATGAGGGTGACGGGGACAAAAACTGGCTCTCCCGCCTGACGCTCCCCATCGGCGGCGGAGCCGTCAAGAACAAACGCCCGGAAGTCATCGCCGCGATGACGGTGGCGGAAGTTCTGACCGCCCTTGAAAATTATCGTTCAGAGCGGGGTACTTAGCCGGGAATTCCGTCGAAATAAAAATAATAAGGGGAACCTCCTTCATGTATGAATATGCGATCGCATGGGAATGGATGGCCTTTGCCGTCCGCTGGCTGCATGTGACGACCGCCATCGCCTGGATCGGCTCATCCTTCTATTTCATCGCGCTCGACCTGGGGCTCGTCAAACGGGCGCATCTGCCGCCTGGGGCCTATGGCGAGGAGTGGCAGGTGCATGGCGGCGGGTTCTACCACATCCAGAAATATCTGGTCGCGCCGCCGCAGCTGCCGGAGCATCTGACATGGTTCAAATGGGAAAGCTACGCCACTTGGCTGTCCGGCTTCGCCATGCTCTGCATCGTCTATTACGGCAGCGCGGATCTGTTTCTCATCGACCGTTCGGTGCTGGATCTCACTCAGGTTCAGGCCATTTTTCTGTCGCTCGCATCGCTCGCCATAGGCTGGCTGTTTTACGATTTCCTCTGCAAGTCACCGCTCGGCAACCACACATGGGGGCTGATGGCAGTGCTTTACGCCGCGCTGGTGGCGATGGCGTGGGGGTATACGCAGGTATTCTCCGGCCGCGCCGCCTTCCTGCATCTGGGCGCCTTCACCGCCACCATCATGTCGGCGAATGTGTTCCTGATCATCATTCCCAACCAGAAGATCGTCGTCGCCGACCTCATCGCGGGGCGGACGCCCGACCCGAAATACGGGCGCATCGCCAAGCAGCGCTCGCTGCACAACAATTATCTGACGCTGCCCGTCATCTTCTTCATGCTGTCGAACCACTATCCGCTGGCCTTCGCCACGCAGTTCAACTGGGTCATCGCGGCCATGGTTTTCCTGATGGGCGTCACCATCCGCCACTGGTTCAACACAATCCATGCCCGCAAAGGGGAGCCGACCTGGACATGGCTCGTGACGGCGATCCTTTTCATCATCATCATGTGGCTTTCCACCGTGCCCAAGGTGCTGACCGGCGAACAGCGGGAAAAGGCAGCCGCGCTCTCCCCCATCCAGCAGCGTTTTGCCGATGATGCCCACTTCGCCAACGCTCGCGATGTGGTCCAGACGCGCTGCGCCATGTGCCACGCCGCCGAACCGGTCTGGGAAGGGGTGCATTTCACGCCGAAATCGGTGAAACTGGAAACGGACGGCCAGATCGCCGCCCATGCCCGTGAAATATATCTGCAGGCAGGCCGTAGCCATGCCATGCCGCCGGGCAACGTCACCGGCATCACGCCGCAGGAGCGCGCGGTGCTCGTCGCCTGGTATGAATCCTCGGTCAACGAGCCGAAGAAGGAGAATGCGGATGCCGGACACTGACATCAATGCCCCCGGTATCTCGCGCCAGCAATTCGTCTCCCGTTTCGGCGGCGTCTTCGAGCACTCGCCCTTTATCGCGGAACGAGCCTATGCTGCCAGCCTCGTGACCGGCGCCCTCACCGCCAGCCATGTGCATGCGGCGCTCGTCGCCAGCTTCCGGGCGGCTAGCGATGAGGAACGTCTCGGTGTGCTGTGCGCCCATCCCGACCTGGCGGGGCGGCTGGCGATATCGGGCGAACTGACGCGGGACAGCCGGGAGGAACAGTCCGGCGCCGGCCTCGACCGCCTGAGCCCCACCGAGCATGCCCGCTTCACCGCGCTCAATACGGCCTATGTCGAAAAATTCGGCTTCCCCTTCATCATCGCGGTGAAGGGCCTCGATAGGGATGCCATCCTCGCCGCCTTCGAAAGGCGGATCGGCAACAGCCGCCACGAGGAATTTTCGACCGCGACGGCTGAGGTCGAAAAGATCGCGCGCTTACGCCTTTCTTCCATGCTTCCCTAAACCTGAACGATATATGGAGCCCAAATCCATGACCGGACTGACGACGCATGTTCTGGATACGGCCCTCGGAATTCCCGCCGAGGGGTTGCATATCGACCTCTATCGCCTGACGGGCGAGGCGCGGGAAAAGGTGAAGAGCGTCGTGACCAACAGCGACGGACGCATCGACGGCGGCCCGATCCTCTCCGGTGCGGATTTCCGCACGGGCGAGTACGAACTCGTCTTCCATGCCGGGCAATATCTGCGGCGCCAGGGATTTGCGATTTCCGAACCACCCTTTCTGGATGTGATCCCGATCCGCTTCGGCATTAGCGATGAGCAGGCGCACTATCACGTTCCCCTCCTGCTTTCGCCATTTGGCTACTCGACATATCGCGGAAGCTAAACAGCGGACCTGGTTGCGGAAAACTGCTGTATGAGGCATTCCAACACCCGGAAAGCATCGAGCGGTTCGATGCGTGCTGTACAACAGAAGTTACTCCCAGCGAGGATTTGTCCCTTGCCTAACCCGAAGGTACCCGTCGGCACCGTCTGCGCGCTCGGCCTCACCCAAATCATCGGATATGGTAGCCTCTATTACAGCTTCAGCATCCTGGCACCTGGAATAGCGGCCGATTTCGGCCTGACCCTGGCGCAGGTCTTTGCCGTCTTCTCCGTGTCGCTGTTCGCCGGCGGTTTGACAGCGCCCTACATCGGCAGGCAATTGGACCGCATCGGTGCTGCGACTGTGATGGCAATCGGCTCGGTCCTGTCTGCTCTGACCCTGATCCTCTGTGCTTGGTCGCCGTCTACGGCGATCTTTGCGCTCGCGATCGTCCTGCTGGAGATGTCATCCGGCATGGTCCAGTATCAGGCCGCTTTCGCTGCGCTGGTGGAAGCCGAGCCCCGGTCCGCCTCAAGAAGCATTACCTATCTCACGCTTATCGCCGGCTTTGCCTCCACGATTTTCTGGCCGATTTCGGCGACGTTGCTGAGCTATATGTCCTGGCGCGAAATTTATCTCGCCTATGCTGGGCTGAATCTTTTCGTCTGCCTGCCGCTGCACCTTTGGATCAGGCGGACTGGAAAGGCCGCCGTAGCTGGAGGACAAAAACCGCTGCGGGAGTCTGTTGCCGGCGCAATCCCGCCGGAGCGGCGGCGCGGTGCGGTCGTCATTGTGTCAGCTGTTTTTGCATTTCTGGGTTTCACCCTGACCTCGATGCTTGCGCATATGGTGCCGATGCTGGGTACGCTTGGTCTTGGAAGCGCCGCCGTCGTCATCGGTTCGCTATTCGGTCCGGCGCAGGTCTTAAGCCGCCTGATCAACATGATTTTCGGCACGCGGCTGGCTCCACCGGGCCTGGCTGTCATATCAGCGGCGCTCATGGTCTTCGGCATCGTTATTCTGGCGCTGTCCGGCGGTCAGCTTCCGGGGGCCGTCGCCTTCTCGCTTTGCCTCGGCCTCGGATCGGGCATCAACAGCATCGCACAGGGCAGCTTGCCTTTATATCTGTTCGGATCGGAGGGTTACGGCGCGCTCACCGGCAAAATGGCAGCGGCAAGGCTGGTTGCCGGTGCCGCCGCCCCCTTCGTCTTTGCGGCGGCGATGGAGCAGTTGGGCATAAGTGCTTCGCTCCTGGCGAACGCCGCCCTTGGCTCCATCGGCATCGTTGCCTTTGCCGCCGTCGCAGTGGCGGCGAAGCAAACCGCCGACACGTCAAATTGACTTCGAGAAAGCCGGGCGCAGGGCCTCAAGATCCGCTGGATGCAGATATTCCGTGTACAACGCGGGGAATGTATCAGGCGATGCGCTTTCCTTCCGGGTCCAGAACCTGCTCGCCGTCTTCCTTGAAGAAAGGTCCTTTGAACGTCTCCGGCAAAATATCGAGAACGAGTTCCGACGGACGCGCCAGCCTTGTGCCGAGCGGTGTCACGACAAATGGCCGGTTGATCAGGATCGGGGTGGCAATCATGGCGTCGAGCAACCGTTCATCAGTCAGTTCAGGATTATCGAGCCCGAGTTCGGCATAGGGTGTGCCCTTCTCACGGATCGCCTGCCGAACATTCAGCCCCGCGTCCGAAATCAGCTTCGCAAGCTGCTCGCGCGTCGGCGGTTCCTTGAGATATTCGATCACGGCCGGTTCAATGCCCGCCGCGCGGATCAGCGCTAACGTGTTACGGGACGTTCCGCAGGCCGGGTTGTGGTAGATCGTGACATCCATGCTCATTGCCTTTCGCTGATGATGGTTCGGGAAACGGCAGGGGCTACCACCGAAGAAAGCGGAGACCTGCGAAATATCCAATCGCAACGACTGCCAGGGTCGCGGCTGAATACCATATGGCCACAAACAAAGGGCTGTCGTCGGGACAGTTGGAGGCATAGAGGGTGGCCGCAATTCCGGCTGACGCCAGCGCGGCGATGGCGCCGGCCTGTCCCGGATTGTCCGGAGCCCCGTTTCTCATGGCCCGAAATAAAAACACGCCTGGAAAGAAAGACAGAAGCGGGATCACGATCAGGCAATGCACGGCATTGCTGCCGATGAGCCGGACGCCCCACAAACCGGATGGCGTAACAATCAACTCTACGATCACGGCTCCAAGCAGCAGGATCGGAACGAGAAGCAACAGCCAACGTCGGGCGGTCGCCCCTTGGCCCGGACGGACCATGGCGCTCAACAATGACGAAGCGATCGAAAAAAGCGAGAGCGTGACCAGGAATTTGAATGCAAATCGCCCAGTCTCGATAGCGTCCGCGACGTCAGGGCGAAATCCCAAAACGGCAAAAAACAGCACGCACGATGTCGCGGCTCCCATGACAAGAGCAAGCAAAAGCGCTTTCGAGACTTCGACCGGCGGTCGGGTGTCCTGCGCAATCAGATTGATCAGGTCGTCTGTTCTCACGCGACTTCTTTCCTGCTCGCAACAAAATAAGCGATTACACTCTGCCCATCCTGGTACCCAGGTCTCGCATCCGCAGACGGATTTCAACCTCTCGCTCGACATACTGCCATTCCTCGGTCGCGCGCAACCGGTTGAGCAACGTGTCGAACTGGGGCCTGGCGCTCAGATCATCCGTTTTCATTGGCTCGCTCCGAATAAAAAGCGGCCAACGCTTTCAAAGCCCGATGCAGCGAGACGCGAACCGCCACTTCGGTCATCTTCAATTGTTCCGCCGTTTGACGCACACTGACCCCTTCGATCGAAATTGACCGAACGATCGTGCGTTGCGGATCTTTCAATCGACCAAGAATCCGTTCTATATCGATACGGTCGGACACGCTGACACGTTCGTCACTTTCCAGTGAGGCGATAACGTCCTCCAGCGGCACATTGATATTGCGGCCTCGTCGCCGCAGGCTATCGATGAGCTTGTTGCGCACGATCGCCGAAATCCAGGGCCCCAATGGTCGCGCAATGTCCCATGTTCCCCGCTTTAGATGGATTGCCAGCAGCACTTCCTGCACCACGTCCTCAGCCTCGCTCGCCGGCGCGCCGAACTGTTCACACCGTTTGCGAGCCATTACCCGTATATACGGAGTGATTGCGTTCAACAGTTTATGATAGGCCTTACTGTCGCCCGCCATTGCGGAGCGCATCCAGGAGGCCCACTCTTCCTCGCGCGCCAGATTTTTCATCCGATACCGACCAATTCGTCGAAACACTCGACTTTGTTACACAACGTCATCCATTTATTGGCCTGTCCCGCTTTCGAGACATGAGATCGGCTATACCAGGGCATTGTACGGCTTTCGTTCTGCGCGTGGTTCCAAAAGGGTGAAAATGGGTTTGATCAGACCTTCGAGAAGATCCTTTTCCGGTCGTGTTCTTGCCAGGACCCGAATTCCCAGAAGTGTTCCGAGCAATGTGCGGGCCAAGTCGTCCGCAGCTTGATCGCGGCTGATCGTCTCGTCTGCCTGACCAGCCTCGATACAACGTCGAAAGAATGCTTCCACCTCCACAAGAACATGAGCGACAACGCGCTGGAACTCTGGATCGTGCGGCGCAACCTCCAGGGCGGAATTGACGAGCATACAGCCCCTTCGTTTTGCGTCGTTGAGTGACCTGTCGATAATTTCATCGAAAAACGCGCCGATAGCCTCACGCGGCGGTTTCTGTTCGAACCGGCCCACCCGATCCCCGAAGCTTCGCTCCACATAAAAGTCCAGGGCACGGCGATATACCGCTCGCTTGTCGCCAAACGCGTTGTAGACGCTTGCAGTGGTCAGCCCCATCGCCGTGGCGAGATCCCGGATTGAGGTTGCTTCGTATCCGTGTTCCCAAAACTGTTCCACGGCTTTTAGCAGGACCTTCTCCTCGTCGAATTCTCTTGGCCGGGCCATTGTCAGCCTCTCAAAAAATTAATCCCGCAGACACAATGGCCTCGAAATTCGTGGTGTATTTTAGAACAAGCGAGTTAAAACGCAACCGCACTGCGCTTACTGCCAGCTGGATGTCTGAGACGGTCGCATCGAGGCAAAAAATCAAAGCCTCCCTGTAACAAACCACTGCGGTGCACCCGTAATGGGTTTGTCAGACGACAAGCAGTGGACCCGATAGGTTCCCTGCCGACGTCCTTCGTCAGGGAGCACTTGGATGAAACGCGATGCTTACGGCCTCATGACCAGTACTGACAGCCACGAAGCGCAAAGGGCCTTCGAAAGCGCCGTTTTCGGTCTGGCAGCGCATCGCCCAAACGTCGGTACAGCACTCCAAACAACGCTCACTGCAGATCCGGATCACGTCGCTGGACATGCGCTAAAGGGCTTTGCGAACCTGATCCTCGCCAAGTCTGAACTTACGGCACCTGCCGCTGCCGCTTTCCAGGACGCGCGCGCCGCAATGGCGAGCAAGGACGGAGGCACCGGGGATGAGAGAATTCTTGTCAAAGCCCTGGATGCCGCGGTTAACGGCTCCTTCGCGCATGCTGCGGAACTTCTGGACCATGGCTTCGAGGATCGCAGTGCAGCCTTTCTTCCGTTCAAGATCTCGCATGCGCTGCGTTTCATGCTTGGTGATGCCGCGGGCATGCTGGGGGCGAGTACGCGGGCCGTTGATCGTCTGGGGTCTGGTACGCCGGCCGCCGGGTTTTTTCTTGGATGCCATGCCTTCTCGCTTGAAGAACACGGATATTACGACGAGGCGCTCGCTGCTGGACAGCGAGCTGTAAGCCTGCAGCCCGACGATTCCTGGGGCCTCCACGCCGTTTCGCATGTCTTCGAAATGCGCGGCGACACCGCCGAAGGGATCGACTGGCTGGAAAATAGCCGCAAGGCCTGGTCGCGCTGCAACAATTTCTCTTTCCACATGGCCTGGCATCTCGCTTTGCTGCATCTGGAACGCGGCGATCACGACCGCGTCCTGCAAATTTACGACGATGAAGTTCGCCCGCAACAGACCGACGATTTCCGTGACATGGCGAATGCCGTTTCGCTGCTGTGGCGAATGGAGCAATCGGGGATACATGTCGGCAGCCGCTGGATGGAGGCCGCCGAAGTCGCTTACCGCCGCCGGACAGATACGACGCTGATTTTCGCCGCTCTTCACAACCTCGCAGCAATGGTCGCCGTCGGCGACCGGCGCGGCGTGGAAGAACTCGTCGCCCAGATAGATGCAAAGGCAATGGGGACGGATGATCAGGCCCGCATCGCCGCGGAAATCGGCGCGCCGATGGCGCGCATTCTGGCGGGACTGGATGCGCCGGCTGACCGGCGCGTGCTTGAAAAAATGGTGGCGAACCTCCCGAAAATCGGTGGCAGCAACGCGCAGCGCGACTTTTTTGTCCTTGCGCTCGCCAAGGCGGTTGGCGGCGGCGGAGACAATGCCGGTGTGTCGCGCATTGGCCAGATTCGTCAACGTCTCAAAGCCGAAGACCGTCTCTTCAGATCCATTGAATACTCGTCCGGCATGGCCTTATCGGCCTGACTCCAAGAAGGAAAAACCTTGATGTCCATGATGGAAATGCAAAAAACCAGCGTCTTTCCCGAGATTCAGCCGGGCCTGGTACGCACGATCATATTTTCCGGGCTTGCGGCCGATATCACCTGGGAAATCTGGGCGCGCCTGATCACGCCGCTTCTGGTCGGTGGAGCGCTGGAACCGGCCGCTCTTGTCCAGTCGGTGTTCGGTTTCAACAACCGGCTGGCCGCCGAGGCCATTCATGCCATCGTAGGCATTGTCTTTTATCCGATCGGCTATCTGTTCATCGCCCGTCCACTGCAGCGGCTCATATTTCCAAAACTGCCGCTCCTCCTGACCGGTATCGGGTTCGGAATCGGTCTGTGGATATTCGCTCTTTATGTGATGGCGCATCTCTTCGGCGGGCAGCCGCCCTTCCTCGGTTTCATCCCGCTGACCTGGGCATCGCTTTTCGGACATATGCTTTTTGGCACCGTCGTTGCGTTCGTCGTTCGTACGATGGAACGCTAGCCCGTGGCCATGCGCGAAATCACCTCTGACCAGCGTGTCGCCGATATCCTCGCCAGGACACTTCACGCGCATGGCGTCCGGCATGCGTTCGGCGTGCCCGGCGGCGAGGTCGTCACGCTCATCGATGCGTTGCAGGCGGCGGGAATCGTCTTTCACCTCGCCCGTCACGAAACGTCGGCCGCCATCATGGCGGCGGGTGCCAGTACGATCAGCGGCAACCCCGAGCTGCTCGTGACGACCGTCGGTCCCGGCCTTGCAAACGCCGTGAACGGCATCGCCGACTCCTTTCAGGAGCGCATTCCCCTTATCGTCATATCCGGTATCGTCGATCGGGAGACACGCGCCCGCTACACGCATCAGGTGATCAACCATGCGCAACTACTGCGCCCTGTCGTGAAAGCATCGTTCGAAGTCGAGCCGGAAAGCGTTGCTTCGACCGTGGCGCGGGCTTTGGCGATCGCGACGGCGGAACCCATGGGGCCGGTGCATCTGGATCTCTCGCCGGCAGTGGCCGCGGCATCCAGCCCCGGCAAGACCGTGATCTTTCCGCCGGCGCAATTCGGCGCTGTGGCTTCGGTCACGGATCCCGCCGTTCGCTTCCTGGCAGAGCGAATCCGGACAGCCGAACGGCCGTTGATCCTGGCGGGTCTCGAAGCAGCGCGCAGCCGTGCCGGACCGGCATTGCAGCAACTGGCAGTGACGATTGGCGCTCCGGTGCTCACGACATATAAAGCGAAGGGCATCTTCCCAGAGGATCACCCGTTGTCGCTGGGGGGAGCCGGCCTGTCGCCGCTCGCCGACCGGGTTCTGCTTCCCCTCGTTCAAGCTGCGGATCTCGTGCTTATGGTTGGCTATGACCCGATCGAGATGCGCCTTGGCTGGCTGGATTTCGTTGCGGACCGCGACAAGCTGGTGGATATCACCAGAGCGGTGTCCGATCACGGCATGCACCATGCCGGCGCCCGAATTTCCGTCGATCCCAAGACCTTGCTGCAGGCGCTGAACGGCGCGGTGACCGAGCGCAGAAGCTGGATCGGAGCAGAGCCTGCCAAGGCGAAAATGGAGCTCGATAACATCTTCTCGACCAGGACTGCGTGGGGGCCTCATGCGATCATCGACCACCTGCACCGGACGGCAGGCGATGACAGCCTGGTCACCGTAGACAGCGGGGCTCACCGCATTCTGCTATCGCAGAAATGGCTCGCTGCAAAACCGCTGTCGCTGCTCCAATCCGCGGGGTTCTGCACCATGAATGCCGCGCTGCCCCTCGCAATCGGCGCCCAGGTCGCCGATCCGTCCAGGCGGGTATTTGCGGTGATGGGCGACGGTGGCCTCGAAATGGGAATCGGCGAACTTGCGACCGTTCGCGATCTCGCTCTGCCGCTGACGATCGTGCTGTTTCAGGATCGCAGCCTTGCGCTGATCGCCATGAAGCAGGCATCCGCCGGCTTGCCTCCGGCTGGCGTCACGCTCGGTGAAACGGATTTTGCCGCTGTCGCGCGAGGGTTCGGCGGTTACGGTGTGAATGTGGGGAATGAGGATGAATTTCGTAACGAGCTTGAAGCAGCCGATAAACGCAAAGGCTTCAGTCTCATCGCCTGCAGGTTTGACGCAAGCGCATACGACGGCGCCTTCTGAACCTGCCCAGCCGGCCGTTCACAGGATAAAGCGTCCGCGGGATCCGCGCCTTGATTTCTTTCGTGGCGTCGGCATGCTCATCATCCTGCTCGCTCATATCCCCAACAATAACTGGGCGCTCTGTATCCCGGCCCGCTTCGGCTTTTCAGACGCGACCGAGATGTTCGTCTTCCAATCAGGGATGGCTTCCGCCGTCGCTTTCGGATCGACTTTCGACCGCAACGGTCCGGTCGCCCTCATAGCACGCGTGGCGCAACGCATCTGGCAGATCTTCTGGGCTCATATCGCCGTCTTTATTACCGTCACAGCCATCATGATCGTCGCGGGGACACGATATGATGGCGTCACCTACGTCGAAAGCCTGAACCTCGCGCCGTTCATCCAGAACCCGGGCCATCTGCTGGTCGGTCTGCTGACCTTGACCTACGTGCCGAACTATTTCGACATTCTGCCGATGTATATCGTCATTCTGGCATTGATGCCGGCGATGATCCTTGCGTCAAAAATCCATCGCTTCCTGCCGTTTGCCATGATGGTTGCCTTGTGGCTGGCAACTCAGTTCGACCTAACCGGCCTGCCGGCGGAGTCCTGGTCGGACCGCCGATGGTTCTTTAACCCCTTCGGATGGCAGTTGCTGTTCTTCACCGGTTTCTTCCTGATGCGCGGCAACCTTCCGGCCCCCGGCTTCGATCCTAGGTTGATGGCGTTTGCGGTTGTCGTTGTGATCCTGACCGTGCCGTTTGCTTGGGTACGGTTCCAAGAAGCCTATCCAGCCTTCCAAATGGCCGCCAACACGCTTTTTCCCCTCACTGACAAGACCGATTTCGGCCTTCTGCGCTTCGTCCACTTCATGGCGCTTTGCTACATCGCCGTGCATCTCGTCGGTGAAAAGGGGGCGCGGTTGCGCGGACCCATGGTGCGTGTCCTGACCGTGATCGGCCAACAGTCGCTCGCGGTGTTCATCACCGGGATGGTGATCGCCCAGCCGATAGGCATCGCGCTCGATCACGCAGGGCGAACCACCTTGGCGGAAGCCGTCGGCAACCTGTTCGGCTTTGCCACACTCATCGGCGCCGCCTATCTGGTGCGCTGGTTCAAAAGCTCACCGTGGAAATCGTAAGGCACTCATGTCCGACCATCAGAAACCGGCAAGCCTCGAAGGGCTGCGCATCCTCGATCTCTCCCGCATCCTCGCAGGGCCGACTGCGACCCAGCTTCTCGCCGATCTCGGAGCCGATGTCATCAAGGTCGAGCGACCGGGACCCGGCGATGATACGCGCAGCTGGGGGCCCCCCTTCGTGCCGAACCCCGATGGAAGCGATAGCGATCTCAGCGCCTATTTTCTCGCAGCCAATCGCAACAAGAGATCCATCGCCATCGATCTTGCGAACGATGACGGCGTCGCTCTCGTCAAGAGGCTGGTGGCTATATCGGACGTCGTCGTCGAAAACTACAAGCCGGGCGATCTCGCGCGGCGCGGACTGGGCTATGAGGATATCCGCAAGATCAAGCCCGATATCGTCTGGTGCGCGATTTCCGGTTTTGGCCAGACAGGCCCCTACTCCGAGCGAACTGGCTACGATTTCCTCATCCAGGCGATGGGAGGTATCATGAGCATCACCGGCGAAAGCGATACGGCCGGTGGCCGGCCCCTCAAGGTCGGCCTGGGGATTGCGGACGTGATGTGCGGCATGTATGCGACCGTCGGCATCCTCGCCGCCCTTCGCCATCGCGACCGCACCGGCGAAGGCCAGTATATCGACCTGGCGCTTTATGACACGCAAGTTGCCTGGCTCATCAATGCTGCAACGAACCACCTGGTTTCGGGAAAGGTGCCCGGACGGATCAGCAACCGGCATCCGAACATCGCTCCCTACCAGACCTTTACAACGGCTGCTGGCGACATCGCTATCGCAGTCGGAAACGATCAGCAGTTCGCCCGATTCAGCGCGGCGATCGGCCTTCCTGATTTGGCCGACGACGAGCGGTTTCGCCGCAACCGGGATCGGGTGACGAATGTCGATGCACTGGACCGGCTCGTGACCGAGGCTCTGCAAGCCGACACCGCCGAAAACTGGGAGCAGCGTCTTGTCCATGCCGAAATCCCTGCAGGCCGGGTCGCCACGATCGATCAGGTCGTGGCCAATCCGCATACGCTGGCGCGTGAAATGATCATGCCCATGGAAACAGTGGACGGACAAACCGTCCGCCTGCTCGGCAACCCGCTGAAGATGTCCGCAACTCCGGTTCGCTTCGATCGGGCGCCGCCGCATGTCGATCAGGATAAGGAAGCCATCCTTCGCGAGCTCACGATGCTCGAAGCTGCCCGGACTTGATTGGGCCGCCATCGGGACTTATGGATCAGGTTGTACCCTGACCTTACCCCAGTTTGCGTCGGCCTTTTTGATATACCCGCTGACGTCCTGCTTCCACGTCTTGAGGACGCTGTCGTTGTAGTTGAGGTAGAGCTTGTTATCGACCACGGTAAAAGCTTGGGGCTCTGTCGACGCCTTGTAACCTTGCGCCGCTCCAAAGGCGCAATAGCCGCCATACTGCGGAGCAAAATGTCCGGGATTGGCGGAGAATGCATCGCGATGTGCGGCGGATACAAAGCGGAACGTCGCTCCTTGATAGGTTGCCGAATATTTGTCCGATCCTTTCACCGGCTTGTGGTCGGTGAAATAGGCAACAGGATCATAACCGTTGATGGCCACGCCATTGGTCGTAAAAATCTCGGCGGCAAAGGCGGTAGAGACCGAGGAAAGCGTAAGAGCAACGACAAACGGCAGAATGGACCGTGATGAGATCACCATGGAGTTATCCTTATGGAGTTATCCTTTTGCTGGACGAAAAAACGCCGCCTTTTTTTCGTCACGATGCGCCCAGGCTACCATCATGCTCAGAGCGAAGAGCACCATTGCGGGAACGGGCGAGCCCGGAAGCACGAAGAGATGGGTCAAGGTGGCGCCGATCATGATCGCGGCGAGCAGAAGCGCGCCGAGCGAGGCCACAGCCGGGACGAATAGCGCGGCTGCGCCGATCAGCTCGAGTGTTCCGGTGAAATACCGAAACCACTGCCCGAGCCCGATCTGCTCGAAGTTCTGAACGAGCATCGGCACGCCGTAGAGGTTGGCGCAGCCGGCGGCGATGAAGACCGCGGCAAGGAGAAGCTTGACGGTCCACAGTCCGATTTGACGCCACCGCGGCGGCGCCTCATTCTTTATCGTCGGGCTGTCTGAATTCTGCATGGTAAACTCCCTCATATGGAACAATCAATTCTACGACTGCGTGCGCCTGCCCGAACAATGGGTTCATTGCGAACACATCGAGAGCGCCGCCTTCCCTTCCAGTTCCCGGATTTTGCGATCTTTCTCGGAAGCTTCCCTGATCATCTGCTCCATGCGGGCGTCAGGCGCACGCGAGATCTCCCAGAAGGCCACGGTGAAAATCACAGGTACGGTGGCGGCATCTTTATCGTCGGTAGCGACCAAGTGATCTGACCGCTGCGATGCGACATGGCCCCAAAGCTTCAGTAAGCAATCGGCGCCGGCATCGCAGCGAACGAAGGCTTCCACTGCTGCTTCGCGTCGAACAACGGCGCGGCGAAACGCCGTGCTTTCGACGTGCGCGCGAAACGTGGATCCATCGATGACATGGGGAAGCATCGCAACACTCGACACGGTCTCGAATACAATGCCGGGGCGTATCCGGGAATAATCGATCGCCAACTCCCGCTGCGCCTCAACCAGATGAGCAATGCTCGGAGTGATCGTCTGCCCCCACACGGCCGCGCCTTCTCCGAAATGATGAACGCCAGCATGGCCGATGGTTGGGCACGTGATTGATTGCAGCATGAGGGTGCTCCCTTGTAATCGTCTCTTGCTGCCTACCAATTCGTAGAAATGCAGGCCCTTGTTACAAAGGATCTTCGTTTATTTTGCAGCCCGGTTCATTTGGGAAAGCCCACCGCTGGCCGTCGAATGATATCGATGCCCGTCAACTCGGCTGAAAGTCGCCACAGTCGTTCAGCATGCTCGGGATCAGCCGCATACGGTCGGACGCCAACAAACGAAGGAACATCGCCGTCATCGACCGGTGCAACCTCGCAGTCTTCGCAATAGACGCCTCCACGATCATTAAGCAGTTCCGATGTGGCTGCCCAAACATGAGTAGCAGCACCCTGAGCCGGCGATTTAAACGTGGGGTCAGCGGGGCGCCCTTGCTCATCAAGCCAGCCCGCCTGCGTCATTTCAGCTTGAGAGAGATAACGCTGGAGGGGGGTGAATATCTTTCCAGGATGAACGGAATATGCCTGGATTCCTCTCTTTTCACCCAGCCGATTCAAATGAACAGCAAATAGGGCGTTCGCCGTCTTGGATTGTCCGTATGCTATCCATTTATCGTAGCCAGTATTGAAGGAAATGTCTTGCCATCGGATATCAGAATGGTGATGGCCCGCTGACGATACGGAGACTATACGCCCCGAATTTTTAATGACACCCCATAGCTTGTTTACCAGAACAAAATGTCCCAAATGATTTACAGCAAACTGAGATTCCCAGCCTTTGCCGACGTATCGTTCAGGAGTTGCCATTATTCCAGCATTGTTAATAATTATATCGATTGAACCGAGCTGAATAATCTTCTCACAAAACGAGTCCGGTCCTGGACTTCAGTGGTTATTTAAACATGTAAGCTTAACCACCTATTCGAAAATTATAATTCCATGGATTGATTAATTAGTCCGCTGGAATCTTAAATGCAGCATTGTTTATTGAATAATAAGGGGAGCGATCAATATGACTGCAGGTCTTAACGCCGAACCGCGTCTATCTTATATTATTGAGCTTCTTCGGGAGCTGTTTCAACTCACGGACAAAACCAAATTCCGGGTTCTGGCCTATATTCGTAAGCATCCGGCCTGGGCCGTGGCTGCTTTCGGCGCTTCGGGCTTTGGGTTGCGGAGGCTGTCGATAATTTAGTTAAATTTGCAAGCTTAACCA
>NZ_QJTF01000013.1 GCF_003217235.1 Paramesorhizobium leguminum | reverse complement strand
GGACTGCCTCAGTCGTCGTGGCGCTCCCATGGAGAAACTGGCCCATAATGATTCCTTCCATTCCTGAGAAAAGAATGCACCATTAAAGTCTGGGATCAAACACCTAGGGTGCTGTTTACACAGCGCCACGCTAGCGGTATCGCATTTTTCTCCACAGACAAAGCACCGGGAGGGAATATGTCCGTCGATACGCCAAGCCCCACGCCCACCAGCCGGACCGCTCCTTCGGTCACCGAACAGGAAGCGCTCGATTTCCACAGCCAAGGCCGTCCCGGCAAGCTGGAGATCAACCCGACCAAGCCGATGGCGACGCAGCGCGACCTTTCGCTCGCCTATTCGCCCGGCGTGGCCGTTCCGGTTAAAGCCATCGCGGAAAATCCGGCGCTGGCCTATGATTACACCGCCAAGGGCAACATGGTCGCGGTGATCTCCAACGGCACGGCGATCCTTGGTCTAGGCAATCTCGGCGCGCTGGCATCGAAGCCTGTCATGGAAGGCAAGGCGGTGCTGTTCAAGCGTTTCGCCGATGTCGATTCCATCGATCTGGAAGTCGACACCACCGATATCGACGCTTTCGTCAATGCGGTGCGTTATCTCGGTCCCTCCTTCGGCGGCATCAATCTGGAAGATATCAAGGCGCCGGACTGTTTCATCATCGAAAGCCGCCTGCGCGAGCTGATGGACATTCCGGTGTTCCACGACGACCAGCATGGCACGGCGATTATCGCGGTGGCAGGCCTCATCAACGCGCTGCACCTGACCGGGCGCGACATGACGACGACGAAGCTCGTCTGCAACGGCGCGGGCGCGGCGGGCATCGCCTGCATCGAACTCGTCAAGGCGATGGGTTTCGCAGCCGAAAACGTCATCCTCTGTGATACCAAGGGCGTCGTCTACCAGGGCCGCGAAGAGGGCATGAACCAGTGGAAATCCGCCCATGCGGTGAAAACCGAAAAGCGCTCGCTCGCCGAAGCGATGGACGGGGCGGACATCTTTTTTGGCGTTTCCGCCAAGGGGGCGTTGACGGAAGAAATGGTGCGCTCCATGGCGCCGAACCCGGTTATTTTCGCGATGGCCAATCCGGACCCTGAAATCACGCCGGAGGAAGTGGCACGCATCCGTTCCGACGCTATCATGGCGACTGGGCGCTCGGACTATCCGAACCAGGTCAACAACGTTCTGGGCTTTCCTTACATCTTCCGTGGTGCGCTCGACGTGCGCGCCACCACCATTAATGAGGACATGAAGGTCGCCGCCGCCAATGCGCTGGCCGAGCTGGCGCGTGAAGACGTGCCTGACGATGTCGCCGCCGCCTATCAGGGCAACCGCCCGCGCTTCGGGCCGAACTACATCATCCCCGTGCCTTTCGATCCGCGCCTGATTTCCGCCATTCCGGTGGCGGTGGCCAAGGCGGCGATGGAATCGGGCGTCGCCGGCAAACCCATCGCCAATCTGGAGGCCTATGCGCGCGAGCTCTCCGCCCGCCGCGACCCCATCGCCTCGACGCTGCAAGGCATCTATGAGCGGGTACGCCGCCAGCCGAAGCGCATCGTCTTCGCCGAAGGCGAGGAGGAACAGGTCATGCGCGCGGCGGTCTCCTACGCCAACCAGCGCCTCGGCACCGCCATCCTGCTCGGACGCGAGGATCGTATTCGAGAAACGGCTGAGTTAGCCGGCGTCGATCTCGCCAAGGCCGGCATCGAGATCATCAATGCGCGCCTTTCGAGCCGCAACACTGTTTATGCCGATTATCTCTACGAGCGGCTGCAGAGGCAGGGCTATCTCTTCCGCGATTGCCACCGCATCATCAACAACGACCGCAACCATTTTGCCGCCTGCATGGTGGCGCTGGGCGATGCCGATGGCATGGTGACGGGCGTGACGCGCAATTATGCGACGGGTCTGGAAGATGTTCGCCGCGTCATCGATGCCAAGCCAGGCCATAAGGTTATCGGCGTATCGATCGCGCTGTGCCGTGGACGGACGGTTTTCGTCGCCGATACGGCGGTGCATGAAATGCCTGACGCGGAAGAGCTTGCCGATATCGCGGAAGAAGCAGCGGGCATGGCGCGGCGCATGGGCTATGTGCCGCGGGTCGCGTTGCTTGCCTATTCCACCTTCGGCCATATGGGCGGCGAGCGGTCAGAGCGTATCCAGGAGGCGGTCAGAATCCTCGACAAGCGCCGCGTCGATTTCGAGTATGACGGAGAGATGAGCGCCGATGTGGCGCTCAATCCGGCGCTGATGGAGCAATATCCGTTCATCCGCCTGTCCGGCCCGGCCAATGTGCTGGTCATGCCCGCCTTTCACTCCGCCTCGATCTCCACCAAGATGCTGCAGGAACTGGGCAACTCCACCGTCATCGGCCCGCTGCTCGTCGGCCTCGACAAGCCGGTGCAGCTCGTTTCGCTGGGCGCCAAGGATTCGGATATCGTGAATATGGCGGCGATTGCGGCCTATAACGCGACGACGTGAGGACAACGAGACGTTGCGCCTCCCTACGCAAGGGGGCGCACTTTATTTGCGTAGAATGTGATTTATTGGTACTATTTGGTATCGATTTGCAGGAGTTTCGCAAATGGCAAGGAACACATCCATTTCCCTTGGCGATCACTTTACCGGTTTCATCGACAGCCAGGTAAAAACAGGTCGCTACGGTTCAGCCAGTGATGTCGTGCGGGCCGGTCTTCGGCTGCTGGAAGAACACGAGGCAAAGGTGAAGGCTTTGGAAGCGGCTCTGATCGAAGGCGAGGAATCGGGTGAACCGCAGCCGTTCGACAACGAAGCGTTCAAGGCGAGAATGCGAGCCGTCTATGGGAGTTAAGCGGCAGTACCGGCTTTCACCGGCTGCCGACCGCGATCTTGCGGATATATGGCTCTATACCGCCAGCCAATGGTCCGTCGAACAGGCCGAGAGCTATCAGGATAAACTTGCGGCGGCTTTTGAGGGGCTTGCGGCGGGAACGAAAAAGGGACGCCCCGTTGCAGTCGGTCGCAAAGATTACCTGAAATACGCGGTGGGATCACATATCGTTTATTTCCGGGAGACGAAGAGCGAAATCATCATAGTTCGCGTGCTGCATGGCCGGATGGACGCCGAGCGATACCTTTAGAATTTTCCCCCGCGTGCAGGCGCAAGGGGCCGGTAAGGTATTCCGCGACCTCACCTTTTTCATACCCACACCCTTTAAAACGCGCTATAGGGGGCAATCCATCCCATTGGTAAACCCTCATGAGCGCGTCAGACCTGAAGCTTGAACAGATCGCGAGTTACGAAAAGCTGCGCCGGCAGTTGGATACGCTCGCAAAAGAGGCTGACGGTCACGTCCTGCGCGGCCAGGTCCTGCAAACGCTGAAGGCCACGATGGCGAGCGGGCGGGCGAGCGCCGAAGCGATGCTGATGAAGGATGGCGGCGGGCGGCGTTGCGCCATCCGCCTTTGCCATTTGATGGACGTCATCATCGAAACGCTCCATGATTTTGCGGTGACCCACGTCTATCCAGCCACCAATCCGTCCAAGGCCGAGCGCATGGCGATCCTTGCCGTCGGCGGCTATGGGCGCGGCGCGTTGGCTCCTGGCTCCGATATCGACCTGCTGTTTCTGCTGCCTTACAAGCAGACCCCATGGGGCGAGCAGGTGGTCGAATATGTCCTCTATATGCTGTGGGACCTAGGGCTCAAGGTCGGCCACGCCACGCGCAACGTCGATGAAACGGTCCGCTTGTCAAAAGAGGATATGACCATCCGCACGGCGGTTCTGGAAGCGCGGTTTCTCTGCGGCAGCCGCGAACTCTTCGACGAGATGACGCGGCGCTTCGATGAAGAAGTGGTCCAGGGCACAGCCCCTTTGTTCATCCAGGCCAAGCTCGCCGAGCGGGACGCCCGCCACCGTAAGACCGGCGAAACGCGCTATCTGGTCGAGCCGAACGTCAAGGAAAGCAAGGGCGGGCAGCGCGACCTGCACACGCTGTTCTGGATCGCCAAATATTTCTACCGCGTGCGCACCAGCGAGGAACTGGTCAAGGCCGGCGTGCTTTCACGCGCCGAGCACAAGCTGTTCATGAAGGCGGAGGATTTCCTCTGGGCAGTGCGCTGCCACATGCATTTCCTGACCGGCAAGGCGGAGGAGCGGCTCTCCTTCGACATCCAGCGCGAAATCGCCAGCCGGCTCGGCTATACGTCGCATCCCGGTCTTCACGATGTCGAGCGCTTCATGAAGCACTATTTCCTTGTAGCCAAGGATGTCGGCGACCTGACGCGCATCATCTGCGCGGCGCTGGAGGAGGAGCAGGCAAAACATGTGCCGGGCTTCAACCGCATCTTCCTCACCTTCTCACGCCGCAAGCGCAAGCTCGCCGGTACGCAAAGCTTCGTTGCCGATAATCACCGCATCAACATCGCCGATGAGGGCGTGTTCGAGCGCGACCCGGTCGATATCATCAGGCTGTTTCATCTGGCCGATAAGAACGGCCTGGAGTTTCATCCGCAAGCGATGCAGCAGATCACGCGCTCCCTAAAGCTGATCAATGCCGATTTGCGCGAGAACCCGGAAGCCAATCGCCTTTTTCTCGAAATCCTGACATCGCCGCGCAATCCGGAGCTCATCCTGCGGCGGATGAACGAATCCGGCGTGCTTGGACGTTTCATTCCCGATTTCGGCAAGATCGTCGCGATGATGCAGTTCAACATGTACCACCATTATACGGTGGACGAGCACCTGTTGCGCTGCATCGCGGTTCTCTCCGAAATCGAGCATGGGGAGTTGGGGCACGAGCATCCGCTCTCCAACACGCTGATGCCGGCGCTAAAGAAAGATCGCAACCTCCTCTACATCGCGCTGCTTCTGCATGACATTGCCAAGGGGCGCCCGGAAGATCATTCTGATGCAGGCGCCCGCATCGCGCGCCGGCTCTGCCCGCGCCTTGGCCTCACCCTCGCCGAAACCGAGACGGTCGCCTGGCTGGTGCAGGAGCACCTGACCATGAGCATGGTCGCGCAGTCGCGCGATTTGAATGACCGCAAGACCATCGAGGATTTCGCAGCCAGAGTGCAGACGCTGGAGCGGCTGAAGTTGCTTCTGATCCTCACGGTCTGCGACATCAAGGCGGTCGGCCCCGGTGTCTGGAACGGCTGGAAGGGCCAGCTCCTGCGCACGCTCTTTTATGAGACCGAGTTGTTGCTCACCGGCGGTTTCTCGGAAGTCTCGCGCCAGAACCGCTTCGACCACGCGCGGACGCAGCTTGCCGCGGCCCTTGATACCTGGCCGGAGGAGGAGCGGGAAAGCTATCTCAGCCGGCACTATCAGAACTATTTTCTCACCGTCAGCCTGGAGGATCAGGCGCGGCATGCCAAGTTCATCCGCGAGACGGATGCGGCGGGGAAGGCTCTCGCTACGATGGTCGAGCCGCGCGCCTTTGAGGCCGTAACCGAGATCACAGTGCTGGCGCCCGACCACCCGCGCCTGCTCTCGGTGATCGCTGGTGCATGCGCCGGCGCCGGCGCCAATATCGTGGATGCGCAGATCTTTACGACGAGCGACGGGCGCGCGCTCGACACTATCCTCATCAACCGCGAATTCGAGACGGACGATGATGAGAAGCGGCGGGCGCAGCGCGTCGGCAAGCTGATCGAGGATGTGCTCTCGGGCCGCTCGCATCTCCCCGACATGCTCGCTAGGCGGGTGAAGCCGAAGCGCGCCGCGAAGGCCTTCCGCGTCGAGCCACGGGTGGAAATCAACAACACGCTGTCGAACAAATTCACTGTCATCGAGGTGGAAGGGCTGGACCGCCCGGGCCTTTTATCGGAGCTTACCGGCGTGATTTCCGGTCTCTCGCTCGACATCGCCTCGGCGCATATCACAACCTTCGGCGAGAAGGTGATCGATGCCTTTTACGTCACGGACCTTGTAGGGCACAAAGTTTCCAGCGCCTCACGGCAGGGCAATATCAAGCGCAAGCTCCTGGCGCTATTCGGCAAGGAAGAGGCCCCTGCACGCGCTGGCAGCCGCGCGCACCAGGCAGCGGAATAATGCGGTTTTTATTTTGATGGAATTGCTTTCGTTCTTCACCCCCCTCTGCCCTGCCGGGCATCTCCCCCTCAAGGGGGGAGATTGGCCGTCATCAATGACGGTCCATTATTCTGCTACGTTCGAGATTGGCGAAAGCGGAACTCCCAGCCAATCTCCCCCCTTGAGGGGGAGATGCCCGGCAGGGCAGAGGGGGGTGTTTGACAAGGATAATACCTGCAAAATGAAAGGCTCCAACCCATGAGCCTCGTTAAAAAATTCGCCACCGTCGCGTCGGGCACGCTTGCGAGCCGTATCTTCGGCTTCACCCGCGAAATGCTGATGGCGGCGGCGCTTGGCACTGGGCCGGTGGCCGATGCGTTCAATGCGGCGTTCCGCTTTCCCAACACGTTCCGCCGGCTTTTTGCCGAAGGCGCGTTCAACTCCGCCTTCGTGCCGCTTTTCGCCAAGGAAATCGAGAAGAACGGACTCGATGGTGCCAGGCGTTTCTCGGAGGAAGTGTTCGGCGTCCTTTTCACGGTTCTGCTCTGCCTCACCATCGTCATGGAACTGTCGATGCCGTTTCTGGTGCGCTACGTGATTGCGCCGGGCTTCATCGATGATCCGCAAAAATTCCGAAACACGATCACGCTTGCAGCCATCATGTTCCCCTATCTCGCCTGCATGTCGCTTGGGGCGATGATGAGCGGGATGCTGAACTCGCTGCACCGCTATTTCGCGGCGGCAATCGCGCCGGTCTTCCTCAATTTCATCCTGATCGGCGTGCTCGGCTGGGCCTGGTATAATGGCCATGACGCGATGTCAGTGGGCTACGGCCTCTCCTGGGGCGTGATGGCGGCGGGCTTTGTGCAGCTCGCCATCGTCTCGACAGCGGTGCGCAAGGCGGGCATAAAGATCGGCTTTCGTCGTCCGCGCTTCACGCCCAATGTCAAACGCCTGCTCATCCTGGCGCTTCCGGCGGCGGTGACCGGCGGCATCACCCAGATCAATCTTCTGATCAACACCAATATTGCTTCAAGCAGGGAGGGCGCGGTTTCCTCGCTCGTCTATGCCGACCGCATCTATCAGCTGCCGCTGGGCGTGGTGGGCATCGCGGTGGCGACGGTGCTTCTGCCGGAACTTGCTCGCGCGCTTCGCTCCGGCAATTTGAAGGAAGCGGCGAATCTGCAGAACCGCTCGGTCGAGTTCACGCTGTTCCTGACACTGCCAGCCGCCGCCGCTCTCCTCGTCATGTCGGAGCCGATCGTGCGGCTCCTCTACGAGCGCGGCGAGTTTTCCCCCGATGCCACACGCGTCGTCGCCGGTATTTTGGCGATATACGGCCTTGGCCTGCCCGCCTTCGTGCTGATCAAGGCGTTCATTCCCGGCTTCTTCGCCCGCGAGGATACCCGCACGCCGATGATATTCGCCGCCATTTCGGTCATAGTGAACGTCACGCTCGCCCTGACGCTCTTTCCGCGGTACGGGGCAGCCGGCATAGCGGTGGCGGAAATCGTCGCCGGCTGGATCAATGTCGTCCTCCTGTTCTCGACACTCGCCTGGCGCGGGCATTGGGGGAAGGACATTCCTCTTTTGACCCGCATCCCGCGCCTCGTCCTTGCGGCGGCGGTCATGGCGGGGGGGCTTTATTACGCGATGCAGTGGCAGGGCCATCTGCTTGCCACCGGCGTTCCCTTCCTTGTTCAAGCCGCGACGGTGGGCCTGCTCGTGGCGGCGGGCGGGATCGTCTATTTCGCGCTTGCCTTCGGTCTGGGCGGCGCCAACGCCGGCATGATCAGGCGCAGTTTGAAGCGCAAGGCGGCGGTTGGCGTTAAAAAGCAAGGCAGCGATTCCGCTTGATCGCTGGGCACCGCTCTGCCAAAAGCGCGCAATCATGCTCCACCGGCTTCAAAAGGAAGCACCCATGGATAGTTTCAAACCGCTCGTCTTCTCCGGCATCCAGCCGACGGGAAATCTGCATCTGGGCAATTATCTGGGGGCGATCAAGCGCTGGCTGGACCTGCAGGACAGCCATGAGTGCCTCTATTGCATCGTCGATATGCATGCATTGACGGTCAATCCCGATCCGGTCGAGCTGATGCAGTTTACCCGTGAAGTCACGGCGGCGTTTCTCGCTTCCGGCATCGATCCGAAGAAGAGCATCGTCTTCAACCAGAGCCGCGTACGCCAGCATGCAGAACTCGCCTGGGTGTTCAACTGCGTGGCCCGCATGGGCTGGCTCAACCGCATGACGCAGTTCAAGGACAAGGCCGGCAAGGACCGCGAGAACGCCTCCGCCGGGCTGTTCGTCTATCCCAACCTGATGGCCGCCGATATCCTGCTCTACCGCGCGACGCATGTGCCTGTCGGAGACGATCAGAAGCAGCATCTGGAACTGACGCGCGACGTCGCGCAGAAATTCAACAATGACTATTCCGACCGCATCGCCTCGCTCGGCATCGGCGTCGATATGCAGGTGGGCGACGAGCAGGTTTCCGGCTTCTTCCCGCTGACCGAGCCGATGATTTCGGGGCCGGCCATGCGCATCATGTCGCTGCGCGACGGCACGAAGAAGATGTCGAAATCCGACCCGTCCGATCTTTCGCGCATCAACCTGGTCGATGACGCGGATACCATCGCCAAAAAGATACGCAAGGCGAAGACCGATCCGGAAGCGTTGCCGTCCGATGTGGAAGGGCTCGCGGGCCGACCGGAGGCGGACAATCTCGTCGGCATTTATGCCGCCCTTTCCGGCACGGACAAAGAGACGGTCATCCGCGATTTCGGCGGCAGGCAGTTTTCCGATTTCAAGCCGGCCTTGGCCGATCTCGCCGTGGCGAGGCTTTCGCCGATCACCGAGGAAATGCGCCGCATTTCAGGCGATCAGGCCTATGTCGACTCGGTCTTGAAGGATGGTGGCGAGCGCGCAAGCGTTCTTGCCGAGGAAACCATGCGCCATGTCCGCGATATTATTGGGTTCCTGCAGGATTGATATCAGCCAAGCCCACCTTGCACGTTTCGTTTCACGATGACACATTGACGCCATGGTTTCAAAACGCTTAAGCCGGGAAGCCGGACATCGCCGCAAGTTCCTTGCCGTCATCGACGAAACGCCGGAGTGCGACCGCGCGGTCGCCTATGCCGCGCGCCGCGCTCGAAATACCGGCGGCTCGCTGGTTCTGCTGTTCGTGATTGATTCGGCCGATTTCCAGCATTTTCTGGGCGTAGGCGACATCATGCGCGCGGAAGCGGAAGAACGCGCCCAGGCCGCGCTGGATAAATTCGCAGCCAAGCTGCGCGAGGAACAGGGGCTGGAGCCTGAGCTTGTGCTCCGCGAGGGGCAGACATCCGAGGAGATCCTCAAGCTTATCGAGGAAGACCAGGACATCGCCATCCTGGTGCTCGCCGCTGGCGCTGGCAGCGAAGGGCCGGGGCCGCTGGTGCAGTCGATCGCCGGGCGCGGCGCAATTTTCCCCATTCCGGTCACTGTGGTGCCGCACAGTCTCACCGATGAAGACATTGATGCGGTGGCGTGACGCGCCTATATAGAGCGAACCTATTCATGCTCTAGCGCAGGAGAACGCTTGTGTTCATCCAGACCGAAACAACGCCCAATCCGGCGACACTGAAATTCCTGCCCGGAAAAGTAGTCATGCCGGAAGGCACGGCTGATTTCCGCGATGCGGGCGCGGCGAGCAACACGTCGCCTCTCGCCGCCAAGCTCTTTGCCATCCCGGGCGTGACGGGCGTATTCTTCGGCTATGATTTCATCACCATCACAAAGAACGACGGCCCGGACTGGCAGCATCTGAAGCCCGCCATTCTTGGCACGATCATGGAACATCTCATGGCCGGCACACCGGTGATGGCCGCTGAGACCGCCGCCGAGCCCGAGCATGGCGAGGGCGAGTTCTTTGACGAGGCCGACGGCGAGATCGTCGATATGATCAAGGAACTGCTGGAAACGCGTGTCCGTCCCGCCGTGGCGCAGGACGGCGGCGACATCACCTTCCGCGGTTTCGAGAAGGGAACGGTCTATCTGCACATGAAGGGCGCCTGCTCTGGATGCCCATCCTCGACGGCGACGCTGAAGCACGGCATCCAGAACCTGCTCCGCCATTTCGTGCCGGAAGTGCAACAGGTCGAGTCGATCTGAGATTAAGGGAATAGGGCAGTAGGGCAATATGTTTGGCGGTTGCCATTGACCGCTCGCTTGCGCGGTATCTTTCCCTACTGCCCTACTGCCCTACTGCCCTACTGCCCTACTGCCCTCACTTCACAATCACCTTCGCGCCGACATCCACGCGGTTATAAAGATCGATGATATCCTGATTGAGCAAGCGGATGCAGCCGGATGACATTGCCTTGCCGATCGACCACCATTCGGGCGTGCCGTGCAGGCGATAGCCGGTATCGTTGCCGCCCTTGTAGAGATAAAGCGCGCGCGGGCCGAGCGGGTTCTGTAGTCCCGGCTGCATGCCGCCACGGAATTCCGCCAGCTCAGGCCGGCGCTTGATCATCGGCGCGGGCGGTGTCCATATGGGCCATTCGCGCTTCATCGCGACGCGCGCCGTACCCGACCAGTCAAAGCCCTCCTTGCCGACGCCGATGCCGTAGCGCATCGCCTTGCCGCCGGGCATGACGTAATAAAGAAACTTGTTCGCGGTATCGACGATCACCGTCCCCGGCGTTTCGCTGGTGTGGTAATCGACGATCTGGCGCTTATATTGGGGAGGGATCTTGGCTTGAGGTATCGCGGGAAGCGTATATCCTGCATCCGTGACCGAGGCGTATGCTATTTGATGTTCGCGTTCGCTTGTTGAACAGCCTGCGAGGGCGGCTGCGGCAATCATTGTGAAAGCCACCGGCAACTGCTTGATATTCATGTATTTTCCCTCGTGAAATAGTATGTAGCCCTAGCGAATCACCCACTTAAGTATATGAACGTAATCGCCGCTTTCTTAACTGACGGTTAACCATAATGCGAGTTTTGTCTGGAGAGGCGTCTTCCAAAACAGCTGGTGTGGCACGAAAAAGTCACATTTGTTTTTTGTCTCGTGATCTTATCCGCAAAGTCTGCAACTTTTTGCCGGCGGTGCCCTTCGGTTTGGGGTCATGCTCCGATGTCTCTCGCCTTTGCAAAAATGCTCGATCATGCCGATTATAGTCCCCAATCAGACGCATCCGCTTGCCGACGGGCGCCAGTCGGAAAACGCCATGCTGGTGCGGCGTGGCGTGCAGCGCCTGTTTCTGGAAATGGGGCTTGCCGTTCTGCCGGAACTGCCACTCGCCTCCGGGCGGCGCGCCGATCTGGCCGCGCTGACCAAGAGCGGCGATATCTGGATCGTCGAGATCAAATCATCGATCGAGGACTGGAAAGCGGACCGCAAATGGCCGGAATATCGCCTCCATTGCGATCGGCTGTTCTTCGCTAGCCACCCAGGCGTGCCCCACGAAATCTTCCCTGCGGAATGCGGCCTCATTCTCTCCGATGGCTATGGTGCGGAAATCCTGCGCGACGCACCGGAACACCGGCTGGCGGCGGCGACCCGCAAGGCAATGACGCTACGCTTCGCCCGCATAGGCGCGGCACGGTTGACGGTAGCGGAGTTGGCGGGGATAGAGGTAGTGAGCGGTGAGACAGTAAGCAGTGAGCAGTAGATTTTTTTCTGCTCACTGCTCACTGCTCACTGCCTCACCATTCACTACCTCGGCGCTCTCTTCGCCAATATCCGCTGCAACGTCCGGCGATGCATATTGAGGCGGCGGGCGGTTTCGGAAACGTTGCGCTCACACATTTCATAAACCCGCTGGATATGTTCCCACCGCACCCGGTCGGCCGACATCGGGTTTTCCGGCGGCACGACTTTTTCGCCTGAGCGCCGGGTGAGCGCGGCAAAGACCTCATCGGCATCGGCGGGCTTGGAAAGATAATCGATGGCGCCAAGCTTCACCGCGTTGACCGCAGTGGCGATGTTGCCATAGCCGGTCAGAACGATGGCGCGGGTATCTGGCCTGCGGCTGCGGATCGCCTCGATGACATCGAGTCCGTTACCATCGCCAAGACGCATGTCGACCACCGCATAGGCGGGCGCCGCGTGCCTGACCGCCGCAATGCCTTCCTCGACGGATTCGGCCGTCGTCACACAGAAGCCACGGCTCTCCATGGCGCGGGCGAGGCGCTGCAGGAAGGGCTTGTCATCGTCGACCAGAAGAAGGGAAGGGTCCCCGCCAATCGCGGCGGCGCTGTCCTGATCTGCATCTTCCATCAGGGTATTTTCCTACTTTTTTATCTGGCTTCTTATTGATGGCCATATGTCGAAAAGTCAAATCGCGCTGGAAGATCAGGCGAAATTTCCCTCCAAAGCTGTTCGCGGCCAAACCACCCGTATTTCCGCGCCCTGTCCGGGATCGCTGCGATTACGGAAAGTGATATGCGCGCCGGAACGCTCAAGGAGCGTCTTGGCAATGAAAAGCCCAAGTCCAAGGCCCCCGCCGCTATTGGCCCCCGCCTCGCGGCTTGTCATATAAGGCTCGCCGATACGGTCGAGAATATCAGGTGTAAAACCTTGGCCATCGTCGAGAATGGTGATTTCCACCGTGCTCTCGGTCCATCTCCAGGCGACGCTCGCATTTGTGCGTGCGAAATCGACGGCGTTCTCGATGAGATTGCCCAGACCGTAGATCACGCCGGGATTGCGCCGCGCGATAGGCTCCGCTCCCTCTCCGCCTGTCCGGCTGACATCGATGGCGATGCCAAAATTACGGTGCGGCGCGATCACCTCCTCGATGAGCGAGGACAGCGGCAGGCGCGACATATGCTCCTCGCCTTCGGATGAAAGGCTGGTCAGTCGCTGCAATATCTCGCGGCAGCGCTGCGTCTGCGAGCGCAGAAGCTCCAGATCATCAGCCACGCGGTCGTCGGACCCAAGGGCGCGCTGCATCTCCTTCACCACGAGAGCGATGGTGGCGAGCGGCGTACCCAACTCATGCGCGGCGGCGGCGGCAAGCCCGTCAAGCGCGGAGAGGTGTTGTTCGCGCTGCAGCACCAACTCCGTGGCGGCGAGCGCATCGGCCAATTGCCGGGCTTCCTCCGCCACGCGGTAGGCATAGACCCCTGTGAAGACGAGCGCCGAAACAATGGCGCACCACACCCCGGCGACGAGCAGGATGGGCAGTGTCATCTCGACGCCGGGATACCAGGGCAGGGGGCGATGATAGATGGCGAGCAGCGTGGTGCAGGCGACGACGAGAGCGCCAAGGATCATCGTGCTGCGGGCGGGAAGCGAGGTGGCCGAGATGACCACCGGCACGATCAAAAGCACAGCGAAGGGATTCTGCAACCCGCCGGTCAGGTAGATGAGCCCCGCAAGCTGGAAGAGATCGAAGGCGAGAACGGCGAAGGCGGCTTCCGGCGAGAGGCGATGGTTGACGGGATAGCGGAAGGAAAGGAGAAGATTGAGCCACGCCGAGGCAGCGATCAGCCCCAGGCAGATGCCGACCGGGAACGGGAATTCCAGATAGAGCATCACGGTGAGGATGGCCGCGGTCTGCCCCGCAATCGCCAGCCACCGCAGCCGCACCAGCGTGGTGAGCCGGAGCCGGCGCGAGAGATAGGAGGCGCGGTTGCTGAATTCGGGGGTCATTTGTGATCCTATCTATTTCTCAAGCTACCGCAAGCGCGCTTCATCTCACCCCCCTCTGCCTTGCCAGGCATCTCCCCCTCAAGGGGGGAGATTACGCCTTCATGAACGCGCGGCACCAATCGCAAATGTTGCAGAATGAAGGCGGAGCGTCGTGTCAGCCAATCTCCCCCCTTGAGGGGGAGATGCCCGGCAGGGCAGAGGGGGGTACTGCCCCACCAACCGTTCCATTTCAATATCTATTGCCCGCGCGGCTTCGCGCGCCTTGTGGGATCAGCCGTAGCCGGATCTTCCGGCCAGACATGCCTTGGATATCGCCCGCGCATATCGGCGCGCACATCGGCCCAGGAGCCTTTCCAAAAGCCCGGCAAATCGCGGGTGATCTGGATCGGGCGATGGGCGGGAGACAGCAGCTCCAGCAGCAGCGGCACCTTGCCGTCGGCAATCGCCGGATGGACGGCGAGGCCGAACAGTTCCTGCACCCGCACCGCGATGACAGGCTCTTCCGCATCGTAGCGGATCGGGATATGCGAGCCGGTAGGCACTTCGAAATGGGTAGGCGCGAGCTTGTCTACATTGCGTTGCAAATCGAAGGGCACGAGGCTCATCAGCCCGTTCTTGAGCGCATGGCCGGGAATGCGGTTAAGCTGCGCCTCGCCGGTGAGGAACGGCAACAGCCAGTCTTCCAGCTTTTCCAGAAGGTATCCATCCTCCATCGACGGCCATGGCTCGCCCAAACCCTTGTGCAGCCAGCCGAGTCTGCGGCGCAAGGTTTCCGCCTCTTTGCTCCATGGCAGGATGGAAAGCCCATGCTGGCGCACGGCGGCGATCACGCCTTCGTCGGCAGCAGCCCCCGACGGCGCCGCGAGCGGCTTTTCGGACAGGGCAATCGCACCGATGCGAACCGCTTCCCGCGCCCGCAGCGCATTCTTTTCCGGGTCATAAATGACCTGCTTTCCGCTCTCGATCTTGTTGCCAAGCGCCATGCGGATTTCCGTCTCGGAAATTTCCGCCGCCGAAAGAATCCGGGCTCGGCCCGCCTTGCCGCTCATGTCGGCTACGACGAGCCATGGCGCGCGGCTAAGGCTCAATCCCGCGTCGACTTCGCCGCCGCGCCCGTTGGCGAGCAGAAATTGCCCCACCTGTCCGCGCGCTTTGGCTATGCGGTCGGGATAGGCGTCGAGCAACATGCGGCCGATGCTGGAACCGGCGGGTTGCCCCTTGTTCGGCACTGAAGCCGCCAGACGCTTCGCCAGTCCCTTCGCCCGTTGGGCGCGGTCAGAACGGTCGTTGCGAATTCGTGAGGCGCGGGTTTCGAGATCGGCGTCGTTGCCGCCAAGTCCGCGCTCGGTCAAAAGCATGGCGAGTTCCGCTGCGGCCTGTGCCTCGCCGCGCTTAGCCGCCTCAGCGACCATATGCGCCAGCCGGACGGGCAGTGCCAGCGCGCGCATCGCTTGCGCCTCGGGCGTCAGGCGTCCTGCTTCATCCAGCGCCCCCAGCCGTGTCAGCAAGGACCGCGCTTCCGCCAGCGCCGGTTTCGGCGGCGGATCGAGAAAGGCGAGCGTCGCCGGATCAGTCACGCCCCATGCGGCGCAATTGAGCACGAGGCCTGAAAGGTCCGCCTCCAGAATTTCCGGCGGCGAGAAAGGCGGTAGCGAAGCCGTCTGGCCGGAATGCCACAGACGGATGGCAATGCCCGGTTCCGTTCGCCCGGCGCGGCCCGCGCGCTGATCGGCGGCGGCGCGCGAGGCGCGTACGGTTTCAAGCCGGGTAAGCCCGGTGGCCGGTTCGTATTTCGGCAAACGCGCAAGGCCGCTATCGATCACCACGCGCACGCCATCGATGGTGAGAGACGTCTCGGCAATCGAGGTGGCCAGCACGATCTTGCGCTTGCCAGTGGGCGCAGGCTTGATGGCGATATCCTGATCCCGCCCTTCCATCGCTCCATAGAGGGGAGCGAGAATGACGTTAGCGGGCAACTGGCTTTCCAGCTGCTGCGCCGTGCGTTCTATCTCGCCTTGGCCGGGCAGGAAGGCGAGAATGCTCCCCGTCTCTTGGGTCAAAGCCTCGCGGATAGCCCGCGCCATCGCATCCTCGATGCGCTCGTCCGGTTTGCGTTCGCGGTAGCGTATGTCTATCGGATAGGCGCGGCCTTCGCTTGTCATCACCGGCGCATCGCCAAGCAGAGAAGCTACGCGCGCGCCGTCAAGCGTCGCCGACATGACGAGGATTTTGAGATCGTCGCGCAAGCCCGCCTGCACGTCGAGCGCCAGCGCGAGGCCGAAATCCGCATCGAGGCTGCGCTCATGAAACTCATCGAACAGAACCGCCGCGACGCCTTTCAGATCCGGATCGTCGAGAATCATACGCGCGAACACGCCCTCGGTGACGACAAGGATTTTCGTTTTCGCCGAAACCTTGCTTTCAAGCCGCATCCGGTAGCCGACCGTCGCGCCCGGCTCCTCGCCCATCAGTTCGGCCATGCGGCGCGCGGCGGCGCGAGCGGCAAGCCGGCGCGGCTCCAGCAGCACGATCATGCCGTCGCCGCGCCAATCCGCTTGAAGCAGATGGATCGGCACCAGCGTCGTCTTGCCCGCGCCCGGCGGCGCGACGAGCACTGCGCGCGCATGATCCGCCAGTGCTTGATCCAGCGCGGGAAGCACTTCGGTCACGGGCAGTTGCGGCAGCGGGATCACTTTTGAATTTGACATTTGGGCACGAGCCTAGCCACAACCGGAACTCAAATGTCAAATCAGCCCATAGGGAGAAACCGCCATGAAATCTCGCGCCGCCGTGGCTTGGGAAGCCAACAAGCCGCTTACCATCGAGACTGTCGAGATCGGCGGCCCGAAGGCAGGCGAAGTGCTGGTCGAGATCATGGCGACCGGCGTCTGCCACACCGATGCCTACACGCTTTCCGGCCTCGATTCGGAGGGCAAGTTCCCGGCGATCCTCGGCCATGAAGGCGCGGGCATCGTGCGCGAGGTGGGCGCGGGCGTCACCTCGGTCAGGGTGGGCGATCACGTCATCCCGCTCTACACGCCCGAATGCCGCCAGTGCAAAACCTGCCTGTCGCAGCGCTCGAATCTCTGCACCTCCATCCGCGCCACGCAGGGGCAGGGGCTTATGCCGGACAAGACCTCGCGCTTTTCCTGCGATGGCGGCGAGGTCTTCCATTACATGGGCTGCTCGACCTTCTCCAATTTCACCGTCCTGCCGGAGATCGCGGTCGCCAAGGTGCGCGAGGACGCCCCCTTCGACAAGATCTGCTATATCGGCTGCGGCGTCACCACCGGCATCGGCGCGGTGGTCTACACGGGCAAGGTCTGGCCCGGCGCGAATGTCGTCGTCTTCGGCCTTGGCGGCATCGGTCTCAACGTGATCCAGGGCGCGCGCATGGTGGGTGCGGACAAGATCATCGGCGTCGATTTGAATCCATCCAAGGTGGAAATGGCGAAGAAATTCGGCATGACCCATTTCGTCAACCCTGACGAGGTTGGTCGCGACAAGGTGGTTGAAGCGATCGTCGATCTGACCGGCGGCGGCGCGGATTTCTCCTTCGAGTGCATCGGCAATGTCCACACCATGCGCCAGGCGCTGGAATGCTGCCATCGCGGCTGGGGCGAATCGATCATCATCGGCGTCGCTCCCTCGGGCACGGAGATTTCGACGCGGCCCTTCCAGCTCGTCACCGGGCGCGTCTGGAAAGGCTCCGCCTTCGGCGGCGCGCGCGGACGCACCGACGTGCCGAAAATTGTCGACTGGTATATGGACGGCAAGATCGACATCGATTCGCTCATCACCCACACCATGCCGCTCGAAGAGATCAACACCGCCTTTGATCTTATGCATGAGGGGAAGTCGATCCGCTCGGTCGTGGTCTACTGATGAGCGACGCGCAGCTGCAATTCGTCTGGAGCGGGCTCGACGGACTCGCTCCCCGCAATCTCTACGCCATGCTGAAATTGCGCGTCGATACATTCATCGTCGAGCAGAACTGCCCTTATCCGGAACTCGACGGCAAGGATCTGGACGCAGCTCATCTGCGGGTGCTGGATAATGGCGACCTCGCCGCCTATCTGCGCGTGCTTCCACCTGTGGGCGACGGTTCTGCCCGGATCGGCCGCGTCATCGTCGCGCCAAGCCATCGTGGCCGGAAGCTTGGCGAAAAGATCATGCGCGAGGCGATTGCCAAATGCCGGGAACGCTTCCCGGGCCGCGCCATCGACTTGAGCGCGCAGAGCCATCTCAGGGCATTCTACGGCTCATTCGGTTTTGTGCCCGTCTCGGATGAATATGCCGAAGATGGCATCCCGCATGTCGATATGCGGCTTTAGAGCATGATCCCGAAAAGTTGTAGACTTTTCGGACAAGATCATGCGGCTAAAGGAATGCTCTTTCAACGCACCATACGCGGGTCGCCGGCAAACAGCGCCATCGGGAAACCCAGCCGCAATTCCGGCATGTCGCAGAGCGCGCTGACGCCATAATCGGAAAATACCATGCGCCAGGTGGCGAAGCGCGCGGGGCGCGGGTTTGAAAAGGCGCGGCAGGAGAGGATTGCAAGGTTCGCCCCGCCTTGCGGATCGCGCACCGAGCGGTAGCGGATGAGCCCGATTTCTGCATCCCGCGCTGCGTTGCAAAGAGCAAGGCAGGCGGAATATTCGGTCAGGTGCATCCAATGCGCCTCGTGCTTCACGAAAGGCTCGGCGGTCAGATCGATGGCCGCATTGCTCGCGAATTTCACCTGAAATGCCGTGAATTCCAGCGCATTGCGCGGCCACGGCGTTTGCGGGCTCTCGGCAAAGAACAGCAGCCGGTAGAAGGCGGTCTCGGCGACGGCGGTTTCCATCGCCTCGCTGCAGTAGAAGACACCGGGCGAATAGCCCGAGCGGCGGAAACGCGAATCGCCGGGATAACGACCGTAGCGAAATGGCGTGGCCAGAAGATAATCGAGGCCACGGCATTCCGGTGGCAGCGGCGGCTTGGTGGCGTCAAGCGCTTCTTCAAGCCGCGCCTGCTCGTCCAGCGTATCGACCAGCTTCATCGTGGAAACGCGATGCTGCGCCTCGACCAGCCGCCAGGCGGTTCCTTGGCGCGGACGCGCCTCAGACCGGAGCGCGCCGGGCGTCCAGATAGGCGAGGACATGGGTGAGGCCATCAATCGTTTTGATCCGTTCCAGCGGCTTGCCACCGAGCGCCGTGTTGTCCGCGCGCAGCCATTCTTGCGCGGCTATGTCATCACCGCCCATGATGGCATCGAGCGAACGATAGACGCGAATGAAGAGCAGCGCCAGTTCATAGGGCTTGCCCGTCAGCGTAGTGTCGCTGCCGTGCCTCAGCCTTGAAAGCGAGGCTTCTGAAAACCCAATGATAGCGGCCAGTTCCTTGCCGCTGATAGCGAGAAGATCAGCCGCTCGGATTAACGCCTTCGCAACGACCGATGCCCGCTCTGACGGACCCGGTTCAGGCCGTGCCCGGCCAAACGGCGCTTGTGTCTCGGAGAATCCCTGCATTGCCCTCTCTCCATTTCCTATAAAATAATATATGGAGAAATTTCATAAGAAATCAAGTTTTATTTTGGACCCGCGGCGCCACCTTCATCGGCAAGCCGCCCTGCGGCTGCGTCGTCAGCTTCTGCACCGGCCAAGGCTTGGTCTCCCCCACCGTATCGAACCGGTAACGCGAAATAAGGACCGCAAGCGCGATGACGGCTTCCTGCAGCGCGAAGCTCGCGCCGATGCAGACGCGCGGACCCGCGCCGAAGGGCAAATATTGGAAGCGGTCGATCTTGTCGCGATTTTCCGGGTGGAAGCGCGCTGGAATGAAGGCTTCCGGGTTTTGCCAGTAGAGGCGATGGCGGTGGATCGTCCACGGCATGGCGAGAACCGTCGAACCCTTTGCGATTTTCAAATCGCGATACTGGTCGTCTTCCACCGCCTCGCGGTTGATGGAAGGCGCAGGCGGATAGAGCCGCATCGCCTCTTCGAAGGCCGCGCGAGTGAAGGGCAGATTATCCAGCCATTGATGCGGCGGCAGATCACGCCCGCCTTTGCCGAAGAAGCCATCGATCTCCGCTTCGACGATTTCGCGCTCCTGCACCGCCTCCGCCAGCAGATAAAGCGTCCAGCCCAGCGCGCGGGCGGTCGTCTCGTGTCCCGCGCCGATGAAGGTGATGATGTTGTCCTCGATCTCCGCGCGCGAAAGCCCGTCCGGACCTTCGGTTTTCAAAAGCAGCGTCAGGAAGTCGTTGGGGACATCGTCGCCCTTGGCCATCCGTGTTTTCCGCATCGCGACCGTATCGGCGACGATCTTGCGGAAGAAGGCGAGCGAGCGGCGCCCACGGATTTGAGTAAAGCGAGGCAGCCATACAGGCGCGCCCAAGAGATCCAGCGGATCGACGCGGCCCATGGTCTCGAACAGATTGTCGATTTCATGAGCGAACTGGCCCGGCTCTCCGGCGATCTCACCGGAAAACAGCGTCGCCGCCAGGATGTCATAAGTCAGCAGCGTCATGTCGCGGGCGACATCGGTGATGAGGCCTGGTGTTTGATAGCGCTCGGCAAAAGCTACGGAACGCTCCAGCATCGCTTCAGCGAAACCATGGATATGCCTCGGCGTGAAGACCGGCGCCATCGCCTTGCGCGAACGTCGCCAGACCTCGCCTTCCGCCGTCAGCAGCCCGTCGCGCAGGATCGGGCGCAGGATGCGCTGGCGCACCGCCGCCATGCGGTAGTTCTTCGCATTATCGACCAGCACATGACGGATCAGCCCGGGATCGTTGGCGATGATGGTGTGCATCCCCATCCAGTCCACCTCGACCCATGGCTCGTTATAGGAGGGCTTCCCCCATAGCTCCAGTGGGTTGCGGTAGATGATGCGGATGAGTTCGAGGCGCCCCACCGGCTTTTCCCGCGGGGTAGGGGCGGGTGGAATGAATGGATCAGCGGAACGGTCCGCTTTGGCGCATACGCCACCCATCGTCATGTCGCTCATGGATGAAACTCCATCATGCGTCCAATATAGGGTGGTACCGGCAATCCCGCCACGGGAGGCGGGTTCTTTCCCGCAAAATCGCCGCAAAGATTTGGAAAAACTGGCTTTAACACCTATATTAACCCGATCTTGGCGCGTGATTCGCGGGGCCTGCGCCGCGCCATCTTTTCGGCAGACAGACGAAAGTTTTTCATGAGCGAAATATCCGAGACGACACCGGAAACGGTCTCCGGCGCATCCTCCGAATATGGGGCTGAATCCATCAAGGTGCTTAAAGGGCTGGATGCGGTACGCAAGCGCCCCGGCATGTATATCGGTGATACGGACGACGGTTCCGGCCTGCACCACATGGTCTACGAAGTCGTGGACAATGCAATCGACGAGGCGCTGGCCGGCCACGCCACGCTCGTTACCGTCACGCTCAATGCCGACGGCTCCTGCACCGTCACGGACAATGGCCGCGGCATCCCCACGGATATGCACTCCGAAGGCGTCTCTGCGGCTGAAGTCATCATGACGCAGCTCCACGCGGGCGGCAAGTTTGACCAGAATTCCTATAAGGTATCCGGCGGCCTGCATGGCGTCGGCGTGTCGGTGGTCAATGCGCTTTCGGTGTGGCTGAAGCTGAAGATCCGCCGCAAGGGGCAGATTTTCGAGATGAGCTTCACCCATGGCGTGGCCGATGCGCCGCTCGCCATAACCGGCGATGCCGGCAGCGAGACGGGAACGGAAGTCACCTTCCTGCCCTCGTCCGAAACCTTCACCATGATCGAATTCGATTTCGATACGCTGGAGCGCCGCCTGCGCGAGCTTGCCTTCCTGAATTCCGGCGTGCGCATCAAGCTGACCGATCGCCGTCACGCGGATATCAAGGAGCACGAGCTGCACTACGAGGGCGGCCTGGTTGAATTCGTCCGCTATATCGACAACGGCAAGAGTTCGGTGATCGGCGAACCTATCTATATCCGCACCGAAAAGGACGGCATGACTGTCGAGGTGGCGATGTGGTGGAACGATTCCTACCACGAAAAAGTCCTCTGCTTCACAAACAACATCCCGCAGCGCGACGGCGGCTCGCATCTTGCCGGCTTCCGCGGCGCGCTCACCCGCCAGATAACGGGCTATGCCGATAGCTCAGGGATGACCAAGAAGGAAAAGGTGTCGCTCATTGGCGACGATTGCCGCGAGGGGCTGACCGCCATTCTTTCGGTCAAGGTTCCGGACCCCAAATTTTCCTCGCAAACCAAGGACAAGCTGGTTTCCTCCGAAGTGCGCCCCGTGGTGGAAAGCTGCGTCAACGAGGCCCTGTCGATCTGGCTGGAAGAGCATCCGGCGCAGGGCAAGGCCGTGATCGAGAAGGTCATTCAGGCCGCCGCCGCCCGCGAGGCGGCGCGCAAGGCGCGCGACATGACCCGCAAGACAAGTCTCGGTATCACGTCGCTTCCCGGCAAGCTCGCCGATTGTCAGGAACGTGATCCGGCCAAATCCGAAATCTTCATCGTCGAGGGTGACTCGGCCGGCGGCTCCGCCAAGGGCGGCCGCTCGCGCCAGAACCAGGCGATCCTGCCGCTGCGTGGCAAGATCCTCAATGTAGAGCGCGTGAAGCTGGACAGGATGCTCTCGTCGGAACAGATCGGCACGCTGATCACGGCGCTCGGCACCTCCATCGGCAAGGATGAAGTGCACGGGTTCAATCCGGACAAGCTGCGCTACCACAAGATCATTATCATGACCGACGCCGACGTGGACGGCGCTCATATCCGTACGCTGCTGCTCACCTTCTTCTTTCGGCAGATGCCGGAGCTGATCGAGCGCGGCCATCTCTATATCGCCCAGCCGCCGCTCTATAAGGTGACGCGCGGCAAGTCCTCGCAATATATCAAGAACGAGGAAGCCTTCGAGGAATTCCTCATTGAATCGGGCTTGGAAGAGGCAACGCTGACGCTCGCCAATGGCGAGGTGCGGGCCAGCGCCGATCTGCATGCCGTCATCAACGATGCGCTGGCTGTCCGCCACCTGCTGACCGGCCTGCACACGCGCTATAATCGCAACGTGGTCGAGCAGGCGGCGATTGCCGGCGCGCTCAACCTCGAACTCGCGAGCAATGCGGAAAGAGCGCAGACGGCGGCGGACGATATTGCGCGCCGTCTCGATCTCATCGCCGAGGAGACGGAACGCGGCTGGACGGGCTATGTTTCGGAAGATGGCGGCTATCGCTTCGAGCGGATGCTGCGCGGCGTCAAGGATGTGACCACGCTCGACATGGCGTTGCTCGGTTCGGCCGATGCCCGCCAGCTCGACCGTTTTGCATCCCGCCTGCATGAGATCTACGCTGCTCCCCCGGCGCTCCGCCGTAAGGACAAGATCGAAGTCATCTCCGGTCCGCTCGCGCTGCTCGAAGCCGTGTTTGCCACTGGCAAGAAAGGCTTGACGCTGCAAAGATACAAAGGCTTGGGCGAGATGAATGCCGACCAGCTCTGGGAAACGACGCTCGATCCGAATGCCCGCTCGCTGCTGCAGGTCAAGATTTCGGATGCGACCAATGCGGACACGCTTTTCAGCCGCCTGATGGGCGACGCCGTGGAGCCGCGCCGCGAGTTCATCCAGGAAAACGCGCTGAGCGTCGCCAATCTGGACGTTTAGGCGACGAGCGTTCTCGATCACTTTCCTTTTGATGCTTCGAAAAGTGAGATAGTGAGTGGTGATTTTTCACCTGCTCGCTATCTCACTACCTCACCATTCCCATTGACAAGCAAGGTTTGTACCAGTTTTGTAAGGAGGGGCGTGGAAGCATGATCCCGAAAAGTTGCTGACTTTTCGGACAAGATTATGCGGCTTAAAAAGGTGCGTAAACGGGGGGGAGTTTTAGGCCATGGCACTTTCGCCGAAGCTCGATCTGCGGCAATCGCAATCATTGGTCATGACGCCGCAGCTGATGCAGTCGATCCGGCTGTTGCAGATGACCCATATCGAGCTTGAGCAATTCATCGATCTGGAAATCGAGAAAAATCCGTTGCTTGAGCGTATCGATCAGGCTGACGATACGGAGATGGCTGGCGATGCCGATAATTTGCCCCTTGAGAGCCAAGGCGAAGCAGATACCGATTGGCTGGAGGAGGGCGGCGCGCCGGATGCGGACACCATAGCGCAAACCTATGATAGCTCCATGGAGAACGTTTTCCCGGACGATCCCGGTCGCTATGATCAGATCGCGCCCGACCTTGCCTCGCAGTGGAAATCTTCCGGCGGCGATGGCTATGTCAGCGGTGGCGAGGGGTTCGATATCGAGCAGGTGACGGCGCATCGCGTCTCGCTGCGTGAATATGTGGATGAGCAGATACTCTTCGCTTTCAGTGACCCGGTCATAAGGCTGATTGCCGCCGAACTTGCCGATCATCTTGATGAAATGGGCTATCTGCGTGCCGATATTTCCGAGGTCGCTGGGCGTATGGGCGTTGAATTGCCGATGGTGAAGCAGGTGCTCGGCGTGTTGCAAACCTTCGATCCGCCGGGGCTTTTCGCCCGCGATCTTGCCGAATGTCTGAGCCTTCAATTAAAGGAAAAGGACCGTTTCGATCCGGCGATGCAGGCGCTGGTCGCCAATCTCGAATTGCTGGCGAAGCGAGACTTTCAAGCCTTGAAAAAGCTTTGCGGCGTTGATGAGCAGGATCTTCTCGATATGCTGGCGGAGATCCGCCTCCTCGACCCGAGGCCGGGCGCGCTTTTCTCCGCCGGTACGGCTGATGCCATCGTGCCGGATATTCACGTCCTATCTGCTCCCGGCGGTGGTTGGGAAATCGAGCTGAACCCCGCCGCCCTGCCGCGCGTCCTCATCAATTATGATTACCACGCTGTCGTTAAGCGTGGTATCGGGCCGCAGGACAAAGAGTTTCTTTCCGAATGTCTGCAGAACGCCAATTGGCTGACGCGTAGCCTCGACCAGCGTGCCCGCACCATTCTCAAGGTCGCACACGAAATTGTGCGTCGTCAGGACGGCTTTCTGGCAAAGGGCGTTACGCAGTTGAAGCCGCTCAATCTGCGCAATGTGGCCGACGCCATCGGCATGCATGAATCGACGGTGAGTCGCATCACGGCAAACAAATATATGCTGACACCGCGCGGTGTCTTCGAACTGCGTTATTTTTTCAATGCGGCGATTGCGTCCGCCGGGGAGGGGGACGACGCGCATTCCTCGGAGGCGGTGCGCTATCGGATACGCCGGTTGATAGATCGCGAGACCCCCGATTCGATATTGTCCGACGACGCCATTGTCGATATCCTCAATCGGGATGGCGTGGATATCGCGCGGCGCACCGTCGCCAAATACCGGGAAGCGATGAGCATTCCATCGTCTATCCAGCGGCGGCGGGAGAAAAAGGCGATTGCCGCATCCGGCGCAACCAGGGAGGGAGTCCATTAAGGGCTTCTTAAGATTGAATTGACTTTCGCAATGTCACTCAATAGAAGCCCGCTCGCGTGAGTAGATGCGCGAGCTGTCGAAAGCTGCATGGCCATCTGGGCCAAAGGACGTGAGGGATGCACGGCAGCAGGTGGTTTAATCGGAACGGGGAAAGTTTAATCATAGGTCCGCGCGCAAAGTGCTTGCAGCTGACCGCTTTGCTCACGTCATGCCTTGTGATTAGATGACACAGGGCGCAACGCAAACGAGGTATAACCACATGAGTCTGCGTATTTCCGGAAAGCACATGGACATCGGCGATGCCTTCCGCATCCGCATCGAGGAACGGATCGGCGAGATAGTCGGCAAATATTTCGATGGCGGATATTCCGGCCATGTCACGGTGGTCAAATCCGGCTCCCGCTTTTCGGCAGACTGCATGTTGCATCTCGATAGCGGCGCGGCGCTGCAGGCCACAGGCGAGGCGCAGGACCCGCAATTGGCTTTCGACGCGGCCGCTGATAGGATCGAGACGCGCCTGCGTCGTTACAAGCGAAGGTTGAAGTCGCATCAGGTCGCCAACAACAATTCTGCCTATGACGACGTGATCTATCGGGTGATGTCGCCCGCTCCTGAAGAGGAGGATGATGACGACGCTGAAGTCATCAAGGATTACGCGCCGACGATCGTCGCCGAAACCTCGGTGTCGCTGCGCACCATGAGCGTGGCTTCCGCTGTCGTGGAGCTTGATTTGAAGGACAGCCCGGTTCTCGTATTCCGCAATGCCGGCAACGACCAGGTCAATATCGTATACCGTCGGGCCGATGGAAACATCGGTTGGATCGATCCGTCGGCGGTGAAGGGGCAGAAAGTATCGGGTTCCTAGCATGGTTCTGGACCGAAGGTCAGCGTCAGCAAAAGTTGCAGACTTTTCGGGGGAGGGTCCATGCGACTAAACAGAGTAGCCGTTTGTAAGTAGCGTTGCGTAGCAGTTTTGCCGTCAGCCGCATTGGCTGGCGGTGATATAATGTTTGAAGGTTTCCGTATTGTTCGGGGTGGGCGGAAACTTATATAGAATTCGGGATTGTTGATCCCGCATCAAGAAGGAATGGAGAGATGGATCTTAGCGATCTGATTCAGCCGACGGCTATCATGCCGGCGCTGAAAGCGGGCTCCAAAAAGCAATTGTTACAGATCATGGCCGCGAAGGCCGCGGAGCTGACGGGTCTTCCCGAACGAGAAGTATTCGATACGGTCTTGCAGCGGGAGCGGCTGGGTTCCACGGGGGTTGGAAACGGCATCGCTATCCCGCATGGCAAACTGCCCAGCGTCAAGCGCATTACCGGGCTTTTCGCGCGTCTTGAGAATCCGGTGGATTTCGAGGCGCTGGACGATCAGCCGGTGGATATCGTTTTCCTGTTGCTGGCCCCTGAAAATGCCGGCGCGGACCATCTCAAGGCTCTCTCGCGCATCGCCCGCCTTATGCGCGATCCCGATATGGTGGCAAAGCTCCGTGATACCTACGACGCGCAGGCGCTTTATGCGTTTTTGACAACACAGCCCACGTCTCACGCGGCTTGAGATCAAGCCGGACGGCCAGCTTCCATCAAGGCCTATAGTTTGCTTCCGCCAATCGCCAGCGTTGCAGGTCGATTGCGGTATGGAAGGTGCGGGCGCGTGAAGCAAAAAGCCAGTATTAGGAATAAACTATGGATACAATTTCAAAGAAACTACCTCTGTTCGTGCTGATTTCTATTACACTGTGTATCGGCGCTGCAAACGCAGCAGGTCTCAAAAATTTTGCAGATGAGACGCGCGAAATTTCCAACATCATTAAATGTCCGGACTCCAAGATCATGAAAACTGAAGGATTGCCTGACCTATGGGGATGCATCTTTCCGGGGGCCGACGCCGTTAAAGTGTTCGTTAATGCGAGCGATGACAACGCTTCAGTCAGCAATGTAAAGATTATGTGGAACGACTGGACACAAGATACAGGATACGGCGTCCATATCGACAAGGAGATTGCCGAGGCTTGGGTCTCAGCGCTGGCGACAAAATATGCGCCTGAAAAGGTAGCTGAAGTGCTGGATGCATTTCGTGGAAAAACTGACACTGTAATCGAGGGTGACGGAGTACATGTAAAGTATACCTACTTTAAAGGGCCCGCCATTGATGAAAGGCTAATAACAATTACGCCTTAATTCGAAAATACCGAATTTAGGGCTGCCTTCGAAAGGGCAGCCCTTTTATAGTCAGAGACACGGAAAAATTAATGCAGCATCACCGTGCGCAATTCATGCTCTTGCGCCCCCGCAAGGATATTGGCGCGCGCGTCGGAGAGTACGATCGGTGCGCCGTCAGCGCCGAAAAGCGCCCATAGCTCCATCCCCGGCATCATCGGCGGCAGGGCAGGGAAGGTGCGTGCCAGATCGTCGGTCAGCATCTTGCGCACATAGGCGACTTCGCCCGCGCCCAGATGCGCGAATTCCGCTTCGGTGAATATTTCCTTGTTCGTGGCCATTTTAGCCTCCATTCTGGCAAGTCGTGCAACTGACCTTGCCCTGAGAGCCGGGGCATATCCCGAAAGGTTGCGGAACTTTCGGATAATTATCCGGCGAAAATAAAGCGCGGCCTCAATCCATTACGCTTATATCGATACGCTTGACGAGCCGTTCTGGTTCCGGGCGATCGAGATCGATTGAAAGCAACCCGTTCTTCAACTGCGCCGCGATCACGCGCATCCCATCCGCCAGCACGAAGACGCGCTGGAACTGGCGCGCCGCAATGCCGCGATGCAGGAATTCGCGTTCCTCTTCGTCGGTCTGCCGCCCGCGAATGACCAGCTGGTTATCTTCTGTGGTGACTTCCAGGTCGCTGTCGGAAAAACCCGCGACGGCCAATGTGATCCGCAGCCGTTCATGGCCGGAATCGGTGCGCAGACGCTCGATATTGTATGGCGGGTATCCGTCGCCGGATTTGGCGATGCGCTCCAGCGTTTTTTCCATCGTATCGAACCCGAGCAGAAGCGGGCTCGAGAACGGTGTCATGCGTGTCATGTTCAGCCCTCATCAAAAGCGACCGTACCCAGCAAGTCCAGGAAAAGTGTGAGGCAGCTTTCCGTCTGGACCTACGTGAGAAACTTGAGGCGAAACCCGTTTCGGCATTTCTCCCTTGCCTTGAGATATGGTCCGTGAAATCCGTCTCTTCAAGAGCCGAATCGGATTCCTGCCCGCTGGGTTTTCCCTTTTGGTGTAAGAGCAAGGAGCAGGGCGGCAATGGCGCGCAAGATCATCATCGATACCGATCCCGGGCAGGACGACGCGCTGGCGATTCTTCTGGCATTGGCGAGCCCCGAGCTGGACGTTCTGGGCCTCACCGTCGTCGCGGGGAATGTGCCGCTTGCGCTGACGCAAAAGAACGCGCGCAAGATCTGCGAGCTGGCCGGCAAGCCGGAGACGAAGGTCTATGCCGGCGCCGCGCAGCCCCTTATGCGCCCGCTGGTGACGGCGGAACATGTCCATGGCCGCACCGGGCTCGACGGGCCGGATTTGCCGGAGCCGCAAATGCCGCTGCAGCCGCAGCACGCGGTCGATTTTATCATTGAGACACTTATGCGCGAGGAGCCGGGCAGCGTCACGCTCTGCCCCATCGGGCCGCTCACCAACATCGCGATGGCGCTGATCCGCGCCCCTGAAATCGCCCCCCGGATTCGCGAGATCGTGCTGATGGGCGGCGCCTTTTTCGAAGGCGGAAACATCACGCCGACCGCCGAGTTCAACATCTATGTCGATCCGGAAGCGGCCAAGGTCGTCTTCGCCGCCGGAATTCCCATCGTGGTGATGCCGCTCGACGTCACCCACAAGGCGCTGACCAAAGCAGAGCGCATCGACCTTTTCCGCGCGATGTGCACCAAGCCAGGCGATGCCTGCGTGGCGCTGCTCGAATTCTTCGAGCGCTTCGATGAAGCGAAATACGGCAGCGACGGCGGACCGCTGCACGACCCCAACGTCATCGCCTATCTCCTGAAGCCGGACCTTTATTCGGGCCGCACCTGCAATGTCGAGATCGAGACGCAGTCGGAGCTGACCCTCGGCATGACCGTCATCGACTGGTGGGGCGTCACCGGCAGGCCGAAAAACGCGCTCGTCATGCGCGATGTCGACCACGACGGCTTCTTCGCGCTCCTTGCGGAGCGGATTGGAACGCTTTGACGCTTCTATTGCCCCTCACCCTTACCCTCCGTGAAGAACGGGGAGAGGGGGCGTAGACGTTGCCACCTCTTTCTTCTCCCCGCGTGCGGGTTGAGGAGCGATCCGTGCAGCGGACAAAAAGCCAACGATTTGGCTTTTTGAGCGACGAACGTGCCGGCAGGCGGATGAGGGGCATTCCGCTTACGTTGGCAACTCATCCGCAAACGGAATAGCCGGCTGCGCGCCCGGCTTCAGACACGCGAGCGAGGCGGCTATCGCTGCCTGGCGGCAGGCGGCCTTCAGGGCCAGCCCCATGTCGAGACCGGCGGCGAGATAACCGCAGAATGTGTCGCCCGCGCCGACCGTATCGACCGGCTTGACGGGATAGGCAGGCATGGCGAATGCCTCTTGCGGCGTGGCGGCGCAAAGGCCATCCGCGCCGAGCGTCACAATCACTGTACGACCGGTCTTCGCCGCGAAATCCGCCATGCGGCTTTCCCGATCCGCGCCTTCAAGTTTCAACCGGCTGGCCGCCAGATCGAACTCCGTCTCGTTGGCGATGACGATATCGGCGAGCGGCAGCAGATCCGCCGCCTCGTCGCGCCAGGGCGCGATATTCAGAATGGAAATGGTGCCATTCTCCCGCGCCGCTTTCAACGCCGCGCCGACCGTCGCGAGTGGGATTTCATGCTGAAGCAGAAGATGCCCGCCGGAAAGGCCCGCTGCTTTTACATCGCCTAGCGAAACCGTTCCATTCGCGCCCGGCACGACGACGATGACATTCTCACCCGATGCCTCGACGGTAATGAGCGCTATTCCCGTCGCCACTTCCGCCTTGCGCACGAGACTGAGATCGACGCCCCCTTCATCGAGAAGCGCCATTGATTCCCCTCCAAAGGCGTCGTTGCCGATGGCGCCCACCATACGGACCCGGGCTCCAGCCCTTGCCGCCGCCAGCGCCTGGTTGGCGCCTTTGCCGCCGGGCGCCGACTGGAAATCGGAGCCCGATACGGTCTCGCCCGGCTTCGGCAGATGCATGGTCCGTGCGATAAGGTCGAGATTGATGGAGCCGATAACGGTGATCATGGGAACTCCTGTATTGATGCCAAAACGCATATACAGGGTATCGGAGCCGATCAACGCCCTTTGGCGGTCGCAAGCGCTTTGGTGAATGCGCTGGCGAAAGATTCGCGGTCGTCCGGATTGAGGAAGGAGCCGATTGCAACGCGCCGCCCTTCGCCCTCGACATTCATCGCCGTGATGCCGATCTCGTCATGCCGCGCGATACGGAACCTCGCCCAGAATGGGTTGAAGCGATGCTCGCGCGTGTGGCCCGATGGCGCGATTTGCCTTATGTCGAGCGCGGTGCGCGAGACGGATATTTCTTCCCGGGCGCGGGCCGCGCGATAATTCAGGCGGAAGGCGAGATAGACGATGAGTACATCGAGCCCGAAAAAGCCGAACACCGGCCATGCGCCCAATGACAGAAAGAAGACACCGCAGATTATCCAGCCCGCGATGAGCACCGCCATCAGCACCAGGAATCCGGTGCGTCCGAGCGAGCGGTGCGGCACCAGCATGGCGCGGAAGAAGGGCGCTTCATTCGCTTCTGGATTTGCTCCGTCTGGATGCCTCATGTCATCAGCTTTCTTGCCGTGCGGTGCGTCAAACCAGTATAGAGATGCGAATGGAAAACGCCAAAATCAAATCGGAAGCCGTGGCCAAACGCCCGTCCCGCGTGGCGGGAACGCTTTATACCCGGCCGGAAATCCACGAAATCTTCAGGCGCTTCTTGGTCCAGCGCCCGGAGCCGAAGGGCGAACTCGAATATGTGAGCCCCTTCACGCTGCTCGTCGCCGTGGTGCTCTCCGCCCAGGCGACGGATGTCGGCGTCAACAAGGCGACGCGCCCGCTCTTCGCCATCGCCGACACGCCCGAAAAGATGCTGGCGCTGGGAGAGGAAAAGGTCGGTGACTATATCAGGACCATCGGCCTCTGGCGCAACAAGGCGAAGAATGTCATCGCCCTGTCGGAGGCGCTGATTCGCGATCATGGCGGCGAGGTGCCTGACAATCGCGACGCACTGGTGAAACTGCCCGGCGTTGGCCGCAAGACGGCCAATGTAGTGCTCAACGTGGCTTTCGGTCAGCCGGCAATGGCGGTCGATACCCACATTTTCCGCATAGGGAACCGCATCGGCCTCGCGCCGGGCAAAACACCCGAAGCTGTCGAGGAAAAGCTGATGCGGGTCGTGCCGAAGGAATATCTCCTCCATGCCCATCATTGGCTGATCCTGCACGGTCGCTATGTCTGCAAGGCGCGCAAGCCCGAATGTGAGATGTGTATCATCGCCGATCTCTGCAAGGCGGCGGTGAAGACCACGGATATTCCCGCGCCGCTCATTACGATCCGAGCATGATCCCAAAAAGTTGCAGACTTTTTGGATAAGATCATGCGGCTTGGAAACCATGATCCCAAAAAGTTGCAGACTTTTTGGACAAGATCATGCGGCTAAAACAAGAGCGGCATAATCAGGCCGCGACCGGTGCAGGCTCTCGTTTGCTGATCGCCTTGTAGAGGTGCACCATCATCGCGGCGGAGAAGAGCGGCGTCAGGAAATTGACGAACGGAATGGCGAGGAAGACGGCAATCACCAGCCCCGCCATGAACACCGTGACGGCGTATTTGCTGCGTAGCCCCTTTGCCTCGTCAGGGGTCAGGAACCGCATGGCCGCGAATTCGAAATATTCCCGGCCCAGCAGATAGCCGTTGACGATGAAGAAGGCGATGAGATTGATGCCCGGCACGAGCAGAAGAAACAGGGCGAAGATGTTGCCGACGATGACGACGCCCAGAAACTTCAACGAAAGGCCGAGTGACTGCACGAGCGGCAGCGGCTGGCCGGGCGGGTCGGCGGGGTAATCCTGCCGTTCGATGATTTCCGCCGCATCGTCGAGGAAAAATCCCGCGATGATGGCGGCTATGGGCGCGATCAGCAGCGCCAGCCCCAGCGCGAGGCCGAGACTGGCGAAGATCGCGCCGATGGTGCCGAGCCACCCGGCCCATTGCGGCAGGCCCGGCAGCATCTGGTCGAGATAGGGCCATGCCAGATAGGTGAAAAGGTGCCGGAGCGCCACCCAAAGGAGGACGAGGATCAAGAACGTCGCGCCCAGCGATTTCCACACGAGCGAGCGGAATTGCGGTGTGAACAGGTGCCGCAGGGCGGCGTTTGCCGCATCGAAAATCATCGTTTTCCCTTCCGTCCGGCGCGATGCGCGATGTCCCAAGACATAGGATGCCGGCGCGCATTGGAAAAGGCCATGCATCGTGCAGGCTAGCCAAAGACGGCGCAAAACGGTACACCGCAATGATCGTCAATTGTTGGGGCCCACGCGATTTCCATGTCCAAATTCGATGTTCTGTGCATCGGCAACGCGATTGTCGATATTATCGCGCGCACGGATGATGCGTTTCTGGTGAAGAACGTCATCATCAAGGGCGCGATGAACCTGATCGACACGACACGGGCCGAACTGCTTTATGACCGCATGGGACCGGCAATCGAGATGTCGGGCGGCAGCGCCGGCAACACGGCGGCAGGGGTCGCCAGCCTTGGCGGTCGCGCCGCCTATTTCGGCAAGGTCGCGGCGGATCATCTGGGCCGCATCTTCACCCATGATATCCGCGCGCAGGGCGTGGTGTTCGATACCCGTCCGCTGGAAAACGGCGTGCCCACCGCCCGCTCGATGATCTTCGTGACGCCGGATGGCGAGCGCTCCATGAACACTTATCTCGGCGCCTGCGTCGAGCTCGGACCCGAAGATGTGGAAAGCTCGAAGGTCGCGGAAGCCAAGGTCACCTATTTCGAAGGATATCTCTGGGATCCGCCGCGCGCTAAGGAAGCGATCAGGCTTTCGGCCAAGATCGCGCACGAGCACGGGCGCGAAGTGGCGATGACACTCTCCGACCCTTTCTGCGTCGACCGTTACCGTGACGAATTCCTGGAGCTGATGCGCTCCGGTACGGTTGATATCGTCTTCGCCAATGAGGCGGAGCTGAAATCGCTCTACCAGACCGAATCCTTCGAGGCCGGGCTGGAGGCGATCCGCCAGGATTGCAAGCTCGCCGCGGTGACGCGCTCGGAGAAAGGCTCGATCATCGTATCGGGCGACGAAACGGTCGCCGTCCCGGCCATCGAACTCCGCGAGCTGGTGGATACGACCGGCGCGGGCGATCTCTATGCCTCGGGCTTTCTCTATGGCTATACCCATGGCTTCTCGCTGGAAGACAGCGCCCGCCTCGGTTCGCTGACGGCAGGCATCGTCATCCAGCAAATGGGCCCGCGCCCGCAGTCGAGCCTGCGGGATATCGCCGAACAGAGCGGGCTGTTGCAGATGGTTGAAGGATAGAGGCTTTGGGTGTCGGGACCTGTTAGCGAACCCTGATCGTCCGCCCAGCGAATAAGTGCCTTCTGGTTCTTCAATCCGAGGAATCTAAAAGGAGATGGCAATGACGCAGACAGATGTTTTGATCGTTGGCGCAGGGCCGACCGGCCTTGTCCTCGCTCTGTGGCTCGATGCGCAGGGTGCGCGTGTCCGGATCATCGACAAATCGGAGGGACCCGGCACAACTTCACGCGCGCTGGCGGTCCACGCCCGGACGCTGGAGCTTTATCGACAGCTCGGTCTGGCGGATGCGGTCGTTGCCGCCGGCAACAAGGCCGAAGGCATTGAGATCTGGACCCTCGGCAAGAGAAGGGCGCATCTCAATTTCTCGGATTTCGGCGCAGATATCACACCCTATCCATACGTTCTGATCTATCCGCAGGATCTCCATGAAAGCTTCCTGGTCGAGCGCCTTCGGATGCGGGGGATTGTTGTCGAGCGCCGGACCGAGCTTCTTGATTTCCTGGATGACGGAACGGGCGTCGAGGCGCAGCTGCAGCTGCCCGACGGAAGCAAGGCGGAATGCCGGGCGCGCTATCTGGCCGGCTGCGACGGCGCGCGCTCAACGGTGCGTAAGAACCTTGGCGCCAGTTTCGAGGGCGGCACCTACGAGCAGCTCTTTTATGTTGCCGATGTCGAGGTAGACGCTGGAACGCATACGATCAGCGGCGAGGTCACCATCAGTTTCGAGGGACCGGATTTCGTTCTGATCATGCCCTACGGTGAGCCGGGCAAGCTGCGTTTCGTCGGAACCGTGCGCGAAAACCGGGTGGGCAGCGCTGAGACGCTTGCCTTCGACGATGTCGGACAGGAGGCGGTGCGCGCGCTGGGTCTTCAGGTCAGAGCTGTGAACTGGTTCTCGACCATCGCGTCCACCACCGCGTTACCGACCGCTTCCGCCATGGAAATGTATTTCTGCTTGGCGATGCCGCCCATGTGCACAGTCCGGCGGGCGGGCAGGGGATGAACACCGGCATTGGGGACGCCATCAATCTGGCGTGGAAACTCGCTGATGTCATCAAGGGGGATGCTCCTGACAGCCTGCTCGACAGTTACGAGGCGGAGCGCCCCGCCTTCGCCCGCAAGCTGGTGGAGACTACTGACCGCGCCTTCACCTTCGTCACCGCGCAGGGCAGTTTTGCCGAATTCGTGCGCACACGAATCGCTCCGCTCTTCATGAAGGTCGTATACAGCTTCGAAGCCGCCCGTGAGATGATGTTCCGCATCGTCTCGCAAACCATGATCAGTTACCCGGAAAGCCCGCTCAGCGTCGGAACCGCCGGGAAAGTCAGCGGCGGCGATCGCCTGCCATTCGTGCGGCTCGACGGGACAGACAATGACGGAACAGACAATTTCGAACCGCTCCCGAAGATCGGCTGGCAGCTCCACGTCTATGGTGAAGCCAAACCGGAACTGGCGGCCTGGTGCGAAAAGCGCGGTGTTGTGTTGCGCGTATTCGGCTGGAACGAGCGATACGCTGAGGCGGGACTGCAGCGCGACGCCGCCTATCTGCTGCGGCCCGACACCTATGTCGCGGTCGCCGAACCATCAGCGGATGCCGCCACGCTGGAAAATTATTTCCGGGAGCGTGGTTTAGGCAACGTGAGTAGCCAGTTAACCCACAAGCTACCCACTTAGAGCATTTCATTTTTAGATGGAAGCAACGGTGCGCCCTTCACCCCGTGGTTCGAGGCTCGCTACGCTCGCACCTCACCATGAGGGTGAAGGGTTGCAGCGCCGCAGTAGCCCTCATCCTGAGGTGCGTAGTGAAGCGAAGCGGAACGAAGCCTCGAAGGGCGAGGGCGCTTGGCGATTCCATCAAAACATGAACCGCCTATAAAATGCTCAAGCGTCCTTCTCAGCCTGCGGATCGACCGGTTCCGCAGCCGTTTCGGCGGTTGCCGCCTGCTTCGGTCCGCCGCGCGATACGCCGACGAGTGCCGGGCGCAACATGCGGTCGCCGATGACGTAGCCGGGCTGCATCACCTGCAGCACGGTATTGTTCGGCACATCGCTATTCGGAATTTCGAACATCGCCTGATGGAAATGCGGGTCGAATTTTTGGCCCTCAGGCTCGATTTTCTTCACGCCGTGGCGTTCCAGCGTGGAAAGCATGGCGCGTTCGGTCATCTCCACGCCTTCGGCAAGCGCCTTGAGGCCGGTGTCGCCTTTTTCCAACGCTTCGGCGGGAATGGCTTCGAGGGCGCGGGCCAGATTGTCCGAAACCGCCAGCATGTCGCGGGCGAAATTGGCGACCGCATAGGTCTTGGCGTCCTGCACGTCGCGGGCGGTGCGCTTGCGCAAATTCTCCATCTCCGCGGCAAGCCGCAGGAGCTGGTCCTTCAATTCGCCGTTTTCGGCCTGAAGCTCCGCCACCGGATCGGCGTCTTGCGCTTCCGCCTCGTCTTCCACGGCTTCGGCGCGGGCCTCGGCCTTGCGGCTTTTAAGGAAATCGTCGGCCGCGCGCTTCAGCGCATCGCGATCCCTGGGATTGTTAATGTCGCGTTGATGCAGGTCTGGCGTCTCGCCCTTATGCTTTTCGTCAGCCATTTCTCTTCTTCCGTTCTGAAATCATCGTGCCCGGATATCGAGCTTCAAACCTTGAAAATCAAGTGCTTGAAGAGATGCATAATCTCGAGCGTCAACGCAAGAGTCGCGAAACGATCTGCGCGGTATAATCCACCATCGGCACGATGCGGGCATAATTGAGCCGTGTCGGGCCGATAACACCGAGCGCTCCGACAACCCGCTGCTCCGCGTCGCGATAGGGCGCGACGATGAGCGAGGAGCCGGACAGCGAGAAGAGCTTGTTTTCCGAGCCGATGAAGATGCGCACGCCCGATCCGGCTTCCGCCAGTTCGAGAAGCTGGATCATGCCTTCCTTGGTTTCCAGATCGTCGAAAAGGTGCCGCAGCCGCTCGATATCCTCCTGTGCGTGGAGGTTTTCCAGGAGATTGGCCCGCCCGCGCACAATGAGCCGCGTCGGCTGGTCGTTGCCGCCGCCGCTCCATATGGCGAGCCCCTGCTCGACCAGATGCTGCGACAGCGTGTCGAGCGCCTGCTTCGTTTCGTCCTTCAGCCGCGCCAGTTCGCTGCGCGCTTCCGAGAGGGTGCGGCCCTGGATATGCGCGTTGAGAAAGTTCGATGCCTCGATGAGCTGCGAGGCCGTCACACCGGGCGGAAGGTCGAGGACGCGGTTTTCCACATCCCCGCTCTGGGTGACGAGAACGGCGAGCGCCCGCGTCGGCTCCAGCCGCACGAATTCAATATGTTTGAGCGCACCGCCTTCCGCCTTGGTGGCAAGCACTAGTCCCGCGCCGCGCGACAGGCCGGAAAGGATCTGGCTCGCCTCGGTCAGCACCTTCTCCATCGAATGGGCGCCGCCTGCGGCGCGCACCTGTGTTTCGATGGACTTGCGTTCCTCCGGCGGCAAATCGCCGATTTCCAGAAACGCATCGACGAAGAAGCGCAAACCAATCTGCGTCGGCAGGCGCCCCGCCGAAACGTGCGGCGCATAGATGAGGCCCAGCTGCTCCAGATCGCTCATCACATTGCGGATCGTCGCCGGTGAAAGCGCCAGCGGCAGCAGGCGGGAAAGATTGCGTGAGCCGACCGGCTCGCCATCGCCCAGATAGCTCTCGACGATGCGCCGGAAAATATCGCGCGAGCGCTGGTCGAGGGCCGCGAGCGTTTCGGGAACCACTGCTTTCATCATGTCCGTTGCATGGACTCCTTTGCCCTGAAGCGGGTGAACATGATTATATATGACGGACTTTCCGGGGATCAAAGCCGGGCAGGCGGTAACTCCCTTTCTATTTCTGCTTTTGCAGCCTAAAAGCCCTTTTTTAAGTTTTGTGAATCGAGGTTCATCCCATGCGTCCATCCAAGCGCGCCGCCGACGAAATGCGCGCCGTCTCCTTCGAGCGCGGCGTTTCCAAACATGCCGAGGGCTCCTGCCTGGTCCGCTTCGGCGATACGCATGTGCTCTGCACGGCGAGCCTGGAGGAAAAAGTGCCGGGCTGGATGCGCAATTCCGGCAAGGGCTGGGTGACGGCGGAATATGGCATGCTGCCGCGCTCCACCGGCGATCGCATGCGCCGCGAGGCCTCCTCCGGCAAGCAAGGCGGGCGGACGCTGGAAATTCAACGCCTCATAGGACGTTCCTTGCGCGCCGTGGTCGACCTGCAGGCGCTGGGCGAGCAGCAGATAACGGTGGATTGCGATGTTATCCAGGCCGATGGCGGCACCCGCACCGCCGCGATCACCGGCGGTTGGGTGGCGCTGCACGAGTGCCTGCGCTGGATGGAAACCCGCCAGATGGTCAAGCTCGACAAGGTGCTGAAAGACCATGTCGCCGCCATCTCCTGCGGCATCGTCGATGGCGCGCCGGTCATCGATCTCGATTATGCCGAGGATTCAACCGCCGGGACGGACGCCAATTTCGTCATGACCGGCAAGGGCGGCATCGTCGAGATCCAGGGCACCGCCGAAGGCGCGCCCTTCTCGGAAGAGGAATTCGCCTCGCTGATGGCGCTCGCGCGGGTTGGCATTATCAGGCTGGTTTCATTGCAGAAGATGGCGGTTGCTTGACCATGCGGAAGCTTGAAAAGGGCCGGCTCATCGTCGCAACCCATAACAAGGGCAAGCTCCAGGAAATTCATGACCTGATCGGGCCGTTCGGTTTCGAGACGCAATCGGCAGCCGAGCTTGGCTTGCCCGAGCCGGAAGAGACCGGCACGACGTTTGAGGAAAACGCTGCCATCAAGGCACTGGCAGCGGCGAAGGCGACGGGCTTGCCTGCGCTGTCGGACGACTCAGGCGTTGCCGTTGACGCTCTTGACGGCGCGCCCGGCGTCTACACCGCCAACTGGGCGGAAACTCCTGATGGTACGCGCGATTTCGTCTATGGCATGCACCGGGTAGAGAATGCCCTGCGGGAGAAGGGCGCGCTGACGCCGGATAAGCGTACCGCCCGGTTCGTCTCGGTCATCTGCATCGCCTGGCCGGATGGCCATACGGATTTCTATCGCGGCGAAGTGGAAGGCGCGCTCGTCTGGCCGCCGCGCGGGAGCCAAGGCTTCGGCTACGACCCGATGTTCCTCCCCGACGGTCACGAAAGAACGTTCGGCGAAATGGAAGCGGAAGAAAAGCATGGCTGGAAGCCCGGCATGGCGGAAGCGCTTTCGCATCGCGCCCGGGCCTTCCAGCTTTTCGCCCGCGATGCGCTGGGTATTGAATAGCATGACCGAGGGTGAAAACACCTTCGGCGTCTATGTGCATTGGCCGTTCTGCGCGGCCAAGTGCCCTTATTGCGATTTCAATAGCCATGTCCGCCATCAGCCGGTCGATCAGGCGCGCTTTGCTTCCGCCTTCGCGCGGGAGATGCGAACGATACGGCAGCGAACAGGTCCTCGCGTCGTCACAAGCATCTTCCTGGGCGGCGGTACGCCATCGCTGATGCAGCCCGCTACGGTGGAACGGCTGCTGGACGAGATCGCCGCCAATTGGAGCATCGCCGATGGCGTCGAGGTGACGCTGGAGGCCAACCCGTCGAGCGTCGAGGCGGAGCGTTTTCGCGGCTATCGCGCGGCGGGCGTCAACCGCGTCTCGCTCGGCGTACAGGCTCTCAACGACCGGGACCTGAAACGGCTTGGCCGCCTGCACAATGTCGAGGAAGCATTGACGGCAATCGGCCTCGCGCGCGAAATCTTCCCCCGCCTGTCCTTCGATCTGATCTATGCCCGGCCCGACCAGTCGATCGCCGAATGGCGCGCGGAACTGGAACAGGCCATCGCGCTCGCCGCCGATCATCTCTCGCTCTATCAATTGACCATCGAGGAAGGCACGCCCTTCTACAATCTCTGGAAGGCGGGAAAGCTGGTGACGCCCGATGGCGACCATGCCGCCGCGCTCTATCTCGAAACGCAGGCCGTAACGGTGGCGCACGGCCTTCCGGCCTATGAGATTTCCAACCATGCCGCGCCGGGGGCGGAGTCGCGGCATAATCTCGTCTATTGGCGCTATGGCGAATATGCCGGCATCGGCCCCGGCGCCCATGGCCGCTTCGTCGAAAACGGCATCCGCACCGTCACCATGACCGAACGCCATCCCGAAACCTGGCTGGAAAAAGCCGAGAGCCAGGGCCATGGCATCGTGGAAGAGGAATATCTGACGCCCGATCAGGAAGGCGACGAATTCCTCATGATGGGCCTGCGGCTTGTCGAGGGCGTGGATCTGGCGCGCTATCGCCGCCTGACCGGCCACGATATCGATCCGGGCAGGCTCGAAAGCCTCGTCGGCCAGCGCCTGATCGAGCCGATGGACGCCACCCACATCCGCGCCACACCTGATGGAGCGCTGCTGCTGGATGCGGTTGTGGCTGATCTGGCGGCTTGATGTTTTGCAGCGGATGATTTGTGGCATAGGGTGGGGTCACCTTTTCAGATGAAGCCGGTGTCCATGCATTTACCGTCGAGCACCCCCCTCTGTCCTGCCGGACATCTCCCCCTCAAGGGGGGAGATTACGCCTTCATTGGCGTTCGGCACCAATCGCCAGCCTTGCGGAAGGAAGGCAGAGGGTGGTGTCAGCCAATCTCCCCCCTTGAGGGGGAGATGTCCGGCAGGACAGAGGGGGGTGCTATAGCGCTTCCACGCAAACAGGAGCGCTCTCTTTGACCGAAACCCCCTCCCGCGACTACCTCATCGGCCAGGCCCGGTTCCATGCCCGCCCGCTTGAACCCGCGCTCTATATCGTCGCAACACCCATCGGCAACCTCGGCGACATGACCGTCCGCGGCCTCGAAACCCTCGCGGGCGCCGATGTCCTCGCCTGCGAGGACACCCGTGTCACCCGCGTCCTGCTCGATCGCTTCGGCATCACCAGGCGTCCCGTCGCCTATCACGAGCACAACGCGGCGGAGGCGGGGCCGAAGCTGATCGCCGCACTTAAAGAGGGCAAGAGCGTCGCGCTCGTCTCCGATGCGGGAACGCCGCTCGTCTCCGATCCCGGCTACCGGCTGGTGGGGGAAGCGAAGGCCGCCGGCATCCGCGTCGTGCCCATCCCCGGCGCATCCGCCGTGCTGGCGGCGCTCACGGCATCGGGCCTGCCGACGGATAGTTTTCTCTTCGCCGGTTTCCTGCCGGTCAAGCAGGGGCAGCGCCGCGCGAGGCTCGAGGCGCTGCAGCGCATCGACGCGACGCTCGTTTTCTTCGAATCCCCCAACCGCACCGCCGCCACTTTGGCGGATATGGCGGCGGTCTTCGGCGAGACCCGCAAGGGCGCGCTCTGCCGCGAGTTGACCAAGGCCTATGAGACGGTGGTGACCGCGCCGCTGGGTGAACTCTCCCGCCAGTTCGACGGCGAGGACCGTCTGCGCGGAGAGGTTGTCCTGCTGGTAGGCCCGCCCGAAGAGACACGCGCTCCGGCAAGCGCGGAGGATATCGACCGCCTGCTCCTGTCGCTTTCCGCCGAAATGTCTCCGGCGAAAGCGGCGGGGGAAGCCGCGAAGATGACCGGCGGGCAGAAAGGCGAGCTTTATCAGCGGCTCATCGAGCTGAAGAAGGGATGACGGCGCTCGACCGCAAGCGCAAGGCGTTCTTTCGCGGCCATTCGGCGGAACGGCTGGCCTCGCTTGCCTTGATGCTGAAAGGCTTCCGCATCGTTCAGCGCCGTTACAAGACCCGGCTTGGCGAAATCGACCTCATCGCTAGGCGCGGTGATTTGATCCTCATCGTCGAGGTCAAAGCCCGTTCATCGCTCGAAGCGGCGATGGAGGCGGTCAACCACACCGCCATGCGCCGCATCGAAGCCGCCGCCGACCTCTGGCTGGCGCGCCAGCCGGACCGGACGCGGCTGTCATTGCGGTTCGATCTCGTCGCTGTGTTGCCATGGCGCTGGCCGCTGCACGTCCCCGCTGCGTTTATGGCTGGAAATTAGAGGTAGGAACGATGCTCCTTGTCCTGCCGCCATTCTCAGTCCTCGGGTTTAACCCGAGAGGGCTATTTCAAGCTGGTTCTGCCAACTCTAAATACTTGTGTTGATTGGTAAATCCCATAAGAATTGTGGGATTTTCATTCCCTTCGTGAGGGGAACGAAAATTCTGGTGGCGTCACAGTTTAAGAAAAAAACGGTGCTTCGCGCCATATTCAAGCGCAAGTCTGTTCCTTATAAATCCTTGGCGAATGGCCGATAATCCAGGCCTATCGAAAAGGATATCCCGTGGCGTCCAATCCAGCCTCCCTGTCGGTCTTCCCCGCCTTCTTCCGTATCCGGAACGAAGTGGTGGTCGTCGTGGGTGACGGCGAGGAAGCGCTCAACAAGGTGCGGCTTTTGGCTGAGACAAGCGCTGTTGTCCGTATCGTGTCGCCGGAGCCGGCGCCGGTGCTGGCGCGTTACATCGCGGAGCACGGGCTGGAACATGTGGCCGAGCCCTTCGCTCCCGCCCATCTTGGCGGCGCAAAGCTGGTTTTCGTCGCCACCGGCGAGGAAGGAATGGAAGCGGCAATCGCCGCCGAGGCGCGTCGCCAGCGCATTCCCGTCAATGTGGTGGACCGTCCCGAGCTTTGCGATTTTCTAACCCCGGCCATCGTCAACCGCGCGCCGGTTGCCATCGCCATCGGCTCTGAAGGCACCGGCCCGGTGCTGACCCAGATGATCCGCGCCCGCATCGATGCGGCGTTGATCCCCCGTCTGGGTGATCTCGCCCGGCTGGCGGAGGCTTATCGTCCCGCCGTCGAGAAATTTTTGGCCAAAGGCGTCGCCCGCCGGCTGTTCTGGCGCGCCTTCTTTTCCGGGACTGTGGCGCGGAGCGTTGAGCGCGGCGACGAGGCCGCCGCCCATGCCGCCGCGAAGGCGCTTCTTGAGCATCATGACGCGCCGCAGGGCTATGTCTGGCTCGTCGGCGCGGGTCCGGGCGCTGAGGATCTCCTGACGCTGCGCGCCCAGCGCGTGCTGATGGAAGCGGATGTGATTGTCCATGATACGGGCGTTTCCGAGGCCATCATCGCCATGGGCCGCCGCGATGCGGAGCGCATTGCTGTCGGCAATCGCAAGGGATGCCGTGCGAGGAGCCGCGAGGCCGGTGCGCTGCTTGTGCAACTGGCCCAGGAGGGCAAGCGCGTGGCGCGGCTCAAATCCGGTGATCTGTTCCTCTCCAGCCGCGCGGGCGAGGAGATGGCGACGCTCCGCGATGCCGGCATCGGCGCCGAGATCGTGCCGGGCATCTCCCTGGCGTTTACGCCCGCTTCCCTGTCCCCCAAGGCGGAAACTGCCATGAAACGCTCGCCTGAAGTTGAAGGACTTAACCCATGACATCAAAGGTTCTGACCGCCAACCGCCTCATCGATGGCGAAGTCGTCTGGTATGGGGCCGACGGTGAATGGCGTCCCACGATCGAAGGGGTGTCCATTGCACGGAACGCCGAAGCGGAAGCGGCGCTGGAAGCCATCGGCAAGGCGGCGATCCGCGCCAATCTGGTAGTCGATGTCAATCTGATCGATGTCGAGGAACGCGGCGGTACGCTCTACCCGCTGCGCCTGCGCGAGCGCATCCGCATCTCCGGCCCGACCATCGATTTCGTACCGCGTAACCTATCCGGGAATTTGTAAGCCATGTATCGTTATGACGAATTCGACCATGCCTTTGTCGCGGCCCGCGTCGAGCAGTTCAAGGATCAGGTCCAGCGCCGTCTATCAGGCGAACTGACCGAGGAGCAGTTCCGCCCGCTGCGCCTGATGAATGGCGTCTATCTCCAGCTTCATGCCTATATGCTGCGCGTTGCCGTACCCTACGGTACGCTGTCGAGCCGCCAGATGCGCAAGCTTGGCCATATCGCCCGCACTTATGATCGCGGCTACGGCCATTTCACCACGCGGCAGAACATCCAGTACAACTGGCCGGCGCTTGGCGACATTCCGGCGATTCTCGACGAACTGGCGGAAGTCGAGATGCATGCCATGCAGACATCAGGCAATTGCATCCGCAATGTCACGGCGGATCATTTCGCCGGCGTCGCCGCCGACGAGGTGGCCGATCCGCGCCCCTTCGGCGAAATCTTGCGGCAATGGTCCTCGTTGCATCCGGAATTCTCTTATCTGCCGCGCAAGTTCAAGATATCAGTCACCGGCGCCGAGCATGACCGCGCGGCAATCCAGGTCCACGATATCGGCCTGCATCTGAAGAAGAACGAGGCTGGCGAACTGGGCTTCGCGGTCTATGTCGGCGGCGGTCAGGGCCGCACGCCGATGGTCGCCAAGATGATCCGCGATTTCCTGCCCGTCGAGGACCTGCTGTCCTACACCACGGCCATCGTCCGCGTTTACAATCTGCATGGCCGCCGCGACAACAAGTACAAGGCGCGCATCAAGATACTCGTTCATGAGACCGGCACGGAGGAACTGACCCGCCAGATCGAAGCCGAATGGCAGGCGCTGAAGGAGAGCGACCTCAAGCTGCCGCAGGGCGATATCGCCGCCATCGACAGCTATTTCCGCCCCCCGGCACTGCTCGCGCGGCCGGAAGGCTGGGCGGCGCTTGCTGCCGCGAAGAAGGCGGATGCCGGTTTTGCCGCCTGGGTCGACCAGAACGTCACGCCGCACAAGAACCCGGATTACGGCGTCGTCACCATTTCGCTGAAACCCATCGGCGGCATCCCCGGAGATGCCAGCGCCGAGCAGATGGAACTGGTTGCCGATATCGCCGAGAAGTTCAGCCAGGACGAAATCCGCGTCAGCCACGAGCAGAATCTGGTGCTCCCCTCTGTGGCGCTTGCCGATCTGCATATGGTCTATGAACTGCTTCTGACCGACGGTCTCGCCACCGCCAATGCCGGATTGATCACCGATATCATCGCGTGCCCGGGCCTCGATTATTGCGCGCTCGCCAATGCTCGCTCCATTCCGGTGGCACAGCGCATTTCCGTACGCTTCGGCGCGGCGGAGCGCCAGTCGGAAATCGGCGAATTGAAGATCAAGATTTCCGGCTGCATCAATGCCTGCGGCCATCACCATGTCGGCCATATCGGCATTCTCGGCGTCGAGAAAAAGGGCGAGGAGCTTTATCAGATCACGCTTGGCGGTTCGGCCGATGAGATCACCACGGTCGGCGAAATCACTGGTCGCGGCTTCTCCTCGGAAGAGGTGGTCGATGCCATCGAAAAGATCGTCGATACCTATCTCGGTCTGCGCGCCAGCAAGGACGAAACCTTCCTCGCCGCCTACAGGCGCGTGGGCGCGGCTCCGTTCAAGGAGGCGCTCTATGGTGAAATCAGCCGTGCTGCCTGATATCGATGAAAAAGCCATAGCCGACGAGGCGCGCGCGCTGGAAGCGCGCTATGGCGGGCTTGATTCGCGGCTCATCATCGAACTCGCGGTGGATCATCTCTTCAACGAGGAGATCGCGGTGGTCTCCTCCTTCGGCGCGGAATCCGCCGTGCTGCTGCACTTGATTTCAGAGGTCGACCATTCGACGCCCGTCATCTTCCTCGATACGGGCAAGCATTTCAGCGCGACGCTCGCGCATCGCGACCGGTTGGTTGAGGAGTTTGGCCTGACGGATGTTCGCAACGTCTATCCCCTGCCGGTTTCGCTTAAAGAAAAAGACCCCTTCGGCGCCCTGTCCATGACCGACAAGGACCGCTGCTGCCATATCCGCAAGGTCGAGCCGATGGCCCGCGCCGTCGCGCCATACCGCGCCTGGATGACGGGCCGCAAGCAGTTCCAGGCCTCGACCCGCGCAGAGCTTCCTGTGTTCGAGGCGGTCGGCCCGCGCATTCGCATCAACCCGCTGGCCCGCTGGCAAACGACGGATCTGCAGGCCTATATGGTCGCGCATGGCCTGTCCGCCCATCCGCTTGTCGAGAAGGGCTACCGCTCCATCGGCTGCATGCCCTGCACCAGGCCGGTCGCGGACGGAGAAGACCAGCGCGCCGGGCGCTGGGCCGGTTCGGACAAGACGGAATGCGGCATCCATCTCACGGGCCTGACCGACACGCTGTCCAATCTATCGCCGACAGGAACGAATTCATGAGTGCAGCCGAGCAGAACCAAAAACAACTGTGGGGCCGTGAAGGTTTCCGCGACGATCCCTATATCGAGGCGGAAAGCCTGGACGCAGCGGGCGATGCGCCTGCCGTCATCCTGCCGCTGGCCGCATGGCTTGGGCTAGATGACGATGTCAGGCGCACCAGCAATCGCCGGATCGGCGTTGCCGTTGCGCCGGGCGAGGATATCGACCCGCTGCTCGAAAAGCTGGACACGATCCCGCTGATCGCGCTTCAGTTCCCGGCTTTCAACGATGGCCGGTCCTATTCGAAAGCCGAACTGCTGAAAGGCCGCCACGGATTTAGTGGAGAGTTGCGAGCGGTGGGTGATGTGCTGATCGATCAGGTGGTGTTCATGCTTCGCGCCGGTTTCGACACCTTGCAGGTGACCAACCGGATAGCGCTGGAACGCCTGAAGGGACGCGATCTGCACGACACGCCGGGCTATTACCAGCCGGGGCGTGGATCGGCGCAGGCTGGCAGTTATAGCTGGCGGCGGATGCCGGTGGCTTGAAGTGGGATGGAAGCGCCAGATACCCCTTCTGCCCTGCCGGCCATCTACTGCCTTTCCGGTCGTCATCCTCGGGCTTGACCCGAGGATCCACGGCAAGGAGGCGGAACCGGGCTTATCATACGGGACGGGATCATGAGTAATCGTCCCTGATATCGGCCATACGCGCTTACGGGAATGCCCCGATGCCACGGCAAGGTCAGCGCTCCTTAGCCGTGGATCCTCGGGTCAAGCCCGAGGATGACGATGGGGAGGAGGAGATGCCCAGTAGGGCAGAAGGGGTGATGCCTCGAGCACACGCCAGAATTTCGATATTTCGACTTGAACGACAGGAAGCATTAATGTCCGAATTGATTGAAACAGACGTTGTAATCGTTGGCGCGGGGCCGGTTGGCCTGTTCGCGGTGTTCGAGCTGGGCCTTCTCGACCTGCGCGCCCATGTCATTGACATTCTCGACCGTCCGGGCGGACAGTGCGCCGAGCTTTATCCGGAAAAGCCGATCTATGACATTCCGGGCCTGCCGGAGGTCACGGGACAGGCGCTGACCGACAATCTCCTGAAGCAGATCGCGCCGTTCGATCCGCAGTTCCATTTCTCCACCATGGTGACGGCGCTGGAGCGCCTCGAAGATGGCCGCTTCCGCGTCGAGACCGATGCCGGCGAAACCTTCCTGACCAAGATTATCGTTATTGCCGCCGGCGGCGGTTCCTTCCAGCCCAAGCGCCCGCCCGTGCCGGAGATTGAGCTTTATGAGGGCAAGAGCGTCTTCTACGCCGTGCGCAAGATCGAGGCGTTCCGCGACCGTGATGTGGTCATCGTCGGCGGCGGCGATTCCGCGCTTGACTGGACGCTCAATCTGGAGCCGGTGGCGAAATCGGTGACACTCGTTCACCGCCGCCCGGAATTCCGCGCCGCGCCCGACAGCGTCAACAAGATGTGGGCGCTGGAAAAAGAGGGCCGTGTCGCGTTCCGCATGGGGCAGTTGGGCAGCCTGCAGGGCGAGAACGGCGAATTGTCGAAAGTCATCCTCAAGGGTGCCGAAGGCGAGGAGATCCTCGAAGCCGACCGTCTCCTGCCGTTCTTCGGCCTGACGATGAAACTAGGGCCCATCGCCGATTGGGGGCTCAATCTCGACCAGAATTTAATCGCGGTCGATACAGAGAAGTTCGAGACGTCCGAGCCGGGCATCTTCGCCATCGGCGATATCAACACCTATCCGGGCAAGCTGAAGCTCATCTTATCGGGCTTCCACGAGGCGGCCTTGATGGCGCACGCGGCAAAACGTATTGTGGCGCCCGGCGAGCGCATTATCTTCCAGTATACGACCTCATCCACCTCGCTACAGAAGAAACTGAAGGCGGCATAATCATAGTGAGTTCCGATACGCTTCTCATCCACGTTACCGACCAGAATGGCGAACGCCATACGCTGGAGGCGCTCGAAGGCTTCCGCGTGATGGAGATCATCCGCGACTGGGGGCTGGACATCAAGGCCGAGTGCGGCGGCGCCTGCGCCTGCGGCACCTGCCATGTCTATGTGGACGAGGGCTGGCGCGACAAGCTCTACGAGCCGCTCGACGAGGAGCAGGACCAGCTCGACCAGACCTTCCACGTTGAGAACAACTCCCGCCTTTCCTGCCAGCTCATCATGACGCCGGAACTGAACGGCCTCAAAGTGACGCTGGCCCCCGGCACGGAAAAGGGCCGCGCGGCCGCATGAAGACATTAGGGCAATAAGGCAGTAGGGCAGTAGGAAAAGACAAACTTTTTGTTACCAGCCTTGCTGCCATTTTCTGCCTGTAATCTCCAATTCCCTATTGCCTTACTGCCCTACTGCCTTATTGCCTTTCTCCAATTTCCAACTTGGATGAAAAGGAGTCCGCCTTGATCCGGCACATCGTTTTTTTCAGCGCCAAGGAAGGACAGTCTCTAGACGAGATGCGTACAGGGCTGGAGCAATTGGGGACGATCCCCTACTGCGATCTGTTCGAGGTTCTTGACAACACCAAGGTCGATCCGCTCTGCGACAGGATCGATCTCGTCGTCTATGCCGAATTCGCCGACGAGGCGGCGCTGGCGGCTTACAAGGCCCACCCTACCTATAGCGAGACCACCAGGCATGTACGCCCCATGCGCGAATTGCGCTTTTCGGCGGATGTTGTTTCGAAGCTCCGCTGAATTCAGCCGCGCCCCGGCTTCATCGCAAGCGGCAGATTGCCGAAGAGGTCAGGCTCATCGCTCGTCCTCGCCCCCTCGACGGTCAGCATCCGCAACTTCGTCTCAGCACCGCCATTGGCCGAAAAGCCGCCCGTCTTGCCGCCGGTGCCGAGCACGCGATGGCAGGGAACGATGATGGGGAAGGGGTTCTTGCCAAGCGCCTGCCCCACGGCTTGCGAAAGGCTGACACCGCCGATCCGCCTCGCGATCGCGCCATAGGTCAGGGTTTCGCCGGGCGGTATCTGGAGCGCGATCTCATAAACTTGCCGATGAAGCGCCGGTAGCCCTTCCATATCGAGCGGAGCCTTTGAAAGATCGGCCTTCTCGCCTTCGAGGAGGGCAACGATGCCGTCTATAACCTCCCGCACAGGAGCAGGCGCGGGCATCTCTTGCGCCGGCGGAAACCGCTTCCGCAGCCTCGCCAGCGTCGCCGCCGCGCTCGCCTCCGGCAGCTGCACACCAACAATGCCCCGCTCGCCCCAGGAGATGGCGCAGGAGCCTATGGCCGTTTCGAAGGAAATTATCCCAAGCGATTCCATGGCGTTGATCCTATCCGAAATCCTGATTTGCTGTTGGAGACGAGGGATAATATGTTATGCCTAGAAGCGAATAATAAGGGCATCCGCGCCTGATCGAGGAATGCAAATGGACGATTACGAAAGATACGCCACCGGGCTGCTGATTGTATTCGGCGCGCTCATCATCGGCGGACTGATGGCCGTCAACATCACGATCGGCGACAAGCCCGGGTTCCTCTTCGCGCTCGGCGCGGCCATCGTTGCATGGTTCTCTGCTTTCGCGGTGCTGTTCGACCGGCCGCGCTTTTATGGCATCATGATTGCATTGGCGGTCGTGCTGACAGGCGCTTCGATTGCCGCCTATGTGATGTAAGGCGTTTTTCGCATATTCTCCAAACCGGCAAGAATGTCACCCCCGCGATGCGGCGCTTGACCGGGCAGATGGCGCAGGGTTTGAGTTGGGTAAAGCCGCAAGCGGCCTGGACCACCCACCCGCCGCCTCGTTGCGGGCCTGGACAAACGCTGGCGGATCACCCACGTCCATCTCCGCGCCGATCCGCCTGATATAACCAGCTATCCGCTCGACGCGTTCTGCAGAAACGCCGTAAGAATCCGCGCAAGGCGCTGCGGCTGCTCGATTGGGCTGCCGTGGCCGCCGGGGATTTCGACAAATTTCGCGCCGAGACTTTTCGCCAGCGCCTTTCCTTCCGTGGGCAGGGCCAGCACATAAAATTCTATTCTTTATCCTGCAATCCGGCGCTTGACCGGATGACTGGCGCGCGGGCGTAATGGCACGAAACCGTAGGCGGCCTGGACAGCGCGAACCGCCGCCTCCGCTGCCGCCTCGTCGCGGGCGTGGACCATCGCGAGCGGGTCGCCCGCGTTCATTTCAGCGCCAATCGGCTGCAGGGCGGTGAGGCCGACTGCGTGATCGATCTTATCCTCGGGGCGCGTGCGTCCGCCTCCAAACGCGACGACGGCCAAGCCCAGCGCGCGGGTTTCAATGGAGCCGACAAAGCCCTTTTGCGGCGACGGCACTTGGCGGATAACAGGCGCGGCGGGGAGATAATGCGCGGGGCGCGATATGAAATCGCTGGGTCCGCCGAGAAGCGCCACCATCCGCCCGAATGTTTCAGCCGCCTTGCCACTTGTCAGCGCTGCTTGCGCCTGTTCCATCGCTTCACGCGGCGTTTGCGCCAAGCGGGCGGTGACGAGCATTTCGGCGGCGAGCGCCAGCGTCACCTCAAGGAGCCGCGCATCGCGCCGGTCGCCGGTGAGGAAGTCGACGGCATTCTTAACCTCGACGGCATTGCCCGCGGCGAGCGCCAGGGGCTGGTCCATGTCGGTGAGGAGCGCCGTGGTGGGAAGGCCCGCACCATTGGCGACCGCGACGAGGCTTTCGGCAAGCGCCGTCGCATCGCGGCTTTTCGTCATAAACGCGCCATTGCCGAATTTCACGTCCAGCACCAGCCCTTGTAAACCGGCGGCGAGCTTCTTCGACAGAATCGAGGCGGTGATGAGCGGGATGGATTCGACCGTCGCCGTCACGTCGCGGATCGCATAGAAGCGCTTGTCGGCGGGCGCCAGATCGGCGGTCTGGCCGATGATGGCGCAGCCGGCCTCGCGCACCGTCGTCTCGAAGCGCGCCTTGTCGGGCTGGCTGATATAGCCGGGAATCGCATCCATCTTGTCGAGTGTGCCGCCGGTATGGCCGAGACCGCGACCGGAAATCATCGGCACATAGGCGCCACAGGCGGCGACGATGGGTGCCAGCATCAGCGAGACATTGTCGCCGACGCCGCCGGTCGAATGCTTGTCCACCACCGGGCCATCGAGCGACGACCAATCGAGCACATCGCCGGAATCGCGCATGGCGAGCGTCAGCCCTACCGCCTCATCGCGGCTCATGCCGTTGAAGAAGACCGCCATGGCGAAGGCGGCTATCTGGCCTTCACTGACAGCGCCGGTGGCGATGCTTCTGGCGAAAAAGGCGATCTGGTCTGGATGCAGCACCTTTCCGTCGCGCTTGGCGCGGATGATTTCTTGCGGCAGCATGGGGATCAATAGCCCGATGACGCCGTGCTGCTCGCGCCGCTGCCCAGCTGGCCAAGCACATCGTCGAGAAGCTTTGACGCGCCGAAGCGGAAGGTTTCCGGTTTTACCCAGCCTTCGCCCATGATCGCATCGGCGAAATCGAGATATTGCGCGGCATCGTCGAGCGTGCGGATGCCGCCGGCGGGCTTCACCCCGGCTGCGCTGCCCGACTCGCGGATCGCTTCCAGCATGATGCGCAACGCCGCCGGCGTGGCATTGATTTCCACCTTGCCGGTCGAGGTCTTGATGAAGTCCGCGCCCTCTTCCAGCGCCACTTCCGAAGCGGACTCGATTGCGGCTTCATCGGCGAGCTTGCCTGTCTCCAGAATGACCTTGAGCTTCACCTTGCGGCCGCAGAGCTTTTTCACGGAGCCGATCATCTGCCGGGAAAGGGCCGCGCCATTGGCGGCGAAATCGCGATAGGGCAGAACGAGATCGATCTCGTCGGCGCCATCGCTTATTGCCCGCCGCGTCTCGGCCAGCACGCCATCGATATCGGTGCCGCCATGGGGGAAATTGACGACCGTCGCGACCCGCACCCCGGTTCCGTGCAGAAGCGCCTTTGCCGTCTCGATGAAACGGGGCCATATGCAGATCGCCGCCGTATGGCCATGCGGGGTTATCGCGCGGGCGCTCAGTTCTGCCACGCCTTGCGCCGTGGAATTGTCGTCAAGGTCGGTCAGGTCGATCAAGGACAGCACGCGAAGCGCCAGCGATCTGCGGTCGTCTGCGGTCATGCGATTTCTCCCACCAGATTTTTTAAGATAGCCTGCAAGCGGCGACCGCCGATGGGCGCCATGTCCTTGGTTTCCTGATGCGACAGTTCCGCTCCGGTCATACCCGCGCCGAAATTGGTGATGACCGAGCAGGCGGCAATACGCAGACCCAGAAAACGGGCGAGGATGACTTCCGGCACGGTGGACATGCCCACCGCATCCGCGCCCAGAACCCGCGCCATGCGGATTTCCGCCGGCGTCTCAAAAGACGGGCCGGAGAACCACATATAGACGCCGCGCGGCAACGCCTCGCCGGCCTTGAGGGCGGCGGCTTCGAAAGCCTGTTTGAGACCGGAATCATAGGCGGACGTCATGCCGACGAAACGCGCATCGGAGGGCTCGCCGATGAGCGGGTTGAGACCGGAATAGTTGATATGATCATCGATCAGCATGACGCTGCCGGGCGCCAGATCTTCACGCACCGAGCCTGCGGCATTGGTGAGGATCAGCGTGTCGATGCCAAGGCTTTTAAGCGTCTCCAGAACGGGACGCATGGCGGCGGCATTGCCATGCTCGTAATAGTGCGCCCGGCCAGAGAGAACGAGCACCGGCTTGCCCGAAAGCCGCCCGGCCACCAGCTCGCCCGCATGGCCGGAAACACCGCTTGGCGGAAAGCCGGGCAGATCGGCATAGGAGAAGCGCACCGCATCCTCGATGCTATCCACGAGGGGACCGAGGCCGGAACCGAGCACGATGGCGACTTTTGGAGCGAGCTTGGTCTCTTCGAGCCGTGCGGCGATCAGGTTTGCTGCTTCGTTCATTTTGAAACACCCCCCTCTGCCCTGCCGGGCATCTCCCCCTCAAGGGGGGAGATTGGCTGACACCGCCATCCGCCTTTATTCTGCAATGTTGGCGATTGGCGCCGCACGTTAATGAGGGCGTAATCTCCCCCCTTGAGGGGGAGATGCCCGGTAGGGCAGAGGGGGGTGAACAGCGTTTCCATCAAAACAAAAATTCCTCTATCCCCCAATCACATCCGTCTTGAAGCCGCGCGGGAGCAGGTCGCCCAGCAGCACGGTTTCCATCACGCCGGTGTTGTCACACAAATGCAGCGGCGTTTCCGGCCCGGCGAATTCGGCCAGACGCTGGCGGCAGCCGCCGCAAGGCGGGCATTTCTCAAGCTTCTCGGCGAGGACGAGAATTTCGGAAATTTCCCCACCCCCTCCCATGACGAAAGCGCCAAGCGCGGTCGTCTCCGCGCACCAGCCTTCCGGGAAAGAAATCACTTCGACATTGCAGCCAGCATAGATGCGCCCGTCCCTTGTGCGCAATGCCGCGCCCACCGGAAATTTCGAATAAGGCGCATGGCATTTCTGCATTGCGGCATGGGCCGCATCAAACAAGTCCTTGGACATGGGCTTTCCCCTCGATATGGTTAGCGTTCCTTGACATAGGGTACCCCGCCCGCCCTTGGGGGGATGGCCTTGCCGATGAAGCCCGCGAGCAGGACGACGGTGAGCACATAGGGCAGCGCCTGCATGAACTGCACCGGCACCTCGCCAATCAACGGCAGCGGGTGACCCTGCATGCGGATCGCCAGCGCATCGAGGAAGCCGAACAGCAGGCAGGCGAACATGGCGTTGACCGGACGCCATTTGGCGAAGATCAGCGCCGCGAGCGCGATATAGCCCTTGCCGGCCGTCATGTCCTTGACGAAGCCCGCGCCTTGCGCCTGGGCAAGGTAGCTCCCTGCCAAGCCGCAGAGGATGCCGCAGCAGATCACGGCCCGATAACGCAGCCATGGGACGGAGATACCCGCCGTATCCACCGCCGCCGGGTTTTCACCCACCGCCCTCAAGCGAAGGCCGAAGCGTGTGCGCTGGAGCACCCACCAGGTGAACGGCACCATGAGGAAGGCGAGATAGACCAGGATGGAATGGCCGGAGATGAGCTCGGAATAGATATAGCCGATGACCGGTACATCCCTCAAGGCCTCCGCGCCGGGCAATTGCAGATCGCCGAAACGCGCAGCTGCAGGCAGCGACGGCGTGCGCCCGCCTTGCCGGAACCAGGCTTGACCCAAGATGACCGTGGTGCCCGCCGCAATGAAATTGATGGCGACGCCGGAGACGATCTGGTTGCCGCGATGGGTGATCGAGGCGAAGCCGTGCACCAGCCCCAGCAGCACCGAAACCAGAACGGCGGCGAGAAGGCCCGCCATTGCCGAGTCCGTGAGATAGGCGGCGGTGCCGGCGGCGAAAGCGCCGGCCAGCATCTTGCCTTCAAGGCCGATATCGAAAATGCCTGACCGCTCGGAATAGAGCCCGGCGAGGCAGGCAAAGAGCAGCGGCACGGAAAGGCGGATGGTGGAATCCAGAAGCTGGATGAGCGTGACGTAAGCGTCCATCAGTGGCTCTCCCCGGTGGTGACGGGCGCGGCGCGTAAGGCAGACCCGGCAATGCGCCCGAACAGGCGCTGGAGCGCCGGGCGGAACATATGCTCAAGCGCGCCGGCGAAGAGGATCACCAGGCCCTGAATGATGACGATCATGTCGCGCGAGATATTGGGCATGTCGAAGGCGATTTCCGCGCCGCCCTGATAGAGCATGCCGAAAAGGATCGCCGCCAGCACGATGCCCAGAGGATGCGAGCGGCCCATCAGCGCCACGGCGATGCCGACGAAGCCCGCGCCGGAGACGAAATCAAGCTGCATGCGATGCTGCGCGCCCATGATCGGGTTGAGCGCCATCATGCCTGCCAATGCGCCCGAAATCATCATGGTGATGATGATTATTTTCGTCTGGCTGATGCCGGCATAATCGGCGGCGCGGGGGCTTAGGCCCAAGGTGCGGATTTCATAGCCAAGGCGCGTGCGCCAGATCAGCACCCAGACGAGGAAGGCAGAGAGAAGCGCCAGCAGAAACGAGACATTGAATGGGGCGGAGCGGACCTTGAGGCCAAACATCTGCAACAGCCAGCCCAATTGCGGCAACTGCCCGCCCGGCCCGAAAACGGCGGTTTCCGGCGCTTGGGACGCGGCGGGTTTCAGGACGCCGACCAGCAGGTAAACCATGAGGCTGGCGGCGATGAAATTGAACATGATGGTGGTGATGACGATATGCGAGCCGCGCCGCGCCTGCAGCCAGGCCGGAATGAGCGCCCATAGCGCACCCGCAAGCGCCGCGCCCAGAATGGCGAGCGGAAAGGTCAGCCACCATGGCAGGAGATTGCCGACGGCAAGACAGACCAGCGAGACGCCCAGGCCGCCGAGATAGGCCTGCCCTTCACCGCCGATATTGAAGAGGCCGCAATGGAAGGCTACCGCCACGCAAAGGCCGGTGAAAATGAAGTTCGTGGCGTAATAGAGCGTATAACCGATGCCCTGTCCGGAGCCGAACGCGCCCTTGACCATCAGCACCGCCGCCTGCAGCGGATTTTCCCCGACGAGCAGAACCACCAGCCCCGCGACGAGAAAGGCGACGATCAGATTGACGAGCGGGATCAGGCCGTAATCCGCCCAGGCGGGGAGCTTGGCGAAAGGTTGGCTCATGGCAGGGCCTCGATAATGGCTTTTGAATTGGAGATACGCGCGTATTCGCCATCGAGGATGGACAGGGTGAGGGCATGGACATCTTCGGCTGCCCACGTCTTGCCGTTATGGTCCGTGCGGTTGACGCTTGCCACCGCATCTTCGGCGATGGTGACCTCGAAGCCGAGATTGGCAGCCATCCGCACGGTCGCATCGACGGAGTTTTCAAGGAGAACGCCGGTAACGACAAGGCTGCCGATTTGCAACTCGTCGAGCACATCCATCAGATCGGTGCCGATGAAGGCATTGTTGGTGCGTTTATCAACAACAGGCTCGCCCGGCTGCGGCGCTACTTCCGCCTTGAACTCATTGCCGCTGGTGCCGGGACGGTAGGGCGAATCCGGATCGGTGGAATCGTGGCGGATATGGATCACCGGCAGGCGGCGTTCGCGCCACGCGGCGAGCAATTGCGCGATGGCCGCCTCTGCTCCGGGCTGGCCACGTCTGCCCCATTTCGGATCATCGATCGCATTCTGCACATCGATAATCATGAGTGCCTGTGTCGCAATCATTCCGCTGCCGCTTTCTTTTCCACGCCCGCCATCAGCAGGCCGATTTCGCCTTCGCTTGCCTCTGGGCCGCATTCGCCGGCGATGCGGCCGGCGAACATCACCAGGATGCGGTCGGAGAGCGAGCGGATTTCATCCAATTCGACGGAGACGAGCAACACGGCCTTGCCGGCATCGCGCATCTCGATGATGCGGCGGTGGATGAACTCGATGGCGCCGACATCGACCCCGCGTGTCGGCTGGGCGACGATGAGAACTGATGGATCGCGCTCGATCTCACGCGCGAGCACGATTTTCTGCTGGTTGCCGCCGGAAAAATTGGCGGTCTTCAGGCGGGCGTCGGCGGGGCGGATATCGTATTGCGCGATCTTCTTCTGCGCGTCCGCGCGTATCGCCTCGATGTCAAGGAACGGCCCCTTGAGATAGCGCGGATCGTCGTGATAGCCGAGAATGGCGTTCTCGCTTTCCTCGAAAGGAAGCACCAGCCCCATGTGGTGCCGATCCTCCGGCACATGAGCGAGCCCGCGTTGCCTGAGTTCCGCCGGGTTGGCCCTGCCGGTGACATCGACCGGCCGGCCATCGAGCGTCACCTTTCCCGAAACCGCGCGGCGAATGCCGGCAATCGCCTCGATCAGCTCCGACTGACCATTGCCCGCCACGCCGGCGATGCCGACAATCTCGCCGGCGCGAACATTGAAGGAGACGTTTTCGACAACGACACACCCCCGGTTGTCGCGTACGGTCAAATTCTCGACCGCAAGCTTGACCTCGCCGGGCTTCGCCGCGCCTTTGTCGACACGCAGGAGCACACGCCTTCCGACCATCAGCTCCGCCAATTCCTCGACGCTTGCATCCTTAGTCTTCAGCGTCGCGACGATCTCCCCCTGCCTCATGACCGAGACGTTATCGGTGACGGCCTTGATCTCACGCAGCTTGTGGGTGATGAGGACGATGGTCTTTCCCTGCTCTTTGAGTTTCCTCAAGATGCGGAAAAGATGGTCGGCCTCCGCGGGGGTGAGCACGCCCGTCGGCTCGTCGAGGATCAGAATATCGGCGCCGCGATAGAGTGCTTTCAGGATTTCCACGCGCTGCTGCAGGCCAAGCGGCAAATCCTCGATCAGCGCGTCGGGATCGACTTCGAGGCCATATTCTTCCTCCAGCCGTCGCAATGTCGCGCGAACTTTGGCGATGCCCTTGGAGAGCAGCGGCGCGCCCTCGACGCCGAGCATGATATTTTCCAGCACAGTGAAGTTTTCCACCAGCATGAAATGCTGGTGCACCATGCCGATGCCGGCGGCGATGGCCGCATTGGGATCGATGATGGCGACCTTTTTGCCATTGACGCGGATCTCGCCGCGATCGGCCTGATAGAAGCCGTAGAGGATAGACATCAGCGTCGACTTGCCCGCGCCGTTCTCGCCGATGATGCCGTGAATGGTACCCCGTTCTATCGCCAAATTGATATCGCGGTTGGCATGGACCAACCCGAAACGCTTGTCGATGCCGATGAGTTCGATTGCAGCCCGCGCCATATCCCATCCATTGGTGATCTTCATTCCCGGATGGTCAAACCGCCAGCCAGTCCTTTAAACGCATAATCTTATCCGAAAAGTCTGCAACTTTTCGGGGCCATGCTTTTTAGCACGAATCATCCAAGGACGCCGCCCGTGTCAACACCAAAGAGTCCGAAAGACGCCTCAAGCGGTGGATTGATCGGACCGTTTCTGGCAGGGTTACCCTTTGATATCGGACGGAGACAACGATGAACGGCACCGACGCGGAGCGTATCGTGGAACTGGAAATCCGCATCGCGGAGCAGGAGAAGACGATCGAGGAACTCTCCGGGCAGATCACCGAGCAGTGGAAGACCATCGAAGCGATGCGTAAAAAGCTCGATGCGCTGACGGATCGGTTTCTCGTGCTGGAGGAACAGGCCGCGCCGGATATTCCGGTGACGAAGCCGCCGCATTGGTGAGGGTGAAATGTCTGTGCGCTTCCTCACACCCCCCTCTGCCTTGCCAGGCATCTCCCCCTCAAGGGGGGAGATTGGCTGGCATCGACTGCTACCCTCTTCTACAATGTCGGCGATTGGCGCTGACCGTTCATGAAGGCGTAATCTCCCCCCTTGAGGGGGAGATGGCTGGCAAGCCAGGGGGGTATGCCTGGAACCAGCGTTTTTCAATACAAAACCGCCGGGCTCATCACCCGGCGGTTTCGCATTCAATCCACAGGCCGCCCGATCAATAAGGGCACTTGTTGTCCGTCATGTAGTCATGAACGGTGATCTTGCCGGCGATGATATCGGCCTTGGCTGTTTCGACAGCCTTTTTCATTTCCGGGCTGATCAGCTTTTCGTTGTATTCATCGACAGAATAATCGACGCCATTTTCCTTCAGGCCCAAATTCTGAGTGCCGGCGGTGAACTTGCCATCAGCCGCATCCTTGAAGGCGTTGTAGACGGCAGTATCGACGCGCTTGACCATGGACGTCAGCACATGGCCGGGATGCAGGCCATCCTGATTTGAATCGACGCCGATGCCGAGCTTGCCGGCGTCGGCAACCGCCTGGAGCACGCCGATGCCGGTGCCGCCGGCCGCGTGGTAGATCACATCCGCGCCCTGGTCCATCTGCGATTTGGCGATCTCGGCGCCCTTGGCCGGATCGTTCCATGCCGAAGGCGTGTCGCCGGTCATGTTCTGGATGACTTTGGCGTCCTTGCTGGTGGCCTTGACGCCGGCGACATAGCCGCAGGCGAACTTGCGGATCAGCGGCACATCCATGCCGCCCACAAAGCCGACCGTGCCGGACTTGGAGGCCATGGCGCCCAGGAGGCCGACGAGATAGGAGCCTTCCTCTTCCTTGAAGACGACGGAGCGGACATTCGGCTTGTTCTCTACCACCGCATCGATGATGACGAATTGGGTGTCGGGGAATTCGGTCGCCACTTTTTCGATGGCCGCCGTTGCGGTGAAGCCGGCGATGACGATGGGCGAATTGCCGTCTTCGGCAAATTTGCGCAATGCCTGCTCGCGCTGCGCCTCATTCTGGATCTCGAACTCGCGATAGGCGATGCCGGTGTCCTTCTTGTATTTCTCGGCGCCATCATAGGCCGCTTCGTTGAACGATTTGTCGAATTTTCCGCCAAGATCGTAGACGACAGCCGGCTCGGCCGCCCAAGCGCCGGCCGACATGCCGCCCACGGAAAGGGCGGTCGCGGCCATCAGGCCAAGGACAATCTGTTTCATTTTCTAAACCCTCTGGATCACTCTATACAGATTATACAGCGCGCAGACCCACCCGCACACTTGAGCTTCAATCTGGCATGCCGGCAAACGAATTTCACGCGGAATCTTAGGCGCCGGGAAACTCCCCACAGTTGTCGTCAGGACGCGACACAGGCGACGCCCGTACCTTTCAGGCCGCAATAGCCGCCGGGGTTCTTGGCAAGATATTGCTGGTGGTAATCCTCGGCGTAATAGAATTCCGGCGCGTCCAGGATTTCGGTGGTGATTTCACCGAGCCCTCGCGCATCCAGCGCCTTCTGATACGCTTCGCGACTGTCCTCGGCAACGCGCCGATCCTCGGGCGAAAATGTATAGATGCCGGAGCGATAAGTGGTGCCGATATCGTTGCCCTGCCGCATGCCCTGCGTCGGGTCATGCTCTTCCCAGAAGGTTTTAAGGAGATCGGCAAGATTGACGATCGCCGGATCATAGACCACCAGAACCACTTCGTTGTGTCCGGTCAGGCCGGTGCAGGTTTCCTCATAGGTCGGGTTCGGCGTGATGCCGCCGGCATAGCCTGCCGCCGTCGCATGGACGCCCGGCATCTGCCAGAACAGCCGCTCCACGCCCCAGAAGCAGCCCATGCCGAACATGATCTTCTTCATGTTGCCGGGCCACGGCCCCTTGAGCGGTCTTCCCGTGATGAAATGCGTGAGGGCCGTCGGGATCGAAGCGGCCCGGCCCGGGAGTGCCTCTTCCAGCGCCGGCATCCGCGTTTTCCGGCTCAGTTTTTCAATCAGCGACATCCGCTTTCTCCTATGGTCAATTTCGTTTCAGCCGCATGATCTTGTCCGAAAAGCTAGCCAACTTTTCGGGATCATGCCGCTTGCCTGGCCGCATGATCTTATCCAAAAAGTCTGCAACTTTTCGGGATCATGCCGCTTACCTAGCCGCATGATCTTATCCGAAAAGTCTGCAACTTTTCGGGATCATGCTCAGTCAACGACCAAATGGCCAAACCTGGCTTCGCGGCGATATCCCATGGCATAAAAGAGCAGCGCCATACTCGCGAAGACAGCCCAGGCGGGACAATCCAGCACCCAGACCAGCACCGGGTCCCAGCCGATAGGTCCGATATAATGCGTCACCAGCGTTTTTGCATCGGCAAAGGTTTGCGGGGAGGCGGCGGCCCAGATATCCGCCAAAGGTGTAGCGACCATTCTCGACGCGCCCACGGAGCGCGCGGCATCGAGTACGGCGAGGATGACGGAGAGCGCCAGCGCGGCGATGGCGAATACGCGAAACAGAAAACGGAACATGGGTACACTCTGTGAATTTGGCAATCAGCCGTCCCGAATTTTAGAGCGCGACGATGCACGGCGCAATCGCCGCCGGGCGAGATCAGATTCTTTTCGGATTCATGCGAAATAGCGGTTGAACGCGCGGCTTTTCTGACTATAGTCCGCGCCGCACCGGATGGTTGGCGCCTAACCAACGCCATCGAATGTTCGGTGCATTTATTTATCTGTTCCCCGCCTCAAATTTGCGGGAACAGACGGACGGAGAGGTGGCCGAGTGGTTGAAGGCGCACGCCTGGAAAGTGTGTATACGGGAAACCGTATCGCGGGTTCGAATCCCGCTCTCTCCGCCAGTTCAGTTCTGCCCGATCAAGCTCAATGCCGTCGTCACCGATAGATAAAGCGTACGCGGTCGCTCGATCAAAGGTATGAACCCAAAGCTCGCGTAGAATGATGCGGCCTTGTCGTCGATGGCGTCGGCGAAGATGGCATGTGCTCCGATGGACGAGGTTGCGACAGTCTTGATCGCATCGAACAGCAAAACCTCCCCAAGCCCTTGCCCGGCATAGTCGCCATGGCGACCGAGCCAGCCGATCAGCACTGCCGGGACGGAAGGATAGCGCGGCAGCTTTTTCGCCAGGGACTCGGGAACTTCATTCAGAGGCACGTTGCTGGAAGACAGGGTATAGAATCCGGAAACACGATCCGTCGCAATCTCCCTTGCTACGAAGCAGGTCGCATATTTGCGCTTCACGTCCTGCGATACTATTTCGCGGAAATAGGTATCGATACGCTCGTTGCCACAAGAGAAGTCTGTTCGCTTGTGCTTCTTGTCCAGCGGCTCGATGATGAAGCGGGCGCTCACCGGCGCTCGATCAGTTCGGCGTGCCGCTTGGCGGCGCGGGCCAGCCGCTCATTCGGCTTGGGCGGATCGATCAACGCCTCCGCGAAGCGGATTTGATCGGCGCGCGCAAGGCGCATGATTTCGGCCTGTTCGACAACGCGCCGGGCGTCCTCGCCTGCGGTGGCGATAAGATAGCCCGTCAGTGTCATGCCGCGCAGGCGCGCCGCGCGTTGCATTTGATCGTAGACCTGGGCCGGAATGCGCGCTTCGAGCCGGGCGGTATCGTTTTCGACAATGGGTTTGGGCATGACACATTCCTTTCCGTTTTTATACGGCAAAATGCCGTATCATTCAAGCGCAATATATTGAAGCTTCCGCCTTCGGGGAACCGATATGGGCGAGCCCTGCGCTTTGCCCGCAGCGGCGGCGATGGCCGCTGGGTCGCGTAAGAGCGCAGCGTGAATTGCACGATCCTGCGCAAGGCGCCATTGCAGACATTATAGGCCGGAATGCCGTTTGCCTCGGCAAATGCGGCGGTCGGCATCAAAGCGTTCAAGGCAAAGAGATGGTACTCACGGGCTTTTTTCCCCGCGCCAATTCTAGCGGCAATCCACCTTGTTCGGTCGTGCCGCAGACCCCGGCGCGGTAGGTCAGGACGGGCCGTCCGATCGCAGCGCATCGAGCCAGACGGCCACGGTAGCGACGGTCAGCACAATAGATACGGCTGACAGCAGGCCGTTGATGAGATCGAGCATCGGGCTACGATGCGTCCGTTTCCGGCTGACCTTCCGCGAGCGCTTGCACCAATGCCAGCGCTTCCCGCCTTTTTGCCGGGTCTGAAATTTGAAGGAAGGCTTGAACGAGTTTCAGGCCTTCTTGCGGAGTCGGCTTATCGGTTGAGGTCGAAACATCTTCTGTTTGTAATGTCATTTTTCCCCGCATGATTGCTTAATTGAGATAATCAACAATTTCGGACGGGTGACGGCAGGCAAAGTTCTGCTATCCTCAGAATCAGCCACGATCCGAGCTCTCACCAGCTTGATTTTGGTCAGGCCGGGCAAGATGGCTCAAACATCTCGCTCGGCTGCATTTTCCATAACAAGCTACCTACAAAATGATTGATGTCAATCAGAAAGTACGACGTATGAAAAGCCTGACACCGGAACAGTGCCGTGGTGCACGAGGTATGCTCGGTTGGAGTCAGGCAGAATTGGCTGAGGCTGCAAATGTTTCCCGGCAGACAATCGCAGATTTCGAACGCGGTGCGCGCATGCCGATTTCCAATAATCTCGCCAGCCTTGTCGCGGCATTCGAAGCGGTCGGAATCGAGTTCATCCCTGAAAACGGCGGTGGCCCTGGCGTGAGATTGCGGGTCCCGTAAGGCCATTATGCCGCAACCTTCACCAAATCCGCCGCATCCAGCGGACGACCGAGAGAAGCTCATTGCCGCGCGTGCAGCCCGACTTCGCCAGGCGAGGATTGCCGCCGGGTTCAAGACTTTGCGCGCCGCGGCCAAGAAATCCGGGATAATCGAAGACACCTATCGCGCTCACGAGATCGGCAAGAACACATTCGACGCCGACGTTGCGTTGAAATACAGCAAGGCCTTTGGAGTTGATCTTGTCTGGCTCATGCTGCCTGGCCTAACAGATGAAACGGGCATTGAGGGAGCCGATACGGTGCGAGCTACCCGGCTTCTTGAGCAGTTGGTTGTCGCGTTGCGGAGCGGCGATATCCGGGCATTAGCCAATGCGACAGAAGAGGCCGAGCAGTTCCTCAGTAAAAGACGGTAATAGCTCCACCGAATAATGGCGTGGCCACGCCATGGGAACGATATGGGCGACCCCTGCGTTTTCCGCTCATCGACCCATTCAGGCACAGGCGAAAACGATGGCGAGGGCTGGAACGATCCGCATCGGCATATCGGGATGGACCTATGCGCGCTGGCGCGGGGTGTTCTATCCAGAAAGGCTGCCGCAGCGGCTGGAACTGACATACGCCGCGGAGCATTTTCCCTCGATCGAAGTCAATGGCACGTTCTACAGCCTGCAGCGGCCCGAAAGCTTCGCCCGGTGGAGCGAGAGCACGCCCGATGATTTCGTCTTCGCCATCAAGGGCTCGCGCTACATCACCCATCTCAAGCGGCTGCGGGACGTGGAAACGCCGCTTGCCAATTTCATGGCCTCGGGCCTCCTTCGGCTGGGTAGCAAACTCGGGCCGATTCTCTGGCAATTTCCGCCGAACCTGAAATTCGACGCGGAACTGTTCGATGCCTTTCTCAGCCTTCTGCCGCACGATACCCGGCAGGCTTCCGAAATCGCCCGACATCACGATGCCCGGCTGGAGGGGCGCGCCTTTACACAAAGCGATGCGAAACGCTCCATCCGCCACGCCGTCGAAATCCGTCATGACAGTTTCCGCTCGCCCGAATTCATCGCGCTGCTGCGCCGCCATCGCGTGGCGCTGGTCTGCGCCGATACGGTGGAATGGCCGCTGTTGATGGACCTCACCGCCGACTTCGTCTATTGCCGCCTGCACGGTTCGCAGGAGCTTTATACCAGCGGCTACGATGACAAGTCGCTCGACCGCTGGGCCGAGCGTGTGCGCGCCTGGGCGCATGGCCGCGAGCCTGATAATGCCGAGCGGGTGCTCGATCCGACCAGACCACTGCAGAGCGGGCGAGATGTCTATGTCTATTTCGACAATGACGCGAAGGTTCGCGCCCCTGCCGATGCCATGGCGCTGATGAAGCGTCTGGGCGTCGAGCGGGAGCCGGAGGACCGGAAAATCGCGTCTTGAGCGCGCCTGTTTTTCCCTGGGATTATCAGCCGGCTACCCGTTGCCCCCACGTGACGAAATTGTTACGGTTTTGTAACAGCGCGTCGCAGAGGGGATCGTTTTGAAGATCGATTACGTCATCGCCTGGGTGGATGGGCAGGACCCGAAACACATCGCGGCGCGCCAGGAATTCGCCCCGGTTTCCGGCACGACCCATTTCGAGGCGACGACCAGTGAGCGCTATACCGACAACGGCGAGATCTATTATCACATCGCATCGGTGATAAAATATGCGCCGTTCATCCGCCGGATTCTCATCGTCACCGACAATCAAAAGCCTGAGCATCTCGATTCCTTCATCACGGAAGGAAAATGCGATCCGTCATTTCTCAAGATCGTGTCGCATGATGATATTTTCGCTGGATTGAACGCCGTTCGTCCCAATTTCAACGCCCGGACCATCGCGGCCGCGCTTTGGCGAATCCCAAGCCTGTCGGAACATTTCATCTATGCTAATGACGATTTTTTCCTGAATGCACCATTGCAGCCGGCAGATTTCTACAGGGATGAGCTACCCCTGCTGCATGGCGTCTGGGACGTGCCTGAAAATACGCGCTGGAAGTATAAATTCCGACAGCTTCTCGGGAAAATTCCCGGATACCAACATAATTTGCCAAGATATCGTCTGGCGCAATGGAAGGGCGCGGTTCTCGCGGGCATGAGCGGCCGGTTTCTGAATGTCCATCATTATCCGCACCCCTTGCGCCGCTCAACCTTGCAGCTTTTTTTCTCGGAGCACCCGGATGTGCTCAACCGGCAAATTTCCTTTCGGTACCGCGATATCGCTCAGTTCGATACCGTGTCGCTTGCCAATCATCTCGAAATAACGCGGCATGGCGTTGCCGTCTCGGAGCCGATGGGACTCGCCTATGTAGATGCGGTGAAGGGAAAAAAGGCCTTGGCGGCGCTGGAGGAAATCAGAATCGGCGCCACGCCCTATGGCTGCGTACAGGGCTTTGAGCTGTTCGAGCCGAATGATCGCGCGACGATCCACGGTGTGCTTGCCGCCAAGTTCGCCGATGTGCTGCCGATAGCGATCAAACAGGCGATGGCCCAGAACCATGCTCGTGAGGATTTGTCACAGGCCGCATAGGCTAGAGCATTTCATATTCAGATGGAAATGCTGGCGGGACAGTATACCCCCCTCTGGCTTGCCAGCCATCTCCCCCTCAAGGGGGGAGATTGGCCTGCATCGATGACGGCACTTATCCTGGGAATGTTGACGATTGGCGGAAACGGCAATGATAGCGTAATCTCCCCCCTTGAGGGGGAGATGGCTGGCAAGCCAGAGGGGGGTATGCCTCGCGATTCCATCAAAACATGAACCGCTCAAAACGAAAAAGGCGGCCTTCGGAGCCGCCTTTCATTCCTATAGCCGGATCAAGGCCGATTTACCGGCCCGCGACGATGGAGGAGATCACGCCGCTGGCGATGCTGATCAGCAAATAGTCGTTATCCACCCGCACCCATTGGTGTCCGCGCGGCGGCCTGCTCAGGCGATAGCGGCCATAGTCGCGCACGACATGGCTGCGATAGCTGCGCGGCAACTCTCTGCCTCGCGACCAACGCTCACGCCTGTCATCGTGACGGCGCATGTCACGGCGGTCGTCATGGCGGCGCATGTCGCGGCGATCGTCGTGACGCTTGCCATAGGATTGCTCCACCGGACGCTCATAGCCGTGCTTCGGCTGATACTGAGCGAGAGCCGCCGTGGGGGCGAGGATGGAAAACGCGGTGACGGCGATGACAAGACTTTTCATCTTGATTCCTTTTCATTGAGGCGAGGAAATTCATTGATTGGGGGGATGAATTTCACGCGCACAACATGGTCCCAAGGGCGTGAATGGAATGTGAATGGCAGGGTTAAATCGCGGTAATGTGAAGGGGCCGCCTTCCCTCCCCCTTGCGGGGAGGGTGGCCTCCCGGGTCTTGCCTTCGGCAAGCCCAGGACGGGCTCCGGGCCGGGTGGGGGTGGTTCAAAAGAGAGCACACCCGTCACCACCCCCATCCGCCCGCTCCGCGGGCACCTTCCCCGCAAGGGGGAAGGAGGGCGTCAGCGTTATGCCGCCGCCTCCGCCGATGCGGGCCGATTATCAGGCACATAGTTGAGGATGGGCCCGAGCCAGCGCTCGACCTCCGCCACGCTCATATTCTTGCGGGCGGCATAGTCCTCGACCTGGTCGCGCTCGACCTTGGCGACACCGAAATAATAGCTTTCGGGATGTGCTAGATAGAGGCCGGAGACGGACGAGCCCGGCCACATCGCATAGCTTTCGGTAAGCTCTACGCCCGTCGCCTTTTCCGCATCGAGCAGGCGGAAAAGCGTCGTCTTCTCGGTATGATCGGGCTGGGCGGGATAGCCCGGCGCGGGGCGGATGCCGTGATACGATTCGGAGATCAGCTCTTCCGGCGTCAGCTTTTCCTCCGCCGCGTAGCCCCAGAATTCCTTGCGTACGCGCTCATGCATCAATTCGGCGAAGGCCTCGGCAAAACGGTCGGCGAGCGCTTTCACGAGGATCGAGGAATAATCGTCATTGGCGCGCTCGAAGCGTTCGGCAATCGCCACCTCCTCGATGCCCGCCGTCACCACGAAACCGCCGACATAATCCGGCTTGCGGGTCCCAACCGGCGCGACGAAATCGGACAGCGCCACGTTCGGCCTGCCGTCGCGCTTGGAAAGCTGCTGGCGCAGGGTGAAGAAGGTCGCGAGTTCTCCGCTACGCTTCTCGTCGGTGAACAGCCTTATATCGTCGCCGACGCTATTGGCCGGCCAGAAGCCGATAACCGCCCTTGGCTGGAACCATTTCTCGTCGATGATTTTCTTCAGCATCGCTTGCGCATCAGCGTAAAGCTGGCGGGCGGCCTCGCCCTGCTTTTCGTCTTCGAGAATCGCCGGATAGCGGCCCTTCAGCTCCCAGGTCTGGAAGAAGGGCGTCCAGTCGATATAGCGGGATAGCTCCTCCAGATCCCAATTCTCGAAGGTGCGGGTTCCCAGAAATGCGGGCTTGGGTGGCGTGTAGGCGTCCCAGTCGATCTTTTGCGCATTGGCGCGGGCGCGGGCGAGCGGCAGGCGCTGCTTTTCCGCCTCGTTGCGCGCATGGGCGGCGGCCACCTTGGCGTATTCGGTGCGCACGCCATCGATATAGGTTTGCTTGCCGTCCGGCGATAGAAGGCTGGAGACGACGCCGACGGCGCGGCTGGCATCGACGACATAGACCGTCTGGCCCCGTTCATAGCGCGGATGAATCTTCACCGCCGTGTGCACCCGGCTCGTCGTGGCGCCGCCGATGAGGAGCGGGATATCGAAGCCCTCGCGCTCCATCTCCGCCGCCACATGCGCCATTTCGTCGAGCGATGGGGTGATCAGGCCGGAAAGGCCGATGATATCGACGTTTTCCTCGCGCGCTGTCTGCAATATCTTCGTCGCCGGCACCATGACGCCGAGATCGATGATCTCATAATTGTTGCAGGCGAGAACGACGCCGACGATGTTCTTGCCGATATCGTGCACGTCGCCCTTGACGGTCGCCATCAGCACCTTCCCGGCGCTCTGGCGCTCGCTGCCGCCGCCATTGAGGCGCTTCTCCTCCTCCATATAGGGCAGGAGGACCGCCACGGCCTGCTTCATGACGCGAGCGGATTTCACCACCTGCGGCAGGAACATTTTGCCCGAGCCGAAGAGATCGCCGACGACATTCATCCCGGCCATCAGCGGCCCCTCGATGACATGCAGCGGACGTTTGGCGGCGAGCCTCGCTTCCTCGGTGTCGGCCTCGATATATTCGGTGATGCCGTTGACCAGCGCGTGCTCCAGCCGCTTTTCCACCGGCCATTCGCGCCATTTCAGATCCCGCTCCTTGGCTTCCTTGCCGGCGGCGCCCTTGAAGCGCTCGGCAAGCTCCAGCAGGCGTTCGGTCGAATCCGCACGGCGGTTGAGCACCACGTCCTCGCAGGCCTCGCGCAAGTCCGGCTCTATGGATTCATAGACGGCGAGCTGGCCCGCATTGACGATGCCCATGTCCATGCCCGCCTGGATGGCGTGGTAGAGGAACACCGCATGCATCGCCTCGCGCACCGGTTCATTACCGCGGAACGAGAAGGAGAGGTTCGACACGCCGCCGGAGATATGGACATGGGGCAGCGTCGCGATGATCTCGCGCGTCGCCTCAATGAAATCGACGCCGTAATTGTTGTGCTCCTCGATGCCCGTCGCCACCGCGAAGATGTTGGGATCGAAGATGATGTCTTCCGGCGGGAAGCCCGCCTGCTCGGTCAGGAGCTTATAGGCGCGGGTGCAGATCTCGACCTTGCGCTCTTTCGTGTCCGCCTGCCCCTGCTCGTCGAAGGCCATGACGACGACGGCGGCGCCATAGGCGCGGCAGAGCCTCGCGTGATGCAGGAAGGCCTCCTCACCCTCCTTCATCGAGATGGAATTGACCAGCGGCTTGCCCTGAACGCATTTCAGACCTGCCTCGATGATCTCCCATTTGGAGGAATCGATCATCACGGGAACGCGCGCGATATCCGGCTCTGCGGCGACGAGGTTGAGGAACTCGGTCATCGCCTTCTGAGAATCGATCAGGCCCTCATCCATGTTGACGTCGATGATTTGCGCGCCGTTCTCCACCTGGTCGCGGGCGACATCGAGCGCGGCGGCGAAATCGCCTGCCGTGATCAGCTTGCGGAATTTGGCGGAGCCGGTGACATTGGTGCGCTCGCCGATATTGACGAAGGGGATATCCTTGGTCAGCGTGAACGGCTCAAGACCGGAAAGCCGCATCAGCGGCGGAATTTCTGGAATGGCGCGGGGCTTGTGCCGGGAGACGGCCTCGGCGATGGCGCGGATATGATCCGGCGTCGAGCCGCAGCAGCCGCCGACCACATTGACCAGCCCCTCACGGGCAAAGGTCTCGATCTGCGCCGCCATCGCCTCCGGGCTCTCGTCATACTGGCCGAATTCATTGGGCAGGCCGGCATTGGGATAAGCGCAGACGAATGTATCCGCAACGCCTGATATCTCCGCCAGATGGGCGCGCATGGCGTTGGCCCCCAGCGCGCAATTGAGCCCGATGGTGAAGGGCTGGGCGTGGCGCAGAGAATACCAGAACGCCGTTGGCGTCTGCCCGGAAAGCGTGCGGCCGGAGAGATCGGTGATCGTGCCCGATATCATCACCGGCAGGCGGACGCCTTTCTCGGCAAAGATTTCCTCGCAGGCGAAGACCGCCGCCTTGGCGTTCAGCGTGTCGAAGATGGTTTCGACGAGGATGATATCGGCGCCGCCATCGATCAGGCCGCGCAGCTGCTCCGCATAGGCGATACGCAGATCATCGAAGGAGACGGCGCGGAAGCCCGGATTGTTGACATCGGGCGAGATGGACGCGGTGCGGTTGGTCGGCCCCAGCGCGCCGGCAACGAAGCGGCGGCGGCCATCCGCCTGCTCAGCCCGCAGCGCGGCGCGGCGGGCAAGGCGCGCACCGTCACGGTTCAATTCATAGACCATCTCCTCCATGCCGTAATCGGCCTGCGCGATGGAGGTAGAGGAAAAGGTATTGGTTTCGAGGATATCCGCCCCGGCCATGGCATAGGCGTAGTGGATGTCCTCGATGGCCGCCGGCTGGGTCAGCGTGAGGAGATCGTTGTTGCCCTGCAGATGGCACTCGCAGGCGCTGAAACGCTCGCCGCGAAAATGTTCCTCGTGGAAGCCCAACCCCTGGATCTGCGTCCCCATCGCCCCATCGAGAATGAGGATGCGCTCCCGCGCCGCCTTGGTCAGCGCAGCCAGCACTTCCGAACCGTCCGGCTTTGGTGCTTGGGGTCCGAAGAGATCGTCAAGAGAACTCATAATGCCAAATTACCTGCTGTGCCCTGCTGGTGGGATTTAATGACATAAAGATATGTTTATGTCAATTAGAGCGAGTAAGACTTAGCCGTTTTGACAACGGGCAGAAGTTAAGGTGAAATCCTATATATGTGAATGGAGGACAACCGATGTTCCCTGATAGCAAAAAACCGGAAACGACCGCCCCAAGCACTCCGGAACAGGAGCGCCTGCTTGATGAATTGCGCGAAATGCGTGAGCGCTGGGCCCAACTGCCTATCCTCGATGATCGCAGCGCTGATGAGATCATCGGCTATGACGAGCACGGAATTCCGATTTGATGGCAGGCTAGCTGTGAGCGGTGCTTATTTTGACGGAATCGTTCGTGTTCTCACCCCCCTCTGCCTTGCCAGCCAATCTCCCCCTCAAGGGGGGAGATTGGCTGACGCAACGCTCGGTGCTTATTCTGCAACGCTTGCGATTGGTGCGCGAGCGTTCATGAAAGCGTAATCTCCCCCCTTGAGGGGGAGATGGCTGGCAAGCCAGAGGGGTGAGATCGCAGCGCGCTTCCATCTGAAAGTGAAACACTTTAGAATTAGTCATGGTTTAATGGGGGTGCTGGCAGACGCCCTCTATACTATCGCCGCGACTGGTGCAGTGCAGCCCTATTTCGTCCCGTACATCCGATCACCCGCATCGCCCAGCCCCGGCACGATATAGCCCTTCTCGTTCAAATGGCTATCGATAGCCGCCGTGAATACCGGCACGTCCGGGTGGGCCTTGGTGAAGCGCTCGATGCCTTCTGGCGCGGCGAGGAGGCAGAGGAAGCGGATGTTGCTCGCGCCGCGCTCCTTCAGCTTGTCGATGGCCGCGATGGCCGAATTGGCGGTGGCGAGCATCGGGTCGACCACGATGATGAGCCGGTTGACGATATCCTCCGGCGCCTTGAAATAATATTCGATCGGCTGCAGCGTCTCGTGGTCACGGTAGAGCCCGATATGGGCGACGCGCGCCGCGGGCACCAGATCGAGCATCCCCTCAAGCAGTCCGTTGCCGGCGCGCAGGATGGAGGCGAAGACCAGCTTCTTGCCTTCCAGCGTCGGCGCGTCCATTTCCGTCAGCGGCGTTTCGATGCGTATCGTCGTCAGTTCCAGATCGCGCGTCACCTCGTAGCAAAGCAGCAGCGATATCTCCTTCAGCAGCCGCCGGAAAGTCGCCGTCGAGGTCTCCTTCTTGCGCATGATGGTGAGCTTGTGCTGGACAAGCGGATGATCGATGACGGTAATGCCCATGGGTATCTCATTGCGGTAAAACAAAACTCTAAACATCGTCGTGCCTGCTTGTATCGCCCGATGCAAGCTTTATATCGGTGTCATAACAGCGGATCGAAGAGCGGATAGGTGACGGTATGAGCCAGGAACAGGGCAGTTCGGACCGCGTCGGTGCCAGAGGCGGCATGGAGAATTCCTTCGGCTTCCGCAAGGTCGGCGAGGATGAGAAGCAGGGGCTGGTCAACGAGGTGTTCCACCGCGTCGCCTCCCGCTACGATCTCATGAACGACCTGATGTCCGCCGGGCTGCACCGCGTCTGGAAGGATGCGATGGTGAACTGGCTTTCACCGCCGAAGCGCGAGGGCTGGCAGGTGCTCGATGTCGCGGGGGGCACCGGCGATATCGCTTTCCGCATTCTGGAGGCTTCCGGGCGCAAGGCGCAGGCCACCGTTCTCGATATCAACGGCTCCATGCTTGCCGTCGGCCATGACCGGGCGGTGAAGAAGGGACTTGCCGACAATATCGAATTCGTCGAGGCCAATGCCGAGGAGCTGCCTTTCGAGGCCTGCCGCTTCGACGCCTACACCATCGCCTTCGGCATCCGCAACGTTCCGCATATCGACCGGGCGCTGTCGGAAGCCTACCGGGTGCTGAAGCCGGGCGGACGCTTCCTCTGCCTCGAATTTTCCGAAGTTCAAATGCCGCTGCTTGATCGCATCTATGATGGCTGGTCGTTTAACGCCATTCCCCGCATCGGCCAGATAGTCGCCGGCGACGGCGATTCCTATCGTTATCTCGTCGAATCCATCCGCAAATTCCCCCGCCAGGCCGATTTCGCCGCGATGATCCGCACCGCCGGCTTCGAGCGCGTGACCTGGCGCGACTATTCCGGCGGCATCGCCGCGCTTCATTCCGGCTGGAAGCTTTAGTCCAGATGGAAACTGTTTGCGTTCAACGAGTTACCCCCCTCTGGCTTGCCAGCCATCTCCCCCTCAAGGGGGGAGATTACGCCTTCATCAAGCGCGGTTCCAATCGCAGACGTTGCAGAAAGAATGCCGAGGTTCATGTCAGCCAATCTCCCCCCTTGAGGGGGAGATGCCTGGCAAGGCAGAGGGGGGTGTTTCATAGAGGGCTGATCCATCCCGTCTCACGAGATATGAGTACCCCCGCATGAGCAGTCTCGCCGCCGCCTTCAGGCTGATCCATGCCGGGTGGATCATGACGCGCGAGGGCGTCATTTCCGCGCTGCCTGCCGATGGGCTGACCGGGCTGCCCGCCTTCGGCCACCGCATCGCCGGGCTGCTGGCGCGCCGTCGCAGCCGCATGGCCCAGCGTTCCGAGCGCATGTCGCGCGCGATGAACCGGCTGGGTCCCTCCTATGTCAAGCTTGGTCAGTTCCTGGCGACACGGCCCGATATCGTCGGGCGTGACGTGGCGCTCGATCTGGCGCTCCTGCAGGACAAGCTCGATTATTTCCCGCGTGAGGCCGCGATCAAGGGGATAGAGGGTTCGCTTGGCCGCCACATCGATGATCTCTACGTCCGCTTCGGCTCTCCCATAGCCGCGGCGTCCATTGCCCAGGTCCATCCGGCGGAGGTTCTCCGTGACGGTGTCCCGCACAAGGTCGCCGTCAAGGTCATCCGCCCCGGCGTCCGCCAGCGCTTCGCCCGCGATCTCGAAAGCTTCTTCATGTTGGCGCGGTTGCAAGAGCGCCATGTGCCGGCCACGCGCCGCCTGCGCCCGGTCCAGATCACCGAAACGCTCGCCCAGACCACGCGTATCGAGATGGATCTGCGGCTCGAAGCCGCCGCCCTCTCGGAAATCGCCGAAAATGTGAAGGACGATCCCGGCTTCCGCGTACCCGCCGTGGATTGGGAGCGCACGGGCCGCGATGTGCTGACGCTCGAATGGATCGACGGCATCAAGATGTCCGATGTGGAGGCATTGAGCGCCGCCGGCTACGATCTGGTGCGGCTTGCCGAAACGCTCATCCAGTCCTTCCTGCGCCACACGCTGCGCGACGGCTTTTTCCATGCCGATATGCACCCCGGCAATCTCTTCGTCGATCCTCAGGGCATCATCGTCGCCGTCGATTTCGGCATCACCGGACGGCTGGGCAAGAAGGAGCGCCGCTTCCTCGCCGAAATCCTCTATGGTTTCATCACGCGCGATTATCGCCGCGTCGCCGACGTGCATTTCGAAGCCGGCTATGTACCGCACCGCCACGATGCCGCGAGCTTCGCCCAGGCGATCCGCGCGATAGGCGAGCCGATCCATGGCCAGTCGGCGGAAACCATCTCCATGGCCAAGCTGCTAACCCTGCTTTTCGAAGTGACAGAACTCTTCGACATGCAGGCCCGCCCGGAGCTGCTGATGCTTCAGAAGACCATGGTGGTGGTCGAAGGCGTGGCGCGTACGCTCGATCCGCATTTCAACATGTGGAAGGCGTCCGAGCCGGTGGTCAGCGACTATATCAGGCAGAATCTCGGCCCGGTTGGCATCGTCACCGATGCGCGCGAAAGCGCCTTCGCGCTCCTACACCTGCTGCGCCAGACGCCCGATCTCGCCAAGCGTTTCGAACGAATTTCCTTTGAGCTGGACCGGATGGCGGAAAACGGCCTGCGCTACGATCTGGAAACGACGGAAGCCATCGGGAGGGCTGCGGCGCGCGCTTCACGCTGGGGCCGGGTTGCGCTGGCATTGATTGCACTCGCCGTCGTCGGCCTCGCATTCGGCTTCCATTTATAGGGAAAATGGCCTAAAGTGATTGCAATGATTGCGCTATGCGCGATTTCATTTGGAGGGTTGCAATCAAATGGCCAGCATCACCATCCGCAATCTCGACGACGCAGCCAAGGAACGCCTGCGCCAGCGCGCCGCCCGCAACGGCCGCTCCATGGAAGAGGAGGCGAGGGTGCTCCTGAGCCATCTGGAACTCCCCGCCAGCGGGGAGAAGGAAGAGACGTCAACGCTGATGCCCCCCTCGCCCCGCTTGCGGGGAGAGGGTAAGGGTGAGGGGCATTCCCCCCCGGGTCAAACATTGGCCGGAAAGCGGCTTCTCCTCATCATCGGCGGCGGCATAGCAGCCTATAAATGCCTCGATCTCATCCGCCGCCTGCGCGAGCGCGGCGCTTCCGTACGCCCCATCATGACCAAGGCGGCGCAGGAATTCGTCACGCCGCTGTCGGTCGGCGCGCTGGCCGCCGATCATGTCTTCACCGATCTCTTCTCCCGCGAGGACGAGCAGGATGTCGGCCATATCCGGCTGTCGCGCGAGGCGGATCTGATCGTGGCCGCGCCAGCCACCGCCGATCTGATGGCCAAGATGGCTAACGGTCTTGCCGACGATCTCGCCACGGCCGTGCTGCTGGCCACCACCGCGCCGGTGCTCATCGCTCCGGCCATGAACCCGCTGATGTGGGATCATCCTGCGACGCGCCGCAACCGCGCAACGCTGGCGCGGGATGGCATCCGCTTCGTCGGCCCTAACGGGGGCGAGATGGCGGAAAGCCGCGAGGCGGGCATTGGCCGCATGGCCGAACCGCTCGAAATCGTCGCCAGCATCGAGGCGTTCTTCAAATCGGCCTATCTGCCGTTAGCCGGCAAAACCATCATCGTGACATCCGGCCCAACCGTCGAGCCGATCGATCCGGTCCGCTATATCGCCAACCGCTCCTCGGGCAAACAGGGCCATGCTATCGCCGCGGCCCTTGCCCGGCTCGGCGCTACGGTGCGCCTCGTTTCCGGCCCGGTCTCGATCCCCGACCCCGAAGGCGTTTCGCTCATTCATGTCGAGACGGCGCAGCAGATGAAGAGCGCGGTCGAATCCCTCCTGCCCGCCGATGCGGCGGTCATGGTCGCCGCCGTCGCCGACTGGCGGGTGGAGAGCGAATGGGCGCAGAAACTCAAGAAGAGCCCGGGCGGCGCGCCGCCGACGCTGCGCATGGTGGAAAACCCCGACATTCTCGCCGGCGTCGGCCATCACGCCAAACGCCCGCGCCTTGTCGTCGGCTTCGCCGCCGAAACGCAGGATCTTCTCGCCAATGCAAAGCGAAAGCTGGAGAGGAAGGGTGCGGACTGGATCGTCGCCAACGATGTCTCGCATACAAGTGGCGTCATGGGCGGCGACCGCAACACGGTGCGCATCGTCTCGAAACGGGGTGTCGAGGATTGGCCGGATATGAGCAAGGAAGAGGTGGCTTCCCGTCTGGCCGAAAAGATTGCGGAGGCGCTGTCACCCCCCTCTGCCTTGCCAGGCATCTCCCCCGTTTCCAGTCGTCATCCTCGGGCTTGACCCGAGGATCCATGGCTGAGGGGCGCTGATCTCGCCATGGCATCGACGCGTTCCAAAAAGCGCGTGCGGTCGATATCCGGGCTGAATTTTCATGATGCCGTCCCGGACGATAGTACTGCTTCCGCCCCCTTGCCGTGGATCCTCGGGTCAAGCCCGAGGATGACGACTGGGGTGGGGGTGCCTGGCAAGGCAGAGGGGGACTCACACGCGCTGCACCTAAAAAAATCGTCCCCCATGTCACACTCCCACCCCCCATCTCGTCTAGACATCGCATAACCAAATCATGGAGCTATCCGATGAAACCGAGAATGAACTCCTTCGCCGTCGCGCCGCAGCTTATGCAGGCCATGCTCGACATGGAAAACAAGGTGGCACACAGCGGGCTCGATGAAACCATCCGGCATCTGGTCAAAATTCGCGCCTCGCAGATCAATGGCTGCGCCTATTGCATCCATATGCACACCGGCGAAGCCCGCGCCCATGGCGAGACGGAGGAGCGGATTTACCTGCTCGACGGCTGGCGGGAATCGCCGCTTTACACCGACCGCGAGCGGGCCGCGCTGGGTTGGACCGAGGCGCTGACGCTGGTTGCCGAGACGCGGGCGCCCGATGCGGATTATGAAGCGCTGAAAGCCCAGTTCAGCGAGGAGGAAATCGTCAAGCTGACCCTCGTGATCACCACCATCAACGCGTGGAACCGTATCTCTGTCGGCTTCCGCTCGATCCATCCGGTGAAAGCGGTTCATGCCGTCGCATAATGCCGTCGTCGATCTCGGAGCGGCTTTCGAGACGCTCCGCCCGCGCCTGATCCGCATTGCCTATCGCATGCTCGGATCGGTCGCGGAGGCGGAGGATATCGTACAGGATGCCTGGCTGCGCTGGACAGCCAAGGACCGGGCCTCTGTGCGCGATCCGAAGGCGTTTCTCGCGCGCATCGTCACGCGGCTCTGCCTCGATCACATGAAATCGGCACGGGTGCGCCGGGAAACCTATCCCGGCACCTGGCTTCCCGAGCCTGTCGTCGAGCTTGTGGAAGATGAGGATGACGATCTCACGCTGACGCTGATGATGGCGCTGGAGCGCCTATCGCCACTGGAGCGCGCCGCCTTTCTCCTGCACGATGTGTTCGATGTGAATTTCGAGGAAGTGGCCAGCATTCTGGATCGCGATCCGGCCTCTTGCCGCAAACTTGCCAGCCGCGCGCGGGATCATGTGCGTGAAAGCCGCCCGCGTTATCCTGTTCCCGAAGACCGTGGGCGCAGCATCGCGGAAGCTTTCTTCCAGGCCTCGCGCAGTGGCGATCCGACGGCTTTGCAAAGCCTGCTTGCGGAGGATGTCATCATCTATTCCGATGGCGGCGGTATCAGGAGTGCCGCGCTCAACCCGATATACGGACGGGATAAGACGGTGCGGTTCTTCGTCGGTATTGCCGAAAAGGCCGGGATGCCTCCAGTCCATCGCATTGAAAATATCAACGGGCTGCCGGGCATTATTACCATCGAAGCTGACGATCTGCCGCAGACCGTGACGCTCGATATAAAGGAGGGGTTGATCACCGCGATCTATATCATGCGCAACCCGGACAAACTGCGGCATCTGATGGTTTAGAGTGGCTCCTAGTTTAATAGAATCGCTTGACGATCCTACCCCCCTCTGCCCTGCCGGGCATCTCCCCCTCAAGGGGGGAGATTGGCTGACACAACCCTCCGCACCCTTCTGTAACGTCTGCGATTGGTGCCGCATGCCTATGAAGGCGTAATCTCCCCCCTTGAGGGGGAGATGGCTGGCAAGCCAGAGGGGGGTAGGATCGTCTAGCGATTCTATTAACCAGGCACGGCCCTAAGCCGCTTTCTCCCGCACCTGATAATCCTTGATCGTCGCAAAGCGGATCCCCTTCCAGCGTTCGGCCTCGTAGTTCAACGAGAAGCCGTTCTGCGCGAGATAGACCGGATCGTTGTCGAGATCGTGGGCGATATCGGCGCGGTGCGTCGCAATAAAGCGGGCGAGCTCCGCTGGGTCATCAGCCGAAATCCAGCGGCAGACCGAAAAGCGCGATTGCTCGAAGCCCACGGGGAGAGAATATTCCACCTTCAGCCGCTCGGTCAAAACATCGATCTGCAGTGCGCCGACGACGCCGACGATGGCCGGCGAGCCGTCATCGGGCAGGAACAATTGCACCACGCCTTCCTCGGCCATTTGCTGCAGCGCTTCCTTCAGCTTCTTCGCCTTCATCGCATCGTCGAGCCGAACGCGGCGGAGAATTTCCGGCGCGAAATTCGGCACGCCGCGGAACAATATGTCCTCGCCCTCGGTCAGCGTATCGCCGATGCGCAGCGTGCCATGGTTCGGTATGCCGACCACATCGCCTGCAAAGGCCTCGTCGGCGATCTGCCTCGTGCGGGCGAAAAAGAATTGCGGCGCCGAAAGGCTCATCGGCTTGCCGGTGCGCACCAGCTTGGCTTTCATCCCCCGCGCCAGCTTGCCCGAGCAGACGCGCAGGAAGGCGATGCGGTCGCGGTGGTTGGGGTCCATATTGGCCTGGATCTTGAATACGAAGCCGGTCATCCGCTCCTCCGTCGCCTCCACCCTGCGCGTGTCGGCATCCTGCGCGCGCGGGCTTGGCCCGAAATCGCAGAACGCTTCGATCAGGTCGCGCACACCGTAATTCTTCAACGCCGAACCGAAATAGACCGGCGTCATGTGGCCCTCGCGGAAGGCTTGGAGATCGAAAGGACGGCAGACGCCTTGCGCCAGCTCCAGCCCGTCGATCCACGCCTGACGCTCGTTTTCAGGCAGCAGCTTCGCCGCGTCCTCGGGGCCGTTGACCTTGACCGGCTGTTCCTCGGCGTCCTTCTGGCGCAGCGTATTGTTGTGGAGATCGTACGTCCCGGCAAAGCTCTTGCCGGAGCCGATCGGCCAGGTGATCGGCGCGGTGTCGAGCGCCAGCTTTTCCTCGATCTCGTCGAGGATTTCCAGCGGGTCGCGGGCCTCGCGATCCATCTTGTTGATGAAGGTGATGATCGGAATGTCGCGCATCCGGCAGACTTCGAAGAGCTTCAACGTGCGCGGCTCGATGCCCTTGGCCGCGTCGATGACCATGACCGCCGAGTCCACCGCCGTCAGCGTGCGATAGGTGTCGTCGGCGAAGTCCTCGTGGCCCGGCGTATCGAGCAGGTTGAAGACGCAATCCTTGTATTCGAACGTCATGACCGAGGTGACGACGGAGATGCCGCGCTCGCGCTCGATCTTCATCCAGTCCGAACGCGTCTGGATGCGGTCCTTCTTGGCCTTCACCTCGCCGGCCAGCTGGATCGCGCCGCCGAACAGCAGCAGCTTCTCCGTCAGCGTCGTCTTGCCGGCGTCCGGGTGGGCGATGATCGCGAAGGTGCGGCGTCTGGAAACGGGATGGTCGGCTGCGGCGGACATACTTGGCAAGCTCATTTTCGAAAGATCGGGAACTGCGGGCTTCTACCAGCCTAAGGGCCGCCCGTCGACCTGTTTTGATGGAGGGTGCCAAGCGCCCTCGTGGTTCGAGGCTCCCCTGACCCGGACCGTTCGACAAGCTCACGATCCGGGCCAGGGTCGCACCTCACCATGAGGGCTTCTGAAACCGCGGCCCCTTCACCCTCATGGTGAGGTGCGAGGGTAGCGAGCCTCGAACCACGAGGGTGAAGGCGTGTGCGGTTACGTAGTCTTCCCGCCGAACGCCTGATTAAGCTGGCGACCAGTCATGCCCCAGAACACGCCATCCACCGCGCCCGCAATGGCGCCGGAGAGCACATTATAGTCGGGGCTGGCGGCAAGGTCGGCATGATATGCCAGGGCGACGGAAAGCGCATATTTGCAGATGAAACCGATGAGGATCAAGATCAGCGTCACGGGCGTTCCGGGGCGATGGATGAGCCGGCTCGCCGGGTCGATCCATGCCGCATCCTGATGCGCGGCCAGAAGCCAGCCGATGGCGCCGCCGATGACGATCCCGCCCGCAAAGGCGACAAGGGCGAGGATGGGATGGTGCAGCACCGTTACAATGTCATAAAGCCCCCAGACGAGGAAAAGAATTGGCAGGAGAAGCATCCGCAGCCAGGTCATCTCCCTTGGCTGCAAGGCCTTGATGCCGCCATAGAGCAGGTAGGCTAAAAGAAACCACACCCAAATGGGGGTGTGGGCAATGATCGTGGCGAAGGACATGACGGCTCTCTCCGGATCGTAACGTCAGCACGTCTTTATTTCGATTTCGCCTTGGCGGCGGTCGTTCTCGCCCGTGAGGTGGCTGTTTTCGCTCTTGTCGCCGGTTTTGCTCGCGTGGTGGACCGGGAAGCAGTGGTCTTGACGGCGGCGGCGATTGGCGCAGGCGTGCCGTAACCCTTGAGGCCGAGGCCGAACGCGATGAACGACCAGCCCTGGAAGATCAGGTCTATGGCAAGGAACGCGCCGAGCACCCACAGGCTGTTGATCGGCCAGCCGAGCGCGATGATGAGGCCCGCAAGCGCGGTCAATACGCCCGTCGCCACGATCCAGCCCCAGCCCGTCGTGGTATGCCTGGTCTCGAAGCCGGTCCATATGCGAATGATGCCGACCGCGAGAAGCGCCGCTGCCAGCAGAAAGGTGAACACCGCCGAGGCGAGAAGCGGATTGAGGAAAGCGACGATGCCGGCGGCGGCATAGAGCAGCCCGCTGAGAAGCCAGAACAGGAAGCTCTTCCAGCCCTGCACGCCGAAGGCATGGACGATCTCGATGATGCCGCCCAGAAGCATCAGCAACCCGATGAAATAGACCGACGCCACCGTCGCGGCGATCATATTGCCGAGCGCGAGGCCGCCCAGCAGCAAGAGCAGGATGCCGATCCCGACGAACCATGACCATTTGCTGTGCAGCATTTGCTGAACATTGGCCATATCTGGGATGTTGGTATTGGGAATAGTTTTCACAATCTTCGCCATTGCAGTTCTCCAGGATGAATATGGTTAAGTTAATTTTCTTATACGCGCGTTTTACTAAGGAAATACTTCAAGTAATACTTTGGATTTCTATTGGCCGAAGGGGCCTATTTCTTCTGCGCTTTTGTTGATTGCTTCATCCATATTGCCGGGGTGCTCTTTCCAAAGTCTCCGGTTTCGCGGATAAAGCAGATCCCGAACCGAACGCCCGCGTCAGCAAAAGGTTGCAGGTTTTTGGATAAGATCATGCGTTCAAGAAAACAGTCGGGCTGTCATGCTTGAAGTCATTTCCACCCATTGGGCGCAAATCTTCGCCGTCGTCTCGGTTGTCATGGGGGCGGCCGCGGCCATCCATGCGACGATGACGAAGGAAGAGGTCCGCGCGGCGATCGGTTGGGTCGGCGTCATCGTTCTGTCGCCCATCATAGGCGCGCTGATCTACGCGGTCGCAGGTATCAACCGCATCCGCCGGTCGACGTTGACGCTGCAACGCGCCGGAATGCCCAAGGTCGAACGGTATCACCTCGCCGAATATGACGTGACCGGCAATACGATGGAGCGGCGTTTTGGTAACGCGCTAACCGCCATGAAGCGGCTCGGCGATCGCGTCAGCCGCTACAAGCTTACCTCCGGCAACAGCATTGCCGTTCTGGAGAGCGGCGACGACGCCTATGCCGCGATGCTCGCGGGCATGGAAGCGGCGCAACGCAGCATCCTCTTGGAAACCTATATCTTCGACAGGGATGTCGTCGGCATCCGATTTGCCGATGCGCTGGCGAAGGCCATCCGGCGAGGTGTCGAGGTTCGTGTGCTGATTGACGCCGTCGGCGCCCGCTATTCCATTCCCAGCATCGTCGGCTATTTGAAGCGGCGCGGCGTGCCGGTCGATGTGTTCAACGGTAACATCATCATGGGCCTTAGGCTGCCCTATGCCAATCTGCGCACCCACCGCAAGATATTGATCATCGATGGCGAGACCGCTTTTACCGGCGGCATGAACATCCGTGCCGGTTTCGCCGCCGCCATCGTGGGGAACGGCGTCTCGGGTGACACGCATTTCCGCGTCACCGGGCCCATCGTCACGGATCTGTTTCACACGGCGCTGGAGGATTGGCTTTTCACCACGGGCGAGCTGCTTTCAGGCCCCGCCTGGGCGGTCGTCTCGCCCAAGGCGCCTTTCGGCGCCGGCACCATGGCGCGCGTCGTGCCTTCCGGGCCGGATAAGAGCCTTGAAACCAATCACCGCATTATGATGGGCGCGTTCTCCGTCGCCAAGGATTATATCCGCATCATGTCGCCTTACTTCCTGCCCGACCGCGAGTTGATCACCGCGCTCGTCACCGCGGCGCGTCGCGGCGTCGTGGTAGATATCCTCGTGCCGGGCGTGAACAATCTGAAGCTTGTCGATCATGCGATGACGGCGCAGTTCGACCAACTGCTCAAGGATGGCTGCCGCATCTGGCGCGCGGCCGGCCATTTTGATCATTCCAAGCTGATGGTGGTGGATGGCCTCTGGGCCTATGTCGGCTCTTCCAATCTCGATCCGCGCTCGCTGCGGCTGAATTTCGAGGTGGATCTGGAAGTGTTCGACAAGCGTTTCGCGAGGAAGGTGGACACTCGCATCCGCGCCGCGATGAAAGGCGCCAAGCCGGTTATCCTGCAGGAATTGCGCGCCCGGCCGTTCCTTCGTCGACTGATGGAGCGTATCATATGGCTCGGCTCACCCTATCTGTAAGCGGTTCCCTCGTGGATAGAAGCGCCGCCTCCAGATCGATATGCGCCTTGATCGGCAAATGATCGGAGGCGATGCGCGCCAGCGGCGTGTTGTGCACTTCCAGCATTGTCACCAGATCGTGCGGATGGCCGAGCACCCGGTCGAGCGCCAGCACCGGAAAGCGCGAGGGGAAGCTGGGCACCGCGCCTGATGACGGGTCGAAAATGGGAAGCAGCGAGGCGAGCGAGGAGCGCTTGCCGACGCGCCATTCGTTGAGATCGCCGATAAGCAGGGTAGGGCGCGCCTCCTCCGCCTCGAAAGCGGCCATGATCGCCTCCGCCTGCTGCTCGCGCGAGCGCCTGAGCAGCCCCAGATGCGCCGCGATGATCCTCAGATGGCCGATGGCAAAATCGATATCCGCCACCAGCGCGCCGCGGGGCTCGACGCCGGGCAGCTTGAGCTGGCGAACGCGAAGCACCGTGCCCCTGCGCAGCAAAATCAGATTGCCATGCCAGCCATGGCCGGTGGGCGACATGGCGTCGATCGGCACGGGCACAAGCCCGCTTGTCCGCTCCAGCCAATCGAGATCGAGCAGTCCCGAGCGGCGCCCGAAGCGCTTGTCCGCTTCCTGAATGGCGATCACATCCGCATCGATTTCAGCAATGACCTGCGCGGTGCGTTCAGGATCGAATTTCTTGTCCACGCCGATGCATTTATGCACGTTGTAGGAGGCGATAACCGTATCTCCCGCCCCTCTGTTGGCGGAATGCGGCCTGTGGCCAGGCCGGTTGCGGATGACCCTGAGAATGTCTGCGGAGAGCTTCCTGTCTTTCGGCTTTCTTCGCACTAACGCCTGCCTTTCGTGTCTGCCGGACGGCATTTCGCCCGCCGGCAACCGGGAATAGCACCGTAAGATAGTCATTGCCGGTCGGATGGCGCAAGTTTCGCGGCGTTGGAAGTGTGAAGTTCCTTAAAATATCCGGATGGCCGAGGTGGCGATGATGATGAGCGCAACCGCCACCATCAGCGGGCGTACCGGCACGCGCTTGACCACATAAGCGCCGATGGGCGCGGCGAGGACGCCGCCGATGATCAGCCCTATGGCCGCGTGCAATTCGGACCAGCCGAGCGTCAGCACGAAGGTGACGGAGATCGACACCGTCACCAGGAATTCGGTCAGGTTGGTGGAGCCGATCACCTTTTTCGGATCATGGCCGCGCCCGACGAGCGATGTCGTGACAATCGGCCCCCAACCGCCACCGCCCGCCGCATCGAGAAGGCCGCCGCAAAAGCCCACATAAGGGATGATCCAGTCGCGCACATCGCGCGGCCAGAGCGGGCGCAAGGCCTTGAACAGGATATAGAGCCCGACGGCCACCAGATAGGCCGAGACGAACGGCTCGATCGCCTTGCCGTCGATTTGGGTGAGGACATAGGCGCCGATGATGCCGCCCGCGATCCCCGCAGGCGCCAGCCGCGCGACGAAATGCCAGTTCACATTGCGATGATAAGCATGGGAAGCGCCCGACGCGGCGGTGGTGAACATTTCCGCCACATGCGTCATCGCACTCGCCGTCGCCGGCGGCATCCCGATGGCAAGAAGGCTGGTTGTGGACAGCACGCCGAACGCCATGCCGAGCGCGCCATCAACGATCTGCGCGCAAAAGCCGATGAGAACGAATAGGAAGAAATCGTATGAGAAAAAATCGAACGACATGGAGCCCCTCAGCCGGTGAAACGGTCCGGCACAACGCCCCGCTTCGGTGAAAGGTTCCGTAATGAAAAGGCGCCTATTTTATCCCGGCAGCGTTTCTAATCAGTCAAGCCTGCATATATAGAGGCAAGCTTCCTCCTGATTTTCTTGTAATAGCGGGCGACGGTGCTATCCGGATGGAGTACCTGGCCCGCCGTGACCAGTTCGGGTTCGAGCGCGTCGTAGCGTACATCCTGAACGTCGCTGTTAGACCGGAGCGCCAGGCTTGCAGCGGTGCCGGCAGACTCTCCCAGAATCATGAAGACCGGTTCCATGCGAATTGAGCCATAGGCAATGTGCGATGCGGAGATCGCCGCAGGCACCAGAAGGTTGCGCGCCTCGTTCCGGCGGGGCACCAGCGAGAGGTAGCTGATCTCATAATCGCGGCCCGGGCTCACTTCGATATTGCCTTCGTTGCGAGCAAAGCCGCGGGCGTCGACATAGCGTCGCACATTGTGCGAATCCATGTTGTACGAGCCGAGCCCGACCGATTGCGGCGTCGGCTCCAGCCCGCGAAGGTGTTTCTCCGCCATCACGAAATCGGAGACCATCCTGCGCGCTTCGCGCATGTAGATCTCCCGTGGCCAGTGGCCGTTATCCTTGAATTCGTCGCCGCACAGCCCCCACGGCGCCATCGCGGCGCGCACGTCGGCGGGAACGCGGGGGTCGTTCTGCATGAACCACAACAGCCCCTGCTGATAGTCGCGATGTTCCGCGACGATGCGCTCGCGCTCGGCATAGGAGCCCGTCGGATAGCCATAATTCATGCCGATATTATCGAAGGAGAAGGCGCCGAAATTGTTGGTATCGGTCTTGCCGTTCGGAATGGCGTCGTATTTGGTAAAGGGGTCGCGCCAGCCGGTGTCGTAATAGCGGGCAAGCAGCTCGTATTGAAGCGGATCGTAGTTGGCGGGCTTCGGAAACGGCGCCCGGATGTCTGGCCGCTTCGTCATGCACAGGCGATAGGTATAGGCCTGGATGCGCTTGTCTCCCGCGCCCTCCACGCCGGCGGGACCGGGCTCGATCCGCGGCAGCAGCCCGCTCTCGGGCTTTCCGGGAACGATATACGGATCCACGTCTGCGGTAAAATTGTGCGAGACCGAATTGAGCGGCTGGTTGCCGTTGAGCGTTTCGCCATATTGGGCATTGGCTTCGCGGCCTGTCGTGAAGGACACGCCTGCCATCGCCATTAGGTCGCCTTCGTAGCTGGCGTCGATGAACATGTCGCCCGTGATCTTTCGGCCGTCTTCCGCGACCATTTCCCGGACTTTGCCATCCTGCGAGACGACACCGCCCTGGTCGAGCCGAAGCTTGAAATTATAGATCGGCACGATGCCGTGCTGGTCGAGCCAGCGCTGATAGATCGCCTCTGCGACATGTGGCTCGAACACCCATTGCGTGCCGGGAACGTCGTTGGGTGAGCCGGGGTGGGCCTGCGCCGCGGGGATGTCGGTAATACCCCGTTCGGCATAATAGGATTTGACGTCCTTATAGAACTGCAACGCAAGGCCGCCAATCGCATGATGATTGCCCGCATCGGCATAGCCGAGCCCGTTGGTGCTCAAGCCGCCGATCCAGCCGTCGCGGCAGGCAAGCGCGACATCATGCTCGCGCCGCTTCGCCGCGATTGCGGCAGTGATCCCCGCCGGCGTGCACCCGTAGATGACGATCTGCGCGCGCAGATCGGATGCAGGCGCGGCATGAGAGACGGACGACGACAGCAGCGCGGCGCTGAGCAACTTTGCGGTTCGATACATACGATTTCCCCAATTTGGCTCAGCTAACACCAGCTTTTGTTGCAGTGCAACATGGGTGCTTGAGATTTCCTTACTCTTTTAATATATTAGCTTTCGCTTGTTTTCTCTGCGCCTCAATACTTGTCTCCTGCATATAGTCTTGGAATGCCAAGCGTGTTCCACATCATCTGCGCAATGCGGGAGGAAAGGTACGTATTTGCGCCGTTGTCGTGAATGGATAGGTTGAGGCATGGATTCCTGTGACAAGCACAGGAATGACGGTGTGGCGCGGCGCGACCTTTGGCACAAATCGGCGTTAGCTTTGGCACAAAAAACCAAAAACGCTAACGCCGATCATCGGATCATCCGTTACTGATGATCAATTCCCGCACCGCTTTCCCCCGGCCGCCACTGGCAGTGTAGGTCAGCGACACGTCCTCGATGTCGAAGGCGGAGAAGATCGAGCGAATGTCCGGCACGTCGTTGATGGAGAGCAGGAAGCGGCCCTTGATGCGGGCGAGACGCCCGGCCATTACCTCGTACTGGTCCCGGCTGAACAGTTCCTTGCCGTAATAATCCTCAGATCCCCAATAGGGCGGATCGAGGTAGAACAGCGTTTCTGGCTGATCGTAGCGGTCGATAAAGTCTAGCCAGTCGAGGTTTTCAATCACTACGCCCGTAAGCCGTTCGTGGATATCATCTAAGATGGGTGCGAGGCGCGTGAGATTGAAACGGGCTGAGCCAGCGCGCTGGACGCCAAAAGTCCGGCCGGCCACTTTTCCGCCGAAGGTCAGACGCTGAAGATACAGGAACCGAGCCGCTCGCTCGAGATCAGTCAGAGTGACCGGATTGCTCGCCTTGAGCCGCTCGAACTCGCGGCGGCTCGTGATCTGGAATTTCAGCATGTCCATGAAGTATGGATAGTGCCGCTGCAAAATGCGGAACAGGTTGACCACATCGCCGGAGCGGTCGTTGATCACCTCGGTACGTGGGGCAGATGACCGTTTAAAGAACACGCCGCCCATGCCGACAAAAGGCTCCGCATAAAGCGAATGGGGCACCGCTGCGATGCACTCGCAGATGCGGCGCGAGAGCTGGCGCTTGCCGCCAATGTAAGCAGCGGGCGGCGAAACCGGATCGACGGCGATGTGGTTAGGCTGGAAGGTCATATACTCATACTCAAGAATCGGTCACAAGCCGCTTGCCCGAAAGGGCGCGGACGCGACGGTTATCTACCCCTGCTGTCGGGCGGGTCTTCTTGCCGGATACCCCGCCGCCACGAATTGACGTGGCCGTCCTTGACTAGCGCGCCACCTCTTGCGGCGTGGGCCATTTGATTCCATCCAGTACTGCCTGCGCGGCCTCGACGCTCTCCGCCGCGCCGACTGCCGCTTTTGCGGCGAGCCGAACGGTGCGGATAGCGGAGCCTATCATCTGCCATTGCGTGTGCATCGCAGCCACGGTCGTTGCCACCTCCGCAAGCGTATCGCCATCAATGCCGATCGACGCCTCCAGCATCGGGTATGCGCCCGGTTCGGGCTCATATTTCGGATCGGCCTCAAGCGCGGCCAGATAAGCGATCGCCTCGGTTGCCGCCTGCTGATACTCCATTGCCTGCCCTTCGCCGGGCGTGATGTATTTTTTCCGCTCACGCTCCGCCGCCTGATCGACCGCAGCCTTATGCCCGGCCTTGGCCTCCGCAAGCCCGACATAGAGGCCAAAGGGCGTCAGGACAGCCTGCAAGGCCGCATCGGTTTGCTGTCCGGCATCATCCAGCGGCCACGGCGTCGGCTGGCGCGCGTCATTGCGCCATCCGAGGTATTCCTCATCGTCGGCGTCAACAATCGCTTGCCGGGCCGAAGAAAAGACGCGTCCATCATCAGCGCGCCAATACCAGTCATAGGGATCATACATATTGGCCTCCTGTCGAGGTGGCGCCATCACCGACGCCGGGGAAGAAATTGGGGCCGCCGCCCACCGTGTCGATCAAACCATTCATAATCACGCGATAACGCGCGCCTGCGGCGAGGTTCTCTCGGTTAACGAAAGTGACTGGATTGGAAGGAGAGGCGACAATTACACCGCCATTATCAGCCTGGGCGGCGGCGCTGCCGAGGGGGACCACGCCTACCAGCGTTTGTGTGCCTGCAATACTAATCCGCCCGCCGACATTGGCGCGGTACATGAACCTGGAACTGCTGGTGAAGCGATGATTGGAGACGTTGATCACACCGCCGCCATAGGCCTGCAGGGATGCCCCATCGATAGCGCCGGTCTCACAGCGATCAACGTTAAGCGTGGACTGCCCGTAGGAAATAAAGCCACTGCGCTCCGTGCCGGATTGAATCATCTGCGCTCGCACACCGGAAACCGATACGACATTCGATCCATAAACCGAGAAGGTATCCGCGCCGGCGCCACCATTGATCACAACGTTGCCAGGTGTAGCGACATCGCCGATAATGGACAGGGTCGGCCCGACCCTCTCGGGTATCCTGACGCGTCCGTAGGTAGCGGCAGCGACACGGATGGTCACCGTGTAGGGACCAGGGCCATACGCGAATGCCTGGTCTACCGCCCCCTGAATGGAGGCGATCGCGTGGGCGGCGTCATTGGCGGAGCCATCGTTTGCATCATTACCGATCGCGGCATTGACATGGAGCGTGATGGGCCGGCGCAATTGGGGAGTGGATAGCGCGCTTAAAACCCGGAACTTGGCTCCATCATAAATGAAGTCGTAAATGCCGCCCGCCACGATATCGCTGTCGTAGAGGGTCGACCCGTCAAGCCGCACAAGCTCCTTGTCCGGTAAACCGGAAACCGCCATCACCGATTTACCGGTGCTGGAGTTCTTGGCTTTAACGCGTAGTCCGAGGCCCGCGGTTAACGCCGTGAGGGCAGGCGTCGGGCTCACGACCACCCGGTTAACATCCGGGCTTGCGTCCTCGACATATACCCACCTGCCTGACTGTACATCCTGGGCAATTTTTTCGACATATGCGCCACCGATGCGCTCAAACACCCGTCCATCCGGCAGGCTGACGCCATGGCCGTCGCGAGGCGCAATAAACGTCCAATCCGTGCCCGACCATTCCGCGAGCTTCCCGGCCTGTCCCGCCCATTTACCGATACTCCCCGCTGGGATCAGATAAATGTCCCCCGCTGCTGGCGCCGCAGGCGGAGCGGTCAGCGTAACGCTCTGCACGGAGAGCCAAGGCAGACTATTGAGCCGCTCCACCGGTGTCTTCCGGGAGGTCACCCATTCGCGGCTGGCGAGCCACTCGATATAAGTGCCGGCCACGCGCAAAAAGACGCGCCCATCCGGCAGGCCTATACCGTGACCGTCCTTCGGAACAAAGATATTCCAGGCCGCGCCGGTCCACTCCGCGACACCGCCAGCCTTCCCAGCCCATGCCCCCGTCGCGCCGTTGGGGATGACGTAGGTATCCCACGCGGCAGCATTTGCGGGCGGCGCGGTGACGGTCATGGATTTTACCGGCACCCACGGCGTGAGGGAGAGCTGCGCCACAGGCACTTTGCGCTTCTCGACGAAATCCCGGCTCGCCAGCAAGACTGACGGATCGACCAGCATCGTGACGTTGGCTGTCTCGCCTATGATGATCTGGAATTCGTAGCGGATATCTTCAAGCTGCCCTTCAAGCGCGGTTGACTTATATTGCGAGACGGGCTTCGCCACCGCGATCATGTCGCCGGCACGGTCAAAAATGCCGAACTCACGCATCCACCAACCACCGACATTGGTCGGAATGATCGCGGTCACCAGTACCGCAGATGGGTTGAGCGGGTCGATTTCAACGCTTTCAACCTGCGTCCGCCAGACCTCGCGCACCAATGCCGTGCTAGCGGCGGTCGGGTTGACCTCTGCACCGTTGCCATCGCCAATCGCGAAATGCGTGATCGTCACCTCTTCGCCGCCGGCTGCGCTGAGCGCCAGCTTGTTACGGCCTACATTCGTAACGATGGAAAAGTAGTTTTGCGCCATGGTCAGACCTTTGCGTTGATGCGGATGTCACGGACGACGCGCGCGCCTGTCCCTGCGTAGGAAGGTGTAGAGAAGCTTTCATCGCCGAGCTGCGGCGCGTTGATACGCACCGTGCGGCCACGTCGCGAGGCAGCGCCAGCGTAGACGTTAGAAAGGCCGCGCAGGCCGTACTGGATGGCAATGTCCTGGCTGTGGCGTTTGGTGGCGGCGATGATGCGGGCGGCGGCGCGCTGATTGGCGAGATCGAGCGGCGCATGGCCGTCGATCACCGTGTCGGAGAGGAAAAGCACAACCCTGTGTGTATCGTGATGCGCCTTGGGCGTCTCTTCCCACCATTGCGTCCAGCGGGCGGATACGCCTATGGCCTCTAACGCCAGCTTGACGCCACGCACCGTGCCGGTGCGGGCATGGATTTCAGGCGCATGGGCGATCAGCGATCGCACCAAATCCTCGCGCATATTGGGCGAAACGAATTCGGATAGACCGGCCTCGACGATCATGATCGGCAACAGCGATGACTGGACTGTCCATGGGTCCTGGATCATGAGGGCGGATGGCCTGAAATCAGCCAGCAATGCGCCCAAGGCGCTGATGAAATCCCGCGAACGGCGGTCATTGACGCCGGGCGGAACAAGCTCAAGCGGGATGAACGGGTCAGACATTCGCCTTGACCTCAAGTTTGACGATTAGCTCATCGAGCCCGGCATAATGGGTTTTCGGCAGATCGGTGAAATCCAGCCCGCCGATGGCGACATCGGTCACGCCGGGAATCGTCTTGACGGCGGCGATGATGGCCGATGGCGCAATCTGTGCGCCAAGCTCCTGCGTCCATGGGAAAAAGGCCGTTTCCGCCGCCGCGCGGGCAGTGGCATCCAGTCCGGCAACCGCTTCGAGCGAACGCACGATCAGGGTGAAGCGAAATCCAATACGGACGGGATCATGCACCGTCACGTCATCGCCCATGGGGCGCAATGTGTCGGGGTCGAGATAGGCGAGGATGGCATCCTTCAGTGCCTGACTGGGCTGGCCTGTTCTGGTGAGCGGATAGATATTGATAAAGCCCGGCTCCGGCCTGACCGGCTCGACATCCACAATCTCCGGATCGACAGCCATGACATGCTCGCGATAGCCATTACGCGGGCCGGTCTTGGCGATGGTATAGAGCGCATTGACCACCCGAAGACGAAAGCGCTCGAGATCCTCGTCATCCGTGCCGCCCTCGACGATCGACACGTTGCGGACGCTGGTGACATAGGCAATCGGATCGAGCAGGTCGGCCACGGCGCCAACGCCGAGGCCGTTAAAGGCAGCGCCGGGCGTCTCGGCCGTGCCGCGCACCGTGGCCGCCAGCATCCCGGCCGGGATGATCAGGTCGGCGTCGGTGGCGAAGATGACAGCGGAACCGGACGCGACACGAGTGCCGCGCGGGATCACCACATCGACCAGCCGCACCTGATTAAGCTCGAACCGCAGCTCCGTTTTGGCCCGCTGCGCCAGAAGCCGAAAGGTCGAAACATTCGAGCCGCGATTTTCAAGGTGGACGCCCTCGGCAAACACTGCGGTGTTTTGCTCGGTCGCGGTCTGCGCCGCCTCGTTCAATATCGAAAGCGAATAGGCAGCGGTTTCGATCAAGAACATTTCGGTCTGCGCCGGATAGAGCGTGCGACCGGAAACGCGCTCGAACTCCTGCTTGAACAGCGCCTTCAGCTTGGCTGGATCGCGCTCGAAAAACTGCGGCGCGCCATTGGCCCGCAGTTGCTCAATCGTCCTTTTGACGGGATCAGGCACGATATTGGACCTCCGTCATGTACTGATCGGCAAGCACCCCCTCGACCGGTCGCCAGAAAACCCGTGTCTTGAAATGGGAAAACTGTGCCAATAGCACGTCAACCTTCTCGACCACGACGCGCGGCTCCCAGATGGTGATGGCGTCCCAGATTTCGCGGGTAAGCAACGGAATGCCGATGTCCGGATGCTTGTCGATCGCGCCATCGATGTCGCAGCCCTTTTCCGGCTCGGTCGGCACGGAGCGCTTCGGCGTCATGATCAGGTTGGAAATAGACTGATGCAGATCGTCGATGGCGGTGACGATCGCGCCATAGGTATCAGCGGCAATACCCGTTTCCGGGTCGATGCGGCTGACCTTGAGCGACCAATGGCGATGGCGAATTTTGTCTTTGTCGATCATGCCGCCAAACTATCGGACGGCACATAAAAAATGACCGGAACTGGGTTCCGGTCAATCCTTCAGATGGCAACCGAGGCTAGCCGGAAAAGCCGGTCAAGGCAAGCCAGCCCCTTAGTCGCAATCCCACTTGGATGCGCCGGATATCATGACCGCACCACATCCGCATGCATCCCCATCGCGCGCTATCGGCTCGCCCTCGCAGCGGTATTTCCCCGATCCGGATATAATAGGCGTCACGCCATGACCCGGAATGGGGCATGAATGAAGATCGCCTTTTCGGGCAATCAACGAGCCTTCGCACTGCCATTTCGAAGCGGACGAGATCACCACGCCGCCATGAGAAGAAATATCACCAAGACGCACGATCCGGGGCATTATTTCAGATGTCCGCTTGCGCCGGTGATAGTGACTTCGCCGGATACGTTGATCGTGATTGCGCCACTGGCGCGGTCGATGTGGATCGATCCGCCCGGAAAGGTCACGCCGAGATCGTCATTGCCATCGAAAGGCGGTGCATCCTTGTCATTATACTTGGAGCCGATAATGCAACCGTCTTCTCCCTTCATATCGACGGCGCACCACACTTCGTCATCCACATCCGGCATCATGAAACTCTTCGTGGTTCCCGAAGACCGCGCCAGCACATCAACCCAGAAAGAAACGGTGTCATCTTCGTCCTGAAACTGCACCTTCACGCGCATCTTTTTGGGATCGCGATCGACCACGATCCCACGCTTGTTAGAACTGTTCTGCTGGAAATCATTTTGCGCGCGCATCGAGCAACTCCGCGTCCGTAGTGTAACCGCTCCGGCTCATATTGTGGGTTGAACTGTCAATCAGATAGATACCGGCATATTTCCCGAAATCCGCCATATCGACGGTGACGCCTGCCAACGCCCGGACATCCCCCACCAGCGAGATCGAGCCGGAGCGGCTTTTCCGATTCTTGTAATGCAGGCGAGACCTTGCCAGCGCCTTGGCATTGGCCGGGCTTTCTGTCCGCTCCCCGGAAATCTTGAGCGTGTCGCCGGTCTTGACCTGGGCGTCCTTTTCCTCGGCCTTTATCGGCTCTTTTTTGTTGGCGTCGAGATAACTGACGCTTGCTTTCGAATAGGTTTCGGCCGTCTGGAATTTGAGACTGTAGCTCAGCAGCGTGGTGCCGATCATGGTATGGTTGATGACGAGCGCGGCGGCGCGGCCGTCGATCGAGCGGAACGAGGTGAAAATCGCCCGCTTGCCCTTCACCGTAAAATAATGGCCCGTATCTTCGGCAAGGCGCGTTAGAAATTCCAGATCACGTTCCCGGCGCTGGGACACGCGCTCGAAATTGATGTTCTCGATATCGCCTTCGACTGAAAGACCATTTTCGCCGGCCACCTTGCTGACGATCGCGCGCAAAGGCTGTTTTTCGAAGGCGCGGGTTTTCTCGGTTCGCAGTGGCTTGCTGATCGGCGCGGCGATGCCGCGCATGGTCATGGTATCGCCGCTGCTATCACCGGACGCTTCTGGCTCGTCCATCTCGAATTCACCGCAGGGCAGCACACCGCCGAGGCCATCGAAGATCGTCAGGGACATGGTGTCGCCCGGTTCCGGGCACCATTCCCCTTTCCATTTGCCGTCCTTATCCTGTACCGTGACGCTGATCTCGTCCATCTCGCCATGGTGCTTGTCGGTGTAGCTGACAGAAGTGGTCTCGGGATCCAGTTCCGACGAAATATCGACACCCTGATAGATGAGCTGGAAATAGGGCTTCGTCGCCATCACCGCCCTCCATAAACGGGATTGTCCCGTTTCCACGGCGGCAGCAGGTCGGTGTTGGTAGCCTCTTCCACGATCACCGGGATTTTCAGCGTGATGCCATAGGGCAAAACAAGCGGTGGGACTGACAGGTCATCGAGAAACAGGTGCCGGTTCGCCTCGATCAGGACGGTCTGCTTGTACTGGTCGCCATAATAACGATAGGCCAGCAAATCCCAGCGGTCGCCGGTCTGGGTGACATGCTCGAAATAGTCGCCGGTGAGCTTCGCCGTCATTTTTTCACCTGCGGATTTTGCGCCGCGCCCTTGGAAACGGCAGGCGCGCGGGATTTTGCGAGGGAGGTGATGAGCGAGAACAGCCCGCCCGCAATCGGGTCTTCCAACAACGAAATCGACGCCTCAATGCGCACCGGCGACCCGCCCCGATCCGTTTTGGCCACGGTCACAGACAGGCTTTCAACCACGTAGCGCTTCCCGTTAAAAACGCCGTTTCCGAGGACCAGCGGAAGCGGTGATTTTAACGCGAAGGCCGCTTCCAGCTTCGCCAGCTCCTCGCCCGGATCGCAGAACTCTTCTGAAAAGAAGAAATCGAAGGATTGTGTGTCCAGTTCCTCGCCGATCTCCTGCAGCACGGGCTTGCCGCGTGTCGGCGCGTGCTGTGCGAACGTCGCCGCGCGTTCATAAGAATGCGCCGTCGGGCCGGTCAGCGGCGCAATGCCCAAGGGAATGGAGCCGAGCAGATAGATCACGCCTTTTTCCTATCGTTTTTCCGGCGCTCTTCCTCGACAAGCTTGGCGATGTGGCGAGCATGAGCATCCAGTTCTTTCCGGAAAGTCGCCTCGGCGCTCTTCGCATCGCCGGAGAGTTGCAGGGTCGGCTTGTACTCGATATGGACGCCGCCGCCCGTCTGCCCTGATGCGATGGAGGCCGACTGGCTGCGCGCTGCCACCTCAGCCCGCACCGCCGCGCCGGCAACGGGCTGCGCCGAGACCGGAATACTCGTTCCAGAAATGCTTGCTGCCGCCATGGTTGCCGCTGCAGCGCCGCGCATTGCCTTCACCATCGGCGCGGGACGGATGGACGAGGCGATGGTTTCCCCAAATTTGAGCCGGTGGATATCGGAGAGCGGGCCGACCTTGGCCGGTGAGGATGGCAGATGGTCACGCACCGCCTGAGCCATCTTCTGGATTTCGGCGATGACCACCACCGCGCGAGCGCGGATGCCCGCCGCCATCGTATCCATCAGCGCCGCGCCCTGATTATAAAGGCTGACGCCGGCCAGATAGGATTGCGCCTGTTGCACCGAGTTGGTGACCGCCTGTTTGATACGCCCGGCTTCGGCATCGAGGCGCGCAAGCTGTCCCATCGCGCCGGTGGTGTCGGTCGCTGCCACAGCTTGCATATCCGCTTTGAGCGCAGCCGTGGCGGCCTGCGCCGCCTGGATCGTCGCCGGGTCCATCACATCGACCTTTGCGCTTGCCCCGAAGGAAAAGGCGGACCTGACCCGCGACCAGGCGCTGCCGAGGCGGGATGAAAGGCCTTCTATCGCGGCCATGGCCTTGTCGCCCATTCCGCCGATCCAGCCCGCTATATCCGGCATCTCGGGCAGATCGAGCGGCTTTATCTCCGGCCACGAAAACGAAGGCAGGAAATCGGACCATTCGAAACTCGCGATATACTGTGCCCAATCAATCGTGCCGGTAATGATGCCAGACCATGAAAAGCCGGGAACAAAATCCAGCCAGCGCAGCGGCGATAACCACGAAAGCCAGTCGAGCGCCGTGAGCACATTGTCCCATGTCAGCGGTGGCAGGGAAGCCCATGCATCAGAAATGACGGTCGAGATCGAGGACCATGCTGACGACAATGCCGCGACCGGATCGAACCCAAGCCATTCCTTGATCGACGCCCAAGCGGCCTTGGCGCCGGCAGAAATCGAGTTCCAGATATTGACGAAGAATGCGACGATACTGTCCCAATTGGCATATATGAGATAGGCAGCTGCCGCGATTGCGATGGCTATGGCGGCAATGATCAGAACAATCGGATTGGCCATCAGCGCGGTTGTGAGCATCGTCAGCCCAAGGGCGATCTGGACAAGGCCCGCAGCAGTTGAAATCAGCATCGGCGCGAAGGCCATGCCGGCAAGGATTACTCCAAGGCGCTCCCATCCGCCCACATAGTCGGCGGCGATTTTGAGATACCCGCCGAGCTTTTGCAGGACGCTGAATACATTGGTGGCAAAATTCCACGCGCTTTCCAGCACAAACTGGATTTTCTGCCCGATAGAGGCCGCCCACCTGTCAAGCTCACCGCTCTGTTTCAGTTGATTGATGGTATCCAATACCATCTTCAGCTTTTCCTTCATCCAGTCGAACAGGCCGGCGCTCATGATGGCTAACTGAAACTGGGTCCAGATGTCGGCTACGTTGGAAATCATGCCGCCCCATGTGCTGGACAGCTTTTCCATTGCTCCGCCGTATTTCTCGTTGAAAATTTCCATCAGCTTGGCCTGAATACCGATGCGATCTGTCGCCTCGACGGAGGCCTCCATCATCTTTCCGGTCGAGTCTGTATAGTGATACGTAATCATGCCGGCTTCTTTGGAAGCTGTGATGCCCAGCTCTTTGAGGCGCTCGTTCTCACCAGTCACAGCGTCTTTCATAGCTTCGACCGCTTGTATGACAGGAATTCCCATCGCGGCGGCACTATCGCCCAAGTCCCGCATTAAGCCGTTTGTTGGATCGAGCCCCATCGTTCGCAGAGCAACAAAACTCCGCATAACCTGATCCAACTCGTATGGTGTCTTGGCCGCAAAATCCGTCACCCAGGCCATGAACTGACCCCGTAAAGTTGGACAGTTTAAAGGCTGGGACGATTTAAGGGCTGGGTCCTGTATTGTACAGGGCTCAGCCCTTTGAGTTTCATTT
>NZ_QJTF01000012.1 GCF_003217235.1 Paramesorhizobium leguminum | reverse complement strand
ATTCCCGGGGTGGCCATCCCGGGAATCGCATCCAGCCTCAGCGCCAATTAAGCATGAAACAAACAGACAATTCCTGTGCTTGTCACAGGAATCCATGCCTCAACGGTGAAACAGTCCGCACCGATAAAAGAATATCATCGCTTCAACCTAAAAATGAAATGCTCTAGGGGAAGCCGCTTCAAACGAGCTCTGAAAATGCCTTAAGGCTTAAAAAAATCGGGAAAATGCAATTTATGGCTGGTGCCCAGAAGAGGACTCGAACCTCCACACCCTTTCGGGTACCAGCACCTGAAGCTGGCGCGTCTACCAATTCCGCCATCTGGGCAACGGGGTCCCATGTAAGGGGCAGGCGGCGCTCTGTCAATCGGGTTTGGATAATATTATCCGGCTTTTGTCCAACCCCGTTCGAGCGCTGTCCCGATACGCTTTCAGCCTTCCAGCACTTCCTTGGATGCGATGGTGGAGTCGGCGTTGAGATTGTAGATAATCGGAATGCCGGTGCCGAGTTCACGCTCTACGATTTCCGGGCCGGAAAGCCCTTCCAGCGCCATGATCAGCGCGCGTAGCGAGTTGCCATGCGCGGCGACGAGCACCGTCTCGCCGCGCAGCACATGCGGCTGGATGATGTGCAGATAATACGGCCACACGCGGGCGCCGGTGTCGCGCAGGCTTTCGCCGCCGGGCGGAGGCACGTCATAGGAGCGGCGCCAGATGTGAACCTGCTCCTCGCCCCATTTCTTGCGCGCGTCGTCCTTGTTGAGGCCGGAGAGTTCGCCATAGTCGCGCTCGTTCAGCGCTTGATTGCGGATCGTTTCAAGGTCCGGCTGGCCCATCTCATCGAGAATATGCTGGCAGGTGGCCTGCGCGCGCGAAAGCGTGGACGTGAAGGCGATATCGAAATGCTGTCCCGCCGCCTTCAGCCGCTTACCGGCGTCCTTGGCTTCCGTGTGGCCGAGCTCGGTGAGCCCCGGATCGCGCCATCCGGTGAAAAGGTTCTTCAGGTTCCATTCGCTCTGTCCGTGGCGGACAAGGATGAGGGTGCGGGACATGGTTGGTTGCTCCAGAAAAGATCAGTCGTTGAGATTAAGAACGTCGCGCATCGAATAGAGCCCCGGCTTGCGACCGCGCGCCCAGAGCGCCGCCTTGACCGCGCCGCGCGCGAAGATCGTGCGGTCCTCGGCATGGTGGGAAAGCGTGATGCGCTCGCCCGCGCCGGCGAGAATGACCGAATGGTCGCCGATGACCGAGCCGCCTCGAAGCGTGGCAAAGCCGATGGTGCCGTTTTCGCGCGCGCCGGTATGGCCATCGCGTGAGCGAACGCTTTGCGAGACGAGGTCGATGCCGCGTCCCTCAGCCGCCGCCTCGCCGAGAAGCAGCGCGGTGCCTGAAGGTGCATCCACCTTGTGCTTGTGGTGCATTTCGAGAATCTCAATGTCGAAATCGTCAGGCCCAAGCGCCTTCGCCGCCTTCTCCACCAGAACGGAGAGAAGATTGACGCCGAGGCTCATATTGCCGGATTTGACGATAGGCGCGCGAGCAGCGGCGGTGCGGATCTTCTCGTCGTACGCCTCCGAGCAACCGGTGGTGCCTATGACATGGACGATGCCCGCCTCCGCCGCGAGCTTGGCGAATTCGACGGTCGCGGCGGGTGATGTGAAATCAAGCACGCCTTCGGCATCGGCGAAGACGGGAAGGACATCGTCTCTAATGACGACACCGAGCGGCCCAACCCCGGCCACTTCGCCCGCATCGCGACCGATAAGCGGCGAACCGATCCGCGCGATCGCGCCGGCAAGCCGCGCGCCGTCGATTTCATGGATGGCGCGGATCAGCGCCTGGCCCATGCGACCGCCGGCGCCGACGACAACCAGCTTCATATCCGATGAAGAAACGCGCTTCTCGCTCATGCCTTGCTTCCCGCTTTTCCGCGCCGTGCGGTGACTTTTTTCTCAGCTTCAACAACCTTTTCGCCTGTTTCTCCAACATCGTCCAGCACCTGCCAGTCGGTCCCGCCCTGCAGCTTGTGGAAACGGGCGTAGATGCTGTGCGGATCGCCGATCAGCGTTTCGTGCCGGCCTTCTTCTACCACGCGGCCCGCTTCCATCACGATGATACGGTCGGCATTGACGATGGTCGAGAGGCGGTGCGCGATGACAATGGTTGTGCGCCCCTGCATGATGCTGTCGAGCGCCTGCTGCACGCGCTTTTCCGATTCATTGTCGAGCGCCGATGTGGCTTCATCCAGAAGCAGGATCGGCGCGTTGCGCACGATGGCTCGCGCGATGGAAACGCGCTGGCGCTGCCCGCCCGAAAGTGTCACGCCATTCTCACCCACCGGCGTGTCATAGCCTTGCGGTTGTTGCAGGATGAACTCATGCGCATGGGCGAGTTCGGCAGCTGCGATGATCTCTTCCATCGTGGCACTCGGCCGCCCATAGCGGATATTGTCGGCAATCGTGCCTTCGAAGAGATAGGGCTGCTGCGAGACATAGGCGACCCCATGGCGAAGCGATTGCTTCGTCACGCCGGCAATATCCTGGCCGTCGATGAGAATTCGCCCCTTTTCGATATCGTAGAAGCGTTGCAAGAGCGCGATCAACGTCGATTTGCCGGCGCCCGATGCGCCGATGATTGCCGTCGTCTTGCCTGGCGCGGCGGCGAAGCTGACGCCGTGCAGCACCGGCGCGGTCTCGGAATAGGAGAAATAGACGTCCTCGAAGCGGATCTCGCCCTTATCGATATGGATAGGCACGGCGCCGGTCTTGTCGCTCTGCCGGGGTTCGGTGTCGAGAATTTCATAGATCATGCGCGCATTGACGAGCGCGCGCTCCAGCCCGACCTGCAGGCGGGCGAGGCGGCGGGCGGGATCGTAGGCGAGAAGCAGCGCCGTGATGAAGGCGAACATCGCGCCGGGCGGCTGCTGGGTGAGGATGGCGCGATAGCCGCCATAGGCGAGCACCCCCGCAACGGCAAAGCCGGCGAGAATTTCGGAAATCGGCGTCGTGCGCTCGGAAACCCGGGCGATCTTGTTGCTGCGGCTTTCAGCCTGCTCGATCAGCTTGCCGATCTTGGCGCGCAGCTGGTCTTCCATGGTGAAGGCCTTGACAATGGCGATGCCCTGCACCGATTCCTGCATCGCGCCCAGAAGATGCGAGTTGAGATGCACGACTTCCCGCGTCACCGTGCGGATGCGGCGCGAAATATAGGCGACGGCGAGAATGAGCGGCGGCCCGATCACGATGATCGCGGCGGACAGGATCGGGTCCATGTAGATCATCGTCGCGATCAGGCCGATCAGCGAGATCATGTCGCGCGCGATCGAGGTGACCGTCATGTTGAGAAGGTCGCGAATGCCCGAAACATTCTGATTGATCTGCGCGGCGAGGTGGCCGGAGCGCGTGTCGTTGTAGAAATCGAGCCCAAGCTTCATCAGATGGTCGAAGATGCGCTTTTGATAGCGCGCCACCAGATTGTTGCCGATCTTGGCGAGCTCCACCGCCTGCACATAGCTGGAAAGCCCGCGCAGGATGAAGACGCTCAGGATCGCGCCGCAGATGATCCATATCAGGCCAAGCTGTTGCTCGTAGAAGATCTTGTCGATCATCGGCTTCATCAGATAGGCGAGGCCGCCATTCGAAGCGCCGATGATCAGCGACGCCACGATCGCGATGGCGTAGCTCTTCTTATATTCCCCGGCATTCTCCGACATCATGCGGCGGATGACGCGCGTTGCCTCGCTGGGGTCGATCTTCTTCTTGGGCTTTTCTACGCTCACAGGTTAATCCTTATTCTGAGCGTCCTATAGCCTTATTGGGCGGATTTGCCTATCCCAAGCGCCGAGGTCCTCCTTCCCCCTTGCGGGGAAGGTGCCCGCGGAGCGGGCGGATGGGGGTGGTGACGATTGTGCTCTACACTTCACCACCCCCACCCGGCCCTTCGGGCCACTTACCGGGGCGAGCCACGGGTCTCGCCCGTCCTTCGGACCCCCGCAAGGGGGAGGGAAGTCACTCACTCCTTGCGCCAGCGCCGTCCCTCGGTCGGCACGCCGAAGCGCGCCGGGGTGCGGGCATAGGCCGAAAGGCCGCTCAAGGCCGCAAGCGGGTGGGTGATGACATAGATCGGCATGGTCTTCATGATATCCTCGTGCGGCGCCTTGTCCTCGAAGGCTTCGCGGAACGAGGGGTCTTTCAGCGCCGGAAGGATCCGCTGCGCGATGCCGCCGGCAAGATAGATCCCGCCATTTGCCATGAAGGTAAGAGCGAAATCGCCCGCAAGCCGCCCGAGATAGACGACGAAGAGCTGCAGGGTTTCCTTGGCTTGGGCGGACGAGCCATCCAGCGCCGCGGCGGTGATTTCAGCCGGCGTCGTCAGCGTCGCCGCAACGCCGTCCGTCTTGCAGACGGCGCGATAGATGTTCTGGAGGCCTCGTCCGCAAAGGAGCTGCTCGGCGGAGATGCGCCCGCCGATGCGCTCCAGATGCGGGAAGATTTCGAAATCACGCTTGGTGCGCGGGCCGAAATCCACATGCCCGCCTTCGCCTGGAACCGGCACCCAGGTCTGGCGGGTGCGGATCAGCCCGGCCACGCCAAGGCCCGTGCCCGGTCCGAGCACGACGCGCCCGCCATTGGGCTCGCTCGCTCCCCCGCCGATCTGTTCCAGGTATTCGGCCTCCAGCGACGTGACGGCCAGCGCCTGTGCCTCGAAATCGTTGAGGACGGTGATATCCTCCAGCCCCAGCGTCTCCATCATCTGCTTAGGCTTCAGCACCCAGGGGCAATTAGTCAGGCCGATCTCGTCGCCATCCACAGGCCCGGCAATGGCCAGCACCGCCGAGCGCGGCTGGATCGAGGTGTGGTCGAGAACGGCGCTCTGGATCGCTTCATCGATCGTGGCATAGTCCGCCGTCTGCAGGATCGGGAACTGCTTCGGCTCGGCATAGGAATCGACCAGTATGGCGAACCGCGCATTGGTGCCGCCAATATCGCCGACGAGAATCGGAAAATGCAGGATGCAGTCGGTGTCTGTGCTGGAGATCATGTTCATTTCCCGTTCTGCTCCGAGGCTTCATCGGCCCATTCTTCAACGGAAAGCTTCTCCGCCAGCACTTCCGCCGTGGCGCGATTGAGGGCCATCGGTATGTCGTAGACGGTGCCAAGCCGCGTCAGCGCCTTGATATCCACATCGTGCGGCAGCGGCGACAGGGGATCGATGAAGAAGATCAACGCCTGTACCTTTCCCTCCGCGATCATCGCGCCGATCTGCTGGTCGCCGCCGCGCGGCCCGCTCTTGACCCGCTCTATGGAAAGCGAAGGGCAGGCTTCCAGCACAAGAGTACCGGTCGTGCTGGTCGAGACGATCTCGCAGCGCGAAAGCAGGGCCTCATGGGCGCGAGCGAAGGCGACCATGTCGTCTTTTTTCAGATCATGCGCGATCAGCGCTATGCGGTATGGTTTCGGCATGGACATATCCTAAATCGATTGAAGCCTATACCGAAACAGGCCCTTCCTGAAAAGGGCTGATTGCTTGGCGCTGTGCCATTTGCCCCTCACCCTTACCCTCTCCCCGCACGCGGGGGGAGGGAGGCGTCAGCATTTGCACCCATTTCTCGGTCCCCTGCACCCGGCAGCAAGAAGAAGCAGCTACGTTTATGTCTCCCTCTCCCCGTTCTTGACGGGGAGAGGGTAAGGGTGAGGGGCAATAAGATAAAAGGGTAAGGGGCAAATGAGCGTCGCTCAATTCCGTGGCCGCTGGACGGGCAGGGGGATATCCGCCGGTGGCGTGGGCGCGCTGAAAGCCGCCGCCGGGACCGCCGGTGCGGTGGGAGCAGCCTCCTCACGGGCAGCTCTAGCCATGGCCGCCGCGCCGCCTAACGTCACTTCCGCGATGGAGGTCGGCCCCGGCTCGTTCAAGACACGCGCGCAGGCGGGGGGCAGGTCCGACAGCATCATCGGCCTCGGAGGCTTCACCGGCTTCGTCGGTTTGACGGGCTTGGCGGGTTTCCTCCACGGCTCGTCCGTAAACCACCAGGCGAGCGGCTTGCCGCAGCCGTCATCGTTCATGTTGATCGGCTCCTGCGGCTTGCAGCCGGGCGATCCGGGCTGGCAGGAGATGCGGACGTGAAAATGATAGTGATGGCCCCAATAGGGACGGACCTTCGCCATCCAGCGCCGGTCGCCGGTGACGGTGTCGCAAAGCTTCTTCTTGATGCCGGGATGGACGAAGATGCGCTCCACCTCGGGATAGCTCGCCGCCCGCTTTAGCAGCGCGGCGCGGCTCGGCGTCCAGATATTGGGATCGACATAGAGCGAATCCCCCTTCAGCATCGAAGTGGCGCTGATCTTCTCGCGCTCTTCATCGGTGAGGCGGCGCTTCGGCATCGGCGTCAGCCAGATGTCTGCGTCGAGCCCGACCTGATGCGAGGCGTGGCCGGAGAGCATCGGCCCGCCGCGCGGCTGCGAGATGTCGCCGACGAGCAGACCCGGCCAGCCGTCCTTTGCCGCACCCTCGCGCGACAGCTTTTCGAGCAGCGCGATCATGCGCGGGTGGCCCCAGCGCCTGTTGCGCGTCAGTCGCATCACCTGCCAGGTTGGCCCGTCCACCGGAATGGCGATGCCGCCGGCAAGACAGCCCTTGGAATAGAAGCCAAACGATTGCGGCGGCGCCACCGCAGGCAGGGCCTGACCGCCGAAAGCCTGCTTGGCGGGCATGTCCTCCGCCTCGGCCAAGGCGATGAAATCCGGAGCGATCACGGACGCCAGCGCAGCGGTGAGAATGATTTTCTTCAGTCTGGATGCAAACATGGCAGGTTCCATGGCGTGGCCGGCAGGCCATCGGAGAGTGCGAATCAACGCGGCCAAATTACGGCCAGTATGCGGTGAGGCGAGATCGGCGGCAATGCTGTAGCGCCCCCTATAGCGATCAACGCGTTTTACGTGTATCGATGTTTTAGAGCGGTTCATTTAGACGGAAACGCTGGCGGGACAGCATACCCCCCTCTGGCTTGCCAGCCATCTCCCCCTCAAGGGGGGAGATTACGCTGTCATTGCCGTTTCCGCCAATCGCCAACATTCCCAGAATAAGTGCCGTCATCGATGCAAGCTAATCTCCCCCCTTGAGGGGGAGATGGCTGGCAAGCCAAAGGGGGGTGTGTCTCGCGATTCCATTAAACCATGAACCGTTATAGGGTGAAGGGCGCTCCCTACCGCCAGCTATCCGCCCGCCACATCGCTGAAAACGCAGCACGATAATCCGTATAAGCGAATTCATAGCCCAGCGCCCGGATACGCTCGTTGGAGACGCGCTTGTTCTCGCTGTAGAAGGAGCGCGCCATCGGGGTCAGGTCGGCTTGCGCAAAGGGCACTTCCCGCGGCGGCGTCACGCCCATCAGGTCTGCGGCATAGGCGACGACATCCTGCGGCGGCGAGGGTTCGCTGTCGGTGACGTTGAAGACGCCGCCCGTGTTGACGCGAGCGAGAAAGCGCAAGGCGCCCGCGATATCGTGCACATGGATGCGATTGAAAACCTGGTCCTTCTTGACGATGCGCCGCGCCGTGCCGCGCTCCAGATTGATAAAGGCATTGCGGCCCGGACCGTAAATCCCCGAAAGGCGAAGGATCGCCAGCGGGATGCCGTGCCGCTCGCTTAAAGCTGTCCATACCTGTTCCGCCTCCATCCGTTCAAGGCTGCGGCGGGAGGTGGGATGGCACGGGGCCGTTTCATCGACCCACGCGCCGTCATGATCGCCATAGACGCCGACGGTCGAGAGATAGCCGATCCAGCGGATCGTGTTGCCCGGACGGCTGAGCGCGTCCTCGACCAGCGCCACCGCCGGATCGCCCTGGCTGCCCGGCGAAATCGAGATCACCACATGGGTGGAATTTGCGAGGCGGTCGAGAAGGGGCTGCGCAGGGCTCTCGCCGTCGAACAGAAGCGGCGCGATGCTTGCGTGTTCCAGCGCCGCGAAATTCGCCTCGCTCCGGGTGGTTCCGTCGATGCGTTCGGCATCATCCCTTACCAGCCGCGCAAAGGCCTTCGCCGAATAACCGGCCCCAAACAAAAAGATACGCATCAGTTCGCTTCCCATTCCGCCTGCACCGTAACATCCTTTTCCTGAGTTCCGAGGCGCTTCCGCCAACCGGCTACGTGTTCTGGACCCGCAAGTTGACCGAGCGCCCAGACCGCCGCTCCACGCACCAGGGGGGAGGGATCGGCCAGAAGCTGCTCCACCGGAGCAAGCAAATCGCCATCCTCTGAATTGCCCGCCGCGATCAGCACATTGCGCAGGAATCGGTCGCGCCCGATCCGCTTCACCGGCGAGCCGGAAAAGAAAGCGCGAAAGGCCGCGTCGTCAAGAGCCAGCAGATCAGCCAGGCGCGGCGCTTTCAAATCGTCCCGCGCCTTCAGCTTCATCTCGCTGGCAAGTTGCGCGAACTTGTTCCACGGGCATACGGCGAGGCAATCGTCGCAACCATAGATGCGATTGCCTATCGCCTTGCGGAATTCATGCGGGATCGGCCCCTTGTTCTCGATGGTGAGATAGGAGATGCAGCGCCGCGCATCGAGCCGGTAGGGCGCGGGAAAGGCTTGCGTGGGGCAGATGTCGAGACAGGCCCGGCACGAGCCGCAATGGTCCGCCTCCGCCTCATCGGGCGCGATTTCGGCGGTGGTGAAGATCGATCCCAGAAACAGCCATGAGCCGAATTCGCGGCTCACCAGATTGGTGTGCTTGCCCTGCCAGCCTATGCCCGCTGCTTCAGCCAGCGGCTTTTCCATGACGGGCGCGGTATCGACGAACACCTTCACATCGCTTCCCGCCCGCGCGGCGAAGCGGCTTGCGATGTGCTTGAGCTTGCCCTTGATGATGTCGTGATAATCGCGGTTTTGCGCATAGACGGAAATGGCGGCACGGTCCTTGCGCGTCAACACCGCGCGCGGATCGCGCTCCGGCCCATAGTTCATCGCCAGCATGATGATGGAGCGGACCTCCGGCCATAGCGCGCGCGGATCGCCACGCCGTTCCGCGGTCTCCTCCATCCATTCCATGGTGCCGTGATTGCCTTGGGCGAGATACTCACGCAGCCGCGCGCCGGCTTCAGGGATAGCGTCGGGCGTGGTGAAGGCGACCGCGTCGAAGCCCACCGATTTCGCCTCTTCGATCAGGAAGCGCTTGAGCTTTTCGGATCGAGTGTGTCCCATCTTAAAACGGATACGCCGGCGGGACAGCGCCCCCCTCTGGCCTGCCGGCAATCTCCCCCGGCTCTCCAGTCGTCATCCGAAGTCCTCGGGTTAAACCCGAGGATGACCCGAGGATCCACGGCAAGGGAGCATAAGCGGTCCTATCATCCGAAACGGAATCATGACGCATTATGCCGGGTATCGATCCTATCTGCTTGCTGGAATGCCCTGTTGCGGCGAAAAGCTCAGCGCTCCTCTGGCCGTGGATCCTCGGGTCATCCTCGGGTTTAACCCGAGGACTTCGGATGACGGCAGGTGGGAACGGGAGATGTCCGGCAGGACAGAGGGGGGCGCCTCGCGCTTCCATCGAGACTGGCCAGACTCTAAAAATCGAGGTCGCCATAATGGGCCACCGGGGAAAGCCCGCGCACCCGATCAGCGAGAAGCGACCGGAAGGACGGGCGGGATTTCATGCGCATGTACCAGTCACGCGCTGCCGGGTGATCCGGCCATTTGATTTCGCCCATGTAATCGAGAACGGAGAGGGCTGCCGCCGCCGCCATGTCGGCATAGCTCGGCTGCGCCCCGCCCAGCCAGTCGCGCGTCGCCGAAAGCCAGTCCACATATTTCATGTGATGGCGAATATTGTTGCGCGCGGCACGCAGCGCGGTGGAATCTGGCGGACTGCCGCCCGCCTCCGCCGCCATCTGCAGCTTGAACACCCGCTCGCGCGCGATGTGCCGCGTCACTTCATCGTCGAGCTTGCCCAAAAACCAGTCGACCAGCCGGCGCACTTCCGCGCGCTCGCTCGGGCTTTCGGGCAGGAGCCGGCGGTTGCGCTTCAATGCGCCGCGCGTCTCGTCAAGATATTCGGCGATCACCGTCGCCCCGGCGATAGGCACATCGTTTTCCGCCAAGAGCACCGGCAGCGTGCCCGCCGGATTGAGCGCCAGAAATTCCTTGCGCCGCGTCCATGGCTTCTCCTCGATCAGCTCGGCTTCTACGCCGTACTCGCTGAGGATCAGCCGCGCATAGCGCGAGCCGGAGGACATGGGGTGATGAAAGAGCGTCAGCATGGTTGCGTGCGATGGTCTTTCGAACTGGAGCGTTAAACAAAAATGTTTTTGCGGGTCTCGCGCCCGAACACTTCAGGCGGATTGGCATTTAGGCGGGCTGGTATTTCATCCGCCGGCATCGTACTTCTTTCGCCGTCTGATTCCCGGCCAGCCCATAGGACAAACCTATAGGAGCAACGAATGCGGGAAACAAGCGATCCCTGCCATTGTTCCACGGCAACTCTTGTCAGCGAAAGTTTCCCCGCATGGATATCAAAACTTTTTTCGATGCCGCGATCCTGGGCCTCCTCGAAGGCTTGACCGAGTTCATCCCTGTCTCATCGACGGGCCATCTGCTACTGGTGGGCCATTTTCTCGGATTTCGCTCGACAGGGAAAACCTTCGAGGTGCTGATCCAGCTGGGCGCGATCCTCGCCATCCTTAGCGTCTATTTCGGCAGGCTCTGGAACCTGGCGCTAAGCCTGCCGCGCAAGGCGCAAAGCCGGCATTTCGTGTTCGGCATTCTCCTCGCCTTCCTGCCCGCCGCTATCATCGGCGCGATGGCGCATGGCTTCATCAAGTCGGTGCTGTTCGAAACGCCTGTTCTCGTCTGCATCATGCTTATCCTTGGCGGTTTCGTGCTTCTCTATGTCGACCGCCTGCAATTGAAGCCGCGCTATCACGAGGTGATGGATTATCCGCTGTCGCTCTGCCTGAAGATCGGCTTCTTCCAGTGCCTGGCGATGATCCCCGGCGTCTCGCGCTCCGGCTCCACCATCGTCGGCGCGCTGCTCTTGGGCGCTGACAAGCGCTCGGCGGCGGAATTCTCCTTCTTCCTCGCCATGCCCACCATGGCCGGCGCCTTCGCCTACGATCTCTACAAGAACCGCAACATCCTGAGCTTCGACGATGCGACACTCATCGGCATCGGCTTCGTCATGGCCTTCATCTCAGGCGTCTTCGTCGTGCGTCACTTGCTCGACTACGTCTCGCGCCACGGCTTCCGGCTGTTCGCCTGGTGGCGGCTGATTGTTGGGACGGTTGGGTTGGTGGCGTTGCTGGTTTGGGGGTGATGACCCTTCTTCCCTCCCCCTTGCGGGGAGGGTGGCCCGCAGGGCCGGGTGGGGGTGGTGCAGAACTGAGCGCAACCGTCTCCACCCCCATCCGCCCGCTCCGCGGGCACCTTCCCCGCAAGGGGGAAGGAGGAGGAGGCGCCTTTACGCCATCCCCTTCTTCGTAAACTGTCCCTGCTCCCTATAGCGCCAGAGATAGGTCGGCAGCACCACGTCGGTTCCCGTCGGGCGGATGCCGACCCCCTCGAGCGTGCGGCCTTCGCTTGACGCTTCGTTCGAAACAATATTGTCGTGCTGCAGCAGCGTCACCTGATCGCGGGTGATAACCGGCTTCGGCATAAGCCCCGCCACGGAGCCGATGATCCGCGCCGCAAACCACGGAATGGTGAGAAGGATTCGCTTGCGGTCGATCACCTCAAGCATCTCCTCCATGCAGCGGCGGAAGCTCATCACCTCCGGGCCGCCAAGCTCGTAGATCTTGCCGTGCTCGACTGTGCCATCCACCGTACGCGCGATGATCTCCGCCACGTCGCCGACATAGACTGGCTGGAACGTCGTGTGACCGCCGCCGATGAGAGGCAGGAAGGGCGAGAAGCGCGCCATATTGGCGAATCGGTTGAAGAAATGATCTTCCGGCCCGAAGATGATCGAAGGGCGCAGGATGATGGCGTGCGGCAGCACCTCGTGCACGGCCCTCTCGCCTTCGCCCTTGGTGCGGGCATAGACCGAGTCCGATTGCGGATCGGCGCCGATGGCCGACATATGGGTGAGCGGAATGCCATGCGCCTTGGCCGCTTCCGCCACCGCCCGCGCGCCCTCGACCTGCACCGGGTCGAAGCGCTGCCCGCCGGTTTCAAAGGCGATGCCGACCAGGTTGATCACATGGTCCGCGCCGCGTAACGCCGGCTCGATCGATTGCGGATAGCGCAAATTGGCCTGCACGGGTTGGATCTGGCCCATATTACCGAGCGGCTGGAGATAGGGCGCCAGCGTCGGCCGACGCACTGCGACACGCACCCGGTAGCCGCGCTGCGCCAGCGAGGCCACCACATGGCGGCCGACGAAGCCCGATCCGCCGAAGACGGTGACGAGTTTCGGTTTGTTGAGAAGACCCGTTTTCTCGACGGCCATGGCACAATCTCCTGCAATGCTTACAAGCATTTTGCGGCCGGATAGTTCCATCCGGCAACTGCAAAATGCGGCTCAAATTAAATCTGGCGCTGATGTACTGGGTTTTTTCACGCGCTGAAAGGGGTATGATGCAACGGACGCGCATTCCCGTGTGTTCCCTGTCATTTCCCGCTTTCCCTCTTTGCGTTTTCGTGCTCGCCTGCTAAATCGCGCGCATGAGCACACCATTGGACCATATTCGCAATTTCTCCATCGTCGCCCATATCGACCACGGGAAATCCACGCTTGCCGACCGCCTGATCCAGCTGACCGGCGGGCTGGAGCTGCGCGACATGAAGGAACAGGTGCTCGACTCGATGGATATCGAGCGCGAGCGCGGCATCACCATCAAGGCCCAGACCGTCCGCCTGCACTACAAGGCGAAGAACGGCGAGGACTATGTGCTGAACCTGATGGATACGCCCGGCCACGTCGATTTTGCCTACGAAGTCTCCCGCTCGCTCGCCGCCTGCGAGGGCTCGCTGCTGGTGGTCGATGCCAGCCAGGGCGTCGAGGCGCAGACGCTCGCCAATGTCTATCAGGCGATCGACAACAATCACGAGCTGGTCGTGGTGCTCAATAAGGTCGATCTCCCGGCCGCCGAGCCGGAGCGCGTCAAGGAGCAGATCGAGGATGTCATCGGCATCGACGCCTCCGAAGCGGTGATGATTTCCGCCAAGACGGGGTTCGGCATCGAAAATGTGCTGGAGGCGATCGTCGAGAAGCTGCCGCCGCCGAAGGCCGGCGACCGCAACGCACCCCTGAAGGCGATGCTGGTCGATAGCTGGTACGATGCCTATCTCGGCGTCATAGTGCTGGTGCGCATCATCGATGGCGTGCTGAAAAAGGGCCAGACCATCCGCATGATGGGCACCAATGCCAAATACCCGGTGGAGCGCACCGGCGTGTTCACGCCGAAGATGGTGAATGTGGACGAACTGGGTCCCGGCGAGCTCGGCTTCATCACCGCCTCGATCAAGGAAGTGGCCGACACCCGCGTCGGCGACACCATCACAGAGGATCGCCGCCCGACCGAGAACATGCTGCCGGGCTTCAAGCCGGCGCAGCCCGTGGTCTTCTGCGGCCTCTTCCCGGTCGATGCCGCCGATTTCGAGGATTTGCGCGCCGCCATGGGCAAGCTGCGCCTCAACGACGCCAGCTTCTCTTTCGAGATGGAAACCTCCGCCGCGCTGGGTTTCGGCTTCCGCTGCGGCTTCCTTGGCCTGTTGCATCTGGAGATCATCCAGGAGCGTCTGGAGCGGGAGTTCAACCTCGACCTCATCGCCACGGCTCCATCCGTCGTCTACCACATGAAGATGACCGACGGTTCGGTGAAGGAACTGCATAACCCCGCCGATATGCCCGACGTGGTGAAAATCGCCGCAATCGAGGAGCCATGGATCCGCGCCACCATCCTCACGCCCGACGATTACCTGGGCTCCATCCTGAAACTCTGCCAGGAACGCCGCGGCATCCAGGCCGATCTCTCCTATGTCGGCCCGCGCGCCATGGTCACTTACGAGCTGCCGCTCAACGAAGTGGTGTTCGATTTCTACGACCGGCTGAAATCGATCTCCAAGGGCTACGCCTCCTTCGACTACAACCTGTCGGACTATCGCGAGGGCGATCTGGTCAAGATGTCGATCCTCGTCAATGACGAGCCGGTCGATGCCCTCTCCATGCTGGTCCACCGCTCCGCGGCGGAAAAGCGCGGCCGCGTGCTCTGCGAGAAGCTGAAGGAACTGATCCCGCAGCACATGTTCAAGATCCCCATCCAGGCCGCCATCGGCGGCCGCATCATCGCCCGCGAAACCATCTCCGCGCTGCGCAAGGACGTGACCGCCAAATGCTACGGCGGCGACGTCACCCGCAAGCGCAAGCTTCTGGAAAAGCAGAAGGAAGGCAAGAAAAAGATGCGCCAGTTCGGCAAGGTGGAGATTCCACAGGAGGCGTTTATTCAGGCGCTGAAGATGGGGGATAATTAGAGGGGGCGTGCTCAGGCGCTCTTTCCATTGCCCATGGTTGCCGCCCGTTTTATCCTCTGCGCCCTTCCTTTTTTCATAGCGGCCTGCGCTTCTCCCGCGCCGCGTCCCGCTGCTCCAGTCGCGGACAATAGGGCGCCCCTCTCCGCCGGAATCAAACCGCTGACGGTGGAACAGGAGGAAGAAATTAGGGGAAAAGTTACTGGACAATAGGTATCGGATGGGTGTGCAACGCAGGCCTATTCAGTTAATTTTCGTGCTTGCTTATAGAGGGGGCTTAACTGCGATGAATAGAAGAACCATAATTTCAGGCGCCATGTTTGGCGGCGTGGCTGCAGTGGCGGGAAAAGCAGTCGCTCAGGTGCCCACCGATACTCACGGGGCAGACCTTGACGCGAAGTCAGAGGCGGATGACCTCTTCAACAAGCTGATCTCGGAGGGGCCGAGTTTTACGGTCAAGGGAAACCTTGCGATATCGAATTACACAGCGCCATTCCTCGGCGAGTCATTCATTCATATCAAAAACAATGGCCGTATATCCTGCACACTAAGAGTAACGTCCAAATGGACCGGATCTCGTGAAAAGTCCTATATCAACAACGATACCTCGCTATATGAGGTTTTCAACGATGTGAAATCCGACAGCAGCAATCGCAGCTGGGCGGGATCGTTCGCGAACGCCTGGAACAACATCCCGGCGGGCGTTACGGACGGCGGTACCCGCGTGGGCGTTATCGGTTGGGCGACTTCGGTAAATAATCACGGATATAAGCACGAAGGCACACTCAACCGGCAAATTGGCCTGCACGGGAGAGCAGGGTTTCAATCGGCGGGCTCTGGATCAGAAGCGATTATCGAGGACGCCATAGGCGTTCTCGGCGAGGTTTTAAGCGATTCCGAAGGTTCTACTATAGTAAGCGCTACAGCGGGGTCGTTTGTCAGTGCGGGCAAGGTGGGCAGAATAAAAGATAATTATGCCGTTTATGCATCGGCCAAAAATGGTGAAACCTCGAACTACTCGTTCTATGGAGCCGCCGGTACTTTTTACAATGAAGGCCCGGTCGCCATCGGCAATAAGATGGGACAATCGAAGGCGCAAGTCAGCGTAAGAAAAGAGGGCAACGCATACGAGTTCGGCCACCCTGACCAGAATGGATATGGCAATAATCTGGGGGCGACGCAGCTTGCCGGCTATCCATTTCTCGCACTGTGCGCGGAAGTGGAACTATCCGGCGACACATATAGAACCCGTGGCAAGCCGGGAACGTTGATTTGGAACAATCTGGCGGGTGAGATGGTCTTTTCCCGCCTTCCAGACCCCGATGCTTCAGGGCAGGCTCCGGTGGAAAGCGCGCGCTTTGAAGCGGATGGGCATTTGGTTCTGGCCGAGACGCCTATCCTGAAACGCGAGACGAAGCAGTCTTCGAACGCCCCTGGAAAGGTCGGAGAGATGTGCTGGGACGAAGATTACGTTTACATATGCGTTGCGCCGGACACATGGAAACGCGCTGTACTGTCCAATTGGTAGTTATGGGCATTGCAACTGTAGCGCACCGAATGGGGCGCTACTTGCGTTCCGCCCTACGGTAACGTCCCCTCCCGTCCCGCTTGACCCAGCCCCATTTTCGCCCTATCTCATCACCAGCAAAATTCGTTGGGGTGCCGAAAGGCTGAGAGGTGTTCACGCGCCAACCCATTGAACCTGATTCAGGCTAATACCTGCGTAGGGAACGGAGTTGGCTCGTTTTTGGACCCGAGGGAAGTTTCCCCTCTTTGGACTCTCAGTCCATCGGTCCCCAGGCGTTTCCAAAGTTCCGTTCCGGAATGGAAGCGTCATGACGAGACTGGAAATACCTCGCCCTTCAATCTCAAGCATACCGATATGCGTCACCATCGCCGGGTCCGATTCCGGCGGCGGCGCGGGTATTCAGGCGGATTTGAAGACCTTCTCCGCGCTGGGCTGTTATGGCGCCAGCATCGTCACCGCCATCACCGCGCAGAACACGAAGGCGGTGACCGCCGTCCATGATATTCCGGCGGATGTCGTCACGGCGCAGATCGAGGCCGTTTTCAGCGACCTCTCTGTCTATACCGTCAAGATCGGCATGCTGTCCGTGCCGGAAACCATCAATGCCGTGGCGGCGGGGCTTGCCGGGTTTGCGCAGCCCATCGTGCTCGATCCGGTCATGGTGGCCAAATCCGGCGACCGTTTGCTCAGCATGGAAGCCATCTCCACCTTGCGTGAAAAGCTTCTTCCCCGCGCGACGCTGCTGACCCCGAACCTGCCGGAAGCCGCCTGTCTGCTTGAATGCGATGTTGCGCAGGACGTGGACGAAGCGGTTGAACAGGGCAGGGCGCTGCTGGCGCTGGGCGCGGGCGCGGTCTTGATGAAGGGCGGCCATAGCGAAGCGAGCGAATGCGTTGATCTCCTGATCCGCGATGGCCTGCCACCCTTCAGGCTGACGGCGCCGCGCATCGCTACCCGCAACACCCATGGCACTGGCTGCACGCTGTCATCCGCCATCGCCGCCGGGCTGGCGAAGGGGCTATCGCTGGAAGACGCCTTCACCGCCGCCCATGCCTATCTGCAAGGCGCGATCCGCGCCGCCGGCCAGCTCAACGTCGGTTCCGGCAACGGCCCCGTGCATCATTTCCATGCGATGTGGAATTTGGGAGTCGAGCCATGAACATCATTCTCAACGGCGAGCCGCATGAAACCGATGCGGCGACGCTCCTGGCGCTGCTCACCGAACTCGATCTGGCTGAGGCCGTCGTCGCCACCGCCGTCAACAGCGAATTCGTGAGCGCGACAAAGCGCGGCGAAACCGCCCTTAAAGACAACGACCGGGTGGAAATTCTCGCACCCATGCAAGGAGGCTGAAATGCTTGAACTTTACGGTACCTCTGTTTCGAGCCGGCTCATGCTCGGCACCGCGCGATATCCTTCGCCAGCCATCCTTGCTGATGCGGTGCGCGCGTCCGGGACCGGTATCGTCACCGTGTCGCTGCGGCGCGAAACCGGGCCGGACAAACAGGGCCAGGAGTTCTGGGCGCTGATAAAGGAGCTAGGCGTGCGCGTCCTGCCCAACACCGCCGGCTGCTACACCGTGCAGGAGGCGGTTACCACAGCGCATATGGCGCGTGAACTGTTCGGCACGCCGTGGATCAAGCTGGAGGTGATCGGCGACAAGGAGACGCTGTGCCCGGATGTGTTCGGCTTGGTCGAGGCCACGCGAATCCTCGCCGAAGATGGCTTCGAGGTGTTCCCCTATACGACCGAAGATCTGATCGTCGCCGAACGGCTGGTGGAAGCGGGCTGCAAGGTGCTGATGCCCTGGGGCGCGCCCATCGGCTCGGGCCGCGGATTGAACAATGCGTTCGGATTGAAGACGCTGCGGGCGCGTTTCCCCGGCATTCCGCTGGTGGTCGATGCAGGCATCGGCGTGCCTTCGCACGCGGCTGAGGCGATGGAGATGGGCTATGACGCCGTCCTCATCAACACCGCTGTCGGCAAGGCGGGTGATCCGGTGAAGATGGCTCAAGCCTTCGCCATGGCGGTGGAAGCCGGACGGCTTGGCTATGAGGCCGATCCGATCGACGCGCGGGACATCGCCACGCCTTCAACGCCCTTCGCCGGCAAGGCGGCGTTGTAAAGATGGAACTCGATCCGTTCTATCCGATCTTCGATTCCTCGGCTTGGCTAGAAAGACTATTGCCGTTCGGCATCAAGCTCGTGCAACTGCGCATCAAGGATGCGGACGAGGAAACATTGCGCGCCGAAATCCGCCGCGCCCGCGATCTCTGCTCGTTTTATCAATGCCAGCTCATCGTCAACGATTACTGGCGGCTCGCTATCGAGGAAGGCTGCGATTTCGTCCACCTCGGCCAGGAAGATCTGGACGAGGCCGATCTCGATGCCATCCGCAAGGCGGGGCTGAAGCTCGGCGTTTCGAGCCATGACGAGACAGAACTGGGCCGCGCGCTGGCGGTCAAGCCGGATTATATCGCGCTCGGCCCGATCTATCCGACCATTCTCAAGAAGATGAAGTGGGCTGAGCAGGGGCTGGAGCGGCTCACGACATGGAAAGCGCGGATCGGCGAAATCCCGCTCGTCGCCATCGGCGGAATGAATGTGAACCGCGCGCCCGGAGCCTTCGCCGCCGGAGCCGATATCGTTTCCGTCGTGACAGACATCACGCTCAACAGCGATCCGGAAGCGCGGGTCAGACAATGGTTAGAGACCACCCGACGTCATGCATGATGAACCGATGCAGTTGCCCCTCACCCTTACCCTCTCCCCGCAAGCGGGGCGAGGGGGGCATCGACGCTGCCGCTTCGCCCGATTCCCCGTCCTTACGGGGAGAAGGTGCCGGCAGGCGGATGAGGGGCAGCTGTATCGCCCAACAACCGAGGGACACTTCCGATGAAAATTCTTTGTTACCTACTTGCCTTTTTGGTTATCGCAACCCAAGCCCACGCCGATGACAAGCTGAAGCTCATCCTCGACTGGTATGTGAACCCGGATCACGGTCCCATCATCGTGGCGGACAAGCTCGGATACTTTAGGGATGCCGGGTTGGATGTGGAAATCATCGCGCCCGCCGACGCCTCGACGCCTTCGAAGATGGTGGCCGCCGGACAGGCCGATCTCGCGGTGTCATACCAGCAGCAGGTGCATCTGCAGGTGCATCAGGGTCTGCCGCTGATCCGCGTCGGCACGCTGATCGACTCGCCGCTCAACTGCCTGATGACCCGTGACGACGGCTCGGTCAAATCAATCGAGGATTTGAAAGGCAAGAAGATCGGCTATTCGGTCGCTGGCGTGGAAGAATCGCTGCTCGGCACCATTCTGGCCAAGCATGGACTGAAGCTTTCCGATGTCGAACTGATCAACGTGAATTTCTCCCTCGCGCCGTCGCTGATGTCGAAACAGGTCGATGCTGTCATGGGCGCCTATCGTAATGTCGAATTGAACCAGATGGCGGTCGCGGGCGTCCCGGGCAAGTGCTTCCCTGTCGAGGAAGAAGGCGTCCCCGCCTATGACGAGCTGGTCTATGTCGCGAACAAGGACAAGCTCGACAAGGCGGAGGAGGAGAAAATCTCCCGCTTCCTCGCCGCCACCGAAAAGGCCGCGCAATATATCGTCAATCACCCGGACAAGAGCTACCAGATCTTCGCCTCCTACAGCACCGAGCTGAAGGACGATTTGAACCAGCGCGCCTGGAAGGACACGGTCGCCCGTTTCTCCCGTTCCCCCGCCGGTCTCGATTACGGTCGCTGGGGCCGGTATGAGGCCTATCTGAAGGAGAACGGCCTCGTTCCGTCCATCTTGCCCGTAGACAAATTCGCCGTCGACGTGAATGCGCAACTCGCCGCCGGGAGCACCAAGCCATGAGCCTGCCGCAGCCGCATTTTTCGTCCGAGCTTTTTACGGCACTCCGCGCGGCGACGCTCGATGACTGGAAGCCCTATATCGAGCATGAATTCGTGGCCCGGCTTGGCGACGGCACGCTCCCTAAAACCGCGTTCCTGCATTATCTCAAGCAGGATTATGTCTACCTGCATCATTACGCCCGCGCATGGGCGCTCGGCGTCGTCAAGGCCGCGACCTTGCAGGAAACGCGGTTCTGCGCCTATATCATGCACGGGCTTGCGCATATGGAGTTGCCGCTGCATGTGCGCCTCTGCGCCCGCGAGGGGATCGGCGAGGACGAGCTTTTCAACATCAGGGAGGAGCCGGAAAACCTCGCCTATACGCGCTATGTGCTCGATTGCGGACAGACAGGCGATTTCCTCGATCTGCTGACCGCGCTTATTCCCTGCGCGCATGGCTATGGCGAAATCGGCCTCGATCTCGCCGCCACCGCCACGTCAGGCACGCCCTACCAGGAGTGGATCGATACCTATGCGGGTGCTGACTATCAGGGGATGTGCCACACGGTCGGCAAGCTCTTCGACAGGGCAGCGAAAGATCGCATCGGCGAGGATTTCGAGAAAAGCCCGCGCTGGCCAAGGCTCTGCCAGATTTTCGCGACCGCAAGCAGGCTTGAAGCGGGTTTCTGGCAGATGGGGCTCAAGGCGGCGTAAGTGGAGACTGTGCCTCCAAGCTCCCGCACAAGGCGTATCGTCGATGGCATCCTGTCGGCGCTCGCCGCTCTGGCCGTCTGGCAGGCAATCGTCAGCATCGGGCGGATGCCGGGCTTTATCCTGCCCGGTCCGCTGGATGTCGCCTATGCGCTGGTCGGCAATGCAGGCCTGATTGCAGACAATGCCGTCGTCACCATTGGCGAGGTGCTGGGCGGCCTTTTCCTCGGCAGCGCGGTTGGCATCGCCACCGCCATTGGCCTGATGATGTCGCCGCTCGCACAACGCCTCGTCATGCCTGCGATGATCTTCAGCCAGGCGATCCCGATTTTCGCGCTGGCGCCGATCCTCACGCTATGGCTTGGCTACGGTCCGGCCTCGAAGGTCGCCGTCACGGTATTGATGATATTCTTCCCCGTCGTCTCCACCTTTTTCGATGGCATGAGCCGGACAGATCGCAACCTTATCGATGCAGCGGAAATTCTGGGCGCGAAACGGGCTACAATCCTGTTTCGCATCCGCATCCCATCGGCCTTTCCGGCGCTCGCTTCGGGCCTGAGCCTTGCCGCAGTCTATGCGCCCATCGGGGCGGTGGTGGGTGAATGGGTCGGCGCGTCCAAGGGGCTCGGCTACCTGATGCTGCTCGCCAATGGCCGGGCGAAAGTCGACCTGATGTTCGCCTGCCTGTTCGTGCTGGCAGCCTTCACAATGCTGTTGCACGGCGTTGTTTCCCATGCCGGAAAACGCCTGGCTGCATGGCCGAAGAAGCTTGCAAAATAAAGTATAAAAACAGCGCGAAATAGACGGGTTGAAAGAAGACTCTTCTGCAACCGCTTGCTATGAAAATCTATCGATAGCGGAAGCAGAAAGTGCCGATCCAGCCGGCGCACTGACGAGGATGGGCCGCGTCAGCATTGGCAGTGCCTCGCCGTCGATACGGAGTGATAAATATGGGCTATTATGTGCCTATCATAGTCACGCTGGAGATAAGGAAAACCCGCACTGGCTGGACTGTCCGAGTGCGGGTGAATTTCCTAGTCTAGCGAAACGGGGGTCAGGGGTTCGTGCTCCTGACCCTTGCTCCGGTAATCTACTGCCCCACGCGGTCTTTTTCAAGAGGTGGCCCGTTTTCCGTAAGCGTGGCTCACCTTTCTTTGGCGAACATCTGGCGGAAAAGCCTCTCCGAACGGGCAATTCCGTCTTCGGTAAGCCGGACGGATTTCGCCTTGTTGACCGGATCGCCGATAAAACCCTTCTCGTGCAGGCGGTTCAACGCGACCCAATCGAACCCTTTCCAGGCGCGACCGTCCCTGTCGAGCGTTAGATAAAGCAGCGCGAGAACGGCGTCGTCTATCTTGTCCTCATCCACATCCATCACGAGAGCTCCCTTCGTTACAGAGCCGTTCCTTTATAAACCATGCACCACGGATGGCGGCTTGGCGGGCCGGATGCATACGATTATTACCGTCGCTTACGGCTCAACTTCAAGGATTGCCCTGCGCATGAGCGAATATCAATACTATGAGTTTCAAGCGATCGATCAACCGCTGGACAGAGCCGCTCAGGAAGAATTGCGGTCGTTCTCGTCACGGGCGCGGATCACAGCGACGAGTTTCACCAATCATTACAATTGGGGTGACTTCGATGGCGACCCGCGCGCCTTCATGGAGCAATGGTTCGACCTGCATCTTTATGTCGCGAATTGGGGCGCACGGCGGTTGATGATGCGGGTGCCGAAGCGTTTTCTCGACCCTGCGGCTCTCGATCTCTTCCTTCGTGAAATCGATTGGGTTGATGCGTCGATTTCCGGCGATGATGTGATCATCGATATTAGCTGGGACGAGGATGAGCCACCCGAGGAATGGGATGACGGCACAGGCTGGCTCGCCATGCTTGCGCCTCTGCGTGCCGATGTCCTGGCGAGCGATCTGAGGCTGTTTTATCTCCTATGGCTGCAGGCGGTCCAATGCGAGCTTGTTTCCGATGATGAACTCGAACCGCTGCCAGGTATCGGCCCCTTGACCGGTGCGCTCGAAGCCTTCGCCGAGTTCTGCGGTATCGATCGCAACCTTGTGGAAGCCGCTGCGGAATCCGGCGTGAGCAATCTGCCATCCAAAGACATGCTGCGTGAGGCAGTGGCCGCAATCAGCGAGGACGAAAAGACGGAGCTTCTCCTGCGTCTTGTCGAAGGCGACAGCCATGTTGCCGCCGAGTTGAAAGGCAGGATTCGCGCTGATTATCAGGCATCATCCGTACCGTTGCGGACGGTCAGCGCATTGCGGAAGCGGGCGCGGGAAATCGCGGACGAACGCGAGCGTGCCGAGGCAAAGCGTCGCGAAGCCGAACGGCGTATCCAGGCCGAACAAGCCGAAAAAGCACGCCAGGTCCGGCTCAAATCGTTGAGGCAGCGCGGCGCGAAAGTTTGGAGCGAGGTCGAGGAGGAAATCGAGCGCCGCAATGCATCCGGCTACGACAAGGCGGCAAGTCTCATTTCAGATCTGCAGGCACTGGCTGCCGAGGATGCAAACCAAAGCGAATTTGCCCGGCGGCTTTCGGCTATTCGTGCGCGGCACGAAACGAAACGCAAATTCATCGAGAGGCTGAACAAGCTGGTATGATTAAAGCATGATCCCAAAAAGTTGCAGACTTTTTGGATAAGATCATGCGGCTAAAACAAAAGGCGCCACCGGCCCGGAAGCCGGTGGCGCTCACATTGGCGATCAAGCCTGCGTATAGGCCGTCTTGACGACGGTGTAGAACTCCGCCGCATATTTACCTTGCTCGCGCGGGCCGTAGGAAGAACCCTTGCGGCCGCCGAACGGCACGTGGAAATCGACGCCGGCGGTCGGCAGGTTGACCATCACCATGCCGGCTTCCGCGTTGCGCTTGAAATGCGTGGCGTGTTTCAGGCTGGTCGTGGCGATGCCTGAGGACAGGCCGAACGGCGTGTCGTTGGCGACGGCAAGCGCTTCCTCGTAATCCTTGACGCGGATGACCGATGCGACGGGGCCGAAAATCTCTTCGCGGCTGATGCGCATGGCGTTGGTCGCTTCGGTGAAGAGCGTGGGCTGCAGGTAGAAGCCCGGCGTTTCGCGGTCGAGCCGTTCGCCGCCAAAGGCGATCTTCGCGCCCTCTTGTCTGCCGATCTCGATATAATCCATGTCCTGCTTCAACTGCGTCGCGTCGACCACCGGGCCGATATGCGTGCCGGGCTTCAGCGCATCGTCGACGACAAGACCCTTCAGCCGCTCCGTCATGGCGGCGACGAACTTGTCGTGAATGCCATCGGTGACGATGAGGCGCGAGGACGCAGTGCAGCGCTGGCCGGTGGAGAAGAAGGACGAGTTGACGGCGGATTCGACGGCGACCGAAAGATCGGCGTCATCGAGCACGACGAAGGGGTTCTTGCCGCCCATTTCCAGCTGGAACTTGCGGTTATGCTCGATGGACGCCGCCGCCACGCGCTTGCCCGTGCCGACCGAGCCGGTAAACGTGATGGCGTTGATATCAGGGCTGTCGAGCATGGCCTGGCCAACGATCGAGCCCTTGCCCATGACGAGGTTCAACACTCCCTTGGGCAGGCCGGCGCGATGCAGGATATCGACGATGGCCCAGGAGCAGCCCGGCACCAATTCGGCCGGCTTGAACACGATGGTGTTGCCATAGCAGAGCGCAGGCGCGATCTTCCAGGCCGGGATGGCGATCGGGAAATTCCAAGGCGTGATGATGCCGACGACGCCGACCGGCTCGCGGGTGATCTCGACGCCGATGCCCGGACGCACGGAGGGGATGATTTCACCTACAAGGCGCAGCGCCTCGCCGGCGAAGAAATCGAAGATCTGACCGGCGCGGATGGTTTCGCCGATACCCTCGGCAAGCGTCTTGCCTTCCTCGCGTGAAAGCAGACGGCCAAGCTCTTCCTTGCGGGCCATGATCTCATCGGCGGTCTTGCGCAGGATCGCGTGGCGTTCGAGGATGCCCGAACGCGCCCAGGAATGCGACGCGGCCTTGGCGGCGGCGATGGCTGCCTTCGCCTCTTCCAGCCCGGCGGATGCATACTCTCCGACGACATCGTTCGTGTCGGACGGATTGATGTTGGGCACTTTGCTCTCACCGATCCATTCGCCGTCAATCAGGTTCTTGTGAAATGTCATTTTGCCCGTCCTTCCGTTCATGCCTTGCAGCGAGAGCACCGGCCCGAAAATGGGGTTTTCGGGAAAGCCGGATGCGCAGATTGAATAATGCGGATTGCAATGAAGATTGCCGTTGTTACCTACGCCCGAGATGGGGTGCTTTCAAGGCCATAAGTACGATAATTGGATGACAAAAGGCCAGCGTCTCGGACGACTAGTCCGAGGTGGGCGATGGCAGGGCCCGGCTCGCCGGCTTGTCCGCCTGCATCGACACGGCGGGAGCGCCGTCCGGTCCCTGCGTCCCCAGCCATTCGCTGACGATGCGCACGTCTTCGTCACCCAGAAGATGTCCCGTGGCGACGGTGCGGGAATCCACCCGCGCGCCGTTCGAGCGCAGGAGCGTCGAGAGCGCCGGGGCATAGGGCGCGTAGACCTTGTCCTGGCTGCCAGCGACGGTCAGCACATTGGCCTTTGACAGATTGGCGACGGGCGTTTCGTCCAGCACCGGCATGGGGCGCATCAGCACCGCGCGTTTGACGAGATCCGGATGCAGCAGCATCGTCGCGGCGAGGAGGTTGGCGCCGTTGGAATAGCCGACGAAGGTGGCGCGGCTCAAATCCAGATTATGCCCCTCCGCCAGCTTCGTCAGGAAGATGACGAAGGCATCGGCTTCGGCGCGCACATCCTTCTGGTCGAATTTCACCGGCGTGATGCTGCGGTACCAGCGGGTACGGCCTTCCTGCAACACGCGCCCGCGCACGCCGAGCAGCACGGCATTGGGCCAGATTTTCGAGGCAAGCGGCACGAGGCTCGTCTCATCGCCGCCCGAGCCGTGCAGGAGGATCACCGTCTTGGCCGTAGGGCTTTCAGGCCGGTAGAAACGATAGAGGAACTGCGGATTGCGGACGATTTTCTGTCCGGCTTCCGGCTGGCCCGTTTCATTTTTCTTTTTCATCACTATGCCTTCACCCAGCCTCACACCTGCCGGCCCCTGCTTCATATCGGCCTTTTTGATATCGGCAGGGGTGGCAACCGGACGTGACGGTTCCGATGCCATTGCCGGCAATGCCAGACCCAGGGAAAAGACAATGGACAATGTACGCATAGAAGGATTCTTCACCATGAGCACATTTTGGCAGGGAGAAGTTAACCCAAGTTTTAGGCTGTGTTGATATCCAAACGATGACATTGTTCACACCCCGCCTGAATCTCAACACAAGCCAATCTCAACACAAGCCGGCTACGCGCTCTCAATCGAGAGCGGCGGTGACGATGATTTCAACTTTGTATTCGGGACCGGCGAGCTTCGCCTCACCCGTGGCGCGAGCAGGCGTGTTGGCCGGATCGACCCAGGCGTCCCAGACCGCATTCATTTCAGCGAAATTCGCCATGTCGTCGAGCCAGATGATCGCCTGGAGAATCTTGGACTTGGCTGAACCTGCCTTCGCCAGAAGCTGATCGATGGCGGCAAGAATGGCTTTCGTCTGCGCGGCAACGCTTTCTCCCGGCGCGCCGACTTGTCCGGCGAGATAAACGGTGTGACCGTGGATGACGGCCTGGCTCATGCGCGGGCCGGACTCGATGCGGCGAATGCTCATTGATAAACTCCTGTTCTAGAGCGCCGCGCGTCCAATTGGACGCGCAAAGGACGCTCTAACACTTTTAAATACTGCATAATTTTATCCTTAAATCGAATTCGATTTAAGGAATTATGCAGTGGTGTCGCCCCCGATGGAAGGGATCGGGACAGGAGCCACTATCACAGAATGGAGCTAGCCGCAGGTCTTTTTCGGTAAAATGGCGGGCTGCACGGCCTGGCCCCATCAAGCCAGGCCGTGGCCCGCAGCAGGGTATGTCAGCGGCATGGAGCGATGGGTTACCCATGCGCCGACTGGCGTCCTGCACGTCTCATCCGTTACCCGGCCCCCTCCTCCCAGGCCGGAAGCCCCCATCTGGCTCATCCGGATGCTCAAAGGGACCCATCCAGTGCCGGAGCGGTGAATCAACCTTCGATTGCTCGATCAAGCCACAGTTCATTAAGGTTGTAAAGACGAATTATTCAACTATCGAGAGCGGTGTCATTATTACCAACAATACCATCGAGGCGGTCGGGAAACTTGCTGTTCCCCATGAATTTCTAATGGAATAGAACGTCATTCCCCCAGCAATTGACTTGGGATTGGGTTGCATATATATGCCGCCCCACGTTCGGACTTCTTGGCCTGACGGCAGTTTTGTGCTGCCTGACGCCAGCCGGGCCAGCTCCTGTTAAATCAGACAGAACCAAGAAGGGCCGCACGCCGCGGTATTAAAAAAATGAAGCGCACCTACCAACCGTCCAAGCTTGTCCGCAAGCGCCGTCATGGTTTCCGTTCCCGCATGGCTACGCCGGGCGGGCGCAAGGTCATAGCCGCTCGCCGCGCCCGCGGCCGCAAGCGGCTTTCGGCTTAAGGGCCGATCCGCGCGTGACCCGCGCGGCGGTCAAGAGCACCATGACAGAACAAAAGCCACTCCGCCTTCGCAAGAGAGCGGAGTTTTTGGCTGTAAGAAATGGCGAAAAGCGGCGGGGTCCGCTATTTTTGCTGGAAGTCAAGGCGCGTACCGAGGCGGAGTCCGCCGCTGCGAAGGTAGGCGATAGACCACGCGTGGGTCTGACCGTCACCAAGAAGAACGGCAACGCGGTCATCCGCAACCGCATCCGCAGGCGCCTGCGCGAGGCCATGCGCGCCAATGCAGGTGACATGGCCGACGGTACCGACTATGTGATCGTTGCACGCCGCGAGGCGCTTGATGCGCCCTTCACCGAACTTGTCCGGGAACTCGCCAAACGGGTTGCCAGACGCGCTGAACAAAAACGCTGATCCGGCTTGAGCAGGATGTAATTGAACCGCACACATCCTGCTCAAAGTCTTTAGTTTTAACCGCATGATGTTATCCGAAAAGTCTGCAGCTCTTCGGGATCGTGCTCTATCCGGCCCTGGGACCATCGATGGAAAATAATCGCAATTTCTTCATTACTATTGCCCTGTCCATCCTGATCCTGACGCTCTGGCAGGTGTTCTACATGAACCCGAAGGTCGAAGCGCAGAAGGAACAGGCCCGGATCGAGGCGCAACGCCAGGAACAGGTGCAGAAACAGGCGCAAACGCAGGCACCCGCCGCGACAGGATCGCAGACGGCACCGGCGATGGGCACCCAGGCCGACAATATTCCCGGCGCTAATAGCCCCAGCGCCACCGGCCAGCAGGGCATTCCCGGGCAGACGGTGGATAATGCGGCGAACGGGGCGGTCACCCGCGACGCGGCGATTGCGCAGTCCGGCCGCATCAAGATCGATACGCCAAGCCTCAAGGGCTCGATCAACCTGACGGGCGCGCGCCTCGACGATCTCTATCTCAAGCATTACCACGAGACGGTTGACGACAGCTCGCCTGACATCGAACTTCTCGCGCCATCTCCACTAAAGCAGGGTTATTTCGTCGAGCTCGGCTATGCGGGCAACGCGCAAACCGGCGCGGTTCCCGGCCCGGCAACGGTGTGGAAGGTCGAGGGCAACGATACGCTGACCGCAACGACGCCGGTGACGCTGACCTACACCAACGACAAGGGGCTCACCTTCAAGCGCGTTATCTCGGTCGATGACAATTACATGTTCACGGTCGATGACACGGTGGCCAACGCTTCCGGCGCGCCGGTAACGCTTTCCTCCTATGGCCGCGTGACGCGCTTTGAGCCGCCGGCGCATCCCAGCGCGACTTACGTCCTGCATGAAGGGCTGATCGGCGTCATCGGCGACGATGGCCTGCAGGAAATTAAATATTCGAAGATGGCGGAAGAGAAGGATGTCTCACCGCCGAAATCCGCGGGCGGATGGCTCGGCATCACCGACAAATATTGGGCGACAGCGCTGATCCCGCCGCAGAACGAGAAATATCAGGCGCGCTTCTCTTACTTCCCCGATGGCCGCTCGCGCTATCAGGCCGATTTCCTCGCCGATCCGGTGACGATCCAGCCTGGTCAATCGGCCTCGGTCGAAAACCATATCTTCGCCGGCGCCAAGGAAGTGGCCAAGATCAAGGCCTATGAAAAGAACCTCGGCATCCGCCAGTTCGAACTGATGATCGACTGGGGCTGGTTCTATTTCATCACCAAGCCGATGTTCTATCTCATCGACTGGCTCTACAAGCTCACCGGCAATTTCGGCGTGGCGATCCTGCTCGTCACGGTGCTTCTCAAGGCGGTGTTCTTCCCGCTCGCCAACAAGTCCTATGCTTCGATGGCGCGCATGAAGATGATGCAGCCGAAGATGCTGGAAATCCGCGAGAAATACGCTGATGATAAGGTCAAGCAGCAACAGGCGACAATGGAGTTGTACAAGACCGAGAAGATCAATCCGCTCGCCGGCTGCTGGCCGGTGCTGGTGCAGATCCCGGTGTTCTTCGCGCTTTACAAGGTGCTCTACGTTACCATCGAAATGCGCCACGCGCCGTTCTTCGGCTGGATCCACGATCTCGCCGCGCCGGACCCGACGTCCATCTTCAACCTGTTCGGCCTGCTGCCTTTTGTGCCGCCGCACTTCCTGATGATCGGCGTGTGGCCGATTATCATGGGCATCACCATGTTCCTGCAGATGCGCATGAACCCGACGCCACCGGACCCGACGCAGGCCATGATCTTCACCTGGATGCCGATCATCTTCACCTTCATGCTGGCGGCGTTCCCGGCTGGGCTGGTCATCTACTGGGCATGGAACAACACGCTCTCGATCACCCAGCAAGCCGTGATCATGAAACGGCAGGGCGCCAAGATCGAGCTTTTGGATAATCTGAAGGGGTTGTTCAAGTCGAAGCCGAAACCGGCGGAGTAACTCCGACGCCTCCTCCTTCCCCCTTGCGGGGAAGGTGCCCGCGGAGCGGGCGGATGGGGGTGGTGCAATGTCGAGCGCAACCGTCTCCACCCCCACCCCGGACCTACGGTCCGACCCTCCCCGCAAGGGGGAGGGTAAGGCCTCGCGGATCAACGATGACCCAACCAGACAATCAAGCCGAACTCATTGAAGCCGGGCGGATGCTTTTCGCCAAGGGCTGGATATTCATTCGCGGTGTGCCGGCGATGAAATTCCTGCCGCCGGAGGGTCCGCTTGAAATCGCTTTCGCGGGCCGCTCGAATGTCGGTAAATCGTCACTCATCAATGCGCTTGTCGGGCAGAAGGGGCTGGCGCGGACCTCGAACACGCCGGGCCGCACTCAGGAGCTCAACTATTTCGTGCCTGATGGATATTCCGGCGAGGGGAAAGACCTCCCGCCGCTGGCGCTGGTTGACATGCCGGGCTACGGCTTCGCCGAAGCGCCGAAGAGCCAAGTCGATGCGTGGACAAGGCTCGTCTTCGATTACTTGCGCGGGCGCACCACCTTGAAGCGTGTCTATGTGCTCATCGACGCGCGCCACGGCATCAAGAAGAATGATGCGGAAGTGCTCGACCTTCTCGACAAGGCCGCCGTTTCCTACCAGATCGTGCTGACCAAGATCGACAAGATCAAGGCCGCCGGCGTACCCCGCCTGATGGAGGAAACGGCGAAGGCAATCGCCAAGCGGGCGGCTGCCTTTCCGGTGATTTTGGCGACGTCGTCGGAAAAAGGCGTTGGCCTTGATGAATTACGCGCCGCGATCGTGCTGCTGTCGCGGGAATAAGTTCGCGATCATCGGTATTCACTTCCCAAAAATATATTCCTCCCACTGCCAACATGCGCTATGAGACCCTCCACCCGATAGCGCCCTCTTATCCGTGGAGCCCGCGATTACCATGACCAACGCTTCCGAAACTGCGGAAATCCAGGCTCAGCTTCTTTCCGCCGCGCTGCCCTTCATGCAGCGCTACGAGCACAAGACCGTGGTGGTTAAATATGGCGGCCATGCCATGGGCAACCCGGAATTGGGAAAGGCCTTCGCCCGCGATATCGCGCTTCTGAAGCAGTCCGGCATCAACCCGATCGTCGTGCATGGCGGCGGCCCGCAGATCGCGGCCATGCTCGCCAAGCTCGGCATCGAATCCCGCTTCGAGGGCGGCCTGCGCGTCACCGACGAAAAGACCGTGGAAGTGGTCGAGATGGTGCTCGCCGGCTCGATCAACAAGGAGATCGTCGCGCTCATCAATGCCGAGGGCGAATGGGCCATCGGCCTTTGCGGCAAGGACGGCAACATGGTCTTTGCCAAGAAGGCCACGAAGACGGTCGTCGATCCCGATTCCAATATCGAGAAGGTGCTGGATCTGGGCTTTGTCGGCGAGCCGGTCGAAGTCGACCGCACATTGCTCGACCTTCTGGCCCGCTCCGAGATGATCCCCGTTATCGCGCCGGTGGCGCCGGGCCGCGACGGCCACACCTACAATATTAATGCCGACACCTTCGCCGGCGCCATCGCCGGCGCGCTCGCCGCCTCGCGCCTTTTGTTCCTGACCGATGTGCCTGGCGTGCTCGACAAGAACAAGCAGTTGATCAAGGAATTGTCGGTCGCCGACGCGCAGGCCTTGATCCGCGACGGCACCATTTCCGGCGGCATGATCCCCAAGGTCGAAACCTGCATCGACGCCATCAAGCGCGGCGTCGAGGGCGTGGTTATCCTCAACGGCAAGACCCCGCATTCGGTGCTGCTGGAATTGTTTACCGAGCATGGCGCGGGGACGCTGATCGTGCCGTGAGGCTAAAATGTAGGTGGTCCCTGTATTGACGAAATCGCGAGGCCGAACCCCCCTCTGCCCTGCCGGGCATCTCCCCCTCAAGGGGGGAGATTAGGCCTTCATGAACGCTCGGCACCAATCGCAGACGTTGCGGAGTGAAAGCCGACGGTGGTGTCAGCCAATCTCCCCCCTTGAGGGGGAGATGCCCGGCAGGGCAGAGGGGGGTATGCCTCGCTCAACGCCACATCAAAAGCAGCAAAATCCCCGCCACGATCAACACGCAGCCCGCCACCTCCATCCGATTGATCCGCTCGCGGAAGAAGAACACCGACGCGATGAAGGTGAAGACGAGTTCGATCTGACCCAGCCCGCGCACATAGGCGACCGGCTGCAGCGTCATCGCTGTAAACCAGCAGGCGGAACCCATCACGCCAGCAAGCCCGACCAGCGATGAGGACCGCCACGAACGGATGACGCGGCCGATCTCCGCCGCGTCCTTGACCATCATCCAGATCAGCATGAACGCCGTCTGGAATACGGTGACGAAGGCAAGCGTCACCGCCGCCTGCATGATCGGATGCGGGCCGTCGAGGGCGAGTGCGGCGCTGCGATAGGCGACGGCTGAGATGCCGAAGATCGCACCCGACGCGATGCCGATCAGTGCTGTACGGCTAATGAGCGTCGCGCCCAGATTGCGCCAGGAGAGCGGCATGCGCGCGACTGAAATCATCATCACGCCCGCAATGCCGACGACGATGGCCGCGACGACGCCCGCCGTGATCCGCTCACCCAGAATGATCAGCCCGAATACCGCCGCCTGCACCGGCTCGGTCTTGGAATAGGCGGTGCCGACCGCGAAATTGCGCAACGAGAAAAGGTAGACCAGCAGAATCGTCGCGAAGATCTGCGCCAGTCCGCCGATCACCGACCAGAGGACGAAGGTCCGGTTGAACGCGGGAAAGGCATGGCCCGCGAAATGATGCAGCGCGAACACATAAACGAGCGCCACGGGAAAGCCATAGCCGAAACGTACGAAACTGGCGCCCGTCGTGCTCAGCGACGTGCGCAAATGCTTCTGCAGGGCCGAGCGCAAGTTTTGCAGAAAGGCCGCGGCGATGGTTACGGGAATCCAGAGTTCCATGGGGAGGTCAGCGAGATGGGGAATAGTGAACAGTGAGATAGTGGGAGAACTCTACCTCACTCTCATAATTCATGGCATAAAGATATCATGATCAACACGCCTGATGCCCACGCATTCGCCCACATAACCGACTGGGTTTTCGACCTCGACAACACGCTTTATCCGCACGCGTCGAACCTGTTCTCGCAGATCGACGTGAAGATGACGAGCTATGTCGCCAAGCTTCTCCAGCTTCCGCGCGAGGAGGCGAGGGTTTTGCAGAAGCAATTCTATCTCGAATACGGCACGACGCTTAAAGGATTGATGGGGCGCTATGAAATCGACCCGGACGATTTCCTGGAGAAGGTGCACGACATTGATTACTCGTGGCTCGCGCCCGATCCGGCGCTTGGCGCGGCGATAAAACAGCTGCCCGGCCGCAAGTTCATCTTCACCAACGGCAATCGCGGCCATGCCGAACGCTCGGCGCGGCAATTGGGAATCCTCGACCATTTCGACGACATCTTCGATATCGTCGCGGCGGATTTGACGCCGAAGCCCGCGCGGGAAACCTATGACAAGTTCGTCGGCCTGCACCGCGTCGATAGCCGCCAGGCGGTGATGTTCGAAGACCTTGCCCGCAATCTCGTGGTGCCGAAAACGCTCGGCATGAAGACCGTTCTGATTGTACCCAAAAATTTCGAGCCCACCTTTTCGGAAATCTGGGAAAGCGACCCGGAATATACCGATCAGGTGGACTACGTCACCGATAATCTGGTGGAGTTCCTGGAGAGCGTCCTATCGGATCAAAGCCCATAAAACCCCTTGATCTTGTCCCAAGCTTCCGCAGCCGTATCGACGAAGGTAAGCAACTCCACATCCGCCGGCGCGATCATGCCCTGCTCGGCCAGATAGTCGATGTTGATCACGCGCGACCAGAATTCCTTGCCGAACATCAGCAGAGGCACACGCTCCATGCGGCCGGTCTGGATCAGCGTCATCGTCTCGAAGAGTTCATCCATGGTGCCGAAGCCGCCGGGGAACACCACGACTGCCTTGGCCCGCATCAGGAAGTGCATCTTGCGGATGGCGAAATAATGGAAATTGAAGCACAGATCGGGCGTCACGTAAGGGTTGGGCGCCTGCTCGTGCGGCAGCACGATGTTGAGGCCGATGGACGGCGCGCCGACATCCGCCGCGCCGCGATTGCCCGCCTCCATGACGCCGGGACCGCCACCGGTGACCACGACGAATTCATGGGAGCCGGTCGTCACCGAATACTGCGAGCATAATTGCGCGAAGCGGCGCGCCTCGTCGTAATAGCGTGAATTGGCTTCGAGGTTTTTTTTCTGCGTTTCGTTCTTTGCAGCCCATGCTTCGCCACCCGGTTCAGGAATGCGAGCGCCGCCGAAGAGGACGACTGTCGATTTGATGCCGTGCTCCTCGAAAAGCATCTCCGGCTTCAGAAGCTCGAGCTGCAGCCGTATGGGACGCAATTCGCGGCGGGTCAGAAAATCCGGATCGGCGTAAGCGAGCCGGTAGGCCGGCGCTTCGGTCTGCGGTGTCTCAGGCACGGTCCTGGCGTGCTTGACATCCTCGCCGGAATGGGGAAATGGCGTCCAGCCGTTCTTTTCCATCGGGTTCATATTCTTCTTCTCCGTTCCCATTCCATTAAAACCATTTTCGATTTCGGTACTGATGCTATAGGTCAATTTAAAGTCCGCCGGTCATAGTACCGGCGGTTCGTCAATAGCCGGTTTAGGAGCCTTTTTCATGTCCCAGCCAGATTTCGCCAGCCTCGAAAAGATCATCGTTAAGGCCTTCGACGAACGCGACGGCATTAACCTGGATACGCGCGGCGAGATCCGTGATGCCGTCGAGCAAGCGCTCAATGCGCTCGATCGCGGCGAGGTCCGGGTTGCGGAAAAAGGCGCGGACGGCAACTGGCATGTCTATCAATGGCTCAAAAAGGCCGTGCTCCTGTCGTTCCGCCTCAACGCGATGGAGATCGTCAAGGGTGGTCCGGGCGAGTCCGTCTGGTGGGACAAGGTTCCCTCCAAGTTCGATGGCTGGGGCGCGCTCGAATTCGAGAAAGCAGGCTTCCGCGCGGTGCCCAATTGCGTGGTTCGCCGCTCCGCCTATATCGCGCCCGGCGCGATCCTGATGCCGTCCTTCGTCAATCTCGGCGCCTATGTCGGTGAAGGCACGATGGTGGATACCTGGGCGACTGTCGGTTCCTGTGCGCAGATCGGCAAGCATGTGCATCTCTCCGGCGGCGTCGGCATCGGCGGCGTGCTGGAGCCGATGCAGGCCGGCCCCACCATCATCGAGGACAATTGCTTCATCGGCGCGCGCTCCGAGGTGGTCGAAGGCTGTATCGTGCGCGAAGGGGCGGTGCTGGGCATGGGCGTGTTCATCGGCAAATCGACCAAGATCGTCGACCGCGCCACCGGCGAAATCTTCTATGGCGAAGTCCCGCCTTATTCCGTCGTCGTGGCGGGCACCATGCCGGGCAAGCCCTTTCCCAATGGTGAACCGGGCCCGAACCTTTATTGCGCCGTCATCGTCAAGCGCGTGGACGAAAAGACCCGTTCAAAGACCTCGATCAACGATCTTCTCAGAGACTGATCCGAAACAGAATTACCAAATAAAGAAAGCGGCGAAGCCGAAGCTTCGCCGCTTGTTGGACAGTTCGGCAATTGTACTGGAGAACAGTATGCCTAGTGTCCGGTCTATTATTCACCCTTGGCCGGTGAAGCATCGCCGAAACGGTCAGCCGCCGGGTTGGCGGTGCTGATGCTGGCTGTCGGTGTGTAATCGACATTCTGCGCCGCTTGTGCCTGGATGTTGGCATGGAGGTCGGCAGGCGTACCCAAATTCGGGTTTTCGGCGAAGGCGGCGCCAGCGCTGAGGGCCAGCACGGCTGTGGCAAGCATGATCTTTTTCATGATGATATTTCCTTAAGATAGTGAGGGAGGGTGGGGAGCGAATAGGGCAAATTCCCTATTCGCTCACGCGCCTATTGGCTTTATTACTGCTGGTTTGCCGGGGACGCGTCGCTAAAGCGCTTGGCGGCCGGGTTGGTCTTTTCTACCGTGCTGATCGAAGCCGGAGCCGTATAATCAACCTTCTCAGCGGCAGCAGGGGTGCTGTCGTTGGCATAAAGATTATCGGGCGTGCCAACGGTTGGGTTTTCGGCAAAGGCAGCGCCCGCGCTCAGGGCAAGGGCAGCAACGGTAAGGGCAAATTTCTTCATGATTTTATCTCCTTGGAACTTTCCCGGAAGTGGCTTGTCTTGGGAGGATTCTCGCCCTTCCGGTTGCTGTTCAAATGGAAGACAAAAGCGGTGAGTTCCAATAACGAAAATGTTCCCGAGCTCACGCTTTTGTGCGCTTGAAATCGGGTGTTCGCTTTCTAATCGAAATTTTTAATACGTATTATCAGTAGCTTATAAGATCACCGGTCTATCACGGGATCGTTACCAGAGCGGGATTGTTCCGATGTCCTGAACAGTGTGTTCTAATCGAGCGTTCAATAATTGAAAACAATGCCTTGTTCTGAGGCCGCTGCCGCCGCGCTACATGCATCGTTTTCATGACAGCGGGATGACAAGGGCACCGAGTCGGACGAAATTCCCCCTGCGGGCCGGACGAGCGGCCCGCAGTTCCATCACCCCAAGAACAACTTTAATTCGATGCGATCTCGGTTGCGTGGCCCGATATTGCGACCCAGCGGCCGGAGTGGTTCGGCGCCTGCATTTTCACGTAATTATATCCCGTCTTCTCAACAGGCAGGATCTCGTTGCGCAGATTGTCGAGAACGAAATCGCCCTTGTCCGTCCGCACCGTCAGGACGATGTGCGCTTCCCCCCGGTTGCGAACCATGGTGATGAGCAATTGCGATGCGCTGAAGCCCTGGGCAAGCAGCCTCGCCCGCTTCATCAGCACATAGTCCTCACAATCACCCATGCGCTTCGCCGGCATCGTCCAGTAATCGCGCTTGCCGTAATTATCCTGGTCGGATTTCGGCGCGACGGAGGCGTTGACGGACTGGTTGATCCGCTCCATCTTTCCCCAGCGCACATCGCTCAGCGCGACAGGCGGCATGACCCGGTGCGCGCCGCACTGCTGCGGGTAGCGTTTACATAAATCCAGATGGCCGTATGGAATGCTGGTGGCGCCGCCGGCGGAAAGCCGCTGTGCTCCCTGCGCCAATCCAATCGACCCGGCGAGCATTCCCGCCATTAACGCCGCGACCGCATATTTGCGCATCGTCGTTCCCCTTTAAGCGCTATGCGCTTTTTTTTAACGTTGCGGCTGTGGCCCATAGGCTGGGCTTCTTCATCAATATGTCGTTAACTAACGATGGCGGTTACGGTGCGGTCAAGTTAAATTTTATATGTCACTTTATATGATAGATGATCCGAACCACCGGAAGCTGATTTAGAATGATCCTGCCGACAGACCCGATTGAAAATCTCTCCGCCCTGATCCGCTGCCCTTCGGTGACTCCAACCGAAGGCGGAGCGCTGACCGCCCTTGCCAACATGCTGGAGCCGCTTGGCTTTTCCATTGAGCGCACGGTCTTTTCCGAAAGCGGGACGCCCGATATCCACAATCTCTACGCCCGGCGTTCCGGCAACGGGCCGCATCTGATGTTCGCCGGCCATACTGATGTCGTGCCTCCGGGCGACGAGAGCGCGTGGAAACATCCGCCGTTCTCGGCTTCTATCGACAATGGCGAAATCTATGGGCGCGGCGCCGTCGACATGAAGGGCGGCATCGCCTGCTTCGTCGCCGCCGTCGCCCGCCATATCGCGGAGCACGGGGTCCCCGCCAGCGACGACAAGGAGCTTAAGGGCGGGACAGAGACCTCCCCGCTGAAGGGCAGCCTCTCCTTCCTCATTACAGGCGACGAGGAAGGGCCCGGGATCAACGGGACGGTGAAGTTGCTCGATTGGGCAGCCAGGCGGGGCGAGCACTGGGATGCGGCGCTGGTCGGCGAGCCGACCAATCCGAACCGCATCGGCGACATGATCAAGATCGGCCGGCGCGGCTCCGTTTCCGGCACACTCACCGTCCGCGGTGTGCAAGGCCATGCCGCCTATCCGCATCTGGCAGAAAACCCGATACGCGGCCTTGTCACGCTGATAGAGGCGCTGCTCGATCCGGCTCTCGATACCGGCACCGAGGATTTCCAGCCGAGCAATCTGGAAGTCACCACCATCGATGTCGGCAATGCGGCCACCAACGTCATCCCGGCAAAGGCAACGGCCTCCTTCAATATCCGCTTCAATGATAGCTGGACGGAGGAGACGATCATGGCCGAAATCCATAACCGTCTCGATCGCGCGGCAGCGAGCAACAAGCTGCGATCGGACCGCGAGACGCCGGTCATTTATGATCTTGTCTGGAGCGAACGCCCGAGCCCGGTTTTCCTGACACGCGACGAGAAACTGATCGGCACGCTCAGCGCCTCGATCGAAGCAGTCACCGGCAGGAAGCCCGAGCTTTCGACTTCAGGCGGCACATCGGACGCGCGTTTCATCAAGAATTACTGCCCGGTTGTCGAGTTCGGCCTGGTCGGGCGGACCATGCACATGGTCGATGAACGTGCAGCATTGTCGGACCTGGAAATGCTGACGCGAATCTATCAACGCTTCTTGAAAGATTTTTTTGCATGAGCCATTCCATGCCGACGCTTGACGATATCTATCGCTATCTCTACGGCAGCTGGCGCATGATGCGCGGGCGGCCGGATGGCCTTACCCTGCTCGACATATCGGCGGAAGGGTTCTGGCAATCCTTCTATGCCATGCTGGTAGCGCTGCCGCCGCTCTTCGCCGGATGGGTCGTCTATGCGGCGGATCTCGCGCGGGGTGATGACGAGGCCGGACTGCGGTTCAGCATTGTGATGCGCACAGCCATGGTCGATTTGATCTCATGGGTGCTGCCGATCCTGGTGCTGGGACTTCTCGCCCGGCGCGTCGGCATCTCGCGGCGCTTCGCGCCCTATGTCATCGCCTCCAACTGGGGAACGGCGCTGATCGCGTGGCTATTCGTTCCCATCACGCTGGTGCGGCTGTTTTTTCCCTTGTCTTCTGAATTCATGGCGCTGATTTCGATCATGCTGTTGGGGGTGTCGATAGTCTTTTCCTATCGACTGACGCAGGTGGCTTTGCAAAGACCGCACACCTTCGCGCTGCCCTTCTACATCACGCTTTTCATCGGATCGATTCTGATTACCGTCGCACTACAGCATCTCTTCGGCATCGATTATCCCACCGCTGCCGATAGCACGCTCCTGCATCGTTAAAGCAGGTCGTAATCGACGCCGATAAGGTAAAGCCCATAAGGGGGCGCGACCTGCCCGCAGGCGGCGCGGTCGCGCGCTCCAAGAGCGGCGACGAGATCATCCGCCGTCCAGCGCCCGACGCCCACTTCCATCAGACTGCCTGCAAGCGAGCGCACCTGATTGTGCAGGAAGGAACGCGCCGAGGCGCGGATTTCGACAAGCTCGCCGTTACGCGTGACATCCAGCCGGTCGAGCGTCTTGACCGGACTCTTTGCCTGGCACTGCGAGGCGCGGAAGGTGGTGAAATCATGCTGGCCCAGAAGCAGCTGCGCGGCCTCGTGCATCGCACCGCTATCCAGCGGCTTCGATACCCACCAGGCGCGGTTGGCTTCCACCGCGATGGGCGGCCGGCGATTGATGATGCGGTAGAGATAATGGCGCGCAGTGGCCGAGAATCGCGCGTCGAATGTCTCCGGCACACGCTCGACATTGAGGATGACCACGCGCTCATTGGCCATCACAAGGTGGGCATTCAGCGCATCGCGCACCTTGGCCGCGCCCCAATCCTTCGCCAGGTCCACATGCGCTATTTGCGCCAGCGCATGAACGCCGGCATCGGTCCGCCCGGCAGCACCAAGGGCCACATCCTCGCCGCAGAACTTTTTAATCGCCTGCTCGATCGCGGCTTGGACCGTGTGGCCGTTTTCCTGCCGCTGCCAGCCGGCATAGGGTGTGCCGTCATATTCAATGGTGAGCTTGTAGCGCGGCACGTCAGAAAACCCGTGTCACGGGCGCGCCACGCAGGAAGTCTTGCGCGCCAAGCGGCTTGCCGCCGGCCTTTTGCAGCAGCGTGAGCTTCACCGCGCCCTCGCCGCAAGTGATCGTCAAGCCGTCGCCGGGAAGAATCATGCCCGGTGTGCCTTCAACTCTCGCCAGCGTCGATTTCAACAGTTTGACGCGCTCGGGTTTCCCACCGATCTCCATCTCGCACCACGCGCCGGGAAAAGGCGAAAGCCCGCGAATGCGATTGTGAATATCCTCCGCACGACCTGTCCAGTCGATACGCGTTTCCGCCTTGTCGATCTTGGCGGCATAGGTGACGCCCGTTTCCGTCTGCGGCTTTAGCGTCAGGCTGTCGCGCTCAAGCGCGGCCATGGCGCGGACCATGAGGTCGGCGCTAATCATGCTCAGGCGGTCGTGCAATTCGCCTGATGTCATGTCGGGTGTTATCACCACCTTTTCAACCATGGCGACCGGCCCGGTATCGAGACCCTCGTCCATTTTCATGATCATCATGCCGGTCTCGCGGTCGCCGGCCATGATGGCGCGCTGGATGGGGGCCGCGCCGCGCCATCGCGGAAGCAAGGATGCATGCCCATTATAGCAGCCGAGCCGGGTGCCTTCGAGAATCGGGGGCGGCAGCAAAAGTCCGTAAGCGACGACCACCGCCACGTCAGCGTCAAGCGCGCGGAACGCCTCTTGTTCTTCAGCGCTTTTCAGGCTCTTCGGCGTGCGTACTTCAATGCCGAACTGTTCGGCCTTATCATGCACCGGTGATTTCGTCAGCTCCAGCCCGCGACGCCCGGCCGGGCGCGGCGGCTGCGAATAAACGGCGGCGATGTCGTGGCCCTGGCCGATAAGCGCGGTCAGAACAGGCACCGAGAATTCCGGTGTGCCCATGAAAATCACGCGCAGCGACATGGGCAGTTCTCCTAAATAGCGAGCTTGCTTGGCGGACGGTCCTTGGCGAGCTTCTTGAATCTCTTGATCACCATGTCGCGCTTGAGCTTCGAGATATGATCGATAAAGAGAACACCGTTCAGATGGTCGATCTCGTGCTGCAGGCAGGTAGCCAACAGACCTTCGGCGGCGATCTCGTGCGCCTTGCCTTCCCGATCGAGATAGGTGACGCGCACGCTCGCAGGCCGCTCTACTTCCGCATAATAATCGGGGATCGACAGGCAGCCTTCCTCATAGGCACTGCGCTCGTCGGAGGACGCCACGATCTCTGGATTGATGAATACCTGCGGCGCCTTTTCCTCATCTTCCTTCGAAAGGTCGATGACAAGGATGCGCAGGGGCTCGCCTACCTGAATAGCGGCGAGGCCGATGCCCGGCGCGTCATACATCGTCTCCAGCATGTCGGCGGTAAAGGTGCGCAACTGATCGTCGATGCGCTCTACAGGCTTGGACACCTGGCGCAGGATGGGGTCGGGAAGGATGACAAGAGGCTTGATTGACATGGCTTTCACCTAATCGTTCGGGTCGCGGGCGTCAATAAGCCGATAGCGTGAGGGTTAAAAATGTTCTCGTTTTGATCTCGCTTTCCCATCGTGAATCAGTTAAGCCTTCCGCATGGAAACGAACACTCTTCTGGCCGCGCCGCTGCTTCAACTTGGCGTACATACAGTCTCCTTCGGCGGAGCATTGCTTTTCTGTTTCGGCGCCGTTGCGCTTTTCTTTCTCGTTACGGCGTGGCGGGCAAGCCATGCCCGTGCCATCGCCGAGGTGCAGGCGGCGGAGCGCGCCCGCGACGCGGAAATGCGCATGGCGGAAATCCTGAAAAGCCAGGCGGAAATGCAGGGCCGGATGCAGACCATGGCCGAGGTCTTCGGCTCAAGGCAGGCCGAGCTCAACCAGTCGATCCGCGAGCGGCTCGACGGCATGACCAGCCGCATCGGTCAGACCATGACCGAGCAGAGCAAGTCGACGCACGAGAATCTGGCAAAGTTGCAGGAGCGGCTCGCGGTGATCGACACGGCGCAGAACAATATCCAGTCGCTGGCGGGGCAGGTGGTGCAGCTGCAGGCGATCCTCGCCAACAAGCAAACGCGCGGCGCCTTCGGCCAGTCGCGCATGGAGGCGATTATCGCCGATGGTCTGCCGCGCGGCGCCTACGAATTTCAGGCGACACTTTCCAACCATAACCGGCCCGATTGCGTGGTGCGGATGCCCAATGGAATGCCCTCGCTGGTGATCGACGCCAAGTTTCCGCTGGAAGCCTGGAGTGCGATCCGCGACGCGGGAACACCAGAGGCGAAGAAGCTCGCCATTGCCCAGTTTCGCCGGGATATCGAAGTGCATATACGCGACATATCGGAGAAATACCTGATATCAGGCGAGACGCAGGATACGGCATTCCTGTTCGTGCCGTCAGAATCGATCTTCGCGGAAATCCACGAGAATTTCGAAGGGCTGGTGCAGAAGGCGCATCGCGCGCGCATCGTCATCGTCTCGCCGTCGCTGCTGATGCTGTCGATCCAGGTCATCCAGGCGGTGCTGAAGGATGCGCGGATGCGCGAGCAGGCGCATCTGATCCAGGGCGAAGTGATCCAGCTAATGGAGGATGTCTCGCGCCTTGACGAGCGGGTGCGTAAACTGCAAGGCCATTTCCTGCAGGCCAACAAGGATATCGATGACATTCTCGTTTCGTCCGGCAAGGTGACGAAGCGCGGCGCGAAAATCGAAGCGCTGGAATTTGGCGAAAAGCCGGACGACGACGCTCCGGCAAAAACTGCCGGCCCGGCAGCCGGCAGCGCAACGGGGCAGTTGCGGCTACGCGTGGTCGAGGACGAATAGCGCCTTCTCGGTTGGCTTTATTTTTCCGCTTTATGACCGTCCGAATGACCCAGATCGCGTTCCGGCCAGACGATATCACGGACGCGCTGCTTCAAGACCTTAGCCTCTGGAAAACCGCCGTCGCGCTTGCGCTCCCAGATGAGCTTGTCGCCGACGCGGATTTCATAAACCCCGCCTGTCCCGGGAATCAGCGCTACCTCGCTTAAGTCCTGCCCGAAGGTCGAGAGCAATTCCTGCGCCATCCAGGCTGCGCGAAGCAACCAGCTGCATTGGGTGCAATAGGTGATCGTGATGCGTGGCTTGTCGGTCATGATCACCTGTTACCAGATTTCGGTCTCGATGGAAGGTAGCGAAAATCGGAGGGATAAAAACAGGCGGATCAAAGCGCAACATTCTTTATTTAGGATTTGATGATTTGCTCTGCGACGAAAAATGTAAAGAATCCGACAGGGGTACGATCGAATGTCGCCTTCGACAAGGGCAACGGACATGGAGGCGGAAAGCGACGAGGATTTCCGCGTTCTTTTCACCACCCATCCCACGCCCATGTGGGTCTATGATCCGCAAACCCTGAAGTTCATCATTATCAATCATGCTGCCGTCGAGCTTTATGGCTACGACCGCGAACAATTCCGTCAACTGACGGTTCTCGATATCCGTCCGCCTGCGGAACGCGAGCGTATGCTGGATGCGATCAGAGAGAAGTCCGACCTCGACCGCGCTGAGCGCTGGCAGCATTTGAAAGCCGATGGCGAGATCATCGATGTTCTGACCTATGGCCGGCAGGTTCGGTTCAGGGGACGCGATGCCATTCTCGCCATCGTGCAGGACCGGACCGAGGTCAGTGAGGCCTACAGGCAGGTGAATCACACCCGCTCGCTCCTCGACAATCTGGTGAGCAATCTTCCCTTGGGCATATTCGTCAAGGACATGGAGGACGATGGACGCTATGTGCTGTTCAACGAGGCGGCGGGTGAAGTTAGCGGCTGCACTCCGGCGGATGTGTTGGGCAAGACCGATACCGCGGTGTTCTCCCGCCGCGATGCGCTTCGCTTCGCCCGGCAGGACAAGGTCGCGATGCGGCGCAGCGATGTCCTGACCATCGAGCAGAACATGACGCGCGCCGACGGCCAGACGCGTACCGTGCGTACCATAAAACGCCGCATTCCGACGAATGACGGCTCCCGCCCGCGTTATCTCATGGGCCTTTCGGAAGATGTGACCGAGAGACGGGAAATCCTGTCGCGCATCGAGCATGTCGCCATGCATGATGCGCTGACCGGCCTGCCCAATCGCGCTTACTTCACCCGCCATGTCGAAAAGCTCCTGAAAAAGGAGCATGAAGCGGAGCCGTTCGCCCTGCTTTATCTCGATGTCGATCATTTCAAGCAGGTCAACGACAGCATCGGCCATGCGGCGGGCGATCACTTGCTGCGCGAAGTGGCCGCGAGGTTGCGCCGGTTGATCTCACCGGATGATTTTCTCGCGCGCATCGATGGCGATGAGTTCGCCATTGCCTTCATGGGTGGCGATATGGGCGAAGTGAGCCTGTTCGTCGAAAAACTTATGGCTACCTTCGTTGAGCCTTTTCGTCTGGATCACAATGAGGAATATGTCTGTTGCAGCGTGGGCATTGCGCTGGCGCCGATCCATGGTGACGAGGTGGGTCTGCTGCTGCGCAATGCCGATCTGGCGCTCCATGCCGTCAAGGCCGATGGCCGTTCGACCTTCCGTTTCTACGAGCACTCGATGCGGTTGGCGGCAGAAAAGCGCCATCTCCTGACGTTGGAATTGCGCCAGGCGCTGACCGACGGGCAGTTTGAACTTCATTACCAGCCAATTTTCACCCTCGCCGATGACAGCATTTCAGGCTTCGAGGCGCTCATCCGTTGGCATCACCCGCAGCGTGGCATGATATCGCCGGCTGATTTCATTCCGGTCGCTGAGCAAACGGGTTTGATTTCCACGATCGGTCAATGGGTTCTCCGCAAGGCCTGCCAAACCGCCGCGCACTGGCCGAAATCCGTCAAGGTCTCCGTCAATCTTTCACCGGCACAATTTGGGCCGGAACTGCTCGATACCGTAACGATGGCGCTTGAGGAAGCTGGCCTCGAACCGCGTAGGCTCGAGCTGGAAATCACTGAATCCGTTTTTCTCTCCAACAGCCGGCAGAACATTCAATTGCTTTATGGTTTGCGCGAGCTTGGCGTGCGCATCGCCATGGATGATTTCGGCACCGGCTATTCATCGCTTTCCTATCTGCGTTCATTTCCATTCGACAAGATCAAGATCGATCGCAGCTTTGTTTCCGGTATTGAAATCGACAGTCGCAACCTCGCTATCATCCAGGCCGTCGCCGTGCTTGGGGCGGGGTTCAACATAACCACCACCGCCGAAGGCGTCGAAACAGTGCAACAATTGCAGCGCTTGAGAAACGAACACTTCGGCGAGGTGCAAGGCTATCTTACCGGCAGGCCGATGCCGGCATCAGAAGTTGATAACTTCATTGCCGTGAGAAGCCCTTCTTTCGTGTCAAGCCTGTCTTCCATGCGAGGCTTGAATGAACTGGCGTCCTCTGCAATGACTGCCGGCGACTTAATTCGAATTTGACAGGCGTCGGTCGGTGAACGATCGACGGCATTGGGAGGACATCCATGATCATAGCGGCGGAAGCCTTTAAGACCGGAACTTTTGTCGGGCGTGTCTGGCGGCCCGACGCACAAGGCCCGGCGCTCGTGACCTTGCGCGATGGCGTGCTTTACGACGTCACTTCTAAAGAAGCGCCGACCATGCGCGACCTCCTCGAACGGGAGGACGCGGCGATGTTCATCCGCGCACGAACCGGCGAGCGACTTCTGTCCCTCGATGATCTCGCCGCGCAGTCGGTGGAAGCGGCCGGCGATCTGACGAAGATTCACTTTCTCGCACCGAACGATTTGCAGGTGGTCAAGGCCTGCGGCGTCACCTTCGCCCGTTCCATGATCGAGCGTGTGATCGAGGAGAAGGCCGCCGGCAATCCCGCCCTGGCGCTCAAGATCCGCGAGCGCGTCACCGCGATCATCGGTGACAGTCTGCGCAATCTCAAGGCCGGCTCCGCGGATGCGGCCAGGGTTAAGGCCGCCCTTATCGAAGAGGGGGTCTGGTCCCAATATCTGGAAGTCGGCATCGGCCCGGACGCCGAGGTATTCTCCAAGGCGCAAGTCCTCGCCGCGGTCGGTTGGGGGGCGTCGGTCGGGCTGCATCCGATTTCGCGGTGGAACAACCCCGAGCCGGAAATCGTGCTCGCGGTCGATAGTCGGGGGACGGTGAAGGGCGCCACGCTCGGCAACGACGTTAATTTGCGTGACGTCGAGGGCCGGTCGGCTCTGCTCCTGGGCAAGGCGAAGGACAACAATGCCTCCGCCGCGATCGGTCCATTTATCCGTCTGTTCGATGAAACCTATTCGATCGACAACGTCCGCAACGCCGATCTCGACCTGTCGATCGCGGGCGAGGATGGTTTCGTGCTCAAGGGCCACAGCACCATGCGCGAGATCAGCCGCGATCCGCTCGACCTCGTCGCGCAGACCATTGGCGCCCATCACCAATATCCCGATGGGTTCATGCTCTTCATGGGAACGCTGTTCGCGCCCGTCGAGGACCGTGACGTGCCGGGCGAAGGTTTCACGCACAAGATGGGCGACATCGTTACCATCTCCAATCCGGAGCTGGGCAGCCTGACCAATACGGTCCGGCTCTCGACGCAGTGCCCGCCATGGGTGTTCGGCACGTCCGCTCTCATGCGCAACCTCGCTGCACGCGGCCTGCTGTAAGGCTGCGCGAAATCGGACATCGTCAAGTACGGTTTCCGCCCCGCCGGGAGGCGATGTCGAATGACAAAGTCCGAGCGGGCTGTATGACGCAGCCTGTCCGGGTGAGTGATGTCTGATGATAGGAATCACGTTACCGAAGTCGGCTTGAGCGAAGGATTGCGTATAACCCTCCAACTCCCAGGTTGATGTGGCAACGCTTGCGGCCCAGCCTTCACCATGCACGGCAAACCGCCTTCTCTCTAGGTATAGAAAGACCAAATTTGCCATAAGCAGAAGTGTTGCAATGGTCGCCAACAAGATAAGCTCCATGAGTCTTGGTAAGTACTCAAATCACCCTGTGAAATACGCGTTGCTATGAGAATCTGTACTGTAAAAAACACGTTTGGCAATATATGTTTTTTTAACTATAAAAGTTTACGTGATATCAAATGGTTGAGATAGGTATACATGATGCTGCCTTGCGTATTAAATGCGGTATTTAAAGATTTACACCTAAGAAATTTTGATTAACGCCGAATCAATAATGGATGGCTGTCGAGTAATAATGAGACGGTTGTCCTTTCTTTGTATGCATCCTGTCGTCATTCTCGGGCTCGTCTCGAGAATCTGCTGCGGCCGGATCATCTAGGCAATAATTCGTTTTTCTTTCTATGTCGGTAGGTTTAACCCGAGGATTGAGAATAACCGAAATCATCTTATAGATGCAGATTAAATAGCATAACTATCGTTATAGTTGAATTAAATCGTATGGCCTGCCAAGCGATTTCTCGCGAAAGTCCTAAAAAATCTACGATACTTCACCCCGCCACGCCGTTCTTCAGCCGCTCCGCCTGCGCAACCCGCTCCGCTCCTTCGAAAATAACGAGCCGCATGGCCGCGCGGGCGGCTTCCGGGTCGCGGGCGGCGATGGCGTCCGCGATGGCGCGGTGCTTCTGGGCTGACGCTGCATGCCGCTCCGTATCGGGAATGGGGGAGGAGAGCGTGAAGGCGGTGACGAGCGCCACCTCGATAAGCGCGCTCAGCGAGCGCATGAACGGATTGCCGGAGGCTTCCGCGATTGTCAGGTGGAATTGCAAATCGCTATGGACGAAATCCTGCGCCGTATCGTTGCGCTCGCCCATGCGGTCGGCCCAGCGATAGAGATCGGCCAGTTGCTTTTCGGTGCGCCTTTCCGCAGCCCGCGCGGCGGCTTCCGGCTCGAGCGCCAGCCGCATTTCGGCGAGGCTTTCCATGAACCTCAAATCGACGCCCGCCTCGAAATGCCAGATCAGGATATCGGGGTCGAAAAGGTTCCATTGCGAGCGCTCGCGCACCCGCGTGCCGATCTTGGCCTTGGGCTGGATCAGCCCCTTGGCCGCAAGCGTCTTCAATGCCTCGCGCAGCACGGTGCGCGAAACGCCGAAGCGTTCCAGAAGCTCGGCATCCCCCGGCAGGATGCTGTTTTCGGCATAGTAACCCTTGACGATGCCTAATCCCAGATCGTGCATGACATGCGCATGATGGGTGCGCGATTGCGCCGACGTGCTGAAATCATATTGGCCAAGCTGCGTTTTATCGATCGTCACCCGGTACTCCTTGCCATGCTTCGTTCCGTTACCCGCCTTTCCGACAAAAATACAAGAACGCGCTGCAATGCGATGAACGCGAACAGCAGTATTCCCACGACAATCTTGGTCCACCAGCTCGAAAGCGTGCCATCGAAGACGATGTAGGTTTGGATGATGCCCTGGATGAGAATGCCGAAGAACGTGCCCGCCACATAGCCGACGCCGCCGGTGAGCAGCGTTCCGCCGATGACCACGGCGGCGATGGTATCGAGCTCGACGCCGACGGCCGACAGCGAATAGCCGGCGGAGGTGTAGAGCGAGAAGACAATGCCGGAGAGAGCGGCGAGGAAGCCGGACAGCGCATAGATGCCTATGGTGGTGCGCCCCACTGGAACGCCCATCAGTTCCGCGGATGTACGGTTGCCGCCGATGGCGTAGATATAAGAGCCGAAGCGGGTGAAATGCGCGATGATGATGCCCGCCGCGAACACCGCAAGCATCAGCCCGCCGACCAGCGTCAGCCTTCCACCGCCCGGCAAGCGCCAGTAAAGCCCTTGAAGGGTGGTGTAGAAGGGGTGGTTGATGGGGATCGACTGCGTGGTGAGAACGAAGCAGAGCCCGCGCGCCAGAAACATGCCCGCCAGCGTGACGATGAAGGCCGGCACATCGAGATAATGGATGATTGCGCCCATGGCCGCGCCGAAGAGGGTCGCGAAGACAAGCGCGATGGCGAAGGCGGCCAGCGGGTGGACGTCGTGCTGCGTCACCAGCACGGCGATGAGAACCCCGGTAAAGGCGATAACCGAGCCGACCGAAAGATCGATGCCGCCGGAGATGATGACGAAGGTCATGCCGACCGCCGCAATGCCGAGGAAGGCATTGTCGGTCAGGAGATTGCCGAGAACCCGCGTCGAAAGCATGTTCGGAAACTGGATCACGCAGGCCGCATAGAGCAGCACGCAGATCAGCAGCGTGGCGTAGAAGGGCAGAAGACGGGTGTTCATGGACGGATTTCCTGCCGTTCGATTTTTGCCGGCTTCAGCTCGCGCTTGAGGAATATGCCAAGGCCCGAAGCCGAGGCGGACTGCGCGAGCAGGATCATGATGATGACGGCGGCCTTGAGGATGAGGTTGTATTCCGGCGGAAAGCCCGAAATCAGGATGCCGGTGTTCATCGCCTGGATGATGATCGCGCCGAGGATCGACATCAGGATGCTGAACCGGCCGCCCAGCAGCGATGTGCCGCCGATGACCACGGCGAGGATGGCGTCGAGTTCCAGCCAGAGACCGGCATTGTTTGCATCCGCGCCGCGGATATCGGCGGCGGCGATGATACCCGCGAGCCCGGCGCAAAGACCGCTGAAGCCGTAGACCAGCAGAAGGATGAGCCGGCTGTTGATGCCGGAAAACGTGCTGGCGCTGCGATTGACGCCGATGGCCTCGATCAGCAAGCCGAGCGCGGTGCGCCGCACCAGGAGAATAGCGGCGACACCCAGAATCGCCGCCAGAATGACCGGCATGGGAAAGCCAAGGAACGCGCCGGTGCCGAAGAAGATGAGGCCGGGATCGGTGAAGGTGACGATGCTGCCCTCGGTGATGAGCTGCGCGATGCCGCGCCCCGCCACCATCAAGATCAGCGTGGCGATGATGGGCTGCAGATCGAAAAAGGCGATGAGCAGGCCGTTCCACAAGCCGCAGACGAGGCCGACCCCAAGCGCCGCAATCACGATGACAGGCAGCGGATAGCCATGCACCGCCAGCGTCGCCGCCACCGCGCCCGAAACCGCCATGACAGCGCCGACCGAGAGATCAACGCCCTTCGTGGCGATGACCGCCGTCATGCCGATGGCGAGAATAACCACCGGCGCGCCGCGATTGAGCACATCGATCACGCTCCCGAAGAAACGCCCGTCCTGGAAGCGGATGTCGAAGAAGCCGGGGAAGGCGAGATAGTTGCAAAACAGGATGACCGCCAGCGACAGAAGCTGCGGCATGGCCTTGGTGAGGGAGGGAGGGATGAAGCGGTTCATTGTGCGAACCTTTCATGGCGAGATACAGTTGCGAGGTATATGGCACCCTGCTTTAGCTGATCGGTTATCTCCCACGGCTCTCCCATCGTCATCCTCGGGCTTGACCCGAGGATCCACGGCTGAGGGGCGCTGACGTTACCACCACAACGACGCGATCCAGCAAGCGCATGGGGCCGATATCTAGCTGATGATTCATGATTCCGTTGAGGGTGATAATACCGCTTCCGCCACCTAGCCGTGGATCCTCGGGTCAAGCCCGAGGATGACGATGATGGGGGGTGGGGGAGATGCCCGGCAGGGCAGAGGGGGGTGACCACGCATAACATCCTAATGCACCTTCCCCGTATCCGCCGCGATCGTTCGCATGATCGTTGCCGCGTTGATGTCCGCTCCGGTCAGTTCCGCCGTATGAACCCGGTCGCGCAGAACGCGGACGCGGGTGGAGTAGGCGACGATTTCCTCGATCTCGGAGGAGATGACGACGAGCGCCATGCCTTCGTCGCAGAGCTTGTTGATGAGCGCGATGATTTCCGCATGCGCCCCGACATCGATGCCGCGCGTCGGCTCATCCAGAATGAGCAGGCGCGGATTGGTGGCGAGCCAGCGGGCGAGAATGACCTTCTGCTGGTTGCCGCCGGAGAGAAACTTGACCGGCTTCTCCATATCGGTGGTGCGGATATCGAGCGCCTTGATGAAGCGGTCGGCCAGTTCCGCCTGTTCGCGGCTGGACAGGCGATTGAGCCAGCCGCGCCGCGCCTGCAGCGCCAGCGCGATGTTTTCGCGCACGGAGAGATCGCCGGCGATGCCGTCCGTCTTGCGATCTTCCGGGCAGAGGCCGAAGCCGGCCTTGATCGCCTCGCGCGGGTTGCGGATACGAATTTCCTGCCCGTCGATAGAGGCCTTGCCGCTATCGGGAACATCGATGCCGAAAAGCAGACGCGCGGTTTCCGTGCGACCTGAACCAAGCAGGCCCGCGACGCCGACAACCTCGCCGGCGCCGATATCGAGATCGAACGGTGCGATGCTGCGTGCGAGACCATAATTGCTGAACGAGATGCGGCGGGAGGAAGGTTCCGGCGCGGCGCGGTGCCCGGTATGGGTCGCTTCGGCGAGCGTGCGGCCAAGCATCTTGGAAACAAGATCGATCTTGCTCAAATCCTTGGTCAATGCCGTCCCTGCAAGCCTGCCATTGCGCAGGATCGTCACGCGGTCGCTGACGGCATAGACCTGGTCGAGGAAGTGGGTGATAAAGACGATGCCCATGCCGCGCGCCTTCAACTGGCGCATGACGGCGAAGAGCATCTCCGTCTCATGCGCATCGAGGCTGGCGGTCGGCTCGTCGAGGATCAGCACCTTGCCTGAGAGATCGACGGCGCGGGCGATCGCGATCAGTTGCTGCACCGCCACCGAATATTGCGCCAGAGTGGCTGAAACATCGATATTCATGTCATATTGCGCGAGCAGCGTCCGGGCGCGCCTTTCCATCTCGCGGCGATCGACGAAGCCGAAGCGCTTGGGCTGGCGGCCGATGAAGAGATTTTCCGCAACCGACAGATTGGGCAGGAGATTGACCTCCTGATAGACGGTGCCGATCCCCAGATGCTGCGCCTGCAGCGTATCGCGAACGCCGATGGCCTCGCCCTCGAAGCGGATCGTGCCGGAATCCGGCTGATGTACACCGGTCAGAACCTTGATCAGCGTCGATTTTCCAGCGCCGTTTTCGCCCAGAAGCGCATGGATTTCACCCGCGCGAATGGCGAAATCGACACCGTCGAGCGCGCGGAAGCCTAGAAACGACTTGCTGATATTCTCGACGCTCAGGAGCGCGTCGTGCTGGCTCAAATCCCGCGCAGGTGTCTGCGCAAGTGCATTCTCCATCATGCCGCGATCCTCCAACTGAGCCTCACCCGCAGACCCTCCCGCTAGCCCCTCACCCTTACCCTCTCCCCGTAAAGGACGGGGAGAGGGGGCATAGGCGTTGCCGCGTCTTCCTTCTCCCCGTTCTTCACGGGGAGAAGGTGCCGGCAGGCGGATGAGGGGCAGGCGTAGAGATCAAAAGGACCTAGTACCCCAGCCCCTTCTTCTCCTCATAGACCTTCATCGGATCGTCAGCCTGCGTATAAAGCTTCGATTCCGTCTGGATCCATTTCGCCGGGGCCTTGCCGCTGTCCTTGAATTCCTTCAGTGCATCGAAGGCCGGACCGGCCATGTTCGGCGTCAGTTCCACCGTCGCATTGGCTTCGCCTTCGGCCATCGCCTTGAAGATATCCGGAACCGCATCGATGGAGACGACCAGGATATCCTTGCCGGGCTTCAAGCCCGCTTCCTTGATGGCCTGGATCGCGCCGACGGCCATGTCGTCATTATGGGCGTAGAGCGCGCAGATGTTCTTGCCGCCATTCTCCGCCTTGAGGAAGCCTTCCATCACTTCCTTGCCCTTGGAACGGGTGAAATCGCCCGTCTGGCTGCGAACAATCTTGAGATTGGCGTGGCCGGCAATGCCTTCCTCAAAACCCTTCTTGCGGTTGATCGCCGGGCTCGAGCCGACGGTTCCCTGCAGTTCGACGATATTGCACGGCTTGTCGCCGACCGTCTTCACCAGCCAGTCGCCTGCAACCTTGCCTTCATGCACGGTGTCGGACGTGACAGCCGTCAGATAAAGATCGGGATTGGACGTCTCGATGGTGCGGTCGAGAAGAATGACGGGGATTTTGGCGTCCTTGGCCTCTTCGAGCACCGAATCCCAGCCCGTGGCGACCACTGGCGCGATGAAGATGCCGTCAACGCCCTGCGCGATGAAGCCTCTGATGGCCTTGATCTGGTTTTCCTGCTTCTGCTGCGCATCGGCGATCTTCAAATCGACGCCGCGCTTTTCCGCCTGCTGCTTGGTGACGGCGGTCTCCGCGGCGCGCCAGCCGGATTCCGAACCGATCTGCGAAAAACCCACCGTCATGCCGGCGGCATTGGCCGCGCCGGCAAACGCAATTGCCGCAACCGTGGTCATCATCATGCGCTTGAAATACGACATTAGATCCTCCCTTGTCGTCTGAGTAGAATAGTACTCCAACGTCCGGCCCAGCGCCCCATCCTGAGACGTCAAGTCTCAAGATGCCTCCGATACGCTGTCCTCCCGAACTGGCTTAGCTATTATCATATAGTAATATGAAAAGAGAAGCGGCTATTTGCAATTTCCCTATGTGATTTGCGGGCGCCGGAGAGTAGTGGGAAGATACGCATAAAGATTAGGCGCTGAAAGGTGGGAGGAAGAAGATGAGCAAGATGGAATTCGGGTCTTTGGCGGGCGGGCAGTCGGTTCACGCCATCGATATCGGCAACGGGAATTTGCGCGCGCGCATCCTCACCTATGGCGCGACGCTTGCCGATCTGACGCTTGGCGCAGAAGACGGCCCGCACTCGGTCATCCTCGGCTTCGATACGCTTGAAGATTATCTGGCCCAGACCGCCTATGTCGGCGCCATCGCCGGGCGCTGCGCCAACCGCATCGCCGGCGGCCGCTTCACGCTCGACGGCGTCGATCACCAGTTGAGCCTCAACGAGAACAGCCGCACGCATCTGCACGGCGGCGTCGAAGGGTTCTCCGCCAAGCTATGGGAAATCACCGGCCTGACGCCATCGTCGGTCACGCTGACGCTCACATCGCCCCACGATGACGAAGGCTATCCGGGCGAAGTGCGCGCGACATGCCGCTATTCCATCGAAGGCCGGACGCTGACGCTGGAACTCACCGCCGAAACCGACCGGCCGACGCTCGTCAATCTGGCGGGCCACGCCTATTTCAATCTCGACGGCTCCGATACGATCCTCGACCATCGCCTGACCATCATGGGCAAGGCCTATACGCCCGTCGATGGCGATCTCATCCCGACCGGCGAAATCGCGCCCGTGGCAGGCACGATCTACGATTTCACCACGCCCCGCGCGATCCGTTCCGGCGATCCCGACCATCCGCATGCCGGCTACGACCACAACTTCGTCCTCGCCATGGAGCCCGCAATAACCCCGCGCCCCGCCGCCCGCCTCGAAGGCCCCCAAAGCGGCATCGAGATGGAAATCTGGACGACGGAACCCGGACTGCAATTCTACGACGGCAAGTTCCTCCCGGTTCCGCAGCCCTTGCGCGGCGGGCGGGAAGGCCACCGCTATGGCGGCCTGTGCCTCGAACCCCAACGCTTCCCCGACGCCATCCACCACCCGCATTTCCCCGGCGCGGTGCTGCGACCCGGGGAGACCTACCGGCAGGTGACGCAATATGTGTTTGGTGAGGGGGATTGAGGGGGCTGTCAGATGCAGAGGTTGGTAACATGGCGCTGAAAATTGTCCGTCGCCTGATACCCGATTGGGGCACTACCTATGGGCCGCCCGGCGATGGTCCTTTCCCAGCTATCATGGTCTTTCACGGCTCGGAAGGCGCTTGGTCAGGATGGAGCCACCGAAATGCCGTGATCTTTGCCGCGCACGGTTTCCTTGCGTTTCCTTTTGGATACTCAAATGGAGGCAATGCTTGGAATGCAGGAAATATCGTTGACGTACCTCTGGATAGGGCCGCCGATGCTCTTGCTGCATTGCGAGCGTTTCCTGTCACGGGCAAGAAGGTGGGACTTTATGGCGTTTCTCGCGGCGCGGAACATGCCTTGCTGCTCACATCTCTTATGGTCCGCGACAATTTGAGCGGCATACCGGACGCCGTCGCCATTCATAGCCCGCCAGATGTCATCTGCGGAGCATTCGATGGTCGAGTATGGCGGGACGCAGGCGATCCCGGATGGCAATCGTGGGATCCGGGCAAACGCGCATGGTCGTGGCGTGGCTCCTCTGATGAGCTTCTTCCTACGACTCCCATTGAAATCGAACGCTTTGAAGGGCCTCTGTTCCTAAGTCATGGAACGGCTGATCGGGTCTGGTCCGTCGATATGACGCGCCGTTTGGCCGAACGGCTGCATCGCTCCGGTCGCGCATCCGAAACTCACTATTATGAAGGGCAGGATCATGTTCCCGGAAGCGCCGCCGAAAATGAACATCATGAACACTTGTTGGCATTCTTCGAACGCAATCTGGCACCTTGAGCGATATTGTTTCCCGAATTCGAGGAAGGGAATGCCTATTCGGTCGATTTCGAGCAATATTATTGAAGGGATAACCGCAATGACCGAAGGCTTCTCATGATGCGTGGCATGGGGCCCGCGAAATCGATGTGAGCGCCGTGCCGACCATAAGGCCGCGTGAGGGATCGATCCGGGAGGACTCAAGAAATTGTGTGCCTGCCATGGAAACCACCCATTTCGCGGCATATATAAGCCGCAATTGCTGGCATTTCGCCGGCGGCACGGCGGGTTGGATCGATGGCCGAAAAAGATGATGGCAGGGAAATGGAGGGTGGGGCCGCTGCCGTGCCGGGGGCAGCATACCGCGCCAGCGCCTGCGAGAAAAACCGCCCGCTGATCAAATTGCCCCTGCGCCATCGCCTTTCCAGCAAAGTCCTGCTGCTGACCGTTCTTTCCGTGCTCGTGGCGGAAGTGCTGATTTTCGTGCCTTCCGTCGCCAGCATGCGGATGCGCTGGCTGACGGCGCGGCTTGATACCGTGGCCGCCGTCAGCATCGTTCTGGCCGACGGGCAGACGCCCGACGTGCCGCGCGCGGTGCAGGACAGCGTGCTTCTGGCGACAGGCACCAAGGCCATCGCGCTGCGCGAGAAAGACGCCTCGCGGCTTCTTGCCATGTCCGAGATGCCGAAAACCATCGATCAACATATAGACCTTGCCCATACCAGCGAGGCAGCGGCGATATGGGACGCCTTCGATACCCTCTTCGCCGGCGGTAACCGCACCTTGCGGGTCTACGGGCCGGTGGGCAACGGCGACAAGGTGATCGAACTCGTCACCTCGGATGCGCCGCTGCGTGAGGCGATGTTGGATTATGCGGCGAACGTCGCTTTTGTATCACTGGTGATTTCGCTCATCGCCGCAAGCCTCGTCTATCTCGCGATCAACGAATTGCTGCTGCGCCCGGTGCGCCGCGTGCATCGCAACATCATCCATTTCGCCGAAGCGCCGGACGACCCGACGCGCATCATCGTTCCCGACAGTCGAAAGGATGAACTGGGCGTGGCGCAGCGCCAGCTGGCGGCAATCCAGACTGATTTGCAGCGTACTTTCTCCGAGCAGAAGCATCTGGCCGATCTGGGGCTGGCGGTTTCCAAGATCAACCACGACATGCGCAACATCCTCGCCTCCGCGCAGTTGATGTCGGATCATCTGGCGGACGCCAAGGATCCGATCGTGCAGCGCTTCGCGCCAAAGCTCATTCGCACGCTCAGCCGGGCGATTGGCTATGCGGAAAGCGTCATCGCCTATGGGCGCGCGCAGGAAGCGCCCCCGAAGCAGCGCCGCGTGCTGCTGCACACTATCATTGCCGATGTGGAGGAGACGCTGCCGATTGACCCGGACAGCGGCATAGAATTCCGCAATATGGTGCCGCGGGATTTCGAGGTGGATGTGGATGCGGAGCAGTTCTTCCGCATCATGACCAATCTTTGCCGCAACGCCGTGCAGGCGATGGCGGCCGACCGGCCGAGCGATTCAAGCGTGGTGAAGCGCCTGACCATCACGGGAGGACGGGTCGGGTCGGTTGCCATTATCGGCATCGAGGATACCGGCCCCGGCCTGCCGCAAATGGCCCGCGACAATCTCTTCACCGCATTCCGCGGCTCGACACGCAGCGGCGGCACAGGCCTTGGCCTCGCCATCGCGCATGAGTTGGTCCGCGCGCATGGCGGCGCCATCGAATTGCGCGGGGACAGGACATTCGGCACGCATTTCGAGATCCGTATCCCCGACATGCCGGTTTCGCTGGCGAGCTGGCGCAAGCAGCGGCAGGCCGCGAAAGCCGGCAAAAGCGCCTGAGCATGATCCAGGAAAGTTGCAGACTTTTCGGGACAAGATCATGCGGCTTAAAAAACATGGCGCTACCACCTTTCGCCGCTCAAAAAGAAATTGCTGATAGATTACAGTTTTTTGTCATAAGCGCTTGCAATCCGGAACCGAACCAATTAGTTACCGCGCTGCGTCAAGTGACGCACAAAATGGTCAAGCGCCCGTAGCTCAGCTGGATAGAGCACCAGACTACGAATCTGGGGGTCAGAGGTTCGAATCCTTTCGGGCGCGCCATTCCATCTATTTGAATTTCATAGCAATTCAGAAACTTAGGCCAACTGACACCGGCTTAATTTTTAAAATTCAGCCGGTTTTTCAGCCGGTTTTGGAAAAGCGGATATCCTCGGGTAACGCTATCGCAGCTTGGCGTACGCGAGAGCCGATCAACTCGTCACAAAGACTTACACATCTGGTCATTCTAATTTGCCCAAAGCCGGAAATGCAGTTTCTCCGGCTTTGCGCATTTCCGTTTTGCCGATTGCGTGGCGCTGCCCTCCAGAGTGAGAGGGGCGGCGCTGCGCTTCTCGACGGGTTTCGGGCTGAGAGAGAGGCTCTCGGCGCCCGTCGCGGAGAAACCACCATGGCCAAAGCTGCCAAGAAGAAACCTGCCCCGATGATCGTCTTCTCGCGGGCGCGCGATATTCCGTTCAACCGGATCAGGTTGTCGGACAGCAATGTTCGCGAAACCGATATTGATGTCGGCCTCGATGAACTCACCTCCGACATCGAGCGCCGCGAGGATCTCGTGCAGGGCCTCAATGTCCGCGCTATCCTCGATGCTGATGGCAACGAGACCGGCGATTTTGAGACCCCTGCGGGCGGACGCCGTTACAGGTCGATCGCACGGCTGGTCAAGACCGGCCGCTTCCCGGAGGACGGGCTTGTCCCTTGCATCGTCAAGAAGGCCGATGCCAAGACCTCGGCTATCGATGACTCGCTCGCCGAGAACACCTTCCGGCTCGCGCTCCATCCGCTCGACCAATTCAAGGCGTTCAAGCGCATGGTCGACGGCGGGATGAGCACCAAGGAGGTGGCCAGCGCATATTTCACCACCCAGCGCTATGTCGAGCAGCGCTTGGTGCTCGCCAAGGTTTCGCCGGTGCTGCACGAGGTCTATGCCCAGAACGGCATGACGCTCGCGACGCTGGAAGCGTTCACCGCGCATCCGGACCATGGTCGTCAGGAGCAGGTATGGGATGCGGTCAAACAGTCCTACTATCGCGAGCCCTGGCGCATCCGTCAGATGCTGACCGAAACCAGCGTTCCCGCCTCCGACAAGCGTGCGCTCTTCGTCGGCATCGACGCCTATATCGCGGCGGGCGGTTCGTTGCTGCCGCGCTATCTCTTCGATGACGACGGGGAGGGGTGGCTGGAGGATGTGCCGCTGCTCGACCGGCTGGTGGCGGAGAAGCTGAAGGCTGCCGCCGACGAGATCGCCACCGAGGGATGGAAATGGATCGCCGTCGATATCAATCTTCCCTACGGCTACGATCACAGCCTTCGCGCGCTTGCCGGCACCTTCGCCGATCTGACGGATGAGGAGCGCGCCGCTCGCGATGCACTGCGCGAGGAATATGATCGTCTCGAGGCGGAATATGAAGGCGCCGACGAGCTGCCCGACGAAATCGATCAGCGTCTCGGCGAGATCGAGACGGCGCTCAAGGCATTCGAGAAGCGGCCGATGGTCTACGATCCTGCCGACATCGCCATCGCCGGCGTCTTCATCGGCATCGATGCCGACGGATCGTTGTTGGTGGATCGCGGATATGTCCGCTCCGAGGACGAGCCCCAGATGGATGCCGATGGCGCGGGAACCAGGGAGGCTGGCGGTGCCGGTGCTGATTCCGTTGCAGCCTCCGTCCAGCGTGCCGTCATCACGCTCAGCGGGCAGCCGGCCGAGCCGGAGGAGGAAGAGGAGGATGCCATCAAGCCGCTTCCGGAACGGCTTGTGACCGAACTGACGGCGCATCGCACCCTGGCGTTACGCGATGCGGTCGGAGCCAATCCGCATGTCGCCCTCACGGCGCTGCTCTACAAAGTGGTACGCGACACCTTCCAACGCGCCAGCACGTCAGGCGCCAGCCTGCAGGCTTCCGTCACGCATGTCTTCTTCCGCGAGCAGGGCAAGGATCTCGCGGAGGCTCCTTACGCGAAATCCGTCATGCGGCGTCATGAAGACTGGAAGGCTGAGTTGCCGAATGAGGAGGACGCTCTCTGGGACTGGCTCGCCACGCTTGACGAGGCCAGTCGCCTGGCGCTGCTCGCCCACTGCGTCGCCTACGGGATCAACGCGCTCTACGAACGGCCGAATCCCTATAGCACCACTGGCATCTCGCAGGCGGGGCTCGACCGTCGCATGGCCGAGGCGGATCGGCTGGCGCGAGCCGTCGGTCTGGACATGGTAGACGCCGGATTCAGGACGACTGCCGAGAATTATCTCGGCCGCGTGACCAAGCCGCGCATCCTCGAAGCGGTATGGGAAGGCGCGGGCGAACGGGCGGCGCAGCTCATCGATCACCTCAAGAAGGGCGACATGGCCAAGGAAGCCGAACGCCTTCTGGCGGACAGCGGCTGGCTGCCGGAACCGCTGCGCAGGTCCGACGCTTGCAATCAAGGGGGTAGTAGCGACACGTTGCCCGCCTTCCTCTCCGAGGACATCGACGAGGACGGGCTGTCCTACGCCGAAGAAAACAACGAAGCCCCAATGATCGCGGCCGAGTGATTTTGTGTAATCGATAGACCCACAACTTCACCGTGGCCCGGTGCTTCCTTTAAAGCACCGGGCCATTTGTCATGACAACCTGGGTACTGTTAGGGGTGAAGCTGGATGAGCGGTCCACAGCATTTCTTGAACTTGCGGCCGCTTGCGCAGAAACACTGGCTATTGGGGCCTGTGCTCTTGGCTAGATCGACAAATACCAATCCCAAAGCATTTCGGATCTCCTGATCCATCGACGCGAGATATGAGCGCTCAAGCATAAAGTGGTTCCCTATGGAGTTCGTCTTGATAGCACGATGCAACCGGTCGGCCGCCGCGATCCAATCATCAACTGATGTCAGTTTACCCAAGTTTTTCTTGATGTTGATCAGGCGTTTCTGCGTGATGAAATCATATGTACGCGTTGGATCGGGCAGGAATAGGATCTGCCGCTCGTCATTCACATAGGGCGTGATATCGGTGAGAACGCCATCTTGCTCCCACACCGCATGATGCTCGGCTTCGACAAAGACACGGGGCCATTCCCAAATCAGCCAGCCATAGACCAGCGTTCCGCCATCGCGTTCGACCTTGCTCGCCACGTTGTTAAAGCACTCCGAGGGCAACGCACCGGCATCCGGAGACACTGGCACATAGGTAGGCTCGTGGTCGGGACTGATATGCTGGCAAAACGCCCGCACTTCAGCGCTTACCGTCTTGGGTGTGGTTGTGAAATTCTTCTTGAAAAGATCAGTGCTGATCGCAGGCATACAAGCTATTCCATCAAGCGGATGTGGGTGCTCATCAGGGTTTGCGAACCACGACGACGGTGTGAAGTCCCTCGTCCGAGGCCTTTTGCTTCGCCCGGTCAATGACCTCGTCCAATCTCATGTCAAACGGACCAGATCCACCCCAGTCGCTCTCATCACTGAGAAAGAAATAACCCTTGTCTGCGGCTGGCATTCCGTCGCGGTGTGCATGCACAACAACGTGCCGTTCTGTTGGTTTGTCTGCTGGGGTCCAAATAACAGATACCATTCTTATATCTCCTCGAATCACTGAGTTATTGTAGTATCTTTGCTGCAACTTCGCGATTTCCGAAAACTGTTCACGCCCACCAGTTTATTGGAATTACTCTGCTGCGGAGCCGTCTAGAGGGGATTTAGAGGGAGAGGGCCATCTGGGGCCGGGATGGGTTCGGACGGGCAAAGAGAGCGCTGTCCGAATCTTTCCCGTTTCGCTCTCCGGAGAAAGCCCGATGACAACACAGGCCACCACATCCCGCCTTGCTACACTCGTTCCGCAGGATCGCCGCGAGACGTTCTTGCCGGGGCTATTCGGACTGCCGCTTCTGATAGTCGCCGAGAACGCGGTCTATACATTCATGCAGCGGCTCAGCCCGCGCGATTATGGCGGTGGCTTCTGGAATTTCTACGAGTATGAAGGCCAGCCGTTGTTCCTGGCGCCCGCCTCGCAGCAGCGCTGCAGAATTGAGGGCGGCATCACCCAATATTGCGGCGAGGTCTCGGCGGAGGCGGCTGGTATCATCGCCACGCTGTTCACCTTCTCGCATCTCTCCTTCCGGTACGAATCCGAGTTTCTCGCGCGTGGTTACGGGCGGCTTTACGATTATTCGACCGGCCATCCGGAGGCGTCCGAGATATTCCAGGCCATCGACTGACTGATGTGGAGCGTCCTGCTGCTCCACGGCGGGGCGCTTTTCTCATGCAGGCTACGGCCAATTATATGAGGGCGAGGAGAGGGAGAGTGCGACCGGTTTGGCCGTGACGGGATTGTGGGGCGGGAGAGAGGCTTCCGCCGCCCGTCAGGGAGACAATCGTGATGAACACCTTCAACTCCGTTACCGCTACGAACTTGTCCTCGAACGCGGCGCTCCACCGGAAATTTCCTCTGCGGGTCACCTGCCTCGGCGAAGCCAGTCTGAAAGACAATCCGCTCTATGGTTCCTCTGAGGTTTTGCTCACCATCGAGTTGGACCAATGCGATACCCTCAACGACGCCATAACCTGCGTTGAACGGATCGCCGGGCAGGCTCACATCGATACCGGCGACGACGAGATCGCCGATTTCGAGCCGCTCTTGTTCATCATTATCGACAACGAGCAATGTCAGGTTCTCGCCGGTGAACCCGTACGGGGCGGTGTCAAATGGTGTCATCCTGTTGCCTCGGACGACGAAGCTCGTCTCGTGATGGAAGAGGCGAGCAAATTGCGCGCTGAAGCGTCCTTCGAAGCGGGCTGGGACAATTATAATACCGCCCGCAGGCTCGGCATACGCGCCAGCGTAATCGAAGGTCGCCTCGTTCACCCCGACTGGCGGCAGGCCGCGCGGATGGCACTGCTTAAGGCCGAGTGAGGCTCACGATCACGCATTCCATTTTCCCGTAAATCCGACCCGGCCATCGCGCCGGGTTTTCCGTTTTAAGGAGCCTGACATGGCCGACCATTCCATACATTTCACGCAGGTTCTCGATGGAGGTGATGCCGATGAGTAAAATCATCGAAACCACGGTCTATCGCTTCGATGAACTGTCCGATGCCGCCAAGGAGAAGGCGCGTGCCTGGTACCGCGAAGGCGGTTTCGACTACGACTGGTATGATTCAGTCTACGGGGATTTCCAGCAGATCGCGGAAATCCTGGGGCTGCGCCTCAAAACCCGCGCCGTTCCCCTTCTGGGCGGGGGCACTCGACAGAAGCCCTGCATCTGGTTCCGCGGTTTTTGGAGTCAGGGCGACGGCGCCTGCTTCGAGACATTCTATTCCTATGAGCAGGATGCTCCGCATCGGATCCGTGCCTACGCGCCGAAGGATGCGGCGCTGCATGGGATTGCAGACACCCTTCAGGCTATCCAACGCCGCAATTTCTACCAGCTTCACGCCGAAGCCAGTCATCGCGGTCATTATTATCATGAGAATTGCATGGCCATCTCGGTCGCGCGCGACAGTCCGACCTGTCAGGACGTGACGGCGGATGCCGAGGAAATCGTGATTGAGGCGCTTCGCGATCTGGCAGGCTGGCTCTATCGCCAGCTCGAATATGAATACGAATATCTGACCTCGGACGAAGCCGTCGATGCGGTGATCGCCGCCAACGAATATACCTTCACCGTAAACGGCCGCCGTTTCGGGTGATTTGGTCCAGCGCCTCGCTTTCCGGCGAGGCGCTTTTTCTATGCGGGCTGTCGCCATGCATGGAGAGGGAGAGGACCGGCGGGACGGGTGAGCCTGGGCGGTTGAGAGAGCGCTGCGCCGGCTCTCCTGTTTCCGCTCTCCTCAAGGCTTCTCACATGAACATCACTTTGCCCGTGGCCGCTTCGGTCGCGCCCATTGCTCATACGCCCGCCATACTTGGCGCCGCCAACCGTCTTCTTGCCCATCTTGAACGCGGGGAACGTATCGATGCCGCCATCCTGCGCGCGGCCATGGAAACAGTCTTCGGCGCTTCCGACACTGCTGGCGCCTGGAACTGGAAAGCGGCCTACGACGCCTGCGAGGTGGCGACCGTTCTGTTTTTGCGCAAGTACGGACGTGCGCTTTTCCGTAAAGCCGCCTCTCCGGTATTGCGGCTTTCCGCCCTGACGAAAATCACCGGCCTCCTGCCGACGCATACGCGCCGCTCCGAGGAGAGCCAGGTGCTCCAGCAGTTTTCGACGCCGGTGCCGCTGGGTCTCGCGGCAGCGACCGCGGCCGCCATCACGCCGAACGATATCGTGCTTGAACCATCGGCCGGCACGGGTCTCCTCGCCATCTTCGCCGAGATCTCCGGCGGCTCTCTTATCCTCAACGAATTGGCCGAGCTTCGCGCCGATCTGCTCGCCTCACTCTTTCCGGCCATTGCCGTGACGCGCTTCGACGCAGCCCAAATCGACGATCATCTCGCGGCCAGCACCGTGCCCTCAGTCGTGCTGATGAACCCGCCGTTTTCGGCTCTGGCGAACGTCGCTGGGCGCGTAGCCGATGCCGGTTTCCGCCATATTGCATCGGCGCTGAACCGCCTTGCACCCGGCGGGCGGCTGGTGACGATTACCGGGGCCAATGTCGGGCCGGACCTTCCCAACTGGCGCGATGCCTTCGTCCGCTTGCAGGAGCGGGGCACGATTGTCTTCTCTGCGGCAATAGCCGGTTCGGTCTATGCCAAGCATGGCACGGCCTTCCCGACGCGGCTAACCATCATAGACAAGACGCCCGCCGCTGATCCCGTTGTCTTCCCGGCGTCGCCGGGCATGGCGCCGGATGTCGCAACGCTGCTCGGATGGATCGAGGCGCAGGTGCCCCCACGTCTGCCGGTCTCGCTGCCGGAAATCCCGGCGGTGCTTCCGGCCGCAACGCCCCGATCTGTGCGCGGCTATCTTGCGCGCTCATCCGCTGTGCGTCCCATCGCGACCGTTGCCGCCGATCCGGAGGGTGTGGAGCTCGCCTATGAAACCGTTGACTGGACGCCGCCCGGGGGCACCCGGCTGACCGATGCCATCTATGAGGAATACGAATTGCAGTCGATCCGTATTCCCGGCTCTCAGGCGCATCCCACCAAGCTCGTGCAGTCCGCCGCGATGGCGAGCGTCGCGCCGCCAAAGCCGAGCTATCGCCCGATGCTCCCGGCGAACATTCGGGATCTCCTGTCCGACGCCCAGTTGGAGACCGTCATCTATGCCGGTGAGGCACATTCCGGCTATCTTACCGGATCCTGGACGGTGGATGAGACCTTCGATCTCGTCCAGTCCGCGCCCACTGACGCCAAGGGTGCCGTGCGCTTCCGCCGCGGCTTCATGCTCGGCGATAGCACCGGCGCGGGCAAGGGCCGCCAATCGGCCGGTATTATTTTGGATAATTGGCTGCGCGGACGCCGCAAGGCCGTGTGGATTTCGAAGTCCGACAAGCTGATCGAGGATGCGCAGCGCGACTGGTCGGCGCTCGGCATGGAGCGCCTGCTGATCACGCCGCTGTCGCGCTTCCCCCAGGGAAAGCCGATCACGCTTCATGAAGGCATCCTATTTACGACCTATGCCACGCTACGCTCCGACGACCGTGGGGAGAGGGTTTCGCGCGTCCGACAAATTGTCGAATGGTTGGGTTCCGATTTTGACGGGGTAATCATTTTCGACGAGAGCCACGCGATGCAGAACGCCGGCGGAGGCAAGGGAGAACGCGGAGATGTCGCCCCTTCGCAGCAGGGACGCGCCGGCCTGCGGCTGCAGCACGCGCTTCCCGATGCCCGCGTCGTCTATGTCTCGGCCACCGGCGCCACCACCGTCCACAATCTCGCCTATGCGCAGCGGCTCGGGCTGTGGGGCGGTGACGATTTCCCGTTCGCCACCCGCGCCGAGTTTGTCGAAGCGATCGAGGATGGCGGCGTCGCGGCTATGGAGGTTCTGGCCCGCGACCTTCGCTCGCTCGGCCTCTATACCGCGCGCTCGCTTAGCTATGACGGCGTGGAATATGAGCTGGTTGAGCACCAGCTCACCGACGAGCAACGGAGCATCTACGATGCCTATGCCGGAGCGTTCGCCATCATCCACAATCATCTCGATGCGGCGATGGAGGCGGCCAATATCACCGGCAGCGATGGCACGCTGAACAGGCAGGCCAAGTCCGCCGCCCGCAGCGCCTTCGAGTCGGCCAAGCAGCGGTTTTTCGGCCATCTGCTCACCAGCATGAAGACCCCGACCTTGATCCGCTCGATCGAGCGCGATCTGGAGGAGGGCCATACCGCCGTGATCCAGATCGTCTCGACCGGCGAAGCGCTGATGGAGCGCCGGCTGGCCGAGATCCCGACCGAGGAATGGAACGATGTCCGCGTCGACATCACGCCGAGGGAATATGTGCTCGACTATCTCGCCCATTCCTTTCCGGTACAGCTCTACGAGCCGTTCACCGACTCCGAAGGCAATCTGTCGTCGCGGCCGGTCTATCGCGATGGACAGCCCGTCGAAAGCCGCGAAGCCGTCGCCCGCCGCGACGAGCTGATCGAGCGGCTGGCTTCGCTCCCGCCCGTTCCCGGCGCACTCGACCAGATCGTCCAGCGCTTTGGCACGACACAGGTCGCCGAGGTGACGGGCCGCTCGCGCCGTATCGTTCGCAAGGGCGACCGTCTTGTGGTCGAGAACCGCGCGCCGTCCGCGAACCTCGCGGAGACCGCCGCCTTCATGGACGACCTGAAGCGTATCCTCGTCTTCTCGGATGCGGGCGGAACCGGGCGCAGCTACCATGCCGATCTGTCGGCGCGAAACCGGCGGCTGCGTGTTCACTATCTGCTTGAGCCGGGCTGGAAGGTCGACGCCGCCATTCAGGGCCTCGGCCGCACCAACCGGACGAACCAGGCCCAGCCGCCCCTGTTCCGCCCGATCGCGACCGATGTGAAGGCGGAAAAGCGCTTCCTATCGACCATCGCCCGGCGTCTCGACACGCTCGGCGCGATCACGCGAGGCCAGCGCCAGACGGGCGGGCAGGGGCTGTTCCGCCCTGAAGACAATCTGGAATCGTCTTATGCCCGCGACGCCCTGCGTCAGCTCTATCTCCTGCTGGTGCGGGGTAAGATCGAGGGCTGCTCGCTCGACTGCTTCGAGACGGCCACCGGCCTGAAGCTGACGGACCCGAACGGTATCAAGGATGAGCTGCCGTCCATTACGACCTTCCTGAACCGCCTGCTGGCGCTCACCATTGAGCTTCAGGGCATCCTGTTTACCGCCTTTGAGCAATTACTCGACGCCAAGGTGCAAGGAGCCGTCGCCAGCGGCGTCTACGATGTCGGGCTGGAGACCCTGACGGCCGAAAGCTTCGTCGTCAGCGACCGGAAGATGATCTATATCCATCCGGCGACGGGCGCGGAGACGCGGCTGCTCACCATCACCGAGCGGCGGCGCAACCGGCCGAAGGTTTTGGAAGAGGCTCTGGCCCTTGCCGACGATAATCGTGGCAAGCTGCTGGTGAACTCCAAGTCGGGCCGTGCCGCCGTGCAGGTTCCGGCTCCTTCGCTGATGCTCGACGATGGCGAGATCGAGCGGCGCGTCCGGCTTATCCGGCCGATGGACCACCATCACGCATCGCTGAAGATGATGGCCGAAAGCCATTGGGAGGAAACCGACCACGATACCTTCGCCGCCATCTGGAGCCGGGAAGTCTCGGAGGTCCCGCAATTCTCCGACACCACCATCCATATGGTCGCCGGGCTTCTCCTGCCGGTGTGGAAGCGCCTGCCGAACGAGTCGACGCGGGTTTATCGGCTCCAGACCGATGACGGCGAGCGCATCATCGGCCGCCGTGTCTCTCCGGCCTGGGCTGCCAACGCGACCGCGATGGGCACGGCATCGCTTGCGGCGGACGATGCCTTCGCCGCGCTTCTGGATGGCCGCACGATCCTCGATCTTGCCGAAGACCTGCAGCTTCGCCGCGTCCGTGTCATGGGCGCGAACCGCATCGAGCTTTCCGGTTTTACCGAGGCCATGCGGGAGCGCCTGCGCGTCTATGGTCTCTTCACGGAGATCATTTCGTGGAAGCTTCGCTTCTTCGTGCCTGTCGACGCGTCCGGTCCGGCTGTTCTCGGCAAGCTGCTCGACACCTATCCGGTCGAGCGTATTACGGAGCGGGAGGCGGCCTGATGTCCCGCCACGATGTTTCCGATCTGGCAATCCGTCTCGGCCGCAATGCCGAGGCGGTTTGCCGCCACTATCTATCGTCCGGTCGGCGCGCCGGGCGATACTGGATTGTCGGCGACGTGAAGAACAGTCCGGGCCGGTCCATGTTCGTGCGCCTGACCGGGCCGGAAACCGGCAAAGGGGCGGCGGGCAAATGGACCGACATGGCGACGGGACAGCACGGCGACCTCCTCGATGTCATCCGCGAGGCGCTTGGCCTTGTCGACTTCAGGCAGGTTGTCGAGGAAGCGCGCCGGTTCCTCTCACTCCCGCATCCCGGACCGGCGAAGACCAGGAGACCGCCCGGCGGAACAACGAACGTGGCCGTCCGTTCGCCTGAAGCGGCGCGGCGGCTCTTCACCATGTCCCGGCCAATCCCCGGAACACTTGCGGAGATCTACCTCAACGGGCGGGCGATCAGGTCGCTCTCCGGCACCGCCGCGCTGCGCTACCATCCACGGTGTTATTATTGGGCGGGCGAGCGTTCTCCCACAGAGATCTGGCCGGCGATGGTCGCTTCCGTCACCGACCTCGACGGACGGCAGACCGGCGCGCACCGCACGTATCTTGCTCCTCTTGGGCTCGCTCCGGACGGTTCGGGCAAGGCGCCTGTCGAGACGCCGAGACGGGCGATGGGCGATCTTCTCGGGCATGGCGTCCGCTTCGGCATTGCCGATGAGGTGCTCGCCGCCGGGGAGGGGATCGAGACCGTTCTGTCGCCCCGTCAGGTCTTGCCCCAAATGCCGATGCTGGCGGCGCTCTCGGCCGCACACCTCGCCGCAATCCTGTTCCCGGCAACGCTGCGCAGGCTCTATACTCTGCGAGATCGCGACCCGGCAGGCAACGCTGCAAGAGACAGCCTGATGGCCAGAGCAGAAAGCGTCGGGATCGAGGCGATTGCGGTGTCGCCGATCGGCGCGGACTTCAACGACGATCTGCGTCAGCGCGGCGTCGATGCCCTCCGGGCGGTCCTCAAGGAACAGCTTCATCCCGAGGACGTCAGCCGGTTCATGGAGGCGTGAGGAGCGCGGTGGGGAATGAGGCGCGGCCAGGCTCTTCTCTTCATCGGCGTCTGCGTTCATCATCGGAACATCCTTCATTGTCGCAGAGAGCGGCGCCCACGGCCTTCTCAAGAGGGCGATCGGCTCACAAACGGGCCGGCCGGGCAATGGCGCGGCGGCCGACTATTTTCCGCCGGCGGCTGCTCACCGCACGCGACACGGCGCGCGCGGTGGGCAGCCGCCTTTGCATCGCGAGGCAAAATAGCCGGCCTTGGCCATCGAGCCCTGCGCTTCGCTCCGGGTGCCAGTCCGTCCCGCCTGTGAGCTTCGACGCCTGCGAAGGCCGCGATGGGCGCGGTCTCGGAAAGAAGGACGCTCCCGATGATGAACGCAGACGAACACCTGAGTCTCGATGCGGCCCGCACCTCATCCCCCACCGATCATCTCCTCACCGAACTCCAGCTCTATGGCTGGCGTCCGTTCCGGGATGAACCCGATCCCCGGCCGCTGCCAGAGGGCAACATGATAGCCGCCGCGGTCGCGGATATCTTCGATGCCCTCGTCGCCACGCTCGGCGACACTCGGCTCGAACCCGACCTCGACGATCTGCTCTGGGGAACCGTCAACCTCTTCCACCGCGCCGCCAGCCGGGTGGAGCGGGAACTCGACGACAACGAGCAGGCGCAGCGTCGCCTTCAGCGGGAACAGGACGGCAGCGAGGTGAAGTCGGTCGAACTCGAACGCCTCACGGCAGAAGGGCAGACCCTTATCGAGCGGCGCAACAGCATGGAACTCTTCCGTGACCTCTCGGCGGAAGCTTTCGAGCACCACACCGGCACCGCTTGGCGGCCACGAGCCGGCTCGATGGTCAACCACCGCCATCTGACCTCGGCGATGATCGACAGCCGCGACTTCCTCGCCGCCAAGCGCCGGGCCGAAACCGAGGTACTGCTGCCTGCCGGACCCAAGGTTGCCGTAACCGGCGGCGCCGACTTCAACGACCATCACCTGATCTGGGCGAAGCTCGATAAGGTCCACGCCAAGCACCCCGACATGGTGCTCTTGCACGGCGGCACACCGAAGGGCTCCGAACTGATCGCCTCCCGCTGGGCAGATAATCGCAAGGTGCCGCAGGTGACCTTCCGCCCGGACTGGACGAAGCATGGCAAGGCCGCTCCCTTCAAGCGTAACGACGCCATGCTCGATGTCCTGCCGGTCGGCGTCCTCGTCTTCCCCGGCACCGGCATCCAGGAGAACCTCGCGGACAAGGCGCGCAAGCTGGGCATCCCCGTCATGAAGTTCGACGGCGGCGCGTAAGCGTCGCCGTCAGGCAACTGTTCCAGCCGCACAAATCTTGAATTTCCGCTTGCAACCATTGCGGCCAGTTGGGTTCACGACACGAAATCCCGAAATACACACTGGCCTGAATTGTGCCGTTGGCGCGTCATCTGCTCTCTTTCAGGCGCTCACAATCACTTCGCGTCTCGGGAAAAGTCGCGGGTTGATATCTTCTCGGCCGCATCACCCCTCATAACTTAAACAAACCGGTGAACGAGCCGCCATACAATTTGCAGAGCTGTTATATTATCATAGTTTTGCTGAATCGGCCTTGGAAATGGAATGCAGTTTAAAACCAAAAACATGCGGGCGCTGGCAGAGTGTGTCGTGGGGGATGCGAAGCATTTTCCGTACCGCTCCAGCTTCTACATCAGCGAGTTTTTCGAGGACTGCGGTCTACCATTTCGGCACGACGGCTCCACTCGGGCGATCTGGGCGGCGGACAGGCTCACAGAATTGTTGGCAGAGCCGTCGGCCCAGCCGAATGCCTTGCCGCCCAGGTTCGTCCACCTGTTTAGGACACTCATGGATCGTTCCGAGGCAGTTGATGGTGACCCTGATCGGTCATCGGCACTCGAGGTGCTAAATGCGCCTTTCCGGAAGGAGGGTTACGAAGCCTATTTCGACGAAGGGGCGATGCTTCAGTTCCGGCACATCAAGACCAATAAGGTCACGGAGGTCTCGAACCCGCACCGGCCGTTCGCGCCCGAAGAGATAAAGAAGCGGTCGCAACTGTCGGACTACCTCGATAAGTGCAGCGAGGACGAGTTGATCGAGGAGATCTTGCTGCCGATGTTCCGGCAACTCGGCTACCATCGCATAACGGCGGCCGGGCACGCGGACAAACAGCTTGAGTACGGCAAGGACATCTGGATGCGCTTCACGTTGCCTACGATGCACGTAATCTACTTCGGCATCCAGGCGAAAAAGGGCAAGATCGATTCATCGGGCGCCACAAAGGCCGGCAACGCCAACATCGCCGAAATCTACAACCAGGTCTCGATGATGCTTGGCCACGAGATCTTCGATCCAGAGCTTAACCGGCGCGTCCTCGTCGATCACGCCTTCATCGTCGCCGGTGGCGAAATCACCAAGCAGGCGCGGAATTGGCTCGGCGGCAAGCTGGATCAGAGCAAGCGAGCCCAAATTCTCTTCATGGACCGTGAGGACATTCTCAATCTTTTTGTCGTGACTAACATCCCGCTGCCCGCCGGTGCCGTGCCCGAGGTCCGCTTCGAGCCAACGGACGACATACCGTTCTAGGGCGACGGTCAGATCAGATCTTTGAAACCGAATTGCAGACCTGATAGTGGTCTTCTAGCTTAATTTGCCGCAGCCCGAATCCCAGCATTGAAAGGCATTAGACTTGCACGGGATCGATTCTGTCCGGCAAACGCCGCAGCGCGAAGGTGTTATATTCCAATACGCACGTCGCAGACGCGCACGCGCAGTCCAAAAAGGGAATCCCAGATCAGACCGTTATATAAGCGGGTATCACTAGGTGAATAATGTCAAAGCCAGTAATAGAAATATCGCCGGATGGCGGCCGATCACCGTTGCCCGCTCTCAATATTCTTCCTTCGTTGAAGAATGGTCTGTCTTATCATGAGCAGCGCGACAGTCGGCATCCGCTTGGTATCTACAATCTTTCTATTGCCCGAATTTGTGACAAAGTAGCTAAATGCGCTGACAAGCTGGAAGCCTATTGGCAGGTATCAAGTAGCTTGGATAGCATGGACAACGTCAATGTCGTTCAAGGCGAGATAATCGATTACCTTGAACTCACTATGTATGCGGCTGCGGAACACGTCGATGATCTCGAAGAAATAGCCAAGACATTCTATAAATCCGACCGAGAATCCGCCTCGTCGGCAGATGTCAGATTGCTCAAGAAGGCGATAAAGCCTTTACGGGATGAAATATCGAACTTCGCCAATACGATCAAACACGCGCATGGTCGTTTGCGACTATACGAGACTGATTTTCACCACGACGGACATACCCTTCGCGTATTGGGGTTCTTCATCGAGGGGTGGGTAGATGGAGGTGTTGCACCTCATCGGGTTCTTCACAGCGGCGGCAAGGCTGTTCTTTCAGTCACATCATTTCTTTGGAATGTGCTTACTTATGTTGGGGAAATGTCGGTGGCTCTGGCAGAATTCCTGACAAGGATCAAAGCTTGCGACCCTGGAATAGTTGAAGCTCGCGATACCTCGATTTTCCGGAAAACAGCGATAAAACTCGCCAGGCTTCCGCTGTATTCTTTTGACGATGATCATCCTTTTGACCGAGTCAAATGGGTGCTATCGCTAGACGACAAGTTGGCCGGTGAAACAAATTCTGGAATTTACGGCTCTCTCCTCACTAGCTGGTCCAAGAGTGGCGATGGAAAATTCGGCGGGTTTCGTCTTCTGTATGCCGGCGATGGAATTACTCGAACCTTCAAGATTGCCAATCCGACAAAGCTGGATCTTAAACACTGGGAGTGACCCCTCAGATTGCAACGAATGGCTAACTGAGACGCTACTTCATGCCTATAACTTGACGCGAGTCCATTTTCGCCGTCCAATGAAACTTCCTTGCAGAACCGGAACAGTGGCATAGTCGCAGGCGGAGCGTATCCAACGGCAGCCTGACGCGATCCTCAACTGTTCATGCGGAGGCTTTCATGACGCTGATCCTGCTTGCCATTTCTCTGACGATCATACTTTGCATCGTCGCCTATAATTTTGCCGTCTATGCTCTGCCGTTCATGGTCGGGCTGAGCGCCTTCCAGTATTTCCATGACATGGGAACTGGTTTCCTGATGTCAGGCCTCGCCGCAGTTGGCGCTGCGCTGCTTTCGGTGGCGCTCGTGTTTGCAGTGCTGGGCTTTGCGAAGAATCCGGCTTTGCGCCTGATCGCGCTGGCGGTTTTCGCAGTACCCGCAACCGTTGCCGGTTATGCGCTCATCCATGGCACCACGAAGCATTTCATCGACTCGGGCGTTGCGTTGAACCTGCTTGGCGGCGCAGGCGGCCTGTTCATCGGTATTGCGGCGATGCTCCATCTCAACGCGCTCGGTACGGCTGTGTTCTCGCGCTGAGGCGTTGCGCGACTTGCTGCACTTATCCTGCGGCTTTGGCCGCCGGGCCTTCGAAACCCGCTCAAAACGGTATATCGCTGTCATCGAACTGGCCGTCATATTCGGCCAGCACCTCTGCCCGCCGAGCCAGACCGTCGGACGACCGCGTGATTGTAGCGATCGACACCGTCGCGGTCGATCCATTTCTATACCGTGAGAGTCGACGGCCGTCACCTGCATACCCTTTTTACAATATTGTTGGAATCCGCTGGTGGAGGTCACGGCGCGAGGGGGTGCCAAATACCTTGGTTCCAATAGTCGTTCTCGTCCCGGACAACCCTGCCTCTCGGCTGTCACTGCAGAATGACCGATGAAGAGGCTCTTGCGGCCACGCTTATGAATGATGGTTCGGCCAGAGCCTACCGCACGTTGTGGAAGGCAAGGACGATGGTTCTGTTGCGCATCTCCGTTATGCTCTCGAAAGGCACCAATCCCTCCGACTGACTGATCCCCTAATGCCGTTCGGTTTCCACCCGCAACCCCCGCGGCTCCCGGCCGTGTTGCCGCGCAAGCGCGGCTGGCCCGCTCCACCCGGGGCTTGGGGGCGAGCTGGCGGCAGGCCGCCAGTTGCAGGTGTCTCCCGACGGCCTTGGCCGGGTCTCGTCGGAGGGAATGGTCCCTCCGAGGAGCAACGGAGACACTAAAATGCAGAACATCGCCATTCTCGCCGGCAACATCGGTCAGGCCCCCGAAACCCGCGCCACCCAAGGCGGCACCAGCATCACCCACTTCACCTTGGCCACCTCGCGGCCACGCTACTCGGAGGGCAGAGTTGTCCGGGACGAGAACGGCTACCGGGTCCAGGACACCGAATGGCATCGCATCACTGCCTTCAACGGGCTGGGCAAGACGGTCCAGCAATATTGCGAGAAGGGAATGAAGGTGCTGGTCCGCGGCCGCATCCACTACACCAAATGGACTGACCGCGATGGTGTCGATCGCTACAGCACCGAGATCATCGCCGAGACGGTGGATTTCCTGAGCCGGGCGAAGCCGACCGAAAAGGAGGACGGCCAACTCGTCGATGACAGCGATATACCGTTCTGAGCGGGTTTCGAAGGCCCGGCGGCCAAAGCCGCCGGGGTCATCGCGATCACAGCGGTAGCTAGCGTTAAAACCCACAGCGGATCGGCATCCAAGCCGGGAAATTCGACCTGCATAAACGCCGTCGAATTTATCCGGCGCGCAACAAAATGCTGTCACCATTCAACATGGATGAACTTTTGCCGACGAGGAATTTAGCGCAACGGCCATATTTACTACCCTCATCTTGTCGGCGGCACAGAACGCTGCCTAACAGATGAGGAGGATTATCATGTCTGTCGTCACCGTGATAGCGCAACTCACTGCCCAGCCCGGGCGGGAAGCAGAACTGGGTAAACGGCTCCGCGGAATGATCGAGCCGACACTTAAGGAGAAAGGGTGCATCAATTACGATCTGCACCGCTCCGCAGCCAACCCGGCTACGTGGATGTTTTACGAGAACTGGCAGTCCCAGGATGATCTCGATGCACATACGGCATCGAAGCACTTCGAGGAATTCCAGAAAACGAAACATGAAGTGCTTGCGCAGGAAATGACTGTTCATATCTTCGCGCCCGATGCGGAAACCACTCGCATAAAATAGTTCAGAACAGCATAGCAAGACGCCGATCATGCCGGTCCAGCATGATCGGCGTTTTGCTCTGAGGCCGGCGTCCAGCGCCTGAACCTCAAATGACGTGCCGTATCAGCCCTCCATCGACACGCAATGCCGTTCCGGTAATGGCCGAGGCTTGCCGGGACGCCAGAAAAACAACGGCGTTCGCGACCTCTTCGGTGGACGCTAGCCGGCCTATCAGCGATGTGGGCCGGAATTGCCTCATAAATTCCCGGCCAACCTCATCTCCCGGTCGGTCGCGATGCTCGACCAACTCGCGAACAAAGTGCTGGACCCCCTCGCTCGATGTCGGGCCGGGCAATACGCTGTTGACCGTCACGCCGGTTTCGGCACCCGCCTCGGCAAACCCGCGGGCGACGGCGAGTTGGGCAAGCTTGGTCATGCCGTAGTGAACCATCTCGGAGGGAACCTGAACAGCGGATTCGCTGGAGATGAAAATCACGCGCCCCCATCCTCGCTCGATCATTCCGGGCATGTAGCTGCGCGTGAGCCTGACGCCGCTCATGACATTCACCGCAAAGAAGCGCTCCCATTCCTCATCCGGAATTTCGAATACAGGGCGCGGCGCGAATATCCCGACATTATTGATCAGAATGTCCACGTGCGGTGCAGCCTCGGCAATGGCAGCGCAACCTTCCGCCGTCCCGGCGTCGGCAACGATGCCCGATACTTGTCCACGCGAATTCAGCCGTTCCAGCGCCGCATCAAGCCGCTCCGAAGAGCGGCCGTTGATGATTACCTGGGCGCCTGTAGCAAGCATCTGTTCGGCAATGGAAAACCCGATGCCCGTCGTCGACCCCGTGATGAGAGCACGGGCTCCACTGAGGTCAGTCAGCATTGCAATACTCCTCTGAAAAGCTGGATTTATCCTGGAAAGGCGCAGGCTACCGATCTTCCCCGATAAGGTTGTGATAGAGGACAATCTTCGGATTGGGCGCTTCGTAATAGTTCTTGATCGAATAGCCGATAGTTGCGAAATCGATCCGGCCAGATCCCGAAAAATCACCCGCGATGATACGCGCGACCGATTCCGTCCCGACTTTCCATTTCGTAAAAGCGCCTTTCGCTATATCCACCGCTTTGTAATAGAGGACCCCTTGCCATGGATGGGGGCCGCGCAGACCGACGAGGAATTCATCGTCGCCATCACCATCGAAATCTGCGCAAAGGACGCTATGGCCTGGACTCTCTCCAAGGCTATTCGGCTCGCTGTAAATGTCGAGAACATGCCGCTGCCAGCGGGTTTGCCCGGTTCCAGCGCTGCCGTCCTTGACGTAAACAGCCACAGTATTCCCGTGGAAGGGCTCGATCGCAGCGACATAGGCAAAACGATCGCCACCGATGCGGCCGACATCGGCATCGCCGGTTCCTTTGAAGTGGGTTCGATCGATCTGGCTGAACTCGCCGCTTCCGATCGGCACCTTTCGCCAGATTTTTTCCCATTCATTATAGAAGAGCCATGTCACCCCTTCGTCCGAGGAAACGATGACGGAATCGAGGTTCGAGCCGGGGATGAGATCGGAATGTTTCTCGACGCCGTGAACGAAGCGAAAATAGCTGTTGTCGATAACGGTGCTTGGCCAGCTTTCGGCGTTGTAGACATCGTCGGGCTGGGTAAACAGCGTGATATCCAGCACGCCATGGGTTCCCGAGCATGAGACGATGGGAAAACACAGAACCTCAAGGCGTTCTGTCTGTGTGAAATGGCCGATTTTTACACGGTGGGCTGCGGGGACCTGGCCAATATAATGCCGGTTCCAGCGCGCTGCTGACGAGCTGGTCGCGCCGGGGTTTTCGAGCCAGTCGATCTTGCCGCCGTCAGGAGAGGGGTCTTTGAATGTCCCCGCCTCGCCATAAAGATCGTAGCACACGATCAGATCCGGATAGCCGTTTCCAGTGATGTCGGCCTGGTCCATTCCCACCGGCATGTTAACCCCACTGGCAACGAGGTGCTTTCGCCAGATGGTTTCGTCGCCGCGCTCTTTCCGGAATGAATAGATTTCATCGAGCGACATGCCGTGCCCGATAAATTCGATCCGGCCGTCCTGGTCCAGATCCATTGCCTCGATCCAGTAGGCGCTTCTGAGGTGCTCGGCGATGATTTCCGGCCGGAACGCTGGCGGTGTAAACTGCGATAATTTCTCACCATTCGACATGGCATCCTCCTTTCTTTACGCAAAATTCCACCATCCGCCTCGAAGGACGGTTTCAGTGTCTATTGTTGATCGTGGTGAACTATGCCGCGCTATGCCGGCGGCTCGGGCCAGATTGCGATGCCCTCGGCTTGAAGGGCTTCGGTTACCGCCGGGCGTTCGAGCATTCTTTCGGCAAGGCTGGACCATCTGCGAAGCGAACGCATATCGAGTCCCATCTGCGCACCCCAGCGGTAATAAACCAGCAGGAAGGGATCGACGAGGCTGTAGCGGTCGCCCAGGATATAATGGCTCCCTTCGACGATCTTCGCCTCTATTTCTTCGCAGTAGCGCTGAAACTGGGCTTTCGCGAATGCTTGAACTTCGCTCGCGGCGATAGGTTCTTCCACCACATGCTCAGGCCGGTAATATCCGCCGATTACCCTATGCACGGCGGTGGCCAGCCAAGCGAGCCACTCCAACGCTCGCACCCGATCAAATGTCCCCATGGGGGGAAGCAGGCTTTGCCCTTCCGTGGTTTCGGCCAGATACAGGGCGATAGCCACGGATTCGGTGATCGTCTCCTGCCCAACGACCAGAACCGGAACCAGGCCGCGTGGATTGACTGCCAGGAATTCAGGAGTGCGGTAATTCCTATGCTTGTTCTGCGCCACGCGGACCCGTGCTGCGCTGAACGGAAGTCCTGTCTCCCGCAGAAGAATATGGCTCGCCAGAGAAATCGTCCCCGGTGAATAATATAAAAGCCTTTCCATCCTCTACCTCCCATGCCGCCCGCAAGCGGAAGCCGAAGTGCCTCCGAGCCGTGGGGCTCTTCTATGTCCGGAGTATGCCGGAGGATGAACGAAAGCGCCGTAGGTTTCCGTCTTGGCTATCAGCCAAAGCGCCAAAGTTCAGCATGGGTGAACGCAGCCGTCGGGATCTAAACATCTTCCCGAACATGGGAGAGAACAAGACCTTCTGAAGCCGTGGATGGTCGACGCAGATTCATCCGATGTGCACGATCGACCGCACGCAGCATGACCCAGGCGCAGGCATTAAGATCGTCGCGATGAAGGCGCGTTGAAGGACCGCTCAGCCCGATGCTGGCACGAACCTCTCCGCCTTCATAATAAGGAACGGCGACGCAGTTTACTCTTTCTTGGTGCCGTTCCAGATCAAGTGCATAGCCAAGCCTTGCGACGGTATCGATCTCCTCGCAGATCGACCGCCCCAAGGCGTCGCTACGTGTGGCGAGAACCCGTTTGCGCAAACCTGGCATCGTCGCGAGAAAAACCAATCCGATCGCCGAACCTTCGAGGCGCTCCCGTCGCCCAAGCAGGCAGTTTGCTCTTGGGCTGCGCTTGCTCTCGACCACATCGAGATAAAAAACCTCGTCACCGCTCGGGACTGCCAGATACACCGTTTCCGAGGTCTCCTTGGCGATTTGCTCAAGGACTGGGCGCAGCCGTTTCCGCAAGATGCTGTCGTCACCGGCGATACGTGCCAGATTGAGGATACGCGCCCCGAGGCGGTAGCGGACATCGCCAATACCCCGCTTTACGTATCCGAGCGCCTCCAGCGTTGCCAATATATTATGAGCAGTGGTTTTCTTGATCCCTGCCTTTTCAGCGATGGTGCTCAGCTTCGCGCTGCCGCCCTCTCGCGCTATGATTTCCAGGAGGGCGACCGCGCGCTCAATAGATTGAATCAGCTTTTTCTCACCCACAATACCCCCACCACAAAGTTGTTCCAGTCCCGTCGGAACCTTGGCAACCGGAGCAAAGCACAGCGGATCGTTATGAGAAATAAATCAAGCTTTGCTCGCAGGATGGAACTCAATCGCCATCCATATGCAATCCGTGTCTGAATAATACTGATGCCATGGATAAATGTAAGTTCCAGACGAGGATCTCTGACAGTCGAAAATTCGGTGGCTCTGCCCCGGAGCCATCAATATCTCCTCATAGAGCGTATCATGCTCCGCGCTACGGAATTTTTGCATACGACCAAGGCCGTGGATCTGTACATGCGTTTCGAGGAACCCATGGCTATTATGAATGAGACAATCAGTCCCCGCCGGAGAAAACCATAAATTGGCTTTCACCGTGAAGCGCTCATCGGCTCGCACTAAATCCTGAAGGGCTGCGGGCACATGCTGGCCAAAATCGTAATGACCGAGGTGGTGTTGTGCTGATCTGTAAAGCGGGGTGCGCGAAAGTTGCTCGCTGGGATCGGTAACGAGATCACAATATTTATCCCATCCCTCTCTACCGGCGAAACCCTCCGTCACGAAATTTTCAGGAAGCTGAACGACGATCAGCCGCTCTCCGGTCTTCACCACGGCATTGTAGAGAATGGTCGATGCGAGCGGCGGAACCGACTGGGCCGGTTCGCCATCGATAATCGCCGGATTTGAGCCGAGATTGAAGACAATGGCTCTGCCGATGGCGGCATAGCCATCGGCCGTTTCAATGAAGGTCGCCTTTAATGACTCGCCCGAGAAAGCGAGCCGTGTTTCGCTCTGTTTCATTTTCCTCACCTTGATCAGGCCACGCGAAGATCACATGCCCGCGGGTATTGCAGAAATTCAGCAATCGCGTCGAGCACACGCATTGTCGCGCAGCCATCGCCATAGGCATCGACTGGGCGCGCCATACGCCGATACAATTCCTCGTCCCGCAGCAGCGCTCGCACTTCCTGGACAATCCGGGATGCACAGCGTCCCACCAGGCGCGCTGTTCCCGCTTCGATCGCCTCCGGGCGTTCAGTGATTTCTCGCAGGACAAGTGTGGGCTTGCCCAAGGAGGGGCCTTCCTCCTCCGCGCCGCTGCTATCTGAAATGATGATATCCGCCCGCTGCATCAGCCGGCAGAAGCATCGATATGGCAGAGGCTCGATAAGATCGATATTGGCGCGATGGCTGAGCGCCGGGATCATGATATCCCGGACCAATTGATTTTTATGAAGCGGAACAATCAGGCGAACATCGTCCTGATTGGCAATTTCTGAAAGCGCCGCTGCAATTTCTTTCATGGGTTCGCCCCATGATTCCCGACGATGCGCCGAGGCGACGATGATACGGCGCTCGTCCTGTTCGAGGTCGGCCAAGGGGCCGTCCCGGAAAGCAGGCGCATTGGCCGCAGCCCAGCGGAGCGCATCCACAACCGTATTCCCCGTGACCTTCACGCGATCCTTCGGTGCGCCTTCCCGAATAAGATTCGCCGCGCTGCCGGAAGTCGGCGCGAGGTGCAGATCGGAAATTTGCGCGACCAATCGCCGGTTGGCCTCTTCGGGAAAGGGCGAAGCGATATTCCCGCTTCGCAGGCCCGCTTCAAGATGGACAAGACAAATCCGGTGTTGGAATGCCGCAAGGGCGCCCGCCAGCGTGCTGGCGGTATCGCCATGCACGATCACGGCATCAATATCGAGTTCGCTTAATGGCCGTGACAATGCCTCCATAATCCTATGTGTCACTTGCGACAGGGTTTGCCCTGGCATCATCACATGAAGATCGAGATCGGGGATGATATTGAATTCCTCCAATGCGACATCGAGCATTTCCCGATGCTGCCCCGTGGCAATGACGATCGGTTCAAAACGCGGATCTTCTTTCATGGCGTTTATAACCGGAGCGCACTTGATGGCTTCAGGCCGCGTACCAAAGATAAAGGCGATTTTCTGCATGATAGTCCATCCAAAAGGGTTAAACAGGCTTCGCCCGCTTGAACGCATCTTTCCTTCTCGGGAATGGCCTTTCGGCAATCCCAAGTAACACCGCGTTCTCAATGTAGTTGAAACGGGGAAGGATCTTTTTCTGACTAGCACTCGATTTGTTGTCGTCCGCCTGGTGCGAACGTAGGATTGATTAGCACGCGACCATTCAACGGTTAATCGCAAAGCGAAAATTGCCAATGCCCGGCGCAAAAAGTTCAACATTGTTGAACTTTCAACGAAGGTGGATTTGCTTGCTGCCTCTCCTGCAGGATGAAGCTCTGAATAGAGCGAGAGGTGCGCCGTGGTGGGAGCGAAACGGGGGAGGGGGGGGGAGAGAGTTCCAGCCGATAGCTGGCGCCAAGGGCGGTTTCGGCTTTCAGTTGCTTGCGCCCATGCGCTCCGCCAGAAAATCGACGAAAGCCCTGACCCGTGCGACAAGTTGTTCATGCCCGACAAACACCGCATGGATCAGCTCGGTGTCGCCAGGGTTGAATTCCTCCAATATCGGGACCAGACGTCCGGCGTCGATATCCGACTGCACATGGAAGCGGGCAAGACGGGCGATACCGAGGCCTGCTACCGCCAGTTGGCGGACGGTCTCGCCATTATTGACCTGGATATTCCCGCGGATGGGAATGGATCGGATTGGTGCGGCGGGATGTTCCTGAAAAGGCCATTCATCCATGCTGCGCCGGAAGTTGAAAGCCAGGCAATTATGGTTGGTGAGATCCGTGGGCCTCTGCGGAATACCGCGCCGGGCGAGATATTTCGGGGCGGCAACCACGACATAGCGGCTTTCCCGCAGTTTGCGCGCCTTCAGGCTTGAATCGCGCAGCGGACCCACGCGGATGGCAACGTCTGTTCTGTCCTCGATGAGATCGATCAGGGCGTCGGTCAGCGAGAAATCCAATTCGATCTCGGGATATTTCTCGAGGAATTCAGGAAGAAACGGCGTCACCCAGCAATTGGCGATTGGCACCGACGCGTTCACGCGCAGCCTGCCGCGCGGCGTCGCGCATGCTCCTGACGTTATCGTACGCTCGACCCCGTTGATCTGAGCGAGAATATCCCGCGCATGCGTCAGATAGACTTCACCCTCCTGGGTCAGGCGCAAGGAGCGGGTTGAACGCACCAGCAAGCCAGTACCGAGCCGCTCCTCGATGCGGCTGATCACCTTGCTGACTGCCGACGGCGAGAGGTGAAGCCGTCGGGCGGCGGCAGCGAAGCTCGCCTGCTCCGCGACCTCAATAAACACTTCCATTTCGCCGGCGCGGTTGTTCATCCGCCGCTCCAATCATGAAACTAATTCACTGATCCATTTTCAATATACGCGATTAACGACGGAATTACGAGGCAATACATTTTCCATCACCGTTTGCGGCGTTTCTGCCGCCCGAAACCAGAAACCTCATCGAGACGAACAATGGGATAACGACAATGCACCCAGCTCTTTTCGCACTGGCAATCAGTGCCTTCGCAATCGGAACTACCGAATTCCTGACGGTCGGCATCATGCCGAACGTTGCTCACGATCTTGGCATCACCCTGCCGATGGCCGGGCTTATCGTGAGCGTCTACGCCCTTGGCGCGACAATCGGCGCACCTGTCCTCACGGCGCTAACTGGACATATTGCCCGGCGGCCGCTTCTCCTCGGGCTGATGACATTGTTTACTCTTGGCAACATGGTCGCGGCGATCAGCCCGAACTATGAGATTTTGCTCATCGCCCGGATCATGACCGCCTTTGCGCATGGCGTGTTCTTTGCCATTGGGGCGACCATTGCCGCCAGCATGGTCCCGGAAAACCGCAGGGCATCGGCTATCGCCATTGTCTTTTCCGGTCTCACCATCGCCATTGCTACCGGCGTCCCGCTCGGCACGATGCTGGGGCAAGCCCTGGGATGGCGTGCATCCTTCTGGGCGGTGACCGGCTTGGGCCTCGTCTCTCTCCTTGCCATGTTCGCCCTTCTTCCGCGCTCCATAAAAGTCCAGACGCCGGGCACACTCGCTGATCAGGCACGGGTGTTGGGAAGCGGGCGGCTGTTGATGGCCTTCGGCATGAACCTCTTCGGCTATGGCGGAACCTTCGTCGCGTTCACCTATCTCGCGTCGATCCTGGAAAACATCACCGGCGTTGCTCCGAACCAGATCGGAATCATGATGTTCCTTTATGGGGCGTCGGTTATCGCGGGCAATATCATCGGCGGGCGCGTGGCGGATCGTGACCCGGTTCCCGTCCTCATCATCATGTTCGCTTTGCAGGCGGTCGCGCTGGCGGCATTCACGCTGACAGCCGGCTCCCTGATTGGAACCGTCCTTACGCTGGCCCTGCTCGGGGGCTTGTCCTTCTGCAATGTTCCCGGCCTGCACCTCTACGTCGTGCAGCTTGCGCAAAAGCACCGTCCCGGCGGCGTCGATGTTGCATCTGCCCTCAATATCGCTGCCGCCAACCTCGGCATCGCCCTGAGCGCCGCTGTCGGTGGCATGGTCGTCGACTCGCGGCTCGGCCTTGGATCGACGCCTTGGGTCGGCGCTCTGCTGGTGACTGTCGCTCTCGGTCTCACCGTCTGGAGTGGGCTGCTCGACCGGCGGGAAAGGGCGATGGTCACAAATGCCGGCCCGCAGCTCCAGGGAGGTGGTCATGGCTACTGACCGTTCCCCAACCGCGCTCGATCTGATCCGCCGTCGGGATGGGCTGACTCTCGGCATCGAACTGCCGCTCGACAATGATTGGTCTCCTGAAGGCGAGGCTCGCCGCAAAGCGGATGGCCGTCCTTTCGGTGTGCCGGATCTTTCCGCCTATCCCGATCTTGTCACCCAGGTCGACCGCTCGGGCTTCGCCGCCATTTGGATGCGCGATGTTCCGGTGTTCGATCCGCTCAACTTCGGCGATGCCGGCTCGGTCTACGATCCATTTGTCAATCTTGGATTTCTGGCTGGGCTCACCAGGAATGTCGCGCTGGGGACTGCTGCCATCGTGCTCCCCTTGCGCAATCCCGTGATGCTGGCAAAGGCGGTTGCGTCTGCTGACCGCCTCGCCGCAGGGCGGCTTATTCTGGGCGTCGCTTCAGGCGATCGCCCGGTCGAATATCCCTTGCTCGGGATCGAGTGTAGGGGGGTAATACCTTTGGCACACGGACTGTTCCCCATAAAACCAAGACAAGCGGTTGTTTAGAAAAGAGAAATTCCGGTTCTGGCGATTTTAAGCCGTGGATGGGAATGCAAAGGGCGTTGAGAAGTTGGGGCAAAATCGAGCATTTCAGATCGTTTATCGCGCATTGTGGCAGCAAAGTCGATGCATTGCCGCGCGGTGCCGCTCATGGGCGTTAGAACCGCGTTGTGCTGGGCTTTTTATGGACAGGCGGGACCAGCTGACGGACGAAGTCAGCAACGTGCCTGATAGCTAATCCAGAAGATTTTATCTGATGGTTGCATTTGAGGTCCGCCAATTTGGCGGACCTTTAAGCGATCTGTCGGACCTTAGCTAAAATCATGATTTATAACGGTTTTCTCCGCTGTTGATTGCGACCTTCGTAAAATCGAGGTCCGACACGGGCAAAACCGCCGACAGCGTTAGAAGACTATGTAGCAAGCCCTCATTTTAACGCGGCAACGCGGCCATCTCCACGTCTCAGACAATCAAGAATCTACAGTCGGGCAGCGATGCCGCGAATGCGGCAATGGGCAGGATGTGCACCAGCATCAAGCCGAGCGTTTACCAGAGCCGGGCTGCGATCTAGCATCCGCCAATTTTTTAAATAGGTTTTCCGCAGCCTCCTCGATGTAAGAAAGCAATTTCTCGCGACTCGTGTCGTGGTCAATTTTAAGGCGGACTTGCTCGAAGAACCGAGCTATTTCACCGGGAAGAGCGGTGGTTGGAAGATGTATGTCTGCCCGTTTATACGTTTCAATTACCGCTTTTCCGCACAGTTCTATGATATCGGCTTCGCTTAGTTTGAAACTCGGCGTCGTCATTCGTGAGCGGCTCAAGACAGACTTATCTCTCATTTTAACAAGTTGATCCTCAAGAACAACTAGCTTTTGATTTAACGAAAGCATCTCTTTTAAGTATTCTATTTCTTCGATTGTATCGGCTGAGCGAAGTTTCTTCTTCAGCTCCTTATTTTCTTTCTCCAAGAAGCGCTGTTGCAGGATGTGATCCATACGCGAGACTGCGTTGCCAAACGTAAGCCAGTCCAAAGTCGCATCAGAAGCAGACACCAGATTTTTTAACACACTAAATGGCGGTTCATCGCCTGCCGCATACCGTTTCAGCTGACGCCCTGACTTCCCTGCGATCTCCACGGCTCGTTCCTCTCCTAATTCTGCAATTAGGAGCGAAAGACGTTGACCGATCAGATCGTCATCGGGGTCTTTTTTCAATGCGCCATCCTCAATGACAAATATGTCATTCTGTATTTACAGATGACAGATTTGTCATTATACCAAACTCATGCGCTGCGCTTCGGCGCTTCGCTGTTGCGTTTTAACCATCAATAAAAAGCGGATGCGCCAACACCCGCTTTCCATTCAGGAGTTCCAATGTCGAGACCCAAAAAGTGGACCAAGTCCGAGATCAAGAAGCAGCTTGAGGATCGCAGCATGACCCTCACCGGCCTCGCTGAAATGCACGGCCTTAACCCCAACACCTTTCGCGCCGTCTGGTCCCGAACCGTTCGTCCAGCGGAAAGGGCGCTGGCCGATTTCCTCAACGTACCTGTCGAGGAGCTTTTCCCGGATCGCTATCCCATTCGGAAGACCCGCATCCTTGATACCTCAAAGTACCCCTCGTTAGAAAGTCTAAAATCTAACGCTGCTTTTGACAGGAAAGCAGCGGCATGAGCGCGTTTCTGTCTAAACTCACTAGCGTTTCTGACAGGGGTTCCCTGCTGGACGCGCTCTCGTTTTGGGCCGTAATCGCATTTGTCCTGGGCGTCATGTTCTACGCCGAGATCGCCGCGATTGCCGTCATGGTCGCGAGGGCCGGATGATGGCAAATCATGAAACAGCTTCTGACATCTGCGACATAGAAGCCCGCAATGCCATGGAAGGGTATGCATCCGAACGCGACATCGTCGAGCGAGCCAAGAAGGCTTTTGATGTTTGGTGGGAGAATGTGGACCTTCCTGCCTATACGCGCCCGGACGGATTTACCTCGTGGCGTGCCTTCAAGGCGGGCTATCTGTCTATGGCGCGCGAGCTTGGTCATCTGCCGGAAGGCGGTGACGCATGACCACTCATGTCAATGTCGCCATCCCGGAAATCCGCATTTCCGCCATTCAAGATATCAAGCTCTCCGACATCGACATTCCTGATAATCGCGCTCGCTCGTTCGACCAAGACGAAGCCGGGGCTCTCGCGTTCATCATTGCAGCATCAGGCCTTCAGCATCCGATCCGCGTTCGCTTAGTCGGTGATCGGTTTCGCCTGATCGCCGGACGTAAGCGGCTTGAAGCTTTCAGAATGTTGGCATGGGAGATGATCCCCGCGACCATTTCGACCGCAGCGACCGATGATGAAGCGCGCCTTGAAGAGGTGATGGAGAATCTCGGGCGGCATGAGCTGAAGGTGCTCGACCGTTGCCATCATCTATTCGAGTTAAAGCAGGTCTATGAGCGTCTGTACCCCGATGCGAAACATGGCGGTGACCGGGGCAATCAACATACAGGTGGCAAAACGCAAAAATTGCGGCTTGCCGCTGACAGCGATGAGGTCTTTGGCTTCGCCGCCGCCACTGCCGACAAAATAAGCCTTTCCCGCCGCTCCATCGAACTCGCCGTTAAAATCTGGAAAGACCTGTCCGACGCCTCGCGCAAACGTTGCGCCGGGACATGGCTGGCCGATCATCAGGCCGGGCTGAAGCAGCTTGCCGAGCAGTCCCATGCCGATCAGGCGAAGGTCCTCGACATTCTATTCAGCGATCCGCCGAAGGCGACCAATGTGTCGGACGCGCTAACGATCATCGCCCATGGCGTTGTGCTGACGCCTACGGAAAAGAAGGTCGATACCGTCAAGAATACGCTGAGGGCGATGCCGGACACGGTGGTCGCAGCGGTTGTCGATGAGCGTCTTGCGGAAATGCAAAATAGCATCACCGTGTTGAGCAAATTCTTTGCCAAGCTGGAAGACGCCGAACTGGACAAGGTTGTCGAGCAGCATGAAGAGCGCATTGTCGCTTCTCTCCAGCGCCGGGGCCGCATCTGATCATGTCCCGCCGCCGCGATCCTCTCACCAAAGACCTGTTCAGCTGGGAGCCGCCGAAGGTGGCGGTCGGATACAGCGCGGACGTGATCGGTCGCGGGCGGCTCGACAGCAAAATTGCACGGTTGATTTCCCATGCCCTTCGCGATGTCCGCGATGAAAAGGGGCTTAGCCGGGAAACCGTGGCGCAGAAGATGAGTGAATTTCTGGACCGCGAAGTGACGCCGGCCACGCTCTACAAATGGACCTCCGAAGGATCGGAAGGGCATCGCATTCCGCTCGACGCCTTCATCGCCCTTGTCCAGGCGACCGGGGCAAAGGATTTGCTCGGCTTTGTACCGGGAGAGTTCGGCCTGACCGTGATCGAAGACGAATACGCCGATCTGATCGAAGAGCGCCTTTTAGAAGATCATCGCGACGACGTGGACGCTCGCATTCGAGCGCTCGCCGCCAGCAGGAAGGCAAGACGATGAAAGAATGGTTCACCGCCGGAGAGTTGGCGAAAATTGCCGATGATCGTGGGCTTACCAGCTTCCCGCGTTCAGAGCGCAGCGTCCAGCGCCATGCAAATGAACATGGCTGGAATGGCCTTCCCGACAACCAGTGCCGCATCCGAAGCGGTCGTGAAGGCGGCGGCGGTCGCGAATACCACCGTTCGCTGCTGCCGGAGGTCATGCAGAACGTCATCGACGGGCTTGAAATCAAGACGGTTTTGATTGCCGCGCAGGAGCGTCGGCGTGAAGTAGAGAAGCGGAAGGTCGCGCTTCTGCCAGTTACGTCGTTGCGGTTCCGCCAGCGGCAGGCCATGGAAGCGCGCGGCGAAATCCTCACCGCCATCGACCGCTATATCACCATCAACGGCATGGCCGCGCGGCGCGAAGCCATCATGATGTTCGTTCGCGCGCAGGAGGAACATGCCGAGCGCAAAGCCGCCTTGGAAAAGGTCGAGGCTGGTGAGGCACTGGCAGCCCGCGAGCGCATGTTGCTGGAGCGTGTTTCTCTTCTTGCCGATCCGGCAGGCTTCGGCCTGCTGGAAGATACTTTGCGGCTGGCAAATGACCGGGCCGGGGATGATTTTCAAGTGTCTTTGCGAACCGTTCAGCGCTGGTACAGTCAGCGCGACAGCGCCGGCATCACCGCGCTTGCCCCTGCGCTGACCAAGGCCGAAGAGCCGGTCTCCGAAGAGTTCAGGGGATTTCTAACGCATTATGCCAAGCCAGGTAAACCTGCTGCAAGCGAGGCGTTGGCGGAATACCGCAAGGAAAATCCTGCCACCACACTGACCGTCGAAAAGGTCCGTTACACGTTGAGAACCAAGCTCAACGACATTGAGAAGAATGTCGGTCGCGAGGGGCTTCTAACGTTGCGCTCGCGGTTGGCCTACATCCAGCGTTCGACGGAAAACCTGTTCCCGACCACCATCTACACGGCTGACGGCAAAACGTTCGACGCCGAGGTCGCGCATCCAATCACCGGCAAGGCGTTCAAGCCGGAAATCACGTCCATGCTTGATGTGGCAACCCGCAAATGTGTCGGCTTTTCCATTGCCCTGAAGGAAAACGTCATCTCGGTGACGGAAGCCTTGCGCAAATCCTGCGTCAGCCACGGCATTCCGGCGATTTTCTATACCGATCGTGGTCCCGGTTACAAAAACAAGACCTTCGACGCGGATGTGAACGGCCTGATGGGCCGGCTTGCCATCACCAAGATGCATGCCCTGCCATATAACTCACAGGCCAAGGGTATCATCGAACGTTTCAATGGCACCGTCTGGAACCCGCTTGCCCAGAAGCTGCCGACCTATCTCGGCGCGCCGATGGACAAGGAAGCGGCGAAGGCCGCGCACAAGGCGACACGGCAGGATTTGAAGCTGCTCGGCATGTCACGCCTGCTGCCTTCATGGGACAATTTCCGCGCCATGTGTGCGGAGGCGATTGCCGAATATAACGCCAAACCGCATCGCGGACTGCCGCGCTTCATGGACGAGGCGACCGGCAAGTACCGTCATTATTCGCCTAACGAGTTCTGGGCGCAGCATGTCGCGGACGGCTTCGAGCCGGTGCCGGTTGTGGCTGACGAGATGGACGATCTGTTCCGCCCCTACGAAATCCGGGTGGCGCGACGCGGCCTCGTCGAGTGGAACAACAATAAATACTACCACCAAGCGCTGGAGGCATATCACGGCGAAGAGGTCATGGTCGGGTACGACTTTGACCAGGCGCGCTTTGTTTGGGTGCGTGAGATCGACCGTGATGAAGGCCAGCCCGGCCCGTTGATCTGCGTTGCGGATTACACCGGTAACAAGCGGGATTATGTCCCGCTGACCTTCCAGCAGGCGGCGGAAGAAAAGCGCCAGAAGGGCCGCGTCAAGCGTCTTCAGAGCAAGCTTCAGGATGCCGAGGCGGAATTCATTACGCCTTATCTCATCGAACAGTCCGCTATCCAGCCCATGCCGATCATCGACGTGACGCCGGAACTGGTCACCGCCTCGAATGTCGAGGTGCTTGCGGACTACCGCGAGCCTCAACAACAGGTCCAGCCGAAACGGCGGACCTTCAGTTCCGATGTCGAGCTTGCCATGTGGGCGCTCGACCATCCCGACGAGCTAATGAGTAACCAAGTTCGCGTCTTGCGCGGGTGCCTGCAAAGCCCTGCCGCAATTGAACATTTCCGGCTGTCAGGCATCGACGTGGATGCCCTTCGAAACGTCATCCGCGCCGTAGCCTGACAGCCTCAACTAACAGGGAAAATAGGCATGAGAAACCAGTTTGTCGAGACATCCAACGTGAAGCGCTACCAGGGCGCGCTTGCCGCACTGGAACAGCGCGGCGCGCAGGAAGCCTGTCTCGTCGTTGTCGATGGTTTGCCGGGTCTCGGCAAAACCACGACGCTCAAGCATTGGGTGGCGCAGAATGGCTGCGTGTACTTGCGCGCCAAGAAGGAATGGACGCCGGCGTGGTTCATGAACGAGTTGTTGGAGAGCCTTCGGGTTCATCCGCCTCACGCCTTTGCCAAGAAATATGCCAAGGCGTTAGAAGAACTGGCGCTGCGCCAGGACGCGGCCATGATGGGGCGGCGCGCGTTCGGGCTCGTCATCGACGAGGCAGATCACGTTTCCAACAAACCCAGCATTCTAGAAACGATCCGGGACATATCCGACATGATCGAATTGCCGACCGTCCTGGTCGGTATGGGAAAGGTCAACGACCACCTTGGCCGTTTCCCGCAAGTGGCCTCGCGCGTGTCGCAGCGGGTCCGTTTTGAAAAAATGACCGAAGCAGACGTGAAAGCGCTGGTCGCGGCGCGCTGCGAGGTGCCGGTAGCCGACGATCTCATCAAGTTCGTCCATACGGTCAGCGGCGGCTACAACCGCGAAGTGTTGGAAGCCATCGCCAATATCGAACGCTTCGGCCTGCGCTTCGATTATGGGCCGGAGGGCGTCACGCTTGCCGACATGGCGGGTCAGGTCATCTTCACCGACCGCCGGAGCAGTCAGGCGGTCAAGGTTCCGGAGGCGTTCTGATGGAAAGATACGCTCCGGGAGAAATCCCCACCATGGTCCTGCAGTGTTTGAGCGACGGATCGTGCCGGACGGTAGACGAGATTGGCGCGGTGCTGCCCTTGAGCAGGCGGCAAATCTGGGGCGGCGCTTCCATCCTGATCAAGCGCGACTATCTCGATCGGACAGAAAGGGGTTGTTATCGCCTGACACAAGCCGGTCTGAACGCAGCCGCTAACGGGGAAAAGATCGCCGGTGGCCCGATCGGGCCGGATACCTGCATCGCTCGCAAACCGCTCCAGAATACGCTTCGCCAGCGGGCCTGGAACGCCATACGGATAAGCCCGAGTTTTACCGTGGGCGACATCGTCATGGCCGCTGCCCGCGACGAACGCTATCCGGATATTGCGGTGCGACAGTATATCAGGCTGCTTCGCCGTGCCGGGTATGTGGCGGAACTGCCTACTCGCCAGCGCGGAACGCACCGCAACGGTGGCAGCTCCAAGCGGTTTCGGCTGGTGAAGGACACCGGTCCGATTTCGCCGGCGTGGCGGACACACAAGGGGGCGCTCTGGGATTATAACCTGCGCCAATTCGCCGAGGAGGTGTCATGCGACAAATGACCCTCATGCGAATGGCCGATCCAAAATGGGTCGATGTCCTGAAGGCGGAAACCGAGAAGCCGGGCCGGACGAAGCAGGCCATTGCCAACGAACTCGGCACTTCGCGCACCGCCGTGTCCCTGATCGTCGCCGGGAAATACTCGGCCCGCATGGACAAGGTGTCAGTCAAGCTCGCGCCGAAGGTCATGGCGCTCTACGCCCAAAAAGTGTGGTGCCCACACCTTCGCAGCGATCTGGCGCCGGATGCCTGCCGCGATAATGCGAGCGCGCCCATGCCGACCAGCGATCCCGACAAGCTGCGCCATTGGGCGGCATGCCGCCGCTGCTCGCAAAACCCCGTCTCCATCAATATCGAGGTGAAAGATGTCGCTGTCTGACTGCCTGCGTGAGTTGCGTTCCGAGATGGAAACAGTTTCGTTCCGGTCGAACGGCAACGCGGTCTTTTTCACCGGTGCCCAGGTGCAATCCTACATTCTCGCCCTGACGACTTATGAGCGAGTGGCGCGGCATCTGGAAAAGTGCGCCCAAGATGCGCCCTTAGCGACCGACGAAACCGTCATTCCCTTTCCCAACCCGAAACGCCCCCGGCTGTTCGTTGTCCCAGACGGCGACGGCGGCAGCAACATTGCCTGAACCGAAGGAAACCAGAAATGGCTAAAAAGACAAAGACCCTTGGGGTCAACCTGCCCGTACCGCAGAACCGAGAGGACGCTGTGCAAGCGCTGCGCGATATCGGCGAGGCGAACCGACAGATCGCTCGCATTGAGGCCGATATGAACGATCAGATGGCCCGCCTCAAGGCCGAAGCGGAAAAGCAGGCCACTCCGTTGAAAGAAAAGGTCGCGGCGCAAACAGAAGGGCTGAAAGTATGGGCGGAAGCCAACCGTGATGCACTGACCGCTGGTGGTCGGACCAAGACGGCCGATCTGGGCACGGGCAAGGTGAGCTGGCGGCTTCGTCCGCCTAGCGTGCGCATCACCGGGGCGGATCGGGTAATCGAGGCGATCAAGAAACTGGGCTTTTCAGCGGATTTCCTCCGCACGAAGGAGGAGGTGAATAAGGAAGCGCTCCTGGCCGATCCTGATCGCGCCCGGATGATCGCCGGCGTTGGCATTGGCACCGCTGGCGAGGACTTCATCGTCGAGCCGTTCGAGGCCGACATTTCCGCCGCCGTTGAACTTGCGAGGGCGTGATGGAAACGCTCGAGACATTGCAGAAGGAACTGGAACGCGCCGAGACGCAGCTTTTCTGCGCCGATATGATCGATAGCGGCACACGGCGTGATCGCGAGATGACCTATTGGAAAGGTCGGGTGGCCGAACTCAAGCGCAAGATCGTGACCACGCAGGAAGTGATCATGGCTAGAGTCCGTTCTGACTTTGACAAGCAGCGGCTTTCGAAAATAGCCGCTGCTACGGCGGGAATGCCTCACGGCGAAGCCATGATGCTTCTGGCAGATGCGATCGCCGGCATTTTTATGGCCTGCAATCCTTCGGCTTCGAATGAGGTCATCGAAACGATGACGGCTAGAATTGCGAGACGCGTCATATTCATGGCCGTTTTGAACTGCCCTAGAACGGCAGGTGCGGCATGATCAGCGAAGCTCTCCGGAAACGCATCAATGCCTTGCGTCAGCGCACCACGGCGCGCGGCTGCACCGAGGCGGAGGCCATGGAAGCCGCCGCCAAAATGGCCGAACTGATGCGGGAATACGGTTTGTCCGACGACGAACTGGACATGACGCAGGAGGCGGCGCGTCTTCATGCCTCCGAACGTTCGCCGCGCGCCACTCTTTGGGCTGCGATTGCCCGTTGCACGAACACCGCCGCGATGCTCTCCAGTTCGCTGGATGGCCGTGTCATCATCTTTATCGGCAAAGAGCCGGGGCCAGAAATCGCTGCTTATCTTCATGACGTTTGCGAAACTGCGATCACTCATGAGGTGAAAAAATTCAAGAAGAGCGAGTTTTACCGCCGCCGCCGTTCGACGGCCACGCGCAAGCAGGCTTCTGCTGAATTCACCTCGGGTCTGGTTTTCAGCCTCACGATGCGGCTACTCGATCTGTTCAAGCCACGCATCTCGGCGAGGGAAATCCAGCAAGCCGAGGCGGAGCGCGACCGCCGCTATCCCGAGACGAGGTCGGTAAAGACACCAGCGTATAAGCCGCGCTTCGATCATGCCCGGTATGCCGGTGCACTGGCGGGCGACAACGTCAACATCGCCCATGGCGTACGCGGCCGGGAGCCGCAGAAGCTGATTGGCGGTGCGAAGTGACTGGCAAAGCCAATCTTCTCTCCACTGGCGCGCCCGCACCGGAGCCGGTTTGGCGACTGGTCTGCGAATTCGCAAACGGTTCGTGCCGTTGTGCTTCCAATCTGGACGCCAGACCATGCCGGGCGGTAGAGGCAGCAGAGCAGCGTATCCGCGTCAGCGTCCTTCATGATCTTTCTAAAGTTTATGACATCCGGCGAAAGAGGGCGGCGCGGAAATGAACAGCAAGGCCATCATCAATATCGCCTGTCAGCAGCTTGGACTGGATGATGACACCAAGCGCGCCATGTACATGCGCGTGACCGGCGTCGATTCCTTGCGCGCCATGACTGAGCGCCAGCTTATCGCCGTGGTCGACGAACTGAAGCGCCGTGGCTTCAAAATCAAAAAGGCCGGGAAGCAACTCCCGGCCTCGCACAAACCTTATATCCGGCTGATCCACGCGCTTTGGCGATCCTGCCACCGCAAGGGTATCATTCAGGACGGTTCCCGCACCGCCTTGCGGTCCTTCGTTAGCGGACGCGCGCCGGTTGATGATCCGGATTTTTTATCCGTTGAACAGGCCGACCCTATAATTAAGGCGCTGAAAGCGATGGAGGCGCGCGGGATATGACGCGTTTATTGGCAAATTGCCTTGCCCAGTTCCTTGTGTTCCTGTCGCAACATTGCCGCGTAGTCGAGAAGCGAAATTGCTACAAATCTACCCTTGGGGCGTCCTGCCTGGTTGAGAACAAGGCAAAGATATTCACCAAAACCGCTTCTTTTGGTTCCGTCGTCATCCAACGCAACCCAAAGGCTGATGCCTTGCGACCATATAGCATCGCGTACTTTCTTTTCTCCTTTGATCTTTTCCAGACCAACTTTCTGCCAATCCTCCAGATTGGTTTCGGCAAATGCCAGCGTCGGCGCGAGGGCCAGCAAGGCAGCTATAAGTATGGTTTTCATGGTGATGTCCCCGTTTCCAATGGCGATCGCATAGCAGTTGCGCCGCATTGCGGACAATCGTTTTTAACGGGTGCCGCATGACCGATTTGCAGGCGTTGCCGGCATCGATTGAGATGATCGCGGATACCATCGGTGTGCGCCTGGCGCTCAAGATCGTGCAGGTCTATGGCGGGCAGGAAATCAAGTTCCCGAAGAACCCGCATGACCAGCATCCGGTCATTCTGGCTCTTGGCAAGGAGGATGGCTATGCGATATGCAATTATATGGGCGGAAATCTCTTGTCCGTGCCGCATTGCCGTCCGCCTCGTAGCGCGCGGGCCGAAATCAAGCGGCTGGAGGCGATAGGTTTGTCCAGGCGAGAAATTGCCCGCCGCCTCGGTATAACGCAGCGGTGGGTCCGCAAGGCGGCAAATGGACCGCCGAGCAACCAGATGGCTTTATTTGAATTTGATGATAGCTGACCGGAACCTTGTTCCGGTCATTTTGCTTTTGAGACCGCGCCAAAGTCCTCGCATTGCAATCCTGCTCCGCGAGGCAACCCGTGTCCCCGATCAAAAACCCGACTACCTTCTTTTCCTATTTGCGCCGCGCACCTTTCGGCGGACGGCTGACACAGGCGCAGATCGACGGCATCAATGTCATTCTGAGCCAGTGGGACTATTACCACCTCACCGACCGGCGCTGGCTCGCCAACATCCTTGCCCAGATTTTCCACGAGACGGGCGGACGCATGCAGCCCGTACGGGAAACCTTTGCCTCGTCCGATACGCAGGCAATGAATCGGCTCGAAAATGCCTGGAAGAAGGGCGATCTTCCGTCCGTTAAAACGCCCTATTGGCGTGATGGCCATTTCGGGCGCGGCTTCATCCAGATCACGCATGAGCGGAACTACTGGCGTCTCGGCAAACGTCTTGGTCTCGAGTTGGTGACCAACCCGACGAAGGCGCTGGACCCGGTCATCAGCGCCCGGATCGCCATCGTCGGCATGACGGAAGGTATTTTTACCGGCAAACGGCTCCCGGACTATTTCAGCGACACGGTGGACGATCCAGTGAATGCGCGCCGGATCGTCAATGGCACCGACAAAGCCAAGCTCATCGCGGGCTACCATAAAAACTTCCTCGACGCCATCGATGCCGCGAGCGAAGAGGAAGAACTGCCCGACGTCAGTCCCGCGCTTGCCACCGCCGACGATGTGCCGCCCGCTGCCAGTGGCTCAGTGAAGAGCCTGATCGGCGGCACGGTCGGCACGGCTGTCGCATCCGGCATCGTCGGCATCAACAATCCCTGGGCTTTCGGCATTACCGCGCTGCTCCTGCTTCTTGGTGCTGGCGCGGTCTATATGTTCGCGTCGGGCCGCTGGTCGGTCAACCGCCTGAAGGAGATTTGATGCTCTCCTCCCTCTTGCAATGGCTCACCGGCGATCTCATGGGCGCGCTCACCCGCGCCTATGAGATGAAGCTCAAGGCCGAAAACGACGAACAGCGGCTCGTTGCCGATGCCGCGATCGCGGACGTGACCCGGCATGTCGAGGCCGCGCGAAACGCCAAGGAAATCCGGCTGGCTTCCGCCGGATTTTGGGAAATGCGGTTCATCACGGCGGTCATCGCCGGTTGCTTCGCGCTGCATTTGCTCCTGGTGACGCTCGACACCTGCTTTGCGCTAGGCTGGCGGATCGCCAAGTTTCCCGCGCCCTTCGACGAATGGGAGGGCGCGATCCTACTTTCATTTTTCGGAATTCAGGCTCTTGGCGGGGGCTTGAACGCGATTGCTGCCGCCATAAGGGGACGGAAATAAATGACAGGGCCTGAAACCATTTTCGGCATGAAAGTCGCGACACTTTTAAGCTCCACCATCGCGGCGGCCTTGTCGGTCCTGCTTGAGTGGCGCTCCCATAGCCCGCTGACGGCTATCGGCTCGATCATCGCCGGCGTCTTCGTCGCCACCGTCGCCACGGAACTGACGCTCGACCTTCTGGGCGTGGCGGAAAACCCCGGATCGTGGGGCTATGCCGTCGCCGCCGCCTACGGCATCACGGGCCGCAACCTCATCCTCTGGCTCAAGCAGGCATCCGCCAATCCGCCGCAGCTCATCAAGGATATCCTCGGCCTCGGCAAGGGGGGCAAATAATGGCGAGCGATCAGGATACCCGCCGCAAGGCCCGTTCGGATTATATCTATCGCCGCATGACCGCTGCCACGATTGCCTTGTCACTCGGCATTTCGCAGGCGACATTTGGCCGGTGGAAGAAAGCTGCCAAGGAAAACGGCGACGATTGGGATATTGCGCGCTCGGCCTCCGTCATCGCCGGTGAAGGCATTGAGACGGTGGTTTCCAGCGTCGTTGAAGACTTCATGATTATGGCGCAGTCGCTGCTTGACGAGATCAAGAACGGCGAACTTGCACTGGCGCAGAAGGTGAGCCATCTGGTGGCCCTTGCCGACGCCATGACGAAGATGACCGCCAGCGCCGGGAAACTTGCTCCAAAAATTTCCGAGCTTGGCGTTGCACAGGATGTCATGGGATACCTGATCGAGTTCGTTCAGGAAAACTTCCCGCAGCATGTCGCCGCTATCATGGAAATCATCGAGCCGTTCGGTGAACGACTGGCGAGCCGTTACGCATCATGAGCAAGCGGCCAGTCCTGAAGGCGAAAGTCAGCCCGAAAGAGTTTCAGGAGTTCATCAGCAAAAAGGCTGATGAGCTTTCGCGCTGGATCGAGCTGTCGGTTACAGCCTTTGCCTCTGATCCGAAGGCTAGGGACGAGCGCCTGGCTAAAGTCCGGCATCCCGAAACCGGCTTCCAGTTTTTCTTGGAGACCTACCTGCCGCATTATGTGAAGGGCGAGCACAGCCTTTTTCACAAGGCGATATTCGCACGGGTTCCGGAAATCCTCGCTTCTGAAAAGGGCGTTAGAGACTTGTTTATCGCGCCCCGCGGATCGTCGAAATCCACGCACCTGTCGCTCGGGTTTGCCCTTTATTGCATCTGTCTCGGACACAAGCGCTATATCCTTGAGGTCTGCGATGTCTATGCGCAGGCCGCGCTGCTGATCGAGGCGATCAAGGCGGAACTGACCGAAAACCCGCGCCTATCTTATGATTTTCCAGACGCCACCGGACAGGGCCGGGTCTGGCGCGAGGGCGAGATCGTCACCAAGGGCAATGTCCGTGTCGAGGGGCTTGGCGCGGTGCAGAAGCTGCGCGGTCGCCGCCATGGTCCGCATCGCCCGGACCTCATGTTCTTCGACGATCTGGAAAATGACGAGGCGGTGCGCTCACCCGAACAGCGCAAAAAGCTGGAAACGTGGATCAAGCGCGCTGCCTTGAAGGTAGGTCCGCCCGACGGCAGCATGGATGTGGTCTGGGTCGGCACGGTGCTGCACTACGACGCCGTGCTGGTGCGCGCCGCGAAATCTCCCGTCTGGCGGGTTGCCGAATTCCAGGCGGTCATCCGGTTTCCGGATCGCATGGATATGTGGGACAGGTTCGAAGAGCTTTTCCAGAATGACGGCGAGGAAGCCGCTCGCGCATTCTACGACGCCAACAAGGCGGATATGGACGCCGGCGCCATCGTCAACTGGCCCGCGATGCAGCCGCTCGTCTGGCTCATGCTCGAGCGCGCCGCCGATCACGACAGTTTCCAGACCGAATATCAGAACAAGCCGATCAATGCCGGCAGTCCGTTCAGCAAGCTGACCTTCTGGACACTTCAGCAGCCAGACTTGATCCATTTCGGGGCGGTTGATCCGTCGCTTGGCAAAAAGGGTCACGGACGCGACCCGAGCGCCATCCTGATCGGCGGGTACAACCGGTTGCATGGCACTATGGATGTGCTGGAAGCGTCGATCCGCCGCCGCCTGCCGGATATCATCATTTCCGACATCATCGCCTTGCAGCGGCAATATCGCTGCGTGCTGTGGTTCGTCGAGGCGGTCCAGTTTCAGGAATTTTTGCGGACCACGCTGATGATGACCGCTGCCAAGCAAGGCGTCGGCATATCCGCCGTGCCCGTCATTCCTAACGCCGACAAAGATCTGCGCATCGAGCGGCTTCAGCCGCCGATCGCGAACGGCCTGATCCGCCTTAATCAGACGCAACAGACGCTGATCGACCAGCTCCAGCAATGGCCCGACGCCGACCATGATGACGGCCCCGACTGTCTCGACATGCTCTGGCAACACGCTCTCCACTATGCGGGCGGTGGGCAGGCTGGTGCGGGCGGTGGTGGCATGATGACCGCCGCCGGCGCTGGCAATTCAGGACTTGAGGGATACCGCCTATGAGCCGCCGCAAGAATCGCAAGACAGCCAGCTTTTCAGAGGTGACGGCGGCCGAGCGCAAAAACCTACCTGCCGATGCCCGTACGCTGATCGCGGACGTAAAGAACGATATCACCATCCCGTTTTACAGCGGTGCCTTGCAGCATGCCGACGATACGCTGATCCAGCGCGGCGGCGGCAAGGGGCTCAAGATTTATGACGAAATCAAACGCGACACCCATGCGTCGGCCTGCCTCACTAAGCGCACCAAGCAGCTCGTGGCGCGCGAATGGGAGTGCGAAGCGGCGTCGGATAAGCCCCTCGATGTCGAGGCTGCGAATTTCGTGCGCGAAACGCTCGAAAATCTGCCCTTTGACCGGATTTGTGAGGATTTGTCGGGCGGGGCGATCCTTAAAGGTTTTGCCGTCTCAGAAATCGTCTGGAAGCGCGATGGCAACCGCATCGTGCTGGAAAAGATCGTCACCCATGATCAGCGGCGTTTCGCCTTCGGGCAGGATTGGCGTCCCCGGCTGTTGACCTGGACGAACATGAACGAGGGTATTGAACTGCCCGAGCGCAAGTTCATTGTCCATCGCCATGGTGTCGTCGGCAACAATCCCTATGGCCTCGGCCTCGGGCATCAACTCTTCTGGGCCGTGCTGTTCAAGCGCGAGGGGGTGGCGTTCTGGCTGCATTTTCTGGAAAAATTCGCTGGTCCAACCGTCATTGGCGAAACGCCTTATGGGATGCTGTCGGAAGAGCAAAACCAGTTCCTGCAAAAGCTTGCCAGCATCAAGACCAGCGCGGCCGTCACGGTTCCGGTCGGTGCGTCGGTCAAATTTTTGGAAGCGGCGCGGTCGGGATCGGTCAGCTATCAGGATTGGCTGGAATATTGGGACAAACAGATTTCCATCTGCATCCTCGGCGAAACGCTAACGACCGATATCGGCGCGGCTGGATCGAAGGCAGCGGCGGAAACCCATGCCGGCATCCTCGACCTGCTGGTGGATAGCGATGCCGATCATCTCTCCGACACCTTGCATGAGCAGCTCGTGCAGTGGCTGGTGGATTATAATTTCCCCGGCGCCGGCGTTCCCCGTGTCTGGCGGGTACGACCGAGCAACGAAAAGGCTAAGGCGGAAACCCGCAAGGCCAAGGCCGAGGCGGCGTCATCCGAGAATGCCGCCCTGGTCGAAATTCTAAAATCAGCGGCCTTGATCGACGATGATGACGACGCCCGCGAATTCATCGTGTCGTTCGAATTGACCCATGCATTGTCGCAAACCGCCATCGACTGTCTCGTGGAAGCTCGCTTCGCCTTCATGGAAAATGGCAAGCGCGATGCAGTGATGCGAAAGGCTGCGGCGGAAAATCCGGTCTTTGCCGCGCTGTTTGGTCCGCTCGACGTAAAAAAAAACTCTATAGCTCGGTAAGCTTTGCCGCCGAGCCAGATCCGGTCAGCGACATTGCCGGCCGGGTCGAGGATTTGGCTGGCGGCCATTTCACCCGCCGCCTTAGTGCCATCCGCGCCGCGCTGGATGCCGCTGCCGATCTGCCCGCCGCCGCCCGCGCGGTCCTCCAGTTGGCCGCCACATGGACGCCCGCCGCGTTAGGAAAACTGCTAGCTGATGGGCTGGAGCTGGCGGCCCTACATGGCCGCGAGGCGGTCTACCAGGACGGCGAGGATGAGGCCAGCTTTGCCGACGCAGACGTTTTCAACCAACCGTTCCGTGAACAGATCGACTATCTACGCCAAAAGCGCGGCAAAATAACGAAGGTTTGGACCGACGCGATGCGCGGCGTTCATGATCGCGGTTTTGTCATTGCCGGTGCAACCGATCTGGCGATGCTCTCCGATTTCCAGACGGCAATTGCCGATGCGATCGAAAAGGGCCGCACGATCGAGGATTTTCGGGCCGATTTTGACCGGATCGTCGCCAAATATGGTTGGCAATATAAAGGCGAGCGCGGCTGGCGAACGCGGGTGATCTTCGAGACCAATGTCCGCACCTCCTATATGGCCGGACGGCTCAAGCAGATGCGCGATCCGGACATACTGAAGCTGCGCCCGATCTGGGAATACCGCCACGGCGAGACCCGCACACCGCGATCGCCGCGTCCTCAGCACGAGGCATGGCACGGTCTCTGCCTTCCGCATGACGATCCATTCTGGGAAACGCATTTTCCGCCTAACGGCTGGCTTTGCACTTGCGGCGTTCGTTCGCGCTCCATGCGCGACCTGAAGCGCTTGGGCAAGGACAAGCCGGACGCCGCGCCGGTCGAGTTGATGGAGCCGATCATTGATCCGATGACCGGCAAGCTGATCGAGCAGCCGCAGGGCATCGGGTATGGCTGGGACTATATGCCCGGTGACCTCTGGGAGCGGGGCTTGACGCCATCCAGCCTGATGGATGAAGGCCGCGAGCTGCTGGACAATCCACGGATGGCCGTTGAAATCGATATTACGGAGCCGCTTGAGGATTTGCTGAAGAAGGCCAAGCCGTTTTCCGCAAAGCCCCTCGAAGAGGGCTTGCAGCCGGAAGATTACGTGCGGGCGTTCCTGAAGCCATTCGGTGCCGACATCGGCAAGGCTGTCCTGTTCGAGGACAAGGCCGGTACGAAAATACCTATTTCCGACCGGCTTTTTCGGGATCGCAAAGGCGATTTGAAGGTTGGGAAGGGGCACCGAGCCACTGTCACACGGTTGCTGGCGGAGGCGCTCATGGACCCCGATGAAATCTGGCTAGGTGTAGCTCGCAAAAAAGACCCAGTCGACAAGGCGGTTGAGGAGTTGATTGTGGATCGGCGCTATATTCGTGCAGACCCGGAAAACGGCCTGATGATCGTCTTTGAAATTGGAGAAAGGCTCTGGGAGGAAACTACCGCTTATAATACTGGCGAGATTGGAAAGCCTAACTTGAAAGGCATCGACCTGCGTCGTGGGGGGAAACTCATTTACAAGCGGCCAGAATAATAAAAGGCCGGGGTGATCCGACCTTATGTCAGGGAGCTACCATGACCATCACCGGTCCTCGCGTTGCTGACAGGCCTCAATATAGTTCCATCCGAAGGAAAAGTCCATGACCGGCATCAGCTACAAGGCTACCGTTGACGACACGGACATGCGCGAAAAGCTGGCGGAGTTGATCGACCGCATGGAAAGCCCGCGAGGATTTTATGTCAATGTGGGCGAGCATCTCTTGAATTCGGTTGGCGACAATTTTGACAACGAACAAGGCCCGGACGGGGAAAAGTGGGCACCGTTGTCGCCAGTGACCATTGCCCGGCGCGAAGCGGCGGGATATGGGCCAACGCCTATCCTGCGGGTAACGGGTGGTTTGCGTGGCTCCTACAATTATGAAGCATCGGATACGGAGGTTCGTGTCGGGACGGCAAAAGTCCAGGCGGCGATGATGCATTTCGGCGGGGAATCGAAAGGCTATATGACGGGCGCTGTCATTCCCGCCCGTCCGGCAGTCGGCATCTCGACCGGGGACGAGGAAGAGATTTTTGCGATTGCGGAAGACTGGCTGGCGGTGGAATGACGCCATTTGATTTTCTGGCCCACGGATGCGCATAAGCCTTGCCAATGCCCCGATCTACCGATTTCAGATTCACCCCGCGTTAGACACGCGTTAGAAATCGAATGCCGGGCTATCGGGCCGGTGATGGCACCTGCCGGAAACGATCCGGCTTGAAACCCGCCGCGACCTGACGCATTGTCGGTTGAGAGTTCACCAGTTCGATTGACCGGAACCCAGTTCCGGTCATTTTGCTTTCTGGCATACGGCAAGGTCGCTTCAGATGATTTCTGGAGCCGACATGACCACGTCCGCCAATACCGCCACCGCCCGTATCGAGGTTTTCCGCCCCGGCACCTTCACCCCCATGGAGGGCGCGGCGATCACCTATACCGCCGCCGACCTGAAGGCGGTTGCCGACTGCTACGATCCGGAAACCGCCCCTGCGCCGTGCGTCGTCGGTCATCCATCCACCGACGCGCCGGCCTATGCCTGGGCAAAGGGATTTGAGTATGACGCCAGCGCGCAGCGTCTCTATGCAACGGTGGGTGAGATCGAGCCGGCGTTTTCGGAGGCGGTGAAGGCGGGGCGCTATAAAGGGGCGCTATAAAAAAGTCAGCCTTTCCTTCTTCCGGCCCGACCATGCCGCAAATCCTGTGCCTGGCACGTGGTATCCGAAGCACATCGGCTTCCTCGGCGGCGCGGCTCCCGCTGTGACCGGCCTGAGGAACGTCCAGTTTTCCGCGCCCGACGCATCGGTGACCGTGAGCGCCGATTTCGGCGAGCGCGGTTTCGAGGATGCAGCCGGTCTTTTCCAGATGTTGCGCGAATTCATCCTCGAAAAATTTGGCAGGGAAGATGCCGACAAGGCGCTGCCCGCTTTCCGCATCGAGTGGCTTTCGGAAATCGAGATCGAGAAGCCTTCACTCCGCCCGGCCTTTTCCGAACCCCCTGTTCCCCGCAAAAAGGAGCCTCTCCCCGTGACGAAACCCAATACACCGCCCGATCCGGCTTTTGCCGCGCGCGACGCCGCCCTGACCGAGCGCGAAGAGCGCATCAGGAAGCGCGAGCAGGAAGCCGCGCACGCCGACAACGCCTCTTTTGCCGAAAGCCTTGTTGCGGATGGCAAGCTGTTGCCGGTCAGCAAGGACAAGGTCGTGTTGATCCTCGGCGCACTCCCGGCTGAAACCTCGGTTTCCTTCGCTGCCGGTGAAGCCGCCGTTCCCGTTGCCCAGGCGCTTCGCGACATTCTGAAGGCGCAGCCGAAGATCGTTTCCTTCGGCGCGTTCGACATGCCGGAAATGACCGGCGCAGGTGGGCGCGCCGCGTCCTTCGCCGCCGACGGCAAGCCCGTCGATCCGTCCGACATGGAGTTGCATGCGAAGGCGGTCGCCTACCAGAAGGTCCATCCCGGCATGGCTTATCTCGACGCCGTTGCCGCTGTTTCGTAACCGGAGATTACGCCATGCAGTTCTTTCATTCTGTCCTTAGCGACACGATTACCGCCACCACGCTTTTCGATGCTTTTGACCTTGTCGGCTACAATGATGGCAAGGTCACCGCCGACGATGCGCCCGTGAAGGCCGTCGCCTGCAACCCGGCAACCGAAATCGGCCTGGACGTGGCTGGGATGCTTATCGGCACGGCGCGAGTTCGAGCTCGCGGCCCCGTCGCCAAGGGTGACAAGCTCATTTCCGCTGCGGCGGGCGGCGTCAAGACCGCTGCCGCCGGTTCCGTCAACGTCTTTGCCACCGCACTCACCAGCGCGGCTGACGGCGAATTCGTCACCATCCTCCTCCGATAGGCTCTCGCCGAACTTCAGAAGGAACGTCCATGCCCGCTCTTAATCAGCGTACCGCCGCCGTTGTCGATCCTATCCTTTCGACCCATGCGCGCGGCTATCGCAATTCCACTTTCATTTCCGCCGACCTGATGCCCCGCGTGTCGATCCCGAACCGCTCCATGCGCACGATCCGTTTCGGCAAGGAAAGCTTTCGCCTGCTCAACACCCGCCGTGCGCCGGGAGCCGACCGCAAGCGCATCCAGTACGGCTATGCCGACGATCCGGTGTCGCTGGCGCAGGATTCGCTTGAAGCGATTGTCCCGGTCGAACATCAGCAAGAAGCCAATGCCGTTCCCGGCATCGATCTCGCGGCCGGCGCCGTCAACATGGTTCTCGACGTTCTCGACCTAACCTTGGAGGTCGATAGCGCCAGGCTCGCCCGCGATGCTTCGAGATACGATGCCAATCACAAGCTGGCATTGATCGGTCCGGACCGCTGGACGGACCCGAATTCCGATCCGAAGGGCGATCTCGACGCGGCGAAGGAGGCGATCCGCCGTTCCGTCGGGCGTTATCCGAACACGCTGGCCCTCGGCCCGAACGCGGCCAATGCGCTGAAGAGCCATCCGAAGATCAGGGAGCAGTTCAAATATACGTCAAAGGACAGCATTTCGACCGAGATGCTGGCGGCGTATTTCGACGTCAAGAAGGTCGTCGTTGGCGCAGCCGTCTATCTACCCGAAACGGCGGACGATAGCACACTCGCCAATGATGTATGGGGCGATGATGCCATCCTCGCTTACGTTCCTGAGCTGGGGAACAATTTTCAGGTGCCGGCCTACGCCTATACCTACGAGCTGATTGGCTATCCGCAGGTCAACAAACCCTATTTCGAGGATCGCAACGGTTCGTGGATTTATCCGACGACCATCGAGCGCCGCGCCACCATCACCGGTGCCGAGGCCGGGTTCCTTATCCAGAACGCTGGAACAGCGGCTTGATGGAGGCTGATATGGAAGATCGGAAAATCTCCGTCACCCTGACCGGCCCCGCCAAGATCGACGGCGTTAGAGAACCGGCCGGAAAGACTGTCGCCGTCACTACGACGTTCGCGCGCCAGCTTGCCGCCTCCGGCGTTATCGACCCGGTAGTGGTTAGAGGTGTGGCCAACGTCGATTTGTCCGACACGTCGCTGGAAATCAATTCCCAAGCGGCATTCGATCTGGCGGTGGCCCAAAAGGCCAAGGTGCTTGCAGAGACTATGGTGGATGAAGTGATCCCCGCTGTTGTCGGGCTTTTGAAACGCGAATGCGATGAGATGAAGGCAAAGCATCAGTTGGAAATCGCCAAACTCGGCAACGATCTGGCCGAGTATCGCAAGACCATCGACGAACGGGACCGTCAGCTTGTGGAGATGGTCACGCACACCAACGAGTTGGAGAAGAAGCTCTCCGACGCGACCGCCCGAGCCGAGGCGGCAGAAAAGAAGCTGGTCGAGGTTCCTCAGTCGAAGCCGGAAGATGAAGCCGGTAAATCATCCAAACCAGCGAAAGAGGGGAAATAGGGATGCCGAAACACGAAGGTCTGCCAATCCCCGGTTATCAGCCTCAAACCGACGGCGCGATCCAGTTGGTGAAAGCCAACAAGGAACTGGAAGAGCATCTGTTGCGGTTGTTGGATGCCTTTCAGACGAATGATGACATCGATAAGCGCTGGCTCGCCATCGGTCGTACCCACATCGAGCAGGGTTTTATGGCGATCAATCGCGCTGTGTTTCGACCGACCCGTATCGATTGCGAATAAGGCCCGTCCCGAAGTCTCCCAAGCCGGGCCTTTCGAGCGGGGTGGTTTTTCTCCTGGGCCACTCCGCTCGCTTTTTCTCTCACAATGGATACCCGCTAATGCCGCGATTTCTAACGGTTGACGAATTTACGCAGATGTTCGGGCTTGCCGAAGTCTCGCAGATCGCGGGTATCGGCAATCTGAACGATCCTGCCGGACGCACGCTCGATGTGGTGAAGATCGACGCGGCGCTCGCCTATGCCGAGGATATTCTGATCGGTTATGCCCGTGCCCGCTATGCTGTCATCGAGACGCTGACACCGGAAACCACGCCTGTGCTCGTCAAGGGCCTGATCGGCGACGTTGCCCGTTACCGGCTGCGCGACAAGTCGGGCGGTCAGGGACAGGTCTCTGATATCGTGAAGGAACGCCACGACGCGGCGCTCTCCAACATCAAGGCCGTCGCCACAGGCAAATTCGAACTGCCTATCGGCGGCGAGCCGGTCAACGGCGAGGCCGGTTCGACCCGTGTAGACGCCATCATTCCACCCTCCCGCGTGAGCGGCATTCTTCATGGGTGGCACTCATGAGTGACAGCCTTCGCACCGTCCGTCCGCCGCTGGTCATCGAACAGGTCGAAGACGCGCTTCTGGCCTTCCTGAAGGAAAACGTCTCCGGCCAGTGCAAGGTCGAGGTGTTTCCAAACGATCCGAAGCTTTACGACTTTTCCGGCCTGCCAGCCGCGCTGCTGATCCATTATGCCGGATCGCGCTATGCCAATCCCAAGGGACCGGCAAACACGTCGCAGATCCGCACCATGGAATTCTCGCTGGTGCTCCTGGTGCGGTCGCTACGCGGCGAAGGCGGCGCGTACAATCATCTGGAAGATATCCGCCTTGCCCTGCAGGGCCGCGCCTTCGCCGGTGCCGGTCCCGCCATCATAGCCCGCGACCAGTTGATGGGAGAGGACGATGGCGTCTGGCGCTGGGAAATCCGCATCGCGCTCGGCCTTCCCGCCGTCGCCCGTGCCAATCAGTCACCCGCGCCGCTCATGCGGCCCGCATTTTCAACCCTCTGAAGGAACGAAGGAATGGCAAAGCAGCCGCAGAACCGAAAGTCCTATCGCTACACCGGCCCGGTCACACCGCTCGACATCGAGGGCGAGCCGACCCGGATGCTGTTTCCCGGTACGTCCTATACCGGCCTGCCGGAAGATCATGTGATCGTTAGCAATCTGATCGACCGCAAGCTGCTCGTCGCCGAATACGGCGAGACCGCAGCCATTGCCGCCGATATCCCTGTAGAAGGAGCCTGACCTATGGCGGCAACATTTCACCACGGCCCGGAGGTCGTTGAGCACAAGGACGGCGTGACGGTCGTTCGCGATGTCAAATCTGCCGTGACATATGTCAACGGCACGGCCCCCATTCACGATGTTCATGACACCGCCCAGAAGCGCGCCGGCTACATCAACAAGCGCATGATCGTGCGATCGCACCTTGAAGCCTCGGCGGCATTCGGGCCGCACAAGGCGGGCTATACGATCCCTGCCGCACTGGACGCCATCTTCGACCAGGGCGACGGCGGCACGATCATCGTCAATAACGTGTTCGATCCGGACACGCACAAGGACGGCGCTGCGCCCGATCCGTCCAAGGTAACGACGCAGGAAATCAACGGCACGATCACGCCGGCCGGGCAGGCAACCGGATTTTCCGGTGCGTATGAGTGTTACAATAAATTCGGCTATTTCCCGAAATTGCTCATCGCGCCGGGCTATTCGCCAGCTGCGACCGTCCGTGCCGAAATGGATGTGGTGGCACATCGCCTCAATGCGCTGGCGATTGCCGATCTACCGCTTGGCCTGACCAAGCAGCAGGCGGTCGAGGCGCGCGGCGCGACGGGTATCGCCAACACTTCCAGCGCCCGCACGATCCTGACCTATCCGCATGTCGTGATCGAGGACACGGCCGGCGCGGCTGAAACCCGGCTCGACCCGCTGTCCTCGCGTCTGGCCGGCGTCATCATCGCCACCGACCTCGAACAGGGCTGGCACCATTCGTCATCGAACCGCGAAATCAAGGGCATCGTGGATCTGGAAGTGCCGATCAACTTCTATCCGTCCGACTACCAGAACGACACCAACTTTCTGAACGAAGCGGGCATCGTCACGGCGATGCGCTCCTTCGCCACCGGCTTCCGCACCTTCGGCAACCGGTCGGCTGCGTTCCCGTCATCCTCGCATGTCGAGAACTTCATCCATGCCCGCCGCATCCTCGACATGACGCATGAGGCGATCATTTTCTTCCTCATGAATTATGTGGATCGGCTCGGCACCCGCCAGAATGTCGAGGCGGCGGAAGAAGGCGTCAACGCCTATCTGCGCTCCAAAGTTGGCGAAGGCGTGTTTTACGGCGCGTCCTTCCGCTTCGACCGGACGAAGAACACGCCCGAGCAGATCGCGGATGGCCGCTTCTTCTATCGGCTCGAATGTCACCCGATCTCTGTCATGGAGCGCATCACCGTCGATTCCTACGTCGATACGAAATTCATTGCCGACGCGCTTTCGCTCGCGGCCTGACAGGAGGCATAAACTATGGCACGGAAAAACGGACAGATCACGCAGGCCGACTGCTACATCAACGAGGTGGATGTGTGCGGTCGGGTGGCCGAACTGGACATGGGCGAGATCGGTCACACCGAGGTCGAACATAAAACGCTCGGCATGATCGGCGTTCTGAAGCTGCCCGGTCGCCCAGTGGAGGCGATTGAAGGCAAGATTTCCTTCGAATGGCTGGATGAGGAGGTTTCCCGGTCGATCCTCAACCCGACCAAGGTCCACAAGCTGCAGCTCCACTCCTATGTCGATATCTTCGACGGCGATGGCCTCAATGGCGACCAGTCGCATACGCTCATCACCCATCTCGGCTTTCAGACCATGAAAACGGGCGGGCGGACGGCGAAGCTTGGCGAGAACCTCGCCCAGGAGCACGACATCTCCATCTCGATTTTCAAGCAGTCGGTTTATGGGGCGAGTGTCCCGATCATCGAATTCGACGCCTGGAACAACATCTACAACATCAACGGCGTTCCGGTCTGGCCCCGTTAGGGCCGGGCAGTGATCCGCAATTTCTAACGCACCCGAAAAGGAAAAATCACATGCCTGAAGAACTGACCGGCGTTCGCGCCAAGCTGAAGGCCCATAAAGAAGCCAGTGCTGGTAGCCGCACCGTCAAACTGGATGAAAGCGGGATTGAATGCACGGTGCTGAATTTCATTAATCACGGCGCTTGGATGCGGGCACATCGCACCGCCAAGGGCGATAACCCGAAGGCGCAGGCTTCGTTTGTCGCTGAGGTGGTGCGCTTCGAGGGTGAAAAATTGACCTTGACTGACCTCACTGAACTCGTGCCTGCCGGCGACATGCTCCAGTTGATCGGCGAAGTCTTTGGCGGCAAGGATGGAGGTGACAGCGAGGGGGAGCCGGGAAAGGCGCTGAACTAGACCTGTCATATCCCGCCCAGCATGTTTTCCTCGTTGAACAGGGCTGGGACCATGATAGGCTGGAAGCCATGGATATGGACGAATTCCTGTTTTGGTTTAACGAAACAGTAGAATTCGAAGAGGCAAAAGCGGCGGCGATCCGCAAAGCCCAGGAGAAGTGACCGGAACCCGGTTCCGGTCATCCTGACTTCCGAAAAATGCGACCTCTGGCAGGTATTCCGGCCGGAGGTTTTTTTTATGCGCTTTGCGATGATTTTCGAAGGCGTCGACCGCGCGACCAAGGTCATGAACAAGATCATGGCTGCGGAGAAGAAAACGGCGGCCGCCACCAAAGCCGGGGCGAAGTCATCCAAGAGCGCCGCCGACAACAACACCAGGGCAACCGAGAAACAGGTATCCGCGCTGAACCGGCTCGGATCGGCTGGCCGAAGCGCTTATAACAAAGTCGCGGCGGGAGCGCGTGCTGCTGAACAAGCGACCAGACGCGCGACAAAGGCCCTGCATGAGCGATCCAAGGCGATCGGCAAGAAGGGGATCGAACACGTCAAAAATGGCGGCGGCAAAGCTGTACGCGGTGCCGTTGTTGCTGGTGGTGTCGCCGCTGGCGCTGCCGGTATAGCTGTCGGTGGGGCAACACTCGCCGCCACGCAGTTGATCGATACGGCCTCGCAATTCGAAAAGTTTCAAGCCACGCTTGAGACAACCGAAGGCTCCAGTCAAAAAGCAAAAGCCGCAATGGTGAACTGACCCCCGAAAGTTGGATGTCAACCTTCGGGGGTTTTTCATGTCCAGGCACAGCACTGCTTTCAAGCATTCTGTTGTGGAATTTTATCG
>NZ_QJTF01000011.1 GCF_003217235.1 Paramesorhizobium leguminum | reverse complement strand
ATTCCCGGGGTGGCCATCCCGGGAATCGCATCCAGCCTCAGCGCCAATTAAGCATGAAACAAACAGACAATTCCTGTGCTTGTCACAGGAATCCATGCCTCAACCTATCCATTCACGACAACGGCGCAAAAGGACACCAAGCGATTCCATCAAAAGAGGAAGCTCTTAGGCCTTCATCAAGCTTACGATCAGATAAGTACCGTCATAAGCCTCATCGGCAAGTTTATAGCCATTGATCACTTCTCCTCTGGCGCAAATCGTTCCATCAATGGCAAAGAAGCGCGAGGCCAGCATACTTAAATATTCGAGGGTTGCAGCCCTTGCGCTAACGGATCGGAAACGAAACAAGCCTGTGTTCTTGCCCTTGGTCGTAATGAAATTAAACATGCCTTCGGAAGATTGAGAAATTTTGAATTGCAGCTGGTCACCGTTTACATTGATGAACGTGAATGTCGCGAGTTCATGCGACATAGGGAAAGAGGAGCCGGCGACGTTAAAGGAGGAACCGGCGACGGTGATCGCGTTGCAACGGATCTCTATCGCAGCGCTATCCTCCGCGCGCAGAGTGGTGCCGTCGGTGAATGTTATACTGTTCGATTGCAAACGAGCCTTCGAGAATAATTGGCAAGTTATCGGTACCTTGGAAAGGGTGATACTCCCAGTCTTCCACGGCTGAGATGGAGATATTGCCAGATCGAGAGAGTATCCGCCGGCCGGAGCGGTGCCATAGGCCCTATAGCTGCCAGAAAATAGAGAAATATAGTTCGCCTTGACCTCCATTGCGCCCGTTCCCGCGATATCCACGGTGAATGTGCGGTTGAATTCGGCAGCATTAACGGAGAAAACGCCATTCTCCTTAATGTCGATCCGAGTGCAGGGGTTCTCTGTGCTGTCTTGAGTGGGGCCGGATACCCCCAAAGTCTGCAGAGTGCAGGTTCCGGCAACGGTGAATATGACATTCGGCACGATTTCGCTCGCGTCATCACCCAAGAATAAAGTCCCGTCCGGCGATTTGTACGCAAACGTTCCGCCCTCGATATCGAATTTTATCGCTGTGGACGATGCGGGATAACCCCAATATGTGTCCGAATCCTCTCCCGCGGCGGTCGCTTGCAAGGTCAGGCTATCCTTGGCGGAGCCTTTCATGGTGAAACCGTAAGGCTGATTTTTATTGAAAGCAGATGGCGCGCCGTTCAGCGTGGTGATGCCATATATATTTCCATCATAAACGTCGTTCTGGTTTGGGTGCCATGTGAAGCCAATCGCGCTCATGATTTTCCTCCTCGTAATGAGCCGAGCTGCTAGGGATGGTTGCAATATGGCTTCCGCCGAAATGGCTTTTTCCGGCGGAAAATATTGGATTGCGGATGCGTCTTAGAGCGCTATGCAACTAAGCCGAATCGGGCATCTCGCTACTCAAATCTTTGTTTTAGCCGCATGATTTTGCCTGGAAGTCTGCAACTTTTCGGGACCATGCTCCAGAGCTCAAGAATGCTTCAATCGCATGACCAGGTAAGGATGTTCGTCGGTATAGGGCGGCTCATTTACGATCGAATATCCATTTATCGTGCTGGTATAGGGCGTTCCATCGATGGCAAACAATCCCAAGGACAACATGCTCAGGAATTGCTGTCTTGCATCCGCAGCGCTCGTGGCGCGGAATCGGAACGTGCCGGTGTTGGCACCCTTGGTCGTAACAAAATTGAATATGGCTTTAGGATTTTTCCCGGCCCTCAAATCCAATGGCAGCTTTTCGGTGCCGTATTTATTGCTAAAGAAAAACGCTGCAGAGCCATTCTTCAATACAAATGAGCAGCCTTCATCAATATGAATTCTATCGCATCTAAACTCTACCACGGCATTGTCTGAGGCATCGATAATTGTTCCCTCAACGGCTATCGTTTTATTTGCAAGTAATTCAGTGAAACTTGCAAGTACTCGAGTCTTTGAGTTGCCTTGGCAGGTTATCGATGTTTTCTCAAGAACAATGGCTGTCTGGATCGGCTCAACTGCAGTTGCGCTTATGTCGAGCGAGTATCCCCCGTCAGGGACGGTGCTATGTACGTTAAAGCGGCTGAACTGGGGGGCTAATGCCCGGGTTGATCCGAGCCGCATGGACCCTCCGTCCCCGATGTTTACGGAAAGGCCGCCGACGAATTCCCTCGTTAGTATGTTGAACACACCGCTTTGCTTAATGACAATCAGAGTGGTGGGGGTTTGTTCATTCAGGATATATCCGTTTACCGTCCCGCCCAGTAAGTGGCAGTGGCCCATGACGGTGAATACCACGCTGCCATAACCAACGTACAGTTCTTCTTCCTTCTGTGATCGATATGTAAACGTTCCGCCCTCGATATAGAAATTAGTAGGGGCTGCTCCGTTGCCTTGCGAATTTCCCCAGTTTGTTCTTCCCGCGCCGGTCGGCTGCAAGGTCAAACTATTTTCGATGGGGCCTTTCATGGTGAAGTTGTAGGGCTGGCCTTTATCGAATGCGGATGGCAGCCCGGTCAGGGTGGTGTTGCCATATATGTTTCCATCGTAAACATCGTCCTGTTCCGGATGCCATGTGAAGCCAGCTGCGCTCATGATTTTCTCCTCGTAAATGAGTCTAGCTTCTTATGACTACAATTTATAGGTGAAATAATCAATGCGCACTATTTAAGGTAGTAATCATCCGTATGCATATGCCGGAAGCTCCCCAAAAGAGCCTCCGGCTTCGACCGGCCGTCTGGAAGGGACGTTACATCCGGCCGGTCGTTATTCGATATGCGTCGATTTTTACGGATTGACTTCGATGGTGAAGCCCGTGCGGTGCGGGCGTCCGCCGCCGCCTACGCGCTGCTCGTCAAGGATGCGGCCGCTGCGGGCATCGACGATGACGATCATGCGGCGGCCATGCCGGCTGGCTTTTACCCAGTAGCTGCCGCGGCGCATGTCGACATCGCCGACGTCATAGCCGCGACGTTCCAGCATCCGGGCCACTTCGCGCGGGCCCATGAAATCGTCACGGCGAGGGCGCTCGCGGCCCCAATCGCGGTCGCGGCGTTCATAGCCACGCTCCTGGCCATAAGGGCGAGGCGGGGGAGGAGCATCGTCATACCAGCCTTGGGCAAAGGCGGGGGCGGAGCCGAGGCCAAGCGTCGCGACGGCGACGATGGCGAGAATGGTCTTTTTCATGGGTGTTCCCTCTCTGGGCATGATCTGCGAAAAGTTCTAGATCTTTCGGATGAGATCATGCGGTTAAAAAATGGCGCCGGAATTTTCCGGACATGTTTGGAAGTTAATTCCACCAAGCTGAATGAAGGCAGAAGACGGCATTCATCTGACGTTCAGCGATATGTCCAAGCAAAAAATGTGACTGCTTTTCATCTCTTGAAATCGGCTAACACGGAAACCAAATCATAGTCGCAGCCGCCAATACGGGGCTGCTGGTCCCGGAAAATTGCCCATAGGGGATTTTCGTTTCGGCCATACGCAAACATTGTCGCTCTGAAGGAGGGCTTTACCCATGCGTCACGTTGATTTTTCACCGCTCTACCGTTCCACCGTCGGCTTCGACCGGCTTTTCACCATGCTCGATTCGCTTAGCACACCCGAGGGCGCGCAGACCTATCCGCCCTACAATATCGAGCGGACAGGCGAGAATGCCTATCGCATCACGATGGCTGTTGCAGGTTTCGCGGAAGACGAGATCGAGATCGAGGCTCACCGCAATCAGCTGACCATCAAGGGCCAGAAGCTGGATGAAAATGGCGGCAACGGCGGCGAAGTGCTCTACCGTGGCATTGCGTCACGCGCATTCGAGCGCCGCTTCCAGCTTGCCGATTTCGTCGAAGTCACCGGCGCCAGCCTGAAGAACGGCCTGCTGCATATCGATCTGAAGCGCGAGATTCCCGAAGGGATGAAGCCGCGGAAGATCGCGGTGGAGGTGGTTTCCTCCGACAAGGCCAAGGCAATCGAGACCAAGGCTGCGGAGTAAGTTCACGCTAGCGGGAATAAGAACGGCGCCTGCGGGCGCCGTTTTTTTGATTGGATCCCTTCACCCTCGTGGTTCGAGGCTCATTCCGCTGCGCTCCATTCGCACCTCACCATGAGGGTGAAGGGGCGTTGGCGCTTCAGTAGCCCTCATCCTGAGGTGCGTAGTGAAGCGAAGCGGAACGGAGCCTCGAAGGACGAGGGCGCTTGGCGGTGATCCTTACCTCACCAATTCCCCAAACCTATCCACTTCCTCTTCTGAAGTGGCAAAGCTCGTCACCAGCCGGGCGAAAATCTCGTCTTCCTTGACGCGGTCCATCTCGGAACGCGGCGGGTTCCAGTCATAAAAATTCGCGCCCTGCTGGTGCAGCTTTTCGCTGACGCTCTTCTTCAGAACCGCGAAGACTTCGTTGGCCTCTGGGGCCCAGGCGAGGCGGACGCGGTCGGATGCGCGGATGTGACCGGCAAGCCGCGTGGCCATGGCGTTGGCGTGGGTGGCAAGCTCGATCCAGAGATCGCCGTCGAGATAGGCATCGAACTGGGCGGCGATGAAGCGGGTCTTGGAAAAGAGCTGGGCGGCGCGCTTGCGGATGAAGGGCAGGTCCTTCGCCTGCGCGGGGTCCATGAACACCAGCGCTTCGGCGCACCAGCAGCCATTCTTCGTGCCGCCGAAGGAAACGATGTCGACGCCTTGCCGCCAGGTCATGTCAGCAGGCGAGACGCCAAGCGACACGAGCGCATTGGCGAAACGCGCGCCATCCATATGCAGCGGCAAGCCATTCTCGCGGCAGATGGCTGAGATGGCGGCGACATCGTCGAGGCTGTAAAGCGTGCCGACTTCGGTGGCCTGCGTGATGGTGACGGCCATGGGCTGTCCCGCATGGACGAAGCCGGGGTGGAAGCGTTTGAACTCCCGCTGGAGATTGGCCGGATCGATGCGTCCGAGCGCGCCGTCGACCGGGTGCAGGCGGGCGCCGCCGGTGAAATATTCCGGCGCGCCGCATTCATCCTCGATGACATGGGCCTCGCGATGGCAGAAGGAAACGCCGCCCGGACGGTTGACGCTCGCCAGCGCCAGCGAATTGGCGGCTGTGCCGGTCGCGACGAAAAAGACCGCCACTTCGCGCTCGAACAGTTCGTTGAAGCGTTGTTCCACCGCCCGGTCGAGCTCGCTCGCGCCATAAGCATCCGCGAAGCCGCCCGCATGGCGGGTTAGGCTTTCGGCGATTTTTGGGTGGGCGCCGGCCCAATTATCCGATGCGAAGTTCATCCGGTTCTCCCGCAGCCAATTTTGGAAAAGGCTGTTTGCACCCGTGAGGGACGGCTGTCCATAGCAAACCGCGCCGCTGTCATCCTCGGGGCTTGTTCCTAGAGCCCGTCAGGCGTCAAACGAAACGCTGATAAGAGAAGGCACATAGTCCTGCCGTCATTCTCGGGCTTGTCCCGAGAATCTGCCATAAGAGAACGATAAGCGATTACCGTCCTGACAAATTAGGCCACGGTAGATCCTCGGGACAAGCCCGAGGATGACGGCGAGGGGCGAGGATTGCGATGCGGTGATATTCGCGCTAGGAACGCGAATGAATAGAGAAAATCCCTATAAACGCAACTTAAATCCACTGATGCAACATGTCGCGCAATAATATTACAATCCCGGCGATTTTATTTTGCTTTTCCATCTTGTGATGGCGCATAATTTCTGCCATAGAAGATAGGACAGCATTACTGTCTTATCTGGCGGTTGACGGAGCAAAAATATGGCTCCGGCGTCGGCTTGCGGGTGCAAAAATGCTGGGAGCGCGGAACAGATCCCATATCCGCACGGTCCAGAATGCTCTTGGCTCGCATATACCACATGGACGCGGGGTGGAATCGACAGTATTCACCCCCGATATAGGAATGATCGCCCGGAAGGGCCTATAGGAGGAAATGACGATGACGGACTTGACGCCATCTGTATCACCCGAAATTCATCAGGGCGTGCAGAACCGTGCGGTCAAAGCCGCCAAAACGTCGCGAACTCCAGAGCGAACGACAATCCCGGGCTTGCCTGGCGCTCAAGGGCTTTACGATCCGCGCAACGAGCATGATGCCTGCGGCGTCGGCTTCATCGCGCAGATGAAGGGCGTGAAGTCGCACGACATCGTCAAGGACGGGCTGTTCATGCTCGAAAACCTGACGCATCGCGGCGCCGTGGGGGCCGATCCGCTGGTCGGTGACGGCGCGGGTGTGCTCACGCAGATACCCGACCGCTTCTTCCGCGAGGAAATGGCCAAGCAGGGCATCGAATTGCCGCCGGCGGGGCAGTATGGCGTCGGCCACTGGTTCATGCCGCAGGACCCGGCGATGCGCGACCATGTCGACGCCGTCATCCGTGAATCGGCGCAGTCCGAGGGGCTGCCGCTCATCGGTTTCCGCGACGTGCCGGTTGATAATTCCTCGCTGTCCAAGGCGCCCGAAATCGTCGCCGCCGAGCCTTATCACCGGCAGGTTTTCATCGGCCGCACGCCCGATATCGACGATGACGAGGAATATGAAGCGCGGCTTTATCTTCTGCGCAAGGTCATCTCCGGCCGCATCTATGCCGAGAACGGCAACAGGGACATCGGCGCCTATTGCGTGTCGCTGTCGGCGCGCACCATTGTGTACAAGGGCATGTTCCTGGCCAATCAGGTCGGCGCTTATTACAAGGATTTGCACGATCCGCGCTTCGAATCCGCGCTGATCCTCGTGCATCAGCGTTTCTCGACCAACACCTTCCCATCGTGGAAGCTGGCGCATCCCTACCGCATGGTCGCGCACAATGGCGAGATCAACACGGTGCGCGGCAACAACAACTGGATGGCGGCGCGGCAGGCGTCGGTCGATTCGGAGCTGTTCGGCAACAACATTTCCAAGCTGTGGCCGATCTCCTATGAAGGGCAATCGGACACGGCCTGCTTCGACAATGCGCTCGAGTTCCTGTTCCAGGGGGGCTACACGCTGGCGCATGCCATGATGATGCTGATCCCGGAAGCATGGGCCGGCAACAAGCTGATGGACGGCGACCGCAAGGCGTTCTACGAATATCATGCCGCCCTGATGGAGCCATGGGACGGTCCCGCCGCCGTGGCCTTTACCGATGGCCGCCAGATCGGCGCGACGCTCGACCGCAACGGCCTGCGCCCGGCCCGCTATATCGTCACCGACGACGACCGGGTGATCCTCGCCTCGGAGGCGGGCGCTCTGCCGGTCGATGAGAAGAAGATCGTCAAGAAGTGGCGCTTGCAGCCGGGCAAGATGCTGCTCATCGATCTCGTCAAGGGCCGCATCGTTTCGGACGAGGAGATCAAGGCTGAGATCGCCACCCTCCATCCTTACAAGCAGTGGCTGAAGAACACGCAGCTCATCCTCGAAGATCTGAGCCCGGTGGAGCCGCGCGCGCTGCGCAAGGATGTGAGCCTGCTCGACCGCCAGCAGACCTTCGGCTACAGCCAGGAGGACACCAAGGTCCTGATGGCGCCGATGGCGACGACCGGTCAGGAAGCCATCGGCTCGATGGGCACCGATACGCCGATCTCGGCAATGTCGGACAAGTCGAAGCTGCTCTACACCTATTTCAAGCAGAACTTCGCGCAGGTGACGAACCCGCCCATCGACCCGATCCGCGAGGAATTGGTGATGAGCCTCGTTTCCTTCATCGGCCCGCGTCCGAACATCTTCGATCTGGTCGGCACATCGCGGCGCAAGCGTCTGGAAGTACGCCAGCCGATCCTCACCAATGGCGATCTGGAGAAGATCCGCTCCATCGGCCACACGGAAGACCGGTTCGACACCAAGACGCTCGATATCACCTACAATGCAGGCGAAGGCCCGGCGGGCATGCGTGGGGCTCTCGAGCGGCTTTGCGACCGCGCGGAAGCGGCCGTCCATGGCGGCTACAATATCATCATCCTGTCGGACCGTCAGGTCGGGCCGGATCGCATCCCGATCCCGGCGCTGCTGGCGACGGCGGCGGTGCATCATCATCTGATCCGCAAGGGGCAACGGACCTCGGTCGGCCTCGTGGTCGAATCCGGCGAGCCGCGCGAGGTGCATCATTTCTGCTGTCTGGCGGGGTATGGCGCGGAGGCGATCAATCCTTATCTCGCCTTCGATACGCTGCTCGACATGCACCGGCGAAAGGAATTTCCGCCGGAGGTGGACGCGCATGAACTCGTCTATCGCTACATCAAGTCCATCGGCAAGGGCATCCTCAAGGTCATGTCCAAGATGGGCATCTCGACCTATCAATCCTATTGCGGCGCGCAGATTTTCGACGCGGTGGGGCTAAAGACCGAATTCGTCGACAAGTTCTTCACCGGCACGGCGACGACCATCGAGGGCGTCGGGCTGGAGGAGATCGCGGAGGAAACCACGCGTCGTCACACCGAGGCCTTCGGCAAGGATCCGGTGCTTCTCTCCACGCTCGAGGTCGGCGGCGAATATGCCTACCGCATACGCGGCGAGGCGCATCAATGGTCGCCCGATGCGGTCGCCAAGCTGCAGCATGCGGTGCGCACCGAAAACCCGAAAACATTCAAGGAATATTCCGACCTGCTCAACAGCCAGTCGGCGGCGGCAAAGAGCATTCGCGGCCTGTTCCACATCAAGAGCGCTGAGGAGCGCGGAGCAAAGCCCGTGTCCATCGAGGAAGTTGAACCAGCGGCGGAAATCGTCAAGCGGTTCTCGACCGGGGCGATGTCGTTCGGCTCGATCTCCCGTGAGGCGCATACGACGCTCGCCATCGCCATGAACCAGATCGGCGGCAAGTCGAACACGGGCGAGGGCGGCGAGGAGCCGGACCGGTTCTATCCACTGCCCAATGGCAAGCCGAACCCGGAGCGCTCGGCGATCAAGCAGGTGGCATCCGGTCGCTTCGGCGTGACGACGGAATATCTCGTCAACTCCGACATGATGCAGATCAAGGTGGCGCAGGGCGCGAAGCCCGGCGAGGGCGGGCAGTTGCCCGGCCACAAGGTGGATGCGACCATCGCCAAGACGCGGCATTCGACGCCGGGCGTCGGCCTCATCTCACCGCCACCGCATCATGACATCTATTCGATCGAGGATCTGGCGCAGCTCATCTACGATCTGAAGAACGTCAATCCGGCGGCGGATGTTTCGGTCAAGCTCGTCTCGGAAGTGGGCGTCGGCACGGTGGCGGCGGGCGTCGCCAAGGCGCGGGCCGATCACATCACCATTTCCGGTTACGATGGCGGCACGGGCGCTTCGCCGCTCACCTCGCTCAAGCACGCCGGGTCTCCATGGGAAATGGGCCTTGCCGAAACGCACCAGACGCTGGTGTTGAACGGGCTTCGCTCCCGCGTGGCGCTGCAGGTCGATGGCGGCTTGCGCACGGGTCGCGATGTCATCGTCGGCGCTTTGCTGGGGGCGGACGAGTTCGGCTTCTCCACCGCGCCGCTGATCGCGGCGGGCTGCATCATGATGCGCAAGTGTCATTTGAACACCTGTCCTGTCGGCGTCGCGACGCAGGACCCGGTCTTGCGCAAGCGCTTCAAGGGCACGCCGGAGCATGTCATCAACTTCTTCTTCTATCTGGCGGAAGAGGTGCGACAGTTTCTGGCGGAGATGGGCTATACCAGGCTGGAACAGATCATCGGCGATACCGATCTTCTGGAAAAGCAGGCGATGGTGGATCATTGGAAGGCGCGCGGCCTCGATTTCAGCCGCATCTTCCATAAGCCTGAGGCGCCGAAGGAGAAGACTTACTGGACCGAGCGGCAGCATCACCCGATCGAGGATGTGCTGGACCGCAAGCTGATCGAACTGGCCAAGCCGGCGCTGGAAAGCAGGATTCCTGTCAAGATCGAGCTGCCGATCAAGAGTGTCGACCGTTCGGTGGGCGCGATGCTTTCGGGCGAGGTGGCAAAGCGCTATCGCCACAAGGGGCTGCCGGAGGATACCATCGCCATCACCCTTCGCGGCACGGCGGGGCAGTCCTTCGCGGCGTTCCTGGCGCACGGCATCTCGATAGACCTCATCGGCGACGGCAATGATTATGTCGGCAAGGGGCTGTCGGGCGGCATCATCACCATTAGACCATCAGAGGACGCGAAAATCGTTGCGGCGGAGTCGATCATCGCCGGCAACACCGCGCTTTACGGCGCGGTGCAGGGCGAGGCCTATTTCAGCGGCGTCGTCGGCGAGCGGTTCGCGGTGCGCAATTCCGGCGCGGTGGCTGTCGTCGAGGGCGTGGGCGACCATGGCTGCGAGTACATGACCGGCGGCGTGGTGGTCGTCATCGGCCAGACGGGCCGCAACTTCGCGGCGGGCATGTCCGGCGGCGTCGCCTATGTGCTGGATGAAGCGGGCGATTTCGCGCAGCGCTGCAACATGGCGATGGTGGAGCTGGAGCCGGTGCCGGAAGAGGACGACATCCTCGAAAAGCTGCACCACCATGGCGGCGACCTGATGCACAAGGGCCGGGTCGACGTCTCCGCCAACATGACGCATCATGACGAGGAGCGTCTGGTCCAGCTGATCTCGAACCATTTGCACTACACGGGTTCGGCGCGGGCCAAGGACATTCTCGACAATTGGGAAGCCTATCGCCCGAAATTCGTGAAAGTCATGCCGGTGGAATATCGACGCGCGCTCGAAGAAATGGAGCGCATGCGGATTGGTATTGCTGCGGAATAATCGTCAACCAAGGGTGCTGAGAGACCAGCAAATGTTTTGATGGAATTGCGCGGCATACCCCCCTCTGTCCTGCCGGACATCTCCCCCTCAAGGGGGGAGATTGGCTGGCACGAGGCTCGGCTTTCATCCTGCAACGTCAGCGATTGGCGCCGAACGTCGATGAAGGCCTGATCTCCCCCCTTGAGGGGGAGATGTCCGGCAGGACAGAGGGGGGTACTGCCCCGCCGACATTTCCGTCTAAAAACAAAACGCTCCGGTTTCCGCACAAAGATCGACCTCTAACGAGGGGAGAGAAAGTTCATGGGCAAGGTAACAGGTTTTCTTGAGATCGACCGGCAGGTGGCGAAGTATCAGCCGGCCTCCGACCGCATCCGGCATTTTCGCGAATTCACCATTCCGATGACGGATGGCGAGGTGCAGAAGCAGGCGGCGCGCTGCATGGATTGCGGCATTCCCTATTGCCACGGGCCGACAGGCTGCCCGGTGCATAACCAGATCCCGGATTGGAACGATCTCGTCTACAACAACAATTGGGATGAGGCGATCCGCAACCTTCACTCGACCAACAACTTCCCGGAGTTCACCGGTCGTATCTGCCCGGCGCCCTGTGAGGAGGCCTGCACGCTCAATCTGGAAGACGTGCCGGTCGCCATTAAGACCGTCGAACAGGCGATTGCCGACAAGGCCTATGAGACGGGCTATGTCGTGCCGCAGCCTGCCGCCGTCCAGACGGGCAAGAAGGTGGCTGTCATCGGTTCCGGCCCGGCGGGCATGGCGGCGGCGCAGCAGCTGGGCCGCGCGGGCCATGAGGTGCATGTCTATGAGCGCGAGAGCCGGCCCGGCGGGCTGCTGCGCTACGGCATTCCCGACTTCAAGATGGAAAAGCACTTCATCGACCGGCGCGTGACGCAGATGCAGGGCGAGGGCGTCACCTTCTTCTGCGGCGTCAATGTCGGCGTCGACAAGCCGGTGAAGGAACTCATCGAGGAATATGACGCCGTGCTCTATTGCGGCGGCTCGGAGACGCCGCGCCCGGCGGGCATTCCCGGCGCGGACCTCGAGGGCGTGCATAACGCGATGGACTATCTCGTCCAGCAGAACCGCCGCATCGGGCGCGAGAATATCGACTCGGTCGCATGGCCGTCTGCTCCGATCCTCGCCGGCGGCAAGCATGTGGTGGTGGTTGGCGGCGGCGACACGGCGTCGGACTGCGTGGGAACCGCGTTCCGGCAGGGGGCGGTGAAGGTGACGCAGCTCGACATTCGCCCAGAGCCGCCAGTGAAGGAAGACAAGCTCACCGTCTGGCCCTATTGGGCGACGAAGATGCGTGTTTCCTCCTCGCAGGCCGAAGGCGCGGATCGTGAGTTTCAGGTGGCGACGCTCGAATTCATCGGCGAAGAGGGCAGGCTCACCCATGTGCGGTGCTGCGAAGTGGACGAGCGCCGCAAGCCGATCGAAGGCACGGAGTTCTTCATCAAGGCCGACCTCGCCTTCATCGCCATCGGCTTTTCCGGCCCGCTGGAGGATGGTCTCGTCAAGGAATTGAGCGGCGAACTGAAGATCTCCAGCGACCGGCGCGGCAACCGCGCGGTGGACGCGAACGAGCAGGATTATCGTACAAGCATCGACAAGATGTTCGCGGCGGGCGATGTGCGGCGCGGGCAATCGCTGGTGGTCTGGGCCATCCGCGAAGGCCGCCAGGCGGCGCGCGCGGTGGATGAGTTTTTGATGGGGGCGAGTGTGCTGCCTCGGTGAGGGGGGCACTTTGGTGAGGGGGTGTCCCTTTAATGAAAGCGCGAGGCATACCCCCCTCTGCCTTGCCAGGCATCTCCCCCTCAAGGGGGGAGATTGGGCCTGCATCGATGCGGCACTTATTCTGAAAACGTTGGCGATTTGCGGAAGCGGTAATGACAGCGTAATCTCCCCCCTTGAGGGGGAGATGCCCGGCAGGGCAGAGGGGGGTATCGCCTCACCAGCGTCTGCAATACAAAACGCACGACGTTCGCCAAAAAAGGGCAGCGGCGACAACCAAATTCACCATATAATAGAAATTCCTTGACTATGCCGTGGCGGGGCGCGATATTTCGCGCCCCGGCAAGATGCCGACATTAGCAGGAATAGCTCCTTAGATGGACCATTATCGATCTACTAGGAGCCTGCCCGTATCGATACGGCAGACCTGACCTTTTGAGGCCCGGTTTACCCCGTCCCGGCTGGCAGGCTCGGACGAGAGGTGACCGGTGCGGATGCTTCGTTTCCGCATTTGTCAGCCCGCCCACCAACGCAAAGGGTGGTTCGAAATGACGATGCATCATCCAGCCATGGAAACCGGCCGGCGGGGCCGCTATGTGCCCAATCTGTGGGATGTCTTCGCGTTCATCCTGCTTTTCGGCAGCCTCATTCTCATCGTTCACGGCGGGCGCGAGACGCTGGTTCCGCTCGGTACGCTCGATACCTCGCCGATTTCGCTCGATCCGGCGATGCTGCCGGAATATGCGCTGCGCACCACCTTGCGGATGCTGGAGGCGGCGGTCTTCTCGCTCATCTTCACCTTCGCCGTCGGCGCGCTCGCGGCCAAGAGCCGGCGCGCGGAGATGGTGATCATCCCGCTTCTCGACATCCTGCAATCCGTGCCGGTGCTGGGCTTTCTCTCCTTCACGGTGGTGGGGTTCATGGCGCTGTTTCCGGGCCGGGTCCTCGGCGCCGAGCTGGCGGTGATCTTTGCGATTTTCACCGCGCAGGTGTGGAACATGACCTTCAGCTTCTATCAATCGCTGAAGACCGTGCCCGCCGATCTCGACGAGGCCGCCCGCGCGTTCCGTCTCTCCGCCTGGCAGCGCTTCTGGCGCCTCGAGGTGCCGTTCGCCATGCCCGGCCTCATCTGGAATACGATGATGTCCATGTCGGGAAGCTGGTTCTTCCTGGTGGCGTCGGAGGCGATCACGGTCGGCAATACGACCATCACCCTGCCGGGCATCGGCTCCTATGTCGCGCTTGCGCTGGATCAGCGCAACCTTGCCGCCATCGGCTGGGCGGTGCTGGCCATGCTCGCCACCATCCTCATCTACGATCAACTGCTCTTCCGCCCGCTCGTTGCATGGGGAGACAAGTTCCGGGTCGAGCTGACAGCCGGCGGAACCGAGCCTCGCTCCTGGCTGCTCGACGCCATCCATCGCACGCGGCTTTCCCAGACCATTCTGGCACCCGCCGGCGCTGCTCTCATGAGCGCGTCCCGGCAGCCGCTGCGGGTTCCAGCCTTGCTGTCTCCCCGCGCTCGCAAGACATGGAGCGAGGCATGGGGGAGCGTCTGGATGGATCGCGCCTGGCTGACACTGGTCATCATCGCCTCGGCATATGCTCTGTGGCTGATCGCAAGTTTCGTCGCCACGGAGCTGGCATGGCGCGATGTGGCTGATGTCACATCGCTGGGCCTTCTCACCACGCTGCGCGTGATCGTCACGGTGCTGCTCTCCACGATCATCTGGGTGCCCATCGGGGTCTGGATTGGCCTCAGGCCGCGCGTGGCCGAACGGGTTCAGCCTTTGGCGCAATTCCTTGCGGCCTTTCCGGCAAATCTCATCTTCCCCTTTGCCGTGGTGGCAATCGTGCGGCTGAATGCGAGCCCGGATATCTGGCTCACCCCGCTCATGATGCTCGGCACGCAATGGTATATCCTGTTCAATGTCATCGCGGGGGCGAGCACCTTCCCGAACGATTTGAAGGAAGCTGCCGCCACCTTCCGCATCCATGGATGGGACTGGTGGTGGAAGGTGATGCTGCCGGGGATATTCCCCTATTACGTCACCGGCGCCATCACCGCCAGCGGAGCGGCGTGGAATACCTCGATCGTGGCGGAGATTGCGAACTGGGGGCAGACGACGCTCGTTGCCCATGGGCTCGGTGCCTATATCACCCAGGCGACCGACGCAGGCGATTACCCGCGCCTCGTGCTCGGCATCGCGGTGATGTCACTGCTCGTCGTTTTGTTCAACCGCCTGCTCTGGCGTCCGCTCTATGCCTTCGCCAGCCGCCGGATGCGCCTGGATTAGAAAGGGTTTCGCCATGAACATCGTCGAATCCGCCAAATTCCATCGTTCCGGTGAGCCGACAGCGCCGCTCGTCGATCTCTCCGGCGTCCGTCAGGTCTACCGCAAAAGCGACGGGTCCGATCTCGTCGTGCTCGACAATGTCTCGCTCACCATTGCCGGGGGCGAGATCGTCGGGCTGCTCGGCCGCTCCGGCTCCGGCAAGTCGACGCTTTTGCGCATCATCGCTGGTCTCCTGCCTGCCACCGCGGGAACCGTGCGCTGGTGCGGCAAGCCTGTGACCGGCCCTTGCGAAGGCATCGCCATGGTGTTTCAGAGCTTCGCCCTGTTTCCGTGGCTCACAGTGCTCGAAAATGTCGAGATCGGCCTTGAAGCCCTCGGCGTCCCAGCGGCGGAGCGCCGCCGCCGCGCGATCGAGGCAATCGACCTCATCGGCCTCGACGGTTTCGAGAGCGCGTATCCGAAGGAACTCTCGGGCGGCATGCGGCAGCGGGTCGGCTTCGCGCGGGCGCTGGTCGTTCATCCGCGCCTGTTGCTGATGGACGAGCCTTTCTCATCCCTCGACGTGCTGACTGCTGAAACGCTGCGCACCGATTTGATCGATCTATGGAGCGAGGGGCGGTTGCCCATCGAGTCGATCCTGATGGTCACGCACAATATCGAGGAAGCGGTGCTGATGTGCGACCGGATTCTCATCATCTCGTCCACGCCGGGGCGGATCATGGCTGAGATCAAGGTTGATCTGCCCCATCCGCGCAACCGGCTCGACCCGGTGTTCCGGCAGATCGTGGACGATATCTATTCCCGCATCACGCAGCGCGCGCCGGAAAAGCCCGGCGGTGCCAGTTTCGCGGGAGCCGGTATCGGCATGCTGTTGCCGCATGTTTCCACCAACAGCCTGTCCGGCCTGATGGAGGCGCTCGCCGCGGCGCCCTATCACGGCAAGGCCGACCTGCCCGATCTGGCGGCGACGCTGCAGATGCCCGCCGACGAATTGTTTCCGATCATGGAAACGCTCCAGCTGCTGCGATTTGCCGAAATGGCCGAAGGCGACGCCCAGCTCACCGATGCCGGACGGCATTTCGTCGATCTGGAGATCGATGGCCGCAAGCGGCTCTTCGCGGAACATCTCGTCGCTTACGTGCCGCTCGCCGCGCTCATCCGGCGGGTGCTGGACGAGCGTCCGAGCCATCGCGCGCCGTTCATGCGCTTTAGCGAGGAGGTCGAGGATTACATGTCCGAAGAGGATGCCGAGGACACGATGCGCGCCATCATTTCATGGGGCCGGTATGCGGAACTCTTCGGCTATGACGAGGAGGCGCGGCAGTTCAATCTGGAGAACCCGGCGTAGGGCCGGGTTCAGGCTTGCGCGGCCAGGCGAAATCGTCGGCGCGTCCGGGCTGGGGCTTGCCGGTCTCGCTGCTCGCGGGCTTGGCCGGTGCCGGAGATTGCCCCAGATTCGCGCCCATGAGTTCATTGCTGCCCTGCAGGTCGAGTTCCCTCAGGCTGACCGGCGCGACGCGGTCGATCCGCGCGGGTAGCTGGGGGCCTTGAGGCATCCGCGGCTGGCTGGCAACCCCTGATACGACCGCCGGGATTGCGCTTCCCAGCAATTGCCGCAAAGGCTTTTCCGCATAGAAGGCGAGCTTGCGCTTTCCGGCGCCGGTGACGTTAATGCCGTCATTGGCGCGCAGGCGGGCCGTCCGACCGTTGATGTCAAAGCCGGTGAGGGTGAAATTGCCGGCTTCATCGACAAAGCCATCCCATACATCGATGAAACTTCCGCCGGCCTTCTCGGTGGCGGTGCGGTAAATCTCGTTCAGGGCGAGGATATCATGCGACATGCCGCGCGGTTTGAATGGCGGCTGCCCGACCCAGACGAGCGGATAACCCGCGCTTTTGATCGTGCTGATAAAACTATCGACGCGCTTGGCATATTCCGCCGTCCATTGCGGCGTGCGCGGGGCGTAAGATACGCCGTTCGCCGTCATCGACTGGCGGTCGTTCGCGCCGATCATGACCACGACGGCCGCCGGTTTTTCCTCATCGAGAACAGCTTTGATATTCGCATCCCAGTCGTAATGATCGGTGCGGACAAAACCGGATGAGCCGTTGATCCGGCTTGTGATGCGGATATCCGGCGTTTCGGCGAAAGCCTCTACCAGTCCTTCCGCGAGGCCGCCGCCGATGAAATCGCCTACGACCAGAACGGCCTTGGCATCGGGAGCTTTCTCGACAGCGGGTTGGGCTGTTCCGGGGCGGGCGATCGGAGTATCGGCAACGGCTGGCGTGCGTATACGCATTGAGCGTTCAGGGGAGGGGCGACGCTTGGCAGCGGAAGGCTTCGTCCGGCGCGTCACGCGCCGTCGTTCGCGGTATTGCGGACGATATTGATCGTTTTGCCGCACCTCTCGCTTGCCAAAAATCGTCTCGAACAGGGTTCTGCGCTCTTGCGCGGAAGCGTCCGGAGTGAAGGCAAGGATGGTTATGGCGGCAACGGTCAAGAGCGCCGTGAGCAGCTTTAGGCATGATGTGACGGAAGCGTTTGCCTGTTTCACGTTGGAATACCCCGTTCTGCCCTCCCTGGGATGCTCGGGAGGGCAGAAACTATTTTACCGCCGCCGAAGAACCGACAGTACTTCCTTGCTTGGATGACCGTCAGGCGAAATACCATTGCGCTGCTGGAAGGCTTCGATGGCCTTGCGCGAGGTTTCGCCGATCTTGCCATCGATATTGCCGTCATAATAGCCCAACGTTTGCAGATGCTGCTGCAGTTCTTCGCGTTCCTTCATGGAAATCGGCGTGAAGGGGCGGTTCCAGTCCTGCACGAGCCCAGGATAGCCGGAGATACGGTCGGCGAGAAGTCCTACACCGAGCGCATATTTATCGGCATTGTTATAGCGCTTGATGACGAAGAAGTTCTTGGTCAAAAGAAAGGCAGGTCCGCCACGGCCATCGGGCGTTTTCAGCGTCGCCTTTTGGGAGCCGCGCGGGAATGGCTTGCCGTTGGCGCGCACGACGCCCAGCGATTGCCATTCGGCCAGTGTCCGCGAGCCCGCGGGTATTTTGCGCCCGGCGGGGAGGACGACCTCGTAGCCCCAGGTCTGGCCCGGCTCCCAGCCATTCTTGTGGAGCAGATTGGCCGCCGTCGCCAGCGCATCGGGGACGGATGTCCAGATATCGCGCTTGCCGTCGGCGTCGATATCGACCGCATAGGCTTGATAGCTGGTCGGGATGAACTGGGTGTGACCCAGCGCACCGGCCCAGGAGCCGGTCAGATGGCCGCGGTCGATATCGCCGGTCTGGAGAATTTTCATCGCGGCGATAAGCTGGGTGCGGGCATATTTGGCGCGAGCCTTGTCGGCATAGGCGAGGGTCGCCAGTGAGCGGATGGCGTCGCGCATGACCTCGTCGCGCTTGAGGATCTCACCGTAATTGCTTTCCATCGACCAGATGGCGAGAAGGATGCCGCGGGGAACGCCGAATCGTTTCTCGATTCGCGCAAGCCATGGGCTCCATTGGCGCGCCTGCGCCTGTCCCACTGAAATCGAATTTTCGTTGACGCGATTGTCGATATAATCCCATACGGGTGCGGTGAATTCCGGCTGGTAACGCGCCTTCTCCAGCACCACCGGATCGTGCGCGGTGACGCCGGCGAATGCGCGGTTAAAGGTCGTGGGGGTGATGCCGCTGCTCAGCGCCACGGGGCGGAAACTGGCAACCCAGCGCTTGAACCCCGCATCGGCAAGCGCGCCTGTTGGCGTGAATATGGATAGCAATGTCGCGGTGACAGCTATGTGCGCGAGCGTTTTCCCGATCCGCCCGATCGAAGCTGGGCGCGTCCCAATCATGCTTTTCTCCTTGAATCCAGGCAGTCCCTTCCTGAAGATCAGAAAAATACGCGTCCCAGGTTAGCAATTGGTTTACCATCGGTTTAGAGTTAGCCAAGGCTGGCCTCAATCGACGTTTTATTTCGATATGCAACGTGACCGGTTATCGTCTTGCATTCGGCTGGCGTTCATCTTTATTCGGCTACTGCAGGATGCAATTTAGTTTTTTGTAGAGTTGGAACGAGGAATGAGTTCGAAGAAAAAGATCCGCAAGGCGATCTTCCCCGTGGCAGGCCTTGGAACCCGCTTTCTGCCGGCCACCAAATCCATCCCGAAAGAGATGCTTCCCGTGGTGGATAAGCCCGTCATCCAATATGTGGTGGATGAGGCGCGCGAGGCGGGGATCGAGCATCTGATTTTCGTCACCGGTCGCAACAAGGCTGTCATCGAGGATTATTTCGACGCTCAGGTCGAGCTTTATTCGACGCTCGCCGAGCGCGGCAAGAATGAAATTCTCGACCACCTCCAGAGCATCCAGCCGCAGCCGGGAACGGCGAGCTTTACCCGTCAGCAGGTGCCGCTTGGGCTTGGCCATGCGGTGTGGTGCGCGCGGGAGCTGGTTGGCGACGAGCCTTTCGCTCTGCTTCTGCCCGACATGGTGATGCAGTCGAAGAAAGGCTGCCTGGCAGAGATGGTGGAACTTTACGAACAGAGCGGCGGCAACGTCATCGCCGTTCAGGAGTGCGACCCCGCGGAAACGCATAAATATGGCATCGTCGGACGCGGCGAGCCTGTCGGCAACGGTTTCCAGGTGACCGGCATGGTGGAAAAGCCCGCCAAGGGCACCGCGCCATCGAACCTCTACATCAACGGGCGCTACATCCTCCAGCCGGAAATCTTCGATATCCTTGCCAGCCAGGAAAAGGGCTCGGGCGGCGAAATCCAGCTGACTGACGGAATGCTGAAGCTCGCCAAGGAACAGCCGTTCTACGGCTATCATTATACGGGGCGCACCTTCGACTGCGGGTCCAAGGAAGGGTTCATCGAGGCCAACGTGGCCTTCGCGCTGTGGCGCAGCGATATCCGCCCGAATGTCGAGCATTCGATCGGGGAGTTGTTGCGGGAGATCAAGGTGGGGAGTTAGGGCAATAAGGTAGTAGGGCAGTAGGGAAGTATGTGGCGATAAAGCATACCGCCCTACTGCCTTATTGCCCCACTGCCTTAACGTTGCATCTTCACCCCGACATACACACTATTCGCCGTATACTCACGGTCGGCCACGTCGCTTTTCATGCGTTCATGGCGCAGGCTGCCGTTGAGGCCGACGAAGCGGTTGAACCAGTAGGTGGCGCCGATTTGAGCGCCCAGGCCGCGGTCGAGGCCCGTGCCGTCGCGGTTGTCGCGGAAGGTCAGGTCCAGCCGCGCATCAAGCGTCAGGTTTGCGCGGATCAGGCGCTTCACGTCGGCGCTGGCGAGATAGAGAATGTCGCCGCTCTCGCCGGGAGCGGTGGCGCCTTCCACTGTTGTTTGCGCCGTCAGCCGCACATCCGTCCCGCGCTCGGGCGACCAGTTCATCGCCGCGTTCACCGACAGGCCGCCGATGTCCTTCAGCCGTTCATCCTCGATGTTCTCGCGCAGATAGCCGACCGAGAATTCACCGTTCAGCTTCTCACCCATATCGACGATGGAGCCGACGCGCAGGCCAAGGCGCGTGGCGTCGCGTTCATATCCGTCACCGTCGCGTTTTTCGTCATAGATGAGCCTGCCCGCCTCGATTTCGGCGAAGGGCTTTATCGCCTCCGAGATTTCATAGCCGCCGCGCAGCGTCAGGCTCACAAAATTGGTGTTTCGGTCCTTCTGGCTGACCTTGCCGCCACCGGGAAGTTCCGCATCGCCATAAATGGAGCGCTCGGCGCGGCCCGTCACGCCGCCGAAGAAAATCCCCATATCGCGTTCTACACCGAGAGAGCCGTTCAGCGTCTGCACGATTGGACGTTTCAGGGCGTCTACAATCCCGGAAGGGTTGGAGGCGCTTTCGCGACGCAGATGATAGCCGGCGCCCGCGTTGAGCACCGTCCCGTCGGTCAAATCCAGCCGTAGGCCGCTTTCGATGTCGATGCGCGGCTCCGATACCTCCTGCCCGGAAATCGTCTTGGCAATGGTGCCCGAGGCATCGAGGGTAGCCTGATGGCGTGACCAGTCCGAGCGGGCACCCAGCCGCAGCGTTGTTTCGGACAGCGTAGCGCTCGATCCGCTGGAACTATTGTCGGCGTTGCTGGTGGCGCGGATGCCCTGTTCGATGGAAGGGCGCAGGATGAATGAGCCCACGCGCAGGCCGACCGGCGCGAAGGGATCCGGCTCGGCACGCGGGCGCGGGCGCGAGTCGATCGGCTGCTCCCGCTGGTTGTCGGGTGCAACGCGGGCGGTGTCATCAGCTTCTTCGCTATCCACCGTGCTCGCGCGGAGGTAGTCCGCAGATGTTGATTGGCCGGTATCGGCGTTGGCAGGGACGACGCGCCGGTTCGGATTTTCGGCCGGAACTGGCGGCGTTTGCAGCCCTTCAGGCGCTATGGGCAAGCCCTGCAGCGTGTCGTCGTTGACGCTGGCCGCATCGACGCCATCATCATTTTCGTCTGGCAGCGCGCCGGCACTCGTTGGCTGATAGGGGCGGGGCGTGGAAGCGTTTTCCGGCAGCGCGCCGCGCAGCGCCGGTTCCTGCGCATGGCTGGGGAGACCCCATGCACCCAAGGCAACGCCCGTCAGAAGCAGCGCGGTCATCCGGCGCTTGCTGGCGATGAGCGAATGGTTGCCAGAGGATGGCACGGCTTGACGCATAATGAGGAATGAAGCCCGGTTGCAATGTGGTTCCCGGACCGTAAATCCACATGGTTAATGCATGGTTTCTTTAACGCTTTGTTGAGGGAGCTTGATGCCTTTCCGCCAACAAAAATTGGACAGATATGCTGCAAAGCGCTAACGCTTGCCTCCATGCAGGACGTCAAAGATAAAAACGTTGAGCGCCAAGCGGCAATTGAGTCCGCCTTGCGCACGATCGGAACCGAAAAGGCAGGCTTGATCGCGCTGGAAGCGGCGCTGCAAAACGGCCTTGCCGGACCATTCGCGCAAGCAGTCGAACGGATCGCGCTGCGCACCGGGCGTCTTATCGTGACGGGAGTGGGCAAGAGCGGCCATATCGGTTCCAAGATCGCCGCCACGTTCGCTTCCACGGGCACTCCAGCCTTTTTCGTGCATTCGGCGGAGGCCAATCATGGCGATCTCGGCATGGTCAGCGGCGATGACATTATCCTCGCCATTTCATGGTCGGGCGAAACGGCGGAGCTGAAAGGCATCGTCAGCTATTCCCGGCGTTTCCGCATTCCGCTGATTGCGCTGACCTCGCGGGAGAATTCCACGCTGGGGCGCGAGGCGGATATCGTGCTGCTTCTGCCCAAGGCGGATGAGGCCTGCCCCCATGGCCTTGCGCCCACCACATCGACGCTCATGCAGCTTGCCGTGGGCGATGCACTCGCCGTTGCGCTGCTCGAAGCGCGCGGCTTTACCCCCGGCGATTTCAGGACGTTCCACCCAGGCGGCTCGCTGGGCGCGAGCCTCACACATGTGCGCGATATCATGCACCGCGGCGACGAACTGCCACTGGTGCCCTCGGGAACATCGATGCCCGAGGCGATGCAGGTTCACTCTCACAAACGCTTTGGCTGCGTCGGTGTGCTGGATGAAGACGGGCGGCTCGTCGGGATCGTCACCGACGGCGATCTGGCGCGCAATCTTCACCGCAATCTCGGCGAGTTGAAGGTCGACGACATCATGACGCGCGGGCCGAAAGTGGTGGCGCCGCAGATGCTGGTCGGCGCGGCGATGAGCCTGCTCAACCAGTACAATATCAGCGTGCTGATGGTCACGGAGGATAACCGCCCGGTGGGGCTGGTGCATTTCCATGATTTGTTGCGGATCGGGGTAGCCTAAGGGGGAGGGCAATAAGGCAGTAGGGCAGTAAGGCAATATGTTTGGCTATTGCCATCGCCTGCCAGCGCAATAATCTTTTCCCTACTGCCCTACTGCCCTACTGCCCTACTGCCCTACTGCCCTACTGCCCTACTGCCCTACTGCCCTACTGCCCTACTGCCCTAACCTCGATCTCCAGCGAAACCGGATCGAAACCGACGATCCGGACTTCCGTTCCGGCGGGAAGGTCGGGGCCTTTGACGCGCCACAGCGTATCGTTGAAGCGGAGGCGTCCGCGGCCGTTGATAATCGGCTCGGTCAGCGTGGCGCGCTGGCCGATGAGCTGATCGCCGCGACGATTGAGCAAGGATTCGTCCGCGTCGTCGCTTGGCGAGCCAAGGAAGTGGCGGCCCATCAGCACGAAGATGACGGACAGGACCAGAAAAACGACAGTCTGGGCTTGCCAGCCGAAGCCAGCCATGTGGGACAAGAGAAACGCCAGCGCGCCGGTCACCAGCGCGGCAAGCCCGAACCAGATGAAAAACATTCCGGGCGCCAGAATTTCCAGAATGAGAAGCGCCAGCCCGAAAACCAGCCAGTTCCAAATGCCAAGACCGGACAGCAAATCGATAATCATGGCGCCCTTCGCTTTTTAACCGCGGCCCGCAGGCGGAACGCTGCGCGGGCGTGAGGGGCCGGGCGATTGCGGCTCCGGCTCCACCGGCGCGCTTCCGCCGAAGACCTCTTTGGCAATCGCGCCGATGCCGCCAAGCGAGCCGATCAGCGCGCTTGCCTCCAGCGGCATCAGCACGATCTTCTGGTTCTTGGCGCTGGCGATATTGCTGAGGGCTTCGGTGTATTTCTGTGCCACGAAATAGTTGAGCGCCTGCACATTGCCGTTGGCGACTGCTTCGGAAACCATCGTCGTCGCCTTGGCTTCCGCTTCCGCAAGCCGCTCGCGGGCTTCCGCCTCGCGCTTGGCCGCCTCCAGCTTGCCTTCGGCTTCCAGAATTTGCGACTGTTTCTGGCCTTCGGCGCGCAAGATCTGTGCGTTACGGTCGCCCTCGGCTTCCAGCACCTGCGCGCGCTTGTCGCGCTCGGCTTTCATCTGACGGGCCATCGAGGCGACGATGTCTTCCGGCGGGTTGATGTCCTTGATCTCCACGCGGATCATCTTGATGCCCCACGGATGGGCGGCTTCATCGACAACGCGCAGCAGGCGCTCGTTGATGGCGTCACGGTTCGACAGCAGCTCATCGAGATCCATGGAGCCCATGACCGTGCGGATGTTGGTGACGGTCAGGTTGAGGATCGCATATTGCAGCTGTGCGACCTGATACGCGGCCTGTGCGGCGTTCAGGACCTGATAGAAGGCCACGCCGTCCACGCCAACGATGGCGTTGTCGCGGGTGATGACCGCCTGCGTCGGCACATCCAGCACCTGCTCCATCATGTTGAGGCGCGCGCCTATGCGATCGAAAAACGGAACGATCAGGCTCAGGCCGGGATTGAGCGTGCGCGTATAGCGGCCAAACCGCTCGACGGTGTAGTTGAAGCCCTGCGGCACGGTCTTGATGCCGGCGAACAGCGTCGCCAGAACCAGTGCGGCCAGAATAAGCAGCGTAATATCGAAACCGGTCATCGGAGCACCTTAAGGGAGTAGGGGAATATGCCGAAAAACCTACTCCCCTATTGCCCTACTCCCTTATTCCCTTTCCTTCAACCCAGCCTTGCAGTTCGCGGCGGACCAGCGTTTCGATCACCGCCATCCCTTCATCGGAATCGTTGAGACAGGGGATGTGGCTGAAATTGACGCCGCCGTGTTCGCGGAAGCTATGGGCTGCCTCGTTGCCGATCTCGTCCAGTGTTTCCAGGCAATCGGAGACGAAGCCGGGATTGAAGACGGCGATGGATTTCACGCCATCCCTGGCAAGCTGCTCGATGGTCTTGTCGGTATAGGGCTGGAGCCATTCTTCCGGACCGAAGCGGGACTGGAAGCAGGTGAGGAGCTTCTTTTCCCCCCAGCCGAGCCGCTCGCGCAACAGGCGCGATGTGGTCATGCAATGGGCGGGGTAGGGGTCGCCGCGTTCGGCATAGCTCTGTGGAATGCCATGATAGGAGGCGATTACAACCTCCGGCTCGAAGTCGAGCTTTGCCAGATGGTTTTCGATGGAGCGGGCGAGGGCTTCGATATAAGCGGGTTCGTCTTCGTACGATGGGACAGTGCGCACGGCGGGCATGAAGCGCGTGTTCATCAGCGCTTCGAAGAACTTGTCGTTTACGGTCGCCGTCGTCGTCGCGGAATATTGCGGATAGAGCGGGAACATGACGATGCGCCGGCAGCCTTGTTCGGTGAGGCGCGTCAGCACGGTTTCGATGGAGGGCTGGCCGTAGCGCATGGCCCAGCCTACGACGACGTTAGGATAATCGGCGAGTGCTTTAGCCAGTCTTTCGCCTTGGGCGCGGGTGAAGGTGCGCAGCGGCGACTCGTTTTTATCGCGGTTCCAGATCCGGTCGTACAGTTTGCCGGATTTTTTCGGGCGCGTATTGAGAACGATGCCATGCAGGATCGGATACCAGATGGCACGCGGCCATTCGATGACGCGCTTGTCGGAGAGAAACTCCTTGAGATAACGGCGCATGGAGGTGTAATCGGTGCCGTCAGGGGTGCCGAGATTGACCAGGAGCACGCCGACCTTCGACATCGTTTCCTTTGTAACCGCTGTCTGCCCCGCTTCGCTCATATCGCTTCTCCTTGGTCCGCGTGCTTATGGTTGCCATACCACCAAAGCGGCCAAGACGTAGAGTCCTCGGGTTAAGATTACAATTGAGCGAAAGCGCGCAGACACCATAGGGTGTCCGCGCGCTTCGTGTTTATTTGGCCGGAACGGTTCTGGCCGGTACGGTTATTGTCCCGCCGATAGGCAGACGGCGGGGATGGTACTTGTTGGCGGCGCGTAGTTTACGCCATTCGGTCGGGTTGCCGTAGAAGCGCGCCGCAAGATCCCAGTAAGTATCACCCGCCTTGATGATATGGACTTCCGCCACGGCAGGCTTGGTCTTTTGGGTCATCTTGACAGGAGCGACTGGCTTGGCCGCCTTTGCCGGTTTGGCTGGAGCCGTGGGCTTGGCTGCCTGCATAGGCTTTACCGGCTTGATAGGCGTCGTCGGCTTGGTCGTTGCAATTGACTTGGCAGGCTGCATAGGCTTTACGGGCTTGGCCGCAGCAGGTTTGGTCGCTTGCATAGGCTTTACCGATTTGGCAGGCGCAACTGCTTTGGTCGCCTGCATAGGCTTTGCGGGCTTGGCTACCTTGGCAGTCTTGGCTACCTCTGCCGTTTTGGCTTTTTCGTCAGGCTTGGCAGGCGCAGCAGGTTTGGCCGCCTGCACAGGCTTTGCCGGTTTGGCTTGTGCAACTGGCTTGGTCGTCTGCATAGGCTTTGCGGGTTTGGCTACCTCCGCAGTTTTGGCTTTTTCGTCAGGCTTGGCAGGCGTAGCAGGTTTGGCCGCTTGCACAGGCTTTGCCGGTTTGGCTTGCGCAACTGGCTTGGTCGCCTGCATAGGCGCAGCAGGCTTGGCTACTTCAGCGGTCTTGGCGGTTTCGGCAGGCTTGACGGGAGCCGCCGGTTTGGCCGCTTGCGCCGGCTCCGCCGGCTTGGCTGTGCCAGTCACTGCGGGATCTAGCGCCTGTGCCTCGGGCGCCTTCGTTACGGCCGGCATGGCGACGGCCTTGATGCGGCCATCGGTATAGGGCTTGTATGGCTGGTTCTTCGCCAGATAATCGATGACGACCTGTTCGAGGCTCGGGCCGTAATCATAGGCATTGATCGCGTTGGTCGCGAAAACCTTGTAGCCGTCGCCGCCGCCACGGGTGAAGTTGTTGGCGACGACGCCATAGGTGGCTGCCGGGTCGAGCGGCTTCCAGGCGTTGCCGCTGCCGACTTCAACGGAATTGATACGCTGACCCGCCGGTTTCGATTTGTCGAAACTGTATTTCAGCCCAGCCACTTGCGGGAAGCGGCCCCCGCCTTCGTCGACCTGGCTGACGCCGTGTTCAAGCGCAGCCTTCACATCCGCGCCTTTTAACTGGAAGGTGGAAAGTGTGTTCTGGAAGGGCAGCACGGTCAGCACTTCGCCCATGGTCACGTCGCCCGCATCGATGGATGCGCGCAAGCCGCCGCCATTCATGATGGCGATGGTGGTGCCCTGACCCTTCACCCGGTCGAGCATGGCATCGGCAACGAGATTGCCCATCGTGCATTCGGCGACCCGGCAGATTTCGCGCGATCCTTCAATCGGACCGACGGAGCTGGCGATGACCTTGTTTTTCAATTCCTCGATAGGCTTGGCCAGTTCCTTGACGCGGGCCAGCACCACCTCGTCTGCCTTGATTGAAGAATCGAGAAGGATCGGGTCGCCCTTGGCCGACAGGGGCTTGCCCGTGTCATCGAAGGTGACGGTGAATTCGCCCAGATACTTGCCGTATGACTTGGCCTGGACGACGGGCACATGATAGCCGCCGGGGTTATCGACGAGCGTTGGGTAAGGACCTTCCGCTTTCGGGTCGCTGTTCGACAAAAAAGTGTGGGAATGACCGCCGACGACGACGTCCACATTGGGGATCTTGGCTATTGCCGCCATGTCGCGCGGATATCCGACATGGGTGAGCGCGATCACCTTGTTGACGCCCTGCTTCGTCACTTCCTCGACAGCGGCGGCAATAGTTGCCACATCCTCCGCAATCGTAACTTTTTGACCGGGTGAAGCGAGTTCCGCCGTATCATTCGCCACGGCGCCGACGATGGCGATCTTCTGCCCGCCGACTTCCTTGATGAGGTAGGGCTTGATCTTGCCGTTCAGTGCCGATTTTATATCGGGCCGCACATTGGCGCTGACAATCGGGAAATCAACCTTGCCGATGAATGCTCCAAGTCCGTCCTCGCCATCGTCGAATTCATGATTGCCGATGGTCATGGCGTCGAATTTCATGAGGTTCATGAACTCGGCTTCTGCAGCGCCCTTATAGGTATTGTAGAAGAGCGATCCCTGGAAATTGTCGCCCGCGTTGAGAGCCAGAACGTTCTTGCCGTCAAGCGCCTTTCTACGGGCATCGATAGCTGCTTTCAGCCGGGCAGCGCCGCCAAAGCACTCGTTCTTCTGTTCCTCCGCGGAGGAGCAGGTGGAGTCATGTTTGTTGATGGATTCGATCCGGCTGTGCCAGTCGTTGTTGTGCAGTATGTTGAGCGTGTAGTCCGCGAGGGCGGCATCGGCCGACATCGCAAGAACCGAAGTACAGAATAATACGCGGATGCAGGATATAGACATTACTACTTGCTCCATTGGACACGCCCGCTAAGAACTCGGCCCCCACCGAGTTTTTAAATGCTTATATTTTGCTGGGCAGGATGCAAGCCAGAAAGTAACTTCTGCAGCTAGTCTTTAAAGAAAAATTAATAATTTGTCAGAACGAGCTTGAAACAGTTTCTCGAAGTCCTTGAGTTTAACCCGAGGACTTCGAATGGCGACAAGACAAGGAGCCTAGCCGGCAGCCTTGCGCGTCAGCGTGAACTGCGATCCGGCGGAGGAGGTGCAGTTGAGCTGGGAAGGCGAAACCACGGCGCAATTGACGCGCGAGGTGGTGCCGCGGACGAGCGAACGCATATCGATGGAGACGAGCTGCGGTGTCTCGTAGCGATAGCTGCCCTCGGCAAGCTTCTCGTTCGTGTCGGTCGTCCGCGTAACGAACACGCCGGAATTGAAGCTGGAGGTGATGCCGTTGGGATCGACCCAATTGCCCTCGATGCCGCCGGTGCCGATGACGGTGGGTGCATTGCCGATGGGGCCGGCGGACTGACAGGCCGCGAGCGTTACGGAAATCAAGGCAAGGGCTGCCGCTGCGCGTAAGCGTTTCATAATCTGGCTCTTCCGTTCAAATTGGGCTTTATCTTCTGATGTACCCAAATCTTGAACAAAACAAGTCCGGTGAGGGGGAGGGGAAAGGGGTGTGGCTTTTTGGGCACAGGTTGGGGCCCTGGCTTCCCTCCCCCCTTGCGGGGAGGGTGGCCCGAAGGGCCGGGTGGGGAGTCCAGTATTGAGCATAGCCGTCGCCATCCCCATCCGCCCGCTCCGCGGGCAGCGCTCCGCTATGGCTTCGCGCGTTCGTCGCTGGAAAAGCCAAATCGTTGGCTTTTCCTCGGCCTACAGCCGATCGCTCCTCACTCCCCGCAGGGGGGAAGGAGGGCGCCTACCCTCATCGCACCAGAATATTCCGGAACTGCCAAGGATCGCTGGTATCCAAATCTTCCTTGAAAAAGCCGGGGCGGCCTTCAAGCGGCGTCCAGTCGGTGTAGTATCCCTTCACCGGCCCGAGATATGGCAGTTGCACTTCGAGGCAGCGGCGGTAGTCCATCTCGTCCGTCTCGACGATGCCGGCGTTCGGGTTCTCCAATGCCCAGACCATGCCCGCCAGCACGGCGGAGCTCACCTGCAGGCCGGTCGCGTTCTGGTATGGCGCGAGGTTGCGGGCTTCCTCCAGCGAAAGCTGCGAGCCGTACCAATAGGCGTTGCGGTCGTGGCCGTAGAGGAGCACGCCAAGCTCATCGATGCCGTCGAGCAGCTCGTTCTCTTCGAGCACATGCTGGACCGGCTGCGGTTTTCCAGCGGCGCCGAACATCTCGTCGAGCGAGAGCATGGCATCGTTCGAGGGGTGATAGGCGTAATGGCAGGTGGGACGGTAGGTGACGTCGTCCTTCTTGTCGCGCACGGTGAAGTAATCGGCAATCGAGATCGCCTCGTTGTGGGTGACGAGGAAGCCATATTGCGGGCCGGGCGTTGGGCACCAGGTGCGCACGCGGGTGTTGGCGCCGGGCTGCTCCAGGAAGATGGCGGCCTTGTTGCCCTTCTTCTGCTCGTGGGCGTTCTTCGGCATCCATTTCTCATGCGTGCCCCAGCCAAGTTCAGCCGGCTGCAGGCCTTCCGAAATGAAACCCTCCACGGACCAGGTGTTCCAGAAGACATTGAGCGGTTTCGGCGTCTTGGCGCGCTGCGTGTCGCGCTCGGCGATGTGGATGCCCTTGACGCCGGCTTTCTTCATGAGCTTCGCCCAGCCCTCGCGATCGTCGGGCGCGGGTTCGGTGAAGTCGAGCTTCAGTTCGGTGGCGAGATCGACAAGCGCCTGCTTGACGAACCAGGAAACCATGCCGGGGTTGGCGCCGCAGCAGGAGACGGCGGTCGTGCCGCCGGGGTTCTTCTTCTTCTCGGTGCGCGCGGTCTCGCGCAGCGCATAATTGGTGCGCGCGGCGTTGTCGGCGGTTTCATCGAAATAGAAGCCAAGCCATGGCTCCACGACGGTATCGATATAAAGCGCGCCCTGCTCGCGGCAGAGCTTCATGAGATCGACGGAAGATGTATCGACCGAGAGGTTGACGCAGAAACCCTGACCACCGCCCGCGTTAAGCAATGGCGCGAGGAGGGATTTGTAATTGTCAGGCGTGACCGCTTCCTGGATGAAGCGGATGCCTTTTTCGTCTGCGATCTTCTTGTTCTCGTCGCTTGGGTCGATGATGACCATGCGCGACTTGTCGAATTTGAAATGGCGTTCGATCAGCGGCAGGGTACCGCGCCCGATCGACCCGAAGCCGATCATAACAACAGGGCCGGTGATTTCGCCGTAAATCGGCCATTTCTTTTCCGCCATTTCCAGTATCTCCAATCTGGGTTCGATGTTTCGTGCAGAATGTTCCTTTTAAGGGGTTCGACTCCGGCTAAATCATAGTTTCCCGTCACAATAAAGTATGACGGGGTATTTCTCCCGGTGTATTTCCGTGCTTTCGTCATCCTCGCCCTTGTGGCGAGGATCTATTGCCTGTGCAATTTTAAAGCTATGCCGGCGCGTCGCTCGATCTTGTGCCGGTGGCGTCGGCAGATCCTCGCCACAAGGGCGAGGATGACGACCGGGAGCGTCACAAGAGCTTTGCCCTGATCAGCCCGCGCAAGGAATTGCCGACGAGGATGTTCTTCGCCTTGCGGAGATCGTCTTCCGTCAGCTCTGCTTCATGGACGATGCCGCCTGAAATCAGTTCCTCGCGCAGGATGCCGGGCAGGAGGCCGCAATCGAGCGCAGGGGTGGCGCAGCAGGTGGCGCCATGATCCGCGAAGACCGATGTGATCGTTCCCTCGCAGACGCGGCCCTCATTGTTGAGCAGGATCACTTCGTCGATATCGTCGCGGGAGAATTCCGCCCGGGCGGCGTCATAGATCTGCCGTCGCGTCGTCTTGTGGTGAAGGAGCGGGTCGTTCTTGTCGAGGCGGGTGCGGGCGATGGCGACGCGCCAGACGGTATCGGACGAAAGCGGGGTGAAGGGTTGCGCAGTCACGCCGATGCTGCCATCGGGATCAAGGGCGAGGCGGACACGAAGGGCCTGATCACCTCGCGCCAGCCCATCGAGCTTGGCGCGGATCGAGGTCTCGTCAAAGGGGAAACCCAATTGGCGGGCTGAAAGTTCCAGCCGCGCCAGATGGCGGTTTATCCGCAGAAAGCCGCAAAGCGGCTCCCATCGCAACGTTTCGATCAGCTCGTAATCGAGGCCATTCCCGTTGCGAACCGGGCTTTCAGAAGACATTCCTCGTACTCCGCCTCCGCGGTGGAATCGAAAACGATACCGCCGCCGATGTTGAAAGTGGCCTGGCCATCAGGATAGAGCGAAACAGTCCTGATGGCGACGTTGAAACGCATCCGGCCCTGCGGCGCAATCCAGCCGATCGCACCGCAATATACCTCGCGCGGCTGATCTTCAAGCTCGGACAGTATTTCCATGGCGCGGATCTTTGGCGCGCCCGTCACCGAGCCGCAGGGGAAGAGGGCCGCGAAAATCTCGCGAAGGGTGAGGCCGCGATTGAGGCGGGCGCGCACTCTGGAGACCATCTGGTGCACGGTCGGGTAGCGCTCGACCTTGAAGAGCTCCGGCACATGGAGGGTTGCGGGGTCGCTGATAAGCGAAATGTCGTTGCGCAGGAGATCGACGATCATGCGGTTTTCCGCCTGGCTTTTCGGATCGTTGATCAGGAAATTCCTGAGCCGGTCGTCCTCTTCCGGCGTTTTCCCGCGCGGTGTGGTGCCCTTCATGGGGTGGGTCTCGATCCAGCCTTCCGCATTCACATCGAAGAACAGTTCCGGCGAGCGCGACAGGATGATGGGGCCGCCGAGGTTGGAGAACGCGCCATAGCGCACGGGCTGACGTGTCGTCAGCACATCGAAGGCGGCCATCGGGTCGCCCGACCAGCGTGCGTGGACGGGGAAGGTCAGGTTGCCCTGGTAGCAATCGCCCTCGCGCAGGTGGCGGTGGAGGCGGGTGAAGCGTTTTTGATAGTGCTCGAAGCTCCAGGTGGCGCGAGGGTGGGTGAGGAAAGGCTCACTTTGAGGTCCTAGCGGAGGCAGCGAGAGGTCAGACGGGCCGTCGAAAACGCCGAAACAGAGAAGCGGCGCGCGGCGGTTTGCGGGGAGGCGAGGTTTGAGCTTGGGCTCCAGCAGATAGCCGGCTTCGTAGGAGAGATAGCCGGCGAGCCATTTTCCCTGATCGTGGGCATTCTGGAGGGCGGCGAAGGCGGGTTCGAAATCGGCGGGGTTTTCTGCGAGGATGATTTCGGATGGCTCGGCGAAGAGGAGTTCGCGCTCAGCCTTGTCGTCGCGGAAGAGGATGTGGGGGGTATTGCGTTGGACGGTGTGGCTTCTGGAGTTACCCCCCTCTGCCCTGCCGGGCATCTCCCCCTCAAGGGGGGAGATTGGCTGAGATGAGCCTCGCCGCTCGTTCTGCAACGTAGATGATTGAGGCCGCGCGTCTATGAAGGCGTGATCTCCCCCCTTGAGGGGGAGATGCCCGGTAGGGCAGAGGGGGGTGGGTTCAGGCACAAGCGCCTCCGGTTAAAAGATCACCCTTCCATCGCTTCCAACTCATCGATAATCCCCTCGATCACCGAAAGCCCCTTTTTCCAGAAGCCGGGATCCGTGGCATCGAGCCCAAACGGCGCCAGCAACTCCTTGTGATGCTTGGTGCCGCCTGCTTTCAGCATCTCGAAATACTTGTCCTGAAAGCCTTTTTCGCTGTTTTGGTAGACCGCGTAGAGCGAGTTCACCAGGCAATCGCCGAAGGCATAGGCGTAGACATAGAACGGCGAGTGAATGAAGTGCGGGATATAGGTCCAGAAGTTCTCGTAGCCGGGGTTTAGCCGGACGGCTGAGCCGAGACTTTCCTTCTGCACGTCGAGCCAGATTTCGCCGATGCGCTCGGCCGTAAGCTCGCCGCCGCGCCGTTCGGTGTGGATGCGCCGCTCGAACTCGTAGAAGGCGATCTGGCGCACGACCGTGTTGATCATGTCCTCGGCCTTCTGCGCCAGCATCGCCTTGCGCTCGCGCTTGTCGCGGGTAGCATCGAGCAGGGAACGGAAGGTCAGCATCTCGCCGAAGACCGAAGCGGTTTCGGCCAGCGTCAGCGGCGTCGAAGCCATCAGCGCGCCCTGGCGACCCGCCAGCACCTGATGGACGCCGTGGCCAAGCTCATGCGCTAGTGTCATCACATCGCGCGGCTTGCCCATGTAGTTGAGCAGCACGTAAGGATGCGCGGAGGGGACGGTCGGATGGGCGAATGCGCCCGGGGCCTTGCCGGGACGGGTCGGTGCGTCGATCCAGTTGCGGTCGAAGAAATCGCCCGCGATATCCGCCATTTCAGGGGCGAAGCCGGCATAGGCTGAAAGCACCGTGTCCTTCGCCTCGCTCCACGGGATCACCGTCTGCGGCGTCTCGGGCAACGGCGCGTTGCGGTCCCAATTCTCGAGGACGGGGAGGCCCAGCCATTTGGCCTTCATCGCATAATAGCGGTGCGACAGGCGCGGATAGGCGTCCCGTACGGATTTCACCAGTGCATCGACCACCTCGGGCTCGACGCGGTTCGCCAGATGGCGGGAATCGGCGATATCGTTAAAGCCGCGCCAGCGGTCGGAGATTTCCTTGTCCTTGGCCAGCGTGTTGGTGATGAGCGTGAAGGTGCGCAAGTTCGCCTTGAAGGTTTCGGCGAGCGCTTGCGAGGCCTTCTTGCGCACCGCGCCGTCGGCATCCTGCAGGAGATTGAGCGTCGGCTCGATGGGCATTTCTTCGCCATCTACGGTGAAGCGCAGCGCGGTCATCGTTTCGTCGAACAGGCGATTCCAGGCGCCATACCCGGTCACGGACTTCTCGTGGAAAAGCTGCTCGATGCGGTCTTCCAGTTGATAGGGCTTGTCCTTGCGCAAATCGGTGAGCCATGGGCGATAATGGCCGATGGCTGGATTGGCGTTCATCGCCGCTTCGATCACGGCGTCGTCGATATGGTTCAGTTCGAGGCCGAAAAAGATCAGATGGGTACTGGCATCCGTCATCTTTCCCTGCACATCGCCATAAAGCTTGGCGTGCTTGGGATCGGACGTATCGCCGGCATAGACGAGGCCGGCATAGGAATAGATGCGGCCCATCAGCTCTTCCAGCGCCTCATAGGCGATGATGGCGTGGGCAAACTCGCCGCCATTGGGCTTCGCGGCTTCCTCCGCGAGCTTGCCTTTCCAGCGCCCCTCAAAGGCGACGGCGTCGCGGGCAGCCTTGGCCATGTCTGCCGCAAGCTCGGGTGAATCGATTGCCGGATAGAGGTCGGCCAGATTCCACTCCGGCAGGATGCCCAAATTTTGCTGTTCAGACCGTGGGCTGTTTGCGCCTTCCCGGGCGGATTGGCGGGCTATTTCGGGGGAGCTATTCATGAGAGGTTCCTTAAATCCATGTTTCATATTATAATTGCTCCCCATATGGTTCTACCCGCGATCAGCGAACGCGATTGCATTTTACTCAAATGCGATCTTTGACTGACGTACTTTTATTTAGATTCCTAAGCCATGTTGATCCAGCTTAGTTTTATCTCAGATGAAAACATATTCCATGGCCGGTCCCATTCTCATCGTTGACGACGATCCAGGCCAGCGCCGCCTGCTGGAAGTAGCTATCATGCGGATGGGCTACAGGACAATTCTGGCGGATGGCGGGCAGGCGGCGCTGTCGCTGTTGCGCAATCGCAAGGAAATCTCGCTCGTCATTCTTGATCTCGTCATGCCCGATATGGATGGTTTTACCATCCTGCGGCGGATGCGCGAGGCGGGGTTGTTCGTTCCCGTCATCGTGGAGACAGGGCAGAGCGGGCTCGACACGGTGACCACGGCGATGCGGCTCGGCGCATCCGATTTCGTGGTCAAGCCGGTTTCGCCGGAGCGTCTGCAAGTGGCGGTCACCAATGCATTGAAGCTTGGGGCGCTGGAGGGCGAGATCAAGCGCATCCGGCATTGGGCGGAAGGGCGTCTGACGTTACGTGATCTGGTGGCGCGCAGCGAGGGGATGGAGCGCGTTATCAGGCTCGCGCAGAAGGCGGCAGCGTCGAACCTTCCAGTTCTCATCGAGGGGGAATCCGGCGCCGGCAAGGAGATGCTGGCGCGGGCGATCCATGGTTCCGGCGAGCGGTGCGGGAAGCCGTTCATCACCGTCAATTGCGGGGCTATCCCCGACGACCAGGTGGAAACTATTCTTTTCGGCAATGAGGAGGGCTCCTTCACCAGCGACAAGGAGAAAGACATCGGCAAATTTGTGGAGGCGGATGGTGGAACATTGTTTCTGGACGCGGTCGGCAATCTGCCACCGGAAATGCAGATAAAGCTTCTGCGCGCCGTGCAGAAAGACGAGGTCAATCCGATTGGGGGGGAACCGGTCAAGACCGACGTTCGGCTTATATCGGCCACCAGCCGCAGCTTGCTTGACCTGGTAAAGGCCGGGCAATTCCGTGAAGATCTGTTTTACAGGCTGCATGTGTTCCCGATTTCCCTGCCAGCCTTGCGTAACAGGCGCGAGGATGTTGTCATGCTGGCGCGCCATTTTCTGACGCGGTTCGCCGCCGAAGAGGGGCGTACGCAAATCAGGGGCATCGCACCTTCCGCGCTTGCGCTGCTCGGAGCGTATGACTGGCCGGGCAATATCAGGCAATTGGAGAACGCGGTGTTCCGCGCCGTGGTGTTGTGCGAAGGCATGGAACTGACGGTGGATGATTTTCCGCAAATTCAGGCTCAGGTTAATGGCCATGCGCGGATAAGCGGTGCGCAGGCGCATCGCTCCGGCCTCGCACATGAGGAGGCCATCGAAAGTCCGCTGATGTCGGATCGGTTCGGGCAATTGCAAGGCATTGACGGACAGGGGCATGCGCGACCGCTTGCCGAAATCGAGGAGGCGATGATTCGCCTCGCCATCACCCATTACGGCGGCCAGATGAGCGAGGTGGCGCGACGGCTCGGAATCGGCCGCTCGACGCTTTATCGCAAGCTGAAGGACTACGGCATCGACGCAGGCGGAGAGGCGGAGACTGATGGCGAAACTTATTGATTAGAAATCAGGAAATTAGCAGATTTGATAGTTTGTTAATAAGCCATTCACCATAACATAAATGACATGCTCTGCTGTGCCTTTTTTGCCATTCTATAAACGTATTCGGTCTTCAATAAATGTCCATTAACCATTATTCCGATAGTCAGCCTTCGGGGACTGCTAGAATGGCAAGGCTACGCAATTGACGGACCATATTTCAGCGCTCAGGGGGATTTTCGCGACGGTGCTTGCGCGCCGTTTGCTTTGGATCGCCTTCCTTTCCGTTTTTCTCATGCCTTCTCTGGCATCAGCGGAGACGCGGACGCTGAAGGTTTACTTCGTCCACACCAAGGAGCGGGCGGAGATCACCTTCAAGAAGAACGGGCGCTATCTGTCGGGTGGGCTGAACCAGCTCAACCGGTTCCTGCGCGACTGGCGCCGCAACGAGCCGACCAAGATGGATCCCCGCCTGTTCGATCTTGTCTGGCAGGTCTACAAGGCCAGCGGCTCTCGCGAATATATTCATGTCGTTTCGGCCTATCGCTCGCCCGCAACCAACTCGCTGTTGCGCTCGCGTTCACGCGGGGTTGCCAAGAAGAGCCAGCACATGCTCGGCAAGGCGATGGATTTCTATATTCCCGACGTGCCGCTCAAGAAATTGCGCGCTCTGGGCATGCGCTATCAGTCCGGCGGTGTCGGCTATTATCCGACTTCGGGCTCGCCCTTCGTGCATATGGATGTCGGCAATGTCCGCAGTTGGCCGCGCATGAGCCGCCGCGAATTGCTGGCGCTCTTCCCGGACGGTAAAACGCTGCATATGCCGACCGACGGCAGGCCATTGCCTGGTTACGAACAGGCACTCGCCGCCTATGAGGCCCGCAAGGCCAATGGCGGTTCGATCATGGTTGCAAGCGCGCCGCGCAAGAGCAAGAGCCTGTTCGGCATGCTCTTCGGCGGAGGGGCGGACGAAGAAGAAGATACAAGCGAATCCGGCGGAGAGATCGCGGTGGCTTCCGCTGCCAGGCCGTCGCGCGCAACGCCGCGGGCTCCGGTCGCCGAGGAAGAAGAGGCGCCCGCGCCGGTTGCTCCGGCCCGCGCCCCTGCGCCGCTCCCCTCGCCAGAACCTCAGCCGCAGCAGACCGTCCTGGCAGCGCTGCCGCCGCGCGACCTTCCCCGTCCGCTCGACGCACCGCGCCCTGCCGCCAGCGTTGCGGATGCGACGCCCGAGGAGCAAGCGGCGCTCGCCTTCGCCGTGCCCGTGCCCGGAAGCAAGCCGCAGACGGCGCTTGCCATGGTCGCTCCGCCGCCGCCAAATACACTCGTGCCGCCCCCTCCGGGCAGCGTCGGCTATGTACCTAGCGCGGCGTTGGCCGCCGAGGCCGAAGCTAGCCAAGTTGCCGCTGCCGCTGAAACAAATCCCTTGTTGAACGGTTTTGTGCCGGTGCCGATGAAAAAGCCAAGGCATGACGATCCGGCGATGATGCTCGCTGCCGCCGTTGTTCCTGCGCCCCGGCCCGAGCCTATGCCAGAGAGCGCTCCCGTCGCCGTCGCCAATGAAACGACCGCCGGTGTGCCGGATACTTCAAAGCGTGATGAGATTGCGCAGATGGTGGCGGCGCATACGGACATGCCTGCATTCCCGCTACCGCAAAGCGCACCGGCGCGACCCCAGCAAATGGCATTTGCCGCGCCGGAACCAAGGCCTGCGAAGCATGAGGCGCTGGAAATGATCGCGGTGCCTGATGAGCCGGACGAACTGGAAGAGGAGGCTGCTCAGCCTGTCGCCTCCGTGACACCCGCGAATCCAGCTTCGACGCGTACAGCGCAGCGTGAGGCGCCCGCTCGCGGGCAAGCGATCAGTGCTGTGAATACGGGCGTACGAACCACGGCGAAAGGCTCCAAGCCGCATTCCGGTCAGGGCAGGGAGCCGGAAGCGATCGTCAAGCCCGCGGGCGTGCCGATGCCGCGCATGGCAACCTCCAGCACGCCGGTTTCGCGGGCTGTGCCGGTCAAGGGCATGGCGCTGCGCAACGATGCCCTTCGCACGGCGCCGACAACGGTCTACACCGCCGGCTTCCAGCCGAGCCTGCCTTCGGACAATGCCAACAGGTTTTCGGGAAAAGCTGTGACATTCCTGTCCATCGCCAAGTTTTCAAAGACGAATTAGGGGCATTGGACACCCTTACCCGGATGCGGGCCTTCATTGATGTGGTGGAAGCGGAGGGGTTTTCCGCGGCGGCGCGCAAGATCGGCCGCTCCAAGGCGCTTCTTTCCAAATATGTGCGCGAGCTGGAGGACGAACTGGGTGTTCTGCTGCTCAATCGCACGACTCGGCAATTTTCCATGACCGAGGCGGGGCACGTCTATTATCAGCGCGCCTCGGAGATCATTCGCGATATCGATAGCCTGAAAGATTCGATGAGCGAGACCAGCGGTGACGCGCGCGGGCGCATCAAGCTTTCCGCTCCACGCACCTTCGCCGATGCACCGATCGGCCAATCTCTCATCGATTTCTGCGCCGAACACCCCGAAATCGTCCTCGATATCCGGCTTGACGACCGATTCGTCGATCTGGTGGAGGAGGGGTTCGACGTGGCGATCCGCATCACCTGGCTTCAGGATTCTTCGCTCATCGCCAGGCGTCTGACCGCGCTTCACCTCATATTGTGCGCCTCGCCCGAACTTATCGCAAAGTTCGGGATGCCTGAAAGGCCGGAAGGCCTGCATGAACGCCCCTGCATCGTCGATACCAACAATCGCTCCCGCGGCAACTGGCATTTCCGCAATACGGACGGCTCGTTGCTCACCGTTCCCGTCAGCGGCCCGATCGAAGTCAACAGCCCGCTGGTGACCATGGCCGCGGCAGTGAAGGGGCTGGGCTTTTGCATTCTTCCGCGCTTCGTAGCCGAAGCGGAACTGGCCAGCGGCAGGCTTGTGACGGGACTGGATGAGTTCACCGTCAAGGACGGCGGCATCTATGCCGTCTATCCCCATCGCAGGCACCTTCCAACCAAGGTACGCATCTTCGTGGATTATCTCGCAAAATGGTTCAAGGAGCGGGAAAATATGGATCGCGAAAATTTGTGAGTATTCGTAACCGGTCCTAGTTTTGCCCGGTTCATCGATTCGTCTGGGTGCGACCAAGAGGGGTGATTCATGCCGCGAGACTGGGGCCTTTTGACCAAACGCCGATCAGGGCAAATGGCCGCGATGGCGTTTGCCGCCGCAGCGGCTTCATTGCCGTCGGCGGCGGATGCCCATCCGCATGTCTTCGCCGAAGCGAGTCTTGAGGTTGCCGTTGCGCCGGACGGAACGGTGGAGAAACTCGCCCATGTCTGGCGCTTCGACGATGTGTTTTCCTCAACCGTGCTGATGGAGTTCGACAAGAACGGCGATCTGAAGCTCGACCAAAGCGAGATGGATGCGCTGAGCAAGACGATCAATGATTCGATCGCCGAGTATAAATATTTCCAGACCGTCCTTTCCGATGGCAAAGAGGTGCCGATGGTGAAGCCGGCGCATCTCGTCGCCGATTTTCCCAATAACCAGCTTCTGATCATTTTCGAATCCAGACCGGAAAAGCCGCTGAAGCTCGATCATAAGGTGAGCTTCGGTGTCTATGATCCAACTTTTTACACTGCTATCGACTATGCCAATGACGCCGACATGCGCATCACCGGCACACCAAAGAACTGCTCGCCCAAGGTCGTGCGCCCCGATCCCGATGAGGCAATCGCCGCCAATCAGGCGACGCTGACCGAAGCTTTCTTCACCGATCCGACCGGCACCGACATGTCGAAGATATTTGCGACCCGGTTGGAAATTACGTGTGACAACGGGTGATTGGATCATGAGGAGGGGCATATTTATCGCAAGCATCGCCACTGGCCTGATGTTCGCCGGCCATGCTCTGGCGCAATCCTCGCTCGGCATCGGCGCCAATGAGGTGGGCATGAAACCCACCGGCCCGTTTGCCCACATCATTCAGTGGCTGGCGACGGAGCAGCGCAACTTTTACCTCGCCATGACCGGCGCCCTCAAGGCGATGCGCGAAGACCCTTGGCAGGCAGCTCTCCTTGTCGGACTTTCGTTCGTCTATGGTGTCTTCCATGCCGCCGGCCCTGGCCATGGCAAGGCCGTTATTTCCTCTTATATGATCGCCAATGAGACGACGCTGAAGCGCGGCATTTTCCTATCCTTCATTTCTTCCATCCTGCAGGCGATCTCCGCAATCCTTGTGGTCGGTCTCGCCTGGCTGGTACTGCGGGGTACAAGCATCTCGATGGATGACACGGCGCGCACTATGGAACTGGCGAGTTACGCGCTCATCATTCTCTTCGGCCTGTGGCTGTTGCGACGCAAGCTGCCGCTACTTTTTACGCGACAAGCGGTGAAGGGCGAGCCGGAATTTGCGACGGCGAATCTTGCTTTCGCGGCGGCGAAGCCCGCGGGTTCAGCTTGGGAGGGATCGGTTTCGCAAGCTGTCCGCACGATGCCGGGCCGTCCTGTCCGGCTCAACTACGATTCTTCGCAAGCCGGGCGCGCAACCTTCGATCATGGCTTTGTCGGAACGGGTGATGCCTGCGACGTCTGCGGCAACATTCACATAGCCGATCCGTCAAAACTTTCCGGCGATTTCGACTGGAAAACGGCGTGGTCCGCCATTTTTGCCGTGGGCCTTCGCCCGTGCTCCGGCGCGCTGATCGTCCTGACTTTCGCGCTTTTGAACGGCCTCGTCGTGGGCGGGATGCTCTCGGTCTTCGCGATGGCGCTAGGCACCTTCATCACCGTCGCGGTGCTCGCAACCCTCGCGGTGACGGCAAAGAACGCCGCGCTCAAGCTTGCGGGCAGTCGCGCCATGTCGCAGAGGCTTCAGGCCATCATTGAAATCGCCGCCGCCCTTTTCATCGTCCTGACCGGCTTATTGCTTTTCACCGCTGCTTTATCGGTTTGACGACTGGTCCCTGCGTTGCTGATAGCGGGCGCGTAGCCAGAATACGCCAAAGAAGGCGAGCACGAACAGCACGGCGAACACACCGGCCCATGCCGGCGATTCAGCGCCGATCCATAGCATGATGCGCGGCATCAGCAACCAGAGAGCACCGAACCCCAGAACGATGATCGCGGCGGCAATCGCCGCGTTACGTGTTTTCGGGTCCTGCACTGCCTTGTCCCTTCGCGCGTGATCGGCGGCTTACGGGCTTGATCGCCCCATCATGATGATGATCCGCATGCCCGGCGGCGCCCGGCTCGGCATCGACTTCCACGGTCGCATGAGCGATTCCATGCGCCGAAGCAAGCCTTTGCTTGACCGCGCGGACGATTCCCATTGCATCCGCCTTCCCGGCAATTTCCACATGCAGCGTCGCCAGATTGGTTTTGCCATCAAGCGACCAGACATGCAGATGGTGGACATTCTCCACGCCGGGCATGGTGTTTTCGAGATCGTTGGCGATATCGTCGGGATTAAGATGACCGGGCGTGCCTTCGAGCAGCAGCCGTCCCGCATCGTGCGTCAGCCGCCAAGCGCTCGCGAAAAGCATGATTGCCACGAACGCTGAAAGGATCGGATCGATCGGATACCAGCCGGTGAGAAGGATTACGGCAGCCGCAACGATCGCCGCGAGCGATCCGAGCAGATCTCCCATCACATGCAGGATAGCGCCGCGCATATTGAGGTTCTCGCGATCACCGCCATGCAGGATGAGATAGGCGGCGATATTGACCGCCAGCCCGGCGACGCCGACCGCGAGCATCGGGCCGCCCAATACGGTGGAGGGCCGCTCGAACCGCTCGAAAGCTTCGTAAACGATCCAGCCGCCCACAACGAATATGGCGAGGCCGTTGGTATAGGCGACCAGCGTTTTCACCCGGGCGAAGCCATAGCTCAAGCCGCTCGTCGCGGGGCGTCCTTCCAGATGGAAGGCATACCAGGCAAGCAGCAGCGCGACGGCATCCGTCAGCATGTGCCCGGCATCGGCGAGAAGCGCCAGCGACCCGGCGAAAATGCCTCCCATAGCCTCCACCACCATGAAGCCCGCCGTCAGAATGGCGGCAGCGAGCACCCGTCGCTTGTCGAGTTTGCCGTAGTCGGCATGATCGTGCCCGTTATCCCTGCCGTGGCTGCGATGATCATGCGGGGGCTTTGCCATTGCCTAGCGCAACTCCTCCAGCCGCTTCTTCTGCTTGCCGTCGGCATCGAAATTATCCGGTGCCAGCCATGCCTCATAAGCCCGGCGAAGCGCCGGCCATTCGGTGTCAAGGATCGAGAACCACGCCGTATCGCGGTTCTTGCCCTTGGCGACCATGTGCTGGCGGAAAATGCCCTCGAACTGGAAGCCGAAGCGCTGCGCCGCCCGTTTCGACGGCTCGTTTTCGTTATGGCACTTCCATTCATAGCGACGATAGCCGAGCTCATCGAATATGTAACGGGCGAAGAGGTAGAATGCTTCCGTGGCAAGGCGCGTTCGCGCGATGAGCGGACCCCAGTAGATATAGCCGATCTCGATGACCCCATTCGCCGGGTCGGGGCGCATGAGAGCCTGATAGCCACCGACGGCGCCGCCCGCCCGGTCGATGAGCGTGAAGAAAAACGGATCTTGGCTAGCTGCCGCTTCCTCCAGCCAACGCTGGTACTCGGATCGGCTCTTGGGAGGATAAAGGTTGCCCAGCCACGTGAAGCGCTGATCCGCATCCGGCACCGAAGAGGCCGCGAAGAGCCCATCGCCATGCCTTGTCGCATCGAGCGGTTCTAGGCGGACATAGGTCCCTTCGAGAGCTTTTCGTTCAGGCAGCGGTCGCGCCGTCCAGTTTTTCAAATCGGTCATAGCTTCCTCCGATCTTCAAGAGATCATCTTGGCCATTTGGTGTAAAGCCGGTGTTGCAGCCACTCGGAAAGAATGACGGCAACGACCGAGATAAAGGCGGAAACGAGGATAAGTTTCAGTGCCGCGCTATCGCCCGATGGCGTTTGCAAGAGCGAATAGATGGCGAGCGAGAGCGTCTGCGTCTCGCCCGGAATATTGGAGACGAAGGTGATCGTCGCGCCGAACTCGCCCAGCGCCTTGGCGAAGCCCAGCACGATACCGGCGATGATGCCGGGCATGAGTTGAGGCAAAGTCACTCTCAGGAATGCCGCAACGCGGCTGGCGCCGAGGGTCCACGCCACTTCTTCATGATCGCGGTCGAGATGTTCGATCGAAAGGCGTATCGGGCGGACTAGAAGCGGAAAGGCCATGATACCGGCGGCAAGCGCCGCGCCCGTCCAGCGAAAGGCGAAGCTGACGCCCAGCCATTCGTGGAGCGGACCTCCGAGCGGACCGCGCGCGCCGAACCAGAGGAGAAGCAGATAGCCCGTAACCACCGGCGGCAGCACCAGCGGCATGGTAACGACGGCCTGCAACAGGCTCTTGCCGGGAAAGGAGTGCCGCGCCAGCATCCAGGCGATGGCAAAAGCTGGCGGCAGGGCGAAAACGACCGCGACGAGCGCGACCTTGAGCGACAAAAGGATGATAGTCCAGTCGGCCGGGGTCAGCATGAGCGAGACTGATGGAATCGCCAGATACCCCCCTCTGTCCTGCCGGACATCTCCCCCTCAAGGGGGGAGATTACGCTTTCATCGATGTCCGGCACCAATCGCAAACACTGCAGAATGGGCGCAGAGGCCCGTGTCAGCCAATCTCCCCCCTTGAGGGGGAGATGTCCGGCAGGACAGAGGGGGGTACTACTGTCCCGCCAGCGTTTGAAAACCATCACTTGGCCATTTCCGCCGCCGCCACAAACCCCTTGGCCTTCATGATCGTCTGCCCCTTGTCGCTCGATAAAAACTCGAGAAAGGCTCGTCCCTCAGCCGTCCCGTCGCTCACCAGTGCCGCTGGATAAACAATCGCGTTGTGGCTGGATGCAGGAAAGCGATAGGCCTCAGCCAGGTCCGGCGCGGCGGCGAGATCTGAGGCATAAACGATTGCCGCATTCACCTCGCCGCGATTGACATATTGCAACGCCACTCGAACGTTTTCCGTAAAGACCGCATTTTTTTCGACATTTTCCCAAACGCCAAGTTTTTCCAGCGCCGCCTTGCCATATTTCCCCGCCGGCACGTTGGAAGGATCGCCCATGGCGAATCGCCCGGCCTCGAGAAGGCCCAGCCCGCTGCCCCCATTGCCCGCAGCCGCGGCGATGACGAGCGCATTACCGGCGATGATCCGGCGCGACGGCGCGGATATCAGCTTGCGCTGTTGCAGATAGTCCATCCAGTCATTGTCGGCGGAAATGAAGATGGATGCGGGCGCGCCCGCCTCGATCTGCTTGGCGAGCACCGAAGAGGCGGCGAATGAAACAGTTATCTCTACGCCGTTTTTGGCCTTGAACTGCCTGGCTGCTTCCTCGACCACATCCTTCATGCTGGCGGCGGCGAAGACAAGCACCTTTTCCGCCGCCTGTGCACCCACGCTCATGCCGAGACTGAATGCGAATAACAGAGGGAGCAGGCGCCTTTTCATTTGGCTCAATGCCCGATGTGCCGCCCCTGGCCGCGCTGTTGGGCGAGCAGCACCTGCCGCTGGCGCTCCGCATAGCGTGCCCGGTCCTCATCGGTCCGTTCATCATAGCAATGCGAGCACGAGATGCCTTCCTGATAAAACTGCGACAGCCGCTCCTCACGCGTGATCGGCTGGCGGCAGGCGCGGCAAAGTTCCGTCTCGCCTTCCTTCAAGCCGTGACCGACCGAAACCCGCTCATCGAAGACAAAGCACTCGCCGTCCCAGCGGCTATCCTCCGGCGGCACGTCCTCCAGATATTTGAGAATGCCGCCTTTCAGGTGATAAACCTCGTCGAAACCCAAACCCTTGACGTAAGCTGTAGCCTTTTCACAACGAATGCCGCCGGTGCAGAACATGGCGATCTTCTTGCCTTCCAGCTTTTCGCGATTCTGCTGGACCCATTCCGGAAACTCGCGGAACGTCTTTGTATGTGGATCGACCGCGCCGCGAAACGTGCCGATCGCCACTTCGTAATCGTTGCGCGTATCGATCACCACCGTATCCGGGTTGGCGATGAGGCTGTTCCACTCCGCAGGCGCAACATAGGTGCCGGCGCTTTCCAGGGGATCGATCTCAGGCACGCCCATGGTGACGATCTCCTGCTTGATCCTCACTTTCATCCGGTGAAACGGCATCGCGCCGGCGTAGGAATATTTGAGTTCCAATCCCGCCAGTTCCGGCTCCGCTTCAATCCGCGCGATCAGCTTGGCGATCGCCTCGGCGCTACCCGCCACCGTCCCGTTTATGCCTTCGGCTGCAAGAAGCAGCGTTCCCTTGATGCCATGACTGCAGCAGAGCTGCGCCAGCGGCTCGCGCAGCGTCACATACTGCGGAAGGCGCGCGAAACGGTAAAGAGCGGCGACGGTAAAAGAGGGATTGGTCATGGCTGATCGAACTAATCCCAATAGGGAAAAATTGCAAGATTTGTCCAACAGATGCGTGTCCGGGCGACAATTATTTTGATGATGCTTTTTGTGGAATTTTGGGGGACGCGATGTTTAAGAGAGTGACTATCGAAGAAATCATGATCGCAGCCGCGCAAGCGGGTGTCGAGCCCGCCGCGCTTCTGGCGGTGGCGGAGGTGGAAAGCGGAGGACGCGCCACGGCGCGGATTGAAAGCAGGGATGAACCGTTGATTCGCTTCGAAGGCCATTATTTTAATCTGCGCCTCAGGGGCAAGAAGCTTGCGGAAGCCCGGCGGCAAGGGTTAGCCGCGGCAAAGGCCGGCGCCGTCAAAAATCCGGTGACGCAAGCCGCGCGCTGGCGATTGCTTGCGCGAGCCATTGAAATCGACCGCGATGCGGCGCTCGGATCGGTCTCCTGGGGCCTCGGTCAGGTGATGGGCGCGCACTGGGAATGGCTTGGCTTTGAAAGCGTCGAGGCGCTCGTCACCGAGGCGCGCGGCTCTGTCGCGGGGCAGGTCCGCCTGATGCTGCGCTTCATCGAGAAATCCGGCCTGGTGGAGCCGCTTAATGCGCATGACTGGGATACATTCGCCTACCGCTATAATGGCCCGCTCTATCGCAAATACGCTTATGACAGGAAAATGGCCGCGGCCTGGGAGAAATGGCGTGACCGGCTTTTGCCTGGACAGGGTCCCCGCAGCGCAATTGCTCATCGCCTGATAGACAAAACGCGGGCGCCACTCTAAATCCGTCCATACGCACAAAATTGGAGATATGCCCCATGGCCCAGAAAACCGACCTCCTGCTTCCGATCATGAAGGGCCAGCCGGTCATTCCGGTTCTGCTTATCGACAAGGTGACGGACGCGGTGCCGCTGGCTCGCGCACTGGCGGCGGGTGGCCTGCCGGCAATCGAAATCACGCTACGCACCGCCGCCGCGCTCGACGCTATCCGCGCGGTGGCGAGTGATGTGCCGGAGGCGATCGTCGGCGCCGGGACCATTCTCAATGCGCGGCAGTATGAAGAGGCGGCAAAAGCCGGCTCGCGCTTCATCGTCAGCCCCGGCGCGACAAAGCAAATCCGCGATGCGGCGGAGAACAGCGATGTGCCGCTTCTGCCGGGTAGCGTCACGCCCAGCGAGATCATGGCTGCGCGTGAAGACGGCTACAAGCTTCTCAAATTCTTCCCCGCCGAGCAGGCCGGCGGCGCCGCGTTTCTCAAGGCACTTTCCTCGCCGCTCGCCGGAACTGTTTTCTGCCCCACCGGGGGTATCAGCCTCGCCAATGCGAAGACCTATCTGTCGCTGCCCAATGTCGTTTGCATCGGCGGATCGTGGGTCGCGCCGAAGGAACTGGTCGAGGCCGGCGAATGGGAAAAGATCACCGCGCTAGCAAGAGAAGCGGCTGGGCTGGCTGGTTAAGCTTTTTCGACCGCTATTTACGGGAGGGCGGCCCGAAAAAATATTTCGATGCAGGGCCGATTTGTCATTGAATGGACACAAGTTTCACCTTATATCGCGCTTGCCCAAAGTCGCACGTGCCTGTGGGTGTCCGCTGTCTCCTCGAATGGTGAGGATAGACGGTAAGGTACCTGGAGCTAAACCCTCCAGTCCGGTCTGACGGCCAACCGCCGGATCGAGGACACCTTGAAGCAACGACGGTGCGGGCCTTTCTGGTGTCTTTCGGCTGTCCAAATGCCGAAATTACTGAAGAGGCACACCTTCATTGCCGGCAGTGCGGATGCGGTTCTCCCAATTCCAAGCCAAGGCAGACAAAGCGGAACAACGCGCGTTTCAGCGTTGCTCCATCGCCGTATGAGCGTTCGCGCGTTTCCAGCATCTCCAAAGGCTGGCTATGCAGCGGGCTGCGTCATGCACTTTGTCCCTATGCGGCACTATCCCGGCGGGCAGCCGGCAAGCCGCAGCCTTTCGCGAAGGCGGCCTTGGCCGCCGGACTGGAGAACGTCATGGCAACGCAGCGCATTATCGATTTCCTCAATACCCGCCGTCCGAACGGTCCCTGCCTCGTGGTGGACCTCGATGTCGTGCGCGAAAATTTTGCCGCCTTCGAAAAGGCGCTGCCGGATTCGCGCATCTTCTACGCGGTGAAGGCCAATCCCGCGCCGGAGATCCTGCGTCTCCTGGCCTCGCTCGGCTCGTCCTTCGATACCGCCTCGGTCACCGAGATCGAGATGGCGCTGGATGCCGGTGCTCCGGCTGATCGCATCTCCTATGGCAACACCATCAAGAAGGAGCGCGACGTTGCGCGCGCCTTCGAGCTTGGTATCCGTCTCTTCGCCGTCGATAGCGTCGAGGAAGTGGAGAAGGTTGCCCGCGCCGCGCCCGGCGCCCGCGTGTTCTGCCGCGTGCTGACCGACGGGGCAGGGGCCGAATGGCCGCTGTCGCGCAAGTTCGGCTGCGTGCCCGCCATGGCCGTGGACGTGCTGCGCCGGGCCAAAACGCTGGGCCTCAACGCCTATGGCGTATCCTTCCATGTCGGCTCGCAGCAGACGGACCTTTCCGCATGGGATCGCGCGCTCGGCGATGCCAAGGGCGTCTTCGCGGCGCTGGCTGAAGAAGGCATCATGCTGAAGATGGTCAATATGGGCGGCGGTTTCCCGACGCGCTATCTGAAGGATGTGCCGGCGGCGAAGGCCTATGGCCAGGCCATCTTCGACGCGCTGCGCAAGCATTTCGGCAACCGCATCCCGGAGACGATCATCGAGCCGGGCCGCGGCATGGTCGGCAATGCCGGCGTGATCAAGACGGAAGTGGTGCTGATCTCGAAGAAGGCGGACAACGACAATGTGCGCTGGGTCTATCTCGACATCGGCAAGTTCGGCGGCCTCGCCGAAACCATGGACGAGGCGATCCGCTACCAGATCGTCACGCCGCACGATGGTGAGCGCACCGAGCCTTGCGTTCTTGCCGGGCCGACCTGCGACTCCGCCGATGTGATGTATGAGAAGACGCCTTATCCGCTGCCCGTTTCGCTGACCATCGGCGACGAGCTGCTGATCGAGGGAACCGGCGCTTACACCACCACCTACGCGTCGGTCGCGTTCAACGGCTTCGAGCCGCTCCGATCTTATGTGATCTGAGCTATCCGCTCCTTCACCCTCGTGGTTCGAGGCTCGCTACGCTCGCACCTCACCATGAGGGTGAAGGAGCGGGCGGGCCTCAGTAGCCCTCATCCTGAGGTGCGGAGCGAAGCGGAGCCTCGAAGGACGAGGGCGCTTGGCGATATCCATCAAACATGATCCGTATCATCCAATCGAAGATTGGTTCACGACAATGAACGCGACAGTTTCTGAGATCCAGGAAAGCTGGAACCGGACCTTCACCATTCTCCACGAGGCGGCGCACGACGCTCCCGCGCGCGAGGCGTTGCTCGACCGCGCCATGGGCGAGGGGCGTCATCGCAAATCGTCGGAGAAGCTGCGGCGCGGGCGGGTTCCGTCCGCCGGGCTTGCCTTCGTGGCGCGCAGCGAAGATGGCACGCTCATCGGCACGGTGCGGCTGTGGGATATCCGCGCGGGACGTGGCGCATCGGGCGCCGGCGTTCCGGCGCTGCTGCTCGGGCCGCTGGCGGTCGATGCATCCGCCGAAGGGCAGGGAATCGGCTCTGCGCTGATGCGTCACGCCATCGCGGAGGCCGCGCGGCTTGGGGCCGGCGCGATTTTGCTGGTTGGCGATCCTGAGTATTATGCGCGTTTCGGGTTTTCCGGCGACAAGGTCGCGGCGCTTGCCATGCCGGGGCCGGTGGAACGGCGGCGGTTTCTGGCGCTGGAGCTGAAAAGCGGTCACCTTGATGGGGTGCGGGGGATTCTGGCTGCGTCGGGGCGGCGTGTGACGAGTGAACGGCAGGCGCTGCGGATGACGGCATAGTGCCGGCAACGCTGGTGCGGTGATACCCCCCTCTGCCCTCCCGGGCATCTCCCCCTCAAGGGGGGAGATTGGCTGGCATTACTCACGGCTCATACTCTTCTACGTCTGCGATTGGCACCGAACATTGATGAAGGCATAATCTCCCCCCTTGAGGGGGAGATGGCTGGCAAGCCAGAGGGGGGTATCACCGCGCCAGCGTTGCCGGCGATGGCTCAAACCCTCCCCTCCATCGACGCCTCCAGCAACTCCAGCACATTCTCCTTCGTCAGCTTCACCGGATTGCCACCAGCCGTCGGATCGGCCACAGCCATGTCGGCGATCAGGGCCTTCCGCTCATCGTCCATTTCCAGGCCCTCAATAAATTCCGACAGCGTGTGCGGGACGTTCAGTTCCCGGCGCAAGTCCAGAACGGCGCCCGCAAAGCCATCAAATCCGCCCTCGATGCCCAGATAGCGCGACAGGCGGGCGATGCGCTCCTCGATAATTTCGCGGTTGAAGGCTAGCACATAGGGCATGAACACCGCATTGGTCATGCCGTGATGCGTGTCGTAAAGCGCGCCGATGGGGTGCGACAGCGAGTGAATCGCGCCGAGCCCTTTCTGGAACGCGGCGGCGCCCATGGCGGCGGCGCTCATCATGTTCGCGCGGGCCGTCAGGTCGCTCCCGTTTTCATAGGCTTTGGGCAGGTTTTCGAAGACGAGGCGGATACCCTCCACCGCGATGCCGTCGGCCATGGGATGGTAGCCCGGCGCGCAATAGGCCTCCAGGCAATGGGCGAGGGCGTCCATGCCGGTTCCAGCGGTGATGAAGGGCGGCATCCCCATGGAGAGTTCGGGATCGGCGATCACCGTGACCGGCAGCATCTTCGGATGGAAGATGACCTTCTTCGTATGCGTCGCCTCGTTGGTGATGACGCCCGCGCGGCCCACTTCCGATCCGGTGCCCGCCGTTGTCGGCACAGCGATGATCGGCGCGATGGCGCTGGCGCCCGCCCGCGTCCACCAATCATCGACATCCTCGAAATCCCAGACCGGGCGGGTCTGTCCGCTCATGAAAGCGATGAGCTTGCCCAGATCCAGCGCCGATCCGCCGCCAAAGGCGATGACGCCGTCATGGCCGCCTTTGCGGAAGACTTCTACTCCGGCATCGAGATTGGATTCCACCGGATTGGGCTTCACGTCGGAGAATACGCCGTAGGAAAGGCCGGCATCGTCGAGAATTTTGAGCGCTCCGGCGACAATCGGCAGCCGGGCAAGGCCGGGATCGGTGACGAACAGCGGGTTGGCGATGCCCGCGCTGGCGAGCACATGGGGCAATTCCTGGATGCGCCCTTCGCCGAAAAGCACTGTTGTGGGATAGTTCCATTTGGAGAAGAATTGGGTCATGCCGGGTGTGTCTTTCAGATCGTTTCACGCAGATGATAGGATTTTGGCCGCGTTAAATTGGCGAACCCGATGGCCGACAGGGCGGCGCCCTTGCCGGTATCCTTGACGCCGGTCCAGACCAGCGCGGGGTCGAGATAGTCGCAGCGATTCATGAACACCGTGCCGGTCTCTATACGGTCGCCAAGCGCGGCGGCATGGTCGGTATCGGCGGTCCATAGCGAGGCGGTGAGGCCGTAGGGGCTGTCGTTCATCAGCGCCAGCGCTTCCTCGTCGTTGCGAACCTTCATGATGCCGACGATGGGGCCGAAGCTTTCCTCGCGCATGACGCTCATCTGGTGATCGACATTGGTCAGCACTTCCGGCGCCAGATAGGGCGAGCCGGGCCTGTCCTCCGCCAATTCCATGCCGATATGGGCCTTGGCGCCCTTGCGCAGCGCTTCCGCCTTCTGCTCGCGGATCAGGTCGGCGAAGCGGCTCTGCGCCATGGGACCCATGGTGGTGGCCTGATCGAGCGGGTTGCCGACGATATATTGCTTCGTCAGGTCGATGAAGCCATCGACGAATTTGTCATAGACATTTTCATGCACATAGATGCGCTCGATGCCGCAGCAGCATTGGCCGGTGTTGAAGAATGCGCCGTCGACGAGATTGGCGATGGCGTGGTCGAGGTTGACGTCGGGCAGCACATAGGCGGGGTCCTTGCCGCCAAGTTCCAGCCCCAGCGTCATGAAGGTGCCCGCCGCGGCTTTTTCGATGGCCTTGCCGCCGCCGACCGAGCCGGTGAAATTCACATGGTCGATACGGCCGGAGGCGAGCAGTTTCTCCGTCTGGGCGTGGCTGAGCACGATGTTCTGGAATACGCCCTTCGGCAGGCCCGCCTTGTCGAAGGCCTGCTGGAAGCGCTCGCCCGCCAAAAGCGTCTGGGCGGCATGTTTCAACAGCACCGTATTGCCGGCGATCAATGCGGGCATGATGGTATTGACGGCGGTGAGATAAGGATAGTTCCACGGTGCGATGACCATGACGATGCCGAGCGGCACGTGCCTGACATAGCGGCGGAAGCCGGGCCTGTCATTGGCGACGACGGATTTGAGCGCCTCTTCGGCGATATCGACCATATAGCGCGTGCGCTCCGCGACGCCGCCCATCTCTCCGCCATAGCGCACCGGGCGGCCCATCTGCCAGGCAAGTTCCGGCACGATCTCGTCATTCATGGCGAGAAGCGCTTCGAGGGCGGCGAGGCAATAGCGGCCGCGCTCGGCAATCGGCGTTTCGGCCCACTGGACTTGCGCGGCGCGCGCGGTTTCGATTGCAGCGTCGAGGGCCTTGTCGCTGGCGACCGGGCGTTCCGCATAGATGGAACCATCGATGGGTGAGACGATCTTCACCGTTTCGGTCATTTTGTTTTTTCCTTTTAGGGTATTTTGTTTTTATTTAGATTGAACGCTGGTGGGGCACTTCACCCCCCTCTGCCCTGCCGGGCATCTCCCCCTCAAGGGGGGAGATTAGCTGACATTCCTCTCAGCATTCCTTCTGCAACATCTGCGATTGGTGCAAACATCCATGAAGGCCAATCTCCCCACCTGAGGGGGAGATGCCCGGCAGGGCAGAGGGGGGTATGTCTCGCGCTTCCTTCAAAGCCTCATTACTCAATACCGCTCAAACCCCCGATGCAGTTCCCAATCTGTCACCCGGCGGTCGTATTCAAACTGTTCCCAGCGGGCGGTGTGGACATAGTGTTCGATCACCTCTTCGCCCAAGGCCGATTTCAGCAACTTCGATCCTGCGAACATATCGGTTGCTTCGCGCAGCGTCTTGGGAATTTCGAGAAGCTCCGCTCCATAGGCGTCGCCTTCGAAGGGCTTCTCCAGTTCGAGCTTCTCATCGATACCGGCAAGCCCGGCGGCAATAAGGCCGGCGAAGGCGAGGTAGGGGTTCAGGTCCGCGCCGCCTATGCGGCATTCGATGCGGATCGCCTTCGAGTTCTCGCCGCAAAGGCGGAAGCCTGCCGTCCGGTTGTCCCGGCTCCAGACGATCTTGGTTGGCGCGAAGGTGCCGGCCTGGAAGCGCTTGTAGGAGTTGATGTAGGGCGCGAGCAGCAGGGTGATGTCGCCAGCATATTTCAACTGTCCCGCCACCCAGGAGCGCATGAGGGCCGACATGCCGTATTCGGCTTCTGGATCATGGAAGAGCGACGTCTTGCCATCGGCGCTCCATAGCGAATTGTGGACGTGGCTGGAGCTTCCGGCGTGCGAATAATCATATTTCGCCATGAAGGTGATGGCCTTGCCCATCTGCGTGGCGATCTCCTTGCAGCCATTCTTCATCACCACATGGCGGTCGGCCATCTCGAGCGCCTCTGCATAGCGGACGTTGATCTCCTCCTGGCCCGGTCCCCATTCCCCCTTGGAGTTTTCGACCGGAATCCCGGCGCCGAAAAGACCGTTGCGGATGGCGCGCATGACCGCGTCTTCCTTGCTCGTCATCTGGATCACGTAATCCTGGATGTAGGGCGAGGCGGTCGCCATGTTCTTCCAATGCTTGGCGCGGGCGCTCTCATAGGTCTCGTCGAAGAGATAGAATTCGAGCTCGGAGGCGAAATAGGCGAGGTAGCCGCGCTCCTTCAGCCGCGCCAGCTGGCGCTTCAAGATGCCGCGCGGCGAATGCGGCAGGTCCTCATGGTGGTGATGATCGAGAACATCCGACAGCACCAGCGCAGTCTTTTCGAGCCATGGAATGCGGCGGATGGTGGAAAGATCCGGCTTGATGACGAAATCGCCATAGCCTTTCTTCCAGCTTGCCGCCTTGTAGCCGGGCACCGGTTCCATATCGATATCGTTGGCGAGCAGATAATCGCAGCCATGGGTTTCATCATGGGCGGATTCGACGAAATAGCTGCCATGGAACCGCTTGCCGATCAGCCGGCCCTGCATGTCGACGAAGCAGGCGAGAACGGTATCGATGGCGCCGTCGGCGATTTGTTGTTTGAGATCAGTGAAGGTGAGATTTCCAGACATGATTGGCTCCGCCGGATGGGAATGTTTAGGGCCGTGTCTCCCTCCCCCTTGCGGGGAGGGTGGCCCGTAGGGACGGGTGGGGGTGGTGACGGTTGCGCTCCAACGAGCAATCACAGCACGCTGCCTTTACCACCCCCATCCGCCCGCTAACGCGGGCACCTTCCCCGCAGGGGGGAAGGAGGGCGTTGTGCTTACGGCGCGGCCATCGCACTTGCCGCCGCAGCCTTGGCGCCTTCCGCATGTTCCAACGCAAATTCCTCCTCCGGCGACAGGATCAGCTTATGCCGCCCGACCAGCGCGAAATAGGCGATGAACACCGCGAACCAGATGGCGACGCCGAGAATGCCCTGGCGGTAGACGGGGTCATTCAGCTGGAAGTAGAGCGTGACGAGCGCGATTGTTATGGTGAGCACTGCACTCGGTATGCCGAACGGATTGCGGAACGGGCGCTCCATGTTGGGCTGGTTCCTGCGCAACAGGATGAATGACACCGCCTGCATGATATAGCTCAGCATCGCGCCGAACACCGCCATGTTGAGTAGCGTGAAGCCGATGGCTGCGCCGCCGCGTTCCGCCCCAAGCAGGAACCAGAGGGCGAGGATAACGGCGAGGCCGAGCAGCGCGCCGCCGATCATGGCGACATGCGGGGTCTTGCGTGTGCCGTGCGTGACCGACAGGAAGGTCGGAAAATAGCCGGCGCGGCTCAGCGAATAGATCTGCCTGCCTTGCGCAAAGATGATGGTGTGGAACGAGGCGATGAGGCCCAGCACCGCGACAAGCGCCAGCCCCTTGGCCAGCCCCGAGCCATAGATCGCCTTGAAGCCGTCGAGCAGCGGCTCGCCTGACGAACCGAGCGCGAAGGAGCCGATGCCGACTACCGACGGATTGAGCGTTACAATGGCGAAGGCTGACACGATCAGCGTCAACATGCCGAGGATGATGCCGCGCGGCATGTCGCGTTTCGGGTCGATGGACTCTTCCGCCGCCAACGGCAATTGCTCGATGGCGAGGAACAGCCAGACGGCGAAGGGCAGGGCTGCGAGCGCGCCGCCGATGCCATTGGGCAGGAACGGTCCATTGCCATCAGGCAGTTCAACGCCGCCGGGGCCAATATTGAGCGCCCAGCGCGAGAAATCCATGTGGCCGAGGGCCGATATCCAGAACACGACGAGGCAGAGCAGCGCCAGGATCGTGACTACAAGCGTCACGCGGAAGGAGAGCGCCACGCCCCAGATATTGAGCCCGAGGAAGACGATATAGGCGACGACCCACCACACCGGCTGGAATTCCGGCGCGGTGCCGAAAATGCCGGTGAGATAGGAGCCGATGAAGAAGACGATGACGGCGGGCGTCAGCACATATTCGACATTTTCCGCCAGCCCGGTGAGGAAGCCGCCCCACGGGCCCATGGATGTGCGGGCGAAGGAATAGGCGGCGCCCGTATGGGGCAGGGCGGGGGACATTTCCGCGATGGCGAAGGTCAGCCCCAGATACATGATGGCGATGATGACGGTGGCGATGAACATGCCGCCCCATCCGCCCTGGAGCAGGCCGCCATTCCAGCCGGAAAAATGGCCAGATATCACCGCGCCGACGCCGAGCGCCCAAAGATGCCATGCATTGGCGTGGCGTATGAGCTGCCGGTTTTCGAAATAACTCTTGTCGCGCGTTTCATACGCGACGGTTCCAATGATTTTCTTGTCTGCACTTGCCATTTTGGTTCCCCTGTCAATTTTTGACTTGTTGACTTTCAGTGCATGCGTCCGCCGCTCCGGCGGTATAAAACGCTCCTTGAAAATTCTCCCGGATGGTCGATATCGTTCTTCTGTTGCGCGAAAATCAGATACCTATCGGCGGGTTTTGTCAAAATGAATTGATTGGGCTGTGCTAGGGATCATGCCGGGCTTTGTCAGCGATGACAAAATAGCTAGATTACGGCAATCAACGCATTCTGATTCCGGCACGCCCGTGCCGCAAATCTCCCAGACAAGGAACATCCCATGGAAAAAGCGGATATCGGACTGGTCGGCCTCGGGGTCATGGGCTCCAATCTCGCGCTCAACATCGCCGAAAAAGGCTATCGCGTCGCCGTTTATAATCGCACGCCTGACAGGACCCATGAGTTCTATGAGGATGCGGGGGAGTTGAAGGATCGGCTCATTCCCTGCGATACGCTGGAGGAGCTCGCCAACAACATCCGCGCGCCGCGGCCGATCATCCTCATGATCAAGGCCGGCGAGCCGGTGGATAACGAGACCAAGGCGCTGTTGCCGTTCCTGACGCATGAAGACATCGTCATCGATGCCGGCAACGCCAATTTCCACGATACGGTGCGCCGGCTCGCCACCATGGGACCGAACGATCCCACCTTCATGGGCATGGGCGTTTCCGGCGGTGAGGAAGGGGCGCGGCACGGGCCTTCGATCATGGTCGGCGGCACGCAGGAAGCCTATGACCGCATCGCGCCGATCCTGAACGCCATCGCGGCCAAATATGACGGTCAGCCTTGCGTCGCGCTTCTGGGGCCCGACGGCGCGGGGCATTTCGTCAAGACCATTCACAATGGCATCGAATATGCCGACATGCAGATGATCGCCGAGATCTATGGCATCTTGCGCGATGGCCTGGGCCTCTCCGCGCCCGCCATCGCCGGCGTCTTCGCCAAATGGAACGATGGTCCACTTAATTCCTATCTGATCGAAATCACCGCCAAGGTGCTCAATGCCGTCGATCCCGATACGGGCAAGGCTGTGGTGGACATCATTCTCGATTCAGCCGGGCAGAAGGGAACGGGCCGCTGGGCGGCGATCGAGGCGCAGATGCTGGGCGTTCCCGATACGGCAATCGAGGCCGCCGTCGCGGCGCGTTCGCTTTCGGCGCTGAAAAAGCAGCGGGAGACGGCGGCGAAGGCTTATCCGGGCGAAGCCGCGCTTTCGCCGCAGGATCGCGCGCGGTTCATCGACGATCTGGAGCAGGGGCTCTACGCCGGCAAGATCGCGGCCTATGCGCAGGGCTTCGCCGTGATGGCGGGCGCTTCCAGGGAGCATGACTGGAATTTGCCGCTGGCAACCATCGCCCGCATCTGGCGCGCCGGCTGCATCATCCGCTCGCAGTTCCTCGACGTGATCGCCGATGCGTTCGAGCAGGGGAACCCGGATAATCTGCTGCTGGCCCCGGCCTTTGTCGAGCGGATGACCAAAGCATCGAAGCCGTTGCGCAATGTGGTTTCCACCGCCGCGCTTGCCGGATTGCCCACCCCGGCGCTCGGCGCCGCGCTCAGCTATTTCGACAGCTACCGCCAGGCGCGCGGCACCGCCAACCTCATCCAGGCGCAGCGCGATTTCTTCGGCGCACACGGCTTCCAGCGGCTGGATCGGGAAGGGGATTTCCACGGGCCATGGTCGGACGTGGATTTTCAGGCGTGAGACTTTAGATGCTTGCATCGCCGCCCTTGGGGCGGCGATGCGGCGCTAATCGAGGATGCATTAAAGAGGAAGGGCCAAATGGACCTTGATCGCATCCTCCACGGTCGCAAGATCAGTTTTCGAAAGTGTTCCCAGTTGGTTTTTGAGGCGCGCTTTGTCTGCCGTCGTGATCTGGTCGGCCATGGCTTTGCTGCGCTTTCCGCCGACCGATACTATGGCTTCTCCCGGATAAACTCGCCCTGCGTTGCTCGTCAGGGGCACGACGACCACACGGGCCAGATGTCGGTTCGCAGAGTCGTTGCTGATGATAATTGCCGGGCGTAGCTTGCGAATCTCGCTGCCAACAGATGGATCAAAATTTACCCACCAGATGTCACCGCGCCGCATCGGAAACATCACCGATCAGGGCGTTGGACCATTCCAGTGCTTCAGCCTCGCGTTCTTCGTCGGCGGCCATGGCCCGGTAGCCTTCATCAAGCGCCGTATCCAGCACATGCGGGCGCAGTAAATCCTCAATGAATTGGCTCATTCGGCGTTTGCCGACAGTCCGGTAGAGACCCTCATACACGGCTTCGTCCAGAGTAATCGTCATTTTACGGTGCATGGTTCGTTACCTCGCTATAATACCTTATACGTATTACGTCTTTGGTGGTTGCGCAAGGGCCGCGCACTCGCTTACTCCCCCAGCACCAGCAAATCCCGTGCTGCAAAACCGATTTTCACCTTATCGCCGCGGGCGGGCGGGGGGGAGGCGGGGTTGTTGAACATGTCCAGAGAGACCTTGTTCTTGCCCAGCGAGACGCGGGTGCGGATAACGGAACCCAGGAAATGCACGTCGTGGATCGTGCCCTCGATTGCCGTGTCGTGGCCGTTCTGCTGGCCGATGGTCACGGCTTCGGGACGCAGCGCCAGCGCCAGCGTATCGCCGTTCTTATGGCCGGTGATGGGTTCCGCCAGGGTTATCCTAATACCGTCGAGATCGACGACGCCCTTTGCCGCATCATCGACCTTGCCTTCCAGCACATTGAGCGTGCCGACGAAGGAGGCGACGAAGCGGGAGGCCGGGCGGTTGTAGATGTCGAAGGGCGTGCCGACCTGATCGGCGCGGCCCTCATGCATGACGACGACGCGGTCGGAGATGGACAGCGCCTCTTCCTGATCGTGCGTCACGAAGATGGTGGTGATGCCGAGCTTTTGCTGGATCGAGCGTATCTCATCGCGTAGCGACACGCGGATCTTCGCGTCGAGCGCGGAGAGCGGCTCGTCGAGGAGCAGCACCTGCGGCTTGGTGGCGAGCGCGCGGGCGAGCGCGACGCGCTGCTGCTGGCCGCCGGAGAGCTGGTAGGGATAGCGGTCGCCGAGATTGCTCAAATGGATGAGGCTCAGCATTTCCTTGACCGTCGCGTCGATCTCCGCCTTGGGCTTGCCGGCGATGCGAAGGCCGAAGGCGACGTTCTGCGCCACCGTCATGTTGGGGAACAGCGCATAGGCCTGGAACACCATGCCGATATTGCGCTGGTTCGGCTTCAGATTGATGACATCCTTGCCGCCGATGCGGATGGTGCCGGATGTGGGCGTCTCGAAGCCCGCCACCATGCGTAAGACCGTGGTCTTGCCGCAGCCGCTGGGGCCCAGAAAGGAGACGAACTCGCCCTTCTCGATGCCCAAGGTGAAGTCCTTGACCACCGTGTTGGTTCCGAAGCTCTTCTGCAAATGGGAGATATCGAGGAAACTCATGGGAACCGATCTTAAGCTCTGAGTGACACGCCGCATCATCTTATCCGAAAAGTCTGCAACTTTTCGGGATCATGCTCCAGGCGCTTTGAATTTACTGAAACGCGACACGAGCTGGATCAGCGCGATGCTGAGCCATGTCACGGCGAAGGAGATGACCGCGAGGGCGGACGGCTCATAGGCGCGGTTGGCGCCGACGAGCTGGAGATAGGGGCCGAAGGCAGGCCGGTTGAGGAGCGAGGCGAGCGTGAATTCGCCGATGACGATGGCGAATGTGATGAACGCGCCGGAGAGCACACCCGACATGACATTCGGGAAGATGACTTTGAACAGGATCGTCGGCCAGCCGGCGCCGAGGCTTTCGGCGGCCTCCGTCAGGGTGCGTACGTCGATGGAGCGCATGGCGGTATCGACGGCGCGGTACATATAGGGCAGCGACAGCGTCACGTAGCCGAACATCAGCAGCAGGTCCGTCATCCGGCGCGAGTCGGTGAACGGTAGGATGGACGAGGAATTGTAGATCCGCAGATAGCCGAAGACGATGACGATGGCCGGGATCACCAGCGGCATGAGCGTAATGAACTCGACGATGGGGCGGAGTTGCGGCAGGCGCAGCCTGATCCAGTAGGCGGTCGGCACCACGAGGAGGGTGCCGAAGACGATAGTCAGCAGGCCCATGACGGTAGAATAGGCGAAGGTCGCCTGGAAGGCCGGGTCGGAGAAGACGACGCGGTAGGCGTCGAAGGAATATTCGCCGCGCCGCATGCGCAGCGAGAATTCGAACGTGCCGATCAGCGGCACGAGGAAATAGATCGCGCCGATGGCGAAGGCGACCCATGCGCCGATGCGTTGCGCCTTCATTTCTGCCACCTTTCGGCGCGCATCCGCAGCCAGATGTAGAGCACATTGGACGCGCCGGTGATGAGGATCATGCCGAGCGCCAGCGCATAGCCGAGGTTCTCATTATGCAGCACGTCGCCGCGGATCTGCGCATAAAGCAGGATGGGCACGATGTTGAGCGATGAGCCCGTCAGCGCATAGGCGGTGGCGATGGCGCCGAAGGCGTTTGCGAAGAGGAGCAGGCTGGTGCCGAGCAGGCTTGGCCACAAAATGGGAAAGACCACCATGCGCCAGTATTGCACCGTCGTCGCGCCCAGGATGGAGGAGGCTTCGCGCCATTCCTTCTTCAAGCCGTCGAGGGCAGGGGTCAGGATCAACACCATCAACGGTATCTGGAAGAACATGTAGGTGAGCGTCAGGCCGGAGAAGCTCAGGAGATTGAAGCCGGTCGAATAGAGGTTGAAGCCGAACCACTCGTTGAGCAAAACCGTGACGAGGCCGGTGCGGCCAAGCGTGGCGAGAAAGGCGAAGGCGAGGGGGACGCCGGCGAAGTTGGACGCGACCCCGGAAAAGGTCAGCACCGTCGGGCGCAGCCATGCGGGCAGGCCGCCAAGTACGATCGCCCAAGCGAGGAAGAAACCGATGATCGCGCCGCCGAGAGCCGAGGCAAGGCTGATGCGGATCGAAATCCAGTACGCGCTCAGGATCGTCGGCTGGAAGAGATCGGCAATGTTCTGGAAGGTGAAATTACCGGCCTGATCCTTGAACGCGCCGACAATGAGAAACAGCGTCGGCCAGATGAGAAACAGGATGGCGAAAAGGAAAAACGGTGCGACGCCTAGCCATTCGAGCGGCAGGCGCCGCGCAAGCGATGGCTTTACGGTCGTTGTCGTGTCCGGAATATTGCTCATAGCGGCCCGCCCCTATGCTTTTCGCCGGGCGACAATATGGCCGCCCGGCGAAAAAGCTATTTACTGGACGTTCGCGCCGACGACGCTATCCCAGGACTTGGTAATCGCGGCCTTGCCCGCTTCCTGGTCGGCAAGCGTCGGGAAGACGGCCTTCTCATAGGCAGCCGCGGGCGGCAGCTTGGCCAGCAGATCGGCTGGGATCTTGCCGTTCTTGGCGAGATCGTTGAAGCGGATCGGGTGGCAATAGCCCTTCAGATAGCCGAGCTGGCCTTCGTCGGAATAGAGATATTCCATCCAGAGCTTGGCGGCGTTGGGATGCGGCGCATAGGCGCTGATCGCCTGGACATAGACGCCGGCGACGACGCCGGACTTCGGCACGACGACTTCCACATTGGGGTTGCCATTGAGCGTGTCGCGATCGGCGAGGCCGTTATAATCCCAGCGCACGAGGATGGGCGTCGAGCCTTGGGCCACGGACGCGGCCTTGCCGATGACGGGCACGAAATTTCCCTTGGCATTCAGCTGCTTGAAAAAGTCGAGACCGGCTTCGCCCGCCTTCGCGCCGGCAGCGGCGCCGGTGGAAAGACCGGCGGCATAAACGCCGAGGATCGCCTGGTTGGACGCGCGCGGATCACCGGCGAGCGCGACCGAATTCTTGTACTCGTCCTTGAGCAGGTCGGACCAGTCTTGCGGCGCGTCCTTGATGATGTCCTTGTTCACTTCGAACGAGAGAACGCCATAATAATCGCCGTACCAGGCGCCATCGGCATCCTTGGCGCTATCAGGGATCGAATCCCAGGTCGAAACCTTGTAGGGCTGGATCAGGCCGTCTTTCTTGGCGGATGGACCGAAGGAGAAGCCGACATCGATGACATCAGGCGCCTGCGGGCCCTTGTTGTCCTTATTGGCCTTGATGGCCTCGATTTCGTCGCCCGAACCTGCATCCGGGTTCAGCTCGTTGATCGTGATGCCGTATTTCTTCGTGAAGCCGGCGAGCAGGTCGCCATATCCGCACCAGCTGTGGGGCAGCGCGATGGTCGTCAGCTGACCCTCTGCCTTGGCGGCGGCGATAAGTTCGGCGGAAGGCTCCGCGGCGGCGACGGATGTGCCGAGAATGGCGAGAGCGGTCGAAAGACACAGCAAGCGTGCTGAATACCCAAGCATGTAAAAACTCCCCTGGTTGGAACGGCGAACGCCTTTGGCTTGATCCAGCATCCGCGCCATCCCGATAGTCCCCTCGAATGACATTTGGATGACAGCCGCCGCAGGATCTTCAACGTCGTACGGCGAGAAGTGAAACATTTTTTATGGGGCTTAGCAATTGATCCTTTTGGGAAATCAGCGGGGGGAGCGATTCAATATTGCAGAAATACTACATTTCCATGACGGGGGAGAATATTCGCGGGAGGCGTATGAATGTAAATTTTCTTACAAAAATCGTCTCCCGACTTTTTGGGATAAGAAAATGTGATCCTGAGTTTATTCCTCATTGCGCCTTAATGGCCCCCACCGCCGCCTGCCGCCTTGCCGGGCTTGCGCACAAGAATGGCGAGGAGTGCCAGCGAGGCGAACAGCATGGTCAGAAGGAAGAAGACATCGATGAAGGACATCAGCGTCGCCTGCTGGCGGGCCATGCCGGCGAGCCGGGAGAGGGCGACCGTGCTGCCATCAAGGCCGCTGGCGTTGAATTTTGCCGTCAGATTGGCGAGCATATCCGTCGCGGCGCGGTTGCCCCAATTGATGTGCTCCGCCAAGCGCTCATAGTGCATGTCGGCGCGATCGGTCAGGATTGTGTTGATGACGGCAAGACCGACGGCGCCGCCCAGATTTCGCGTCAGGTTGAAGAGGCCGGAGGCATTTTTCATGCGCGCGGGCGGCAGGGTGCCGAGCGCGATATTGTTGATCGGCACCATGCAGAGCATCAGCGAACAGCCGCGCAGGATTTGCGGCAGCAGCAGTTCATGGAAATCCCAATCCGCGGTCAGGCCCGTCATGGTCCATGTGCCGGCAGCGAAGCCGAGGAAGCCGAGCATCATCATCAGGCGCGGGTCCATCTTGTTCGACAGGAAGCCTGCGATCGGCGCGGTCATGAACATGGCAAGGCCGCTGATAAACAGCGTTTCGCCTATCATCAGCGCGTCATAGCCGCGGATCTGGCCGAGATAGAGCGGATAGAGATAGGTCAGCCCATAGAGGCCGATGCCCATGACGAAAGAGAACAGCGAGCCGAAGGCGAAGTTGACATTAGTGAAAGCGCGCAGATCGGCAATCGGCTCTTCCGCCGTGAATGCGCGGTAGAAAAAGACGACCGCGCCGATGACAAGAACGATGCTGAGAATGAAGATAGCCTCATCCTGAAGCCAGTCGTTGCGCGGCCCTTCTTCAAGGACATATTCGAGCGACCCCAGAAAAGCAGCCATGCCGGCGAGGCCCCACCAGTCGAACTTGCTCAAAAGCGAGCTGTCGCCCTCGTCGAAATCGATGAGGTTCCATGCCGCGAGGCTCACCAGTATGCCGGGAAAGACATTGACGAGGAACAGCCAGTGCCAGGAGAAGGCGTCGCTCAGATAGCCGCCGACCGTTGGGCCGATGGTGGGGGCAAGGGTGGCGACAAGGCCGATCATCGGCGAGACGATGGCGCGCTTCGATGGCGGGAAGATCGTGAATGCCGCTGCAAACACGCTGGGGATCATGCCGCCGCCGATGAAGCCCTGTATGGCGCGGTAGATGATCATCTGGTCGATATTGGTGGCGGTTGCGCACAGAATGCTGGCGAGGGTGAAACCAGCTGCCGCGACGGTGAACAGCACGCGCGTCGAGAGCAGGCGTCCAAGGAAGCCGGAAAGCGGGATCATGATGACTTCCGCGATCAGGTACGAGGTCTGCACCCAGGATATCTCATCCGAACTGGCGCTCAACCCCGCCTGAATTTCCGCCAGCGAGGCCGAGACGATCTGGATATCCAGGATAGCCATGAACATGCCGAAGACCATCGCAAGGAAGGCGATGGCCTTTTTCGGATCGATGCGGTCGTCGGCGGGAGACAGCGATGCCGGCATGTCGGCTGTGGTGGCGGCCATGGATTTTACTTTCTTAGCTAACGCGTAGCGTTGCGGCGATTCTTTCCCTCCCCCTTGCGGGGAGGGTGGCCCGAAGGGTCGGGTGGGGGTGGTGACGTTTGCGCCTCTGCTGAAGATCGTAGCGCAAACGTCGCCACCCCCATCCGCCCGCTCCGCGGGGTTCGTCGCTGGAAAAGCCAAATCGTTGGCTTTTCCTCGGCCCTACGGCCGAACGCTCCTCAATCCCCGCATGGGGGAAGGAGGGCGCTCTTACTTCACCACCGCCGCGACGGTGTTTTCCGCCGGCGCCGTGCGTGTATCGATGCTGACGATGGCGCTGAGCCCTGCGCGGAACTTGCCGGTGGCAAGTGCATCCTGTGGGATGGAGATGCGGACTGGAACGCGCTGGACGACCTTGGTGAAATTGCCCGTGGCGTTTTCCGGCGGCAGCAGCGAGAAGACCGCGCCAGAGGCAGGCGCGACGGAAGCCACAGTGCCTTCGAAGGTTTCGCCATCGAGCGCATCGACGGAGATTTCAACCTTCTCGCCGGGCTTGATTTCGGCTAGCTGCGTTTCCTTGAAATTTGCGTCGATATAGAGATGATCGACCGGCACGAGCGCCGCGATCCTCTGGCCGGCGCTGACAAGGTCGCCAAGCTTGCCGGAGAGATTGCCGATCGCGCCGTCGAAGGGGGCGCGGATGGTGGCGAAGGAAAGATCGCGTTCCGCCTTGTCGCGCGCGAGCTCGAGCGACTTCATGCCGCTTTCGGCTTCCTTGTATTGTGCCTGGAGCACGCCGACATTGGCCTCGGCCGCTGCAATCTGCGCGTCCGCTCCCGCCACATTGGCGTCCGCCTGATTGAGGGCGGATGTGGCGCTGTCCAGATCGGACTGGGATACAAAGCGCGTGTTGTGCAATTGCTGGGACCGCTCCATCGTCGCCTTGGCATTGGTCGCAATCGCGCTGGTGGCGAGTTTCGTCGCCTGCGCCTGCTGCAGCGAGGCCTGGGCCGCCTTGATCTGGGCGATGATGCGGGAAAGCGTCTGCGCTTGCGTGGCGATTTTGGCTTCGGCCTCTTCAAGCGCGATGCGGTAATCGCCGTCATCGAGCTGGAAGATGACATCGCCCGCCTTGACGAACTGGTTCGCGGCGACGGGCACCTTTTCGATATAGCCTGTTACCTTCGGCGAAATGTCGGCGATGTCGCCCTGAACATAGGCGTCATCGGTCGTCACCAGAAAGCGGCCGTTCGTCCAGTAATCATAGCCGTACCAGCCCGCGCCGACGATGCCGCCGGCAAGCAGAACCGGGAGCACGACCCGCCGGCCGATGCCTTTTTTCTTCCTGCCCTCGGCAGCCTTGCCATCGCCGGCCCCGATCTTGGGGCTTGCGGCAGGCGAATGCGGCGCCGGTTGTTCGGCGCGAGGATCAAGCGGAGCGGGGCCTTCTACATCCTGCCTCATCACAGGAAAGGGGCGGACCTTACCGGTTTCATTGACGCCGCTTTCAGCGGGCTTGGAAGCGGATACGGATGTAGACATGGGAAAGATGACTTTCTACAAAATCTCGTCGGCGAACGAACCGATCGGTTCGACGGTTGACTTAGATCAGGACAAGCGCCATATCAAGGGCAATCGAACCGTTTGGTTCGAAAAAATGTAACGAGCGTTGAAGAGTGTTCAAGAAAATGACTGGCGAAGGCAAAGCTGGAGAAATCCTCGCGGACAAATGCGAGGAGCGCGGCGAAGCAGGGTTTTCGCGTCAGCCAAGGCTTGGCGCGGGGCAGGATCCGGCCAAGCGCAGCCAGATATTGGATGGCGCGCGCCGTGTTTTCCTCCGCATGGGCTTCGATGCCGCCAGCATCAATGACATAACGCGCGAGGCGGGGGTCTCCAAAGGCACGATCTATGTCTATTTCACCGGCAAGGAAGAGTTGTTCGAGGCGCTATGCGACGAATATCGCGCGGCGATGTTCGCCGATCTCATGGCCGACATCGAAAAGGGACTTTCCGGGCGCGAGGCTCTTATCAAGTTCGGCATTTCGCTTGGTACGCTGATTACATCGGAACCGGTCATTCGCGCCCAGCGGATCGTGATTGGCGTCGCCGACCGGATGCCGGAAATCGGCGCGCGTTTTTATGAACAGGGGCCGAAGCGCGGAAAGGCTCTGCTCAAGAAATTTCTGGACAAGCAGGTCGCCGACGGACACCTCGACATAGAAGATACCGAGCTTGCGGGCCATCAACTGGGCGGCATGTTTCTGGCCGGCATCTATCGGGAGCGATTGTTCGGAGCGATGGCCGAAGAGCCCGATGCCGAACAGATACGGAGAACCGTCATCTCAGCGGTCGATCTCTTTTTCGCCGGCTATGCGCCGAGACGGCGCGAAAATTAAAAATCTCAAGCAAAATGAGGATTTTAGAGCCTATGCAACCAGGAATAGTTGCTGGGCGTCAGGCACGTGACAAATTCCGTCTATTTTGTGCATAAGTTTGCGGAAGTTGTTGAATCCGTTTGGGATACCAGTTCCTTTTTGTGCCAGTTTCACGTCTTGTAGCCAAGTCGAATATTCGACTCGCTTAAAGGCGTGATGCCGTTTATGGACGGCTTGCGAAGACGACCATTCATTTCCTGTGGGCTGGCGGCTAAGGATATACAATGAGCCTTGATCTTGTGCATTTTCCAAATTTCAAGAAGAGCTTTTTTGGTTCTTCTTCCAAGAATGGCGCATTGGAACTATTTTGCCGTGTTCGCGATGATCTTGGCTGCCAGCATATCGCGCATGTTTCGCGCACCAGGCTGGACGAGACCGTCAAGAGCAATCCGTCGGACCTGTCGGTCGTCATGACCTATCCCACCAGCTGGATATTGCGCTATTCGGCCAAGAATTACTTCAGCGTCGATCCCATGATGCAGGACGACTCGCCGCTCCTACGCAGCGATGCCGCCGGAAAGCTTCGCAATCTCGAGGAGGATGCCCAGAGCAATCCGGACGTGCAGGCCTTCATTCAGGATGGGCAAAAGCATGGGTTGGGTAATCTCTTCATCGCGGTCGGGGCGGCAAACGCGCATGGGTTTCCCGGCTCTACGCTCTTTACCTTCGATATCGGGGATGCCGACAAGGACAAGTTCATCGAGAAATTGCGCCCAAAGCTTCTGGGCGCATCGAGCCAGATTCATAACTCGCTCTATGGTAGCAGGGAAGGCGGGGCGGCAGCTGCGAACCTTCTTACCCGGCGCGAGATCGATTGCCTGCGCTGGGCGGCTGCCGGCAAGACGGATGGTGAAATCGCGGAAATCCTCCACATCGCCCGCTGGACGGTGGTGACCTATCTGCAAAACGCCAAGATAAAGCTCGGCTGCTCCAACCGCACTTCGGCGGTGGCCACAGCTCTGTCGCTCGGCATTATCGAGATGCCGGATGCTTCGCATTTACAGTCGTGAGGAAGTAGTGCGATAGTGCCCGGCATTATGGGGAAAGCCGGGGGGCAATGGTGGCTAAGGATAATCGCAAACCAATCGACAGTTCGGCCGGCATCACCTATACTTACCAGAAGAGACGAGGTGGGGAGCCGCCTTCTGGAGATGGCATGGAAGCTCGCGTAGCCGCACTTGAGACGAAGTTTGATAAGATCGACGGCAAGCTGGATAGGCTTATCGACGCGGTAAGCATGGTCAAGCTTGATATCGTGCGGGTGGATGGACGAGTATCCACAATCGATGCGAAGGTCAGCGCGCTGAATTTGGATGTTACCGAAATAAAGGGCCGCATGACCGCAAGTGAGCAAGCCTTCAGCTTGCTGAGTTCGGATGTTGCCGAAATCAAGGGCCGTGTGGCCACCCTGCCAAGTGCTTCGGATGTTGCCGAGATCAAAGGGCGTATAGCCACTCTGCCTAGCGCGGAGGCTTTTGGACATCTGCGTGGGCGCGTCGATAGCCTTCCTACCACAGCCCGGATTGCCAGCATGTTGGGTATTGCGGTGGGGATAATCACCATTGCCAATAACTGGCAAACTGTTCTGGCATTTTTCAAATAACGATTCTCTAGCCGCTTTTCACCGGAATCCTTGCACTCTCAAACGCCTTGGCCAGCCGCGCGGTATTCAACGCCGGGCTTTCATCCGCCTGGTCGAAGGCGATGTGGTTCAGGTTGATTTCGGCGCCTTCCGCGCTGATCAGGACCCGGAAATAGGCGTAGACGCCCTCGTTGCGGAATTCCATGTCGAGGGTGATGCGGGGCGGGCGGTTCCAGTCCAGTTCATATTCTCCGCCATGGCCGAACTGCAGGATTTGCGGAGAGAAGTGCAGTTCCGTCGCCGAATTGACGATATCGGCGATATTGGCGAAAAGATCGCAGCGGATAAACGCGATGTAATCAGCGACATCGACAAGCTTAAGGTCATGGATGACTTCACGCATGTGCCCAGCGATGATCGCTTCACGCGTCTGCGAAAATTGCGTGCTTCTCATGCGCTCACCGCATATGGTTTTTGGCGGGAATTGATGAACTGGATGAGTTCCGCGACCGCTTTGTAGAATTCCGGGGCTATGATCTGATCTACCCGCATCTGCTTATGCAACGATCGGGCTAGCTGGACATCCTCGAAGACGGGGATGCCGTTGGCCTCGGCGATTTCGCGGATTTTCAATGCGATCAGGTCCTGCCCCTTGGCGACGACGACCGGCGCGGAATCCTCCGCCGGCCGGTAACGCAAGGCAACCGCAAAATGTGTCGGATTGGCGACGATGAGGGTTGCGGTGGGAACCGCGGCGATCATGCGTCGGCGCGCCCTGTCACGGCCCAGCGAACGCTGGCGCGATTTCACCAGCGGGTTGCCTTCGGACTGCTTGTGCTCGTCCTTGACCTCCTGCTTGGTCATGCGCAATTCGCCGCGCCAGTGGATGCGTGACCAGGCGATATCGAACCCGGCGAGGACGGTGATGGCGACGGCATTGGCGGCGAGGAGATGGACGACGTTCAACCGGATGAATTCGGGCAGGGCGCGGGGGTCGGTGGCAATGGCATCGGTGAACAGCGCCTTGCTGTTGAAGAAGACGAAAAAGACGACGAGGCTTGCGGCGGAGAGCTTGAACAGGGATTTAAGGAACTCGACTTGGCCCGCCTTGCCGAAGATGCGCGTCCAGCCCTTGGCAGGCGAAATGCGCGAGAATTGCGGGCGGATGCGCTCGCCCACAAAACGCGGCGCGTTCTGGAAAGCGGAGGCCGCGATGCCTGCGAGCGGCACGATCACCAGAATTGGCAGAAGGGCGGTGCCGACCGCGATCGCAAGCAGCTGAAACAGCTGGCCTGCATCCTCGCTCGAGTTAAGCAGCCAATCCTCGGGCCGGTCGATGAGTTCCGCCAGAAAGAAAGTGAGCTTGGCCGCGCCGGGCGCGCTAATGAAGACGGCGATGATAAGAAAGGCGACGACCGAGGCGAGAATCGGCACTTCCTTGGCGAAGGGCAGATTACCCTTTTCCACGGCATCGCGAACCTTCTGCTCGGAGGCCTCTTCCGTTTTGCTTTCTTTATCGGGGGCGTCGGACATGGTTATGGCATGTCGCGCTGGAACTGAAGAATCGTTGGCGCAATACCCCCCTCTGCCCTGCCGGGCATCTCCCCCTCAAGGAGGGAGATTGGCTGACATTGCTTACGGCCCCCATCCTGCGCCATTTGCGATTGGTGCCGAGCGTTGATGAAGGCGTAATCTCCCCCCTTGAGGGGGAGATGTCCGGCAGGACAGAGGGGGGTGACTCGGACAAGCATTGTCATATCCAGTCGCACTCAAACCACCCCTTCCGCCTCAAGCTCAATCAGCCCACGTTCCGCCAGTGAAATGGCCGTGCGGGCAATCGCGCGGCGGGCGTCGGCGATGTTCTGCGCCGTGATATTGGCTTGTCCGGCGGCGAGTTCGGTCTCGACCATTCGGCGTCCGCGCGTGGAGAGGGAAGACAGGACCAATTCCTGCAATCTGGCATCAGCCCCACGCAGCGCGGTGGTGACCTGATCCGTCGGCACCTCATCGAACAGAAGCAGGCGCGCGCGCTGCGACAGCCGTCCGATATCCTCGAAGGTGAACAGCTTGGCCTTGATCCGTGAAAGATCGTCGTCATTCAAATCCGAAAGGCTATGCAGCATCTCGTCGATTTCGAATTTATCGAGCTGGTTCAGGATATTGGCGATCTGGCCGTGATTGGCTTGGCTGGCGCCCTTGTCCGTCCTGCCGGTTACTTCGCGCCGCAGGACATCTTCCAGCATTTCAGACACAGCCGGCGTGACGGCGCGGATATGCAGGGTGCGCTGCACGACGGCGCTGCGAAGCTGAGAGGGAAGGCCGATGAAGAGGCGGGCGGCGATGTCCGACGGCAGTTTCGAAATCGTGTAAGCGATGATTTGCGGGTGCTGTTCGACGAGGTAGGCCTGCAACGTTTCCACCGGCAGGCGGGTAAGCTGATCCCATACCGATTCCTGCACCAGCGCTGCTCTGGGCCGCTCGTCGAAGAGCGCCTCCACTTCGTCCTGTGGGAGGGCCTCGCGCAGCAAGCCTTCAAAACGCAGGCCTGCTTCCGAAAGCGACGCGCCATCGGCGAATGCGTCTTCGAATTCCTTGACCAGTTCCTCGAAATCAGTTGGCGATATCGGGTCCAGCTTGCGGGCCTGTGTCGCAAGCAGGCGCAGATCGTCCTGCTGGAAATGCTTGAGAAGACGCGCCGCCGCGGGCCGCCCTATGGCAACCAGGAGAGCCGCCGCCTTTTGCGGGCCGGACAATGGCGCGATGGTCCGCGCGTCTTCCGCTTCCGTCTCTTCCGCTTCTTTTTCGTACATCGCTTACTTGCCGATGACTTCGGTCAGGCTGACGCCGAAACGGGAGGAATCGTCTTCCAGCACGATCACCTCGCCGCGGGCGATGACCCGGCCGTTGACGACGATATCGACCGGATCGCCGATCTGCTTGTCGAGCGTGACGACAGCGCCGCGTCCGAGCTTCATCAGATTGGCGACCGGCATGGTCGTGCCGCCCAGCACCACCTGCACATCGACTGGAATTCCCATGATGAGATCCAGGTTCGGTTTGTTCGCGCCGGAGCTTGCGTTCGCGGGGCGGCTGGGGCGCGGCGCGTTATCCAGCTCGTCGATCGCGTTGTCGAATTCCTTGTCCATCGTCGTTCCCTTTTATGAATGCGCGCCCTTTTATGAATGCGCGGTTGCGGTGCTGACGCGACGATGCACGAAGACCGGCAGCTGCCTTGCCTGCGCCGGCGCGGCGAGGGGCTCAGGCGCGGCGGCGGCTGCCGCAGTTGCGGGGCGAGATGGGGCGGACGCGCGCAGCGCATACAGCGCACGGATATCACCGCGCAAATCGGCGCGGATGCGCTCCATGAGCTCGAGCGAGCGGGTGATTTCGCGCTGGGCCTTCGCGGTTTCCTCAAGGCGCGCATTCAGCTTCCGCCCCTCATCACGGAGGTCGTCGTGCTCGCTTCTGAGCGCCGCAAACGCGTTCTCCAGACCCGCGGAGGCGGTCGCGATTTCGGCAGCCATCATCCGGCCAAGGCGGATCATTTGCGCCGCCTTGCGCAGCGCCACGATGACAACGGCAATCGAGACGAGCGAAAGCGCCGCCGAAATAGCGTTAACCAGCAGCAAGTTCATCGATAAGATCCTCTTCCTGATTGACCGGATCCCCGATCCGCACGGTGAAATTAGCGCCCGCCTTGCCGAGCGTACATTTGAAGAGTGCCTGTCCGCCGCTACGCAGGCGGACCTGCTCAATGGCGTCTTTCGGCAGTTTCAACACCTGGCCTGGCTGGAGGCGGGAAATTTCATCCAGCGTCATGGTGCCTTGCTGGATGAATGCCTCTATGCCAACTTTCGCGCGGCTCACCTCGATCCGCAGCTTTCGCGCCCATGCGGGGTCCGAATGGGCCGATGGCTTGCGCAACAGGTCCGCGATCGCCTCCTGCATTGGGCGATGACAGGCGCGCGGCATCAGGAGCCGTACAGTTCCCGTCTTGCCCGCTGCTCGAATAGTGAAGGCACAGGCGAAAAGCCGGGATTGGCCGAATTCTTCAAGATCGAATGCGCTCGTCTGCACCGGCTCGCCGACACGGAAGATCTGTTGCTCCGCGCCGGCGAATACATGATCCAGCGCCGCGCCCAGATGAGCGAAGAGTTCGCGCGCGACCTTGCGTTCCACGCTGGTGAACGCCCTTGGCGTATCGAAGGAATCGAAATTCGCGCCGGCACCGAACAAGGCTTCAACCCCGGAAAAAACAAAGGCCCGGTCGGCGACCATATGGATGGTGCTGCCCCAGGGGTCGACATGAACAGGCGCTATCACGGCGTCGCGGGCCAGCAGCATCTCGACCTGCGCCCGCTCGACGCTTTCCATTCCGGAAACCTCGGTCTCGACGGCAACGGGGGTCAATTCCTTCAGGCGCCCCGAGAATGTCGCCGCGGCGTCCTTGAAGACATGGCCCAGCGATTTGAGGTCGTCCACCGACATGCCGGCGGCGCGCAGGATGCTTTCCGCCAGGATGTCGGGTTTCGCAGCTTGGGTGGAGCCGTCGTCGGTCATCTCACGCCGCCTGTTGTTGCGCCGGGATACTCGTCAGCGTTTCCTGCTCGACCACATCTATGGAGGGGCGGTCGTAGGAAGAGATCGTCTTGCGTCCATATTCCAGCGCGATCTGCGGCAGCGCGCCGTTCATATAGGCAAGCAGCGTCTGCTTGACGATGATGTAGAGCCGGTTCTTCTTCTCGCGGGTGGTCTTGATCTTGGTGGCGATAGGGCCGACGACGGCATAGGAAAAGAAGATGCCGGCGAAGGTTCCGACAAGGGCCGCACCGATGAGATGTCCGAGCACTTCCGGCGACTGGTCGAGCGCGCCCATGGCCTTGATGACACCCAGCACAGCGGCGACGATGCCCAGCGCCGGCAGGCCTTCCGAAACGGCGACCATGGCGTTGTAGGGCTTCAGCTTGTCACGCACGATGGTATGGATTTCCTCATCCATCAGCGCCTCGATCTCGTGCGAGCGGGCGTTGCCGATGATGATCAGACGGCAGTAGTCGCAGATGAAGTTGGTCAGGTCCTGGTTCTTCAAAACGCTGGGAAAGGCCTGGAAAATCGGCGATTCCTGCGGATTGTCGACATGGACTTCCACCTCATTGCGCGATTTTGCGCGCAATTCGCGCATCAGGCTGTAGAGGACGCCCAGGATGTCCAGATAGTCGCGCTGCTTCGGCACGGCATTGGTGAACGCCTCCATGCAGGCGCGGCCGGTATCCTTGACCGCCGAAAACGGATTGGCGACGAGGAATGTGCCGAGGGCCGCACCCAGGATGATGACGAATTCCCACGGCTGGATCAGCACGCTGACATGGCCGCCCATGGCGATGAAGCCGCCAAGCATGCAGCCAAGGGTGACGACGAGGCCGATGATAATGCCCAAAGCGCTCTTCTCCTGAAAATATATTCGAGACGAGCAATAGAGCGGGCGGCTTGCGCGAAGCTTGTCTTCCTCCATTCTCGGGCTTGTCAGCTTCGGGCAAGCTTCTGCGGCAATAAATGCCGTCAACATTGCTTTGGTAATCCGAGGGGGCAGCGGCATGGACACATTGACAAGCTATCGCATGGTCGCATCCAACATGACGCGGTCGCTCACGCGCGTGTCGAAGGAGCCGCTGGTCGAGCGGGAGACCGCTTATTACAAGGAAAATATCGGCAAGGTGAAATCGATCGACGATTTCATGGCTGATGACCGGCTCTATAAATACGCCATGAAGGCGCATGGGCTGGAGGACATGGCCTATGCCAAGGCCTTCGTTCGCAAGATCCTGACCGAGGGTGTGAAGGATAGCGAAAGCATGGCCAACACGCTGGTCGACAAGCGCTACAAGGAATTCGCCACCACATTCGATTTTGCCGGGCTCGGCGACAAGACCACGGCTTCCAAGGAAGCGCAGCAGGGTGTCGTGGACAAATATGTCCGCCAGACGCTGGAAGAAGAGGCGGGCGACCAGAACGAGGGCGTGCGGCTGGCGCTCTATTTCGCGCGCAAGGCGCCCAAGCTCACCAATGCCTATGAAATCCTCGGCGACAAGGCGCTTCTGACCGTGGCGCAGACGGCGCTCGGCATTCCCGCACTGGTTTCCAACGCCGATATTGACAAGCAGGCGGCGATGCTGGAGGAGCGCCTCGACATCAAGTCGCTTTCCGATCCCAAGGAGCTGGAAAAATTCCTGACCCGCTTCACGGCGATGTACGAGGTGAGCAATCCTTCGCAGGGCAGCACATCCTCCATCGCCTCGCTGCTTCTGGGCGGTACCTCCTCGGTCGGGATTTCCGCCAGCATTTTGACGACGCTGCAATCCTTCAAGCCGGGCGGGAGGTAATTCCATGCAAAACTCCATCTATGTCGGGCTTTCTGCGCAGATCACGCTGGAGCGGCGAATGGACGCCATCGCCAACAATATCGCCAACATGTCGACGCCGGGTTTTCGCGGCGAGGGGACGAAGTTCGATACGCTCGTCTCCATGAAGGCGAGCGACGATGTGCAGTTCGCTTCCGCTGGGAAAAGCTATATCCGGACGGAAGGCGGGCCGATCATCCAGACGGACAATCCGCTCGATGTTGCCGTCAAGGGCGATGCCTGGCTGTCGCTCGCCACGCCGCAGGGGCAGGTCTATACCCGCGACGGGCGGATGGCGATGACGCCGGAGGGTGAGTTGCGCTCGGTCACCGGGCACGCGATACTCGACGCGGGCGGCCAGCCCATCATCATCAACCCGCAGGGCGGCGCGCCGAAGATTTCCGCCGATGGCGCGATCTATCAGAATGGCGCGCAGGTGGGGGGCATCGGCCTTTTCTCGATTTCGCCGGACGCGCAGCTCACCCATGCGGGCAATTCAGCCGTGATCCCGGATATTCCGGCCCAGCCGGTCGTGGATAATGCCAGCGTCGGCGTGGTGCAGGGGGCGATCGAGGGCTCCAATGTCGATGGCGTCACCGAAATGACGCGGCTCATCAGCGTCAGCCGCGCCTTCGAGCAGGTGGACGCGCTGTTGCGAAAGCAGGAAAACACGCTAACCGAAGCCGTCAAGACGCTCGGCTCGAAAGCGTGATGACGCCGGGCGGTTCGTTGCCATTGCAGAAACTGGCGGCCTTTGTCCGCCGCGAGAGTGTTTCTCCTTCGCCGCTTGCCGGGATCGGCGGCACGGTCAGCGATGTCTCGCGCTCGGCGGTCGCGGTGCGCGGCTTGTCACGCACGGCGACGCTTGGCGATGGCGTCCTGATGCGTTGCGGGGCGGGGCTTTATCGCGGCGAGGTGATCCGGGTTGCGGAGAGCCATGTGCTCATCAAGCCGTTCGACGACCGGGTGGTGCCGTCGCTGGGCGCACCGGTGTTTCCGGATGGCGCATGGCGGATCGCCCCTTCACCGGAGTGGAAGGGCAGGGTGATCGATGCCTTGGGGGTGCCATTGGACGGTAGGGGGCCCCTCATGCCGGGGGGGGACCCTCTGCCCGCCGACCGGGCACCTCCCCCCGCAATGAACCGGGCGAGGGTGGACCGGGGCTTGCGCACGGGCGTCAATGTCATCGATATCTTCACGCCCATGTGCTTCGGCCAGCGCCTCGGCATCTTCGCCGGATCGGGCGTCGGCAAGTCGACGCTGCTCGCGATGATGACGAAGGCCGCCGATTTCGACACGGTGGTGCTGGCGCTGACGGGCGAGCGCGGGCGCGAAGTGCGCGACATGCTGGAAGACACCATGGCCGGCAAGCTGGAGCGGACGGTCACGGTGGTCGCCACCAGCGACGAGAGCCCGATGATGCGCCGGCTCGCGCCCAATACGGCGACGGCCATCGCCGAATATTTCCGCGACCGGGGCGAAAATGTCCTGCTGATCGTCGATTCGGTGACGCGCTTTGCCCATGCCGCGCGTGAAGTCGCCATCGCGGCGGAGGAGCCGCCGGTCTCGCGCGGCTATCCGCCAAGCGTCTTCAGCCAGCTTCCGCGCCTTCTGGAGCGGGCAGGGCCGGGGCTGGAAGGTGGCGGCACGATTACCGGCATCTATTCGGTGCTGGTCGATGGGGACGACCACAACGATCCGGTCTCGGACGCCATTCGCGGCACGCTCGACGGGCATATCGTGCTGGAGCGCGGGATCGCGGCGCAGGGGCGGTTTCCGGCGGTGGATATTCCGGGTTCGGTTTCGCGACTGGCGCAATATGGCTGGACGCCGGAACAGAAGAAGCTCGTCGTTCAATTGCGGGGCCTTATCGCCCGTTTCGAGGAAACGCGGGACCTGCGGGCCATCGGGGCCTATCAGGCCGGGAATGACGGTTTTCTCGACCAGGCGGTGGCGCTGGTCCCGAAGATCTACGAGGCGATGAAGCAGACGCCCGACATGCCCGTTTCGACCGATCCCTACAATGATCTTGCTGCCGCGCTGCGGGGTTAGGAGAACGCATGAGCCGCGAAGAACAGAACGCTCCAACTGAGGTTTCCGCGCCGGCAAAAAAGATCGACGGTTATCTGAAGGCTGCCGGCGTGGCGCTTGCCGCCGGATGCGCCATGCTGCCCTTCGTCGTCTATTGGGAGCGTGCGGAGCCGCCGCAGCAAAACGCCGCGTCAAAGACTATCCGTGATCCCCTGGACAGGTCGAAGCAGGAGGTCGCCCGCCGGATGAACCCGTTCGCGCCTTCAGAAACCGCCGCCGCAAACCCGGAACTCGATCCAAACCCGACCGGCGCCACCATGTCGAACGGCAAGGGACAGCCGCGCGCGGCGGGGTCGGACGAGACTTCGCCTGAACAGCAACCCTATCCCGAGAAGCCCGTGTTCCTGTTGCGCGAGGTGGTGGGCGGCATGGCGATGGTCGAGGACAGCGCGGGCTACTGGTTCGTGGAGAAGGGATCGCTTCTTCCCGATGGTAGCACGCTCACCGCGCTCAGCCGTAGCGAGGGGGCGGGAACGTGGCAGTTGAAGACATCCGAGGGGGATGTGATCGAACTGGCGGAGTAGACGTAGCCATATTCTTGACGAACCAAAGTGGTTCATGAATAATCATAGTGAACCAAGGAGTTTGAGCGATGACCGCGGCGTTTACCGTGCGAGTGCAAGATGACGTAGCCGAAAAGCTCGACAAAATTGCTGAGCTTTCAGATCGTTCCCGTGCCTATCTCGCCGCCCAGGCAATAGAAGAATATGTAGCGAGGGAAGAATGGCAACTGGCTGAAATCCAGGCGGGTCTTGATGCTGCGGATCGTGGAGAATTCGCCAGTGACGAAGAAGTTGCAGCCGTGATCGCAAAATATATCAAGCCCGCCGGCAAGCAATGAGCCGTCTAAAACTGCGCTGGTCATTACCGGCGCTTCGCCACCTCGACCAGATCGGCGCTTATATCGCACAAGATAATCCTGACGCGGCCGATCGCGTCGTGGCTCGCATAATAACGGCAGTAGACAACCTTAGAAGTCTTCCGGCCATGGGGCGAATTGGCCGGATCAAGGGCACACGCGAATATGTTTTCGCGGATATTCCCTACGTTGTCGCCTATCGAGTGAAGCCGGAAACCATTGAAATAGCTGCTATTTTCCATGCCGCCAAACGATGGCCACAGCAGCTGGATTGAGACAGGTTTTCACGCAAGCCTCACACAAGATTCGACGCCTAGGTTAACCGACAGTTAACGGGGCAAGCGGGAATCATGGGGCCGATCCATCTTTTCGATCTGGCGTCGCGGCAGGCGCAGTGGCTTTCCGTGAAGGAGGCGGCGATTGCGAGCAATGTCGCGAATGCCAATACGCCTGATTTCAAAGCGCGCGATGTCGACCCATTCAGCGATGTGCTGGAAAAGACGCAGCTCAGCATGGCGGCGACGGATCCGCGGCATCTGGAAGTCAATGCGAGCGGCATCAGTGCCGTGCAGATGCGGCAGGAAGACATCACCGAGACGACGCACTCCGGCAACACCGTCAGCCTTGAACAGGAGATGATCAAGGCTGGCGAGGTGAACCGCGATTTCTCGCTCAACACCAGCATCGTCAAGGCGTTTCACCGCATGATGCTGGCGGCGGTGAAGGGGTAGATCATGGCCGATCCGATCATCAGTGCATTGAAGGTGGCGGCGTCGGGGCTTGACGCGCAATCGACGCGGCTGCGCATCGTCGCGGAGAACATGGCCAATGCGCAATCGACCGGCAGGACGCCGGACGCCGATCCATACCAGCGTAAGACCGTCTCGTTTCGCACCGAGCTGGAGCACACCACGGGAACGCAGGAAGTGCGCGTCGCCGAGGTGGGGACAGACTCCGCGCCCTTCGTCGAGCAATTCGACCCGAGCCATCCGGCGGCGGATGCGCGCGGCTATGTCAAATATCCCAATGTCAACATGGTGGTCGAGATGGCCGACATGCGGGAAGCGAACCGCTCCTATGAAGCCAATCTCCAGGTGATCAAGCAGGCCCGCGAGATGATCGCCATGACCATCGACCTTTTGAGGAATTCGTGATGATCGATTCACTGATGAGCGTTTCCACCCGCAATGCGCTATCGAAGCTGTCCGAGACGGTGGGGTCCGGCGCCGCCATCGCTCCAGCCACTCCGGCAGCCGGCGAAGCCTCGTTCGGCGACGTGCTGTCGCAATTGACGGGGGCGGTGGGCGACAAGCTGAAAGCGGCAGAGGCAACGTCGCTTTCCAGCATGACGGGCGATGTGCCGACCCGCGAGGTGGTCAGTTCCGTGATGGAGGCCGAGCAGTCGCTGCAAACGGCCATCGCCATCCGCGACAAGATCGTCCAGGCCTATCTCGAAATTAGCCGGATGCAGATTTAGGAACTTGTTTGATGGAATGGTGCCAAGCGCCCTCGTGGTTCGAGGCTCCCCTCCGCAAGCTTCGGGTCGCACCTCACCATGAGGGCTACTGGAGCGCCAACGCCCCTTCACCCTCATCCTGAGGTGCGCAGTGGAGCGAAGCGGAACGAAGCCTCGAAGGGCGACGGTGAAGGGGATCGCCATAGCCGAGTTTCCATTTCAACGTGAAAAGCTCAAGGGCGGATAAGGACATAACATGAAAGCGCTCACCATCGCGGCCACGGGCATGAATGCCCAGCAGCTCAATCTGGAAGTCATCGCCAACAATATCGCCAATATCAACACGACCGGCTTCAAGCGGGCGCGGGCGGAGTTTTCCGATCTGATCTATCAGGCGGAGCGGACGGCGGGGGTGCCCAACCAGGCCAATCAGAACATCGTGCCGGAGGGCGCGCTGGTGGGCTTGGGGGTGCAGACGGCGGCGGTGCGCAATCTGCACATCCAGGGCAGCTTGAACCAGACCGGCAATCCGCTGGACGTGGCGCTGACCGGCAATGGCTGGTTTCAGATCCAGAGCCCGACGGGCGAGACGTTCTATACGCGGGCAGGCGCGTTCAACAAGAATGCGGACGGGCAGCTTGTCACCATCGACGGCAATCCGGTGGAGCCGGCGATCACCATTCCGGCCAATGCGGTGGAGGTGACGATCACCGAGACGGGACAGGTTTTCGCCAAACTGCAGGACCAGGTGCAGCAGGTCGATCTTGGGCAGCTGACGCTCGCCAATTTCACCAATGAGGCGGGGCTGGAGCCGCTCGGCGATAATCTCTACCGCCAGACGGAAGCCTCCGGCGCGCCGATCGTCGGCGTTCCCGGCGATCCGGGTTTTGCCACGCTGACGCAGAAATATCTCGAAGCTTCCAATGTCGATCCGGTCAAGGAGATCACCGAGCTGATCACGGCGCAGCGCGCTTATGAGATGAATTCCAAGGTGATCCAGGCGGCGGATGAAATGGCTGCGGTTGTTTCGAAGAATCTGCGGTAAATTGATGATGTTTGAGCGCTTCCGCGGCGATACCCCCCTCTGCCCTGCCGGGCATCTCCCCCTCAAGGGGGGAGATTACGCTGTCGTCAGCGAGGCTGCCAATCGCGAACGTCTGCAGAGTGGGGGTGAGGGCGATGCCAGCCAATCTCCCCCCTTGAGGGGGAGATGCCTGGCAAGGCAGAGGGGGGTGTTTCCAGGTATCGCCACGCTCGCCATCGCCACCATCACCCTGCTCAGCCTAATCCCCGCCGCCCATGCCGACCGTATCTCCTTCGTCGTCCCATCCGCCATCATCTATCCCGGCCAGACCGTTGGCGATACCGCGCTTCTGGAAAAGCCGTTCACCATCCGGGCGGAGGCCGCCGGGCAATATGCGCGGACGCCGGATCAGGTGGCGGGAAAGGTTGCGCGGCGCACGCTGTTGCCGGGGAAGCCGATTCTGATCAATGCGGTCACAGAACCATCGCTCGTCAAGCGCGGCGTGCCGGCGCCTCTGGTCTATGCCGCGGGCGGGCTCACCATCACCGCGATGGGGACGCCGCTGGAGCCGGGTTCGGCTGGGGATTTCATCAAGGCGCGCAATATCGATAGCGGCCTCGTCGTTTCCGGAACCGTGCTTTCCGACGGTAGCATACAGGTGGGGATGCAGTGAAGCGGACCGTTTCCGTCCTTGCCGCGCTGATGATGGGTGTGTCGCCTTCGATGGCGGACCAGTCCGCGCGCAACAACAAGGATTTCTCCTCCGCAGCCGAAGCCGATGCCGACTGGCTGGGCGCGGGCGGCAACCCGTCGAAGATGGCCTATTCCGATCTCGGCAAGGGCGGCGTCGTGGCACGGCTGAAAGACATCGCCACCATCCAGGGCGTGCGCGAGAACCAGCTTGTCGGTTACGGTCTCGTCATGGGGCTGAAGGGCACGGGCGACTCTTTGCGCAATTCGCCATTCACCGAGCAGTCGATGCGCGCCATGCTGGATAATCTCGGCATCAGCGCGCCCAGCGGCGCGACGCGCTCCAAGAACACGGCGGCTGTCATCGTGACGGCCAATCTGCCTGCCTTCGCTGGCGCTGGGTCGCGCATCGACGTGACGGTTTCCTCGCTTGGCGATGCCTCGTCGCTGCAGGGCGGGACGCTGGTGATGACGCCGCTCGCCGGCGCGGATGGCGAGATTTACGCGGTGGCGCAGGGCAACATGATCGTCTCCGGTTTTTCGGCGGAGGGCGAGGCGGAGACTTTGACGCAAGGCGTGCCGACCAGCGGACGCATTACGAATGGCGCGCTGGTGGAGCGCGAGGTGAAGGGCAATTTCGGCAAGGATGGCGAAATGGTGGTCGAGCTGCGCGATCCAGATTTCACCACGGCTATCCGGGTAACGGACACGATCAACATCTTCGCCAAGCGCCGCTATGGTCAGCCGGTGGCGAAGGAGCGCGATGCGAAGGCGATCCGCTTGCGCAAGCCGAAGAATGTGACGGCGGCGCGGTTTCTCGCAGAGATCGAAGGCCTGCCCGTGGCGACGGACGAGATCGCCCGCGTGGTGGTGGATGAGCGCACCGGCACCGTGGTCATCGGCGAGAAGGTGCGGATATCGAAGGTCGCCATCAGCCATGGCAGTCTCACCGTGCGCGTCACCGAGAGCCCGGTGGTCGTGCAGCCCGAGCCGTTTTCAGATGGCGTGACAGCGGCGGAGCCGACGACGAATATCGAGGCCAGCGAGCAGCAATCGAAGATCGGCGTGCTCTCCGGCACCAATCTGGAAAATCTGGTCAAGGGGTTGAACCAGATCGGCATGAAGCCGACGGGCATCATCGCGATCCTGCAGGCGATCAAGACTTCAGGCGCATTGCATGCGGAATTGGTGGTGCAGTGATGGGGTTGCTTAAACTCAGACGTTGGTGGGGCAGTACCCCCCTCTGTCCTGCCGGACATCTCCCCCTCAAGGGGGGAGATTACACTCTCATTTCCGCTTTCGCCAATCGCCAACGTTGCAGAAAAAGCGCCGTCTCCGATGCCAGCCAATCTCCCCCCTTGAGGGGGAGATGCCCGGCAGGGCAGAGGGGGGTGTCTGGCGATTTCGTCAAAACCGTACTCGCGGTTACGGCTTGCCTCATGCTCATCCCGGCGGCATCCCAAGCCCAGGAAACCGGCGGAATCCCGCAAATGCCTGCTGGCGAAATCCAGAAATATTGCAGCAATATCACGGACAACGCCGCGGATGCCCGCTATGCGATCCAGGCCAAGGAACTTGCCGATTTGCGCGCCGAGGTGGACGAGCGCGTCAAGGCGCTGGAGGAGAAGCGGAAAGAGTATGAGGTCTGGCTGCAACGGCGCAATGAGTTCATCGCCAAGGCGCAGGATTCGCTCGTCGAGATCATCTCCAAGATGAAGCCGGATGCCGCCGCCGCGCAATTGACGATGATCGGCGACGAGGCGGCTGCCGCTCTTCTCCTCAAGCTCAGCCCGCGCACATCGAGCGTCATCCTCAACGAAATGCCGGCGGAGAAATCCGCGCAACTGGCGCGCGTCATCGTGGGCGCGGCGGGCCAACGGAAAAGCAAGGCGAAGGCTGAAACGGCAGGCCAGGTTCAATGAAAAAAATAGCATTCTTCATGATGGCGGGGGCGGTTAGCCTTTCCGGTTGCGCCAATTCTCTTCAATACGTCAATCGCGCGCCTGATCTCACACCGGTGCGGACCGATATCGGTTCGTCTTATGGCATGGGCGGTGCGGCGGGCTATCCCTCGAAGCCGGCAAGCCAGCAATATTCGCTGTGGAACAAGCGCTCGACGAACTATTTCCGCGACCCGCGCGCGGCCAGTCCGGGCGATGTGCTGACGGTCAACATCTCGATCAACGACAAGGCCAATCTCGACAACAAGAGCAACCGGCAGCGCGTCTCGTCCTCGCTCTACGGGCTTGGCGCCGAGTTTGCGACGAGCGGCGGTTCGGCGGGCGATTTCGCAGGTTCGCTCAATACGAACTCCGACAGCCGCTCGGAGGGGAAGGGCGTGGTGGAGCGCAAGGAGGAAATCAAGCTCTCCATCGCGGCAATCGTCACCGAGATACTGCCCAACGGCAATCTCGTCATCAGCGGGTCGCAGGAAGTGCGTGTCAACAATGAGCTACGCGTCTTGAATGTCGCGGGCGTGGTGAGGCCGCGGGACATTTCCGGCTACAACACCATCTCCTACGACAAGATCGCCGAGGCGCGGATTTCCTATGGCGGGCGCGGGCGCATCAGCGAAGTGCAACAGCCGCCCTATGGTCAGCAGATCCTCGATCAGGTTTCACCATTTTGAGCGGACAGGCATGAGCGACGCTTCGAAATCATCCGAAACCAAAGGGGCTGGCGGGTCGCTGATAGGCACGATCGTGGCGGTGGCGATATTGACGCTCATCGCCGGCGGCGGCGGCTGGTTTCTGGGCGGCCAGATCGGCGGCATGGAACCGGTTGGCGCGAAGCCTGCCGCCGATAAGGCCACGCCCAAAACCCCGGAACTACAGCCGCTTGGCAATGTGGTGGCGCTGAAGCCGATCGTCACCAATCTCGCCATGCCCGCCAAGACATGGGTGCGTCTGGAATCGGCGCTCGTTGCCAAGACCGGCGAGGAAATCTCGCCCGATATGGCGATGAAAATTTCCGACGATTTCATGGCGTTCCTGCGTAGCGCCAGCTTGCTGCAAATGCAGGGCGCGACGGGGCTTGCCTATTTGCGGACGGACCTGGAAGAGCGGGCCAAAATGCGCTCCGATGGCAAGGTGGAGCGGGTGTTCATCACCTCGCTGGTGGTGGAGTGATGATGGAATGGGAACGCTGGTGGGGCGTCGTTACCCCCCTCTGCCCTCCTTTGTCGAAGGACGGGCATCTCCCCTGTACTCCGTCGTCATCCTCGGGCTTGACCCGAGGATCCACGGCAAAGGGGCAAAAGTGCTGCTATCAGCCGCCACGGGATTATCCGAACAGCAACCGAAATATCGCGAGGCGCCCCCTTGCTGAAACGCGACGGTGGAGCGGGAAGGGTAGTGCTCCCTTGCCGTGGATCCTCGGGTCAAGCCCGAGGATGACGACGGAGGAGGGGGAGATGTCCGGCAGGACAGAGGGGGGTGAGAAGACGCGCGGTTTCGCCAAAACGGGTGCCGCTCTTGGCCTCCTCGCCGGCTTCCTCTTAATGGGCGCTTTCGGTGCAGCCGCCCAAACCCAAGCCGCCCCCTCGCTGCAAAACCTGCTCCCCCCCGGCAGTGGCGCGGCGAGCGGGCAGATCGTGCAGATGCTGGGGTTGCTCACGGTGCTCTCCATCGCGCCGGGCCTGCTCATCATGGTGACGAGCTTCACGCGCTTCGCCATTGCGTTCTCCATGCTGCGCTCGGGGCTGGGACTGCAGACCGCGCCGGCCAATCTGGTGATGGTCAGCCTGGCGCTGTTCATGACGTTCTACGTCATGGCGCCCGCCTTCGACCGGGCGTGGCAGAACGGGGTGCAGCCCTTGATGCGCAACGAGATTGCGCAGGATGTGGCGCTGCGCGAAATAGCATCACCGTTCCGGGAGTTCATGCTGCGCCATGTGCGCGACAAGGATTTGCGGCTGTTCGAGGATCTGGCCGATTCTTCCTTCAAGACGGAAGAGAATGGGGTGGTGGATTTGCGCATCCTCATTCCGGCCTTCATGATTTCAGAACTCAGGCGCGGCTTCGAGATCGGCTTCCTGATCGTGCTGCCGTTCCTCGTCATCGATCTGGTCGTCGCCACGCTCACGATGTCGATGGGCATGATGATGCTGCCGCCGACGGTTCTGTCGTTGCCGTTCAAGATCCTGTTCTTCGTGCTGATCGACGGCTGGAATATTCTGGTGGGCAGCCTGGTTCGCTCTTTTTCATAATTGATCGAATATTCCATTTTGTTAATGCAATGGTAACGATTGCCGTGTAATGATCACGGCATGACGGATTTGCCATGATCGTTCGGCAAATAGGCATGATGCCGCCCCGCCATGCCGGTTTCAGTCCGGCCTGTCCCATAAAAATCATTTCATAGATGCATGATCTTGTCTGAAAAGCCTTAAAGCTTTTTTGGCGGCATGCCTTGAACAGGGGCAATACCCAATGAGTCTTCTGACGAACTCCGCGGCCATGACCGCATTGCAGACGCTTGCGTCCACCAACAAGTCGCTCGAATCCACCCAGAACCGCATCTCCACCGGCCTGCGTGTTAGCGACGCCTCGGACAACGCGGCTTACTGGTCCATCGCGACCACGATGAAGTCCGACAACAAGGCGCTTTCGGCTGTGCAGGATTCGCTCGGCCTTGGCGCCAACAAGGTTGATACGGCCTACACCGCGATGAACGCGGCCAAGGATACGGTCGACCAGATCAAGACAAAGATCATTACCGCCCGCGGCGTGAGCGCCGGTGACCGCGGCAAGATCCAGGATGAGATCAAGGCGCTCCAGAGCGATCTGGGGTCCAAGTCGCTCGCTTCCTTCAGCGGCGATAACTGGCTGAACATCGATACTACGGCGGCCTCGGGCGACGCGGCCAACGGCAAAAGTGTTTCCATCGTCTCCTCCTTCGACCGCAAGGCTGACGGTACGGTCTCGGTCGGCAAGATCGATGTCGAACTCTATAACTCCACGACCGGAGACACTATTGCCCTGTTCGATAAAAACGCAACCGCGGCGAACAAGAAAGGCATTCTTGACACGGAATTCGTGGTCCAGGCGGCTGTGGCCGGACCGCCCGCCGTCGCTGAGGTCAGGGCGTCTATCGCCACACTCGACGTTTCAGCGGCTGGCCTTACTGATGCGGGTTTCGACGCAATGCTCGCTGGTGTCGAAGCCGCCCTTGGGAAGATGACTAGTGCGGCAAGCGATCTTGGCGCTGCCAAGTCGCGCATCAATTTGCAGAAGGATTTCGTTTCCAAGCTTTCGGACTCGATCGACAAGGGCGTCGGCGCTCTCGTCGATGCCGACATGAACAAGGAATCGGCCCGTCTTTCGGCCCTGCAGGTCCAGCAGCAGCTGGGCGTTCAGGCGCTCTCGATCGCCAATTCCGGCAACCAGCAGCTCCTCTCGCTGTTCCGCGGCTAATTCTTTTAGCCGGGCGGATTCAAGAGTTAGGCTGGGGGGCCAAACTCTAAGGCGGGGGCGGGGGACCGTGCGGGGGGCACGGTCCCTTTCTGCGTTGGGAGGACCTCAGTTTTTCAGCCCCGTCGCGACCGCTCCGCTATGCTGGAAAGGTCGACCTTCTTTCCAGCAATCTCCGCCACGATTTTCAAAGTGCCGCCCAGCGATTCGACATAGTCACGGAGCGTCGAAAGCTTCATATCTGCGCGTTTCTCAAGCCTCGAAACGTTGGCTTGCTTGAAGCCGGTCCCGGCGGAAACATCTTCCTGTGTCCGGCCCGCGAGCGCACGCAGTTCGCGCAGATTATGCGCGGCGATAAGCTCCGCGGTGCGCTTGGCAATCGCCTCTTGTTCATGTTCGGGAAGCGACTGTATCAGTCTGTCGAGATCATCCATTTTTCTTCTCCAATCTGCTCAAATGCTCGTCGTATCGTTTGTCAGCCAGATCAATGAGCCGCTTGTAGAATAGTTTCTGGCTTATCCCGCTTTTCGCCCCGCCGCAGAGAATGATGGCTTTCCTTTCCGGATCGAAGGCGAAAGCGAAACGCCATTGCGCCTTCAATATTTTGATGCGCAACTCCTTCATGTTCGAATATCTGGAGCCTGTCAGCGTATCGACTTCCGGTCGCCCCAATTGAAAGCCTTGGGTGCGAAGCAACTCTAAATGTGCAACCAGTTCCACGCGCACGGTGCGTGGAAGATTGACAACTTCGTCCTTAAACCGTTCGTGAAGCTCAACCTTCCATTCAGTCATGCGCATATCCTGGATGATATAGATACTTTAGGATATATAATCTGTTTCTCCGCGCGATGCAATAACACTACCTCCCCGAAACTAACTTCGCGCAAGCTTCGCTCGCTATGGTCGCCTCGTAATGTGGCGGCAGGTGGTGATGCAGAAGAATTTCCGGCAGTTTCTCGACCAGCTTTCAGGCGCGCTGGCCAAGCTTGGGGCGAGGCGGCTGATCGCGCTTGGCCTCGTCGGCGCGGCGCTGTTCGGCGCCATCCTGTTTTCCAGCTTCTATTTCAGCAAACCTGCTTACGACACGCTCTATGTGGGCCTCAGCCGCGATGACGTGAACCGCATGGGCATGGCGCTTGGCGAGGCGGGCATTTCCTTCGACGTGAAGTCGGACGGCACCTCCATTCTCGTTCCCTTCGGCAAGGCGGAGCAGGCGCGGATGCATCTGGCGGAAAAGGGCCTGCCGACCAGCAACAATGCCGGCTATGAGCTTTTCGACAATATGGGCTCGCTGGGGCTCACCTCCTTCATGCAGGAGATCACCCGCGTACGTGCGCTCGAAGGCGAGATCGCCCGCACTATCCAGGCGATCAGGGGGATCAAGGCCGCCCGCGTCCATATCGTGTTGCCTGAGAAGGGCAGCTTCCGGCGCGGCGACCAGAAGCCTTCGGCCTCCGTGGTCATCCGCACCGAAGGCGGCTTCGCGGGAGAATCGGCGCAGTCCATCCGCCAGCTCGTATCCGCCGCCGTTCCCTCCCTTGATGCAGCTTCCGTGACTGTCATGGACACCAATGGGCGGCTTCTCGCTTCCAGCGAGGGGCAGGCCAACGGCGCGGCGGTGATGGCGGCGACGCTGGAATCTCAGGTGTCAGCCTCGATTGACGACAACATCCGCAAGGCGCTCGCGCCCTATCTGGGGATCGGCCATTTCCAGACGAGCGTGCAGGTGGCGCTCGATACCGACCGCAAACAGATCAACGAAACGGTGTTCGATCCCGAATCGCGGGTGGAGCGCTCGGTGCGCGTGGTGCGGGAAAACGGCGCTTCGCAGAACTCCAAAAGCGACAACGCCACGGGTGTGGAGCAGAACATCCCGCAGGAGGAAATCGCGAGCCAGAACGGTGAAAGCTCGACGCAGAAGAACGAGCGCCGCGAGGAACTGACCAATTACGAGATGAACAGCAAGACCGTCTCGACGGTAAGCGACGGCTATGCGGTCAAGCGGCTGTCGATCGCCGTGGTCATCGATCAGGCACGGTTGCTCGCCTCGGCGGGAACGACGCCACCGCCGGAAAATTTCGTCGAGAACCAGGTGGCGAAGATTCGCGATCTGGTTTCGACGGCGGCGGGCCTGAACGCGGAGCGCGGCGACGTGATCAACGTGACGGCCCTCAATTTCATGGATGCGGGCGGGGAAGCGTTGCAGCCCGCATCCAAGCCGGTGTCGGAAATGCTGCTGGCGCAGACGGGAAGCCTGATCAATGCCGCGGCGCTTATCGGTGCGGTGGTGCTGATCATCTGGTTCGGTGCACGGCCCTTGATGCGTGAGATGGCGGTGACCCGGGTGGCGGCGGAGGCCAAGCGCGAGGCGGGTGAAATCGCCATTCCGGATTTCACAGGGACGGGACAGTTGGCGAATACCGACCCAGGCGGCGAAGCGGCTCTTGCCGGTCCGGCTGACTATGGGCGCCAGGCGCAGGAAGGCCTGAGCGATTTGCGCCAGCGGATGCGCGCGCCGGCGCGTTACCGGCTGGAGCAGATGATCGAAATGGACGAGGAGCGCGTGGCGGCGGTGCTCAAGCAATGGGTGCATGAGGAAATGCATGTTCCGGCTGAACGCAAGGCAGCCTGACGATGAGCGCCCTTTCCATCGCCAGCTATCTTTCCGATTTTTCGCCGCGACGCATTCCCGATGAGCAGGTGATTATCCTGCCTGCCGCGCAGGGGCATGAGGAGGCGGACGAAGACCTCTCCCCAGAACAAGTTTTCGAGGAAGCCATCGATATCGAGTTGCAGCTGAAACAGGCTTTCGAGGCGGGGCGCGAAGCGGGAAGGGCGGAGGCGGATGCGCTCTACGAGGCGGAAAAGCAGCGCCTGCAACGCGCGCATGAGGAAGAGATGGCCGGGCTCAGGACTGCGACCTTAAGTGAGACGGCCGATCTTCTGATGGTCGGGTTGCTAGAAGGGCTTGGTGCGCTGGAAGCAACGTTCTCCGGCCAAATGGCGGAGTTGATCGCGCCGCTTATGGCGGAACATTTCGCGGACAAGGCGGTGAGCGATTTTGCCGGGCGGGCCGCCGCCTGCCTGCCTGCCGCGATGGGAATGGAAATAAGCGGGCCTCGCGATCTTCTCGACGCGCTCCAAAAGCGTGAAGGCTTTGTGCGCGAAAATTTCCTCTTCATCGAGGCGGAGCAGGTGGAACTGCAATTGAGGCTGGATGAGCGCGTGGTCGCAACGCGGCTTGGTCCCCTGCTTGACGAACTGAAAGCGCTGATCCGATGAACAGGGATCCTGAAAGCAACCGCGAAATCATCATCGTGCGCCGGGGCAATAACGGCGACCATGACGAGCATCATGGCGGCGTCTGGAAGATCGCCTATGCGGATTTCATGACCGCGATGATGGCGTTCTTCCTTGTCATGTGGCTCATCAACGCTGCCAATGAGGAAACCAAGGCGGCGGTGGCGAGCTATTTCAACCCGGTCAAGCTGATAGACAAGCACTCAAGCCGCAAGGGCGTGGAGGAAATCGACAGCAACGAGGGCAAGATCCGCTTCGAGAATGACAAGGCGACGGAACAGGGCACCAAGGTCATCAACGACAAGAAGACCGAGACGCCCACGGAGAACGAAGAGCGGCTGATGTTCAAGGAGCCTTATGCGGTCTTGGCGGAGATCGCCAATGAGAGCGGCGTCCTGCAGAATCAATCGAAGGCGGGCGAGGGCGGCGCGAGCATTGCGGGACCATTGACCGGCTCCGAGGGCGGCAAGGCCTATCGCGATCCGTTCAATCCTGATTACTGGTCGAACCGGACTGATGACGAGCTTTTCCCCGTGATCGCCGAACCGGCGCCGCCCGCCAAGACGCCGAAGGCGGAAGACGTGAAAGCGGAAAAGGAAGCGGCGCCTGAGGCAAAGCAAATCCAGCCCAAGGAGAGCAGGAATAGCGCGGCGAAGGACGCAGAGGTGGAAAAGCTCGCTCAGGAGATTGCTCAAGCTACGCCTGCGGCGAAAGAGCCAAACAGCCCTGATATCACCGTCGTGCCCGCCGAGGGCGGCGTGATGATCCAGCTTACCGACAAGATGGATTACGGCATGTTCGCTATTGGATCAGCCAAGCCGGACCGCCGGGTGGTGGAGGTGATGGAAAAGATCGCCAAGATCATTGCTGAGCGGAAGGGCGACGTCATCATCAGCGGCCATACGGATGCGCGGCCCTTCAAGAGCGCGGCTTACGACAATTGGCGGCTCTCAACGGCGCGCGCGCAGATGGCATATTACATGCTGGTGCGCGGCGGCCTGGACGAAAAGCGCGTGTTGCGCGTGGAGGGATACGCGGACCGGCAGCCGAAGAAGGCTGACGATGTCAATGCGGCTGAGAATCGGCGGATTGATATATTTTTGAAGACGGGGTTGTAGGGTGGTTGTGATGGAGACGTCGCTCACCCCCCTCTGCCCTGCCGGGCATCTCCCCCTCAAGGGGGGAGATTACACCGTCATATACGCCCGGCACCAATCGCCGGTGCTGCAGAATAAAGGCCGAGGGCAGTGTCAGCCAATCTCCCCCCTTGAGGGGGAGATGCCCGGCAGGGCAGAGGGGGGTGGCAACCTCTCATGAAGAAACTCCAACGCTCGCTGCATGCCGTCATCATCATCACTGCCGCCTTGTTCCTCTGCACAGGCGCACATGCAGCCTCTCCGCTACCCAGGCTCCAACCCTACCAGCTCGTGCGCTCGCTGCGTATGCTGCAGGATCAGGTGGTGGCGGGCAAGCCGGAAGCGCTGGCAATGCTGAACCGGGTGCTCGTACGCATTGCAGAGCAAATGAAAGCCAGCTCATCGGATGTCTGGTCCCAGCAGAATAACCTTTATGCAGCGGTCATTTATCTTCTGAACGGCGGCAATCCGGAAGTGGTGCGGAACATTCTCACCTCCGCCGCGCCGGATCTGATGCCGCCGCGTCTCGTCGCCGGGACGCTGGCCTATGCGGACGCCAATTCGGCGGAAGCGGTGAAGCAATTTGCCGAGCCGCTGCCGTCCGGCCTGCCGCCTGAGCTGGTCGCTTCGATCTATCTGGTGACATCGCCGATGCTTGCCGCCAACGATCCGGCGCTGGCGTTGATGCGGCTGGATCATATCCGGGTTTCCATGCCTGGGTCGCTGTTCGAGGAGGCGGCGATCCGGCGTTCCCTAAAAATCGCAGCGGGGCAGGGCGATGCGGCCAAGCTGCGGATGCTGGCGCGCAACTATCTAGAGCGTTTTCCCCGCTCGCCTTATCGCGAGGATTTCTTCTTGCAGCTTGTCGATGCGCTGCTACAATTGAAGGACAGGATCGCGAATGAGGAAATAGCGGAGCTGGCGCGGTTCGCCAGCCCGGCGGCGCAGCGGACATTCTACTTGCGCGTGGCGCGTGGCGCGCTTGTCGACGGGCAGTTGGAACGCGCCCGATTCACGTCGGCAAAAGCTGTGGAACTCGCGCGCGAACTCGATCTCGACGATACGCAGGCGCGGCTCTATTCGGCGGCAAGCAAGGCCGCCTCGACCGGCGCCGGGGATGCCATCCGCACATTGTCTGAAATTCCAAAGGACCGCCTCCATGAGCGCGACAGGCTTTTGTTGGAGGCGGCGGAAGCGATGGCGGGGCGAGTGGTGCGGGCGCCGGACAACCCGGCGGCGGATGGCGTTGCGCCATCGGTAAAAGCGGTTCCCATCTCTGCTGCCAAGGAGGTGGGGCCATCCTGGATAGAGCCGCGCGGCGAGACGGAAGCAGCTGTCGATACATCGGTGCAGGAGAGCATGGACGCGACCCGGAAGAAGCTGGCGGAAGTGGACAGGCTCTTGGGCCGGCGATTGGAAAAGGCGACGCCATGATGATCAAGGATATTCTGGCGCAGATGCAGCCACCGGCGCGTCCGGCTCGGACGGGCGGCAAAGCCGGGCTTCGTGAAGAGCGGGAGGTTAGCGCTGAACCCAAAGGGCCGGCGGATTTCGAAGCGCTGGTCCGGGAGATAAAAGACAAAGTGGAAAAGCGCGGGAGCCCGGTACCAGACGTGATGGACGCCTACGCCCGCGAGGAGACGAGCGAAAAAAATGTGGCCGATCCCGTGCCGGCAATCACGGTGCAGGCTGTGCTTGCGCTTGATCCGTTTTTTTCCAGACAAGCAGAAACGACAGGATCCAGACAAGCAGAAGCGATAGGATTGAGCGAAGACGCAGGTCCTTTCACGCCCGCGCCCGAGGGGAAAAGCGTTCGCGTCGATAGAAGTAAAGAAGTTCCGACGACCGCGCCTATCGATGGCGATGCGGTGGATACAAAAGCCGACCCGAAAAAAGCGGCGGAAAAGAATGCGCTTCCCACAGCCGCGCCTGCGTTTCCTGTTTCCGAGCCGGTGGCCAAACAGCGTGACAGTGCGCCGGCGGCCAAGCAGCGCGAAAGTGCGTCGGCGACATCGCCAGTTAAAGATGAGGGGTCCGTTCCTGCACCGAAAGCCGAGCCGGCTTTGCGGCAAGGCAGGAGGGACGACAAGCTGGAGCCGCCCACTCAGCCGGATATATCCGCTTCCCCGGCGCGGAGCGTTGACACTCCCGATGGCAAGCGGAGCGTTGACACCGGTAATGGCGAGCGGAGCGTTGATGCCGGCAATGGCGACCGGATGGTGCCGAATACGCCAAGCGTGAGCAGCGGTGTAAACGCGCCCGCCGCTCCCGCGCCGGCTGCTGCCGTGCCAGCCAGGCCGGCTGTTCATCTCGCGGGTGTGGAAATCATCTCGGAGCGCAGCAACGGCGTGGCGAAGACGCTCAGCATCCGGCTGCAGCCGGAGGAGCTTGGAACCGTCACCGCCAGACTGAGGCTCGTGCCGGAGGGGATGCAGGTAGAACTCATAGCCGATCGGCGCGAGACGGCGGAGCGGCTTGCCGCCGACCGCGAGATGCTTGGCAAGGCGCTGCAGTCGGCGGGATTAAGCGACAATGCCGTCGTCGCCGTCACGGTGACCGAGCGGGTAAGCTCATCCACGGCGAACCTTGCGGGCGGCCAGCCGGGACAGCAGGGTTTTACCCCGCAGGGGCAATCTGACGGAGGGGCTGGCGGGCGCAACGGGGCGCAAATGCATGGGCAGATGCAGGAAGAGAGCAATGGTGGCAATCGGGGTCGACGCGATGGGCGGATGGAGCCGGAGCAACAGGGTATTTCATCCGCGCCTGCCGAGATGCCTTCGAACCGCCGTCTGTCTCGCGGGCTTGTCGTCTAGTATCTTGGCGTTGCCCGCATGGGCGGAAAATGTTTGCGAGCGGGAAATGCATAAGGCATCGGCCAAATATGGCGTCCCGATAGGCATTCTTTATGCGGTGGGGCTGACTGAAACAGGGCGCAAGAATTCCCTGCAGCCTTATGCGATGAACATAGAGGGCAGGGCGGAATTCCTGCCCACGGCGGCGGCGGCGCTATCGCGCTTCGAGGTGGTCCGAAGCCAGGGCGCCAAGTTGATCGATCTCGGCTGTATGCAAATCAACCACTACTTTCACGGGAATAAATTTCCGTCAGTGGCACAAATGATTCAGCCTGGCGCCAATGTCGATTACGCCGCGCGCTTCCTCAAAGAGCTTCGCACGCGTGAAGGCAACTGGACGTTGGCCGTCGCGCGGTATCATGCCGGCCCCAACAACGACCCGGCGCAAAAAAAATATGTGTGCCGGGTGATGGAAAATATGGTGGCGACGGGCTTTGGAAACTGGACGGTCCAGGCGCGGCGCTTCTGTTTTGGTTGATTTGTTAACACATTGTTAACAACTGTTAAATTACGCGTTAGGTGTCATCATATGAAAGTTTGATGACAAGGAATGTTGCATTGCGGTAGAGCGGCTTTGTTCCCGTCGGTGCTCCTTAAAAATCTCCAGTAGTACTCACAATAAGCGAATCCCAATTAATAGGGGTTGCCTGCGAGTCATCGCGCCAGTTAGTTCTTCGTTCCACGGGGTAGCATACTGATTCGGAGGCGGGCCGATGATTGTGGTTGTGGACGAACGCAACCTGGTGACCAGTGGGTATTCCTCCTGGTTTGGGCGAGAAGGCATTTCAACGACTGGTTTCTCTCCGGCCGATTTCGGTGACTGGGTAGACAGCGTCGCCACGAGCGATATTCTGGCCGTCGAGGCCTTTCTGATCGGCGAATGCGCCAATCGGAATCACCTTCCCATCAAGATACGCGAACGCTCGCCGGCGCCGGTTATTGCGGTCAATGAGTCGCAATCGCTGGAGCATACGCTGGAGTTGTTCCAGTCCGGCGTCGATGATGTGGTGCGCAAGCCGGTTCATGTCCGCGAGATCATGGCGCGCATCAACGCCATTCGCCGCCGGGCCGGCGCGGATGCTGCCAAGGCAGAGACGGGAACGCAGGTCGGGCCGATCCGGGTCTTTTCCGACGGGCGCGATCCTGAGATCAACGGGGTGGAGTTCATCCTGCCGCGGCGCGAGCGGCGGATACTCGAATACCTCATCGCCAATCGCGGGCGCAGGCTGAACAAGACGCAGATATTCAGCGCGATCTACGGGATTTTCGATGCGGAAGTCGAGGAAAACGTGGTGGAGAGCCATATCAGCAAGCTGCGCAAGAAGCTCAGGGAGCGGCTTGGCTATGACCCCATCGATTCCAAGCGCTTCCTTGGCTACTGCATCGATATCGAGTAACCGGACCGGGCCGGGGTTCCCGGCTTCTCTCCCCGTGTAACCGCTTTTCCAAACATTCTGGGTGTCTCTCCAAGGATTCAGCTTCACGCAAGCGCCGTGAGCTAGCCTCGCCCCAAGGGATTCCAAGATCAGGAGCTTTCTATGAGCCTTTATGGGATGATGCGTACCGGCGTTTCGGGCATGAATGCCCAGGTGAACCGGCTGTCCGCGGTTGCCGATAACATCGCCAATTCCTCCACCGCCGGCTACAAGCGCGCCAACGCCCAGTTCTCCTCGCTGGTGCTGCCCAGCACGAACGGGCAGTACAATTCCGGCAGCGTCAAGACCGATGTGCGCTATGGGATTTCCCAGCAGGGCGGCATCCGCGATTCGGATTCCCCCACCGATCTTGCCATTGACGGCAATGGTTTTTTCGTCGTCAGCGACAAGAACGGAACGCCATATCTCACGCGTTCGGGTTCATTCGTGAAGGATCCCGAAGGTTATCTCTACAACACCGCCGGCTATTATCTGATGGGCTATCCGGTCGTGGATGGAAAGGTGAACAACGTCGCCAACGGCTTCCAGGGGCTGGAAAAGATCGACATCGCGCAGATGGATCTGGTCGCCGATCCGAGCCGGACGGGAAAATTCACCGTCAATCTGCCGACGGATGCCGCGATCGTTGCGGCTCCATCGGCGGGTGCCAATGGAAGCGCCAATTTCACCAACAAGACGTCGCTCCAGGCCTTCGACAATCTCGGCAACCCGATAAAGCTGGATGTTTATTTCAGCAAGAAGACGGAAGCCAATCTCACAGCCACTCCGCCCACACCAGCTACCTGGGAGGTCGCGGTGTACGACTCCTCCAAAGCGACCAATGGCGGATTTCCCTATAAGAACGCCGACGGCACCAATGCCGTTCCCCTTAGTAATTCGACCATGGCGTTCGATTCGACCACGGGCAAGCTGACTACGGGCAGCACCCCGGCGGACGGTATCCTGAAGATCGCTATTCCAGGCGGGCAGACCCTTGAACTCGATATGTCGGCTACGAAGTCGCTGGCTGGCAAATACACGATTTACGAGGCGAATATCGATGGGCGGGGACCCAGCACCATCAAGAGTGTGGATATCGGCGATGATGGCTCTGTCGTCGCCCTCTATGAGAACGGCAGCCAGCGCGAGATTTATCGTATTCCGCTCGGAAATGTGGCGAGCCCGGACAATATGAAGGTCCTGAGCGGGAATGTTTACACTCCCAGCGCGGAGTCCGGCGATATCCAGCTCGGATTTCCGCGAGAGGGTGGCATGGGCAGCATTTCCTCCGGCGCGCTTGAGGAGTCCAATGCCGATATCGCGGAGGAACTGACCGAAATGATCGAGGCGCAGCGCAGCTACACCGCCAATTCCAAGGCCTTTCAGACGGGCGCGGATTTGATGGATGTGCTGGTGAACCTCAAGAGATAGCGGATTTTGACGACAAGCCGGGCGGGTCCCGCCGGCTGTAAAATACTCCAATACTGGCGGGGATTGGAAAGAGAATGTCACTCAGTTCTGCATTGCTTACGGCCCAGAATTCCCTGGCGGCGGCGTCGAAGAAGACGGCGATCGTCTCGCGGAATATCGCGGGCGCGAGCGATCCGAATTATGTCAGGCGCACAGGCTCTCTCGTATCGGGGGCCCATGGCTCGCTTTATGTGAATGTCGGCCGCTCGGCGGATGAGGCGCTGCTGACGCGCTATATCGAGGCGAACAGCCAGAATGCATCGTCGAGCACGCTCGCTACGGGGCTCGACCGCCTGTCCGCGCTCTATTCGGCCAACAATTATGCCGGTTCGCCCGCGGCGCTTATCGGTGATTTGCGCGATGCGCTGCAGACCTACGCCACGCAGCCCAGCCAGGGCGCGACCGGCGACATGGCCGTCAACAAGGCCGTGGCCCTCGCCAATGCGCTCAATGAAGGAAGCTTGCAGGTCCAGAAGCTGCGCGCCGACGCGGATGCCGATATTGCCGCCTCGGTCGACGACATCAACGAGATGCTGGCGAAGTTCGAGGCCGTCAACAGCAAGATCGTCAACGGCACCCGGTCGGGCGAAGATGTGTCGGACTTTCTCGATGAGCGCGATGCGATCCTGAAGGATCTGTCGGGCGAAATCGGCATCACCACCATGACGCGCAGCGACAACGACATGGTTATCTTCGCCGAGAACGGCGTGACGCTTTTCGAAAAGACCGCGCGCGCCGTGAGCTTCGAGCCGACCACCGCATTTGCCGCCGGGGTAAAGGGCAACAATGTCTATGTGGATGGCGTGCCGCTCTCGCATGGCACGTTCGAGCAGCCCTTTGGGACGGGACGCCTCTCCGGGCTTCTGCAACTGCGCGACCAGGTGGCGCCGGATTATCAAAGCCAGCTCGACGAAATCGCCCGAGGCCTCGTCTCGATGTTTGCGGAGACCGACCAGACCGGCGCGGGCAATCCGACTATCACAGGGCTTTTCAGCTATCCCGGCTCGCCCGCCGTGCCGGCGGATGGGAAGCTTGTGCCCGGCCTCGCGGGGACGATCAGGGTTCCCTCAGCCTATATCCGCTCCGAAGGCGGCAGCGCCGAACGCTTGCGCGACGGAAGCGGGGGCGCCTATGACTATAACAAGAGCAATGGCGCGGCATTCTCGGACCGTCTGCAGCAATTGATCGGACAGGTCGGCGAGAAGCGCAATTTCGATACCGCCGCGGGGGCCGGCTCGAATCTGAGCATCATCGATTACAGCACCGGTTCGGCCAGCTGGCTCGAAGGCAAGCGGCAGGTCGCGGCGGAGAGCAAGGCCTATAATTCCACCGTCGCATCGCGCGCGGATCAGGCGCTCTCCAACGCCACGGGCGTCGATATCAATGAAGAAATGGCGCTGCTGCTCGAAATCGAACAGTCGTTCAGCGCGTCCAGCCGGATACTGTCAACCGTCGGCGCGATGCTCGACGATCTCCTCAATGCGGTGAGGTAATCATGAAAGCTCAGTCAGTCTCGACCTACGCCCTTAACAACAGCCTGCGTTCGGTCGTCTCCAAGGCGCAGACCGAATTGCTGAAGGCGCAGCAGGAAGCTTCCACCGGCATGGTTTTCGATGTGGGGCTGGCGCTTGGCGCGCGTTCCGGCCAGACCATTTCGCTGCGCAAGGAGCATGACCGGCTTTCCGCGCTCACCGACATGAACAAGCTGACCTCGCAACGCATGAAAACGTCGCAGACGGCGATTGGCGGCATCGTTGGCGAGACGCAGAAATATCTTGGCAATCTGACCGGCGCCAACGCCACCCCGGAGGGGAGGAACGCCATCGTCCAGAGCGCCAAGGCGGCATTGCAGACGACCACGGGCCTACTCAACAGCAGCTATGGCGGCGAATATATCTTTGCCGGCGTCAATACGGATGTGAAGCCGGTCGGCGATTACGATGCCGATGGAAGCGCCGCCAAAGCCGCCATCGGGCAGGCCTTCGAAGATCATTTCGGCTTTGCGATGAATGATCCCAAGGTCGCGGACATCTCCGGCGATGAAATGAAGGCGTTCCTCAATACGGCATTTGCCGATGAATTCAGCGAAGCCAACTGGACCGGCAACTGGTCGCAGGCCTCCAGCACCGTCATCAAAAGCCGCATCACGCCGACGGAGCTTGCCGAAACCTCCGTCAGCGCCAATGCGGAAGGGTTCCGCAAGGCGGCGATGAGCTTCACCATGGTGGCGGAACTTGGCGGTATCGGGCTGAACGACAGTGCTTTTTCGGCATTGATCGACAAGGCGCTCACCAGCACGACGGAAGCCATCGCCTCGGTTTCGCAGTCGCAATCCACGCTCGGGATCGCGCAGGACCGCACGGCGAACGCCAATACGCGCATTGCGGCCCAGCTCAACATCTTGAACAACTCGGTTCTCGACCTGGAAGCGGTCGACCCCTATGAGGCGGCGACGCGCGTGAGCGCGCTCACCTCGCAGATCGAGACTTCTTATGCGATGACCGCGCGGCTGATGGGAATGAGTCTTCTCAATTACTTGAAGTAGTTTTCTGTAATATTGATTCAAGCAACTGAAGTAATACTTGATCAATACTTAGAGTAAAGATCGAAGTAATTTAAAGTATTGATTCAGGTTTTCTTCTCGTAATGTTTTCGGAGACGACATGTACCAGATGGGTTATGCGGATGTGATGAGCGAAGATGCGGCGAGCGCCAAGGAGCGCGAGCGCCTGCTCTTCGACCGTTGCATCGACATGTTGAGCCAAGCCCGTGAAAAGGGCGCTTCTTCACCCGAAGGGATCGATGCCGGCTATTTCACGATGCGGCTCTGGACGATTCTGATGGAGGATCTAGGATCAGCGGAAAACGCGCTGCCGAAGGAGCTGAAGGCCGCCATCATTTCCATCGGCATCTTCATCTTGAAGGAATTGGAGCGGATCAGGCAGGGCCAATCCGACGATTACGATTCCGTCATCGATATCACCCGCACGATCAGGGACAGTCTTTAAATGTCGCAGGCGTCCAGAAACACCATTCGTCTTTCGCTTCGGGCAGGTGAGAAGATCTATATCAACGGCGCGGTGCTGCGCGCCGACCGCAAGGTTTCGCTCGAACTGCTGAACAACGCCACGTTTCTTCTGGAAAGCCATGTTCTGCAGCCCGAGCAGACGACGACGCCGCTGAGGCAGGTCTATTTCGCCGCCCAGACCATGCTGATCGATCCGGCTCTCGCTGTGCAGGCGCGCGAGATGTTCAAGACCATGCTGAGGGCGACGCTCAATACATTCGAGGATGCGGATATCCTGAAAGGGTTGAAGCTCGTTGATGAGCTCGTCCATCAGGATCGAATCTTCGAGGCGCTCAAGACCTTGCGCGGGCTTTACCCCGCAGAGGCGGCGATCATGGATGGTGGCAAGCGCGAACCTGAATTCAAAGCCCAGCCCGCGGAGGCAATGGCATGACGACCACACCCAGCGTCAACAACCAGACGACAAATACGCAGAACACGGCAAAGACTTCGAACGATGTGACGGCCGGGGCGGCGTCGGCGGATTACAATTCATTTCTGAAACTGCTCGTCGCGCAGATGAAGAATCAGGACCCGACGCAGCCGATGGATTCCACGCAATATGTATCGCAGCTGGCGACATTTTCGAATGTCGAGCAGGCGGTGCAGATGAACAGCAAGCTGGAAAAGCTTCTCGGCAATTCCCTGCTTTCGCAGGCGGACAGCCTGATCGGTCACACGGTGACGAGCGAGGACGGCAAGACCACGGGTCAAGTCAAATCCGTGCGCATCCTGCAGGATGGCGGCCTGGTGGCGAAGCTCGCCGACGGCAGCGAGATGGCGGTCACGGCGGGCGTGACGATAAGTTAGGGAGTAGGGCAGTAGGGCAGTAGGGCAGTAGGGCAGTATGTTTTATTCGCTCCGTCAAAGAGCATCTTTTTTAACATACTGCCTTACTGCCCTACTGCCTTATTGCCCTAAGAAACATGAACGAAGCCGATGCGCTCGATATCATCAATTCGGCGATCTGGACGGTGCTTGCCGCCAGCGGCCCTGCCGTGGTCGCGGCCATGCTCGCGGGCATCGGCATCGCGCTCTTCCAGGCGCTGACGCAGGTGCAGGAAGTCACGCTGACCTTCGTGCCGAAGATCGTGATGATCTTCGTGGTCCTCGCCTTCACCGCGCCGTTCGTCGGGGCGCAGATCAACGCGTTTACGTTGCTAGCCTATTCGCGCATCGAAAAGGGGTTTTAGGTTCGCGGTGCAATCCCTACGACACGATTGGAACGTAAATCCTGTTCTCCGTAAGCGACATGATGGCGGCGTTGCGTTCCAGCCAGTCCACGCCCAGAACGCCCTTGATATGAAGCGGCGGGAGGACGAAGCCCAGATCAAGATCAGCGAAACCGCGCGGAAGATAGGCCGATAGCGGCTCTTTTTCCGCCTTCATAGTCACGATGTCATGGGTAAAGCACGTGCGCGTTTCCCCAAGCTGGCTACCCATGGCGACGCAGTGTTTGGTATCGAAACCGAGGCCCAATGCATGCGCATATTTTGTATCGATGACACTTCCGGTGGCTCCGGTATCAATAGCGAAATTGGCCGGTTTCTTTCCGTTGATCGAGACGGTGATGTATCGATATGTTCCATATGATTTCAGGGCGATGGTCCGGTATCGGAGCGCGGTTCCTTTCATATAGGCGTTGATTGCGTCCCGAGGGATGCCGCCGTAAATCTCGCGCGAACCGAAATTGAACCATAGGCCCATTCTCTCGATCGAGCGCGCGCCGATATAATTGCCCCGCAATGGGTCGTTGCTGAAATAGATCGGAAAATCCGTAACAGGCGGGAGCCTGCCCAGATAGAATCGGGCAAGTGTCTTTTCCTGGCTGTTCAATCCCAGCTTTTCTTTCAATTCCGGGCCAATGTTGTTGTCGGGATCGCCTGAATCGAATTCGAGCGGGGTGGCCAGGCATTTCTTCTCACGCGGGCAGAGCACTGCATCCACATTCATTTCGCCGCTGGAATCGAGCGCGTAGGGAATGATGACGGCGCCACGATTGGCGAGATAGCCCGACAGGTCGTTCCTGTCAGAACTGTTCGCCGCATGGGCGGGTGGCAGGCACAAGCACATGCCGACCAGGAGGGCTGCTCCGTAAATTCTCATGGCTGATCTTTCCATCGCCGTTTTCTTGCCTAAGAGAATTCCAAATTGTGGCGTTTGTGCGCAAATCCCTCGCGCAAGGTTCGCAGCCTATTTTCTCCCCAACAGCATGGGAGAATATCGTGCAGCAGAGCGCGGCAAAATCATTCGGCGACAAGGGGTTTTTGACCGGCAGCGATGTCGGGCTCGCCGCCGGAATCGTCATTATCCTGACGGTTCTGTTCCTGCCCGTCCCGGCGCTGGTTCTCGATATCGGGCTTGCGTTCTCCATCGCTTTTTCCGTGCTGATCCTGATGGTATCGCTATGGATTCAGCGGCCGCTCGATTTTTCCGCATTTCCGACCGTGCTGCTGATCGCGACGATGATGCGCCTGTCGCTCAATATCGCGACGACGCGCGTGATCCTGACTCATGGCAATGAGGGCTACACGGCGGCGGGCCATGTCATTCACGGCTTCTCGCAATTCGTCATGGGCGGCGATTTCGTCATCGGTCTCGTGGTTTTCGCCATTCTCATCATCGTCAATTTCCTCGTCATCACCAAGGGCGCGACGCGCATCGCGGAGGTGGGCGCGCGCTTCACGCTCGACGCCATTCCCGGCAAGCAGATGGCGATCGATGCCGACCTTTCCTCCGGGCTGATCGACGAGAAGCAGGCGCAGCATCGCCGGCGCGAACTGGAAGAGGAAAGTTCCTTTTTCGGTTCCATGGACGGCGCGTCGAAATTCGTGCGCGGCGATGCCATCGCGGGTCTCATCATCACCGCTGTTAATATCTTCGGCGGCATCATCATTGGCGTCACTCGCCACGACATGGATATCGGGCAGGCGGCGGACGTCTTCACCAAGCTTTCGGTCGGCGACGGCATCGTGACGCAGATCCCGGCGCTGATCGTGTCGCTCGCGGCGGGTCTTCTGGTCTCGAAGGGCGGTACGCGCGGCTCGACCGACCAAGCAGTGTTCGGCCAGCTTGGCGCCTATCCGAAGGCGCTGTTCATCGCGGCGTTCCTGCTTTTCGTGCTGGGCGTGCTGCCGGGGCTTCCGGCGTTTCCGTTCTTCGTGTTGGGTGCCGGCATGGCGTTTACCGGCTTCGCCATTCCGCGCCGTCTCGCCAAGCGCCGTGCGGCGGACGAGGCGGACGTGGCGCAAAAGCAGCGACAGGCGGAGGCGGAAGAGCGTAATTCGGTCAAGGCTTCGCTGGAGACGGCGCAGATCGAACTCTGCCTCGGCAAGCAGCTTTCGACGCGGCTTCTCATGCAACAGGAAGAACTGGCGCACCGCGTCAACAAGATGCGCAAGAAATTCGCGCTCGAATACGGTTTCGTCATCCCTGAAATCAAGGTGACGGACGAGATCGGCCTGTCGCCCAAGGTCTATCGCATCAAGATTCACGGCACGGCGGTGGCTGCGAATGAGTTACGGGTGGGGGAGACGCTGGTGGTGCTAGGCGAGCGCTCGCCGCCCGCCGTACCGGGCGAGGAAATGCGCGAGCCTGCCTTCGGGATGCGCGCCTATTCCGTGCCGGAAACCTTCGCGGCGGAATTGAAGCGCGACGGCTACATGACTGTCGATAATCTCTCGGTGCTGCTTACGCATCTGAGCGAGATCATCCGCAACAATCTGGCGCAGCTACTGTCGTACAAGGATATGCGCATCCTGCTCGAAAGGCTTGGGCCGGAATACCGCAAGCTGCTCGACGATATCTGCCCGGCGCATCTTTCCTATTCCGGACTTCAGGCGGTGCTCAAGCTTTTGCTGGCGGAGCGGGTTTCGATCCGCAATCTGCATCTCATTCTTGAGGCGATTGCCGAGATCGCGCCGCATGTCCGGCGTTCCGAACTCATCGTCGAGCATGTGCGGATGCGCATGGCGCAGCAGATCTGCGGTGATCTCCAGGAAAACGGCGTGCTCAATGTGCTGCGGCTCGGCAACCGCTGGGACATGGTTTTCCACCAGAGCCTCAAGCGTGATGCCAAGGGCGAGGTGATCGAGTTCGATATCGATCCGCGCCTGCTGGAGCAATTCGGCACGGAGGCGAGTACGGCGATCCGCAAGCACATGGATGGCGGCGAGCGCTTCGTGCTGGTCGCCTCGCCGGAAGCGCGGCCCTATATCCGCATGATCATCGAGCGCCTGTTCGCCACGCTTTCCGTGCTGTCACATGTGGAGATTGCGCGTGGGGTTGAGGTGAAGGCGCTCGGGACGATTTCGTAGGGTGGGTGTGTCGTGATGGCAACGCCGGCGCTGGATACCCCCCTCTGCCTTGCCAGACATCTCCCCCTCAAGGGGGGAGATCGGCCGACAGGGCTCTCCTCGCTCATCCTGCGACGCTTGAGGTTGGTGCCGAACGTTCATGAAGGCGTAATCTCCCCCCTTGAGGGGGAGATGCCCGGCAGGGCAGAGGGGGGTGTCTGCCCGCAAGCGCTTCCATGAACTTAGCTTTACCTCTCCTCTCCCTCCCATTCAACGAAATGCTCCCCGCCGCCTTCCTGGTTTTCGCCAGGGTAGGGGCCTGCCTGATGACCATGCCGGGCATATCGAGCCCGCGCGTGCCCTTGAGCGTCCGGCTTTTTCTGGCACTTGCCCTGTCGCTGGCGGTGGTGCCGCTGCTTGAACCGCGCATGGCGGCGGCGGTGGGGAATGCGGAGCCGTGGACGCTCTTGCGGCTGATCGTGACGGAGAGCATGGTCGGCGGGTTGATCGGCATTCTGGCGCAGATCTATTTCTGGGCATTGCAGTTCATGGCGAGCGTTATCGCCGCGGCGATCGGTTATTCCGGCGCGCCGGGGGGCGCGGTCGAGCAGACGGAGCCGCAGGCGATCATTGGCAGCATCATCACATTCTCGGCGCTGTTCCTGTTTTTCGTCACGGATCTGCATCTGGAAGTGTTGCGCGCGCTGTTGGCCTCGTATTCCGTCATTCCCATCGATAGCGGTCTCAAGCCCAGTGCGGCGCTGGTGGATATAACAGACGCTTTCTCCAGCGCCTTCACGGGCACCTTGCGCATCGCCGCGCCGTTCATCGTGTTCGCGGTTCTGGTCAATATCGCCATCGGCCTCATCAACAAGCTGACCCCCACGATCCCCGTCTACTTCATCTCCATGCCGTTCGTGCTCGCCGGGGGGCTGGCCCTCACCTACTTCCTGCTGCCCGAACTTTTGGCCTTTTTCCTTTCGGAAATCGGCCAGTTTTTGCGCAGCTTTTGAGGGGTGGGGATCATGGACCGCAAGAGCCTTGGAAAAATGATTGCAGTGCAATCACTGATGAAGGCGCGGCTGGAGATGGCGATATCGGGCCTTGCAAACGCATTGGCGGGCATCGAGGCGGAGAACGGCGAACTCCTGGCAATGCTGGATCGCCGCTACGAGGGACAAGCGGCGTTCGTGGATCCGGCGGCTATCCTCACGCGCATCAACGCCAACATGCGCCGCAAGGAGCTGCTGGAGCAGGAGTTGGCGAACCAGCGGCAGGCGCTTCTCCAGACTTCGCGCCGCACGGAACTGCTCGAAGGGCGGATGGTCGATCTCGGCCAAGCGATGGAACGCAAAATGCAGGCGGAGGTCATTGAGGAATTTGGTGCCTCCCGCCCATCGTCATCCTCGGGCTTGTCCCGAGGATCTGCCGACCTCTGCGTCAATCCGCCAGGTCGTAGATCCTCGGGACAAGCCCGAGGATGACGTAGAGCTAGACACAAGCCTGCCGTAAGTTTGAAGGTTTAGGGTGTGAAGAAATACAAAAAAGGATGCGAACCGACATGGCGATAAGTCCGCCGTCAGACCTGGTGCTCGATGTGGCGAATGCGGCCGATCCTGATAAATACCGGGCTTCCGTTGAGCGGCTGCGCACACTCGCCGCTTCGCGGATGGTGGCGGGGCAACCGGCGGGGCAGGCGTTCGCGGTGGACTCCGCTTCTTATGTCCTGCCCACGCCGAAAGGCGCCGAGCCCAATTCCCCTTACACGAAGTTCGAAGCGTTCATGCTGCAATCCTTCGTCCAGTCGATGTTCCCCGATGAGGCGAATGCGGTCTTCGGGAAGGGCATCGCCGGGGAATATTGGAAATCGATGATGGCGGAAGCGATCGCCTCGAAAATGGCGGATGCGGGCGGGATCGGTATTGCCCGGATGCTGGAAGCGCAAGGCAAGCAATCAGCCGATGCCGGGAGCCAGGTCTTGCTTCACCAGGCCGAGCGGCAGCTCATACAGCAACAATTGAATAACAAAACGAATTCTGGCGCGGATACGAAGGAACCGTCTGATGGCACCCAATCCTGAGAACATGCTTGCCCTACCGGTACTCACGGTTACGGCTACCGAGGAAACGGACGCGGTGCTACGGCCAGTCGTGATTGCCATCGAGCGTCTGGAAACCGTTGTCGAGACGGAGACGCGGATGCTGCTTGAAGGCGAACATCCCGATCTTGTCGAAATCAACGCCCGCAAGAGCAGGGGGCTTTACGATTTCACCCGGGCGATGAACAAGGCATCCGCGCGGGCGGAAGCTTCTGCCATGAAAGCCCTACAGCCGCTGCTCGACCGGCTGAGGCAGAAGCTGGAGCGCAATTGCGAGGCGCTGCAATTGCACTTACGCGCCGTGGGCGAACTCTCCGATATCATCCGTACGGCAATCGAGACGCAGGAAGCGGACGGCACCTACACCCTGCAAAACGCAAGGGCCGGTCAAGCCCTATGATCCGCATCGTGCTGATCGGATTGTGGATTTGCGCCGTCGCGCTGGGCACACTTTTCTTCACGGTCAAGAGCCATATGCCCGCTTCGGGGGATGCAGGCGAAAAGGCCAGTTATCTTGGCGGGATTGACTACGCCACGACCGATGTTTTCAGCGTGCCGATCATGACCGATGGGTCGGTCGCGGGCTATATCATCGCGCAGCTTATCTACACCGTCGACATCAAGATGAAGGCGCGGATTACGGTTCCGCTGGAATATTTCGTCAAGGATGAGATATTCCGGCAGTTCTATGGGAGCTATTCCGACACGAAGCAGGTGGAGAAGGTCGATTTCGAGAGGGTCCGGAAATCGGCGATCGACGGTATCAACCGGCATTTCCCCGAACCGGTGGTTCGCGACCTCCTGGTCGAGCAGTTTACCTTTATGCCGTCGTCTGAAATTCGCGAGATGAACATGAAGTCGATAGGGAAGAGACTAAGCGAACATTAGAGCGGTATGCCGCTCTAATTCTTTCGTTTAGCGCATGATCTTATCCGAAAAGTCTACAACTTTTCGGGACCATGCTCAGAGCGAATAATATTTGGCCGCCAGTTCCGCCAGGCGCGTTTCGCTGAGCGGCGGAGTGGCCGGATCGTCGCGGAAACTGACGCCGAGGTCCAGGCCGTCACGCCAGACGATTTGCGCAAGGAGCGCGTGGGTATAACGGTCGTCGAAAAGCCAGAAGCGTTCGGGCACCCTAAGCGAGTTGGCAACGCGGATCCGGGCGCCGCTACCGGTGATATCGTACAACTGGCATTCGATCAGGAACCGGCCTTCGATATCCACAAGCTTGCCCGAGCGTAGCCTTGTACGGCGACGCTCGGAATGGCGTTTTTCTGAGTTAGAGCGTTTCACGTCGTACTGCGTCATCACACCCCCCTCTGCCCTGCCGGGCATCTCCCCCTCAAGGGAGGAGATTGGCTGACATGGCCCGCAACCATTATCTCCCTAGATATGCGATTGGTTCCGCTGTTGATGAAGGCATAATCTCCCCCCTTGAGGGGGAGATGCCCGGCAGGGCAGAGGGGGGTGAGAGCAAGCGATTCCATTAAAACAAGATACTCTGAGGAAGCGCTCTTCCATCGCGGCAATGCCGCTTGGTTACGCCACCTGCACCATCGATCCCGTCCATTTCAGCCTCGCCGCGGATTCCTCATTCACTTCCCATGCCACGCAAAGGATTTCCGAACCGTTAGGCTCGATGCGGGAACCGAGAATTTCTGAAGGCACCCGGAGCGAGCGGGACAATTCGAACACGGTGCGCTCGCAGACGGCGATGTGGCGGGTGACGCCTTGCTGGATGCCATATTCAAGCGCGCCGAGCGAGAGTTCGATCGATACGCGGTTCATGCCATTGGCAAATTTCAGATGCGAGGCATCCGGTGAAACGCAGAAACGGGTCGTCTCCCATACACGCGGCGACATGATGCTGGTGCGGTCCGGGACCAGATCGGAGAACACTTCCCAGGTCAGCGTCGGCCCCGTCGTTACCATCTGGCGAAGTCCGCCAAGCAGTTTCCCTTCGGCGTTAGTCGAGAGGATATAGAGACAATCCATCGTGTCGTAGACGTCTTTTTCCATATCTTCCGTAACGTTCACGCTCCAGCCGAGCCTATCGTGAAAGACCGTTTTGCGCAGACGGAAATAATCGTCAAGCATCGAACGGTATTGGGGCCTTTGATGGGGGTGGACATAATGCAGCATGATTGCTCCTCGTTCGCCATAAGCTTGATTGAGGCGAAATCGACGAGTCTGCTCAGTGAAACCCGGCAGGAAATCAGTCCATCCGCCCGGGGCGGATAGTTGCAACGCATTTGTGAAGAGAAGCTTAAGTATGTCTTTCCGGTTATAACTATTCAGGCTAAAATTTTGAAATAAATTTCACGCGCATTCGGTTAATTTGTTTTCATGAATGGATTTATACTATAAGTAGTTCGCAATTTATTGGGAGTGACTGATCGCAATATATTGGGAGGCGATGGGCCTAGCTGTTCAAGCACTTCGCGCAGTTGCCGCGGATTTCAACCGTGGTCTTGGAGGGCTTGAAGCCATTGGCGGCAGCCCAACCCCGCACCTGATCCTCGATGACATCGTTGGAAAATTCCGAGACATGGCCGCATTTTTCGCAGATGGCGAAGGCGATCAGGCCATGCTGGCCGCAATGGGGGTGGGCGCAGGCGACGAAGGCGTTGAGGCTTTCGAGCCGATGCACCATGCCGAAATCAACAAGCTTATCGAGCGCGCGATAGACCTGCAGCGGGGCGCGGAAGCCATCATCGCGCAGTTTGTCGAGAATGGTGTATGCGCTTAGAGGCCCGGCGGCTTTGGCAAGCGCGTCGAAGACCAGGGTCTGATTGCGGGTGAGCGTTTCTCTGGTTGTCGTTTCTCTGTTTGTCATGGGCGTGGGCTCCGCTGGCGGGTGAATGGCACAAGGATTTGTAGCGGCAACAGGCTGAGTATGAAAATCCCCAATGCGGCCACCACGATGGAGGGGCCGGACGGCGTGTCGAAATGCAATGAGCCGAAAAGACCTGATATGACAGCAACCGCGCCCAGGAGGGATGCTGAAGCGGCCATCTGTTCCGGCGTTCGCGAAAAGCGCCGCGCCGTCGCCGCTGGAATAATGAGGAGCGCGGTGATGAGGAGGATGCCGACGATTTTCATCGCGATGGCGATCACGAGAGCCATCAGCAGCATGAAGACGATGCGTGAATAATCGGGATGAAGGCCTTCCGCCTTGGCGATGTCCTCATTGACGGTAGCAGCGAGGAGGGGGCGCCACAGCCATGCAATGACCAGAAGGACGGCAGCGCCGCCGCCATAGATGAAGGCGATGTCGCTTTTCGAGACGGCGAGGATATCGCCGAACAGGAAGCCCAGGAGATCGACCCGTATCCACGTCATGTAGGCAACCATGACCAGCCCCAGCGCCAGCGTGGAATGGGACAGGATGCCGAGAAGCGAATCGGTGGAGAGTGAATCGCGACGTTGCAGAAACAGGAGGAGCAGGGAGATCAGCACCGCGACGGCGAAAACGCCGAGCATGATGTTGATATCAAAGAAGAAGGCGAGCGCAACGCCTAAGAGGGCGGAGTGTGCCATGGTATCGCCGAAATAGGCCATCCGCCGCCAGACGATGAAACAGCCCAGCGGCCCGGTGGTGAGCGCGAGGCCGACGCCGGCGACGAGCGCGCGGATGAAGAAATCATTAAGCATCAGTGCTTTCTTTCCGCAATTTGCCCCTCACCCTTGCCCTCTCCCCGTAAAGAACGGGGAGAGGGGGGCATCGACGTTGCCGCCTCTTCCTTCTCCCCGTTTTTTACGGGGAGAAGGTGGCCCGAAGGGTCGGATGAGGGGCTGCCGTGATGGTGCCCATCATGTTCATAGCAATGATCGGTAGTGCTGCCGTCGGCATGGCGGACGCGCCCATCGGGGAGATGGGTATGATCGTGATGATGCTCATAGACTGCAAATGGCCGGGCGGCGCGAGGACCGAAGAGTTTTGCATATTCCGTGCTCGCCGCGACATCCTTCGGCGTGCCGCTGCAGCATACATGCCCATTGAGGCAGATGACACGGTCGGTCGCGGCCATCACCAGATGCAGATCATGCGAGACCAGCAGAACGCCGCAATGGGTGGTATCGCGCAACTTCTCGATCAGCTCGTAAAGCGCCGCTTCCCCGGTGAAATCCACGCCTTGCACCGGTTCGTCGAGGACGAGAACATCCGGCTTGCGCGCAATGGCTCTCGCCAGCAGAGCGCGCTGAAACTCGCCGCCCGAAAGATGGCGCAACTCCGCCTTCGCAAGGTGGGGGATGCCGACGGCTTCGAGCGCCTGCGCTATTTCCTGCTTTGTGTGCGAAGATGTCAGCGTGATCAGCCGTTCAACGGAGAGCGGCATTGTCCAGTCGATCGCCAGTTTCTGCGGCACATAGCCGACCTTCAAGCCCGGCGCGTCGATCACCTCACCCGCGTCCGGTTTCAGCACCTTGAGCGCCAACTTGGCGGTCGTGCTTTTACCGGCTCCGTTGGGGCCGATCAGGGTGACGATCTCGCCACGCATCACCTGAAGGCTGATATCGCGGACAAGCCATTTGCCGCTGCGAAAGACGCCGGCATTCCTGATCTCGATGAGGGGGGCTGATTTCAGCATGACTTAAATTTCCGTTAAGGTCTTGCCATGCCTTATGGCAGACGTTATAGCGTTACGCAACTGATGTAACTTAATAACATATCAGTTCCCTGGCGCCCATATTCAAGGAGATAGGCCATGAGAATACTTCGCTCCCTTTTGCTCGCTTCCGCGTTTTTTGCGTCCGCGAGTTCCACTTTCGCCGCCGGCAGGGAAGGCGTGGTCGCCTCGATCAAGCCGATCGATTCATTGGTCGCGGCGGTCATGGAAGGCGTGGGAAAGCCCACACTTATTGTTCAGGGCGCCGGCTCGCCCCATGCTTACAGCCTCAAGCCTTCGGATGCGGAGGCTATAGAACACGCGAAGATCATCTTCTGGGTTGGTCCGGGATTGGAAAACTTCCTCAACAAGCCGCTGGAAACGCTGGGCGCCGGAGCGAAGATCGTGGCGCTGGCAGATGCGCCCGGCCTGACGAAGCTCAAGTTCCGTGAGGGTGGGCCGTTCGAGGCGCATGAACATGGCGATGAGGCGGGCGAGGGGCACGATCACGCGCAAGGTGAAGGTCATGAGCATCATGATCACGCGCATGGCGAATACGACATGCATATCTGGCTGGACCCGGAAAATGCGAAGATTTTCGTTCAGGATATCGCCAGGACGTTGTCGGAAGCCGACCCCGCCAACGCGGGGCGCTACGAGAGCAATGCACAAGCCTATTCGGCCAAGCTCGACGCCTTGACGAAAGAGGTCGCGGCGGAACTCGCGCCGGTCAAGGACAAGCCGTTCATCGTCTTCCACGACGCCTACCAGTATTTCGATAAGAGGTTCGGCCTCAACACGGTGGGGTCTCTTACCGTCAGCCCGGAAAGCATGCCGGGCGCTCAGCGTGTCTCGGAAATCCACGACAAGGTAAAACAGCTCGGCGCGACATGCGTCTTCGCGGAGCCGCAGTTCGAGCCGCGTCTGGTCAAGACGGTTACCGAAGGCACGGATGCCAAATCCGGCGTTCTCGATCCGCTTGGCGCCTCGCTGAAGGATGGTCCCGACCTCTATCCGCAGCTTATCCGTAATCTGGCGGATTCTCTGAAGGGCTGCCTGTCGAAATAGGCGGAGCATTTCATTTTTAGATGGAAACGCTGGCGGGGCACTACACCCTCCTCTGGCTTGCCAGCCATCTCCCCCTCAAGGGGGGAGATTGGCCTGTATCGATGACGGCACTTATTCTGGGAATGTTGATGATTGGCGGAAGCGGCAATTACAGCGTAATCTCCCCCCTTGAGGGGGAGATGGCTGGCAAGCCAGAGGGGGGGGTGCCTCACGATTCCATTAAATCATGAACCACTCTAACCTCCAAGCTCACTCCGGCAGCAGGGCGATATCCAGCGCCTTGCTGTCGGCGAGCGTGCGGTGGTCAAGCACATTGGCGATGGCCTCGCGCACGTCCAGCATCAGCCGGCGGACTTCGCAATCGGCCTCGTTGCAATCCTCGCAGGAGCGATAGTCCGTCTTGCTGGCGCAGGAGATCGGCGCCAGCGGGCCGTCAAGAATGCGGATGATATTGCCGATGTGGATTTCGCCGGCGGGTTTGGCGAGGCGGAAGCCGCCGCCTTTACCCTTGCGGCTGGTCACCAGCCCCGCATTGCGCAGGTCGGTCAGGATATTGTCGAGAAACTTGCGGGGAATGCGGCGCTGGGCGGCGATCTCATGGACGGCTGCAAGCTCGCCTTCGGCGATCCCGGCGAGGTGCACCATCGCCTTGAGGCCGTATTTTCCCTTCTTGGTCAGCATGATATTTCCCGACAGCGTTTCTCTCGACCGTAGGAACTCACCTGACTGGCCGCAAGGCCTTCTACCCCAAAGGATCGCCGAAAACGACTTTTCCGTCGATGACCGTTCTTTTTACGTCAAGCTTGTCATCGAGATGCAGGAGGCTGGTACGCATTCCGGGGCGCAGGCTTCCCAACCGGTCGGCAAGCCCGATGCTGCGGGCTGGGTAGAGCGACGCCATGCGCAGAGCTTCATCGAGCGGGAGACCGATGGTCTGGTGCATGAAGCGGACGGCGGAGATCATGTCGAGATCGGCGCCCGCCAGTGTTCCGTCATCGAGCGTCAGGCGGCCGTTGGCACGGTGGATCGTGCGCCCGTTGAGCGTGAAGCTGGTCAGATCCGTGCCGATGGTCGACATGGCGTCGGTGACGAGGAAGATGTGGCCGGGGCCGGTCTTTGCCTTGAGCGCGATGCGGATGGATGCGGGATCGACATGGAGGCCATCGGCGATCAGGCCGACATGGAGACTGCCTAAATCGAGCGCCGCGCCGACCATGCCCGGCTCGCGGTGGCCGAGCGGGCTCATGGCATTGAAGAGGTGGGTCATCATGGACGCGCCCGATGCCGCGGCTTCACGCGCCACGGCGTAGGAGCAATCGGAGTGGCCCAGGCTGACGATGATGCCCGCTTCCGCAAGCGCCCTGATCTGTTCGTTGGTGGTGTTTTCCGGCGCGACCGTCGTGAGCAGCACGGGAAGGTGTTTTTGCGCTTCGATCAGCCGGGCAAGATCGGTGTCTTCCATCGGCCGGATGAGGGCGGGATGATGCGTACCCTTGCGCGCGACCGACAGATGCGGCCCTTCGAGATGCAGGCCGAGGAAGCCCGGCACGTTGTCGCGCGTGGCCTCCTCTCCGGCGGCTATGGCGGCGGCGGTTACTTCGCGCGTGTCGGTAATCAGCGTCGGCAGCAGCCCGGTGGTGCCGAATTTGGCGTGGGCGGCGCAGATCGTGCGGATGGCCTCCACATCGGGATGTTCGTTCAGGAGAACCCCGCCACCGCCATTGACTTGCAGGTCGATGAAGCCGGGGACGATCATTCCTTCATCTAGGGCAATTGTCCTAATGCCGGAGGGGACGGCCTCTCGCGCAACGACGGCTTCGATCCGCTCGCCGTCCAGAATGAGCGCCGCATAGTGCAGCCAGTTCTCGCCATCGAAAATGCGCGGCGCGGTCAGGGCAAATCGTTGGCTCATATGGTTTCGGTCACTTTGCGAAGGTGGGGAGGGGTATCGGGATTGAAGCCGCGATGGCGGGAGAGTCCTTCAACGAAGATATAGAAGGAAACGAGAAGCGCCAGCGGGTCGGTCAGGGGATGCGATGTCGCGACGAAAGGAAGGGGTGTCGCGGCGGTCTTGCTCGTCGAGGTGACGAAGACGGCAGCGCCTTGACCGGCGATGCGGTCGCAGGTCTCGATGATCGACTGTTCCGCCGCGTCGCGGGCGGTCAGCGCCAGTACGGGAAAATTCTTGCCGACGATGGCGACGGGGCCATGCAAGACTTCCGCCGCGCTATAGGCTTCGGCGTGCATGGAACTGGTTTCCTTGAACTTGAGCGCCGCCTCATTGGCGATTGCCGAAGATGGGCCGCGTCCGAGCACAAAGAGCGAGTCATGGCCTTCCAGAGCTTCGCCAAGGGGCGACCAATCACAGGTGAGCGCATCGTTCAAAGCACGCGGCAATTGCCTGAGGGCATCGAGAAGCGCGGTGTCGCCGGTCCAATGTGCGATCAGGGCGAGGCCAGCCACGGCGGAAGCCACGAATGTTTTCGTCGCGGCGACGCTTTTTTCTGGGCCGGCGAGGATATCGATGGCAACATCGCAGGTCTGCGCCAAGGGCGAATCTGAGGTGTTGCTGATGGCATAGGTCAGGGCGCCGCTTGTCCGTGCCACCTTCGCCATTGTCACGATGTCGGGGCTTTTCCCGGATTGGGAAATGGCGATTGCGGCGGCGTTCGCCAGTTTGAGCCGGGCGCCGTAGATCGAGGCGATGGAGGGGCCGAGCGAGGCGACGGGGATGCCCGCGGTCAGTTCGGTCGCGTATTTGAGATAGGTCGCCACATGGTCGGACGAGCCGCGCGCAATCGATACGAGGAAAGCCGGATCCTTTTCGCGCAACTGGCTGCCCGCCTTGCGCAGAATATCGTTCGATCCGTCGAGAAGACGCGCCACCACATCCGGAATGGAGGCGATTTCCGCGCGCATGAGGCTGGTTTCAGTGGTCAAAGAACGGCTCCCGCTGCTTCCGCCGTCTGGCCCGATGGGTCGCTCAGGCGCAGTTCGGCGATGAATTCATAGGCGTCGGCGCGGTAGATCGAGCGGGTGAACTCGATCACCTTGCCGGATTCGAGATAGGAAATGCGCTCGATGTTGAGGCTGGCCGAACCCGGCTGCACGTCAAGAAGGCGCGCATCATTTTCCTTCAAAATGGCGGCTGAAATGCGCTGAATGGCGCGCACCGGGCGGTTGCCGTTGGCCGTCAGCACCGCATAGAGCGATGTGGTTACATCTTCGGGACGGGGAAGAACGCTTGGCGCGAGAGCCGCCCGTTCGATGGCCATAGGCGTCTCGTTCGCGACGCGCAGGCGGCTGATGCGGGCGACCATTTCGCCTGAGGTCAGACCGAGTGTCACCATCTCCTCGGGCGAGGGGGCATAGAGACCACGGTCGAGCCATGCCGAACGCACGATCATGCCGCGCCGCGCCATATCCTCGGTGAACGAGGTGAGCTGCGTCAGATATTGCTCTACCGGCTTCACCCGCGAGGCGACGAAAGTGCCCGAACCGTGGCGCTGGATGAGCAGCCCTTCCTTCACCAGCTCCTGGACGGCCTTGCGGACGGTGACGCGGGACACATCAGCCATGCTGGCGATTTCGCGTTCCGGCGGCAGGGCGTCGCCTGACTTGATGAGCCCACGCTCCACTGCGCGTTCGATGATCCGCTTGAGCTTGACATAGAGCGGCCCACCGCCCAGCGATTGCGCTGTCATGTCGGCAAAGATGGCCGCAATGGTATCAGCCATGAGCCGCTTCCTCGTGCGCAAAGAGCTTGGCGGCAAGTTGGACCGCGCCGCTCAACGCATCGCCCAGGGGCGGATGAATGCGGGCGCGGTATTTCGGGGAAAGCCTTGGCGCATAAAGCGAACCAAGCCCGCCGATCAGGCAGAGACGATCCTGTTCCGGCGGCATGATCGCATCGAGCGCTTCCTCGATGGTTTTGACCGACCGCTCGATGAGCAGGCTCCCAAGTGGGTCGCCCTTGTCGGCATATTCGAAAACCAGCGGTGCATAAGCGCCGAAATCGTTCGGCTTGGCGTCACGCGCGAAAGTGACGATCCGATCGGGATCGTTTTCGAAGAGCGCCATTGTCTTTTCCGTCAGGGGCGAGGCAGGATGCACGCCGTCATGGGCGAGCAGCACCTCTTCGAGCAGGTCGCGGCCAAGGCGCGCGCCGCCGCCAAGATCGCTCACCTTGAAACCCCAGCCGCCGATCGTGCGGATTTGGCCTTTTTGGCGGGTGATAAAGACCGAGCCGGTGCCGAGGATGACGACCGTTCCGTCGCCATCGCCGATGGCGCCATGGAGCGCGATGGTGGCATCGGATTTCACATGAGCGCGGGCGAAAGGCAGGAGCTTCTCAAGGCGCGCGCCATTGTTGTTCACATTGGCGCCGGCAAGACCGAGAACGGCGGAAACCGAGGTTTCAGCCTCTGGACCGAGGCCGGCTTCCTGCAAGGCCTGCCGTGTGGCAGCCAATATATTGATCCGCGCGCCTTCTATATCCGTCATGATATTGGCCGCGCCGCTCTTGCCACGGCCAATAATCCGGCCTGCGCTATCGGCAAGCGCCGCGCGGCATCCCGTGCCGCCCCCGTCAATTCCGAGAAGAAGTTCCACGCGCTCGTCCTCCTGCTAATTCATGATACCAATAAAGTACCAATAGCCAAGAGCTAAATCCCGTTGGGCTGGCTAAATTCACAACGCACTGAAAAGACACGAAATTTTTATCAAGCGAAACTTTGATGACAAGAAACCGTTAAGGTCTCTGGACAAGTGGTATTTTTTTGGCATTATCAGATAAGTGGGAGAACACGATAATGGCCGTAAACCGGACCGAACAGCTGAATGACGAGGCGAGGGGCCTCGATCTCCAGCCGCCGCATCGTATAGCAGCCCTTCTCGCCAAGGCGCAGGAGGAGGCCGCAACCGTTGTCGCCCCATCTTCCGGGAATATTGCCGATGCCGCCGATCTCGTAGCCGACGCCCTGGAGCGCGGCGGGCGTCTCGCCTATGCCGCCGCCGGCAGTTCCGGCCTGATGGCGCTGTCCGATGCGCTGGAGTTGCCCGGCACATTCGGCATCCCGCGCGAGCAGATCGTTGTCCTTTTTGCCGGCGGGGTCGAAAGCCTGACCAACCTGACGGGCGCGCCGGAGGACGTTGCGGAGCACGGCGTTCGGGATGTCGTTGCCGCAAAGCTTGAGTTCGGCGATTGTCTCGTCGCCATTTCGGCGAGCGGCTCGACGCCCTATGCGGTCAGCGCGCTCGGCGCCGCCAAAGAGCGCGGACTGAAGACAATCGCGATAGCCAATAATCCGGGAGCGCCTATTCTGGAAGAGGCCGATATCGGCATCCTCCTGGAAACGCCGCCGGAAATAATAGCGGGATCAACCCGCATGGGCGCAGGGACCGCTCAGAAAATAGCGCTGAACCTGTTGTCGACGCTGGCGGCGATCCGGCTGGGGCATGTCCATGACGGTTACATGGTCAATCTTCACGCTGACAATGCCAAGCTTAGGGCGCGGGCAGCGCATATCGTAAGTGCCATCACGAATTGCGGCGAGAAACGAGCGCATGCCTGTCTTGAGCAGGCCGGCGGTTCGGTCAAGCCGGCGGTTCTGCTGGCGGCAGGCGCGGCGGATATCGATGCCGCGCAAAAACTTCTCGACGGTAACGGACAGAAACTGCGTCCGGCGCTGGTCGAATTGGAAGGGAACCTTGGTTCCCATTAGAGACGGCTGCATAATTTCATCCAGAAGATGTGGGATTATGCAGGAGCAACACGCCTGAGGGCGTCAAAATGGGAGAGTTATCATGATGAGCAAGACAATGATTGCAGTGTTGCTCGCGTCAAGCGTACTCGGCTCGGCCGGGGCGGCTTACGCGGAAGACGTGACGCTGAATATCGAGAGCTGGCGCAACGACGATCTGCCGATCTGGAACGAGAAGCTGATCCCCGCCTTCGAGAAGTCGCATCCGGGCATCAAGCTCAAGTTCAATCCTTCCGCGCCCACGGAATATGACGCCGCGCTAGGCGCCAAGCTCGACGCCAATTCGGCTGGCGACATCATAACCTGCCGCCCGTTCGACAAGTCGCTGGCGCTTTTCCAGAAGGGGCAGCTCGCCTCGCTCAACGATCTGCCTGGTATCGACAAGTTCAGCCCGGTTGCGAAGTCGGCCTGGGAGACGGATGACGGCAAAACCACCTTCTGTGTGCCGGTGGCGTCCGTCATTCACGGCTTCATCTATAACAAGGAAGCGTTCGACAAGCTCGGCCTTAAGGTGCCGCAGACGGAGGACGAGTTCTTCGCCGTGCTCGATGCGATCAAGAAGGACGGCACCTATATTCCAATGGCGATGGGCACCAAGGATCTCTGGGAAGCCGCGACCATGGGCTACCAGAATATCGGCCCGAACTATTGGAAGGGCGAGGAAGGCCGGAAGGCACTGATCGCCGGCAAGGAAAAGCTGACCGATCCTGAGTGGGTCGATCCGTTCAAGACGCTTGCTCGCTGGAAGGATTATCTCGGCGATGGCTTCGAGGCGCAGTCTTATCCCGACAGCCAGAACATGTTCACGCTCGGTCGCGCCGCGATCTATCCTGCGGGTTCGTGGGAAATCTCCGGCTTCAACACGCAGGCCCAGTTCAAGATGGGCGCGTTCCCGCCTCCGGTCAAGAAGGCCGGCGACACCTGCTACATCTCGGACCATACCGATCTCGGCATCGGCATGAACGCCAAGTCAGCGCATCCGAAAGAAGCCAAGGCATTCCTCGAATGGGTGGCCTCGCCTGAATTCGCTGAAATCTACGCCAACGCGCTGCCGGGCTTCTTCAGCCTGAATTCAACGCCGGTGAAGATGACCGATCCGCTAGCCCAGGAATTCGTCTCCTGGCGCGACAAGTGCAAGTCGACCATTCGCTCGACCTACCAGATCCTGTCGCGTGGGACGCCCAATCTCGAAAACGAGACCTGGGTCGAATCCGCCAACGTGATCAATGGCACCGATACGCCGGAGCAGGCTGGCGAGAAGCTTCAGAAGGGTCTGGATAGCTGGTACAAGCCGGCGAAGTGATAAGCTGCCCTCCTTCCCCCTTGCGGGGAAGGTGCCCGCGTTAGCGGGCGGATGGGGGTGGTTAAGGCAGCGCGCTGCGATTGCCTGTTGGAGTACAGCCGTCACCACCCCCACCCGACCCTTCGGGCCACCCTCCCCGCAAGGGGGAGGGAAGGGCGCGAGCCTATTCTGCGAGGCTGTCCTCGCCAGCGTTAAAACGAAATACAGTCAGAAGGCTGACAGACCGCATGACCAATACCCCCGCAAAGAGCAGGCCCGTGCGATGGCATATCGCTGTTTTCCTCATGCCGGCGGTCCTGATCTATACGGCGGTGATGATCCTGCCGCTCTTCGGCACGATGCAATTGTCGCTCTTCCGCGTGGAAAACAATCTGTCGACTTTCGTCGGTCTTGATAACTTCCGCACACTTTTCGGCGATCCGAACTGGTCGGTGAACTTCTGGAATGCGCTCAGGAATAATGTCTGGTTCTTCATCGTCCACATGGTGGTGCAGAATCCGATCGGGGTTGTGCTGGCGGCGCTTCTGAGCCATCCGAAATTACGGTTCAGCACCTTCTATCGGACGGCGATCTTCATCCCGACGATCCTGTCCTTCGTGATCGTCGGTTTCGCCTGGAAGCTGATCCTGAGCCCGCTCTGGGGCATCGCTCCAAACATGCTCGACGCGGTCGGGTTGAAAAGCCTTTTCGCGCCGTGGCTCGGCCAGGAGCAATATGCGCTGACGACGCTTAGCCTCATCTCCGTCTGGCAATTTATCGGCATCCCGATGATGCTGATCTATGCCGCGCTCCTGTCCATCCCTGATGAGATCATCGAGGCGGCGGAGTGCGATGGCATTACCGGCGTTGCGCAGTTCTGGAAAATCAAGCTGCCGCTGATCCTGCCTTCCATCGGCATCATTTCGATTCTCACCTTCGTCGGCAATTTCAACGCGTTCGATTTGATTTACACGACGCAAGGCGCGCTCGCGGGGCCGAACTACTCGACAGATATTCTGGGCACCTTCATGTTCAGGACCTTCTTCGGGTTCCAGCTTCAGGTCGGCGACCGCAATATGGGCGCGACGGTTGCCTCGGTGATGTTCTTCATCATCCTCGCCGGCGTCTGCCTCTATCTTTTCGGCATCCAGCGGCGCCTGCGCCGCTATCAGTTCTGAGGGAGAGCGGCATGAGTTCGATTTTCAGCTCCCGCCTCCAGTCGTCATCCTTGGGCTTGACCCGAGGATCCACGGCAAAGGGGCAAAAACGGAATTATCATCCGCTGCGGGATAGTAAAAACGTCATCCGAGATATCGGGCAGCTTATGCCTACTGGAATGCGTCAATGCGGCGGGCATATCAGTGCTCCCTTGCCGTGGATCCTCGGGTCAAGCCCGAGGATGACGAGGGGAGAGAGGGCTGCGTCTAGCCGGACAGATGGACATATTACTTGGCCAGAGGACGCCCAATGAGCCGCGCCACATCATCACTCTCCCGCAGCATCGCCGCCCATGCGATCCTCATTGCCTATACGGTGATCGCGCTATTCCCGGTCGTCGTCATCGTCATCAACTCGTTCAAGTCGCGCAATGCGATCTTCCGGGCACCCCTGCAAATACCGACGCAGGAGACGTTCAGCCTGATCGGCTACAAGACGGTTATCGAACAGGGTAATTTCTTTATCTATTTCCAGAACAGCCTGATCGTGACGGTGGTGTCCATCGCGCTGGTGCTGGTCTTCGGCGCCATGGCTGCCTTCGCGCTTTCCGAATACCGCTTCCGCGGCAATACGCTGATGGGGCTATATCTGGCGCTGGGGATCATGATCCCGATCCGGCTCGGTACGGTTTCCATCCTCGAACTGATGGTTGCGAGCGGACTGGTCGATACGCTGACGGCGCTGATCCTGGTCTATACCGCGCAGGGCTTGCCGCTGGCGGTCTTCATCCTGTCGGAATTCATGAAGCAGGTTTCCGACGATCTGAAGAATGCCGGGCGCATCGATGGTCTTAGCGAATACCGCATCTTCTTCCGCCTCGTGCTGCCTCTGGTCAGGCCGGCGATGGCGACGGTCGCCGTCTTTACCATGATCCCGATCTGGAACGATCTGTGGTTTCCGCTGATCCTCGCTCCATCCGAGGCGACGAAGACCGTGACCCTCGGTGCGCAGATGTTCATCGGCCAGTACGTCACCAACTGGAATGCCGTTCTCGCGGCGCTGTCGCTGGCGATCCTGCCCGTGCTCGTCCTCTATTTCTTCTTCTCCCGCCAGCTCATCCGCGGGATCACGGCAGGAGCGGTCAAATGAATGCGGAGAATTCGCAGCCCGTGCGGGTCATGGTTGCCGGACTTGGCCATATGGGCTTGAGCCATGCGCTCGCCTATCACGAGAATCCGGGCTTCGAGATTGTCGGCCTCGTCAACCGCTCGTCGGTAGAGTTACCTGAGCAGCTCACAAACTATCCGTTTTTCCATTCCTTCGATGAGGCATTGGAAGCGCTGAAACCAGATCTTGCCTGCATCGCCACCTATTCCGATAGTCATGCCGATTACGCGATCAAGGCAATGGAAACCGGCGCGGACGTTTTCGTCGAAAAGCCGCTGGCGACCAATGTCGCTGACGCTCGGCGCGTCGTCGAAATGGCGAAGGCGAGGGGCCGCAAGCTGGTGGTAGGCTACATCCTGCGCTACCATCCGTCATGGATGCGGCTCATTGCGGAGGCGAGGGCGCTTGGCGGACCTTATGTCTTCCGCATGAACTTGAACCAGCAATCGAGCGGTGACCATTGGGAAACGCACAAGAAGCTGATGGAGACGACTTCGCCGATTGTCGATTGCGGCGTGCATTATCTCGACGTCATGTGCCAGATCACCGACGCCAGGCCGGTCGAAGTGCGCGGCATGGGCCTCAGGCTTTCACCTGAAATCGATGAGGCGATGTATAATTACGGCCATCTGCAGGTGCTGTTCGATGACGGTTCGGTCGGCTGGTACGAGGCCGGCTGGGGGCCGATGATGTCGGAGACGGCCTTCTTCGTGAAGGATGTCATCTCGCCCAATGGCTCAGTTTCCATCGTCATGAACGAGGGCGCCAAATCCGCCGATATCGATACGCATACGAAAACATCCGTCATCCGCGTTCATTCAGCGAAGCTCGATGAGGACGGTAAGCTGGCGGAACCCGACCAGCACCTCTCGATGGAAGGCGAGCCGGGCCATCAGGGGCTTTGCGATCTCGAACAAGCTTACATGCTGAAGGCGATCCGCGAGAATATCGATCTCACCCGCCATATGGAAGACGCGGTGCAATCGCTGGCCATCTGCCTTGCCGCGGATGAAAGCGTGCGCACAGGCAAGGCCGTCAGGCTCTAGGACAGGAATAACGATTTGGGTACGCTGAAACTGGAAAATATCCGCAAGTCCTTCGGTTCGGTCGATGTGCTCAAGGGTATCGACCTCGATGTGAAGGACGGCGAGCTGGTGGTCTTCGTCGGGCCGTCCGGCTGCGGGAAGTCGACACTTTTGCGGATCATCGCGGGGCTCGAGGATGCGACATCGGGCGACGTGCTCATCGACGGTGCTGCCGCCGGCCACATCCCACCGGCGAAGCGCGGCATTGCCATGGTGTTCCAGACCTATGCGCTCTATCCGCATCTGACGGTGCGCGACAATATGGGGCTCGGCCTCAAGCAGGCGGGAACACCGGCGGCGGAAATCGCCGGCCGTGTCGGAAAAGCCTCGGCCATGCTTTCGCTTGATGATTATCTGGCGCGCCGGCCGGCGGAACTTTCAGGCGGACAGCGCCAGCGCGTCGCCATCGGCCGGGCGCTGGTGCGCGAGCCGAAGCTGTTCCTGTTCGATGAACCGCTTTCCAATCTCGATGCGGCGCTCCGCGTCAACACGCGGCTCGAAATCGCCCGGCTGCACCGGGAATTGTCGGCGACGATGATCTATGTGACGCACGACCAGGTGGAGGCGATGACGCTCGCCGACAAGATCGTCGTGCTCAACAATGGCCGGATCGAGCAGATCGGCGCGCCGATGGAGCTTTATAATTCGCCAGCCAATCTGTTTGTCGCCGGCTTCATCGGTTCGCCGAAGATGAATTTCATCGATGCGGCGCGGCTTGGGCACGAGGGGGTGAAGACAATCGGCGTCAGGCCAGAACATATCACGGTTGATCCGACATCCGGCACCTGGGCCGGCAGCGTCATGCATGTCGAGCATCTAGGGCCTGATACCAATCTCTATCTCGACAGCAAGGAGGCTGGGCTCATCACTATCAGGCTTTTCGGTGAATACAGGGTGGAGCCGGGCGCCGCGCTTTACGCAACGCCCGATCCGGCCCGGACCTATCGTTTCGACGCAGCGGGACAAGTTATCGCCTGACCGGAATTCGAGCGGCTCGGCGCGGGGGCGGCGGGCTGCGAGGGAAGGGCGAGAGAAACGGACGGGCGGCAGCGCCCGTCCGTTTTCGTTTATAGGCAGGCAATCCCGGATATGCTTCATATGGCTGTCACAAAGCTTCCCTTCCGTCACTCAAGAAAATTCGAAAATCGTGATTTTGCGTGTTGACAGTTTCGTTGGGTGGGGCCTATAAAGCGCCACAACGAAGGCGGCGGCGCCGCTGGCGGACGAAGAGTTCGCCCTCGTGAC
>NZ_QJTF01000010.1 GCF_003217235.1 Paramesorhizobium leguminum | reverse complement strand
ATTCCCGGGGTGGCCATCCCGGGAATCGCATCCAGCCTCAGCGCCAATTAAGCATGAAACAAACAGACAATTCCTGTGCTTGTCACAGGAATCCATGCCTCAACAGTAATGCTGCCTCAACGAGGAAAAATATCCCATCGTTTCCATCAAGAGGTGAAATGCTTCAGTGCCTCCCGCTCTATCGCCAATGCTCTATTCGGAAAAGCCCCTTTCACTCCGCGAGCAGTTCGCCCATCGCCGCCAGAAAGCGCTTGTTGATAACATCCCGCTTCAAATGGCATCCGCCCTCCACCTGCTTGCGGCCAAGCGCCCAAACACAATCGACATCGACACCGCCAGCGAATATCCAGTGGTCGAGAATCTGGTCGCCGGCGAGATAGGGGACCGCGCTCAAATCGAGCGAAACGATGTCCGCATGATTGCCCTCGGCGAGCCCGGCCGGTGCAGCGAGCGCCGCCCCGCCGCCCGCGAGTGCTTCATCGAAGAGACGTCGCCCCGTCGAACCGCCGGGCGTTGCGACGACATTGCGGGCGCGAAGCGCGAGCCGCTGCGAATATTCGAGCTGGCGCAATTCCTGGGGTAAGGAAATCAGCACGTTGGAATCCGAGCCGATGCCGAAACGTCCGCCTGCGTCAAGAAAGAGCGGCGCATTGAACGTGCCGTCGCCGAGATTGGCCTCGGTGATCGGGCAAAGCCCGGCAACAGCGCCGCTTGCCGCCATCCGGCGCGTCTCGTCATCCGTCATGTGCGTCGCATGGATAAGGCACCAGCGCCCATCGACGGGAGCGTTGTCGAGCAGCCATTCGACCGGGCGCGCACGGACCCAAGCGATGCAGTCCTCCACCTCCTTCACCTGCTCGGCGACGTGGATATGGACCGGCCCTCTACCCGCCATCGGCACGATTTGCGCCAGTTCGCCCAAGGTAACCGCCCGGAGGCTGTGCGGGGCAACCCCCAGTTCAGCGCCCTCCAAGCGGTCAACGATCGCCCGGCACCCCTCCATTAGCTTTTCGAAACTGTCGGTGGAATTGATGAACCGCCGCTGGCCCTCGATCGGCGCGGCGCCGCCGAAGCCGGAATGCGCATAGAACACGGGCAGCAGCGTCAGCCCGATGCCCGTCGTCTCGCTGGCCGCGCCGATCCGCCCGGCGAGTTCGGCGATGTTGGCATATGGCCGGCCATCCTTGTCATGGTGCAGATAATGGAACTCGCCGACGCGGCCGAAACCCGCCTCCAGCATTTCCATGTAGAGCTGGGCGGCGACGGCCTCGACATGCTCCGGCGTCATCGACAGCGCGAATTTGTACATGACCGTGCGCCAGCTCCAGAAGCTGTCGCTGGCCGGTCCCCTCACCTCAGCCAAGCCCGCCATCGCCCGCTGAAAGGCATGGCTGTGAAGGTTCGGCATGGCGGGAATGAGAATTGCGTGGCGCTCGTCATCCGGCCCCGGCGCAACACCGGTTTCCACGCGGGCAATGCGCCCCGCAGCAATTGTCAGGCGCACGTCCGATTGCCAGCCCTGCGGCAGAAGCGCCGTCTTCGTGTGAAGCCTCACCATGCCTGTCCCTTCCTTTTCACGATGGAAGATTTCTCTTGTCACCCTATTATTATGTATATACATTATAAGCATAAAGAAAGGCGTAAAGCTGATGAGTGGGAACTCTTTTTCGCAGAAAGGATCGCCTGACCATGGCCGTCCGGTCCTCTTTCGCAACGCACGGCTGGCGACACTGGCCGTTGGCGGCGAAGGTCTTGGCATTGTCGAAAAAGGTGCCTTGCTGATCGAAAACGGCCGCATCGCCTTTGCCGGAGCGGAAAGCGACTTGCCTCTCTCCGCCCTCGGGCGGTCGGAAATCGTCGATCTGGAAGGCCGCTGGATCACCCCCGGCCTCATCGACTGTCACACCCACCTCGTCCATGCCGGAAACAGGGCGCATGAGTTCGAGCTGCGGCTTGCCGGAGCCACCTATGAGGACGTGGCCAAAGCAGGCGGCGGCATCGTCTCCTCGGTCAAGGCGCTCCGCGCCGCGAGCGAAGAGGATTTGCTGCGCCAGACCCTGCCCCGCCTCGATGCGCTGATCGCCGAAGGCGTCACCACCGTGGAGGTCAAATCCGGTTATGGTCTTGATCTGGAAAACGAGCGGAAAACACTCACGGTCGCCCGGCGGCTAGGAGGCGAACGGCCCGTTTCCATATGCACCAGTTTTCTCGGCGCGCACGCCCTGCCGCCCGAAGCCGATGGCGACAAACAGGCCTATATCGACCGCGTCGCGAATGAGATGCTTCCGGCGATTGCTGCTGAACGCCTGGCCGATGCGGTGGACGGTTTCTGCGAGGGTATCGCCTTTTCTCCGGAACAGATCGCCCAAGTCTTCCGCGCGGCGCAAAAACATGGCCTGCCGGTCAAGCTCCACGCCGACCAGCTGTCGAACCTGCACGGGGCGAAGCTTGCCGCCGAATTCGGTGCGCTTTCGGTAGACCACATGGAATATACCGACGAAGCTGGCGTTATCGCCATGGCAAAGGCCGGGACGGTGGCGGTGCTGCTGCCGGGCGCATTTTATTTCATCCGCGAGAAGCAGTTGCCGCCGGTCGAGCAGCTTCGCAAGCACGGCGTGAAGATCGCCATCGCCACCGATTGCAATCCCGGCACCTCGCCGCTGACTTCGCTGCTCCTCACCATGAACATGAGCGCGACGCTGTTCCGCTTGACTGTCGATGAATGCATCGCCGGGGTGACGCGCGAGGCAGCCCGCGTGCTCGGCATTCTCTCTGAGACCGGAACGCTCGAAGTCGGCAAATGGGCCGACCTCGCCATCTGGGATATCGAACGCCCGGCGGAACTCGTCTACCGCATGGGCTTCAATCCCCTGCATCGCCGGATATGGAGGGGACAATGACGACAATTTTGCTTGAGCCCGGTGCCGTACCGCTCGGTACGCTTGAGAGAATTTACTGGACCGGCGCGGCGGCGCGGATCGATCCGGCCTTTCATGCAGGCATCGAAAAGGCTGCAGGTCGCATCGCGGAAATCGCAGGCAGCGACCAGCCGGTCTATGGCGTCAACACCGGCTTCGGCAAGCTGGCGAGCATCCGCATCGACGCCTCCGATGTCACCACGCTCCAGCGCAATCTGATCCTTTCGCATTGCTGCGGCGTCGGCGCGCCTTTCACGGAAGAGATCGTCCGCCTCATCATGGTGCTGAAGCTGATCTCGCTCGGGCGCTGCGCGTCCGGCGTGCGGATGGAGATTGTCCGCCTTATCGAGGACATGCTGGAGAAAAGCGTCATCCCCGTCATCCCGGAGAAGGGCTCCGTCGGCGCATCGGGTGATCTGGCGCCGCTCGCCCACATGGCTGCCGCGATGATCGGCGAAGGCGAAGCCTTCGTTCAAGGCGAGCGGCTTGCCGCGAGAGACGCGCTGTCCAAGGCAGGGCTGAAACCCGTCGTGCTCGCCGCCAAGGAAGGGCTCGCCCTCATCAACGGCACGCAGGTTTCCACCGCGCTTGCTCTTGCCGGGCTGTTTCGAACGCACCGCGCGGCGCAAAGCGCCCTCATCACAGGCGCGCTTTCGACCGACGCCGCCATGGGTTCGTCGGCCCCCTTCCATCCGGAAATCCATACGCTCAGGGGCCATAAGGGCCAGATCGATACCGCTTATGCGCTGCGCACCCTTCTGGAAGGCTCGCAAATCCGGGCAAGCCATCTCGAAGGCGACGAGCGCGTGCAGGACCCCTATTGCATCCGCTGCCAGCCGCAGGTGGATGGCGCCTGCCTCGATCTCTTGCGCATGACCGCACGCACGCTGGAAATCGAAGCCAATGCCGTCACCGACAACCCGCTGGTGGTCAGCGACGGCTCCGTGATATCGGGCGGGAACTTCCACGCTGAGCCGGTCGCCTTCGCCGCCGACCAGATTGCGCTCGCCATCTGCGAGATCGGCGCGATTTCGCAGCGCCGCATCGCGCTTCTCGTCGATCCCGCGTTGAGCTTCGGCCTGCCGCCATTTCTCGCCAGGAAGCCCGGCCTCAATTCCGGGTTGATGATCGCGGAGGTGACCTCCGCCGCGCTGATGAGCGAAAACAAGCAGATGTCGCACCCGGCATCGGTCGATTCCACGCCCACCTCGGCCAATCAGGAAGACCACGTCTCCATGGCCTGCCACGGCGCGCGCCGCCTCATGCAGATGAGCGAAAACCTCTTCTCCATCATCGGCATCGAGGCGATCACCGCCGCGCAAGGCCTCGATCTGCGCGCGCCTCTCAAAACCAGCCCGGAACTGCTGAAAGCGCACGCCACGATACGAGCCGCCGTGCCGGAACTCGAGATCGACCGCTATATGGCTGATGACCTGAAGGCGGCGCGCGGTCTCGTCGCCACCGGCGCGCTGAATAACTCTGTTTCCGCCGGTATCCTCCCCGCATTGGAAAATTGACATGGCCGCATTCGAAGTCCGCCAAGGCAACTCGCCCGTCATCCTTGCTTTTCCCCACACGGGAACCGAGGTGCCATCGGATATAGGGGAGAGGCTCAACGCCAATGGGCGTCTGCTGGCGGATACAGACTGGCATATTCACAAGCTCTATGACGGGCTGTTGCCGGATGCGACCACTGTCCGCGCCACCTTCCATCGCTATTGTGTAGACGCCAACCGCGATCCCCTAGGCACCAGCCTTTATCCCGGCCAGAACACCACGGGCCTCATTCCCGAAACCGATTTCGACGGCGAGCCGATCTGGCTGGAAGGCGGGGAACCGGATGAGGCCGACATCAAGGCCCGGCTCGCCGCCTTCCACGCGCCCTATCATGCAGCCCTTGTCGCTGAAATCGAGCGGGTGAAGACGATCCACGGCGTCGCCATCCTCTACGACTGCCATTCGATCCGCTCGCAAATCCCCTTTCTCTTCGAAGGCAAGCTGCCGGATTTCAACATCGGCACCGATAATGGCAAGACCTGCGCGCCGGAAATCGAGGCGGCTGTAAAGGAGATCGCCGGGGGCGCCGACGGATACACTTCCATCCTCAACGGACGCTTCAAGGGCGGCTGGACCACGCGCCATTACGGCAAGCCGGAAACAGGCGTCCACGCCATCCAGATGGAACTGGCGCAATCCACCCATCTCGCTTCAGAAGCTCCGCCTTTCGCCTATGACGAGACGAAGGCTGAAAAGCTTCGTATTCATCTGAAAGCCATTCTCCAGCGCATCGAAGCGCTCGCACTGACAACACAGCGGTTCGTTCGTTGATGGAATCGCCAAGCGCCCTCGTCCTTCGAGGCTCATTTCGCTTCGCTCCAATCGCACCTCAGGATGAGGGCTACTGCAAGCGCCGGCGCCCGTTCACCCTCATGGTGAGGTGCGACCCTGAGCCGCGAGCTTGCGAGCGAGTCGAAGGGGAGCCTCGAACCACGAGGGTGAAGGGATCTAGGAAAAGCAGTATTAAAGGAACCCACACATGACCAACCCACGCCACAATATCCGCGAAATCCGGGCGCCGCGCGGAACCGAGCTCAACGCCAAGAGCTGGCTGACCGAAGCGCCGCTGCGGATGCTGATGAACAATCTCGACCCTGATGTAGCCGAGAACCCGAACGAGCTGGTGGTCTATGGCGGCATTGGCCGCGCCGCCCGCACCTGGGATGATTTCGACCGCATCGTCGCGACCCTGAAAACGCTGGAAGAGGACGAGACACTGCTGGTGCAGTCGGGCAAGCCGGTCGGCGTGTTCAAGACCCACGCCAACGCTCCGCGCGTCCTCATCGCCAATTCCAATCTGGTGCCCCATTGGGCAACCTGGGACCATTTCAACGAGCTCGATAAGAAAGGTCTCGCCATGTATGGGCAGATGACCGCGGGCTCGTGGATCTATATCGGCACGCAGGGCATCGTTCAGGGCACCTATGAAACCTTTGTGGAGGCTGGACGCCAGCATTATGGCGGCGATCTCAAGGGAAAATGGATCCTGACATCAGGCCTTGGGGGCATGGGCGGCGCGCAGCCGCTCGCCGCTGTCATGGCGGGCGCCTGCTGCCTTGCGGTGGAATGCGACGAGACCCGCATCGATTTCCGCCTGCGCACCCGCTATGTCGATGCCAAGGCGACGACGCCGGACGAGGCGCTTGACATGATCGACCGCTGGACGAAGGCGGGCGAGGCAAAGTCCGTCGGCCTTCTCGGCAATGCGGCGGAGGTCCTGCCGGAACTGGTGCGCCGTGGCGTGCGCCCCGATATGGTCACCGACCAGACCTCGGCGCATGACCCGATCAACGGCTACCTGCCCAAGGGCTGGACGCTGGCCGAATGGCGGGAGAAGCGCGAAAGCGATCCGAAGAGTGTGGAAAAGGCGGCCCGCGCGTCGATGCGCGAGCATGTCGAAGCCATGCTCGCCTTCTGGGACCGGGGCGTCCCGACGCTCGACTACGGCAACAATATCCGGCAGGTCGCCAAGGATGAAGGGCTGGAAAACGCCTTCGCCTTCCCCGGTTTCGTCCCTGCCTATATCCGTCCTCTCTTCTGCCGCGGCATCGGCCCCTTCCGCTGGGCCGCGCTTTCCGGCGATCCGGAAGACATCTACAAGACCGACGCCAAGGTGAAGGAGCTTCTGCCCGACAACAAGCACCTGCACAACTGGCTCGACATGGCGCGCGAGCGCATCGCCTTTCAGGGCCTCCCCGCCCGCATCTGCTGGGTGGGCCTCGGCGACCGCCACAAGCTCGGCCTCGCCTTCAACGAGATGGTCGCAAAGGGCGAGCTGAAAGCCCCTGTCGTGATCGGACGAGATCACCTCGATTCCGGCTCCGTCGCCTCGCCGAACCGCGAGACGGAAGCGATGAAGGACGGCTCCGACGCCGTCTCCGACTGGCCGCTGCTCAACGCGCTGCTCAACACCGCCTCCGGCGCAACCTGGGTGTCGCTGCACCATGGCGGCGGCGTCGGCATGGGCTTCTCACAGCACTCCGGCATGGTGATCTGCTGCGACGGCACGGACGATGCGGCGCGGCGCATCGAGCGGGTATTGTGGAACGATCCGGCGACGGGGGTCATGCGCCATGCCGATGCAGGCTATGACGTCGCCATCGATTGCGCCCGGGAGAAGGGCCTGCGCCTTCCGGGCATTCTGGGCAACTGATGAGGCATTCAACGAGGCGGTCCAAAAGGCCGCCTCGTCTGCTTTAGAACGGGTCATGGTTTAATGGAATCGCGAGACATACCCCCCTCTGCCTTGCCAGGCATCTCCCCCTCAAGGGGGGAGATTACGCTGTCATTGCCGCTTCCGCCAATCATCAATATTCCCAGAATATGTGCCGTCGCCGATGCAGGCCAATCTCCCCCCTTGAGGGGGAGATGCCTGGCAAGGCAGAGGGGGGTAAACGTCCCGCCAGCGTTTCCATCTAAATATGAAATGCTTTAAAACTTCAAAAAATAAGGGGAACTACAATGACAGACTCAGTACTCACGCAAAGCGGCTCGCGCGGCACCGCCGCCCTGAAGCTCATCGTCTACAGCTTCATCGGCATATTCTTCTTTTTCGTGCCCGTCACCATCGGCGGAAAATCGACCATCCTGCTCGATCACGCGGCGTCGGCAATCGCCACGAATTTGCGGCCCGCGGCGCTCGTCTTCGTGACCGCGCTGATCGCCTATGGCGCGATTGCGCCCTTCATTCGCGGCACATGGAACAAGAACACCACCGAAACAGTGTTTTCACTGCTCCGCGTGCTGGGTCTCATCCTCACGGCCATGTATCTGGCAGGCATAGGCCCGGCGGCGATTTTCACCCCGGACATGCTGCCTTTCCTGTTCGACAAGCTGGTGCTCTCCGTCGGCCTGATCGTGCCCATCGGCGGGCTGGCGCTCGCCTTCCTCATCGGCTACGGGCTTCTGGAACTCACCGGTGTCATCGTCCAGCCGATCATGCGCCCGATCTGGCGCACGCCCGGCTGGTCGGCCATCGACGCTGTCGCCTCCTTCGTCGGCAGCTATTCGCTGGCGCTCCTCATCACCGATCGCGTCTACAAGGAAGGCAAATATACCCCGCGCGAAGCGGCGATCGTCGCCACGGGATTCTCCACCGTTTCGGCAACCTTCATGATCATCGTCGCCAAGACGCTCGGCCTGATGGGCGCGTGGAACCTCTATTTCTGGACGACCTTCGTCGTCACCTTCATCGTCTCGGCCATCGTCGCCCGCCTCTGGCCTCTGCGTGGAATGGAGCATACGGGCGACCGCGACATGCCGTTGCCCGAAGGCAAGGGCCGCTTGGCTACGGCCATAGACGCCGGTATCGAACAGGCCCAGAAGGCGCCCGGAATTTTCTCCCTGCTTGGCGCGACCTTCCTCGATAGCCTGCGCATGGCAGCGATGATCCTGCCCAGCATCATGGCGGTTGGTCTTCTTGGATTGCTCGCCGCCAAATACACGCCGATCTTCGATATCCCCGGCTTTGCGCTCTACCCGTTCACCTGGATCGCGCAGCTTGCCGAGCCGATGCAGGCCGCAAGGGCGCTGGCCTCAGGCCTTGCCGAGATGTTTCTTCCGGCAATCCTGCTTAGGGATGCCGACCCGGTGCTGAAGTTCGTGGCGGCGGTCGTCTCGGTCAGCCAGGTGCTGTTCCTTTCGGCCTCGATCCCCTGCATGCTGGCGACATCCATCCCGCTCCGGTTCCGTGACCTGATCGTGATCTGGTATATCCGCACCGCGCTCAGCATTCTTCTCACGGCGCCCGTCGCCTTCTGGGCCGCGTCCAAAGGCTGGCTCGGCTGATGGGCATCACGCTTCTACGAGCGGCGGATCACCGCCGCATGCCCTGGAAAAACGGCGGTGGAGAGACGACGGAGATTGCCGTCTTTCCACCGCATGCGGGGCTATCGGATTTCGACTGGCGGATCAGCATGGCGAAGGTAGCGAGCGACGGCCCCTTCTCCATCTTCCCTGAAATCGACCGCACGCTTTGCATCCTTGACGGCAATGGACTCGGGCTTTCAATCGAAGGACAGGGGTGTATTCACCTGAATACCCCCTCCGCACCCTTGTCTTTTCCCGCTGATATCCCTGTCCATGCCCGGTTGACGGATGGTCCCATCACCGACCTTAACGTCATGACGAGACGCGGCCGTTTCACCCACACGGTACGGCGCGTGGATGTGGAACATCCAATGACCATGCCCGTAAGGGGCACGCCGGCCGTCATCTTATGCCATCATGGCGCCATACGCTTGGATGACGAGACCCAAGCGGCGCAACTTGCCTCGCTCGATTGCCTGCTCATCGACAACGCGGTGGAAAAACCGCTGCGTTTATCCGGCCCCGGCAGGATTTTCGTCATCGAGATCTTCCAGGGACCATGAAGTGCCTGATGACAACGGAACCATGTATTTCCTATTTAGCAATCACGCCGGAGCGGCTTTTGTTGTCTCCATCTCCTGCTGCGGCCATCGCTGCAGCGCCTCCCGTCCGGCATCCGTCAAGTTGTAAACACCCCGCTCAAGCCGCTCAAACCAGCCGTAGACATTTGAAAGCAGGATCTTCCCGGCATCCGGGACGCTCGATCTGATGTCGCGCACCCGCATCGGCCCGGATGCCAACGCCGCCGCGCAGCCGAGCGCCTGCTGCCGATAGGCGGTCATGACAGGCATGCGCGTGCTCCCGCCTACCGCCGGATCGCCGCGTCGCCGCTGGTGTTCGCGCATGAGCTTTGAGCGCCGTTTCGGATCGGTTCGGGGCATTGGCGATACGGAGCCGACGATAATGCTGACGCCGCCCGCATCCGAAACGCCGAGCATGCCAATCCCGAGCCTGCGGCAAAGATCGCGATAGCGCTTGTCGGCCTCCCGGCCTTTGCCCCTGGCGGACACGCGCGCCGCGATCCAGATCTCGTCCGCGGCAACAGCGCGGTCGACGGCCTGTAGGATGAGTTCCAGATTGAAGCTCAGTTTCAGTTCACAGATCACGATCACGGGAGGATCGCCATCGCTCAAGCCGACGAGATCGCAGCCGCCGACTTCTCCCTTGACGACGTAACCTGCCTTTTCCAGAAAGCCTTTGACGGGCAGATAAAGCGACGTTTCCATAGGCCTGCAGGGTTTACACGGCGAATCGTTCCCACAGATTACACCGATCCGCGCGCGCATTCGCGGTTATTGAGTGCAATCTGCCCCGCCCATTCCATTGATGCCAGGCGTGGGCAGCGGAATATTCGGGCGCGCATTGGCGATTGATCGACCTTTCGCAGAGCCGGCTTGCCACGCTTTCAGTCTAACATCAGGAACCCGCAGGCCGCCATTGCTCCCACGCCGGCCCATCCCTGAACCAATACTCTATTGGTTCTCTATTATTCCAAATTTCCTGCTTGAAACGAAACAAAAAGTACCGTTTATAATGAAGACGGGAACAAAATGATAAGGCATGAAATGCCGGGAGAACTTTATGCAGCGGGACAAGAATCCAGCTGGATCGAGTGTGGACCAATAACGCCAATGGTTCATTATTCGTCATCCATGGAGAGCAGCGAACAGATAAATGCTGCTTTGGAAAAACTGCGTTCGATGCTCGAAAGTCCTTCGGACGAGGCAAGCATCCGGCTGCCGCCCGAACGGCAACTGGTTGAGCTTCTGGGCGTAGGGCGCCGGACCATTCGCGTGGCGCTCGACATTCTGGAAAAGGAAGGCCTGATCTGGCGCAAGCAAGGCCAGGGCACTTTTGGCGGCCAGCCCGCCCCGCTGGCGGGGATGCCTGCAATGCGCCTCGCGGAGCATACGAACCCTCTGGAAGTCATGGATGTTCGTATCGAAATAGAGCCTGCCCTGGCACGAATGGCTGCCGCGCGCGCTACTCCCGCCCTCATCCAGCAGTTGGAACGCCTGGCGTTGAAGGCGGAACAATCGACGGATGCCGCGTCCTGGGAACGCTGGGATTCCGCGTTTCATGCGAAAATTGCCGATGCCTCAGGCAGCCAGCTTTTCATCGCCATCATGGCGATGATCAACGGTATCCGCCAAAGCCCGTCATGGCGCCAGTTTCGCGCCCGGATACGGTCGAACGGGCAAACAGCCCTGTCCATTGAGCAACACGCGGCCATTCTGGATGCCATCCGCCGATTGCATCCGCTGGATGCCGAAGCCGCCATGCGGGCGCATGTGACCTCCTTGCGCGACGCCGTCATTGCCGAAATCGGCGGGGGCGCGAAAGCCGGCATACCCATGGAGGCCTAGACTCCGAAGATAACCGCAACTCTTCACGAAAAACCAAAAGGGGAAAAAGATGAAGCGGATTTCCAGATTTCTTACCAAAACCGGCGTTATCTGCGGCGTCGCGGCCTTAAGTACCGGCTGGATCATGCCGGCAATGGCGGCGGATTTGCGCATCGGCCTGCAGGACGATGCCGATGTCCTTGACCCGCACCGCGCGCGCACTTTTGTTGGACGCATCGTATTCACCTCCCTTTGCGACAAGCTCTTCGACATCAACGAAAAACTGGAGATTCAGCCGCAGCTTGCCGAAGGATGGAAATGGTCCGACGACGGGAAAATTCTGAGCATAAAGCTGCGCGGCGACGGGAAATTCCATGACGGCTCGACGATCACGGCAGCCGACGTGAAAGCCAATCTTGAACGAGCCAAGAGCCTTGCCGAGTCCTTGCGCAAGAGCGAGGTGGCATCGATCGACAGCATCAAGGTCGTGGACGACACCAATCTTGAAGTCCATCTCGTCAAGCCTGACGCCTCGCTGTTATCGCAGCTCGCCGACCGCGCCGGCATGATCATGTCGCCCAAGGCATTCACGGATGGCGATTTCGCCCAGAATCCGGTGTGTTCAGGTCCTTATAAATTCGTCAGCCGTGTCCAGAATGACCGCATCGTTCTGGAAAAATTCAACGATTACTGGGGCGCAGCCAATTATCACTTCGACAAGGTGACGTTCCTGCCAATTCAGGACACGACGGTGCGGCTTGCCAATCTGCAGTCCGGCTCACTCGACCTGATCGAACGCCTCGCCTCCTCCGATATCGAGGCGGTCAAGAACGACAGCAAGCTCGCCTTCTATCCGGTCACCGGCACGGGCTACCAGGGACTGACCTTCAACATGACCAAGGGTGACAAGGACAGTTTCCCCATCGGTCACGACAAGCGCGTGCGCCGGGCTTTCGAACTCTCCATCGATCGCAATGCCATCAACGAGGTGGTAGGCCAGGGCATTTTCCAGCCGGCTCACCAGCCCTTCCCGCCCACCAGCTTCGCTTACGACAAGAAATTCGAAACAGTGACCCGTGATGTGGAAAAGGCCAAGAAACTCCTGGCGGAGGCTGGGCTGGAACGCGTGAAGTTCGAGATCTCCTATGGCAATAATTCCACATCCCAGCAGGTTTACGAGCTTATCCAGGCCATGGCGTCGGAGGCCGGTTTCGACATTTCGCTACGCCCGACCGAATTCGCCGCCCTGCAGAGCACGCTCAAGGAAAAGTCCTATGAAGCCGGCCAGAGCGGATGGTCCGGCCGCGCCGATCCTGACGGCAATATCCACCAGTTCGACACCTGCAAGGGCAATCTGAACGACGCGGGATATTGCAATGAAAAAGTGGACGAGCTTTTGAACAAGGCGCGCGCGACCACGGATCAGGCGCAACGCAAGGCGATCTACGATGAAGCGCAGGCCATCATCCAGGATGAACTGCCGATCGTCTATCTCTATTACCAGCCGTGGCCATTCGCGGCGCGCGCGGATTTGAAGGGCTTCGTCGCCTATCCAGATGGGATGGTGCGCCTGAAAGGCGTTTCCATCACCAACTGACCGGCGCGAAGAGCGGAGGCGGCGACCCCCTCGCCGCCTCCGTCCAGCATTCTTGGTTTCAGCCGCATGATCTTACCTGGAAGTCTGCAACTTTTTGGGATCATGCTCCAGAGGTTTCCGAATCCCATGCTTGAACTGATCATACGGCGCTGCGTGGTCGTATTGCCCACACTCTTTCTGGTTTCGGTGCTGGTCTTCGGCATGCAGAAACTGCTGCCGGGCGATCCGATCCTGGCAATGGCGGGCGAAGACCGCGATCCGCAGACCATCGCCTATCTGCAGGAAAAATACCGGCTGAACGATCCAGTGCCCGTGCAGTATTACGTATGGCTGAAACAGATATTGTCGGGCGATTTCGGCCTGTCCATACGCACCGAAAAGGCCGTTCTCGAACTCATCGCCCAGAAGCTGCCGGTCACGATCCAGCTTGCCGCTTTCGCCATGGTCGTGGCCCTCCTCATCGGCGTTCCGGCGGGGATCGTGTCTGCGGTGCGTAAAGGTAGCCTGACCGATTACACCATCAATGTTGCAGCCTTGTCGGGGCTTTCCATCCCCAATTTCTGGCTCGGCATCCTGTTCATCCTCGTCGTCTCGGTGAAATGGCAGCTGCTGCCCTCGTCGGGCTATACGTCCCCGCTTGAGGACCCGTGGCAGAATATCCGCACCATGATCATGCCGGCAATCGTGCTGGGCACCGGGCTTGCAGGCGTGCTGATGCGTCACACCCGCTCGGCCATGCTCGGCGTGCTGCGGTCGGATTATGTCCGCACCGCCCGCGCCAAGGGCCTCGACGAGAGGACCGTGATCGTGCGGCACGGCCTACGCAATGCGCTGGTCCCGATCATCACGCTCGCCACGCTTCTGTTCGGCGAACTCCTCGCCGGAGCGGTGCTGACGGAGCAGATATTCACCATTCCCGGCTTCGGCAAACTCATCGTCGATGCCGTTTTCACCCGCGATTACGCGGTCGTGCAGGGCGTCGTCCTGTGCACGGCAATCGGCTTCATCCTGATGAACCTCCTTGCCGACATTCTCTACATTCTGGTCAACCCACGTTTGCGGGACGCATCATGAACAGCGCTACCGGTATTTCCACAAGCGCCCGCTGGCAGGGCAATCGGGCCTCGCGCAAATTCCTGCGCAACCGCGCCGCGGTATCGGGAGCCATCCTGGTCGGCTTCTTTGTGCTTCTTGCGATTTTCGCGCCCTTCATCGCCACCGAAGACCCATTCAAGACCAGTTTCATCGCCTTGCGCAAGCCGCCATCGCTGCAGCATTGGCTCGGCACGGACGAACTCGGGCGCGATCTTTTCGCCCGCATGGCTTACGGCGCCCGTACATCCTTGCTGGCGGGCGGTGTTTCGGTTCTCATCGCGGTCATCGTCGGCGTTCCGTTCGGCATTGTCGCAGGCTATTTCGGCGGTTGGCTGGATAGCGTGATCTCGCGCGTCATCGACGCGGCACTGGCCATCCCTTTTCTCATCCTCGCAATTGCGCTCGCCGCTTTTCTCGGAGCGAGCCTGACCAATGCCATGATCGCAATCGGCCTTTCGGCGGCGCCAATCTTCGCCCGGCTCACGCGCGGACAGGTCATGATGGTTCGGGCGGAAGAATATGTGGAAGGCGCAAAGGTCGTGGGACTGCGTCATCCCCGCATCATCTGGCGCTACATCCTGCCCAATGCGCTCTCCCCGATCATCGTGCAGACGACGCTTACCATCGCTGCAGCCATCATCGCGGAAGCGAGCCTCTCCTTCCTAGGTCTTGGCCAGCAGCCGCCCAATCCCTCCTGGGGATCGATGCTGAATACGGCCAAGAACTTCATTTCCCAGGCGCCCTGGATGTCCATCTGGCCGGGGACCGCGATCTTTCTGGTCGTTCTGGGGTTCAATCTTCTCGGCGACGGCCTGCGCGACGCCATCGATCCGCGCGAAAACTGATCTGCAAAGGAAATACCCAATGAGCATGTTCACCACCCGTCCGGAAATTCTTGGAACGTTCGGCGTCGTCACATCCACGCACTGGCTGGCTTCCGCCGCCGGAATGGCGATGCTGGAACGCGGCGGCAATGCATTCGACGCCGCCGTCGCGGCGGGCTTCGTGTTGCAGGTCGTGGAGCCCCATCTGGTCGGGCCGGCGGGCGAGGTGCCGATCATCTTCCACTCCGCCCGCACTGGCAAAACGGAAGTGCTCTGCGGTCAGGGCGTGACGCCGGATGCGGCAACAATCGAGCGCTACAGGAGCGAAGGGCTGGATCTGGTTCCAGGCTCTGGCCTGCTGGCAACGGTCGTTCCTGGCGCTTTCGACGCGTGGATGCTGATGCTGCGCGACCATGGGGCGCTTGAACTCCGCGAGGTGCTGGAACCCGCCATTTCCTATGCGCGTCACGGCCACCCGCTGCTGCCGCGTGTCGCCAACACTATTCGCGATCAGGCGCCCTTCTTCGAGAAGGAATGGCCGACTTCCTATGCCTTGTGGGCGCGTGGCGGCAATCTGCCCAAGGCCCACGAGCTGTTCGTCAACGAAGCCCTTGCCGATACCTATCAGCGCATTGTCGATGAGGCGGAAGCCACGTCCGGCACGCGGGAGACGAAGATCGACCGGGCGCGCGACGCGTTCTATCGCGGGTTCGTCGCCGAGGCCATCGACCGTTTCTGCCGCGAGACCGAGGCGATGGATACCAGCGGCGAGCGGCACAATGGTATTCTGACCGCAGACGACATGGCGCGCTGGAGCGCCACCTACGAAACGCCGCTGACCTATGATTATCACGGCTGGACCGTGGCCAAGACCGGCCCGTGGGGACAGGGACCGGCCTTTTTGCAAACGCTGGCCCTGCTTGAAGAAACGGACATTGCGGCGATGGACACGGCGGGGCCGGATTTCGTCCACACCACCATCGAAGCCATGAAACTCGCCTTCGCGGACCGTGAGGTCTATTACGGCGACCCCGACTTCGTGACCGTGCCAATGGAGCATTTGCTGTCTGAAAGCTATAATGCCGAGCGGCGCAAGCTGATGGGCTCCACCGCCTCGCCCAGTCTCGAACCGGGGTGGGTAGCCGGATATGAGGCGCAGCGCGAGCGGGCCATCGCCCAGTTCCGCTATGCGGGCGCAACGAAGAAAGATACCCATGGCGCCGGTGAGCCGACCATGGCTCACTTGCGCACGGAAAAGCGCGGCGACACGGTGCATATCGATGTCATTGACCGTTTCGGCAATATGGTCTCGGCGACACCCTCAGGCGGCTGGCTGCAATCCTCGCCGATCATTCCCGAACTCGGCTTCGCGCTCAACACGCGGGCGCAGATGTTCTGGCTGGAGGAGGGTTTGCCGTCGAGCCTTGCCCCGCGCAAGCGCCCGCGCACCACGCTGACGCCGTCGCTCGCCTTGCTGGACGGCAAGCCGCGCATGGTCTTCGGCACGCCGGGCGGTGACCAGCAGGATCAATGGCAGATGCTGCTGTTCCTGCGCCGGGTGCATCACGGCCTTAATCTTCAGGAAAGCATCGACCTGCCGCTGTTCCATACCATGCATTTTCCGTCGTCCTTCTATCCGCGCGAGGCGATCCTCAAACGGCTCGTCATCGAGCGGAGCATCGGTGCGCCAGCCATCGAAGAATTAAGGAAACGCGGCCATGACGTCGAGGTGGTCGATGAATGGACCGTCGGCCGCCTGACCGCCGCCGAACGCATGGAAAACGGTCTGCTCAAGGCCGCCGCGACCCCGCGCCTCATGCAAGCCTATGCGGTCGGGCGCTGAAATGGGGCTCGATCTTTATCAGATGCTGTGGCTGGGGACCGGCCTTCTTGTCGCGGGCGGCGTGACCGGTATCCTCGCCGGGCTTTTCGGCGTCGGCGGCGGAACCGTGATCGTTCCCATCCTCTACGAGCTGTTTCGCTATATGGCGGTTCCGGAGGAGGTGCGTATGCCGCTTTGCGTCGGCACATCACTCGCCATCATCATTCCAACCTCGATCCGCTCCTATCGGTCGCATCTGGCGCGAGGCGTCGTGGATACCAGCCTGCTCCGGGTCTGGGCCATTCCCGTCGTGATCGGCGTTATTCTCGGTAGCATCATTGCCCGCTATGCGCCTGAGGAGGTCTTCAAATCCGTATTCGTGGCCGTAGCCGGTGTTTCCGCCATCCGCCTTCTCTTTGGCAAGGATAGCTGGCGGTTCGGCGATGACGTGCCCGGCAAAACGGCTACCGGGATCGTAGGCCTGGTGATTGGCGTGCTGTCATCCCTCATGGGCATTGGCGGCGGCCAGCTCTCCAATCTGTTCATGACCTTTTACAATCGCCCGATCCATCAGGCAGTGGCCACATCATCAGGCCTTGGCGTTCTCATCTCCATTCCGGGCGCGCTCGGCTATATCTATGCGGGCTGGCCGCGCGCAGCCGAATTTCCCGACGTGGCGGCGCTGCAACCGCCCATGGCGCTGGGCTACGTTTCCCTTCTCGGTCTGCTGCTCTTCATTCCGACAAGCATAATCGCGGCGCCCTTCGGGGTGAAACTGGCACACAGCCTGTCGAAGCGGAAGCTGGAGGTGGCCTTCGGCCTGTTCCTGCTCTTCATCTGCCTGCGCTTTCTCGCCAGCTTCTTCGTGTAAAAGGTTCACCTCATGCAAGACAAGCTGCTCTCCGTCCAGAACCTGCGTGTCTCCTTCCTGAGCGATGGGCGATGGACAAGCGTCGTCCACGACATTTCCTTTTCCATCGAGGCGGGGACCACCGTTGCGATCGTCGGGGAATCCGGTTCGGGCAAAAGCGTCACCTCCCTTGCCCTCATGCGTCTGCTCGCGCCAGGCAGCAGCCGCATCGAAGGCGATATCCGCTTTTCCGGCAAGTTATTGAGCACAATGAACGATGCCGCCATTCGACGCATTCGCGGCAATGAGATCGCCATGATCTTCCAGGAGCCGATGACGTCGCTCAATCCGAGCCTCACCATCGGCTTCCAGCTGGGGGAGGTTCTCATGACCCATCGCGGCATGGGCAAAGCGCAAGCCGAGGCGGAAGCGGTGCGCCTGATGGAACGCGTCCGCATCCCTTCGGCGGCGACCCGCATCCATGACTTTCCGCACCGCCTTTCAGGCGGCATGCGCCAGCGGGTGATGATTGCCATGGCGCTCGCCTGCCGTCCGAAACTTCTGATCGCGGACGAACCGACGACTGCGCTTGACGTCACCATCCAGGCGCAGATTCTCGATCTCATCCGCGAGCTGCAGCGGGAAGAAGGCATGTCGGTTCTCTTCATCACTCACGATATGGGCGTGGTGGCTGAAATTGCCGACCGGACCATCGTCATGCTGCAAGGCCGTATCGTCGAAAGCGGTATGACCGCAGAAATTTTCAATACGCCCAAGCATCCCTATACGCGCGCCTTGCTGTCGGCGGTTCCCAAGCTCGGCTCGATGCAGGGGGAGGCGAGGCCCAAAAAATTCATCGAGATCGATCGCGACACCGGCTTGCCGGTTGAAGCGGAAGAAAGCGGAGAAACCGCGTCCGCTCAAATCGTGGCAAAACCCGCAAATCCGGTGCTCGAAGTCAAGAACTTGCGCAAATATTTCGATATTCGCAAAGGTCTTTTCAGCCGCGTCGTGGGACGCGTGCATGCGGTTGAAAATGTATCGTTCGACATTGCCCAGGGAGAAACCCTGGCGCTGGTCGGCGAATCCGGATGCGGGAAATCCACAACCGGACGGGCGATCATGCGCCTCAGCGATCCGACATCTGGTGAAATCCGTCTCGATGGCGAAGAAATCCTCTCCTTGAGCCCCTCCCGCTTCAGGGAACGCCGCCGCGATATGCAGCTCATCTTCCAGGATCCTTTCGCAAGCCTCAATCCAAGCATGAAAGTGGGAGAAGCGGTTGCCGAGCCCATGATTGCTCATGGTCTGTGCAGCCCTCGCCAAGCGCGTGAACGGGTGGGCGAATTGCTGCGTCAGGTCGGTCTCGGCCCTGAAATTTCGGACCGTTATCCGCATGAGTTTTCCGGCGGCCAGCGCCAGCGCATCGCAATCGCTCGCGCGCTCTCCCTACGTCCGAAGCTGATCGTCGCCGATGAGGCGGTCTCCGCGCTCGATGTCTCCATCAAGGCGCAAGTGGTCAATCTCATGCTGGATCTGCAACGGGACCTGGGCCTGGCATTTCTGTTCATCAGTCATGACATGGCCGTGGTCGAGCGCATCAGCCACCGTGTCGCCGTCATGTATCTGGGCGAAATCGTCGAGATCGGCACCCGGGCCGACATTTTCAGCGATCCCCGCCATCCCTATACGAAACGCCTGCTCTCGGCGGTTCCCGTTCCCGACCCCTCCCGCCGCGACCAGCGCCCGGCGCTGAAAGTCAGCGAACTGAAAAGCCCTATTCGCCCCGCGGACTATCAGCCAAAGCCACGGCCAATGCGGCAGATCCGGCCCGATCATTTGGTGCAGGAATGGGGTGATGAGTGGCCGAATTGACGCCGATGCAGTCTTTGTTTTAGCCGCATGATCTTACCTGGAAGTCTGCAACTTTTCGGGATCATACTCTAGTCGGGCTTTTTTCCTCCAATCGCTGTATGATGCCAGCCATCCGCCCGGATAAGATGCGTAATGGAATGCCGTTGAATGATAGAGCCGCAAACAGATGATGATCTCTTGGCAGGGCAATCCGTAAGATTGATTGCACTGGATCCGGATCGACATGCAGATCAGCTCTTTTCTGCCTCCCATATTTCCGCCTCCAATGGCGAAGAAGGAGTTGAACTATGGCGATTTATGCGCGACGGCCCATTTCAGGATGCCGATGCATATAAGACCCATCTGAAAAGCTTATGCGCTTCGAAACAATTTTCAGGATTTGCGATCGTCGACCTGTCGTCATCCGCGCTGCTTGGCCAGATCGCCTTGATGAAGGCCGACGAAGAACACCGGACGGTTGAAATCGGCTATGTTCTGTTCCTTCCAGTTTTTCAAAGAACGAGAGGCGGAACGGAAGCGCTTTATCTGTTGATGCGCTATGCCTTTGAAGGACTGAAAATCCGGCGTTGTGAATGGCGCTGCGACAGCCGCAACGTCAAATCCGAACGAGCAGCCCTTCGCCTCGGATTTCAGCGAGAGGGACAGTTGCGGCAGCATATGATCGTAAAGGGCAGAAACCGCGACACGATAATCCTGTCCCTTCTGGATACCGAATGGGAAAACGCCAAAGGCGTGATCGAGACCTGGCTTTCCGATGAGAATTTCGATGAGGACGGAGTGGCTATGCAAAGCCTCCATGACCTTCAAACCAGCCGACGGCCTCAAAGCCTTTAAGCAGTTCCTGACATGATCAAGATTTCCCTCATGCCGGCACCAACGGACCCCGGCTCTTCAAATAATGGGTGCGGATGGCATCCGCAGCCCGGAACGCCAATGCGCCGACCGTGCCGGTAGGATTATAACCGGCATTCTGCGGAAAGGCGGAGGCACCGATAACGAAGACATTCGGGACATCCCAGCTTTGCAGATATTGGTTGACGGCGCTTGTCGTGGGATCGCTACCCATGATCGCGCCGCCGGTATTGTGTGTGCTGTGATAAGGCACGACCGTATAAGGCTTCGCCAGATCGTGCCGTACCACCTGGCGCGGATTCATGATTTTCGCGATCTCCTCAGCCTTGCCGTTGACGTAATTGATCATGCGGATGTCATTATCCGGATAATCGAACGTCATTCGCAGGAGCGGACGGCCAAGGCGATCCTTATAGGTCGGGTCGAGATCGAGATAATTGCCGCGCGTTGCATAGCTTGAGCCCTGGGCGTTGAGATAGAGATTGCTCAGATAATTGTCGGTGGTCGCCTTCTTCCATACCGAGCCCCAGCGCGGCGTTCCCGGCGGTGTCGGGCGCGTGGCGATGGGCCGTCCGTTGGTCAGGTTGTACATAATCCCGGCGCCGCCGACAAAATCGAGACCCGAATGGTCGAAGCTGTCACCATTGAAGTCGTCCATGGACTGCCCCATGGCTCCGGTGGAGATGAACGGGTTGAAGTTCTTGTTGTCGAAGAACATCTCAACGCCGGCATAGGTCTGGTAGGCATAGTTGCGCCCGACCGTGCCTGTCGCCGTCTTCGGGTCGTAGGGCTTGCCGATGCCGGACACCAGAAGCAAGTGGACATTGAACAGGATAAAAGCGCAAACCAGCACGATATCGGCAGGCTGTTCCCATTCCTGTCCCTCAGCATCGACATAGGTGACCCCGGTGGCCTGGCTGCCGGACCGGTCGAGATTGATCCTGATCACCTCGCTATCGGTGCGCGCCTCGAAATTGGCTTTCCGCATCAGAACCGGCAGCACCGTCGTCTGCGGACTCGCCTTTGAATAGTTGGCGCAACCATGACGGTCGCAGAAGCCGCAATAGGTGCAGGCGCCCATCACCACGCCCAGCGGATTGGTATAACTCCGCGATATGGTCCCCGCCGGAATCGGAAACGGATGAAAACCGGCCTCGCGCGCGCCTTGGGCGAATAGAGCCGCGCCATAATTCATATCGAGCGGCGGCAGCGGATAGTCGCGGGCCCTCGCCCCTTCGAAAGGATTTCCCCCTTCCTGCAGCTTCCCATTGATATTGCCGGCCTTGCCGGAAATCCCCGCGAGATATTCGAATTTGTCGTAATAGGGTTCCATCTCCTCATAGGTGATGCCCCAATCCTGGATTGTCAGCTCCCGCGGGATAAATTTCGGGCCATACCGCTCCGCGAGATGGCTGCGGCAGCGAAAATCGCTGGGCAGGAAACGCCAGGTGCAGCCGCTCCAGTGCACACCGGCACCGCCGACGCCATTGCCGGGCAGGAACGAGCCGAACTCGCGAACCGGCAGCGCCTCTTGAGCGATGTTATTGCGGAAAGTGAGCGTGCTCTGTGCAGGCCTTAAAAAAAGATCCTTTCGGATCGCATAACGCAGTTCATCCGGCATGTAGCCGACGTTGAAATCCGTCGCCGTATCGCGCCACGGCCCGCGCTCTATGGCGACGACATCGAGCCCCTCGTCCGTCAGTTCGTTGGCGAGAATCGCGCCGGTCCAGCCCAGCCCGATGATCACGACATCCTTGCGCGGAAGCTTCGTCGCCATTGTCCCCTTACCCTTCATAGCTTCCATGAGGAAGATCTATGGCCATAATACATAATACAAGTATTGCTCAAAGTGTTTTATGAATATTTTCAATAATTGATAGCTATATCTATATTATCGTGGCGGTCCACTTGTTCGAAAAGAGCGCGGAACAACCGCGCTCTTTTCATGGCTCAATACGCTAACAGGTGACGAGCAGGAGGAACCCGAACAGAGCCAGATACATGCTGAAGGCCTGTTTCGTGAAGTCGCTGACCTGCACCTTGGCGAAGTTGCAGACCAGGCAAAGCTTCGATTCAGGTCCTCTCGATGATCACCTTCAACACATCGTTGCGGTTGACGTCCCAATAGGGCAGCGCTTCTTCCGCCTCGGCGAACGGGAACACTTTCGAAATGAGGCTGTCCGCCTCGGACCCGAGCTTTTCCAGATGGCCGATCACCGCCTCGAAATCGGCGAGTGTCGCGTTGCGTGAGCCCATGATGTCGAGTTCCTTCAGGTTGAAGAACTGCGTCTGGTAGGTCACCGGCGCTTTGGAATAGCCGACATAGACGACGCGCCCGGCGAAGCAGGCGAGATCGACGGCCTGGGTGAAGGTAAGCGGCAACCCGACCGCCTCGAAGGCGACATCCACGCCGTCGCCTCCTGTCAGGTCCATCACCTTCTCCACCACATCGTCACCGCTGGGCAGAACGTGCGCCGCACCGAACCGCAAGGCGAGTTCGCGCTTTTCAGCGCTCGGATCGATGGCGATCACCTTTGCACCGCGCGCGGCGGCGCCAAGCAGCACCCCCATGCCGATCATGCCGCAGCCGAGCACCGCCACCGTTTCTCCCGCCTCGACACGGCCGCGCGCAACCGCATGAAAGCCGACCGAAAGCGGCTCGACCAGCGTCAGGTGACGCGGCTCCAGCGTTTCATTGAGGATCAGCTTTTCGGCAGGCAGCATGATCTCGTCGGCCAAGCCGCCATCCTGCTGCACGCCGAGCGTCTTGTTATAACGGCAAGCGTTGAGCCGCCCCTTACGGCAGGAGGTGCATTCGCCGCAATTGGTGTAGGGCAGAACGATCACGCGCTTCCCCGCCGCATAGGCGGCACCGACTCCCTCCCCTGCCTCGATGATCTCGCCGCCGATCTCGTGCCCCGGAATGCGCGGGAGCCGCACCAGCGGATTGAGTCCCTTGAACGTGTTCAGATCGCTTCCGCACAGGCCGACATGGCGCACCCGGACTCGGACATGACCGGGCAACAAGGGCGCTGCGTCGATTTCAGCAAAGCGGGTGACGTTTTCGCTCTCGATACGCAGAGCCTTGACCATGAATATTTCCTTTCCTATTCCGCCGCCTTGCTGGGCATCTTCAACCTCTCCGGTCGTCATCCTCGGGCTTGACCCGAGGATCCACGGCAAAGGGGCGGAAACGAAACTATTATGCGCAACTGGATCATGAATTACCGAGATTGATATGGATCGCCGCTCCTGATGGAACGAGTTGGCGTGGCGGAAGGACCAGTGCTCCCTTGCCGTGGATCCTCGGGTCAAGCCCGAGGATGACGACCGAAGGGGGTTAATAGGCTGCCCCACTATTACGTTACGGCGCCGACCTGCCAGGGAACGAATTCGTTGTCGCCATAGTCGTAGATTTCGCTCAGCGTCTTCTCGCCCGATGCAACCGCGATGATATGCTCGAAGATACGGGTGCCGGATTCCTCGATGGTCTCCTCGCCGGTGACGATGCCGCCGCAATTCAAATCCATGTCTTCCTTCATGTGCTCGTACATTTCGGAATTCGTTGATATCTTGATGCAGGGCGCTGGCTTGAAGCCGGAAACCGAGCCGCGACCCGTCGTGAAGCAGATGACATTGCAGCCGCCCGCCACCTGGCCCGTGACGGCGACGGGATCGTAGCCCGGCGTGTCCATGAAGACGAAACCCTGTTCGGTCACGGTTTCCGCAAATTCATAGACGGCCTTGAGCGGCATGGAGCCGCCCTTGGCGACCGCGCCGAGCGATTTTTCCAGAATGGTGGTGAGGCCGCCGAGCTTGTTGCCGTGCGAGGGATTATTGTTCAGCTCATCGCCGTTACGCGCGGTATAATCGCGCCACCAGTCGATGCGCTGCAACAGTTTTTCCGCCACTGCGGGTGTCACGGCGCGCCGCGTCAGAAGATGTTCCGCGCCATAGATCTCAGGCGTTTCCGCAAGAACCGTCGTGCCGCCATTGCGAACGATGAGATCGGAGGCGAACCCAAGCGCCGGATTGGCCGAAATACCGGAATAGCCATCCGACCCCCCGCATTCGAGCGCGACCTTCAGCTTCGACAGCGGCTGTTCGGTGCGCTTGGCTGCGTTTACAAGCGGCAGCATCTCCTTGATATGTTCAATGGCCGCGTCGATGGTCTTACGGGTGCCGCCATGCTGCTGGATCGTCATGGTGCGCAGGCGCGCGCCTTCCTCCATGCGATAATGCTCAAGGATCGGCGCGATCTGGTTGGTTTCGCAGCCAAGCCCGATCAGGAGCACGCCGCCAAAGTTCGGATGCCTGGCATAGCCCTGAATGGTGCGTGTCAGCAGGCGATACCCTTCCGATTTGGTGTTGAGTGCGCAGCCGCTGCCATGCGTCAGCGCGACCACGCCGTCGACGTTGCTGAACCCATCGAGGCCGCCCATGCGGTTGAAATAATCGGCGATGTAGCGCGACACTGTCGCCGAGCAATTCACTGACGAAATCACGCCAATGAAGTTGCGCGTGCCGACGCCGCCCGCCCCGCGATCATAGCCCATGAAGTGCCGGCGCTCCGCCTCCGGCACCATGCCGCGCTCCTCGATATCGACGCAGAACTGGTGCTCATGCTCGGAAGGCAGCATGGCGAGATTGTGCAAATGCACATGCTCGCCCGGCGCGATGTCCTTCGTCGCAACGCCGATAATTTGTCCGTATTTCAGGACTTCCCTGCCCGCAGGCACGGCACGGATCGCGACCTTGTGGCCGCGCCCGATGAATTCGCGTGCCACGATCCCATCCAACCCGACAGGGTCCCCGGCACGAACCGGTATGCGCGCAACCGCGACATCGTCGGAGTGGTGCAGCAGGATGACGGCCGCTATCGCCGTAGCAACGTTATCGTTCATAGTTCAAACCTCCCCCGGCCACGTTAGTCACGCGGCTCATTATCCATCCAGCGCCGCTTGGACCGCTCCAGATGCGTGCGCATGGCCGCTTGCGCCAGAAGCGGATCCCGCGCTTCCAGCGCCGCATAGACCATCTCATGCTCGGCCAAGGCCGAGACCCAGGTATCGTTGTCCTCGAATCGGCTTCTGATCTGCGCCGTCAAAGGGCTGTGCCGCTCGTCGAACAAATCGCGGACAATGCGCGTCAGGACGGAATTACCGGCCTGTTCGGCAATGAGCAGGTGAAACTGCCGGTCAAGCTCCATCGCCTTGCGATCCGCGCCGACATTCGCCCGCATCGCATCGAGCGTCGCGCGAAGCCGGGTGAGCGCCTCCGGGGTCATCCGCGCGCAAGCCAACCCCACGAGACTGCCCTCGATCACCTGTCGCGCCTGCATGATTTCGAGCGGGCTTTCCCCGATGGAAATGCCTTGCAAAGCCCGCGCCTCGGGTTCTTTCGTGACGTAGATGCCCGAGCCCATGCGGATTTCGACATTGCCGGCGATCTCGAGCGCAATCAGCGCCTCGCGGAGCGAAGGACGCGACACGCCAAGCTGTTGGGCAAGCTCGCGCTCCGCAGGCAGCCTGCTTCCGGCGGGAAACCGGCCCTCACGGATCAGATGCCTGACACTGTCTGCGATTTGCTGGTAAAGCCTGCGCGGTTCCGCGTGGCCGGGATGCTCGTTCATGCTTCCTCCGAAATTGGCCTTACCATGCGGGCCATTTTAGGGAATTACAATAACTGGCTTGACCAATTCCCATCGCGTCGCTTAAGGTTCACGAGGTGGGGAGAGGACGCCATGCATGAAAAGCCAAGCATCCTGCAGTTCGGCACCAGCCGTTTTCTGCTGGCGCATGCCGATTTCTTCATCGCGGAAGCTTTGGCGCGTGGCGATGCTGTCGGCACCATCGGAGTCGTGCAGACGACCTCCAATCCGCAAAGCGCCCGGCGTATCGCCGCGCTGAATGAAGGCGCCGGTGTCCGCCTTGCTCGATACGGACGGAAATCTCTGGATCAGCGCGCCATAGTATCGACCGTGAGGGGCGTTAGCCGCGCGCGTCCGTTGAAACACCCGCTTGAGCGGATTTATTCAAGGAGCAGATGGCCCATTTGGATAGTGCGGATTACCGACACCAGAGTATCACCAGCGATGGCAAGCTCGCCGCTATTGTCTATCTCGATCGCATCGCCAATATCGCCGGCTTCCATCGTCGCGCGTCGCAGGCGCCGCTGGATCTCGGCATCGCTTTCGCGACGGCGGGCAGCCAGCCGCGCCGCCAGGATATCGGGATCACAGGTGATGCGGACCGTCGTTACCCTGCCGAACGCGGACCGGATTTGAGAAAGGGCCGCGCGCGAGCCGTTGAGAACCGCAACCCCGCCTTGTTCAAGATGGGTGTGCGTTTCAAGCGGCACGCCATAGCTGAGGCCGTGCGCCTCCCAATCGACTGCGAAGGCTCCGGCGATCCGGGCCGCCGCGAAGACTTCAGGGGAACAGGTGTCGTGATCCTCGGCACATGCGAGCGCCGGGCGCGTGACGACACGGCGCACGAACAGAACCGATGAATCCGATGCCAGCCGTTCTCGGGCATAGGCGATCAGGCTGTCTTTCCCCGCGCCGCTCGGACCGACGATCGCCAGCAGCGTACCGGCACCGATCTCTGCTTCAGGCAATGCGGCGGCCCTCGCGCCAGACCGAGCGGACGACTGGCACGCCGGCCTTTCGGCGCACACGCACCAGATCGGCGCGCAGGCCGATGGCGATGCTGCCGCGATCGTTCAGTCCGACCGTTCGCGCCGGCGTTGAGCTCACGAGGCGTATGCTTTCTGAAAGGCTCATGCCGCCTTCATCGGCGAGCACGAACGGCGCGTGGATCAGGCTGAAGGGCACATAATCCGACGAAAGCACGTCGAGCACACCTGATGAAGCCAGTTCCTTGGCCGAGATGTTGCCGGAATGGGATTTGCCGCGCACCACATTGGGCGCGCCCATCAGTACCGCCATGCCGGCTTCGTGCGAGGCCTTCGCGGCCTCCATGCTCGTCGGAAACTCCGCCACGCGAACCCCGAAGCCTCTGGATTCCGCGACATGCTCGACAGTCGCGTCGTCATGGCTGGCAAGGGCGATACCTTGCTCCCCGCACGCTTCGACGATAGCCCGGCGGTGCGGAGCGGCATAGCGGTTCGACTCCTCGATGCGCCTCGCCACGAAGCGCTCGAAATCGGCGTCGTTCAGTCCCCGCTTCTTCTTGTAGTAGAGCGTATACTGTTCGAGTGTCTGAAACTGGCGCTGGCCCGGAGCGTGATCCATGAGGGAGGCGAGCTTTACCTGGTGGTCGCCGTGGAAATCCGCGAAATGCTCCAGCACGTCCCGTGCCGAGACTTCGCAGCGCAGATGGATGAAGTGGCTGGCGCGCAGGCGATCCTCCGCCGTGGCGCACTGGATCGCATCGGCGATAGCGCGCATCTCGCCTTGTCTGAAACCTGAATCCTCGTCGGACCCGATCCGCAGGCAATCGAACACCGTGGTGATGCCGGAGGCGGCGACCTGCGCGTCATGCGCCTGCAGCGCCGCGAGACTGTCCCACACGACGCCGGGACGCGGGCTGTAATGGGATTCCAGATGATCTGTGTGAAGTTCGACGAGGCCCGGAATGACATAGTCGCCCGCCAGGTCTTCGCCCCCGGCGGAAAGGCCGCTGTCCATGCTCGCTATGAGCCCGTCGCGGATGAGGATGGAGCCGGTGACGATCTCGTCTTCGAGGACGATCCGCGCATTGGAGAGAACGGTTTCTTGCGGCATTCAGGCAGGCTTTCCAGGTTTTATGGGAATAGATCAGAGAAACAGTTTGCGCATCTGCTGGGACAGGAGATCGATGAGCGATACGGTCACAAGCATGATGATCAGCATGGCCCCGGCCTGCGGATAGTAGAAGCCGCGAACGGATTCGAAGAGCACCTGGCCGATGCCGCCGGCACCGATCACGCCGAGAACGGTCGCTGACCGCACATTGGATTCGAAGCGGTAAAGCGCATAGGACATCCAGAGCGCTATGACCTGCGGCACCACGCCGAACACCACTTCCTGAAGCCGCGTTGCGCCGGTTGCCCGGATCGCTTCAACCGGACGGGCGTCAATGGCCTCGACAGCCTCCGAGAAGAGCTTTGCGAGAACGCCTGTCGTGTGAATGAAAAGCGCCATCACGCCGGCGAAAGGTCCAAGACCGACGGCGACGACGAAGAGTACGGCGAAGACCAGTTCGTGGATCGACCGGCAGGCATCCATCAGGCGTCGCACAGGATGAACGATGTACCAGGGCGCGATGTTGCGCGCCGACAATATGCCGAAGGGGATGGCGAAAACGGCGGCCAGAAACGTGCCCCACAGGGCGATCTGCAGGGTGACCAGCATTTCCTGGATGTAGTAGCGCCATTCGGAGAAGTCGGGCCGCGCAAAGCCGCCGGCATATTCGGCCATATTGCCCGCGTCGGTGAACAGCAGAATCGAGCGCGACATCTCCGCCGGAGCCCAGCTCCAGACGAGGAGCACGACAAGGACGATCCAGCTGGCGGCGGTCCATGCGCTGCGCGCCCAGTCCCGCTCGACGTCCGGACGGACCTGCTCAGGGCTGACGATCTTTGCGGTATGTTCCATTTGTGGTCTCGACCCGGTGGTGGGACCGGCCCTCCTGGGTGGGGAATTGGCCGGTCGGAGGGACGAAGCGGTTCTTGTCTTGATGAAACGCTTGTACTGCCCCTCACCCTTACCCTCTCCCCGTGAAGAACGGGGAGAGGGGACATCAATGTTGCCGCTTCTTCCTTCTCCCCGTTTCTTTACGGGGAGAAGGTGCCGGCAGGCGGATGAGGGGCATTCCAGTTACATTAGCGTTTCAAACAAGGAACTGCTCCAAGCGGTCAGCCTTGGGTCGAGAGCTTTTTCTCGAACCCGGCCTTCGCAGCTTCCAGCTTCTCGATCTGCGTCTTCTTCTCGGCCTCGGTCAGCTTGGCGTCGCCCTTGATCTTGGCGATGTTCTTCGTGAGCTCCATGATGCGGATCGGCAGGAGCTGGTCGTCGGTCGATGCCCTGAACGGCGCCCATTCGAGAACGGCGAGCACTGCCTTTTCGCGGGCGATGTCGCCCTTCGACTGGTCGGTGCCGTAGGTCAGGAAGAACTCCCTGAGCTTGGTCTTGGTCGCTTCCGGCAGGTCCTTGCGCCAGACGAGCGGATCGGACGCAATGAGCGGCGATTTCCAGATCACTTTCAACTTGGCAAACGCATCAGGGGCATTTTTCTCGATGATCGTCATGTTCTCGGTATTGTTCGCCGCCGCGTCGAGCTGGCCATTGGCGACGGCCATGGCATTGGTCTCGTGGTTGGCGTTGGTCACGTTCTTGAAGCAGGTCTTCGGGTCCACATTGTTGGCCGCGAAGATGAACGTAGTCGGGACCAGAAAACCGGACGTCGAATTCGGATCGCCCAAACCGAAATTCAGCGACTTGTCGCATTTCAAGAGGTCTTCGACCGAGTTAAGCTTGCTGTCCCTGGGCGCGACGATGACGGACCAGTAGCCGGGATTACCGTCCACATTGACCGATTGGGCGAACACTTCGCCATCGGCGCGGTCAACGGCTTCCATCGCCGCCTTGTTGCCGTACCAGGCAAGCTGCACCTTGCCGAAGCGCATGCCTTCGATGACGCCGGAATAGTCGGTCGCGAAGAAGGGCTTCACCTCCAGGCCGGTGGCCTTGGAGAGATCAGCCAGCAACGGCTCCCATTTCGGCTTCAGATTCTGTTGCGATTCCGTGGAGATGATGCCGAAATTGAGTTCTTCGGCGATTGCAGCGCCCGACAGGGCCATGGCAAAGGCAGTGACTGCCGCGCCCTTCAGAAATGCGTTCATGATAGGCCTCCGTGTTGATGTGCGTGAGTTGAGTTATGCGAATGCCGCAACGCGTCCCGGTTCGGTGGCGCGCTTCGGTTTGGCCGGCTGCAATGGCGCGTCCGGCAAAATCAGTTCTTCCGAGCTGGCGCCGTAAAGCTCCACCAGCATCTGGTTGGTCAGTTCGGACGAGGGACCGTCGAAGACGATGCGCCCGTCGCGCAGCGCGACGATGCGCGGGCAATAGCGGCGCGCATATTCGACCTGATGAAGCGACACGACGCAGGTGATCTGCTCGTCGCGGTTGACGGCGGCGAGGATTTCCATGATGCGTCGCGCGGAGGATGGATCGAGCGAGGCGATCGGTTCATCGGCAATCAGGATGCTGGAGCACTGCACGAGCGTGCGGGCAATCGCCGCGCGCTGCTGCTGGCCGCCCGAGAGCGTGGAGGCGCGTTGCCACGCAACTTCGGGAATGCCGACCCGGACGAGCGCCTCGCGGGCGGCTTGCTTCTCCTGGCGCGTGAACAGGCCGAGCGTGCCCCGCCAGGCCGGTATCCGGCCGAGATTGCCGAGCAGCACGTTCGACAGGACCGACAACCGCCCGACGAGGTTGAATTGCTGGAAGACCACGCCGATGTTGCGGCGCATCTGGCGCGCGCCGGCCGACAGCCGCCCGCCGTCCTGCATCGGATTGCCGAGAACATCGATCCTGCTTCCCCCCGCCTGACCGGTTTCCAGCCCGCAGATGTGGCGGATGAGCGTGCTCTTGCCGGAACCGGAGGCGCCGATCAGCGCAACCATCTCGCCGCGCTTGATATCGAGGCTGATATTGTCCAGCGCCCGCTTTTTGCCGAAGCTCTTGGACAGATTTTGAATGGAAATCGCGGTCATCGAATTCCTCCTTCCACGGGGGCTCCAGGCAACATCATGTTCCCGCCGTATGAAGCTCGATTGACGCGAGAGTAGCAGTTTCATGACGATCCACAGTCACGTGGGGCCACGCAGCGTTTTCATGCCGCTCCAGGAACGCTTCGGCGCTCAAATGGCGGAAATCGTCGAGCGCGTGGCGCAGCTTTTCGTGCGGCCAGTCCCACCAGGCCAGCGCCTGCATCCGCTGTGCGATGTCATGGGAGAAGCGCTGGCGCATGAATTTTGCCGGAACACCGCCGACGATCGTATAAGGCGCGACATCCTTGGTCACGACAGCTCCCGCACCGACAATCGCGCCGTCGCCGATTGTCACGCCGGGCAGGATGGTGACGCCGTGACCGATCCAGGTGTCATGGCCGATGAAGACCCGGCGGGCGCGGCGGGCGGCGAAGAAATCCGCCTCATGTTCGGCATCGTCGAAGTAATCCGATGCGCGATAGGTGAAGTGATGCAGCGTGGCCCGTGACATCGGATGATGCGTCGCGTTGATGCGCACCGATGCCGCGATATTGGCAAACTTGCCGATGGTGACGCACCAGCTCTGGCAGTTCTCCATCACGTAGGAATAGTCGCCAAGTTCCGTCTCGGTGAGGCGACCGCCCTCCCCTACCTCGGTGTAGCGGCCAAGGCTGCAGTTTTCGAGCCGCGCGGTCGGGTGAATAACAGGCGTTTCGGACAGACGCGTCATGGTCAGGCATCCCTTCTGTGTGGCGCGAAGCCGGTGACGTCGATGATCGTGTCGGCGACGGCGCCCCGCACATCGGCGTCATGAAAGATGCCGAGCAGGGCCACGCCGGTTTCTTTTTTCTCCGCGATCATGTCGATGACGACGGACCGGTTGACGGCATCGAGCGAAGCCGTCGGTTCGTCGAGAAGCAGGATCGGGTGATCGGTGATGAAGCCGCGCGCGATGTTCACGCGCTGCTGCTCGCCGCCGGAGAAGGTGGCGGGGGGCAGGCTCCACAGCCGTTCGGGAAGATTGAGCCGGGAGAGAAGATCGCCGGCGCGGCGCGTTGCCTGGGGGCGGTCGATACCGCGTTCGACCAGCGGTTCCGCCACGATGTCGAGTGCGCTGACGCGCGGCACGACACGCAGGAACTGGCTGACATAACCGATCGTCTCCCGGCGCAGTTCGAGGATCGCCCTCGGTTCCGCGCGGACAAGATCGACTTCCCTGCCACGATGCCGCACGAGGATCTGCCCGGCATTGGCGACGTAATTGCCATAGAGCATCTTGAGGATGGAGCTTTTGCCGGCGCCCGAGGGGCCGCCGAGCACAGCGCATTGGCCGGGCCGCAACAGGAAGGCAGCGTCGGCGATCACGGGTAGCTCGATACCGCCGCGCAGATGCATTTTGAAGGTCTTGGCCAGATCGGAGACGATAAGGGCTGATATCATGGCGGCGCGGCCTCAGACTTGCAGGATGGAGGAGACGAGAAGCTGGGTGTAGGGCGCTTGCGGATCGTCGAGCAGGCGGTCGGTCAGCCCATGCTCCACGACGCGACCATCCTTCATCACCAGCATCCGGTGCGACAACAGGCGCGCCACGGCGAGATCGTGCGTCACGATGATGACGGCGAGGCCAAGATCGTTGACCAGCCCGCGCAACAGGTCCAGCAGCCTTGCCTGAACCGAGACATCGAGGCCGCCTGTCGGCTCATCCATGAAGACAAGCCGTGGCGCGGTGACGAGGTTGCGGGCGATCTGCAGGCGCTGGCGCATGCCGCCGGAGAAGGCGCGCGGCTGATCGTCGATGCGGCCGGCGTCGATCTCGACACGGCCGAGCCAGTCGGTCGCGGTCGCGCGCAGCCTGCCATAATGGCGCTGACCGACCGCCATCAGGCGCTCGCCCACATTGGCGCCGGCGGATACGGTCATGCGCAGCCCGTCCGCCGGGTTCTGATGAACGAAACCCCAGTCGGTGCGCAGGAGATGGCGTCTTTCAGCTTCTCCGAGCTGATAGAGATCGCGCATTTCGCCGTCACGCATACGATAGGAGATCGTTCCCGATGTCGGCTCCAGCCGCGTCGAGATACAGTTCAAAAGCGTCGTCTTGCCGGAACCGGATTCGCCGACTATCGCCAGCACCTCGCCCGGCCATATGTCGAAGCTGACATCGGCGCAGCCGATGCGGGTGCCGTAGGTCCTGGTCAACGAGCGGACCGACAGCAGCGGCAGCGCTTCGCTTGAGCGATCCAAATTCTCGATCTTCGCGGCGGCGGCGATCATTGCGCGACCTCCCCCAGAAGTTCGCCGCGCAGGCCTTCGGCGCGCCGGCTCTCGCAATGATCGGTGTCGGAGCAGACGAACATGCGCCCGCCGCGATCATCCAGAACGACCTCGTCGAGATAGACCTGCCCGCCCCCGCACAGGGCGCATGGCTTGTCGAAGCGCTGCACTTCGAAGGGGTGATCCTCGAAATCGAGGCTGACGACCTCGGTATGGGGCGGCAGGGCGTAGATGCGTTTCTCGCGTCCGGCGCCGAAGAGCTGCAGCGCTTCCGACATATGCATCTTGGGATTGTCGAATTTCGGCGTGGGCGAAGGGTCCATCACGTAGCGGCCTTCCACCTTTACCGGATAGGCGTAGGTGGTGGCGATATGACCGTTGCGCGCGATATCCTCGTAGAGCTTCACATGCATCAGGCCGTATTCCTCCAGCGCATGCATCTTTCGCGTTTCGGTCTCGCGCGGCTCGAGGAAGCGCAGCGGCTCGGGGATGGGCACCTGATAGACCAGCACCTGACCTTCCCGGAGTGGCGTCTCAGGGATGCGGTGGCGTGTCTGGATGATGGTGGCATCCACTGTGCGGGTCGTCGTCTCGACATCAGCGACACGCTCGAAGAATTTGCGGATCGAGACGGCATTGGTCGTATCGTCGGCGCCCTGGTCGATGACCTTCAGCACGTCGTCCGGCCCGAGGATCGCCGCAGTGACCTGAACGCCCCCCGTCCCCCAGCCGTAAGGCATCGGCATTTCGCGACTGGCGAAAGGCACCTGATAGCCGGGAATGGCGATGGCCTTCAGGATGGCACGCCGGATCATCCGCTTGGTCTGCTCGTCGAGATAAGCGAAATTGTAGCTCGATGCTTGTGTACGCGCGGTCATTCAGCCGCCTCCTTGTTTTCCATGGCGGATTCGGCCTGCTCGAATTGCGTACGCATGGTACGCACGAGGCCGAGTTCGGCCTGGAAATCGACATGGTGCGGCAGCTTTAAATGCTCGACGAAGCCGGTCGCCTGCACATTGTCGCAATGGGAGATCACAAACTCCTGGTCCTGCGCCGGCGCGACGATATCCTCCCCTAGTTCCCCGGCGCGCAAGGCGCGGTCGCACAGCGCCATCGCCATCGCCTTGCGCTCCGATTGACCGAAGACGAGACCATAACCGCGGGTGAACTGCGGTGGCACCTTGGCCGAACCCTTGAACTGGTTGACCATCTGGCACTCGGTAAGCTGCACCCGGCCAACCGGCACGGCAAAGCCGAGTTCGGGCATAAAGACCTCGACCTCAACTTCGCCAATGCGGATTTCACCGGCAAAGGGGTGGGAACGGGCATAGCCGCGCTGCGTCGAATAGCCGAGCGCCAGCAGAAAACCTTCGTCGCCGCGCGCGAGGCTTTGCAGCCGCATGGCACGGGACAGGGGAAACTCCAAGGGCGTCTGGTTGATGTCATCAGGCTCGTCGTTCCCGCTTATTTCCTCTTCGATCAGCCCTTCGCCGCCGAGAATATCCGCGATCCGCGAGACCGGCTCGGTCGCGCCTTCACGCGTCTCGCCGGGCTCGACCTCGGGGTCGCCGTCCAGCGCTTCATCGAGCAGCCGATGCGTATAATCGAAGGTTGGCCCGAGCAATTGGCCGCCGGGCAGATCCTTGTAGCAGGCCGATATGCGGCGCTCGACCAGCATGGCTCCCGTGTCGACCGGCTCCGCAAAGCCGAAGCGCGGCAGCGTCGTGCGATAGGCCCGCACCAGGAAGATCGCCTCGATCAGGTCGCCCCGCGCCTGCTTGATGGCGAGCGCGGCAAGCCGGCGATCATAGAGCGAGCCTTCGCTCATCACCCGGTCGACGCCGAGGACAAGCTGCTCGGCTATCTGGTCGAGCGTCAGCGCCGGCACCGAGCGGTCGCCGCGGCGGCGGTCGGCAAGCAGACGGTGCGCGTTATCGATGGCCGCTTCGCCGCCCTTGACTGAAACATACATGGTTCAATTCTCCCCTTCGACGAGGCGCGCCGAACGCGGCAGGCATGCAATCGCATCACCGGCGATCAGGATGAGATCGATGCCGCGCGGAAACCGGCTGACATTCTCATCCCACTGGCCGGCGAAATCCGAGGGCAGACCGAGCGGCGCCATTGAAGCCGTTCCCTTGATGCCGGGACCATGGAAGGTGAGCGGCGCACCGCCCTCGAAGCTCTCGATCTGCAGGATAAGCGTTGCCGAGCGGTCCGGATATTCCTGGCTGCCTTGGGCAAAACGACCCAGCGGCGGCATTGCCGAGGGATCGGCCACGAGCGCGAAGGCAGCACCAGCCGGAGCCTCCACGAAGCGCGCGTTGGCATGGAAGGCGAGCCATGCCCGCAAGGCTTCGTTGTCGCCCAGTACGGAATCGAGCCAGACCGGCGTATCGGGATCGATCAGTGTGCAGGCAATTGCCCCTGCCAAGGATTGAAGGGGAGCAGGGGGAACCGCGCGCGGGTCTACCTGCATGACCGTCGCCGGGCGCGCCATCGCATCCATGATCGCACGGAAGGTCGCCTGTGCGTCGAAAACCGGCTGCGCAAAGCCGCCGTCAAGTGCGCTTGCTTCAGCTTGCATCATCTTCTCCGCGCACCATGGTGAAGAAATCAACCCGGGTGGCCGCCGTTTGCATCAGGCGCTTTTCATCCGCGCCGTCGAGCTCGCGGCTTATCGGCGCAATAATTTCCGCATTGATCAGGGAGGCCGTCTCAACGTTCTGGCATAAGGCATCAACGATAGCGGAGAGCCGCGCCTTCAAATGGTCCCGTCCGAGCGCCATGGCATGGCCGACGGAGCCGTCATCGAGCTTCACGCTGGCGCGCGTGACGGTTGCTTCGCCGATGTTGAAGGCTTCTCCGGTTCCGCCAGTCCGGCCACGCAACATCACGAGCCCGCATTCCGGTCCCCGCAGGAGCTTGTAGGCCGGGTCGAGCCCCAGCTTCGCCCAAAGCCCCTGCAGCCGGCGGGTCTCGCAACGCGCCAGGATGGACATCCGGTTCCTCCGCGCTGCAATTTCAGTTTCGATATTCATCGCATTTCCAAATTGTATATTGATCTAGACAAGTGGATAAGTTAACTCCTACATAGCGCGTCTCGATGACGGGCAAATGACAAGAGCGCGAAAGGGTACGAATAGTGAAAAGGGCCGGGTTGCAACGGGGGGTCGGCGTGGCACTGTGGCGGCAGGTCGCCGACGGTATCCGCCAGGGCATCGCCAGCGGGCTGGCGGACGAGAATGGGCGCTTGCCGCCGGAGAACCAGCTTGCGGAACGCTTCGGCGTCAACCGCCACACGGTGCGCGCCGCCATCTCCGCGCTCGCCCATGAAGGCGTGCTGCAATCGGAGCAAGGGCGCGGCACCTATGTCCGGCGCCAGAAGAGGCTCATCTATCCAATCGGCGAGCGCACGCGCTTTTCAGCCGGGCTTGGCGGGCAGGCACGCGAAACGCGCAGCGAAATGACCGGCCACGCACACGAGCCGGCAAGCGAACCGATTACCTCCGCACTCGGACTTGAGCCCGGCGAGATGCTGATCCGCATCGAAAATCTGGGGAAGGCGGACGGCGTGCCGGTATCCCGGTCGACGGCATGGTTCAGCGCCGAACGGTTTCCGGGCATTGCGGAGGCCTATGGCAGGACGGGCTCGATCACCGAAGCGCTGGCATTGTGCGGCGTCGAAGACTACCGCCGCGCGTCGACGCGCGTCGAGGCCCGCCATGCGGATGAAACCGACTGCCAAGAACTCAAACTCGCGCCGGGCGCCATCGTCATCATCACACATGCCCTGAACACGGACCTCGATGGCCGGCCGATCCAATATTCAATGACGCGGTTTGCCGCCGACCGGGTCGAGCTTGTCATAGAGAGCCCTCGCGCCGCTTAGTTTCCTGGCTAAACCATCTTGCGGACTGCATAGGCGGCTCCCGCGCTCATCAGCGCCAGCACATACCAGGTAAGCGCATAGACCAAATGGGTGTTGCGAAAGCGGACGACCGTCAGGCCGCCGACAGGCAGGCCGCCGGGATTTGGCGTCGCGTCGGCATCGATGAAATAAGGCGCGACATTGTGTAGATTCTCAGCGGTGGCGATCGCGGCGACATCGCGGGAATACCAGCGGCCTGCCTTCGGGTCGTTCGAGCGCAAGAACGCGCCGCCCGGCTCGCTCATACGCATAAGGCCGGTTATCGTGACCGGCCCGGCAATCTCGCCCGCGGCTCGGGAGGCCCTGTCGCGGCGGTCGGCCGGGACAAAGCCGCGGTTGACGAGGATCGTCGCACCGTCTGGCTGATGAAGCGGCGTTATCACCCAGAAACCGGCGCCCAATTCGGTTACGGCCTGAACCAGCACGTCTTTATTATAGTCGAATATGCCGGAAGCCGTGACGCGCCGATATTCGTCATTCCCGGCGGTTACATTGGCCCAATCGGGCGGCGCAGGCGCCGGCACTGGCGCCGCGTGAACACGGGCCTCGACGCGGGCGATCAGGTCCAGCTTCCAGAACAGCCGCTGTACCTGCCAGGTGCCCAGCGCAAGGAAGACGCCCGTCATGAACAGCATCGCGACTGTCATGAACCGCCGCGAGCGGCGCGGGGGTTCCCCCCCTGCCCCACCGTTTGAAGCGTGGTTCATGACCATGTCGAATGCATTTCATATTTAGATGGAAACGCCGGCGGGACAGCGCCCCCCTCTGTCCTGCCGGACATCTCCCCCGCGAGGGGGGAGATTGGCTGACATATGTATCGGCGCCAATTCTGCAAGGCCAGCGGCTTGCTCCAACCGCCTGTGAAGGCGTAATCTCCCCCCATGCGGGGGAGATGTCCGGCAGGACAGAGGGGGGCGCCTCGTGGTTCCATTAAGACAGAAACCAGACTAAGGCATGTTCTTCATCATCTCCGGCGACATGGGCATCATATTGTAGTTGAGGTGATGCATGACCCAGAGCGAGCCGGCGAGCAGGATGCCGACCAGTACAAGCGTGAAGATCAGCGCCATGATCGTCCAGCCGCCCTCGGAGCGCGGGTTCATATGCAGGAAGAAGATCATGTGAACGACGATCTGTATCGCGCCAAGCCCCATGACGAGAACCGCCGTGAGCGCCCTGCTGTCGGTAACGCCGCTCATGACCAGCCAGAAGGGGATAGCGGTCAGGACCACCGACAGGAGAAAACCGGTCATGTAGCCCCTGAAAGAGCCATGGGCGGCCCCATCGTCGTGATGGCTGTCTGCGGCGTTATGGTGGGCGTGAGCCGGGGTGTGTGAATGCGAACTCATCCGATGACTCCCATCAGGTAGACGAAGGAGAAGACGCCGATCCAGATGACGTCGAGGAAGTGCCAGAACATGCTGAGGCACATCAGCCGGCGCTTGTTCTCGACAGTCAGGCCGTGCATCGACACCTGCACCATGAGGGTGATCAGCCAGACGATGCCGAAAGTGACGTGCAGGCCGTGTGTGCCGACCAGCGTGAAGAAGGAGGACAGGAAGGCCGAACGCTGCGGACCCGCGCCTTCATGGATCAAATGGCTGAATTCATAGAGTTCGAGGCCGATGAAGATCGCGCCGAACACGCCTGTCACGGCGAGCCAGCCAAGCGTCTGGGCCTTTGCTCCGCGATCCATCCACAGCATGGCGAAACCATAGGTGATGGAGGAGAAGAGCAGCATCGCCGTGTTGAGCGCGACGATCGGCAGGTCGAACAGGTCAGCGGGCGATGGCCCCGCGGCGTAATTGCGGCCAAGCACTCCGTAGATGGCGAAGAGGACGGCGAAGATCAGGCAGTCGCTCATCAGGTAGAGCCAGAAGCCCAGCATGGTGCTGCCTTCGGGATGATGATCGTCCTTCAGATAGAATTCCTGGTCTTTGCCTTCCGGGATCGCCAGATGGGCGTGGGCGTGGGCTGTTTTACTCATCGTTTCAGTTCTGTCCCGCGAGCAGTCTGGTGCGCGCGTTCTCGGTCGCGGCCACGGTTTCGGCAGGGATGAAAAAATCCCGGTTATAGTTGAAGGTATGACCGATCGCGACCGCGATCATCGCGACGAAGGAAATGATGGCCAGCCACCACATATGCCAGATCATTCCGAAGGCAAAGCCGATGCTGATTGCGGCGAGGATGGCGCCCGTGCCCGTGTTCTTCGGCATATGGATCGGCCTGAAGCCTTCCAATGGGCGCGTATGGCCGCGCTTCTTCATGTCGTACCAGCTGTCGTGATCGCGGACGATCGGCGTGAAGGCGAAATTATACTCCGGCGGCGGCGACGATGTCGACCATTCCAGCGTGCGTCCATCCCACGGGTCGCCGGTCTCGTCGCGCAGCGCCTCGCGGTTGCGGAAGCTGACGAAGAGCTGGATGAGGAAGGCGGCGATGCCGACCGCGATCATGCCGGCGCCGATCGCCGCGATGACAAACCAGATCTGCAGCGACGGATCCTCGAACTGGCTCACGCGGCGCGTCACGCCCATCAGCCCGAGCACGTAAAGCGGCATGAAGGCAACGAAGAAGCCGATCTGCCAGAACCAGAACGACACCTTGCCCCAGAACGGGTCCAGCTTGAAACCGAACGCTTTCGGGAACCAGTAGTTGATGCCGGCGAATATGCCGAACAGCACGCCGCCGATGATGACGTTGTGGAAATGGGCGATCAGGAACAGCGAGTTGTGCAGCACGAAATCGGCGGGCGGGATCGCGAGCATGACGCCGGTCATGCCGCCAATGGTGAAGGTCACCATGAAGCCGACCGTCCACAGCATCGGCACATCGAAACGGATGCGGCCCTTATACATGGTGAAGAGCCAGTTGAACATCTTTGCGCCTGTCGGGATCGAAATGATCATCGTGGTGATGCCAAAGAAGGCATTGACCGAGGCGCCGGAACCCATCGTGAAGAAATGGTGCAGCCACACGAGGTAGGAGAGGATCATGATCACGCAGGTGGCGTAGACCATCGACGTATAGCCGAACAGCCGCTTGCTGCTGTAGGTCGAGACCACTTCGGAAAAGATGCCGAACGCCGGCAGGACGAGAATGTAGACCTCCGGATGGCCCCAGATCCAGATGAGGTTCACGTACATCATCGGGTTGCCGCCGAGATCGTTCGTGAAGAAGTTCATGCCGAGGTAACGGTCGAGCGACAGGAGCGCGAGCACGGCGGTCAGCACCGGGAAGGAAGCGACGATCAGGATGTTGGTGACGAGCGAGGTCCAGGTGAAGATAGGCATCTTCATGAAGGTCATGCCCGGCGCGCGCATCTTCACGATCGTCGCAATCAGGTTGATGCCTGATAGCGTCGTCCCGATGCCGGCCACCTGCAGGCCCCAGATGTAGTAATCCACGCCCACGTCAGGACTGTAGGCGATGCCTGACAGCGGCGGATAGGCGAGCCAGCCGGTCTTGGCGAACTCGCCGATGAAAAGCGAGAGCATGATGATGATCGCGCCCGCCGTGGTCATCCAGAACGAGAAATTGTTGAGGAACGGGAACGAGACGTCGCGCGCGCCGATCTGCAGCGGCACGACATAGTTCATGAGGCCCGTGACGAACGGCATCGCCACGAAGAAGATCATGATGACGCCATGCGCCGTGAAAATCTGGTCATAGTGATGCGGCGGCAGGTAGCCTTCATTGCCGCCGAAGGCCATTGCCTGCTGGAGGCGCATCATGATCGCGTCCGAGAAGCCTCGCAGCAGCATGATGATCGCGAGAATGATATACATGATGCCGATCTTCTTGTGATCGACACTGGTGATCCAGTCGCGCCAGAGCGGGCCCCAGAACCGGTAATAGGTGATGAGGCCGAGAACGGCCAACGCGCCGATCATGACGGCGATGAACGTCACGACGAGGATCGGCTCGTGAAAGGGAAGCGATTCCAGGGTCAACCGGCCGAAGATGAACTTCATGAGGTCAGGGTTGGAGAACATTGTCATAAACCTTGATTATCTGAGGACCGTGCCGGAGGAAAGCTGGCTCAGGTCACTGCCCGCGCTCTTGCCTAGGGAGAGGCTGAAGGACGGAGAAGGCGAACGGCTTGCGGGCGGAAGAACCTCGCTGCCTCCCGGACCGGCGCCTTCAGGCGTGCACTGGGCGAGCAGGAACGGACGCGACTTGCCGCCGATTGCTCCCCAGTTGCGCTCCCGGTCATAGGCCAGCCGGAAGACGAGATTCGCCGACTCCTTGCCGCCGCCGCCCCGGGCGTCGATCATCGCCATTTCCTTCATGCACATTTTCGATGGGTCCACGCACATGTTGAGGATGGCATCGAAGAGCCCGTTATCGACTGTCGAATAATAGCGGACCGGCTCCTTCTCGCTGGGAAGTTCAAGTTTCTGATAGTCGGCGCGCGTGAGGCTGGTTCCCTTTTGCTTCACCGAGGCAACCCAGGCATCGAAACCGGCCTGGTCGAGGCCTTTGAACGTGAAGCGCATGTGCGAGAAGCCGCTGCCGCTGAAATTGGCGGACAGCCCTTCATAGTCGCCCGGCTTGTTGATAACAGCGTGAAGCTTCGTCGCCATGCCCGGCATGGCGTAGATCTGGCCCGCGAGCGCCGGGATGTAGAAGGAATTCATGACCGAGGTCGAGGTGATCTTGAAATTGATCGGCACGTCGAGGGGCGCCGCCATCTCGTTCAAGCTGGCGATGCCGTAATCGGGATAAATGAATAGCCATTTCCAATCGAGCGCAACGACCTCGACGTTAAGCGGCTTCACATTCGCGGCAACCGGGCGACCGGGCGCGATCTCGTCGAGCGGCCGATAGGGATCGAGCTTGTGGGTGCTCATCCAGGTGATCGCGCCCAGCGCAATGATGATGGCGAGCGGCGCCGACCAGATGACGACTTCGAGCCGGGTCGAATGGGACCATTCCGGATCATAGGGCGCATCGGTGTTGGAATGGCGATATTTCCACGCAAAAAACAGCGTCAGGAAGATAACCGGCACGATGATGATCAGCATCAGCGCCACCGAGATCAGAATAAGGTCCGCCTGCTGCCTGGCGATATCGCCCGAAGGTGACATGACCACCATGTTGCAGCCGGACAGAAGCGGCAGAACAAGGAAAGCGAACAGCCATCCGACGATTTTTGAGTGCATGGACATCTTGCGTGCTCGAATTTTTACGGTTTTCGTCGGTCGCAATAAACGCCAACGCTCCTCTTTTGGAATGAGGCCGTTGGCCGCACTGCAGCAATTCATCGCAGCGCAACAAACACCGGTTCCAGTGAAATACCCACCAGTGTGGCGATTCCAAGTTCGCCTTCCAGGCCGATAACGAAATCACGCGGATTCCGAATCACAACATTGGAAACGAGCATTTGCGATGCATTGTTTTGCGGTTGATATCGAACGTCACGAATTACAGGATCGTACACTAGATACCCCCGGACAATACCTATTTATACCAAGGTAACACACAATAATGATGTGGCCAGATACTATTCTTACCTTGTCGCCGTCTTTTTGGGGAAAGTTCCTTGATCTCTTTCAAAGTTTGTTCGACATTCATTTGCAGGTGGAGACAGGCAGGAGGAAGAAGTCATGATCGCGGTTGCCAAACCCTGGTTCGAAGGGCCCAGATCTTCAGATCTCGAACGGGACGCCCGCCGTATCAACGACGGCAAGTCGATTTCGCCGGGTAGTATCGCTATCGGCGTGGTGATCGCTCGCCTGTCGGAGTTCTTCGATTTCTTCGTCTATGGGCTGGGTTCGATTCTCGTCTTCCCGAAACTGATCTTCCCCTTCGCACCTTCCCCGCTCGCCGCCATGATGATGTCCTTCGGGATATTCTCGCTCGCCTTCCTGGCGCGACCGGTGGGCACCTTCGTCTTCATGTGGATCGATCGCCATTACGGGCGCGGCACGAAGCTGACGATCGCGCTTTTCATTCTCGGCGGATCAACCGCCTCCATTGCCTTCATGCCGGGATACGACACCATCGGTTATTGGGCCGTGGCGTTGCTGGCGCTGTTTCGCCTGGGGCAGGGTTTCGCGCTCGGCGGCGCATGGGATGGGCTGGCCTCGCTGCTCAATCTCAACGCTCCGAAGAAACTGCGCGGCTGGTATGCGATGCTCCCGCAGCTCGGCGCGCCCATCGGCTTCGCGCTGGCGAGCATCCTCTTCTGGTATTTCATTTCGAACCTCTCGCAGGCGGATTTTCTCTCCTGGGGCTGGCGTTATCCGTTCTTCGTCGCCTTTGCGATCAATGTGGTGGCATTGTTCGCCAGGTTGCGCATTGTCGGGAGCAAGGAATTCGGCGTCGCGCTGGAGTCCAAGGAACTGGAGCCCCGGCCGGTCTTCGAGATGCTGAGCAAACATGCCGCCGATGTCGTGCTCGGCGCGTTCGTGCCGCTGGCGAGCTTTGCGATGTTCCACCTCGTCACGATCTTCCCCCTGAGCTGGGTGGTGCTGCACGGCGGCCAGTCGGCGTCGAAGTTCCTCTGGGTGCAGGTGGCGGGCGCGGCCGTCGGCATCATCGGCATCGTGCTTTCCGGCTTGATCGCCGATCGTATCGGACGCCGCAACCAGTTGATGATCGGCGCTTTCATCATCGCGATCTTCTCGTTTTCCGCCCCCTTCCTTCTCGATGCGGGCAGCATGGGCCAGGACGCGTTCATCATCATCGGCTTCGGCATCCTCGGTCTTTCCTTTGGTCAAGCGTCAGGCGCGGTCTCCTCGCGTTTCGAACGGCGCTATCGCTATACGGGCGCCGCGCTTACATCGGATCTCGCCTGGCTGGTGGGCGCCGGCTTCGCGCCGCTCGTGGCGCTCGGACTCGCGAGCAACTTCGGCATCATATTCATCGGCGGCTATCTGATATCAGGCGCGATCTGTACGCTGGTGGCCTTGAGCCTCACCCGCATGCTCGACTATGACAACGAACCGACTGCCCGTTCGCGGCGACGGTAACCGGCTCATATCGCTGCACACAGCAGACGAGTCGCGGTGAAACGCGGTTCATCCCCATGATGCGTGGCCCTCAATAACACTGCGGGGCAAGACAGGCTGGCAATGTCAGGAGACGCCAGCCCGTCATATATTTGCTATGGCAACGAGCAATTAACTTGCCTATATGTGGCGCGCTTTGGCCTTTCCGCTTTAGCCGCGTGAACCTGTTCCCCTTCATCTCCTGCCAGCGACGGTCTCATGCCAAACGCCATATCCATTTCCAATCTTTCGAAAACCTATGAGGGTGGTTTCACCGCCCTCCACGGGATCGACCTCGATATCCGCGACGGTGAAATCCTCGCCCTGCTGGGCCCGAACGGCGCCGGCAAGACGACGCTCATTTCGCTCGTCTGCGGCATTCTCAACCCAACCACCGGCACCGTGAATGTGCAGGGCCATGACATCATCAAGGATTTCCGCGCCGCGCGGCAACTGATCGGCCTCGTGCCGCAGGAGCTGCATGTGGAGACCTTCGAGACCGTGTGGGCCACGGTCAATTACAGCCGCGGCCTCTTCGGCAAGAAGCCAGACCCGGCGCTGTGCGAGCGCATCCTCAAGGACCTTTCGCTCTGGGACAAGAAGGACAACAAGATCATGCAGCTTTCCGGCGGCATGAAGCGGCGTGTCATGATCGCCAAGGCACTGGCGCATGAGCCGCGCATCCTGTTCCTGGACGAGCCCACCGCCGGCGTCGACGTGGAACTGCGCAAGGATATGTGGCAGCTGGTGCGCCGCTTGCGCGAAAACGGCGTCACCATCATCCTCACCACGCACTATATCGAGGAGGCGGAAGAAATCGCCGACCGGGTGGGCGTCATCAACAAGGGCCGGCTGATCCTCGTGGAGGAAAAGAAGGAACTGATGCGCAAGCTCGGCAAGAAGCAGCTTACACTCGAACTTGTCGAGGGTCTTCCCGAACTCCCCGAAGCGCTCTCGCACTACGATCTCGATGTGCAAGACGGCGGCCGCCGCCTCGTCTACAGCTACGACACGCAGGCTGCGCGCACCGGCATCGGCTCGCTTCTCGCCGACCTCAACCGGGCGGGCATCGCGGTGAAGGACCTCGATACCGAGCAGAGTTCGCTCGAAGATATTTTCGTCAGCCTTGTGGAGGAAGCCCGATGAATTTCGAAGCCATCAAGGCCATTTATCTCTTCGAGATGGCGCGCATGCGCCGCACGCTCCTGCAGAGCGTGATCTCGCCGGTGCTGTCCACCTCGCTTTATTTCGTCGTCTTCGGATCGGCGATCGGCGGACGCATCCAGGAGGTCGAAGGCGTCCAGTACGGCGCCTTCATCGTGCCCGGCCTCATCATGCTGACGCTGTTGCAGAACTCGATCTCGAATGCTTCCTTCGGCATCTACTTCCCGAAATTCGTCGGCACCATCTACGAAGTGCTTTCGGCGCCGATCTCGTTCGTGGAGATCGTGATCGGTTATGTGGGAGCGGCGGCGACAAAATCGTTGATCCTGGGCGTCATCATTCTCGCCACCGCGTTTCTCTTCGTACCCATCGAGATCCGCCACCCCTTCTGGATGGTGTTCTTCCTGGTCGCGACATCGATCACCTTCAGCCTGTTCGGCTTCATCATCGGCATCTGGGCGGACGGTTTCGAGAAGCTGCAGCTGATCCCGCTTCTGGTGGTCACGCCGCTCGTCTTCCTCGGCGGCTCGTTCTATTCCATCCACATGCTGCCGCCCTTCTGGCGCGACGTGACGCTCTTCAACCCGGTGCTCTACCTCATCAGCGGTTTCCGCTGGAGCTTCTATGAGACGGCGGACGTGAGCGTCGGCGTCAGCATCGCGATGATCTTCTTCTTCCTCGCGATCTGCCTCGGTCTCGTATGGTGGATTTTCAGGACGGGCTATCGGTTGAAGGCGTAACCGGAGCCAATCGGCCCCGCGCAATAAAGAACGGATTTGCGAATCCGTTCTTTCCATAAGCGAGAAGCTCGCCCTCAGGCGTCCAGGTCCCGCCACCCGCGGCGCGCAAGATCGCATCGCCTGCCGCCGTATCCCACTCCATGGTCCGCCCGAAGCGCGGATAGATATCCGCCTCTCCGCGCGCCACAAGGCAGAATTTGAGCGAGGAGCCGACCGAAACGCATTCGGCGATATCGAAGCCGGTGAGATAGCCATCCGTCTCCGGCGTGCGGTGCGAACGGCTGGCGACGGCAATCATCCGCGCCGGACAATCGCGGACTGCAATCGAGCGATATGCCGTCATCAGACCGCCGGAGCCAACCGTGACCTCCCGCGCTCCCTTGGGGCCGCCGGAAAAAAGCAGCCCGCGCGCGGGCGCATAGACCACGCCCAGAACCGGTATTCCTTGTTCGATCAGGGCAATATTGACCGTGAAATCGCCGTTTCGCCCAATGAATTCACGCGTTCCATCGAGGGGATCGACGAGAAAAAAGCGTTCTCCGAGGAGAATAGGCGCCCTGCCCTCCGACACCTCTTCTTCGGCAACGATTGCGATATCCGGCGTCGCCTCGCGCAGCGCCGCGAGGATCACCGCCTCCGCCGCCTTGTCCGCCAGCGTCACCGGCGACCCGTCGATCTTCAAGGACACATCGCAGCCGGCCTCGTAGATTTCCATGATGGCGCGCCCGGCGGCAATGGCTGTTCTCTCCATAAGGACAAGGAGCGCATCGTCGCCGGTCACGGAATCGGCATTCGAGAGTATCTTCATTCAGATCGACCAGGAATCGGCACTGTAATTGCCGATAATACCGCGTGCTCCCAGATATTTCTCAATCTCCGCCACCAGTTCTTCCGTCGAACGCCCACTTGTTTTCAAATGAATTTCCGCTTTTTCCGGTCGCTCGTAAGGCGAATCCACGCCGGTGAAATTCCTGATCTCACCCTTGAGCGCCTTGGCATAGAGCCCCTTCGGGTCGCGCTCAATGCATTCCTCGATCGGCGTATCGACGAAAATCTCGATGAACTCGTTTGCCGGTAGAAGCTCGCGCACCAGCTGCCGCTCTGCCTGGAAGGGCGAAATGAAGGAGACGAGCACGATCAGCCCTGCATCCGCCATCAGCTTCGCCACCTCGCCAACGCGGCGAATGTTCTCCACACGATCCTCGGATGTAAAGCCCAGGTCGCGATTGAGACCGTGGCGGACATTGTCGCCATCGAGAATATAGGTGTGCTTGCCCAGCGCATGGAGCTGTTTTTCCAGAAGGTTGGCTACCGTCGACTTGCCCGAGCCCGACAGGCCGGTGAACCAGAGGACCGCCGGGCGCTGGGATTTAAGCGCCGCGCGCGCGTCTCTGTCGACATCCAGTGCCTGCCAGTGCACGTTCGATGCCCGCCGCAACGCGAAATCGATCATGCCCGCCCCCACCGTCGCATTGGTCATGCGGTCGATGAGCACGAACGAACCTGTCGAGCGGTTGCCGGCATATGGGTCGAAGGCAATCGGCTCGCCGGTCGAGAGATTGCAGACGCCGACCTCGTTCAGCGCCAAGGTTTTTGCTGCTTCCTCGGCGAAACTGTTGATGTCGATGCGATGTTTCAGATCGGTAATGGTGACGCTCACCTGATCTGTCTCTGTGCGCAGGAGATAAGGCCGGCCGGGGATCATCGCCTCCTCGCCGAACCAGACAAGATGGGCGGCGAACTGATCGGCGACATCGGGACGGCTATCCGGCGCGACCAGCATGTTGCCGCGCGATACCTCCACCTCATCCTCCAGCACGATGGTGATGGCCTGCCCCTCGAAAGCCTCAGCCAGATCACCGTCCTGCGTGACGATGCGCTTAACCCGCGAGGCCTTGCCGGATTTGGCGACGACGACAGGGCTTCCTACCGCAACGCCCCCCGAAGCGACCGTTCCGGCGAAACCGCGAAAATTCTGGTTCGGGCGGTTCACATATTGCACCGGAAAGCGAAACGGTCGGGCGGCATCGGTTTCATCCAGCGAAACGGTTTCGAGATGGGCAAGCAGCGCCGGCCCGTCGTACCAGTCGAGCTTCGATGATTTGAGCGAGACATTATCGCCGTAGCGGGCGGAGATAGGGATCGGCTGGATGGTGGCGAAGCCCAGATCGCGGGCAAAGGCGGTATAGTCGGCGACAATGCGATCGAACACTTCCTGCGAATAATCCACGAGATCGATCTTGTTGACCGCCAGCACGATATGCCGGATGCCGAGCAACGAGGCGATAAACGAGTGCCGTCGCGTCTGGGTCAATATGCCCTGCCGTGCATCGACAAGCACGATGGCGAGATCGGCGGTGGAGGCGCCCGTCGCCATGTTGCGGGTGTATTGCTCATGCCCCGGCGTATCGGCGACGATGAACTTGCGCTTCGGGGTGGCAAAGAAGCGGTATGCGACATCGATGGTGATGCCCTGCTCGCGCTCCGCCTCCAGCCCGTCCACCAGAAGCGCGAAGTCGATTTCGTCGCCATTGGTGCCATGCTTGCGGCTGTCGTTCTGCAAGGCCGCGAGCTGGTCCTCGAAGAGAAGCTTGGTATCGTAGAGCAGCCGGCCGATCAGCGTCGATTTGCCATCGTCCACCGAGCCGCACGTGAGAAAGCGCAGGAGCGGTTTCTTCTGCTGGTCATCCATGAAGGCGAGAACATCGTCCGCCCCCGTAGCGGCGACGGGGAAATTGATCTGGTTCATCAGAAATAGCCCTCGCGCTTCTTCTTCTCCATCGAGCCCGCCTCGTCCTTGTCGATGAGGCGCCCTTGCCTCTCGGAGGTTCGGGCGATCAGCATCTCACTGACGATTTCGGGCAAAGTCGCCGCATCCGATTCAATCGCGCCGGTCAGCGGGTAGCAGCCGAGCGTGCGGAAGCGGACCATGCGCTCCTCGACCCTCTCGCCGCGTTTCAGCTCCATGCGCCCGTCATCGACCATGATCAGCATACCATCGCGCTCCACCACGGGACGCGGGGCGGCAAAATAGAGCGGCACGATGGGAATGCTTTCACGCAGGATGTATTGCCAGATGTCGAGCTCGGTCCAGTTCGACAGGGGAAACACGCGGATGGATTCACCCTTGGCAACGCGCGTGTTGTAGATCTTCCACATTTCCGGGCGCTGGTTCTTCGGGTCCCAGCCATGCTGCGCATTGCGAAACGAGAAGATGCGCTCCTTGGCGCGTGATTTTTCCTCATCACGCCGCGCACCGCCGAACGCTGCGTCAAAGCCGTATTTGTCGAGCGCCTGGCGCAGGCCGACGGTCTTCATGATGTGAGTATGGGTATTGGAGCCGTGGATAAAGGGATTTATCCCCTCCCGCACGCCCTCCTCATTGATATGCACACGAAGCTCGAACCCCAGTTCGCGCGCCTGGGCGTCGCGGAATTCGATCATCTCGCGAAACTTCCATGTCGTATCGACATGGAGAAAGGGAAAGGGCGGCTTCGCCGGATAGAATGCCTTCATCGCCAGATGCAGCATGACGGAGGAATCCTTGCCGACGGAATAAAGCATCACCGGATTGGCGAATGTCGCGGCCACCTCGCGAAAGATATGGATCGCCTCGGCTTCAAGACGCTCGAGATGCGTCAAATGCTTGTTCATGACGGCTTTAAGTCCTGGTGCTGGACCGTGCCCGGATCGTATGGGATTGAGGCATGGATTGAGCGGGGTTAGCTGCTGCCGGAAATCCGGCTTCACGCATTATCCACGAACGGTCCAATTCAGGAAAAGGATGGAATCGCCGAATGCTCGTTCCCCGCGCCAAAAACATGCTATTCTTGAGCGGGTGGACGGAAGAATGTTCCGATCCTCGCATTCGCCCTAACCCTTCGAAAATCCTACTGATTTTGTGAGTTATTAGCCTTGATGAACGCCGCTTCCTCCGAACGCGTATTGGTCACCGGCGCCTCGGGCTTTATCGGCCGGGCGCTTGTGCCGCATCTGCTTGCAGCGGGTTTTAGCGTCCGCGCGGCATCGCGGACGCCGGAGAAAATTCGCCTCGCCGGTGTCGAGACCGCACAGCTTCCCTCCCCTGATGCGCCAGCGGCCGCCTTCGAGACGCTCGCTACCGGATGCGATCATGTCGTCCATCTCGCGGCAATCGCCCATGCGAGGCAGAAGCTTGCGACCGCTGCCTATGAAGCCGCCAACAGGATGCTGGCGGCAAGGCTTGCGGAAGCAGCCCGCAGCGCGGCACAAGGCAAATTCGTATTCATTTCGTCCATCCGCGCGCAATGCGGGCAGGTAGCGGATGGCATCGTGCGTGAAACCGATCCTGCCAAGCCGGAAGACGATTACGGGCGGGCGAAGCTCGCCGCCGAACAGGCAATCGCGGCGATATTTGCCGATACTGGAAAGTTCACCATCCTGCGTCCGGTACTCGTCTATGGTCCGGGCGTTGGCGGCAATATGGCTATGCTTACCCGCCTCGGCCGCCTGCCTGTTCCCCTGCCCTTCGCGGGGCTCGATGCCAAGCGCTCGCTTCTCGACCGTGAGGCGCTTTGCGATGCGATCCTGCATAGTATTCGCGAGCCAAAAACCGATGGCGGCACTTATCTCGTCGCCGATGCGGAACCGCTTTCCGTAGCGCAAATACTTGCCGCCATCCGCGCCGGGCTTGGCCGGAAGCCGGGTCTTTTCCCCGTCCCGCAATCATGGCTCGCCCATCTCGCCGGGCTTGTCGGCCAATCCACTCGCTGGCAAGCGGTCACAGGCGGCCTCATCGCCAGCCCGCTTCTGCTTGAGGAGACGGGCTGGCGGGCGCCGCGTGATAGTTTTCGGCGTATAGCGGAAAGTGCGCGCGCTTAGAATATTTTTGCCTTTAAGTGGAACCCGCCAGCGAGTACCCCCCTCTGGCTTGCCAGCCATCTCCCCCTCAAGGGGGGGAGATTAGCCTTCACCGACGTCGGCACTAACCGCTAACGTTGGAAGGTGAGGGCCAAACGCCGCGTCAGCCGATCTCCCCCCTTGAGGGGGAGATGCCTGGCAAGGCAGAGGGGGGTGTGCTTCGCGATTCCAGTAAAACAGGAACCGCTCTCATACTCAGATATTAAACGCCGCCCCAAGCAGCGCCTTGGTGTAAGGCTGACACGGCGCGTCGAAAATCGCATCCGTCTCGCCTTCTTCAATGATGCGCCCGCCCTTCATCACAACCACGTAATCCGCCATCGCCTTCACCACCGAAAGATCATGGCTGATGAAGATGTAGGAGAGGCCGTGCGCCTGTTGCAGGTCGCGCAGCAGCGCGATCACCTGCCCCTGCACCGAGCGGTCGAGCGCGGAAGTCGGCTCATCGAGGATGACCACCTTCGGCTTCAGGATGATCGCCCGAGCGATAGCGATGCGCTGCCGCTGACCGCCGGAGAATTCGTGCGGGTAGCGGTTGCGCGAGGCGGGATCGAGACCGACCTCCTGCAGAGCGGTCGCGGCGCGGCGGTCTCGCTCTTGCTTACTGAGCTGCGGTTCGTGGACGAACAGCCCTTCGGTGATGATCTCGCCAACCGTCTGGCGCGGCGAGAGCGAGCCGTAAGGGTCCTGAAACACCAGCTGCAACTGGCGGCGCAGGGGCCGCATCGCCGACCGGTCGAATTTCGATATGTCGGTCGTCCCGAATGTGTAATAGCCGCTGCCGGGGATGAGCTTCAGCAGCGCCCGGCCAAGCGTCGATTTGCCCGACCCGGATTCCCCGACAATGCCGATGGTCTGGCCTTGACGTAGCCTTATCGTGACGCCATCGACCGCGCGGAAGGTGACGGGAGAACCGCCCAGAAGCCCGGCCCCGATCGAAAAATCGACCGTGACGTTCCGCCCCTCCAGCATGATCGGCGCATGATCCGGGACCGGCTCCTTCCGGCCGCTCGGTTCGGCGGCGAGGAGCATTTTGGTATAATCCGCCTGCGGCCGCTCGAAGATATCCGCCGTCGTTCCCGTTTCAACCACCTCGCCATGGCGCATCACCACCACCCGTTCAGCGAAATGCCGGACGATGCCGAGATCGTGCGTGATCAGCACGATAGCCATGCCGAAACGCTTTTGCAGCGAGCGCAATAGGTCGAGGATCTGCGCCTGGATGGTGACGTCGAGCGCGGTCGTCGGCTCGTCGGCGATGAGCAGATCCGGCTCGTTCGCCAGCGCCATGGCAATCATCACCCGCTGCCGCTGGCCGCCGGAAAGCTCGTGCGGATAGCTGTCGATCCGCCGCTGCGGCTCGGGAATGCCTACGAGTTCCAGAAGCTCCAGAACCCGCGCCCGCGCCTGTTTGAAGCTGCCGCCGCGATGATGCACGATGGGTTCCGCAATCTGGCGTCCGACGGTATAGAGCGGATCGAGCGATGTCATCGGCTCCTGGAAGATCATGGTGATCTTGGAGCCGCGTACCTTGTTCAGCGCCTTGGGCGGCAAGCCGATCAGCTCCTTGCCGCGATATGTGGCGGAGCCGGTCACGCTGCCGTTTTTGGCGAGCAATCCCATGATGCCCATCATGGTCTGGCTCTTACCCGACCCGGATTCGCCGACGACGGCCAGCGTCTCGCCGGCCTTGATGTCGAGGTCGATGCCCTTGACCGCTTCCACCGCGCCATCGGGCGTCGAGAAGCGGACTTTCAGGTCGCGGACGGCGAGAATGGTTTCCTTTTCGTCCGTCATGTCAGCGGTCCTTCGGATCGAATGCGTCGCGCAGGCCGTCACCCACGAACTGGAGGGAGAATAGCGTGACGACGAAGAAGATGGCCGGGAAGATCAGCAGCCAGGGGGCCGACTGGATATTGTTCGCGCCATCCGCGATCAGCACGCCCCAGCTGGTGAGCGGCGCCTGAACGCCGAGGCCGAGGAACGACAGGAAGCTTTCAAGCAGGATCACCTTCGGCACCACCACCGTGACGAAGATGATGACCGGGCCGGTGATGTTCGGGATGATGTGGCGGCGGATGATCTGCCAGTCGGTGAGCCCCAAAGCCTCCGCCGCGCCGATGAATTCGCGCCGTTTCAGCGCCAGCGTCTGCCCGCGCACGATACGCGCCATATCCAGCCATTCGACCGCGCCGATGACGAGGAAGATCAGGATGAAACTGCGCCCGAAGAACACGACGAGCACGACGACGAGGAACACGAAAGGCAGCGAATAGAGGATCTCGACAAGCCGCATCATGACATTATCGACGCGCCCGCCGATAAAGCCCGATGTGGCGCCGTAGAAGACGCCGATTCCGAGCGAAACCAGACTTGCCAGCAGCCCGACGGCGATGGAAACCTGCCCGCCCAGCATGACGCGGGCCATGAGATCGCGACCGTTGCTGTCGGTGCCGAAGGGGAAATATTCGCGGCTGACCTTGCCCGTCAGCGTCATCGATTTGCCGTCGTTCCCCGTGGCGACTACCTCCGTATCGCGGAACTCGTTCGCCCGGTCGAAATAGCGCGATGTGCGCGGATCGATTGTGCTGTCCGAGGTCACGGTCGCGGTGAAAGTCTCCCCATCGAGCTCGAAGGACTGGAGCTTGACGCGGGCGCGCCCGGCGACATTTTCCATGACGCCCTGAAGCGTCGAGGTATCGGGCCGAGGCTCGAGGCTGGGCCGCGTCAGGACATAGGACGGGAACACCTGATCGTAGGTGTGGCTGATGAAATGCGGGCCGAGGAACGAAAACAGCGCGATCAGCGCCAGCATGAAGCAGCCGGACATGGCGGCGCGGTTGCGCCGGAAGCGCATGAGCGCCAGCTGGAACAGGCTGCGGCTTCTGGTTTCTGGCGCTGCCGCGTCGGACATCGGCGAATGGGTGAGATCAGTCATGGCGCACCCTCGGATCGAGGAAACCGTAGAGGATATCCACCATCAGGTTGAAGAGAATGACGAAGACGGCGATGAGGATCACGGTTCCCATGACCAGCGTATAATCGCGGTTGATGGCGCCAAGCACGAAATAGCGCCCGACACCCGGAATGGTGAAGATCGTTTCCACCACCGCCGAGCCGGTCATCAACGTCGCGGCGCAGGGCGCGAGGTATGAGACAACAGGCAGCATCGCGCCGCGCATGGCATGGGTGATGACCACGCTTTTCGCCGGCAGCCCATAGGCCCTTGCGGTGCGGATATGATCGGTGTTCAGCGCCTCGATCATCGAGCCGCGCGTCAGCCGCGCGAAGACGGCGAGTTGCGGCAGCGCCAGCGCTATCGTCGGCAACAGGAGAAAGCGCAGCGAACCGTCGCCCCAGCCGCCGGCGGGCAGCCAGGCCAGCATGATTGCGAAAATCAGGGTGAGCACGGGGCCGACGACGAAATTCGGCACCGTCACGCCGACGGTGGAAATCGACATGATGATGAAGTCGAGCGTGCTGTTTTGCTTGAGCGCCGCAAGCGTACCCGCGAGTACGCCGCCGATAAGGGCGAGCAGCAGCGCATAGGAGCCGAGCTCCACGGAATAGGGTATGCCCTTGCCGATCAGTTCGGCGACCGTGTTGTCCTTGTAGATGAAGCTCGGACCGAAATCGCCCCTGACGGCATTGCCGATATAGGTGAGATATTGCCGCCATAGCGGCTCGTCGAGATGATAGGTCCTCATCAAATTCTCCATCGTCTGTGGAGGAAGAGGACGCTCCAGATTGAACGGCCCACCGGGAGCAAACCGCATCAGGAAGAAGGACAGCGTGACGACGATGAACACTGTCGGCACGGCGCTCGCCAATCGGCGCAGGATAAAAAGCAGCATGGGCGTATCCACCAGTTTTAACCCTCCCCCTTGCGGGGAGGGTCGGACCATAGGTCCGGGGTGGGGGTGGCGACGTATAGAGCACAGCCGTCACCACCCCCATCCGCCCGCTCCGCGGGCACCTTCCCCGCAAGGGGGAAGGAGGGCGTTTGGCCCCTACTCGCTGACGCTCAGATACTTGCTCAAATGCTGGTCTGGAGCATTGTCCTGCCAGCCCTTCACCTTATCTGCAACAAGCCAGAGGCTGGCCTGGGTCAGGAAGGGAGCGACCGGCTGTTCCGCCATCAGGATGGCTTCCGCCTCATGAAGGATTTTCGAGCGCGCCGCCGGATCGCGTTCCTTATAGGATTGTTCCATCAGCGCGTCATATTTCGGATTATTGAACTTGGAGTAGTTGAACGTCTTGTTGCCACTGACGCTCAGCGCCAAGAAGTTTTCAGCGTCCGCATAATCGGCGGTCCAACCGGCGCGAGCGACGTCATATTTGCCGCCTTCCTGCAAGTAGGCATAATGCGAAGCGACATCGAGATTGCGAAGCGAAACCTTGGCGCCGAATGTGCTCTTCCACATGTCGGCAACGGCGGTGGCCACGCGCTCATGGTTCGGGTTGGTGTTGTAGCGGATTTCGATGTCGAGCGGCTTGCCGCCCTCGCCATAGCCCGCTTCCTTCATCAGCTTGACGGCTTCATCCTCTCGGTCGAGCTGCGACTTATCGGCGAAATCGGCCTTGGACGGCTCGCCGTAGCTCGCGATCCCCGGAGGGACCATCGAATAGGAGGGAAGCTGCGAGCCGCTGTAAATTTCCTTGGCCAGGAAATCGCGATCGACGGCCATCGAAAGCGCTCGGCGGACGCGCACGTCATTGTATGGCGGGTTGCGGGTATCGAAGGTGTAATAATAGGTGGCGAGCCACGGCGCCACGTGCACGGCATCACCATAAGATTTGCGTAGCCGGTCGATCTGGTCAGCGGAGAAATTATAGACAATGTCCATCTCCTTCGCCTCGAAGCGGCGAACCGAAGCTGCCTGATCGTTGATCGGATAGAAGATGACCTTGTCGAGCTTCACATTGGCCGCATCCCAATACTCAGGGTTCTTCATGACAGTGAGGCTGTCATTGGGAACGTGAGCAGCGAGCTTGAAAGCGCCGTTGGAGACCATGACGCCCGGCTGCACGAATTTCGCGCCGTTCTTCTCGACGCTCGCCTTGCTCACCGGCAGCGCCGTCTGGTGCGCCAGGAGTTCTAGGAAAAACGGCGTCGGCTGTTCGAGCGTGATTTCGAGCGTCTTGTCATCCACCGCCTTGACGCCGAGCTGGTCGACCGGCACTTCGCCCTTGTTCACCTTCTGCGCGTTCTTGATCGGATAAAGGATATTGGCATAGCCCGCCGCCGTCTTCGGATCCTCGACGCGCTTCAGGGAGAAGACGAAATCCTCGGCCGTTACCGACGAGCCGTCCGACCATTTCGCATTCGGCCTCAGCTTGAACGTATAGACGGTGCCATCGTCGGAAACGGTCCAGCTTTCGGCTGCTCCCGGCACAATCTTGCCGGAGGCGTCATAGATGGTCAGGCCTTCGTAGAGGTCCTTGAGGATGAATTCCTCGATGTTGATGGATGTATGCGCCTGGTCGAGCGTCTGAGGCTCGTCGGCATTGCCGCGGTGCAGCACCGCTTCGGCAAGCGCAGGGCTTGCGCCGATGAGAAGCGAGCCGAGCAGGATGGCGGCGCGGAAATTGAGTCTGGATATGGTCATTTTCGTTCCCCTTCTTTTGACATTATTGAGTCAAGAAATAGGCGAGTCGGGCATAAAGGCAAGTTTGTTTAGGGGCCTTTAAACGCAAGATTGTTGCGTGATCACAGGGATTTGATTGCGCGGTCCCCTGATACTTTATCTTTGTCGCGCCGCAAAAAATTGGCTATGCCATGCACAACGCGCGATTTGCCCCTCCCCTCGCCCCCGATCCGGACACCCACCATGCTGCAGGGAATCATCCTGGCTTTTGCCGCCTATGCCGCGTTCGCCTTCAGCGATGCCTGCGTCAAGGCGCTCGACGGCACCCTTTCTCCCTATGAGGTCGTGTTCTTCGGCGCGGTGTTCGGGCTGGTGGCTCTGCCTTTCATGAAGCGGGGGGATGAGAAATGGCGCGATATCTTCATCACCCAAAACAAGCCGATGTGGCTGCTGCGCACCCTGATGGCCGCCGCATGCGTGCTCGGCAGCGTCGTCGCCTTCACCCATCTTTCGATGGCCGAGGCCTTCGCGCTCATTTTCCTGCTTCCCGCCTTCGTGACGATCCTCTCCGTGGTCTTCCTCAAGGAGCAGGTCGGATGGCGGCGATGGTCGGCGGTCGGGATCGGCTTCATCGGCGTGCTGATCGTGCTGCGCCCCGGTTTCCGCGAGCTTTCGATCGGGCATCTGGCCGCGTTCATCGCCGGTTTCACCGCCGCGGTCGGCATTGTCATCATGCGGGTCATGGGCAATCGCGAGAAGCGCATCACGCTCTATTCCAGCGGTCTCATCGGCCCCATCGTCATCTCCGGCCTGCTGATGGCGACCGATTATGCCCATCCGACGGCGCAGCAATGGCTCTACCTCGCCGGCTATGGCCTGCTTGCCGCGCTCGCCAGCATCCTGTTGATGCTCGCCGCGCAACGCGCCCCGGCCAGCGCCATCGCCTCCCCGCAATACAGCCAGATGATCTGGGCCATCCTGTTCGGCTATTTCATCTTCCATGACACCATCGACCTGCCGATGCTGATCGGCATCGTGCTCATCATCGCCTCCGGCTTCTTCACCTTCATCCGCGAGAAAAAACGGGGCGTGGCCCAGCCGCCCCCGGTCGCCACCTCCGAGCCGGGCCCCATTCTCTTGCCGGATGAGGCGAAGCCCGAAAAAATGTGATACCGTCCACGAAACGAACGGCCATTCCAGCCGTTTCCCTCTATTCGTGAGAGGTTTCCGCATGGCTCGCCGCACCTACTGGAAAGGCTATCTGAAGCTGTCGCTCGTGACCTGCCCGGTGGCGATGAGTCCGGCCACGTCGGAGAGCGAGAAGGTCCGTTTTCACACGCTCAACCGCAAGACGGGAAATCGCGTCGTCAGCCAATATGTCGATGCCGTCACGGAAAAGCCGGTCGAGGAAGACGACGAGGTCAAGGCCTACCAGACCGGCGAAGACGACTATGTCATTCTGGAAGACGAGGAAATCGAAGCGGTGGGGCTGGAGAGCACCCGCACCATCGATATCGATATGTTCGTCCCGCGCGACAGCATCGACTGGGTCTGGTACGACGCGCCGCATTTCCTCATTCCCGACGATCCGGTCGGCGAGGAGGCGTTTTCCGTCATCCGCGATGCGATGGCCGCCACCGATACGGTCGGCATATCACGCCTTGTTCTCTACCGCCGGGAACGGGCGGTGATGCTGGAGCCGCGCGGGCGCGGCATCGTGCTCTGGACGCTGCGCTATGGCGACGAGGTGCGCGACGCCAGCGTCTATTTCCAGAATGCCGAAGACATCCCCACCGACAAGGAACTCATGCCGCTGGTCAAGCAACTGATCGGCGAGCGGACACGCTCATGGGACCCTTCCCTGATAAAGGACCCGGTGCAGGATAGCCTGCTCGATATCATCACGGCGAAGAAAAAGGGGCACAAGAAACCCGCCAAAGAGAAGACCGCTGCTGAGCCGGAGAGGCCGGGCAATGTCATCAACATCATGGATGCGCTGCGCAAGAGCATTTCGGCGGAAGGGAAAGGCAGGAAGCGATAAGCTCCTGCAAACAGCAAACTTGCCAATTGGCAAAACATCCCTTATTTTATGCCGTAAGGAGATTTGTCATGCTGCACGAAATTCCGCGTACACCAGCTATTCCGACAATCCCGCAAGTCACCGCCCGCGAGGCGGAGGCCATGGCGCGGGCGATGATCAGGTTGTTTGAGAAGTGGCGGATATCCGATGCGGAGGCTCGTGAAATTCTGGGGGGGCTGGCGGCGCGCACTTATGCGCGGTGGAAAGCCGGCGAACTAGGACGCATCGATCGTGATCTCGCCACGCGGCTTTCGCTGCTGATAGGCATTCATAAGGGGCTGCGCTATCTCTTTTCCGATCCGGAACGAGGTTACGCCTGGATCAAAAAGCCGAACCTGGCCTTTGGTGACCGTACCCCGGTCGAAATCATGGCGCAGGGCGATATCTTCTCCCTGGCGCGCGTACGGTCCTATCTCGATGCGGAGCGTGGCGGCTGGTGAAAAACGGCCTTGCGATTGTCCGGGTAAATTGGCCGAAGGCCTGCCGGCTCATCCGCTCCATCCGTCCGCCTATCGACCTTTTCGAGGATATCGCCGACCCCAAGGATTGGGAGGCGCTGGCCTCGGCGGAATCGAAGACCAATCCGCGTATCTGGGACCATATCGGCAAGCTCGACCTGGTGCCGCTGGAGCGGCGCGTCAGCGGACCGGGCGCCAGCTCTCTCATGGCTCCGTTTGTTCATATCAGCACCGACCGTCCGGGACGGTTCACCGACGGCACGTATGGAATCTACAGCGCCGGCGACCGGGAGGAGGTGGCCATTCGCGAGGTGGCGCATCACCATGCAACGGCGATGACGAACAGCAGCGAGGAACCGGGATGGACCTCGCAGTTTCGCATGCTGGTCAACCGGATCGATCTCGATCTGCATGATGCAAGGTCGCATAGTGAATATCATGACCCGGATGGCTACAAAGTTTCGCAAGCTTTGGGGCGAGACCTGCGGGCAGGCGGCGGCAATGGCATCGTCTATCGCAGCGTGCGTTGTCCTGCTGGAGAATGCGTCGCGATCTTCTGGCCAGACCTGATGGAGATTCCGGTCCAGGCGGATCATTTCGATTTTCACTGGGATGGAGAGCGGGTCGACAGGGTGCGCAATTGCCGCACCAATGCGATTTTCGCGCTGTAACCGGGATTTGAGCCGAGTCAGCTTGTCTTCCCGCCGCGTTTCTTCGGCGTTTTCAAAGGAACCGCGGCGTCCCAAAAACTCTCCCAAGGGTCGTCGCGCAGCGCGGCCAGCCGGGTGGGCATGTTGAGAACCGTGAAGTACGCCGGGCCGATATCCGGGCTCAACTCTTCCCAGCCAAGCGGGGCGGAAACGGCGGCGCCAGGGCGCGCACGGGTGGAATAAGGCGCGATTGCCGTGGCTCCTCGCTGGTTGCGCAAATAATCGATCAGGATCTTTCCCCGCCGCTTGGACTTGGTGATGGTCGAGACGTAACGCTTGGGACTATCGGCGGCCATGGCGTCGGCGATTGATTTGGTGAAAGCCTTCACTGCGGTCCAGTTTGCCTTCGGCTCAAGCGGCGCCACCACGTGCAATCCCTTGCCGCCCGATGTCTTCAGGAATGGGTGAAGCCCCGCCGCGTCCAGGCGCTCCCGCACCTCCAATGCGGCATCGATCACCGCATTCCACGCCACCCCCTCCCCCGGATCGAGGTCCATGATAATCATGTCCGGGCGTTCCCAGTCCTTGACCGTCGATCCCCAGGGATGGATTTCCAACGCCGCGCCCTGCACCAGCCCGATAAGCCCGTCGAGGCTGTCGATGCTGATCAGCGACTCGCCCGATTTATCCTTGGGGTCTTTCACCAGCACGATGTTGCGGTCGAGGCCCTTCCAGGCGTGTTTCTGGAAAAATGAATTCCCGTCGATCCCTTCGGGACAGCGCACGAGCGCCAGCGCGCGACCGGCGACGAACGGCTCGATATGCGACCACACTTGCGTGTAGTAGTCGGCAAGGCCCTGCTTCGTGACCCCCTCGCCCGGCCAGTAAATGCGGTCGGGATGAGTAAGCCGAACTTTTGTTTCCCCCGCCCTTAAGCTCCCTTCGGTCGCTGGCGGGGGTCTCACTCCAGATGTTTCGCGCACGACGCTCTCCGCAGGTTTGTCTTCCCGTAATCCCCGAAACGACGCATGCCGGATATTGCCTCCAGCCGTCCAGCTGCGGAATTCGACCTCGGCGACATCCACCGGCCTGACATAGCGGACTCCCCGCGCCTCTTCCGCCGTCAACCGCTCGGCAAAGGGACTTGAGGGTTCGCGTATTCGCTCCAGCCGCCGGTAGAGGTCTTCGGCAAGCGTGGCGGTGAACCCTGTTCCCACCCGCCCGACATGCTTGAGCTTCCCATCCTCGTAATAGCCCAAAACCAGCGAGCCTATCGCCTTGCGCGACGTCGAGGAGGGAACATAGCCGCCAATCACAAATTCCTGGCGAAGTATGCATTTGGCCTTGATCCAGTCCCGGCTCCGTCCCGAGCGGTACGGCGCATCGCGCCGTTTGGAGACGATACCCTCCAGCCCCAGCCGGCAGGCGGACTGGAGCACCACACCGCCCTCCGCCTCGAAATCGGAACTGTAGCGGATCTTTCCGGCTACCGTCCCGACGATTTCCTCAAGCATTTTCTTGCGCTTCGTGAGCGGGAGCGCACGCAGATCATAGCCGTCGAGATAGAGAAGGTCGAAGGCGTAGAAGGCGAAACGATCCGTCCGCCGCGCGCTCAAATCCGCCTGCAGCGCGGAAAAATCCGAAGCGCCGGCCTCCGTCTCGACCACGAGTTCGCCATCGATCAGCGCCGTGCCAACAGGCAGATCGCGCAGCGCCTCGATGATTTCAGGCCCAAACTTTTTCGTCCAGTCGAGGCCGCTGCGAGTCAGGAGTTTGACCCGTCCCGCTTCGATCCGCGCTTCCAGCCGGTATCCATCGAACTTGATCTCATGAAGCCACCCAGCGCCGGAGGGCGGCTTGGTCTCGAGCGTCGCCAAGGCCGGCTCGATGAAGTCAGGCAACGAGGCCTTCTTCGCACCTTTGATTTTGGAGGGATCGGGAAGTTCCTCCTCCGGCTCGTCCCGCTCGATTTTCCCCGTCTTCGAAGACCAGCCCGGCGCCTCGCCGGACACCTCTTCTACGACACGGCCCGTCTTCACCGATTCCGGGCGCTCCTTTAGAATATCGGGCGCGTCTTCCGGCCGCGCCGCCTCATCCTCGCCTTTGATCAGCAGCCAGTTGTTGCGCTTCTCGCCCGGCCTGTGCGCCATGCGAATGAGATGCCAGCGCCCCGACAGCTTCTCGCCGTGCAATTCGAATTCGAGATGGCCTTTGGCGAGCCCTTTCTCCGGGTCGCCGATGGGCGTCCAGGTGCCGCGATCCCAGACGATGACTGTTCCGCCGCCATATTCGCCCTTGGGGATGGTGCCTTCGAAATCGCCATATTCGAGCGGATGGTCCTCCACTTCGACGGCAAGGCGCTTTTCGCCGGGGACGAGGCTCGGGCCCCGCGTGACCGCCCAGCTTTTCAAGATCCCGTCCAGTTCCAGCCGCAGATCGTAATGCAGGCGGCGCGCGGCGTGTTTCTGGATGACATAGGCATTGCCGGCTGCGCGCGCCTTGTGGCCCTTGGGCTCCGGCGTTACTTCGAAGTTTCGCTTCGTCCGGTATGTGGCAAGACCCGCCATGGATCAGCCCGCCTTGCGCTTGGCCGCAGCGGGCTGCTTTGCGGCTTTCGCGGCGCGGCCCCCCTTCTTTCCCTTCACGCCGGCGCTTTCGCGCAGGGCCTGCATGAGATCGACCACCTTGGCCGTGGGCCGCGCCTTGGGTGCCTCGATCGGCCTGCCCTCGATCTTGGCCTTCACCAGTTCACCGAGCGCGGCCTCGTAGCGGTCTTCGTATTCAGCGGGATCGAACGTGCCCATCTTGGTGCCGATGATGTGCCTGGCGAGATCGAGCATCTCGCCCTTGATCTTCATATCAGGCACCTCGTCGAAGGCTTCGCTCGCCGAGCGCACTTCGTAATCGAAATTGAGCGTGGTAGCGATCAGGCCCACGCCTTCCGGGCGGATCAGAAGCATGCGGACACGGCGGAAAAGCACGGCTTCCGCCAGCGCCGCGACATTCTGCTCTCGCATTCCTTCGCGAATGAGTACAAAAGCCTCGCCGGCGCGGGGATCGGCGGGCGCGAGGTAATAGGGCTTGTCGAAATAAAGGTCGTCGATTTCGTTGCAGGGAATGAAGTCGGATACGGTGAGCGTCTTGTTGCTTTCCGGAATGGCGGCTGCCACCTCTTCGGGCTCCAGCATCAGATATTCATCCTTGCCGATCTCGTAACCCTTGACCTGCTCGTCCCGCTCTACCGGCTTGCCGGTCTCGCTGTCGATATAATGCCGCTTGAGCCTGTGGTGCGTCTCGCGATTGAGCATGTGCAGGCTGATGCGCTCCGATTTCGACGCTGCCGTATAAAGCGCCACCGGACACACCAGCTCCCCTATCTTGAGATAGCCCTTCCAGTTCGCCCTTGGCATCGGTTGCATCTATTTCTCCGCCCAAGCTTTACGGTCGTCTTTTCCGATAATGCGCCGCGCCCTTGCTTTGTTCCGTCGCACAGAGTGAAACGATCTATAAGCAAGATCGACCGCAATAATAGTAAAGTAATATGGTAAATTTACTTGGCATGAAAAAGTTTATTTAAACAAGTTGCATCGGAAAGTTCCGATCGTTAAAGTTCTAACGATTGCTTTCAGGTCGCTGGCTTACAGGATTGCGTTCGCGCAAGAAAAGGGGGGAAGGCATATGGCAGAACTGAAGAAATCGAGGCGGAAGCGGGGATGGCTTTCTGCAAGGATTTACGGGAGATCGCGGCGCAGGAAACTCCAATCGTTCCGCTCGCGAAGTGCGCGGATGAGAAGGCGCAAACGCTCCTGCCGCGTTGTGCTCATCGGGCCGGTTCCGGCAACCATCTACCGCAGCCCTCCAATTTTGAACCTTAACGAACTTGCGAGAATTCCGGCCCTCGCCCATCTGGAATGAAGTAAAGTCTCCAATAAACTTCCGGATTACAAAGTCATAATACGGCGGAGAATGCCGACTATCATCGTGTTATAAAGTATCCGCCGTATTAGAGAAATTTCAACTTTATGTCGCGTATTCTACGCACGGCATCGGTCGGAAGTTGAAAGGAACTCGCATGGCGCAAGGCACCTTCCCCAAATGCATCCAGTATATTTTTGCCGAGGAGGGCGGCTTTTCAGATAACCCCGCCGATCCCGGGGGCGCCACCAATATGGGCATCACGCAAGCGACGCTTGCGGCTTGGCAAGGACAGGCGGTCACGCTTGAAGATGTCGAGGACCTGAGCAGGCAAACGGCGACGGCGATCTATCAAGAGGAATATTGGGACAAGATCGATGGGGATAACCTTCCCGCGGGGCTCGATTACGCAGTGTTCGATTTCGCCGTCAATTCCGGGCCGCCGCGGGCGGCAATGACCCTGCAGGAAATCGTCGGCGTCGCCGCTGATGGTCTGATCGGCATACAAACGATTCAGGCCGTGGATAGCCAGAGCACTGAATATCTCATCAATACGCTTTGCGACAGGCGGCTGGCGTGGCTGCAAACGCTATCGACTTTCAACACTTTCGGAAACGGCTGGACAGGCCGGGTGGAACGGGTCCGCACCCGGGCGCTGGCGCTTGCCGGCGGCAGCAGCGCGGGGCCTGCCATTGTCCCGGGAGAACCGGCGCCTGGGAAGGCCTGGCAGAACAGCACCTCCCTAGCCTCGATCGTTGCCAAACCGGAAGTATTGGGCTCGGTTGGCGCCGTCGCCTCGGGCATCGCCGCGATAACCACGGGCCAATATTCATTTGTAGGCGCGATGATCCTTTCCGCCGCGGTCGGCATCTGGCATTTCGTCCAGCGCGTCCGTAGCGAACCCTGAGCCCTCCTTTCCCAAAAAAGGCCGGTCCAAAAAAAGGCCGGACTAAAAAGTCCGGCCAAGACTGAAGGTTTTTGACCTCCAGAGGGGAACAGTCGACGTGAAGAGTGGGAGGAGCGACCCGTCGACTGCCTAAATTAAAAGATGATTCGGGAATTTATTCAAGCTCAAATTTGTATATTTCCCACCATGCGTTAAAATATCTAAGTAAAAATAGAATTATTACTTTCTGCGCGGATAATCATAATGTCCAAATTTGCTTCCTTTTTTAAATATATAGGAATTTTGTCAAAAAACTTGCTTGACTCTCTGTTCTCTTATTCAGAAGCCCTGTTTTCAGGCGCATTGCCGAACGCCACGCCCTTCGCCTCAACGCCGAAACCGGCGAGAAGCGCGACAAGAATTGCGACCGCCGCCACGAATATGGCGAGCGCGAAGGCATAATCATTATCGTAGCGCTCCGCGAGGCCAGCCTGCATGGTCGCGTTGGCGGCGGCGATCAGATTGCCCAATTGATAGGCGAGGCCCGGAAACGTGCTGCGCAGCTCTTCCGGCGAGAGCTCGTTCAGATGAGCGGGAATAGCGCCCCAGGCGCCCTGCACGGCAAACTGCATCAGAAAGGCACCGGTCGCCAGCAGAAGGGGCGTAGCCGAATAAACCCACAGCGGAATGAGAGGAAGCGCCAGCAGCGCGGCTATGACGATGGCGCGCCGCCGTCCAATCTTTTCGGAGAAGATGCCGAAGGTAATGCCGCCCAGGATCGCGCCGATATTATAGACGATGGCGATTATCCCGACGGTATCCGTCGAGAGCCGCCTCTGCACTTCGAGGAATGTCGGGTAGAGATCCTCCGTGCCGTGACTGAAGAAATTGAAAGCCGTCATCAACAGCACGGCATAGATGAACAACAATGCATGTTGCCTAAGGATCGTCCATATGCGGCTCAATTCGAGCTTATGCTGCCGGCGCGCCAGGAAGACGGGCGATTCCTCAACATTGGAGCGGATATACAACACAAGCAGCGCGGGCAGCGCGCCCAGCATGAACATGCCGCGCCAGCCGATCACCGGGAAAAGCAGGAAGAAAACCAGCGAGGCGATGAGATAGCCTGCAGGGTAACCCGCCTGCAGGATGCCCGAGATGAGGCCTCGCATTTTCGGCGGGATGCTTTCCATGGTGAGCGCGGCGCCCACGCCCCATTCGCCGCCCATCGCGATACCGAAAAGGGCGCGCAGAACGATCAGCACGGCCAGGGTGGGTGCGAAGCCAGACGCAAATTCCAGCACCGCGTAGGCAAGGATATTGGCCATCAGGGTCGGACGCCGGCCGAATCTTTCCGCCACATAGCCGAAAATGAGGGCGCCGATCGGGCGCATGGCGAGCGTCAGCGTGATTGCGATGGTAACGCTTGTGATATCCGTCCCGAACTCCTGGGCGACATATTTCAGGACAAATATCAGAATGAAGAAATCGAAGGCATCGAGCGTCCAGCCGAGGAAGCTGGCGATCACGACATTGCGTTGGCGCCGGGTCAACGATTTCAGGTCGGATATTGCCGACATGGCCTGACTTCCTCCTTAAAGGGACGGTCGCCCGCAAAGGGAGCCGCTACAGGGATATGTCAGGTTGAAATAGGGCAGCGAAACGAACCGTCATCCCGGCTTCACGCCAAGGTTACCGCGGAGTTCAACGTCTTTCCACAGGCGTGCATCTATACGCGCGCCGGCACAACGTCTAATTTGGTTCTCGCCATCGGGGGGTTAGCACCCGACGGCAGAATGTCCACGGCGGCATTCATAAATACCGCCGTTTCGATTTGTAAGATGTATGTGTTAAGACGCGTATGTCTTGCGTTATGAACATTGTGAGGAAACCATGCCTAGCGGCGATGGCAGTAGTCTGCCTGATATTCTTGGAATTCTGTTAGTTCTTGTTCTTGTGGCTGCGAACGGGTTTTTCGTGGCAGCCGAATTTTCCCTTGTCGCCGTGCGCCGGAGCCGTGTCGCGGAACTCGTCACGGCCAAACGGATGAATGCGGGCGCCCTTCAGCGCGCCCTTGACAGCCTCGACGCCAACCTTGCCGCGACCCAGCTCGGCATCACCATCTCGTCCCTGGCTCTCGGCTGGGTCGGCGAACCGGCGCTTGCCCATCTGGTCGGGCCGCTGATGCATATGCTTTTGCCCGATACGCTTGCGGTTGCCAGTTCGCACGCCATCGCTGTCGCCATCTCGTTCATCATCATCACCGCGCTGCATATCGTGCTCGGCGAGCTTGCTCCGAAGAGTCTCGCGCTTCAGCGCAGCGAGGAAACCGCCCTCTGGGTGGTGCGTCCGTTGCAATGGTTCCTCTTCCTGCTACGTCCGGCCATCGTCTCGCTCAACGGCCTCGGCAATCTCGTGCTCAAGCTTTGCGGCCTGCAGCCGGGGACCAGCGAGGGCTCGCTTCATTCTCCCGAAGAGCTGAAGCTTTTGATCGCGGCCAGCCAGGAGGCGGGCCTTCTGCACCAGGCGCAGAAGGAAGTGGTCGAACGGGTCTTCAATATCGGCGACCGGCGGATCAGCGATATCATGACCCCGCGCATGGAAGTGGACTGGATCGACGCCGACGACAGCCAGGAAGAAATTCTGCGCGCCATCCGTGAATGCCGCCACGAGCAGCTTCTGGTGGGCCGCGGCGACATCAACGAGCCGCTCGGTATGATTTTGAAGAAGGATCTGCTCGACCTGGTCCTGGATGGCAAGCCGCTGGACCCGATGGCGGTGATGCGCGAGCCGGTGATCGTGCACGAAGCCATGCCGGTGTTCCGGGTGCTCGAGCAGTTCAAGCGCGCCCCGGTTCGCCTCGCCATCGTCATCGATGAATATGGCAGCCTCGAAGGCATCGTTACCCAGACTGACCTTCTCGAAGCCATTGCCGGCGATCTGCCGGATGTGGACGGCGAGGAGCCGGATGTGGTGGAACGCGAGGATGGCTCGCTTCTGGTCGAAGGCATGATGCCTGCCTATGACGCTTTCCAGCGGCTTGGCATGTTGCCCCCCGAAGATGGCGATTACCATACCGTGGCTGGGTTCGCGCTCTTCCAGCTTGGCCACCTGCCCGAGGCAGGCGAGTATTTCGAATATGGAGGATGGCGCTTCGAGATCGTCGACATGGATGGCCGGCGGATCGACAAGCTTCTGATCTCGCGTGTCTCCCCTCCGTCGCCTACCGGAGCGTAGTGTTTATTTTAGCCGCATGATCTTAGCCGGAAGTCTACAATTTTTCGGGATCATGCGGTTGGCAGATTTATAGCAAGTCACGGGCAAATTGCCCGTGACTTCGGATAATAGCGCGAACACAATGGAGTGAATTCCGCGCATCTGTGCTTTTATGGTACAGATTAAGGCCATAAAATCCTGTTTTGCGCCTAATTCTTTCCAAAATTTAATTTGTATTTATGTGGGCTTAAAGGCTGTATTGCGCGCGCATCTCTCGCGATGCGCCAGTTGAACTGTCGATAGCAGACTGAGAGTTGGGTGTTTTGCAAGTTCTGTCGCGTCTCGAAACAAGGCCTTGGGCCTCGGATCCTTATTTTATAACGATAAGAATCCAAGCCCTGGGGATCATCAGGAATAGTGCTGGCACGGCGGTTCTGGGCAGGTCCTCGATCTGATGTCGCCTGATTTTTTCCATCTTGTCGCGGAATATCACCGCTGGCTGGAAGGTGTCGCCATCGTCGTGGCGTGCATCCTCCTTCTGTCCGGTATCGACGATCTATTCGTCGACGCCTGTTACTGGGCACGGCAAATCAGGCAGAAGCTGGCCACCAAGCGCCGCCACAGGCCGCTCAAGCCCAGCCAATTGCGCGACCGGCCGGAACAGCCCATCGCCATCATGATTCCGACCTGGCTCGAAGATGATGTCATCGCGCCTATGCTGGAAAACATGGTGAAGGCGCTCGATTACCAGGCCTATACGATTTTTATCGGCACCTATCGTAACGACAAGGCGACAATCGCCGAGGTCGAGCGTCTGAGAGAACGCTACGAACGGATCGAACGGGTCGAGGTGCCGCATGACGGTCCGACCTGCAAGGCCGACTGCATGAACTGGATCGTACGGGCGATTTTTGCTCACGAGGCAACGCACGGCATCCACTTTGCCGGCGTCGTCCTCCACGGCTGCGAGGATATCCTGCATCCTCTGGAATTGCAGTTTCTCAATTATCTCCTGCCGCGCAAGGATGTGATTCAGTTGCCGGTGGCCTCGCTGGAACGGGATTGGCATGAGCTGGTGGCGGGCGTCTATATGGACGAGTTCGCGGAATGGCAGGGCAAGGAACTGCTCGTGCGCGAAGACCTGACCAGGATGGTACCCCTGCCGGGAACCGGCACCTGCTTTTCCCGTCGCGCGCTCACCACACTTTCCACCGAGACGGACCACCGGCCGTTCAATACCGAGACGCTCGCAGCGGATTACGACATCGGCCTGCGCCTTGCCGACCGCGGCATGCGTCCCGTCCTTGCCAGACTTCCTGTCGAATACAATATCAGGCGCGTCTCCTGGTTCGGCTATGGCGAAGAGAAGAAGACGTCCGCAACCATGCCGCTTTGCGTGCAGAGATATTTTCCGAACAATTTCCGCGCCTCGTACCGGCAGAAGGCGCAATGGTCTCTTGGCGTCTGCCTCCAGGGCTGGGCCTCGTATGGCTGGCACGGCTCGCTCGCCGAGCGCTATTTTCTTCTGCGTGATCGAAAGATCATCGTGACCATCTTTCTGGCCATCCTCGCCTATTTGATCGCCATCCAGTTTGCCGTGTTCGATTTCGCCGGTGCGGGCGCGTTTGTGACCGACAATGAATTGCCGGCGTTCGTCTCGAAAAAATGGATCGAAGTTCTTCTTGGGCTGAATGTGATCGTGTTTGCCTCACGCCTCGTCCAGCGCGCCTATTTTACCGGGCGCACATTCGGCTGGCAGCACGGCCTTTTATCGCTACCGCGCACCACCGTCGGCCATTTCGTAAAGGTGTCGGCGACGGCGCGGGCCTGGAGGCTCTTCCTGTCCCATCTCGTTTTCGGTACCCGGCTCGTCTGGGACCGGACGCGCTTCGATGTTCCTTCTACCGGCAAATTATCGACCGAGCGCGTTAAGCTGGGCGAACTCCTCCTGTCGTGGCGGGCCGTGGATGAAGAGCAGGTCAAGGCCGCGCTCGAAAAGCAAAGCGCCCGGCATATCCCGTTTGGCCGCATCCTGGTGCAGGAAGGCTGGCTGGCGGAAGAGGTGCTGGCAGAAGCGATCGCCTTCCAGTCGGATCTCGAGCTTACATCGGTGAGCGAAGCCGAGGTACTGGCGGCAAAAGCCCTTTTCCCGGTTGAGCTCAGCGTTCGCTGGCGCGTTCTGGCGCTGCCCGATGACGAGGATGGCAAAGTGCGCCTTGCCACGGCGATGCCTTTGCCTCAAGTGGCTGAAACGCAAATTCGTGAAGCGCTTGGCTATATGCCGCCTCTATACATCGCCCGGGACCGGGATATCACGGCTGGCCTGCGCATTCTCACCCAGATCGATGTCTCCACGCAGAAATCTCCCCTCGGCGCCCATATTCCCTTGCTAGGCGATCTCATCATCGAACAGGGATTTATCTCCAGGCAGGCATTCGACAAGGCGATGATGAAATACTCGCCTGAAAGAGATGGCCTGATAGGCAGCTATCTGGTGGCGAAGAAGATCATCAATCAGGAAATGCTCCAGTGTACCCTGGACGAACAGAGACGGCTGGCCGCGCAAACGGAATCCTCCGGCCTGACCGAATCTTCGAGCCTCTCCGAAGCGCCAAATCTTGAAGAGGGTCTATGAAGAACCGCCTTCGGTTTTGAAGCAGCGCATTGGAATCGAGGCTACGGAACCCCCGCGCACTGATCACTGAAAGTTTATTTTACCTGCCCAATCTGGACATAAACGGGTTGTAGCCTCCCTTATGCAACCACAAGGAGGTGCGTCATGCATAAGCTTCTCATTGCAACCATGGTCTCACTGTTCGCCCTGAACGGCGCGGCTTTCGCCGCCACCAATAGTCTCGGCGGCGTGCAGGTGAAGGCCGATACCATCAGGACCGACAAGAACAACAAGTTGCACGCAGCCGGGCACGTCGTCATCACCGAAGGCAACACGACGATCAAGATGAAACGGGCGATCGTCTCGAAGAATGGTGAGAAGACAATCATCCGGACCCCAGGCGACCATGCCCTGAAAAAGCAAAGCTGATCGTCACCCAAGATCATTATTTCGGATGCGGCGGGGCCTCGCTCCAGCCGCATCCGCTACGTTTATTACCCGATAATCCATATTTTGTTGCGTTCTCGCCACGGTCCCGATGAAAGAAGGCGCAAGGGCTTGGCAAAGTCCTGCCGTTTGCTTATCAAAACCTTTCCTGTTTTCCTGACCTTGAAAGGGAGGCGACGAATGCCAGCATTCTATTCTTCTCGAGCAAAGGCAGCGGCTTGAAGTTCCCGCACCGCTAGGTCATTACCGGCCACTCGCGCCGGTTCAAGACGGCTGCCGCCCGGGCCCCTCCCTATGGGACGCGTCAAGGCTTCTCGTATACCGTCGAGAACGGTTTCTCCGTTGCGGCGTTATTTCAACAATCCTTATTTTTCGGGACCGGATGCAGCCGCATCCGGCTGATGTCATGACTTCTTTCCGCAATGCCCTCACGGGCAACGCTTTTCGTCGCGTGTTCAGATTTTTAGGCGCCCACTGGCGGCGTCAACCCGCAAGGCTTGCCCTCATCATCGGCTCCATACTCATGGCAACCGTGGCTGATGTGCTGACCCCGCTTTACTCCGGCCATCTGGTCAATGCCGTGGCGCGTGGCGCGGCGACCGACGAAGTCGCCTGGAACGCGGCAATCACGGCGTTTCTGGTGCTGCTCGGTCTTTCGGGCGGAGCTACGATCCTGCGGCATGTCACCTTCACCGGCATCATCGACCTGACGCTCAAGATGATGTCGGAGATCGCCGCCGACTCATTTCATCGCGTGCAACGCTTCTCGACCGATTGGCACGCCAACAGCTTCGCTGGCTCGACCGTGCGCAAGATAACGCGTGGCATATGGGCGCTCGACCTTTTGAACGATACCGTCCTGGTGGCGCTCCTGCCCTCCGCCGTCATGCTGATCGGCACCACGCTGTTGCTTGGCTGGTACTGGCCGATGATGGGCCTTATCATCGGAATCGGCTCGGTCGCCTACATCGCGCTGACGGTCACGCTCTCGCTCAAATTCGTCGCTCCGGCGGCGAGCCTTGCCAATGCCTGGGATACGCGGCTGGGCGGCGCATTGGCCGATGCCATTTCGTGCAATGCCGTGGTGAAAGCCTTCGGCGCGGAAGCGCGTGAAGATACACGCCTTGCCAAGGTCGTGGAGAAATGGCGCAACCGCACCCGCCGCACCTGGATCCGCGGCACATTCAACGGGACGACGCAGGGCGTGACCTTGCTCGTCTTGCGCGCTGCAATCGTCGGCTTCGCGATTCTCCTATGGACCGCCGGCCGGGCGAACGCCGGCGATATCGCGTTCGTGCTGACTGCCTTCTTCGTGCTGCAGGGCTATCTGCGCGATGTCGGGATGCATGTGCGCAATCTGCAGCGTTCAGTCAACGAGATGGAGGAGCTGGTGGATATCCACGCCGAGCCCCTCGGCATCGAAGACCGCCCGGACGCGCTTCCTATCGCCATCGAGGAAGGGCGGATCGAGTTCGAAAACGTCACCTTCCTTTACGGTGGGCATTCAGTTCCGCTCTACCGGAATTTCTCGCTGTCGATCCCGGCGGGCCAGCGCGTCGGCCTGGTCGGGCATTCGGGATCGGGCAAGACGACCTTCGTCAAGCTGATCCAACGGCTGCATGATTTGACGGAGGGCCGTATCCTGATCGACGGGCAGGATATCAGCAAAGTCACACAGGCATCGCTACGGGCGCAGCTCGCCATCGTGCAGCAGGAGCCGATCCTGTTCCATCGTTCGCTGGCGGAGAACATCGCCTATGCGAGGCCGGGCGCGTCTACGCGCGATATCGAACGCGCCGCGACGCTTGCCAGCGCGCATGATTTCATCATGAGCCTGCCCAAGGGCTATGCGACGCTGGTGGGTGAGCGCGGCGTGAAGCTTTCCGGCGGCGAGCGCCAGCGCATCGCCATTGCCCGCGCCTTCCTGGCCGACGCGCCGATCCTCATCTTCGACGAGGCAACATCGAGCCTCGACTCGGAATCGGAGGTGCTGATCCAGCAGGCGATGGAGCGGCTGATGGTCGGGCGCACGACGCTGGTCATCGCGCACAGGCTCTCCACCGTGCGCTCACTCGACCGGCTGCTCGTTTTTGACTGCGGCCGGGTAATCGAAGAGGGCGACCATGCCGCGCTTATCCGGCGCGAAAACGGTGTCTACCGCCGCCTCTTCGAACGCCAGGCTCTGGAACTGACCAAGGGCTTCGTATAATAATCCGGGAAGGGCTCGCTGGCCCTTCCCCTCTTCACCTATATGGAGAGTGAGCGCACGGAGTTGATCAGCGGCGGCAGCGGATATCGCTGACAATAATCACCGGGTGTTCCGCCTCGGCCTGGACGATGCGGACCGCGCCCGTGCAGCGCCTGCGGGCGGGCGACGGGACCGGGGCGGAGAGCATGACCAGCGGATTTTTCACGGACAGCACCATTGGCTTGTCCATCCATGGCGGCCGGGCAGCCGCTATCGTCAGCGGCAACAGGAAGCCAAGCAAAAACAGACGGAAAGTCACGGCAACGCCTCAATCTTGGAATTATTTTCAGTATCGATAGTATAATTCGTATCTGTATCTCGCCTTAAAAACGATACTTAACAAAATCAATAGTACTTCGTCGTATATTCTTTATGAATACCCTTAGCGTATTCCGATGTAAATCTTAAGCATCCCCAAGTTGCAGCCCCTGCATCATAAACTGCACGGAGGCGTCGATGGCCTGTGTCGCGGCGGGCAGTTCGCGGGCCATCTGGATGAAGCCATGAATGACGCCCGGATGGAAATCGAGCCTATGCGCGACGCCGGTTTCGGCAAGCCTGCGGCTCAGGGTAAGCGTATCGTCGAGAAGCGGATCGAGACCACCGGCACCGAGATAAAGCGGCGGCAGGCCATCGAGATCGGCCTGAAGCGGCGCCGCGAGCGGACCGACGCTGGCCTTATCAAGATATTGCGCCCAGAACCAGCGCATGGATGGCAGGGAAAGGCCAAAGGAGCCGTCGCCAAAATGGGTGTAACTGTAGCTCCCGAAATCCAGGCCATAACAGCCGAAGAACAGCGCTGCGGTTCGAACTGGGCGCTGGCCTTTATCGCGCTGATCGAGCAGCGCACCGAGCACCAGATTGGCGCCGGCCGATTCCCCGGCAAGCGCGATGCGTCCGGCATCAAACCCCGCACCAAGCCCGCCTCCTGCGACAAAGCGAACGGCTGCGAGAACATCTTCCAGCGGCGCGGGAAACGGATGCTCCGGCGCAAGCCGGTAATCGATGCCCAGCACCGCGCAACCGTTCGCCGCCTTAGCCAGCCGGCGTAAGAGATCGTCATGCGTGTCGATCGAGCCGAGAACCCAGCCGCCGCCATGCACATAGATGATGACCGGCATCGCCTGGGTCCCGTCGCCGTCGCAATAAATCCGCGCGCGCAAAGGCCCAGCCGCTCCCGGCACTGAAAGATCACGAACGGTCCTGACCGCGATGGTGACAGGCGTGTTCCATTGTTCGTTCATCGCAGCAAAGCCGGCGCGGGCCTCGCGAAGGGAAATGGCCTCCAGACTGATTTCGGGCTTGGCCCTCATGCGGTGCAGAATTGGCGCCATGAAGGGATCGGGCTTCGGAAGAGGTTCGGTCATGGGCATGTTCCCGATGAATAATTAAATGTAAAACCATGCAACCGTCCGTTATGCGGCGAAAATAAGGCGCTCCCCAAGGATGTTACTTGGTGCGACCAAATATAAATAGCAGAAACCAGAGCTATAATATTTGTATTTCCACAATAAGATTTGCCACAATATGATTTGAATGATCGCCTGCTTCTTCCGCAACGCTCTGTCCCGCGACGGCATGGAGGATTTCCTTGAACGACGCCATCCACGCATTCTTCCTGACCTATGCGGCGCTTTTCCCTATCGTCAATCCACTCGGCACAGCACTGGTCTTTCTCGACATGACGGCCAAATGCTCGTCCCAGGTGCGCCACCAGATCGCCTGGCGCGTTGCCGTCAGTGGTTTCGTGCTGCTTGGTGTGTCGGTTCTCGCCGGGTCGCATATCCTGGGCTTCTTCGGCCTCAGCCTCCCGGCGGTGCGCATTGCGGGCGGCATCGTGATCTCCATCATGGGCTGGCGGCTTCTCGACAGCGGCGACAGTTCGCTGGAAGGCGATATCGAGAGCAGCAAGACCGACCAGGGCGCGCTCGCCAAGGCGTTCTATCCGATCACCATGCCGATGACATTCGGACCCGGCTCAATCGCCGTGGCGATTGCACTGGGTACCGAGCGGCCAAACATTTTGAACGATTTCAACCATGCCGCCATTCAGGACCTTGCCACATGCGTCGGGCTGCTTGCCATATGCGGCACAGTCTATCTGGCGTATAGCTACGCCGAGGTTCTGAAACGTGTGCTTGGGGAGAACGGAACCAAGGTCCTGATGCGTCTCGCGGCTTTCATCATCCTGTGCATCGGAATCCAGATGATCTGGATTGGCGTCGCCGATCTGCTCAATACCCGCTGATTGGAGAAGTTATCGTAGAAGCTTGCACTGGTCGCTGTAGCGGCGCGCCAGATCCCAGCGGGATTCATAGAGCTTGTGCCGCAGCAGGATCTGGTAAAAGACGTCGCACACCTCTTTCACCGGCCGCGGCGGCTCTCCAGCGATGGATGGCCAATGAAGCAGATCCCGGATGGCGATCGCTTCCTCCTGCAGCTCATGTTCAATGCGCGCGGCAATATCGGCTCCCGAAGACGGCGTTGCGGAAACAGCGATACGAAACCGAGGACCGAGAATGGAACGGAACAGGAAGAGCGTCCGTGGCGCATGAAAGCCGGACGTGACGATCAGGACGTTGCCGTCATGCATCCTGTTTTTCATCATGGCAAGACCGCTGAAAACCGCATTGCCGACCGTGTCGAGCGAATCCGGTTCCATGATCAGCCGATCCTCGGCGACGCCGTGCTGAACGAGATAATCGCGCATGGTCTGCGCCTCCAGCACAATGGTCCTTCCCCCGCCCGACAGGATGACAGAGGCATTGTTGAACCGCTGTATAATAGGCAAGGCATGGGCGAGCCTCTGGTCAAGCGCCGGCTGATTGGCGCCCAGGATCACGATAATATCGGGCGACCGGTAGGCGCTCTCATTGCCAAACCAGGGCTTGCGGATATGGTCCGCATAGAATGCGCGGATGGCGGAGAGGTTCTTGGTTGTATTATCCAGAGCCTCCTTTACGGCACGCTTTTCGCTGACCAACGTCTGGAGAGTCTGCAAGGAGCGCCGCTCCGCCGCCAATTGCACGTAGAGCGTTGACAGCGTGCCGTCGGATATTCGCCGCCGAAGCTCGTCCACGCCATAATCGCGCTTGGCCAAGGCATCCAGCCACTCGGACATGCTCAAGCGTTCCGCCGCGATGGCAGGCGCCTCCGTGGGCGGCCTCACCTCCTCCACTTCGGCGGCCCCGCCAGCAACAGCCAAGGAACCAAGCAATAAAATTCGCTGAATGCCACGCAGCAAAATGAGACTCCACGATTGTTGACGAGAAAAACTACAGTCCATCAATATTGCTCTCAAGTGGACATCTTGGCGCTATTTTCAAAGATGCGGCAATGCATATTACGTTGTTTAAGTTAAAGCGTACAAAATATCTAAAATGAATACTATGTATTAGTCGATAGCAAAATAGACAATACTCTTAATTGAGCCAATCCGTGGAACAATACCCACCTCACAAAGGCGAAAGTTTTAATCACAAAAAGGAGATTCTGAGGAAGACTTCTTGCACTCGACCGCCAAGTCGGCAATTTAGGTTGCGAAGTCAGAAGGCTCGACTTGAGGTAGCTTCACCAAAAGTAACAAAAACTTGAATTGTTTGGAACACTCATGGAAAAAACCCGGCATATGAAACGTGAAATCGGGCTGATCGGCCTGACATTCGTGGCGGTGAGCGGCGTCCTGGGGTCGGGCTGGCTGTTTGCCCCCCTTCTTGCAAGCCAACAGGCGGGACCTGCCTCCATCGTTGCATGGGCCATCGGCGGCGTGGCCATCCTCCTGATCGCGCTCACTTTTGCCGAAATTTCCGCCATGCTGCCGGTGCCAGGGGGAATTGCCCGGCTTCCGCAATTCAGCCATGGCAATGTGGTGGCGATGGCGATGGGGTGGAGCGCCTGGATCGGCTACAACACCACGGTTTCCGTCGAAGTGGCGGCGATGCTGCGCTATCTGGCGCCCCATATCAGCTGGATGAGCGGCAATCTCGACGATTGGCGAACGCTTAGCCTGGCAATCGCCCTTCTCGCCCTTTTCACGCTTATCAATGCCCTCGGCGTTCAGTTCTTCGCCAAGATCAATTCAACCATGACTTGGGCCAAGATCGCCATTCCGCTGATCATTACCGGCACGCTCCTATGGGCCCGCTTCGATCCAGCGAATTTCACCCAAGCCGGAGGCTTCTCGCCCTTTGGGCTGCACGGCATTTTCGCCGCCGTATCGACGGGCGGCATCATCTTTTCCTATATCGGCTTCCGCCATGCCATCGACATGGCCGGCGAGGTCCGCAATCCCGGACGCATGGTTCCTCTGGCGCTCGTCCTGTCGGTCATCATCTGCTTCATCGTCTATGCCGGCCTGCAGCTTGCCTTTATCGGCGCGATGCCGTCCTCCATGCTGACGTCCGGCTGGAATGGCATCATGATCAACGCCCGGCTCGGGCCGATCGACGCCATCGCAACCTCGGTGGGTATATTATGGCTTGTCGCGCTGCTCAATGTCGGCGCGGTCATCGGCCCCTTCGGAGGCGGCCTTGTGGCGGCGGGTTCCAATGGCCGCCTCGCCTATGCGCTGGCCAGAAACGGCTTTTTCCCGAAATTCCTTGCCGGCCTGTCCAAGCTCGATATTCCGCTGCCGGCGCTTCTCCTGAATTTCGTCATCAGCGCCCTGGTTCTCATGGTCTTTTCATTCAATGAGATCGTGCGTCTCAACGGCGCATCGATTGTCCTTTCCTTCATCGTAGGACCGATAGCCGTCGTGGCGTTGCGCGATCTTTTGCCCAATCAGCCGCGCCCCTTGCGCCTGCCGGCCGTGAAGCTGCTCGCCGCGGTGGCGTTCGTGGTATCGACGCTGATCATCTACTGGAGCGGATGGGATACGATCTGGCAACTGGGCGTGGTGCTGCTTCTGGGCCTTGTCCTTTTCATCATCCATGGACGCTGGCTCTCTCCCGGACCGCTCGACTTCCGCGAAGCGAGCTGGCTCATGCCTTACCTGGTGGGGATCGGGCTGTTCTCCTATTTCGGCACATTCGGCGGAACGGGCGTTCTACCCTTCGGCTGGGATATCGTTGTGATAACCGTTTTCTCGCTCGCCATCTTCGCATGGGCGATTGCCTGCCGCCTGCCGGCGGAACGATGTGTCGCGCAAATCCGCAATCTCAAGGCGGTCATCCCAGATCTCGAACCGGACGACAGCTCATTGGTGTGAGATTGGGGTATGAGATTGGCGGCACAAGATCGGAGGGATGGGATTTTGCAATGCACCAGATACATTGCTGCCATGCACTATTGTGCATTCTCATTTCCGGCGATTGGTTTATTTTGATTTTCAACGATAGAGCTTCGCAAGGGTTTACCTCCTCCCAAACCCAAGCGATTTAAGGCTGGCGCCTCCTCCTCCCAAGCTGGCCTTAACCTAACACACCCGCCGCACCTCCTCCCGCGGCGGGTGTTGTTGTTTTCAGCTCTCGCTAAAAATTCCTCACCTGCACCAAAAATCCCTGCTGTTCGGCCAATAAAAAGGCCCGCTGCGGGAGGAGGATGCAGCGGGCCATATTTTTGAACACGGCAGGGAGGAGGCGCCATGCTCAGTATTGAGTTCAGGGAGGAGCCAAATTTGAACCCAACGACTCGCGTATAGCATAGATGACGCCGACCATCGAAGAGATTATGTACATTATGGTTATTCGACTGTTTATGTTACATAAAAGTCGCAAATTACTTAAAGTAAAACCAAACTATATTTTGATTTCTCATTTCCGCCTTTGCAAATAATCTCCGAACGAAATCACATGACCTGGCATGGACTGCAGAGATGCCCCGCCCCTCCTGAAAACATCAGGCGAGGCGCCGCAGATGCCCTTGGGAAATCAAGGTCTCGACCAGCCGCCGTTCGGCGGTGAAAGGGTGCAATTCCCAGCCAACATGATCGAAGCCAGTCAGCATCACGTCATCTTCCCGTTTCGCGAAACCTGAGAGAACGGCGGCGATCACCACCATGCCGCTCGACGGCACAACATAGGGTGCCGGCGAAAAGCGAGCCAGATCGCGGTCGAGTTGCTCATGCACATGCGCCGGAAGAACGCGGTGAAGCCGGCCAGTCATTTCCGCATAAGCCGCGAAATCACGCGTATAATCGTCGCAGAAGTCACCCAGATCAGGATAGGCTTCGATCAACCCGGCGCGCATTTTGCTGAATTTTTCAGCTGACCGCACGCTCCATATCTCTTTGGCCCGGCACACCGCCGCGTTGGTCTTCCAGCCGCCTTCAAGCATCGAGCGCGCCGGACGGCCTGTATTGCAGACGGCGACGATATCGGTCTTGCTGCCGCTTGGGCCAACCGAACGGCAATCGTTAAAGCGGATCACGGTATCGGCCGCATCGATTTTCGCCGCGGCGCCTTCCGGCACGCTGCCATTGCCGACGATCATGATGGTACGGCGAGACATGAATTATTTCCCGGATGGCGGGAGGAGCTTTTCAAGTTCCGCGGTGCGGTCGGTCGTCCTTTGCGTCATGCAGGAAATTATCAGCAAGGGCTGCATGGTCCCCCCATCCGCCGCCATCCCGCTGACGGCGCATTCCCGGTCACGGCTGCGGACCCAGGCGCGTTGCGCCTGAAGGAGCGCTTGCCTGTCCTTTGCCTGCATTGTCGCCCTGACCTGCTTGTAGACCGTGTTGAGCTGGGCATCGGCCAACCAATATTGGCGGGACGCGCATTTATCCATCGCAGCCTGCGTTATCGCATTGCTGCAATCGATGCTTGCGTCCTGCGCCGGCACCGGCAGAGCGGAAAGAACAAGGAGAATGGCGGCAAGCGACATTCGGATCATTGCACTTAGGCCTCTTTCTTCCACACGCCCACATAAAATTGCGGCATCAGCCGTAAAGGAAGCGATAATCGCGATATTTAAACCCTGCCGCCATTGGAAACGAGGCGCATGGTCGCCTCTCCCCGGCCCGGCACTACGATCATCTGCTTCACTTTGCCTTGCTTGAATGCATTGAGGAAGCGGTCATAATCCTCGAAAGCGACGCAGCCATGCGATTCCTCACGCCCGCCGCGCAAAAGATAGCTGTGGGTGAGAAACCCATCACGGCCATATTTGTTCTTCCCATCGACGGGCAACATGCGGATCGCCTCGACGCCGTGGAAGCGGCTTTCCCGCATCCTGAGATTATAGGTATGCGGCGGGGTCGGGCCGTTCATCTTGACATGCGCGTATCGCGGATTGTCCGCCATCTTGCCAATGCCTGAATGCGCTTCGAGTACGCTGCCGTCGGGCATATAGACCTTGGCCGCGCTGATATCATAAACCGCGATGCCGTTTCCCGCCTTGGGCCGGTTGCCGAACAGATCACGGAACGTCTGGCCAAGGCCACCACTCCCCTTCTGCGGAGCGTTCGGGCGCGCATAGGCGATGAGCTGCGGCTTCGCGGTTTCGCGATCCTCGTCACCGGATGCCGGCGGTACGGCGGCCCTGGCAAGCGCCTTGGCGCCTTCGAGAGCGGGTTTGCGGATCTCGCCAAGCGGGCGAAGCTGCGGTAGCGGAATATTGTCCGGAAGTTCCGCCTCCGCCTGCTCCAAATCATCAGTGGCCTCCGTCGCGGATGGACTGTCTTTCCCTGATGGCGCCAACAAGGCCGACAATGCCGCTCGCGCCGCGCTGTTTGAAGGGCGTCCGGCATAGGCGAGCAATATCTGAGGTTTATCCGGGTGAGCCATGGACCGCGACCCGAACCGGTCCAACGCCGGCGCGCCGGCCATCCGCATGGAATCGGCCTGCTTTATCGGGCGCCCGGTCTTTTCGTCATCGACGACCGGGTTCATCATGGCAATGGCGGTTTCAGCCTCGGCGAGCAGCTTTTTCGCCATACTGCCCCGTGCCTGCTGATCCAATGGCTGTGTGCGCATTTTCTTCACCGAAGAAAGCTGTGGCTTGGGGAGATAATGGCTCGAACCGGTAATCGGGTTGCTCACCGCCATCATGCCAATGACCGACCAAAGCGTCGCGCCAGCAAAAGCGGCGCTGCCGGAAGCGATCAAGAGCGGGCGCACCACGCGGCCCAAGGAGTGAGGCAGGGACTGACAACGAACGACTTTACGCACCAAACGCACACACAAGCCCGATCCATCCCGCAAGGGTGATTAGCCGCATGATCAATTCCGAAAAGTCTGCAACTCTGCGGGACCATGCTCTAAACCGGCGAACAATCGCCGTTGCGGGATATCCGGGCTCCTCCATCTTGACCGAAGTTATGAGAAAAGATGGGCAAATATGGTTAATTTTTGCTTTGCGGGCGCAGAAAATATCCTTGGCCAAGGGTACGTGCGGGAAATGGCCTATTTTGGGCTCCGCGGTGGAGAGCCGTCCTTGTAAAAAAGTGCAAAATGGTCGCGGCGCTTCTGGAAAGGAAAATGCTCACAAACCGCCGCGCCTGTCGGTATAAAATTATGGAACGGTGGTGAGGGTTTGGCGAAGCTTCGTCACCTCGGCTGCCTCGACCGGTGCTGCCGCATTGCCCCAGCTGTTGCGCACATAGGTCAGGAGCGAGGCAATTTCTTCATCGCTGAGCCGCCATGCGAAGGAGGGCATGGCCGGCGCCGTCGGAGCGGCGGCCGTGGCCACTCCTTGCGATCCGGCGAGCACGACGCGAATGAGCGTCGTCGGGTTCGCCGATTGAACAACGGCGTTCCCTGCCAGCGCCGGGAAGAGATGTTGCGCCCCCTCCCCCGTTTCCTGATGGCAAGCGCTGCATGTATCCTGGTAGATCGCCTTGCCCGCCACCATGCGCTTGTCGTCCGCCGCGACGGGCACAAGAGCCGTGGCGCTATCAGACGGCAAATCCTTCAAATAGGTAGCAATCGCCATCAGATCCTGATCTTGAAGCTTTGACGTGGAATTGGTGATGGCTTCCGCCATCGGGCCCGAAGCCACCGTATGCCTGTTCACGCCGGTCTTGAGATATTGAACGATATCCGCCAGCGACCAGCCGCCAAGCCCTTTGCGCATGGAGCTGGTGAGATCAGGGGCGAACCAGCTCTGAAGCGTCGCCCCTTGCAGGAAATCATTGTTCCTGTCTCCGCCCAGCGGCGTTTTCGGCGTATGGCAGGTGCCGCAATGGCCAAGCCCCTCGACCAGATAGGCGCCACGGTTCCACTGGGCCGATTTATCTGGATCCGGCTTGAATTCGCCCGGCGTGAAATGGAGCGCGTTCCACGCCCTCATATTCTCACGAATATTGTATGGGAAACGAAGCTGGTTCAGATCAAGATGGTTGGTCACCGGCTGTAGCGTATTGAGAAAGGCGCGGATGGCGATGATATCGTCGCGGCTCACCTTTGTGTAGGCGGGATAAGGCATCGCCGGATAGAGATGACCACGCGGCGAAATTCCTTGCTGCAAGGCCTGCACGAACTGGTCGTCCGTCCAGGCGCCGATGCCGGTTGCCCGGTCCGGCGTGATGTTCGGCGAGACCAGCTTGCCGAACGGGGTATCGATCGGAAGGCCGCCGGCATAGGGTTTGCCGCCCGGCGCCGTATGGCAGGCGACGCAATCGCCAATCGTCGCGAGATAGCGCCCGCGCTCGATCTGCTCGAAGGACTGGCTATCCGTCGCCACCTGCCCCCTCGCGTTAAGGCTTGCACCGAGAATGGCCGCCATCACAAGCGGCAAAAGCGCGAATATTGGTTTCATGCCGGCACCAGCGGACCTTCGTTCTTCAAATAGAGGGTGCGGATGGCATCCGCGGCTTTATATGCCAGCGCGCCGACCGTGCCGGTCGGATTGTAGCCGGAATTCTGCGGAAAGGCGGACGCACCGACGACGAAGACATTCGGCACATCCCAGCTCTGCAGATATTTGTTGACGACGCTCGTCGAGGGGTCACTACCCATGATCGCGCCGCCGATATTGTGCGTGGTCTGATAGGGAACGATGCTGTACGGCTTTGCCGGATAATGCGGCACGATCTGGCGCGGGTTCATGATCTTTCCGATCTCTACCGCTTTGTCGACCGCATAATGGATCATGCGGATGTCGTTATCGGGAAAATCGAACGTCATGCGCAGGAGCGGACGGCCCAGGCGATCCTTGTAGGTCGGGTCTAGGTCCAGGTAATTGCCGCGCACGGCATAGCTTCCGCCCTGCGCGCTGATATAGAGACTGCTCAGATAATTGTCGGTTGTGGCCTTCTTCCATGTCGCGCCCCAGCGCGGGGTGCCGGGCGGGGTCGGGCGCGTCAGGATGGGGCGCGCATTGGTCCCATTGGCCATGACGACGGCGCCGCCGGCGAAACCGAGACCGGAATGATCGAAGTTATCGCCGTTGAAATTGTCGATGCATTGCCCCATGGCGCCGGTTGAGATGAAAGGGTTGAAGTTCTTGTTATCAAAGAACAATTCTACTCCTCCCATGGTCTGGTAGGCGTAATTGCGCCCGACCGTGCCGCTCGCCGTTTTCGGGTCGTAGGGCTTGCCGATCTTGGACACGAGCAGCAGATGCACATTGAAGAGAATGAAGGCGCAAACGAGCACGAGGTCGCCCGGCTGCTCCCATTCCTGCCCCTGCGCGTCGACATAGGTGACGCCCGTGGCGCGTTTGCCGGACCTGTCCAGATTGATCCTGACCACTTCGGATTCCGTGCGGCACTCGAAATTGGATTTGCGCATCAGCACCGGTAGAATGGTCGTCTGCGGGCTTGCCTTGCTGTAATTGGCGCAGCCGAAGCGTTCGCAAAACCCGCAATAGCTGCACGCACCCATCTGCACGCCGAGCGGATTTGTATAGCTGCGCGACGCATTGGACGCCGGTTGCGGGAAGGGATGAAAACCGGCCTCGCGGGCGGCTTCGGCAAACAAGGTTGGCCCATAGGCCATATCGAGCGGGGGCAGCGGATAATCGCGAGAGCGCGGCCCCTCGAAAGGATTGCCGCCTTGCTGAATCTTGCCGGCGATGTTGCCCGCCTTGCCGGAAGCGGCGGTGAGATATTCGAATTTGTCGTAATAGGGCTCCACCTCCTCATAGGTGACGCCCCAATCCTGGATCGTCAGTTCTTGAGGGATGAATTTTGCCCCATAGCGTTCCGTGAGATGGCTGCGGCAGCGAAAATCGCTGGGCAGGAAGCGCCAGTTCTGCCCGTTCCAGTGTACCCCCGCGCCGCCGACGCCATTGCCGGGCAGGAAGGAGCCGAACTCGCGAACCGGCAGCGCTTCCTGACCGGCATTGTTGCGAAATGTCAGCGTGCTCTGCGCGGGTCTCAGAAAAAGCTCTTTTCTGATCGCATAGCGCAATTCATCCTGCATATAGCCGGCATTGAAATCGGTCGCGGTATTGCGCCAGGGGCCGCGCTCGATGGCGACGACATCCAGCCCCTCGTCCGTCAACTCATTGGCGAGAATCGATCCGGTCCAGCCGAGCCCGATGATGACGGCATCCTTGCGGGGAAGTTTCGTGGCCATTCCCGCTCACCCCTTCCCGCCCCAATCAGCACGGCCCATGATGCTGACGGGGGGAAGCGGATAGCGCTCATTGTGCCGGGTGACGAAGTCGCGATAATCATAGCGCGCGCCGGGAAAGCCGATCATCTTCCAGCTCGCCATATCCTTGTTGCCGCCATAAATCGGATCGGCGAAGAACCCTTCCATCGCGTTCTGCAGGACAAGCTCGAAAAAAGCCTTGCCATCGGAGCCACCCAGATTGACGCTCCCCTGCTCCAGCCCTTGCAGAGCCTCGTCCTGCTCTTGCGCGCCAAGTTCCACGAAGCTCTTCCCTGCATGTGTATTGCGGCAATATTCGTTGAGAAGCGCAAGACCGGCGCGGTAGCGCTCCGTCGGCAGAACCGGCGATTGCAGCCCCTGCTGCGGCGTTCCCTTGGTGAAAGGTCCCTTCATATAAAGCCGCTCCGCGCTGCCGAAAAAGCCGGCAAGCTGGCGATCGATGAAAACGGCGCAACCGGCATCCTTGCCGCCGACGCTCAAGTCGTCGGCAGGTATGAGCCGGTCGACGATGGCTTCAACCGTTACCGCCTCGTCATGCGTGAAGAACAGCCACGGCCCCGGACGGACCGCCGTCGGCGGATTGGCCGCGAAAGGACTCCATGGCAGACGCCCGGAAATGGAGCGTGCCAGAGCATCCGGCGTCGAAGCGAAAAGAACGGTCACGGCGGTGGACCCAAGGAATTGCCGCCGGCTCAGGCTGGAATCAAAAGTCTTCATCATCGGCTTCCCCCGATTGGAGTGGCTGACGGAAACTACAAGACGAATCAAGCAAAACTCAATATATTAAATAAATATTTATGTGTATTTCTCCGTTGATGACTATAGTATTGCGGTGATACACTCATTACTAGGCGTAGATTATTAAAGGACACAGCCCATTTATAGAGGCTTATTGCAATTGTTATTGGTTCAGTGTCAGTCCAATTCGGGACGGAAAAACGGCAGGGGTAGAATTGTCACGTTCATATCCTCGGGCGCCGGAGCATCTCTCGCAGTCCGCAAACCCGTAAAATTCATTACAAATCTTTAATAACGCCATTCATTCAGGGTTCACCTGGCTCAGCCAAATATTGCCCATGCGCCGGTTGGATGGCGTTTGAGCATGGCCCCAAAGGCCACGCATCTGAAATAGGTAAAAGGAGTTCAATAGATGAAAGCGCTTTCAGTATATATCGTGCTTGCCACCTCCGTTGTGTTTGCAGCGCCGGCTCTCGCGCAGGATAACAATGAGCCGGACGCCGGCGACGCGAAGGTCGAAATGACTGATCAGACCCGCAAACATACCAACAACGAGCCTGTCGATCTCGCGAAATTTTCCAGGCTGGGCGAACTGAAATCCGCCGACAGCAACGGTGATGGAACCCTCTCCCATGAGGAACTCGAAGCGCTCGCCATGAAGCGCATGGCGGCGCGCGCCGCCGACCGGATGCAGCGCCGCCTTGATAGCAATGGCGATGGCAAGGTCACGCTCGAGGAGGTGGAAAAGCAGCGGGCAAAGGAATTCGCGGCGCTCGATCGCAATGACGACGGCAAGCTTAGCCGCAAGGAGATGCGCGCAGGCAAACGCCCCCACCATGGCCAGCATCACGGCAAGCGCCCCATGAAGGAAATGCACTGACAAAAAGCAGCAAAGGACGCTGTTGGCCCGGGCTCGCTGCCCGGGTTTTTTTATTGTCTCGCCTCAAGTCATCATCCAGCGGTTAGACTGCCGTCTAATTCCTGATTACCAACGCAATTTCAATGGCTTGGATGATTTTCGGAAAAAGATTGGCGGTTCCGGCGGCCGCCGCGTTCGTGTTAACCCTTTATTAACCTAAAACTTCTTGCGGCCTCACGAGAATCGGACATAATGACGGCACTAGAGCGAAAATCGCTCGAATGCCGTTACTTCAAGGTTCCGATACATGAATTTTTCCGCTCCACAGCAAAAAGCGCCGTTTGACGATCTCATTCTGTCCCAGGGACGGGAGATATCCAAGCGGCTCAATCAGCTGCGCCTGGAGACATTTCCGCCCAATGCCTCGAAGAATCTGCGCCAGTTTTCACTTGCCGAGGCAGCGTACTTCCTGGGCGTATCGACCAGCAACCTGAAAAAGCTGCACCTGGAAGGGAAGGGTGTGGAACCTCACATCCATGCCGGCGGACGGCGCACCTATTCAGCGGAGCAGATCATGGAGCTTCGCCATTATCTCGACCGCAACGGCCGCGCGGATGTAAAGAAATATGTCCCGCACCGCAGAAATGGTGAGAAACTGCAAGTCGTGGCAGTCGTCAACTTCAAGGGCGGCTCCGGCAAGACCACGACCGCCGCACATCTGGCGCAGCATCTGGCCCTCACCGGTCATCGCGTCCTCGCCATCGATCTCGATCCGCAGGCATCGCTCTCCGCTCTCCACGGCATTCAGCCGGAACTGGATAAATATCCGTCGCTCTATGAGGCGATCCGCTATGACGAAGAGCGCAAGCCCATCGTCGACGTGATCCGCCCTACCAATTTCCCCGGGCTCGATATCATCCCGGCATCTCTGGAATTACAGGAGTACGAATACGACACACCGCTGGCCATGCAGGATCGGAGCTCCACCGAAGGAAAGACCTTCTGGAACCGCATCGAGGCGGCGCTTCGATCGGTCGATGACCGCTACGATATCGTGGTCGTCGATTGCCCGCCACAGCTTGGCTATCTGACGCTGACCGCACTTGCCGCGGCAACGTCGGTTCTGATCACCGTCCATCCACAGATGCTCGACCTCATGTCAATGTCGCAGTTTCTGCTGATGCTCGGCGATATTCTGAAAACCATCCGCAGGGCAGGGGCCGCCGTCGATCTCGACTGGTTCCGCTATCTCATCACACGGTATGAGCCGATGGATGTTCCCCAGGCGCAGATGGTCGGTTTCATGCAGTCCATGCTCGCCAAGCAAATGCTGAAGACCCCGATGCTTAAATCCACCGCGGTTTCCGATGCCGGCCTGACCAAGCAGACGCTCTACGAGGTCGATAAATCCGCAATGACCCGAACAACCTACGAGCGCGCGATGGAATCGCTGGAGGCCGTCAATTCGGAAATTCGCGAACTTATCCATCAGGCGTGGGGCAGAACCAGATAGACCGCCGTCTAATCATGGGATTTTTGATGAAGAAACAGATGGATAGGCAGAAAAAGAGACGATAGCGAAATGGCCAGGAAGAATATTTTCAACAATCTGATGCACGCGGAGCCGGATGAGCCTGTCCAGGATGCCGGGCAGGAGTCCGCCGTCCGGAAATTCGGCGCGGCGAAGTCCATCTCTTCCTCGATCGACGAGCTTGCCCGGCAAGCTTCGAGACTGACCGAAGGCGAGACGATTGTTGAAATCAAACCGGATCTGATCGACGGCTCATTCGTTGCGGACCGCATGAAGGCCGACGACGAGGCCTATCAGGAACTCCTGAGCGCTATCAGGGAGAGGGGGCAGGACACACCCGTGCTGATTCGCCCGCATCCCGAGCACAATGGCCGCTATATGATCGTCTTCGGTCACCGGCGCCTCCGCGTCGCCAGGGAGCTTGGCCGCCCGGTCCGCGCCATCATCAAGGCGCTTGCCGATATCGATCACATCATCGCGCAGGGGCAGGAGAACGCCGCTCGCGCCAATCTGACATTCATCGAGCGTGTTCTATTCGCCGAGCGGCTCGAGCAGCTCGGTTACGGGCGCGAGACCATTCAATCCGCGCTATCGGTGGATTACCAGACGCTGAGCAAGATGCTGACCATTCCGAAGGCAATTCCAGCGGAAATCATCGAAGCAATCGGTCCGGCAAAGGGCGTCGGACGTGACCGCTGGCTCGATTTGCGCAAACTCATCGAACGCCCGGCGAATACCGGGGCCGCTTTAGCCATCGTCACCAGCCCTGAGTTCGCGGAAGCTGAACAGGAACAGCGGTTCGACCTGCTGTTCGGCCGTTTAAGCGGCGCGGGCAAAAAGCCTGTCAGGAAGGCGATTCAGCCTCGCCCGGCACGGGCATGGTCGGCTGCGGACAATCGGGTGACCGGCGACATCCGAAATACCGGTAAAGCGTTCAATCTGGCGCTGAAAGCACGGGATGCCAGCCGGTTCGGTGAATATCTGGCGACAAATCTCGATCGCTTTTACGAAGAATTCCGGCAATCGGATACGAATAAGAAAATAGGAGACTAACCCGCAAAAGAAAAAGGCCCCCAGCGACGCAGTCGTGGAAGCCCTTCTCAGATGTAAGCAGTCAGAGAATCTCATTTCCACGAATCACTGTCAAGAGTCTTAGACGCGCGATCTCGGAAAGTTGCATAACTTTTCGGATAAGGTCGTGCGACTAAAACAAAGTTATAGCGTCATCTGGCGAGCGGATTTCTTTTGCCTTGAAGAAGGTGAAGGAAAATGGAGATAGACAACATAACGACGCCTTTCGGGCGGCGATCGATGACGCTTGCCATGTTGACAAGTCAGATCAATGCGCATGAAGCGCTTGAGGGCAAAGCGATCAATAAATGGCAAGTGTGCCGCTGGCTTTGCGCGGGAAAGGCGGCCATCGGCATTTCCGACCGCTCACTGGCCGTTCTGGACGCGCTTGTGAGTTTTTATCCCGAGACCAACCTTTCGAAAGAGCACAGCCTGGTCGTCTTTCCATCGAATGCACAGCTTACCTCGCGAGCCCACGGCATGGCTGACGCGACGCTGCGCCGGCATATCGCTGCGCTGATCGAATGCGGCCTGATCCTCCGGCGCGACAGCCCGAACGGCAAGCGATATGCGCGCCGGGGGAGGGGAGGGGAGATTGGCGAGGCTTTCGGCTTCTCATTGGCGCCGTTGCTTGCCCGGGCCGGCGAGTTCGAACGGATCGCGGAACAGGTTCATGCCGAAGCCCAGGCGCTACGCCATGCACGGCAGCAAATCACGCTCCACCGCCGTGACATCCAGAAACTGATCGAGGCGGCCGCACAGGAAGGCATTTCCGGCCATTGGGACGTGCTGTGGAAGCGCTTCAGGGGCATCGTCGAGGCAATCCCCCGGCGCGCTGAACGGGCAGAGCTGGAACGGATCGCGGCTGAACTTCAGGAACTGCGGTGCGCCATCACCAAACTGCTGCAAACGCACGTGAATCAACAAAACATAAGCGGCAGTGAATCCCAAAATGAGCGGCAGCAATCTAATTCAAACACAGAAACCTACATTGAATCTGAATCTGGCATGGAAAAGGATTTGAAGGAAAATCCGGTAGAAAATCGCCAGATTGCAAAATCATCCTATCCGATCGAGCTCATACTGCGAGCTTGCCCGGAAATCGGTGATTACGCACCGCACCGCATCGATAGTTGGCGCGACCTGGCGACGACGGCGGCGCAGGTCAAAAACTATCTCGGCATTTCAGCCCCGGTCTATGAGGAAGCCATGCTGAATCTCGGTCCCGAAAACACTGCCGCCGCCATCGCATGCATTCTGCAGCGAGCCTCGCACATCAAATCTCCCGGCGGATATCTGCGTGTTCTGGCCCGCAAGGGGAGGGCTGGGGAGTTCACCGTCGGGCCGATGATCAGGGCCGCTTTGAAGGCAAACGGAACAGCGGCGCGGGTGATTGAATGAAAGAGGAAAATTTTCTCCGACAGGCGCGGCGGTTGGTCTATGAAATATGGTGTAAAAGCGCCGTTAGGAAGCCGGCAGGTCTAAACAATCTTAGGACCTCCATGCGCTTTTTTGTGACGGTTCTGTTCCTGCCCATCATCATATTGGGAAGCGCCCACGCGGGGAACAGCCAACACATCGCCCTCGATACGTCCAGCGGGAAGGTCCAGGTAGAAGGTTTTGCCGGTAATACAAAGCAGCGCCCGGCTGTGCTTATTTTGAGCGGCAGCAAGGGCTTTAACGCATCCGTCTATGACGAAATTGCACGAACCTTCCATGTGGCGGGCCTCGACACATATCTTGTTCACGTACTTTCCCCAACCGATCAAGACGCCATCCTGAGCGCGGGCAGCGCATCCACCCGCATTGATTACTACGCAAAGCGGCGGCCTGACTGGATTGCGGCGGTTCGTGGTGTGATTTCCTATTTCAACCGCCAGCCGCGCTATGCCGGCCGTGTGGGTCTGCTCGGCATATCGTTCGGTGCGCAGACAGCCATCGTCGCGTCATCAGGTCAATCGGACATAGGCGCATTGGTGCTTGTCGATGGAGGCCTCCCGAACGGCTATTCCCAGCCGATACAATCATTGCCGCCGACCCATCTGATCTGGGGCAGCGCGGATCGCGTTTTTCCTCTCAACGCCGGAAAGAAATTGCGCGATTTGGCGCAAAGCACCGGCTCACCGGCGAGCCTTGCCATTTTCGAGGGCGGTACGCATGATTTCTTTTTGAAATCAGGGACATCACAGGCGCGCGCCGCGCATGAAAACGCGGCTCGCTTCCTGGCCGCACAATTGTCACGATAATCCTGGGGTTGACGCCTATCCCTGCCCGACATTCCCAGTCAACGCCTCCGCAAGGTGCAATTCCGTGCGGCTCTGCTCCAATATCTGCAGGAGGTTATCGGCGGGTTTCGCATCGGTGACGATCATATCCGCCTCTCTAACAGAACCGAGACGCACCAGCGCCCGCCGGCCAAACTTGCTGGAGTCGATGGCGAGAATCACGCGGCCTGCTTGCTGCATCGCCGCGCGAACGGCTGCAACTTCCGCATAATCATCATCGCCGATATCGCCCTCGTCATCGATGCCGCTAACCGAAATAATGACGTAATCGAACTTGAAGGCGCTGATGAATTCCGGGCTGTTCTGGCTGAATACGCCGGCATCCACCTGCCGGACAAAGCCGCCCGGCACGGCGATGGTGAAATCCGTGGCTTCGCTCAAGGTGGTCGCCACGCGGAGACTGTAGGTGACGACGCGCAGGCCCTTTCGCGCCACGAGCGCACGCGCTACCGCCTCGCAGGTTGTTCCGGTGTCGATGAAAATGGAGGCATTGTCGGGCAGGAGCTCGGCCACACGCTTACCGATTGCTTCCTTGCGCTCGGCATTGACGATCCGTCGCTGGCGGTAAACCACCGGATCGAGCGGTATCGAGGCGACAGCGCCCCCATGCAGGCGGCGGACCTTGCCCTGGCGTTCCAGCGCCATGATATCGCGACGCGCGGTCTGTGTCGTCACCGAAAAGCGGCTGGCGATCTCTTCCAGCGAGATATAGTGGTTTTGCGCGAGGTAACGAACGAGGTAGGCTTGGCGACGGCCCTTCTTGCCGTCTTCATCCTCGTTCAGGTCATCGATATGCATGTGTCAGGCCCCATTTAAATCCTGCGAACAGCAATCGACATAGCGTCACAGATAAATGACACGCCCTTCGATTCGCCCGCTTTCCCTGGGGATTTCTAGAACATGATGCGGGAAAGTTAATAGGCGCTCCGGGAAAGATTACGCGCGGAAATAGAAAAAGCGGCCCGGCATTCCTGCCGGACCGCTCTGAAAGCCAAGATGGAAACCGGTGTTGCTTACGCCGCAGCCTGTTCCCGCTTGTTGTAGCGGATCGACGACCAGAGCGAGATGCCGATCAGCGCCGCGCCGCCAAGGCCGGTGATGACTTCCGGGATGTGGATCAGCGTCTGGAAATACATGACGACCGAAAGGATCAGGATCGCGTAGAAGGCGCCATGCTCCAGATAGCGGTATTCGGCGAGCGTCCCTTTTTCCACCAGCATGACCGTCATGGAGCGCACATACATCGCGCCGATGCCGAGGCCGATGGCGATGATGAAGAGGTTCTGCGTCAGCGCGAAGGCGCCGATGACACCGTCGAAGGAGAAGCTGGCATCGAGAACTTCCAGATAAAGGAAGGCGCCGAGCCCGCCCTTGGCCGCCGCGCTCATCGTTTCTTCGGATGCATCGAGCAGGCCGCCGACGACCTCGACACAGAGGAAGGTCAGCAGGCCATAAATGCTCGCGTAGACGAAGGTGTCGGTCTCTTCCGCCGGAAGGAGCCTGGAGAAGCCGAGAATGAGCGCAAGCACGAAGGCGACCTCGATGCCCTTGATGGTGGCAAAGCGGGCCATTTTGCTCTCGAGCCATTGGATCCAGTGCACGTCCTTTTCCTGGTCGAAGAAATAGGTGAGGCCGACCATCATCAGGAATGTGCCACCGAAGGCGGCGATCGGCAGATGCGCCTCGTTCATGATGCGGGCATATTCCTCCGGCCTGGTGGCGGCCAGCTTGATTGCCTCAATCGGCCCGATGCCTGCGGCGATGACGACGATCAGGAGCGGAAAGACGATCCGCATGCCGAAGACGGCGATGACGATGCCCCAGGTCAGGAAGCGATGCTGCCAGACCGGCGTCATGTCCTTGAGCTTGTTGGCGTTGACGATGGCATTATCGAAGGAGAGTGAGATTTCGAGCACCGCGAGTACGGCGCAGATAAAGAAAGCCGCGCCCACGCCTGCAAGCGTTCCGCTCGACTGCCATCCGAGCCAGGCGCCAAGCACCAGGCCCACGGCGGTGACGATGAAAGCCCATTTGAAATAATGAAGGATCATGAACGGCCCTCCCCAAAAGTTATCGCGCGTGAGAGGGCGCATGCATCGAGCATGAGACAAGTTTTCATATTTGCTAATCCGCCGGCCTGATTTTGCTGGCGGTACCGACATCACGAGAGCGCCGTAAACTCTCGCCAGAGGGGCCCGGCACCAATACTCATCCCGCGGTCCGATGCCTCTGCATAATTCCTTAAATCCGGGATCGATTTAAGGAAAAATCATGCAGCATTTCAAAGTGCCAGAGCGTCGTTTGCGTGTCCAATTGGACGCGGCGCTCTAGAGGGCGGGGTGCGTTTTTACTTAGTGCGGTTCTTGTCCCGGCGCAATAGGATGAACCGCTCTATAGGCTGTTCAACATATGCCACGAACTCCCGCGTACGAAGGGAGGCGGCCAGCCATTGCCAGCCGCCTGTCCTGATTGCGTTCGCCCTGATTACTGGGCGGGCTTTGCCGCCGGAGCAGGAGCCGGAGCGGGCGTCGTTCCGGTGCCCGGTGTCTTCGAGGCCGGCTCATCCTCGGTAATCGAACGCGAGGTGATCGCATCATCCGCCTTTATCAGGGTCAGATTGGCTTCATAATAGTTCTTGTTGTCGAGGTCGCTGAGCGCCGTGGCGACGACCTTGGCAAGAACGGGAAGCTTCGCATCAGTCTCGGTGACCGAAACATTGACGTTGGCAAGCTTCAATTCTTCAACGGCTTCCTGCGTCTTGCCACTGCCCAAATGCTTGTTGGCATTCTCGAGGTGCTTCGCATTCTCGGGCGTCATCGTGTAGTCATCATTGATGCCGACAGCGAAATCGATCGGAACCTGCCCCGATTTTACGGCGTCGATCTCGTCTTTCGGGCTGTTTGCCTGGGTCAGCTTATCCGCCAGGCTGGCGGTGTTGCCTTGAGCCTTCTCGATGTTTTGCCTGACCGCCGTCAGAATGGTCTTCGCCTCGTCGGGCTTGCCCTGGAAAATCGCCAGCCGCGCGAGAGCGATTCCGCGAACGGCGGCATAGCCTTCCTCGGAGACGGCATCCAGCTTCTTCATCGCGGCGAGCTGCTTGGGGGAGAGCTTGCCGGCATCGGCTGGCTTGGCTGCAGCATCCTTATTTTGCGTCTGGGCCGGATTTTCCGTTTGAGCAAAACCCTGCGCCACGGGAGCGGCAAACAGGAATGTCGCGGACAGAAGATAAACAGAAATTTTTCTCAGTTTCATGTGACAACTCCGTTTTGAATTTAGTAAATGTTCTTTTCTCTCACAAAAAAACTGATGTAAATCATGGTTCTGGCCGCATAGTTAATCCTCCATGCTGCAGTTATTATTGCGAAATTACTTGGAAGGAGGCTATTTTATGGAAAACGTATACTGTTCTCATTTTCAGCTCTCCCAAGACTTGGGTGGGAAATGGAGCTATTCGAAGCCAGGCCATAACCCCCGCCAAAGGGCAAAATGTGCGAAGCGCACTTATGGTTCCATGATTGGTTCCACGAACGCTGCGCTTCGGTGACGGTAGAGGCTCCCGAAAAAGGGCGGTTTTGTCGCTCCGATATGGAAAAATTCGGGCCGTCTGGTGTCAGGCGCGCACGGAACTTCCTGCCACGCATGCCTTCCGGCAATGGCGTTGGGAGGGCGGTCAAGGTTAACCAGACGGGCCGGAAAACGATATTTTGGATGCGAAACTAATTTGGATGTATCGTAAACTATTATTGAAGGCTCTAATGCTTAATTCTGGTTTCGATCCTTGAAAATTCCAAGCGGAGCATGAGTTGACCGGCAGGCATAATTCATTTTACTTCGCCGCCGCCATCGGATTCCTCGTGCTGGTGGCCAGCGTGATGTTCGCGCCACATATCGCCTATGCGGCCACGGTCGATGTGTTTTTCATCATCTACCTGGCGTTAACATTGTCAAAAATGCTGAAATTGACGCCCGAACGGCTTAAGGGCCGTATAGCGCGGTTCGATGAGCCGGTCTGGCTCATCTTCGCCATCACCTTCGGCGCGGTCGTCGTCGCCGTCGGCTCGCTTTTCGTGCTCATCAATTCCCCCCGGCGTTTCGACCCGCTCGAACTCGGCCTGACGCTTGCCGCCGTACCGCTCGGCTGGCTGGCGCTGCACATGATGGCGGCGGTCCATTACGGGCATGTGTATTGGCGCGAGGCCGGCACGGGGAATGGCGGCAAAAGGCGTCAACATGCCGGCGGTCTCGCCTTTCAGGGCGACAAGGAGCCGGGCGGTCTCGAATTCATGTATTTCGCCTATGTGATCGGCATGGCGACGGAAACATCGGATACGGCCATCACAACCAGCGAGATGCGGCGGACCAATCTGATCCACGGCATCGTCTCCTATTTCTTCAACATGGTGCTCGTCGCCGCCGCCGTTAATGTTGCCGTTTCGCTTGGGCAATAACGCATGATCCCGAAAAGTTGCAGACTTTTCGGGTGAGATCATGCGGCTGAAGATGGCATGGGGCCGTCACTTTCACCGGGCACCAGTTCCATCGGCCAGATCAGCGCCACTTTTTCTCGTGGATACTGGCTGGCAAATGCCGGCAAAGTTGCAAGCAGGGCTTCGGCCAGTTTGATGCCGAGATCGCGTAGCGAAATGCGGAAACAGGTCAGCGTCGGCGACAGGAACCGGCTCTGGGTGCTCTCCCTGAAGCCGATGACAGCAATATCACGTCCCGGCTGAATCCCCGCCTCATGGAGACGCCGGTAAAGGCCGATCGCCATGTTCTCATTGACGAGGATGATTGCTGTCGGCATCGGGTTTTGTGCCAGAAGCGCGCACGCCACCTGATAGCCGCCCTCTTCATTGCCATTGGCGGGGAGAACAAGCTCCGGATCGAAAGCGATGCCGTGGTCCGCCAGCGCGCGCCTGTAGCCGTCGAGAAAGAGATAACCGAGATTGATATCGCTCGCCGGCGTGCCGATGGCTATTCGCCGATGTCCGAACCCGGCGAGACGCTGAACCGCCTGTGACGCGACCCCTTCGAAATCAAGGTCGATCCAGGGATAATCTCCCTTGGTGGCACTGCGTCCGAGCGCGACGAAGGGGATTTTGCGTTCGAGCAGAAAATCGATGCGTGGATCGCTGCGCGCCGTTGCGGAAATGATCAGGCCATCGACGAAGCGGCGCGCGACTACGCGGTTGAGATAGGACGCCGGATCTTCGTCCGTCCCGCACAGGAGCGCGACGAGATCGAGGTGATGACGCCGGAAAACCGACTGCACGCCTTCGAAGACAGGCATGAAGAAACTGCCGCCGTTATCGACGGTCTCGATGGTCGATTCGATCATGAAGCCGATCGTGTTCGTCGTTCCCTGGCGAAGGCTGCGGCCGGACTGGTTCGGCACATAGCCAAGCTGCTTGGCGGCCTCCAGCACGCGTTCGCGCGTCTCGGGATTGACGTCCGCCTTGCCGTTCAGCGCGCGCGAGACGGTTCCGATGGAAATATCCAGATGGCGGGCAAGGTCCCGGATGCTCACGGTTTTTTTCCCTTAGAGCCGTTCTTGTTTTGATGGAATCGTTTGCGTTGCCCCTCACCCTTACCCTCTCCCCGTGAAGAACGGGGAGAGGGGGCATCAACGTTGCCACTTCTTCCTTCTCCCCGTTTCTTTTACGGGGAGAAGGTGCCGGCAGGCGGATGAGGGGCGTTCCAGTTACATCAGCGTTTCCATCTGAAAAAGAAGGATTGACAAAAACATATCGCTATAATGAAATCGTAAACGTTTACGGAAGGCATTTGCAATCGTTTTGAGCATGATCCCGAAAAGTTGGAGACTTTTCGGACAAGAGTCATGTCCGTCTAATGATGCTTTCCTGGGAGGAGAGGAAAATGCAGCGCGCCGTTTTAGTCGGCTGCGGAGCCATGAGCAAAGCATGGTTCGAGGCAGCCCGGACCATTGGCGATATCGACATCGTCGGCATCGTCGATCTTGCCACTGACAGGGCGGAGGCGCGCGCCAGGGAATTCGGCCTCGATGGGGCGATGATTTCCGACGATCTTGCCGCCGTGCTGGCGAAAACCGGGCCCGATCTTCTCTTCGATATCGCCATCCCCAAGGCCCGCCATGCCATCGTTTCCGCCGGGCTCGATGCCGGTTGCCATGTGCTGTCAGAAAAGCCGATGGCGGAAACGCTGGATGAGGCGCGCGATCTGATCCAGCGGGCGCAGAGGGCGGGGCGTATTCATGCGGTAGTCCAGAATCGGCGTTACGTCCCGCAAATCCGGCGCATTGCGCGGCTCATCCGTTCGGGCGCCATCGGCGAGGTGACCAGCCTGCATTGCGATTTCTTCCTCGCCCCGCATTTCGGTGGGTTTCGCGAAGAGATGCGGCATGTGCTTTTCCACGACATGGCGATCCACACCTTCGACGCAGCGCGTCTGTTTGCCGGGGATACGGCAAGCGCCGTCTATGCGCGGGAGTGGGAGCCGGTGAATTCCTGGTATGCCCAAGGCTCGTCCGCCGCGGCGATCTTCGAATTTTCCAACGGGGCGATCTTCACCTATCGCGGCAGCTGGTGCGCCGACGGGTTGCGGACGAGCTGGGAAAGCGCCTGGCGCATCGTCGGTAGCAAGGGGTCGATCGTCTGGGATGGGCATGACCAAATACAGGCCGAAGCCGTCACCTCCGGCAAAGACGGCCTGTTCTCCGAGGTGGCCGCCGTCGAGATCCCTCCCCTCGATGCTTCCGACCGCGTGGGCGGTCACCTCGGAGTTTTCAAGGATTTCATCGCCGCGACACGCGGCGGCCCGGCGCCTGAAACGGCGGGCGCGGAGAATATCAAAAGCCTCGCAATGGTGTTCGGCGCAATCGACAGCGCGGAAGCCGGACGGCGCGTGGAAATTACGATTTAAGGAGTTCCAGAAATTGAGCGATCCGGCAAAGTCCATACGCATCGGCACGATGATCAAGGCCAACGCGCCCGATCCCGCCGCCTATGTGAAAAGCATCCTGCCCCATGGTTTCGAAAGCATCGAGCCGTTTTTCTGGCAGGTGATGAACAAGGATCTGCCGGCGCTGGCATCGCAATTGAAAGAGGCGATTGGTGACACTGGCGTCACCATCTCGACGCTCGGCATGTTCGGCAATCCGCTCGAGGATACCGAGATCGACCGGGAAACACGACAAGGCTGGGAGGCGCTGATCGATCATGCGCATCTTTTCGGCGCAACCACGATTGCCGGGTTTACCGGTCGCATTCGCGGCAAGCCGATCGAGGAGAGCCTGCCGCAATTCCGCAAGGTCTGGAGCGAGCTTGCCAAGCGCGCCGCCGACAAGGGTGTCAGGCTCGCCTTCGAGAATTGCGCCATGGATGGCAACTGGGCGAGCGGCGACTGGAACATCGCGCATAACCCGGATGCCTGGGAGATGATGTTCAACGAGGTTCCCGCCGACAATCTGGGTCTGGAGTGGGAGCCTTGCCACCAGATGGTGTATCTGATCGACCCCCTGCCGCAAATCCGCAAATGGGCGGCCAAGATTTTCCATGTCCACGGCAAGGACGCGACCATTCGCTGGGATGTGATCCGCGAGCATGGAATCTTCGGCAAGGAGAAATTCGTCTTCATGCGCTCGCCCGGCTTCGGCGATACCAACTGGACGGATGTGATCTCCGAACTGCGCCTCGCGGGATGGTCGGGCTCGATCGATATCGAGGGCTGGCACGATCCGGTCTATCGCGGCGATCTGGAGATGACCGGGCAGGTCCATGCGCTCAATTATCTGAAGACATGCCGTGGCGGAGATTTCGTCGCCAATCCGTGAATGGATGGCCCCTCACCCTTACCCTCTCCCCGTGAAGAACGGGGAGAGGGGGACATAAACGTTTAGCCTTCCTCTTTCTGCCATGTGCAGGGGGAGAAGGAAGAAGTGATGACGCTGACGTCTCCCTCTCCCCGCGCGCGGGGAGAGGGTAAGGGTGAGGGGCGGTGCAGCGAGGAAATTGGGAGAGAAACAAGCACTTTGCCTTGAATTTCAGGAGGAGGAGATAGCATGAAACGCATCGCACAATGGCTGGCAGGCGCGGCGGTATTATTATCCGCAGTGACCGCCAAAGCCGAGCCGGTAACGCTGGAAATCTGGACCATCGACCGAACGGACCAGTACATCTACCTGTTGAAGGACGAGTTCGAGAAGGCACACCCGGATATCAAGCTCAACCTCAAGACCATCCAGTTCCGCGACATGGTCAACGACCTTGCGCGGGCGGCGGCGACGGGGGAGGGGCCTGACGTCACCTATATCGACAACCCGGAAGTGGCGCTCTTCGCCTCGCGCGGGCTGTTGCTCGACCTGACGCCGATGATCGCGGAATCGAAAATCGTCAAGAAGGAGGATATCTTTCCCGGTCCGCTCGCCTCGGTCACCTGGGATGGCAAGATCTACGGTCTTCCGCGCGGCGCCAACACCATCGCTCTTTATTATAATGCCGATATGTTCAAGGCTGGGGGACTCGACCCGGACAAGCCGCCGCGCACATGGGATGAACTCTACGAGGCGGCAAAGAAGCTCAACGATCCGGCCAAAAATGTCTATGGCCTCGCCTTTTCCGCCGTCGCCACGGAGGAGGGCACGTTCCAGTTCCTGCCCTGGCTGCAGATGACCGGCGGCGACTATAACAAGGTCGATACCGAGGGCGGCGTCAAGGTGCTGGAATTCTGGGGCAAGCTCATCGATGAGAAGCTGGCCTCGTCCGACTCTCTGGTCCGGGGCCAATATGAATCCACCGGCACCTTCAATGCCGGTAACGCGGCCATGGCCATTTCCGGCCCCTGGGAAATGCCGCGCATGGCCAAGGAAGCAAAGTTTGAATACCGCGCGGCCATGCTCCCTATTCCACAGGAAGGCGCGCCGCGAGCATCGGCGCTTGGAGAGGGCGACAATGTGATCCTCGCCAACTCGAAGCACCCGAAGGAGGCCTTCATCCTGCTCGAATGGCTCCATTCGAAAATGCCTGAAGTCTGGAACCGCTTCGGCTTCCTGCCTGCCGCGAAGGTGCAGGTGGACAAGCCGCAATGGCCGGAAATCTACGCCGTCTTCGAGGAGAGCATGAAATACGCCCGCAACCGCGGCCCGCATCCGGAATGGCCGAAGATTTCGAAGGCGATCTACACGGCGATCCAGTCATCTCTGACGCACCAGAGCGATCCGAAGACGGCGCTCGGCGTGGCGCAGAAGCAGATCGATGGGGTGTTGGGGAGGTAGCAAGCCATTGGAAAACGCTTGCGGGGCATCTCACCCCCCTCTGGCTTGCCAGCCATCTCCCCCTCAAGGGGGGAGATTAGGCCTTCATCGAGGGCGGCTCCAATCGCAGGTGTTGCAGATGACGGTGAGAGCGCAATGTCAGCCGATCTCCCCCCTTGAGGGGGAGATGCCTGGCAAGGCAGAGGGGGGTGAGAACACAAATGATTCCATCAAACGGGAATCGCACTTGAATACCGCAAGGGAGGAGGGACCCACATGCAAAGCATCATCCGAACGGTCCGGGACGGCAGCGGGTTCGATATCCTGCTTCTCGCGCTCGCCCTCGTCTACCTCGTGGCCTTTTCCGCCTTCCCCATCATCTACAACATCATCATGTCGCTGCAGACGGTCGATCTGTTCACGCTCGCCTCGTTCAACCGCCCGTTCGTCGGCCTGAAGAACTATTACGATATCCTGTCGCAGCCGGTCGCGCCGCTCATCTTGTGGAATACGGTGAAGTTCGTCGTGCTCTCCATCGTATTCCAGCTATCGATAGGCTTTGGGCTGGCGCTGTTCTTTCATCAAGATTTTCCCGGCGCCACATATTTGCGCGGCCTGTTCCTCGCCGGATGGATCATGCCCGCGCTGGTCGTCGGCGCCATCTGGAAATGGCTGCTCGCCGGCGATTTCGGCGTGTTCAATTATATATTGATGTCATCAGGCATTACCGATGACCGCATCTTCTGGCTTTCGAACCCCGATGTCGCGCTCTATGCCGTCATCATCGCCAATGTCTGGCTGGGCATTCCATTCAACATGCTCCTCCTCTCGGTGGGCCTCGCCGGTATCCCGCGCGATGTCTACGAGGCGGCGGAACTGGATGGAGCGGGGCCGTTTACCCGGTTCCGGTCGATCACGCTGCCGCTGATGCGGGCGCAGCTTGGCGCTGTCATCTCGCTCGGCATCATCTTCACCTTGCAGCAATTCGACCTGATCGCGGCGCTGACGCAAGGCGGCCCGGCGGATAGTTCGAACGTCGCGCAATACTGGTCGTGGCAGCTGTCCTTCCAGACCTATGAAATATCGCTCGGCAGCGCGGTTTCGGTGTTGATGATCCTGTTCGTCATCGTGGTCGCCGCCGTCTATGTCCGTCCCACCCGCCACGAACACAGCTATTGAGGAGAAAGCCGGTGAAACGCACTATTCTTCTCATGATCGGCCTCGTTATCACGGCGGTCTATCTCTTCCCGCTCTACTGGATGTACCTGACCGCCTTCAAGGACGGCACGGAGATCTTCCACTATCCGCCAAGCTTCTGGCCCGCCAATCCGCAATGGAATTTCCTGGCTGTGTGGAAGGAGCGGGATATGGGCCGGTATATCTGGAACTCGCTCGTCATCGCCATCGGCGTCACCTTTCTCGTGACCCTGCTCGGCACGGGCTGCGCCTATGTGCTGGCGCGGGTGCGCAATATCTGGATGGACATGGCGCTGTTCGCCATCCTGATGATGCAGGTGCTGCCGTCCTCGCTGATGGTGACGCCGATCTTCGTGGCGTTCAACCAGATCGGCCTTCTGGCGAGCCCGCGCTTCGCGGTCATCCTGGCGCAAACGGCGAAGATGCTGCCGCTCTATATCGTGCTCTGCCGCGCCACTTTCGTGCAGGTCCCGCGCGAGCTGGAGGATGCGGCGCTGGTTGACGGCTCGTCACGCATCGGCGCTTTCTTCAACATCATGCTGCCGCTGGCGAAGAACGGCATTCTCGTCACCTCCGTGCTGATCTTCCTGCAATCCTTCGGCGAATATGTCTATGCGCGCTCGCTGATCTCAAAGAATGAGTTACAGACGGCGACGGTCGGCCTGCAGACCTTCATGGGGCCGAACGCCAATGACTGGAACGGCATCATGATCTACGCCGCGATCTATGTGACGCCCATCCTTTTGGTTTTCATGCTGCTGCAACGGCGCATCGTCAGCGGCCTCACCGCCGGCGCGCTGAAATGAGGGATAATCCCATGCTCCAGATCGAGATCGACCGCCTGAACAAGCATTATGCAGGGTTCCACGCGCTGAAGGATATCGACATCGCCATCCGGCAAGGCTCGTTCGTGGCACTTGTCGGGCCGTCCGGCTGCGGCAAGTCGACCTTGCTGCGGACCTTGGCTGGATTGGAAAAGACCAGTTCGGGCGATATCCGCATCGCCGGGCAAAGCGTCATCGGCAAGCCGCCGCGCGAGCGCGATGTGGCCATGGTGTTCCAATCCTATGCGCTCTATCCGCACATGGATGTCGAGCACAACATGAACTATTCGATGCGCCTGAAACGCCGGCCCAAGCCGGAGATCGCAGAACGCACGCGGGCGGCGGCGGAGACGCTGGGCTTAAGCGGTCTCCTCGACCGGCTGCCGAAAGCCCTGTCCGGCGGGCAACGACAACGCGTCGCCATGGGACGCGCCATCGTGCGAAACCCCAAGGTGTTCCTGTTCGACGAGCCGCTCTCCAACCTCGACGCGGCGCTGCGCGTCCATATGCGCAGCGAGATTCGCAAGCTGCACGAGCGGCTGCAGGCCACCTCTGTTTACGTCACCCATGATCAGGTGGAGGCCATGACCATGGCCGACCATATCGTGGTCATGCGGGCAGGGGTGGTGGAGCAGCAGGGCAGCCCGCTCGATCTTTACGACAAGCCCGCCAACAAATTCGTCGCCGGCTTCATCGGATCGCCCGCCATGAATTTCATTCCCGTCGTGGTCGGGCCTGACGGGCATACGCTTGCAATAGACGGCAGTGATGCATTGGTGCTCGATCGCAAGCTCGTTCCCGGTACGCGCTTGTGGGCAGGGCTGCGGCCCGAGCATTTGTCGTTCGCACCAGTCAGCGATGGTCTCACCATGGAAGCGGTCGTCGAAAGCGTCGAATCCACGGGCAGCATGACGTTCGTCACCGCAAGCGTTGGATCGCAGCATTTGGTGGTGGCGCATGGCGGAAGGCCCGGCGTGGAAAAAGGCGCCGCCGCCAGTCTCCATATTTCGCTTAAGAACGTCCATCTATTCGACCGCGAAACGGAACTTGCCGTTTCGGCCTGATATCCAGATAAAGTGTGCATAAAATACATATAGGATTTTTGTTAAATCAGCGATTAATATATCGCCTGCATCACATAGTTTTGCTTTGCGTTGCTAAATTTTTTCAGGCGAAAAACTTCTGGATTTGCTCAACTCCATTGGAGAGACCGCGATGTCCAGGAAGAAAGTCGCCGACATCATTGTCGATACGCTCGCTCAGGCTGGCGTGAAGCGCTGTTATGGCGTCGTGGGCGATACGCTCAATTACATCACCGACGCCATAAGGCGCAGCGATATAGATTGGGTGCATGTGCGGCACGAGGAGGCGGGAGCATTTGCGGCGGGGGCTGAGGCGTCGTTGACCGGGCAACTCACCGCCTGTGCCGGCGCCTGCGGTCCGGGCAGCCTGCATTTCATCAACGGCATCTACGAGGCCCACCGCAATCGCGCGCCTGTCGTGCTCATCGCGACGCAGATTGCCACGGGGCAGATAGGCATGGATTTCCCCCAGGAGGTCGATCTTCAAACCATCTACAAGACCTGCAGCTATTTCTGCTGTTACATCCATTCGCCGGAGCAGGCGCGGCGGGTCACCGCGCTGGCGGCGCAGGCGGCGATCAACAAACGCGGCGTTGCTGTGATTATCGTTTCAGGCGACATGTCGAACATGGAGGTGGAGGATCGGCTCGATTTCCGGCCCCACCACCCGCAGCCGGTCATCCGTCCCTCCAATGCCGAATTGCAGGCCGCCGCCGATCTCATCAATGCCGGCAAGGGAGTCGCGATCTATGCGGGCGCGGGCTGTGAGGGCGCGGGGCCGCTTGTCGTGGCCTTGGCGGACAAGATCAAGGCGCCGGTCGCACACACGTCCCGCGCGAAGGATTTCATCGAGCCGGACAATCCCTACAATATGGGGATGACCGGTGTGTTCGGCGTGGAATCAGGTTTCCACGCGCTGTTGGCCTGCGACACCCTGCTGCTGCTTGGCACGGACTTCGCCTGGCCGCAATTTTATCCCGGACGCGCAAAGATCATTCAGCTCGATTGCGACGCGACGCATCTGGGCCGCCGCCATCCGATAGACCTTGGCCTGGTGGGCGATGTGCGCGAGACTATCGAAGCGCTGCTGTCTCTGCTGACGGCGCGCGAGGAAAATAAATTCCTCGATCGTTGCCGGGCGTATCAGGAACGAACGTTGCAGAATCTGGCGAAGCAGGAGCGCGCGGGCCGTCGCGGCATTATCCATCCGCAGCATCTGGTGAAAACGATCGACCAGCTTGCCGGCGACGATGCCGCCGTTACGGCGGACGCCGGCGGCCCCCTGGTCTGGATGCTGCGTCATTTCAGCATCAACGGGCGGCGGCGTACGCTGACCAGCCTGCTGCACGCCACCATGGCAAATGCGATGCCGCAGGCGATCGGCATCCAGAAGGCGTATCCTGACCGGCAGGTGATCGCGCTTTGCGGCGATGGCGGCCTGGCGATGCTGATGGGCGATTTGCTGACGCTGGTGCAGGAAAAGTTGCCGGTCAAGATCGCCGTTTTCAACAATGAGTCGCTTGGCTTCGTCGAACTGGAACAGAAGGTCGAAGGGCTACTCGACGCGTTCACAGGCCTGACAAATCCGGATTTCGGCAAGGTGGCGGAAGCGATCGGCTTCTATGGCCGCCGCGTCGAGCATACGGATGAGTTGCAGGATGCGGTAACGGACTGGCTGGCGCAGCCGGGCCCGGCGCTGCTTGACGTCAAGGTCAATCGCTTCGAACTGGTAATGCCGCCCGACGTCCAGTTCGCCCAGGTGCTGCATACCGGCCTCTATTCGGTGAAAGCCATTCTCACCGGACGGGGCGACGATGTTCTGGATCTGGTCCGCAGCAATTTTACTGACTAGCGCTGCTGCTGCATCCCCAATTGGCTTGGACAATCGTCACAAAACCAAGATAGTTCTGCCTCGAAGCAATGGGTAGGACAACATGGACGACGCGGCACTGGCGGAAAGCAATCCTGGGCGAGGCGCGCGCGCGGCGGAAGTCTTTATCGCTTTTCTAAAACTGGGGCTGACCTCCTTCGGCGGTCCGATCGCGCATCTGGGCTATTTTCGCGATGAACTGGTGGTGCGCCGCCGCTGGATAGACGAAAAGGGCTATGCCGATCTCGTCGCGTTGTGCCAGTTCCTGCCCGGCCCTGCATCGAGCCAGACAGGCTTCGCGCTCGGCCTTCTGCGCGGCGGTCCGCTTGGCGCCCTTGCGGCTTTTGTCGGTTTTACCCTTCCTTCGGCGATTTTGCTGGTCCTCTTCGCCCTCGGCGCGGATCTGTTCGGCGGCCCGATCGGTGCGGGTGCGATTCATGGGCTGAAGGTCGTTGCCGTCGCCATCGTGGCGCAAGCGGTCTTCGGCATGGCGAAAACTCTTTGTCCGGATAAAACCCGCGCCAGTATCGCGCTTGCTGCCGTGCTTCTTGCGGTACTCGTTGCGGGATCGCTCGGGCAGGTAGAGGCAATTGCCATGGGGGCGCTTGCGGGGCTGTGGCTATGCCGCGTTCCCGATGAAGCAATTGCCGGACATCTGCGCTTTCCCGTCTCGCGTGCCGTAGGCGCGCTGTCGCTTGTTACGTTCTTCGTCCTGCTTATCGGCTTGCCGTTCCTTGCATTTTCGCAGGGGCTAGGCGTTTTCGATGCTTTCTATCGCGCCGGATCGCTGGTGTTCGGCGGCGGCCACGTCGTCCTGCCGCTGCTTGAAACGGAAATCGTGCGCTCCGGCTGGGTGTCGGAGAGCCGGTTCCTCGCCGGCTATGGCGCGGCGCAAGCCGTGCCGGGGCCGCTCTTCACCTTCGCCGCCTATCTTGGCGCCATCCTGAATCCGGGGCCGAACGGCCTGCTTGGTGCGGCTATCGCGCTCACCGCGATCTTCCTGCCGGGCTTTCTTCTGCTCATCGGCGTCATCCCGTTCTGGGATGCGTTGCGCTCGCGGGCGAGCGCAAAGGCGCTGATGCGCGGGGCCAATGCAGCGGTCGTCGGCATTCTCGGCGCCGCCCTTTACGATCCCGTCTGGACCAGCGCGATCACCGGACCATATGAATTCGCGCTCGCGCTCACATGCTTCGTCCTGCTCATGGTCTGGAAATGCCCGCCATGGATTGTCGTGCTCGTCGGCGCGATAGGCGGTATCCTGATTGGCTTGTGACCCGAACGCGGTTGAAGTATAAGCACTATTGTGCAGCCGGCGCCCAGCGAAGTGGCCTATAAAATGATCATAACATTATCGACTATACCACCGCGTTTCGGCAGCGTGGGAAAAACGCTTGTTTCTATTCTGAATCAGAAACTTGCCGTAGATCAGATTATTCTTTACATCCCCCAGCGTTATCGGCGCTTTCCCGAATGGACGGGTGAACTTCCATCTGTGCCATTAGGTGTTTTGATCCGGCGAACGCCCGACGATCTTGGGCCGGCGACGAAAATTCTCCCCGCGATCAGGGAATTCGCGGGGCGCGATGTCGATATTCTCTTTTGCGATGACGATGTGGTCTATGATGCTTCGTGGTCGCACAGATTCGCTACGGTTCGCAAAACCATGCCTGACGTCTGTATCGCGGAAGCGGGAAAAGACCTGCCCGACATAAATATTGCCAGCCGCCCGCGCGATCGCCTGCCGCGGATGGGAGCTGATACGCACAATTGGCGGTTCCGGCTTTCATCGATGCTCAAGCACCGTCAAAGGCGGGCGTCAAAATATTCCGGCAGCGGATATTGCGATGTGTTTCTCGGTGTCAGCGGAGTGATGGTCAAGTCCGCCTTTTTTTCTGAGTCCGTCTTCGAAATACCGAACATCTTGTGGACTGTGGACGACTACTGGCTCTCCGGCCATCTGGAGGCGAATGGAATTCCAATCTGGCTCAATGCCGACGCCCCGCGCCGGTTCGACCGGCCCAACCGGCGTGTCGCCGCGTTGATGGCACTGGTTCACGAAGACCATGACCGGCATGCGGCGAACCAGGCCTGCGTGGATTATTATCGGCGCACCTACGGTATCTGGCAGCCGTCGGCGGAATTATTGTCTGCCTGAAACACCGGCGAGCGGTCGGTTCCGCTCGCCGGTTTGCTCCCTTTTAAGCCGATGCCGTGGCTACTGTGCTCCGCGCGCGTACGCCAACCCCGATCATCAGCGCCGCCGCGAGAAGGATGCCGCCGCCTGCCGTGAAGACGCCGGTGGCTCCGCCCGCGTCGAACAGGGCGCCGCCGAGCGCGGCTCCCATCGCGATGGCGAGCTGTATGGCGGCGACGAAGAGACCGCCGCCGGTTTCAGCCTCGTCGGGGATGGTGCGGGTGATCCAGGTCGACCAGGCGACCGGCACGGCGCCGAAGGCAAGACCCCAGAGGGCGACCATGGCCGCGTGGGCGAGCGGAGTGCTGCCCGAGACAGCGAGGCCTAGCCCGAGAATGCCCATCGTCAAGGGCATGAGCAGCAGCGTGAGGCGCAGGTTCCGCTCAAGCATTATGCCACCCAGATAGGTGCCGAGGAAATTGGCGATGCCGAAGCCCAGCAGGATGGCGGAGATGGAGGCGATGCCGACTCCCGTCACCGTCTCAAGGAACGGGCGGATATAGGTGAACAAGGCAAAATGCCCGGTAAAGACCAGCGCGATGGCGATCATGCCAAGGCCGACGCCCGGACGTTTCAACACATCGATAAGGGTGCGAAGGCGCGCGATGCCGGTGGGGGCAAGCGAGGGAAGCGCGGCGAACTGGACAACGAGCGTGACAAGTCCGAGACCCGCCGCGATCAGAAAGACACCGCGCCAGCCCAGAATGTCGCCGAGATAGCTGCCGACCGGAGCGGCAAGCACCGTGGCGGCGGAAACACCGCTGAAAAGGATGGATAGCGCGCGCGGAATGAGCGCATCGGGAACAAGCCGCATGGTGATAGCCGCCGCCATGGTCCAGAATCCGCCCAGCGCAATGCCGAGAAGTACGCGGCCGGCAATCAGAAACGGCAGGCTAGGGGCGTAGGCCACCAGCAGGTTGGATACGATCAGCATGACCGAAAAACCCATGAGCAGGTGACGCCGGTTGATTCGCCGGGTGGTGGCGGCAATCAGAAGGCTGGTTATCAGCGCGACGATTGCGGTTGCCGTCACGGCTTGCCCGGCGGCGCCTTCCGTAATACGGAGTTCGGCGGCCATCGGTGTCAGGAGACTCGCGGGCAGGAATTCCGCCGTGACCAAACCGAAGACGCCAAGCGTCATCGAGATGACCGCCCCCCAGGCGGGTGTTTCCCGTGCCGCCTCCTGTGCTGATCGTGGTGTTACTACTGAGCCGTCCATTTGTTGTCCTTCCGGAATTTGTGCGTTGCAGCACAATAGGATGGACAGGACGGACGATCTATGCCAATAAATCCGGAATGCTTGATCATACGTCCGAAAATCGATCTGTCTCGCGCGTACAATCGCAGCTAACTCCACCAAGCGATCTGGTGAGCGAACTGCTTTTGGGGATGCGGCTCAATGGGCTGAACTACCGGCGCATACAGATGACGCCGCCCTTCGGCATTGGGATCGGCACCGTCGAAGGGCGGGCGCAATTTCATTTCGTGGCGCGTGGCCCGGTAATTCTGCGTACCGCCGATGGAAGCGAGCAGAGGCTCGAAACGCATGACGCCGTGCTCCTGCCTCGCGGCGGGCGGCACGAGCTTTTGTCGGCGCCGGATCTGCCAAGCCGCGATATCGTCACCTATGAGGCGGTTCCGCTTTGCGAGACGGTCGGCGCGATCAAATCCTGCTGCGAGACGACCTGTCGCTCGCAAGATGCGCTGATCTTCAGCGGCTGCATGGATTTCGATCTGGGGGCCATGCAGCCACTGGTGGCGGTGATGCCTGAGATGATGCATGTCGGCACCTTGCTTGGCCGGGAGCCGGAAATTTTGCCGATGCTGGAGGCAATGGAGCGCGAGGCGCGCATGGAGCGGGCGGGCTATGCCGGCATATTGGCGCGGCTTGCCGATGTGGTTTCCGCATCCATCGTCCGGGGCTGGGTGGAATGCGGCTGCGGCGACGCGACCGGATGGGTGAATGCGTTGCGCGATCCCAAGCTTGGCCGGGTCATCGCGGCGCTGCATCGCGAGCCAGGCCGCGACTGGACGGTCGCTGAACTGGCCGCCGAGATGGGAAGCTCCCGCTCGGTCTTCGCCGAGCGTTTTCTTGAAATGACCGGCATGTCGCCGGTGCGTTATCTGACGGAGCTGCGAATGCGACTTGCCGCGCAATGGATCGGACGCGAAAAGCTGCCCATCGAAAGCGTGGCGCATCGTCTGGGATATGGCTCGCAGGCGGCTTTCAGCCGGGCCTTCAAGCGCGTGATCGGGCAAGCGCCGGGCGCTGTTCGCGCGGCATTGAATCCGGCGGAGCAGCATTCATGACCGGCAAAGAAATCGCCATCATCGGCGGGGGGCCTGCCGGACTGATGGCTGCGGAAACATTGTCCGCGCTCGGGCACAGCGTGACGGTGTATGACGCGATGCCGACGGTCGGTCGCAAGTTTTTGCTGGCGGGGAAATCCGGCCTCAATATCACCCATGCCGAGAATCACGCCCGCTTTCTGACGCGCTTCGGCGCGGCCTCGGATCGCTTGCGCGCCGCCTTGGATGGCTTCACGCCTGAAGATATCCAGGCTTGGGCGGCGGGGCTCGGCATCGAAACCTTCACCGGGTCGTCGGGCCGGGTTTTTCCGAAGATGATGAAGGCCTCGCCGCTCCTGCGGGCGTGGCTCAAGCGGCTTGAAGGGCAGGGCGTCAAAGTTCTCATGCGCCACCGCTTCGAGGGTTTTGACGAGGGTAGCCTGGTTTTCAAAACGCCTGATGGCGTGAAGACCGTGACGAGCGACGCTGTGCTGCTTGCCCTAGGCGGCGCGAGCTGGCCCAGACTTGGATCGGACGGCGCCTGGGCGCCTTGGCTGAAGGAAAGGGACGTCGAGATCAATGATCTTCGCCCCGCCAATTGCGGCTTCGATATCGGCTGGAGCGAAAATTTTGGGGAGCGCTTTGCCGGCGCTCCGGTAAAATCCGTTACCGCCGTCTCGGATGCGGGATCGTTTCGGGGCGAGTTCGTCATCACGCGCAATGGCGTCGAGGGTGGCCTCGTCTATATGCACGCGGCAGCTTTAAGGGACCGGCTCGATCAAGATGGCAGCGCCGTGCTCGAACTCGATCTTGCGCCGGGCCGGACGGTGGAACGGCTGGCGCGCGATCTTGCCCGGCAGGATGCCAAGGCCAGCTTCTCCACCCGCCTGCGCAAGGGCGCGGGTCTGGAAGGCGTCAAGGCCGCATTGGTGCGGGAAATCATGCCGCAGGCCGCCACGGCCGGGCCCGAACAGCTTGCGCGCGCCATAAAGTCATTGCCGCTTGCCGTTCTCAGGCCCCGCCCCATTGGGGAAGCCATCTCCTCGGCGGGAGGCATCTCCTTGGAAAGCATCGATGAGAGTTACATGCTCAAGGCGCTACCCGGCGTATTTGCCGCCGGTGAGATGCTGGATTGGGAAGCACCGACCGGTGGCTATCTCCTGAGCGCCTGTCTCGCCACGGGCAAGGCCGCGGCGAGGGGCCTCCATGCGTGGCTTGGGTCATCCACCCATTGACCGAACCATGGCGACCGCTTCCAGCCACGAGAATCCGTTCACTGTCCGGTTGATTTTCGGATAGGCGAGCGACCGTTCGTCGCAGCACGGTGGCCCTTTCCTTCGCGGGAAAGATGGGCATCAATGCCTGTAGACGATGTTTCCACAGTTCATTGAAACAACTCGGCATCCGGAAAGGCTTTTCTACCATGGTGTGGCAACGCCGGTCTTTCGACGGAAGTGTCGATCTGCTATTGCTCAAATTCTTATTTAAGCGCGTTACGGCAACTGGCGAAGATCGATCTTAAGGGGCGTTGAAATGGAGACGGCGAACGGCAACCGGGTTATGCGGATAATCGGCTGGGGTGGAAAGAAGCCATCGGCCGCAGCGATAGAGGAAGAAAACGACCTCGGCGTGCTGCTTGATTCGGTGCAGCAGGTCTCGCTTGCGCTCCAGGAAGAATATGAACGCAGCCTTGCCAAGATGGGCCGGGACGTGTCGCAGTTGGCCACTCAAGTGGCGACCTTGCATCCCATGGTTTCCCGGCTCAAGGACGAACATTCGATCGATGACAAGCGCAACCGGATACTGGAGTCCGAACAGGCGCGGCTCAAGGAACAGGTCAGCAAGGCTCTGGCGGAACTCGAGCATTACCGGTCCCTCAGCACGAAACTGCGCGAGCAGGTAGACGCGGCATCCGAGCGCGAATCGAACGACAAGAATGCCATCAAGACTTTGAAGATCGACCTGGAGAAGGCGCTTGCCGATATTCAGGAAAGGGATGGCGATCTTACCTACGAAAAGCGCAAGCGGAGCGAGATCGAACACGACAGGGAGACGATGCGCTCACGTCTCGCCAAGCTCGAAGCCGAATATTTCCAGGCGAAGAGGGCGATCGCCAAGGTACTCAACGATCATGGCGTGGTGAAAGGCAATCTTGCCACGCGTGAACTGGAACTCGAGCGCGCGCTGGAGGATGGCACGATCGAACGAACCGCCCGCGCCCAGGCCGAGGCACTGCTGGCGCGCAGCCGGCACGAGCTGGAAGAGGCGCAGCGCGAAAACCGCGGCAAAGAGAAGGAACTTCGCCGCCTTATCGAGCAGTACGAAACGGAAATCCAGACCCTGCGCGCCAAGAAGACCAATGCCGAGAATGCCGAAATGGCGCTACGCGGCAAGGTCGTGCTGGTGCAGCGGCTTCTCGTGAACCAGCGGGCGAAGACGGACAAGGCGTATGAGCATATCGGCCATCTCCAGGAATCGATCCGCAAGCTGATGTCGGACGAGGCATCGAGGACGATCAATCTCGAGTGGGAGCCGGATGAAGGCGAGATTTTGCCTGAAGAAGCAGTTGGCCCGGAGTTGAAGGAGCCGAAGGACGAAGCGTCGGAAACCGTTCCGGCCAATCAGGTCGTTCGGCTTCCCGTCAGAGATCGGAACAGCTGATAGTGAGGCAGAACGCGCAAGACCCTGGATCGATCGGTTCGGGCAGGGCGCCCCGCGACGCAAGATATGCCCTGTCCATGCGGACATAAGGTTTATGGCTGGCCCGGTCTTGCGCGAGACTATTCGATGAGAGAGCTGGAATAGTCTTGGCGGCCTGCTTCGGATTGAGCACCGATGGCCGGCCCGGATGGTCATAATTCTGCCTCTCGCGGGCTGTTTTCTGGAAGCATGAAACCGGTCCTGTCAGGTGCGATCGCTTTCCTGATCCTGTGCGCGCCGGCTGCAGGCGCGCCGGCGAATTTTCTCTATATGGGATCAGGCGACCTCGAAAAATCGTCGGCGCTCCTGCAACGCCCGGATATCGATGGCGTGCAGGTCGTCTATAGCTGGAAGTCGCTGGAACCGGCCAAGGGCCAGTATGATTTCTCAAGCATCGAGCAGGACCTTGCCGCCGCCGATGCCGCGCACAAAAAACTCTTCATCCAGATTCAGGACCGGTTCTTTTCGCCCGAAGCGAGAAACGTGCCGGATTATCTCCTGACAGACCCGCAATATGGCGGCGCCCTTGTTGCACAAGTCGATAATCCCGGTGAGAGCAAGCCGGTTGGCCACGGCTGGGTGGCGATGCAGTGGAACCCTTCCGTGCGCGTGCGTTATCAAGCGCTCCTCAAGGCTCTGGCTGAAAAGTTCGATGGCAAGGTTTTCGGTGTGAATCTGCCTGAAACGGCCGCCGATGTTGACCAGAAGCACGATAAGTCCGGTTTTAGCTGCGACGCTTACTTCGATGCCGAGATGCAGAACCTGAAAGTGGCGCGGGCGGCCTTCGGCAAATCGCATGTCGTCCAGTATGTGAACTTCTGGCCATGCGAATGGGATAACGATCACGACTATATGGGGCGGCTGTTCAAATATGCGGCTTCGCACAGGATTGGCCTCGGCGGCCCTGATATCGTGCCGTTCAACAAGGCGCAAATGAAGAATTCCTATCCGTTCTTCCACCGCTATAAAAGCAAGCTCGATCTGGTGGCCTTGGCCGTCCAGGAGGCGACGCTGACCTACAAAAACCCGGCGACCGGCAAGCCTTTTACCAGGCAGGAATTCGCCCGCTTCGCGTCCGATTATCTGGGAGCAGATATTATTTTTTGGAGTGCCGAGACGCCCTGGCTAAGAAATAGCTAGCCGCGAGGCGGCAGATGCAACGCATTCGGCCCGATATTGAGGCCGATCTCCAGGCTGGCGGCGATGCGGTGGGCGCGGTCGATGAAGAAGGCGGCGGCCTGGCCTTCGCAAGTCTCGGCCACGGTTGTCTCGAACAGCGCCAGCCAATGCTGGAAATGCGCGTGTTCGAGGTCGAGACCATGGTGCACCGCATGCGGCCTGCCGCTGTAGCGGCCGGTTGTCAGCGCGACCGATGACCAGAAATCCACCATCTTGGCGAGATGAGCGTCCCAGCGCTCGCCGATCCGCGCATCGAAAATCGGCCCCAGGAGGGCATCCTTGCGGACGCGGGCGTAGAAGCTATGAACCAGCCTTTCGACAAGCGTTTCCGACATTTCCGTGGGCAGGCTATCAGGCATCGGGTTTCCCTTGAGGTTCACTTCTTTTCTTTACGTCCGCCGGCTTGCCTTGTCGAGCCAACCGCTGGATTTCCGACGGTGCATCTCTTAAGGTGTGCCATCGGATAAAAAGGGTGGACCAATGGGCTTGTCGGATATTTTCGCGCGCATCGTGGCGGCTGTCGGGGAGGTGGCAATCTACCTCCGGCATGGGAAGGACGGACCAAAGGTTCAGGCTTTCGGCAATACGCCGGCCATTCCGCCCGCCAAGCCGCAGGGCATCCCCACGCTGAAAATGCCGACCGCCAAAGGCTGGGCGGAAGACGAGACTCCGGTCGCCGCCCCGGGGCTGAAGGTGAACGCCTTCGCGCGCGGCCTGAAGCATCCGCGCTGGATCCATGTACTACCCAATGGCGATGTATTGACGGCGGAGGCGCTGAGCACACCGGGGGGCATCAAGTCGGTTTTCGACTATGCGCAATATACCACCATGAAGCGCGCCGGCGCGGTGGGCGAAAGCGCAAACCGTATCACGCTGTTGCGTGACGCAGACGGTGATGGCGTGGCCGAAACGCGCGACGTGTTTCTCGGCGGCCAGAACCAGCCTTTCGGCATGGCACTGCTGGGCGATATTTTCTATGTCGGCAATACCGATGGCGTGGTGGCGTTTCCATACAAGACGGGTGAGACCCGCATCGATGCGGCGGGCAAGAAGCTCAACGATTTGAAGCCCGGCGGTCACTGGACACGCAGCCTGCTGGCGAGCCCGGATGGCAAGAAGCTTTACATCGGCGTCGGTTCGCTCAGCAATATTGGCGATGAAGGCATGGAAGCGGAGGAGGGCCGGGCGGCGATTCACGAGCTGGACGTTGAGACAGGCATAACCCGCATCTTCGCCTCCGGCTTGCGCAACCCCGTCGGCACCGCGTGGGAGCCAACGACCGGCACGCTCTGGACAGTGGTCAACGAACGCGACGGCCTGGGCGACGAGACGCCACCCGATTATCTCACCTCGGTGCAAGACGGCGGCTTTTACGGCTGGCCCTATTGCTATTGGGGGCAGATCGTGGACGACCGCGTACCGCAGGACCCGGCCATGGTCGCCAAGGCGATCAAGCCTGATTTCGCGCTGGGTGGACACACCGCCTCGCTCGGCCTTTGCTGGATGCCGGCCGGCACACTGCCCGGTTTCCCTGATGGCATGGTCATCGGCCAGCATGGCTCCTGGAACCGCAGCAAACTGAGCGGCTACCGGGTGGTGTTCGTGCCGTTCGAGAATGGCCGCCCCGCCGGACCCGCGCGGGATATCCTGACCGGCTTCCTTTCCGAGGACGAGAAGGAATCCCATGGCCGCCCGGTCGGCGTCGCCATCGGCCCGGATGGCTCGCTGCTTGTCGCCGACGATGTGGGCGATGTGATCTGGCGGGTGACGGGAAAATAGTGAGATAGGGAATAGGGAATAGGGAATAGGGAATGGGGAAATAGAAGCTCCCTACTCCCTACTCCCTACTCCCTACTCCCTACTCCCTTTCTTCACCAACAACCCCTCCAGCAAAAATCGGGTGGCCTCGACCGCCTTCTTCGATGTCGTTTCAGGATCCGGCGCATTGGCGATCCACAGGGCGGCGTTCAGCGTCGCGCCATTGATCAGCTGCGCCATCGCTTCCGGGTCGGCCGCCACGATTGTTCCTTCTTGGGCGAAATTTCGCAGGCTCCCGGTCATGGAGCGGATGCAGGCGTTCTGGGTCGGCCATGCCGTGGGATCGCCTAGAACCGCCGGCCCGTCGCGCAGCACGATGCGCTGGATTTCCGGCTCCAGCGCCATCTCGATATAGGCGATGCACTCATCGACAAAGCCCTGCCAAGGGGTGGCGGCTTTTGCCGAGACGATCTTTAGCCGATCATTCATCTCCGCGTCGATTTCGCCAATAACCGCCTGCAGCAAGCCCTTTTTGTCACCGAAATGATGGTAGAGTGCGCCGCGCGTCAGCCCGGCGGCAGCGGTGAAATCATCCATCGATGCTTCCGCATAGCCTTTCGAGCCGAAGGCCGCGCGGGCCGCTGAAACAAGCTTGGCCCGCGTCTCCGCGATCATCTCGCTGCGAGGTTTATGTGCCATCGCCATCCTTTCCCATACGCAGCGTATATTCTCGATTGACATACGTCACGTATGCAATTACCTAGTTTACATACGCTTCGTATATCAGAGGCGCCCAACCGGAATCAAGGACTGCTGCAATGTCCAATCCCTATAGTGAAATTTTTAAAGCACCCGGATCCAAGGCCTTCGCCTCGGCGGGGTTCCTCGCCCGCCTGCCGCTTGCGATGGTCACCATGGGGACGGTGGCCATGCTGTCGCAAACCCATGGTGAATACTGGCTGGCCGGCGCCGTTTCCGCCACCTTCGCGCTGACCAATGCCATCGTGTCGCCGCAGATATCGAGGCTGGTGGATCGCTATGGCCAGAGCCGCGTGCTGGCGCCGGTGACGGCAATCTCCGTAGCGGCGTTCGCGGGGCTTATTCTCACCACGCATTATGGCTGGCGCAACGAGCTGCTGTTCCTCTTCGCCTTCATTGCAGGCCTGATGCCGAGTATGCCCGCCATGGTGCGGGCGCGCTGGTCCGCGCTCTACCGGGATACACCGAAGCTCCACACGGCCTTTGCATTCGAATCCGTCCTCGACGAGGCGATCTATATGTTGGGCTCGGTGTTTGCCATCGGCCTCAGCGTCGCGCTCTTCCCGGAGGCGGGGCCGCTGCTGGCAACGATATTCCTCGCTGTCGGTACGGCGCTCTTCGTGGCGCAGAAATCGACGGAACCGCCGGTTCATCCCGTAGAGACAAGGGGCGGGCGCTCGGCCATAAGGCTCGGCGCCGTGCAGGTGCTGACGCTCACGCTCATCGCCATAGGCGCGATGTTCGGCACGGCGGAAGTCACCGTCATCGCCTATTCCGAAGCGTTGGGCCACAAGGGCGCCGCGAGCTTCATCCTTGCCGGATATGCGGGCGGATCGCTGCTCGTCGGGCTGGTCTTCGGCACGCTCAAGCTATCCATACCCCTCTCGCGCCAGTTCCTGTTCGCCATCGGCGTTGCGATGCTGACAGCCTTGCCGCTCCTGACGATCGGCAGCATCTGGAGCATGGCGCTGCTGCTGTTTCTCGCCGGCGCGTCGATTTCGCCCACCTTCATCACCGCTTTCGGCCTGATCGAACGCCTGGTGCCGTCGTCGCAGCTGACGGAGGGAATCACCTGGGCGATGACCGGCATTGGTATCGGCATGGCCATCGGCTCGTTTGCTTCCGGCTATGTCATCGACGCCTATGGCGCCCGGAATGGGTTCTGGATTTCCGTGGCGGCGAGCGGCGTCGCCCTGACGGTCGCGCTGATGGGGTACCGAACACTCCAGCGCCCGGCGAGAACGACCGCGCCTGAAACGGCCTTCGCATAACGCCGCGCCGATACCGGGAATACAGGAAATTCCCACGTGCTCCCTGGCGCGTGGGAATTTCCTCTACGGCGTCTTGGACAGGTACTGCCGGAACCGGCTTTTCTGTAGTTCCGCGTGCGCATCCTTGGGGCTGAGCGCGGCAAGACGGCCAAGGACGCCGAGCGCCGCCACAAGCAGCTGGCGTTCGACATCCTGAAATGTCGCGTTCCCGGTCAGGTCCGTTGCAAGCTCGATCGTGGCGGTAGGGCCGAATTCATTGCCATCATGGGCGGAAAGCTGCAGCCGGACCGAGCCGCTCACCGTCGTGCCGTCATAACCCTCATGCTGCTGCAATCCGGTAATCTGCACGTCGGTAATCAAGCGCTTGCTGTAATCCATGCGAACATCCCTCCTCAATCCCAGAGCCCCCCTCGAGCTTGATCGAACAAATCGAATCTCCCGCCATTATAGGCATCGCGGATAAGATTGGGAAACGGCTCATCCCCTGAAAGCCGCTTATTCCCTTGTTCAAATGTTGCTAAAATGTTGCCCAAATGTTGCATTGTATACATTTCTGCACCACTGCCCACAAAATCGGCCCATAATGCCCAATTTTTTGCCTGTTTTTAATTGATGCGAATGTACTCAAATGTTCAATATAGCTGGCAAATCAGTTTGCCGGCGGCTTTCTGGTGCTTCATGCGGGCAAATAACGGGGCGGGTCATTATTAAGTGACGACGGCAGATCACATACTGGATATCGACCGCCAGGAGGCGCCGGGCGACGATCTTCCGATCTCGCCCGACTGCGCGGAGGATGTATCTTCCGCGAAACCCAAGACCGGGCTTTCACGCTATAATGCGAAGAAAGTGCAGGCCTTCATGCGCGAGAACCTTGCGCGAAAGCTGACCGTGGCTGATTTCGCCGAGATTTGCGAGCTTTCGCCCAGCCATTTCATCAGCGCCTTCACCGAGACCTTCGGACAGGCGCCATACGGCTATCTCCTCAACATGCGCCTCGCCCATGCCGAAAGGCTGCTCACCCAGCGCGACATGCCAATCGCCGAAGTGGCCTATCGCAGCGGCTTTTCCAGCCAGAGCCATCTGACGTCGGCCATGAAAAAGCTGAGGGGCGCGACGCCGTCTCTGATCCGCAACCGGAAATAGGCCGGCGGCTCTTTACTCCTGGGTCCACGGATTGACGATGTCGGCTCCGGTGTCGGCAAAGTCACGAACATTGCGCGTGACGATCACGAGATCATGCACGATCGCCGTTGCCGCGATCAAGCCGTCTGTGTCGCCGCGCGGACGCATGGCCGCTATACGCCCCCACTCGATCGAAATATGATCCGTCACAGGCAGAATGCGTTCGGCATGCCGGTGACGGAGCCGGCGCAGCCATTCCGCAAGATGACCAGCGGCAACAGGATCGGATTTCTGCTTCAGGGCGATCCCCCGCATGATCTCGCCAAGGGTGAGGGTGCTGAGATGAATGGTTTGCGGATCTGCGGCTTTTAGCCAGTTGACAGCCTCGGGCGTTCCGCGTCTCGCTTCCGAGATGACATTTGTGTCGACCAGATACATCAGAAGATGTTCCCGCGGCTCGGAAGCTTCGCCCGCGCATCGATGGATGCCGCCAACTCGTCGTCCCATGCCGGGCCGGCAAGCAAGTCCTCGATGATATCAGGACGATTGCCGATGAGGGCATCATAGTCAGCCGCAGACAACACCACCGCCGCGCGCTCGCCCCTCAAGGTAACAACCTGCGGTCCTTCATTGCGCGCCTTCTGCACAACCTTGGAAAAATGATTCTTCGCGTCCTGCAGGTGCCATTCCATTGGGGTTTCTCCATAAATAGCTAGCCAAGCTAGTTGAATATGAGACCCGTGGGTTGCCGTGTCAAGCTGGAGGGAGCTTTTAGAGCCTCAGAACTAGAGCGGTTCTTGTTTTAATGGAATCGCCGAGCGCCCTCGTGGTTCGAGGCTCATTCCGCTTCGCTCCATTCACACCTCACCATGAGGGCTACTGCGGCGTTGCGGTCCCTTCACCCTCATGGTGAGGTGCGGAGCGAAGCGAAGCCTCGAACCATGGGGGTGAAGGGCGCACAGCTGTTTCCGTGTAAAATACTCTAGCTTGAAACAGCGCCCCTCTCGCCGTCATTCTCAGTCCTCGGGTTAAGCCTGAGGATGTCCCGGAGAATCTACCGTAGCCTAATTTGTCAGGCCTCAACTGAAACGCTGAGAAGGGAGGCCGCATAGTCCCCTGCCGTCATTCTCGGGCTTGTCCCGAGAATCTGCCATAAGAAGAAGATAAGCGATTACCGTCCTGACAGATTAATCCACGGTAGATTCTCGGGACAAGCCCGAGAATGACGGCGAGAGGGGGCGCTGGCGCCCATCGCCGTTATTAACCTTTTTCTAACCCTCGCGCTCATTCCAAGCTTCTTTTTCAGTTATCGCTTATGGAAACCGTAGGATGTTGAAATACACATCTTCGCGACTCTGTCTTCCCTCCCGGTGATATTATCCGGTGATCCATATGCCCTGGTCGGCATTTGAAGCGGCAGCGAATGACAAGCGGCGGCTTCGAAGGCGACATGAAAAAGGCGGCGGTCACCGGGTGGTTTCGCATCCGAGGGACCGACCATGCTTCATACCGCCATCCTGTCAGCGCGCCAATTCGCCGGCTATCTTTCCGGAGCCGCGAAATTGCGCGACCGGCTTCCAGCCGCGCTTGCGATTGCAGTGACCGCGACGGCGGGGCTGTGGAGCGGCGATGTTCAGGCGCAGGTGACGGGAAATCTGGCGCTCACCAATGTCGCTGTCCCGACCGGCAAGTATCCCCCTCCGGCGCATCGGCAGCTTTCGGGCGGTGGTGCCGCCTTGTGGACCGGCGGCGCGCGCGCCTTCCCGTCCGAGCCGAACGGTTCTGGCGGGGACGGTGTGCAGACCTATCGCGGCGTCGCGGCAAAAGTGCAGGCGCCGCCGTCGGCTTGTACCAACGGTACGGCGACCGTCACCGTTTCCGTGCGGGTGACAAACAATGGGACGGCGGCGGGGGTCGGCTATTCCGGAAGGCTTTCCCTCTTCAGCGACAACGGCGTCACCGAGATTGTAACGGACCCGACCCTCGATCATCCGGTAGGCACGTCGGTGAGGCTGACGGTTACGGGTACCGTTCCTGCCGCCGATGTCGCCGCCGGCAGATTGGTCGCCGGCCTCTGGCTGGAGACGTTTCACACCGGTCCAAAAGGCTGGACTGCCGACCAGTTCCGCGCGACCTACGCTTACGCGAACTGCGAAGCAGACCTTTCCATCACCAAGACCGATGGCGTCACCACCTACACGCCGGGGATGGACACATCCTACGCCATCGTCGTTTCCAACAATGGCCCCAATGACGTAACCGGCGCTGAGATCAGCGATCCGCTCCCCACCGGCGTCACATCGGCCAACTGGACCTGCGGCAATGCCACCGGAGGCGCTGTTTGCGGCGCGCCGAGCGGCACGGGCGCGATAAACACCACGGCGAACCTGCCTTCCGGCAGCTCCGTCACCTATCGGATGAGCACGGGCATCTCCGCGACCTTCAGCGGTTCGCTCACCAATACGGCGCGGGTAGCCGCGCCCGCTGGCGTGACCGACACCAACACTGCCAACAACGCCGCCAGCGATACCGACACGCGCGCAGCGCCGCCCGTTTCCGGCGCCTGCTCGCCTATCCCCAATTCGGGCGGCGCGTTCGGTCCGCTTGGCGCCACCGTCTCGGTAGCGCGAACCGGGACCTGGAATACGGCCTCCCCCTGGTCAACGATGGGCGGAAATTATTCGATAACCTGGACCTTCTCTGAAGCGGTCCCGGCAAACTGGATTCAGTTTGACGTCCATGATGTCGGCGGCGGTGCCTCCTATCCGAGCACGCTGCCTTCGATCAGGGTCTCGCTGGGCACGGGTGGCACGGCGACCACGGCTGACTTTTCTCTCATCGCCGGCTACCAGGCCGGTATGAACGACCTGACCTACGCCGCCTCCACGGGCGCTTTTGGTTATGTTCGTGCGGCCAATCAATGGAAGGCGGCTGGCGGGCTGCGGGGAAATTCGGCCGATACGGTCAAATCCATCACGATAACCGCCACCAATATCGAGGCCGGCGATCATATCGCCCACGCGCTTGCTGCTCGTCCATCCTGCGTGACCATGCGGAAGCTCACTCAGGGCGGCACCGGCGCTTTCAACTTCAACATGGCCAATGTCGTGCAGGCGAGCGGCGCCGCCGCCCCGAGCACCACGCTCACCACGACAACCGCCGGCACCGCCGTTTCCTCGACTGGCTATTACGCCCGTCCCGGCACCGCCATGACCTTGAGCGAAGTTGTCCCTGCGGGCTGGAGCCTCGCCAATGCCGTCTGTACGGACCGCAATGCGGGCGCAACCGGAAACCCGACCGTCATCGGCAGCCTCGCTTCGCCAACGCTGACCATTCCGGCGGCGAATGTGCGCCCGCAATCCGATATTCTCTGCGTCTTCACCAATTCGGCCGCGACCGATCTTTCCATCACCAAGGATGACGGGCAGGCGGAATACTCGCCCGGGACGGACGTCACCTACACTATGGTCGTCACCAACAAGGGTCCCACCGCCGTTACCGGCGCGCGCATCACCGATCCGCTGCCGGCGGGCATAACGGCTTCCGCCTGGACCTGCGGGGCTGCCGCTGGCGGCGGCGTTTGCAGCGCGGCCAGCGGATCGGGCGCGATGGATACCACGGCGGATCTGCCTGTCGGCGCATCGGTGACCTATGCGGTGACGATGAGCATCCCGGTCGATTTCACCGGCGATCTCGTCAACACGGCCGCCGTCGCCTTGCCGGCTGATATGGCCGACCTTGACCCCTCCAACAACAGCGCCACCGACACCGACAAGCTTGGCGACCCAAAGGTGACGGTCAAGAAGGCGCTGATCGGCGAGAACATCACCGCCAACAATGTGGCCGAACCGGGCGAGGTGCTCACCTACAAGGTCACGATCACCCATACGAGCGGCCCGGCCTTCAGGGAATTCGATTTCATCGAGAACATCCCCAACGGCGCAAGCATGACCCGCGTCAGCGGCGCGGATGGCTTCACCGCGCCGGTCGCGGGCGCATCCACCGTGCAGCTGACCGTGCCGGAAGTGCCTGTCGGCGGCGTGGCCGAGGTCGAAATCGACCTGACGGTGGCAGCGCCCATTCCGCTCGGCATTTCGCAGATCAAGAATGTCGTCAGTGGTGGTGACGTGCCGGCGAATTGCGTGGAATGCGAGGTGACGACGCCCGTCCCGCCCTATACGCCCAATTTCCCCGAGACGGTTTCCTGCTCTACGCCCGGCGCCTATTTCAACACCGGCTTCAACGGCACCGGCGGCGTGAAGCGGTCCGGCTATGACAATTACTGGCAGGTGGCTGTCGGAAGCCGGACCGGCAACTATGGCGCGGCGGCGATCGTGACCAATCCGCCCGCGGGCCCCAATGGCTGGGCCATTTCTCCCTATAACAATGCGGCCTGGGTTTCGGTCGCCTCGAACGCAGCCAACCCCGCCGGCGTAACCGACTTCTTCTACAGATACCAGTTCAACCTCGACCCGGCGGTAGATCCGAAGTCTCTCGCCCTGCAAATGAGCTATTATGCCGATGACACTGTGGCGCAGGTTTGGGTCAATGGCGTAGCGCAGAACATTTCGGCCTCTCCGGCTTACAAGATCGGCCAGGAAGCCAAGGGCATTCTCAACAAGGGCTGGAAGACCGGCCTCAACGTGATCACCATCGACGTCAAGAATGGCGGCGGCCCGGGCGGCTTCATGGCGCAAATTACCTCGGCGGCCATCTGCCAGCCGAAGCTGACGCTGCGCAAGGAAGTCATCAACGACCAGAAGGGCACTTTGACGCCTGCGGACTTCATGCTGAGCGCCACTGGCAAGGCTCCGCTCACGAACGTCATCCAGGGGGCGATGGGGAATGCGGCGGTCACCAACGCCCCGGTTCCTCCGGGCACCTATACGCTCGCCGAGGTCAACCAGCCCGGCTACATCGCAAGCGCCTACAGCTGCTCCATCGATGGCCGCGCGGCGCAGATTCTCGACAAGGCCGAGCTGGCGCTCGTCAACGGCCAGAACGCGATCTGCACCATCGTCAATGACGACCAGGACCCCAAGCTGAAAATCGAAAAGACCGGCACGCTCAACGACAAGGATTTCGACGGTTATGTCGATAAGGGCGAGACGATCAGCTATTCGTTCCTCGTCGAGAATATCGGCAATGTGCCGCTGACCGGCGTGACCGTGAACGACGATCTCCTTGCCCGCGCGAGCATCTCGGTGACGCCGGGACCCCAGACGCTGCAACCCGGCGGCAAGGCGACCTTTACCGCCACATACACGGCTGTGCAGGCCGATATCGAGGGTGGTCAGGTCACGAACACGGCCACCGCCACCGGCACGCCGCCCGTAGGCGATCCTGTCGTCAGCGAGCCCGACACGGAAGTCGTGCCGCCGGACGCAAGGCCCGTCGTCGAGGTCAAGAAGGAACTGATCGGCGAGAATATCACCGTCAACAATATCGCCGAGCCCGGCGAAGTGCTCACCTACAAGGTGACGCTCACCCATGTGAGCGGCGCGGCCTTCAGGGAATTCGATTTCATCGAAAACATCCCCAACGGCGCAACCATGACCCGCGTCGAGGGCGCGGGTGGTTTCACCGATCCGGTGGCGGGCGCATCCACCGTGCAACTGACCGTGCCGGAGGTGCCGGCGGGCGGCGTGGCCGAGGTCGAAATCGACCTGACGGTGGCCGCGCCCATTCCGCTCGGCGTCTCGCAGATCCGCAATCTCATCAGCGGCGGCGATGTGCCGGCGGATTGCACCAATTGTTCGGTGACGACGCCGATACCACCCTACACGCCGGTTTCACCTCCCACCATTTCCTGCTCGACCGAAGGCGCCTATTTCAACACCGCCTATAATGGCCGCGGCGGCTTTAAGCCAAGCGGCACGGACGACTATTGGGAAGTCGCGACGACAACCACGAATGTGCCGGGTGCGCCGCCCGCCGGCCTGAGGTGGGGCAGGGCAACGGTCGCATCCACCCCGCCGGCCGGTTACATCAAATCGCCTTTCGGCAATGCGAACTGGATTTCGCATAGCGCCACCACCATGCATGTTCCCAATAACGTCAGTAACGACATCTTCTATCGCTTCCGCTTCAATCTCGATCCGGCGGTCGATCCGAAGAGCCTCGATCTGAAAATGAGCTATTACGCGGATAATTCCGTCTTCCAGGTCTGGGTGAACGGCGCCGCGCAGAACATCCGCTCGAACTTTGGAACGGCGGACCCGTATTTCTATGCCGGCTTTTACGCAACCGGCGTTGCCGCCGGCTCTATGAACGGCGCATGGAAGGTCGGGGCGAACGAGATCATCGTTCACGTCAAGTCGGGAGCGCCTGCCCAGGCTTTCATGGGCCAGATCAGCGCCGGCGCCATCTGCCAGCCGAAGCTGACGCTGCGCAAGGAAGTCATCAACGACAATGGCGGCACCGCCACCCCTGTTGATTTCCCCCTCAGCGCCGCGGGCAAGGCTCCGCTCACCACTGTCATCCAGGGGGCGATGGGCGCTCCCGCGATCACCAACGCCCCGGTTCCCGAAGGCACCTATACGCTCGCCGAGACCACACGGCCCGATTATGTGCCGAGCCTTTACAGCTGCTCCATCGATGGCGGCGCGGCGCAGATTCTGGACAAGGCGGAGCTGGCGCTCGTCAATGGCCAGAACGCGATCTGCACGATCTACAATGACGACCAGGACCCCAAGCTGACGATCAAGAAGACCGGCGCGCTGAACGACAAGGACGGCGACGGCCTGCTCGATCTGGGCGAGACGATCGCCTACACCTTCGAGGTGAAGAACACCGGCAACGTGACGCTGACCGGCGTGACGGTCAACGATCCCCTGGTGAAGGTCACGGAGGCCCCGCAAACGCTCGCGCCCGGCGGAATCTTCATCTTCCATGGCACCTATACGCCTGACCAGGCCGATATCGACGCCGGCCAGGTGGAAAACACCGCGACCGCCACCGGCACGCCGCCTGCGGGCGACCCGATCGAAAGCGACCACTCGACCGAGATCATCCCGCCCGATGTCCGGCCCAGCCTGAAGATCGTGAAGACGGGCAAGCTGAACGATACCGACGGCGATAAGTTGCTCGATCCGGGTGAGACGATCACCTATTCGTTCGAGGTGGAGAACGACGGCGAGGTGACGCTGGATGGCGTGACGGTCGACGATTCGAAGCTGGCTGCGAAGGGCATCGGGGTGACGCCGGGACCGCAGAAGCTTGCGCCTGGCGACAAGATCACCTTCACCGCGACCGCGGAGTATGAACCATCACAGGCCGAGCTCGATGCCGGCCAGGTGGAGAATGTGGCGACGGCCACCGGCAAGACGCCCAAGGGTGCGGATGTGGTGAGCCCGGAGGACCCCGAGATGGTTCCCCCGGACCTGACGCCCGGCCTCGAGATCGAGAAGACGGGAAAGCTGAACGACAAGGACGCCGACGGCAAGCTCGATTCGGACGAGACCATCACCTATACGTTCCTGGTCAGGAACACCGGCAATGTGACGCTGGCGAACGTCACCGTCGACGATCCGATGCTGGCGGCGCGCGGCATGACCATGACGCCGGAACCGCAGACGCTTGCGCCCAACGCTGAAATCACCTTCACCGCGACCCCGGATTATGTGCCCACCCAGGCAGACATCGACGCCGGCCAGGTGAAGAACGTCGCCACGGCCTCCGGCGTGACGCCGGGCGGGGTTGATTTCGTCAGCGAGCCTGATGACGAGACCGTGCCGCCGGACCTCATGCCCGGCCTGACCATCGTGAAGACGCCTCAGCTGAACGATGCCGACGGTGACGGCCTGCTCGATTTGAACGAGACGGTCACCTATTCATTCCTCGTCACCAACACCGGCAAGGTGACGCTCTCGGGCGTGACCGTGAACGACCCGATGCTGGCCGCAGCCAATGTCGCGATTTCCCCGGAACCGCAGACCCTCGCCCCCGGCGGCAAATTCACCTTCACCTCGGCGATTTATACCCCTGATCAGGCGGATATAGACGCAGGCTTCGTCAAGAACACTGCCACCGCCACCGGCACGCCGCCCACGGGCGACCCGGTTGTCAGCGATCCCTCTGAGGCAACGGTCAATGCCGATGTGACGGCGGCGCTGACGCTGGTGAAGTCGGCGGCGGTGAGCGGAGACGATGCGCTCTACAGCCTCGGCGAGACGGTGACCTACAGCTTCACGGTCAAGAACGCCGGCAAGGTGACGCTGTCTGATGTGACGGTCAACGACCCGATGATCGCCGCCAAGGGCATGGTGCTGGCCCCGGCCTCGTATCCGAGCGTGCTGCCGGGCGAGACGGTCAGCTTCACCGCGACCTATCAGCCCGTGCAGGCCGATATCGACGCCGGGCGGATCGACAACGTCGCCACGGCGAGCGCCAAGACGCCCGATAATAGCGATGCGGTGAGCGAGCCTTCGGCGGCGACGATCAATGCCGATGTGACGGCAGCGCTGACGCTGGTGAAGTCGGCGGCGGTGAGCGGAGATGATGCGCTCTACAGCCTCGGCGAGACGGTGACCTATAGCTTCACGGTGAAGAACGCCGGCAAGGTGACGCTGTCTGATGTGACGGTCAACGACCCGATGATCGCCGCCAAGGGCATGGTGCTGACCCCGGCCTCGTATCCGAGCGTGCTGCCGGGCGAGACGGTCAGCTTCACCGCGACCTATCAGCCCGACCAGGCCGACATCGACGCCGGGCGGATCGACAACGTCGCCACGGCGAGCGCCAAGACGCCCGATAATAGCGATGCGGTGAGCGAGCCTTCGGCGGCGACGATCAATGCCGACGTGACGGCCTCGCTGACGCTGGTGAAGTCGGCGGCGGTGGATGGCGACGATGCGCTCTACAGCCTCGGCGAGACGGTGACCTACAGCTTCACGGTGAAGAACGAAGGCAAGGTGACGCTGTCTGATGTGACGGTCAACGACCCGATGATCGCCGCCAAGGGCATGGTGCTGACCCCGGCCAACTACCCGGCGGTACTGCCGGGCGAGACGGTCAGCTTCACCGCGACCTATCAGCCCGACCAGGCCGACATCGACGCCGGGCGGATCGACAACGTCGCCACCGCCTCGGCCAAGACGCCCGATAATAGCGATGCGGTGAGCGAGCCTTCGGCGGCGACGATCAATGCCGATGTGACGGCGGCGCTGACGCTCCAGAAGTCGGCGGCGGTGAGCGGAGATGATGCGCTCTACAGCCTCGGCGAGACGGTGACCTATAGCTTCACGGTGAAGAACGCCGGCAAGGTGACGCTGTCTGATGTGACGGTCAACGACCCGATGATCGCCGCCAAGGGCATGGTGCTGACCCCGGCCAACTACCCGAGCGTGCTGCCGGGCGAGACGGTCAGCTTCACCGCGACCTATCAGCCCGTGCAGGCCGATATCGACGCCGGGCGGATCGACAACGTCGCCACCGCCTCGGCCAAGACGCCCGATAATAGCGATGCGGTGAGCGAGCCTTCGGCGGCGAGCGTCAATGCCGATGTGACGGCAGCGCTGACGCTCCAGAAGTCGGCGGCGGTGAGCGGAGACGATGCGCTCTACAGCCTCGGCGAGACGGTGACCTATAGCTTCACGGTCAGGAACGCGGGCAAGGTGACGCTGTCTGATGTGACGGTCAACGACCCGATGATCGCCGCCAAGGGCATGGTGCTGACCCCGGCCTCGTATCCGGCGGTGCTGCCGGGCGAGACGGTCAGCTTCACCGCGACCTACCAGCCCGATCAGGCCGACATCGACGCCGGGCGGATCGACAACGTCGCCACCGCCTCGGCCAAGACGCCCGATAACGGCGATGCGGTCAGCGAGCCTTCGGCGGCGAGCGTCGAGGCGGACGTGACGGCCTCGCTGACGCTCCAGAAGTCGGCGGCGGTGAGCGGAGATGATGCGCTCTACAGCCTCGGCGAGACGGTGACCTATAGCTTCACGGTCAAGAACGCGGGCAAGGTGACGCTGTCTGATGTGACGGTCAACGACCCGATGATCGCCGCCAAGGGCATGGTGCTGACCCCGGCCTCGTATCCGAGCGTGCTGCCGGGCGAGACGGTCAGCTTCACCGCGACCTACCAGCCCGACCAGGCCGACATCGACGCCGGGCGGATCGACAACGTCGCCACCGCCTCGGCCAAGACGCCCGATAATAGCGATGCGGTGAGCGAGCCTTCGGCGGCGACGATCAATGCCGACGTGACGGCAGCGCTGACGCTCCAGAAGTCGGCGGCGGTGGATGGCGCTGATGCGCTCTACAGCCTCGGCGAGACGGTGACCTACAGCTTCACGGTCAAGAACGCCGGCAAGGTGACGCTGTCTGATGTGACGGTCAACGACCC
>NZ_QJTF01000009.1 GCF_003217235.1 Paramesorhizobium leguminum | reverse complement strand
AATAATATAAGATAGACGCGGTTCGGCGTTAAGACCTGCAGTCATATTGATCGCTCCCCTTATTATTCAATAAACAATGCTGCATTTAAGATTCCGGCGGGCTAATTAATCAATCCATGGAATTATAATTTTCGAATAGGTGGTTAAGCTTACATATTTAAATAATCACTGAAGTTCAGGACCGGAGGAAATCGACCTGAACCGACAAAAACCGTTGCTCACCATCAAATCCAACCCCGCGCAAATGATCGGCGATCTCATCCGGGATTCAACGTGCTGAGAAATTCGCGCTTACGCTATAGGGGCGGTCCGATCAGCCAGCCGGTCTACCGCTGCGATAGGGGTAGCCTGGTTGGGCTGCCTTGTTGTATGACCTTCGGTGCTCCGAAGATCGACACGGCGGTGGCACGGGAGCTGTTACGAGCGGTAGAACCCTTGGCGATCGAAGCCGCGGTTGAGGCGGAGCGGATGCACCGTAAACAAGTTGACGATCAGCGCCAGATCCTTGATCTGGAACTCCAGCAGGCCCGTTACGAGGCCGGTCTTGCCGAGCGGCGTTACGCGGCATGTGATCCCGACAATCGTCTGATTGCCGCACAATTGGAAAAGAACTGGGAAATCGCGCTGCGCCGCGTGCGTGATCTGGAGACGCGCCAGTCCACCAAAGAAGACCCGACGACCATCGCGATTGATCCAGGTGCTTTCGCCAATCTGGCGGAAAATCTGTCAACGGCCTGGAATACTCCTGATGTGACGATGCGTGCCCGCCAACAGCGTTCTTCGAACGCTGATCGCCGACATCATCGTTGATGTTGACGATGCCATACGCGATGTCGTGCTCACGATCCATTGGCGGGATGGCCAGCACTCGGAGCTGCGTGTTCGCAAGCCGCAATCCGGTGAACATGGCAGCGCGACAGCCGAAGATGCACTGGACGTCATCCGCAGCATGGCCGGCCGCTGGTCCGACGAGCATATCGCTGCCACGCTCAACCGAATGGGCTTTCCCACCGGCCAGGGAAAGACCTGGACAGCCCATCGGGTCCGATCTGTTCGTTACGTGCGTGGCATCGATGCTTACCGTTCAGCCGACAAGAATGGCGAAGGGCTCACACAGGTGGAGGTCGCCAAAGCGTTGGGCGTCTCAAGCTATTTGGTGCGACGCCTTGTTTCCACAGGCGTTCTTCCTGCAGTCCAGGTTGTTCCGCGAGCGCCCTATCAAATCCGTGCCGCCGACTTGACATCCGAGCCGGTCAGAGCGGCGATTGCCCGGAAAGGTCGCCCGTTGCGCGATGTTGACGCGGACACGCTTCCAATGTTTTCATACACTTAACGAAGGGGGTGCATAATGAAACACGTCTCGCGATGCCGCGCAACGCGCGTTCGGCGGCATTATTGGTGAGACAAATCCTACCGTCGTCGAGGAAACGGGTGAAGGCTTCCCGGCGCCCCTCCTTGCCCAGCATGTAGTTGATCGCTTTTGCGACGGGATTGTGCCGCGACATCTGTGCGCGCTGGGCCGTGAGCCAGCCGTGCAGTTCGGCGACAAGCGGACGGGCGTGCTCCTGCCGGGCGGCGAGGCGCTTCCCGGCGGATTTGCCGTTGATGCCGCGCTCGAAGTCGAACAGGGCGTCGATGCGTTTGACAGCTTCAAGCGCGACCGGCGAGATCTCGTGCGCAGGTTTGCCTTTGCGCACATTGCCGGCGATATCGGCCAGTTCGAAGAACTTGCGCCTGGCAATGGCTCCAGCATAGGGCGCTGGCCACTGATCCGGGACTGCGATCGGCGCGATAGAGATCGTTATAGCCGCCGTAGGCATCGGCTTGCAGCACGCCCTTCCATCCGGAAAGATGCTTGTTGGGGTGGACCATCTGGCGATCGGCGGAGAAGTGGAACAGCGCCGCCGGCGCGGCAGTTCCCGCGAAGGGACGGTCGTCGCGGACATAGGTCCAGAGCCTTGCCTCCTTCGTAGCGCCTCTTGCCAGAAGCGGCACGGTGGTGTCCCCCGGTCCGGCCTTTGGCCGGTCGAGGACAGGCTTTGCCATGGATACGTTCGCCTGCGAGCACATGGGCGCGGATCAACTCGTGGATCGGCTTCAGAGCGGTGGCGCAGGCGCCAACCTGATCGGCCAGCGTCAAGAGGCTCAAGTCGACACCTTCCCTTGCATAGCGCTCTGCCTGACGGTTCAAGGGCTGATGCTGACCGAACTTCTCGAACAGTATGGTGGCGAGCAGGGTCGGCCCGGCCCAGCCGCGCGGCGTGGCATGAAACGGGGCTGGCGGCTGCGAGATCTTCTCGCAATCCCGGCAGGTGAACTTCTCACGCACCGTCTGGATCACCTTCCACCGGCGCGGAATAATCTCCAGCGTCTCGGTGATGTCTTCACCCATCTTCGCGATACGAGCCGAACCGCAGCAGGCGCAGGCGGATGGCGCTTCGACGACCACGCGCTCGCGCGGCAGATGGCCGGGAAATGGTTTGCGTACTCGCCGGCGGCGTTCGAAGGCTGCAATATTTGTAGTCTTCGTCGCGGCGCACTCCGAGGCGATCTCGTCCTCGGTGGCGTCGGCTTCGAGTTCTTCGAGCTGCAATTCCATCTGCTCGATCAGCCGGGCGCGGCGTTCCGAGCTTCGGCCATATTGCTCGCGTCGCAGTTTGTGTATCTCGAGCTTCAAATGAGCGATCAAGGCCTCGGAGATCGAAACAACGGCGCGAACGTTGGCCAGTTCGGCCTCGACTTTTGCCGCGCGCTTCCGAGGCCGCCAGCACGGCGCGCAATTTTACGATCTCCGATAGCCACTCATCCATGGCGGGAAGCTAGCATGAAGTGTCCCTTTCTCCCGCCTCGGGGCCTTCCGGCGGAACGGCCGGGGTTGCATACAGCCAGAGCTTACCGCTTCCGGCGGAACGGCGCCTTATCTCTATGTTCTCTCGGGTAACCTTTCGCCCGAGCTGACATTCAATGGAAGTACTGGAATTCTCTCGGGAATACCGCCAGTCGCCACTACCTTCAAATTTACGATCATCGCGACCGATGCCACCGGCGCGACCAGGAGGATAGCGCCCGTCGGCCGGTATGTGAAGTTCACGCTGCAGGCAGGCTACAACGTCTAGGTCGACGGCGTATTTCTGGCACATAAGCGCGATGACGATGATAGCCGGTGGAAAGCCGCTGCCGGACATGCCCTGGTAACGGGCTGCCAGACGCACCTCACCGTCGTTCAAGGCGCTGATGCCGCACATCCCTCCCCGAGACTTCCTTTTGAAAAGCATCCTCCGCTTCGATAATCGCCATCGAAACAATATAGGCCAGAACCGGAAATTTGGTCTTGTCCGTAAGCATGGATTGTAATTATATACGAAATAGGTCCCCGGTATTTTCATTTTCCATATTGGTTCCCCCGTTAATTTTTATAAGAAACGCATGTATTTAAAATTCTGATTAGCTAAGCAATCAATGGATTGATTTATAATTTTCGAATAGTTGGTTAATATTGCAAACTTTCAGCCTTAGGCTCACATTTTGCCTCCGGCATCCGAAATGCCGCTTTTTATGCGCGCGAGCATTGCACCCGCCGGCTGATACGATCCGGCTTCGGCGATTATCATTACCCGGCCCCCAAAGGGGGCCGTTATAGACGTTTCCATTTTCATCGCTTCCATCACTGCGACGACTGTACCGGCTTCCACGAAATCGCCGTCCGCAATGTTCCAATGTACCAGCGTTCCCGTGAGCGGCGCCGCAATGCCATCGGTTGCGGCGGCTTCGATTTCCGCCATCGCCGGTGCTGGTGATCTTCCACCGAGTAGCGCCAGGAATGTGTCGGCAATGCCGACCTCGACCAGCTTGCCGTCCAGTTCGACCTTGCCGCGCAGCATTCCGGTCTGCCCCGTTGCCGCGGGGCGAGCCATGGATTCGATTGCGCCGCCAAAATCGGTCTCGATCCAGCGGGTATGAACCTGGAAATCCGGTCCGGAGAAATCCGTGTGGTCAAGCACCGCGCGGTGGAATGGCAGGACCGACGGAACGCCATCGATGTGGAACTCGCCCAGAGCGCGGCGGGCTCGCGCTATGACTTGCTCCCGGGTTGCGCCGGATACGATGAGCTTGGCGGCAAGAGAGTCGAACATCGGCGGTATGGTCGAGCCGGTTTCGATGCCTGAATCGAGGCGTATGCCGGGGCCGGACGGTGGGGAGAACCTTGTGATATCGCCAGCGGAGGGCAGGAAGCCGCGGCCGGGGTCTTCAATATTGATGCGGAATTCCATGGAATGCCCGCGCGGTTCCGGCGTCCGGGTGATGCTCAACGGCAGGCCTTCTGCGATACGGAATTGCTCGATCACCAGATCGAGGCCGGTCGTCTCTTCGGTCACGGGATGCTCGACCTGCAGGCGCGTGTTGACTTCCAGAAACGAGATCACGCCATTGGCGCTGAGCAGGAACTCGACCGTGCCGGCGCCGGTGTAGCGGGCTTGCGCGCAGATATCGCGCGCAGCCGTTTCTATTTTCTCGCGCTGCTCAGGCGAGAGGAAAGGCGCGGGCGCTTCTTCGACCAGTTTCTGGTTGCGCCGCTGCAGGGAGCAATCGCGCGTTCCGGCAACCACGACATTGCCGAGGCGATCCGCCAGCACCTGTGCCTCGATGTGCCGGGGGCGGTCGAGGAACTGTTCGATGTAGCATTCGCCGCGACCGAAGGCGGTCACCGCTTCCCGGGTTGCCGACTCGAACAGTTCCTCCACTTCGTCCAGATGCCGGGCGATCTTGAGGCCGCGTCCCCCGCCGCCATGCGCCGCCTTGATGGCGATAGGCAGGCCAAAGCGGCGTGCGAATGCCAGCGCTTCCGCGGCGTTCGAGATGGCGCCCTCGCTGCCGGCCACCAGCGGTGCTCCGACCCGTTGGGCGATGCGGCGCGCTTCCAGCTTGTCGCCCAGCGCCTCGATGACGTCAGGATCCGGTCCGATCCAGATGAGGCCGGCGTCGATCACCGCTTGTGCGAATTCGGCGCGCTCGGAGAGAAAGCCATAACCGGGATGGACGGCATCGGCGCCGGACCTTTTGGCGATAGCGACCAGTTTATCGATATCGAGATAGGTATCTCTCGCCGTTGCGCCGTTGAGCGCATAGGCCTCGTCGGCATGGCGAACGAACAGCGCGCCGGCATCCGCGTCGGCATAGACCGCCACCGATGCGAGGCCATAATCCTTGCAGGCCCGGATGATCCGCATCGCGATCTCGCCGCGATTTGCTATCAGAACCTTTTTCATCGTTGTTTCCCGGGAATGACTTCAGACATGAACTGGCTCATTGCAGCGAAGCGGATGCGCGCGCCGGGAGGAATTTGCCCGGCAAGATCGAGATGATGCTCGGCAACGTTGGCGATAACAGGATAGCCGCCGGTCAGCGGATGGTCGGCGAGGAATAGAATGGGCTGGCCATTGGCCGGCACCTGGATGGCGCCGTGCACTGTCGCCTCGCTTGGTAGCTCGCCATGGTTGGAACGTTCGAGCGCTTCGCCGTGAAGCCGGATGCCGACGCGGCTCGATTGCGGCGTCACCAGCCATTCCTGCTTGAGGAAGCTCTGGGTCGCCTCGGGCAAAAACCAGTCGGTCCGCGGTCCCATGGTCACGTCGAGCGTCACGGTTTCGCCGGGGCAGGGCATCGCAAAAGCCGGCAATTCCTCCGTCGAGACGATCGATCCGGCGGGGGCGGCAAGAATGGGGATAATATCGCCCGGCATTGCTGGCAGTGGGCCTATCTGCGCCAGCGTATCGGTGGATGCGCTGCCGAGAATTTGCCGCACATCGAAGCCGCCGCGCAAGGCGAGGTAGGAACGAAGGCCCGCCGCTGGAGGCTGAAGCGCCACCAGATCGCCGTCATCGAGCGCGATGGCCTGATCATGCGGCGCGGTGATTTTCTTGCCTGCTACATCGATGATTGTCGTGATGACGGGAGCGCCTGTGACGGCCATGACGCCGCGACCGCGCATCCTGAAGCTGAAGCCCCCAAGGGTGATTTCCAGAGCCGCCGTATCGGGTGCATTGCCGGCGAGACGATTGGCGCGCTTGAGGCTACCCCGATCCGCCGCGCCGGACGTGCTGATGCCCTGGCGCGCCTGCCCTATTCGGCCCAAGTCCTGGAACAGGGCGGGGAGGGCCACGGAGAGCACTTCGATGGCGGGGGTCTGCCCCTCACCCTTACCCTCTCCCCGCAAGCGGGGAGAGGGGGGCGTCAACGTTGCCGTTTCTTCCTTCTCCCCCTGCGCGGGGAGGAGGTGGGGGCTTTCCACGACCGGCGAACTCGCCATGTCGCGGAAGCGGACGCGCATTCCCGGCTGCAGCAGTGAAGCGGGCGTACGGTCGATGTCGAACATGGCGAGGTGCGTCGTTCCGATCAACTGCCAGCCGCCGGGACCGGCTTTGGGATAAACGCCGCTGAATTCTCCGGCCAGACCAACGGCGCCGGCGGGGACGCGGGTGCGGGGCGATTTGCGCCGCGGCACCGCGAGACGCGGATCGCCGCCCGCCAGATAGGCAAATCCGGGTGCGAAACCGGTGAATGCCACGAGATATTCGCTTTGCGTGTGCAGGCGCACCACATCCGTAACGCTCATTCCCACCAGGCCCGCGACATCAGCGAGGTCTTCGCCGTCATAGCGAACAGGTATCTCCACGAGAGGCCCATCCGAAACCTTTCTTCCGGTTCCGCTCAGGGATGCTATCGCTGATTTCAGTTCCGCAAGCGCAATCCGGCCGGGATCGAATTCGACCAGCAAAGTGCGGGCGCCGGGAACGATTTCGCGAATGCCTGCAATGGGGTTGGCTTGCAGGGCATCGAGCAGCCCCAGAGTGGCGTCGAGGTCGGCGAGTTCAAGCAGGATGCAGCCCGCCCTGACGGGCAGAATGTTGATCGATGTATTTTGTGCCGGGACGGGGGGCTGCATCGTTTCTACACCCGCGCGGCGAAGGGGCGAATGGTGAGGCCGTTCTCTTCGAGAAGGGAGCGCAGCCGGCGCGCGATGGCGACCGCATCCGGGCTGTCGCCATGCACGCATATGGTTTGCGCGTCGATGTCAGCCATCTTGCCGTCGATCGACTCCACCACGCCATCCGTCACGAGACGAAGCATGCGCCCGGCCACCATTTCCGGATCGTGCAGAACCGCGCCCGGTTGCCGCCGTGAAACGAGCTTGCCGTCAGCGGTGTAGGCGCGATCCGCGAAGGCTTCCGCCACCACCGCAAGGCCGGATGCCCGTGCCTGTTCGATCAACGGCGAGCCGGCCAATGCGACGAGCACGAGGCTTGGGTCGACGCCGAGGATGGCGGCGATGACATCGGCGGCCTGACGCTCATCGAAGGAAATCGTATTGTACAAGGCGCCGTGCGGCTTCACATAGGCGACACGCGTACCGGCTGCCGTGGCGAGTCCCTTCAGCGCACCGATCTGGTAGATGACGTCGGCGATTAGTTCTTCGCTGGATGGATCCATGTTGCGGCGGCCAAATCCGGCCAGGTCGCGATAGCCGACATGTGCGCCGATGACGACGCCGCGCTCACGGGCCACGCGCAATGTCTTCAGAATGCCCGCCGGATCCCCGGCATGAAAGCCGCAGGCGACGTTGGCGCTGCTGACGATATCGAGCATAGCGGCATCATCGCCCATCCGCCATGCACCGAAACTTTCACCCAAATCGCTGTTGAGGTCGATCGTCAGCACTGAACCGCCCCTTTTCCAAGATAGCCAGACGCTATCAAGAGCGAGCAATCCTGTCTATTGCGCGTTGTTCATCCTTTGACGCCGGACGAGATCATGACGGCCTCGGTCACCTTCTTCTGGAAAATCAGATAGGCGATGGCCACCGGCATGGCGCCGAGCAATGCGACAGACATCAGCCGTGCATAGAACACGCCGAACGCATCGTTGACCTGCGTAATGCCGACCGGGATCGTCATCTGGTCCTCGGTCGTCACCGCGAGGAACGGCCAGAGAAACTGGTTCCACGCCATGATGAAGGTGATGATGGCAAGCGCGGTCGTGATGCCCCAGTTCAGCGGCAGGTATATCCTGAACAGCAGCGTGTAGTCGCCGCCGCCATCGAGCACCACGGCCTCGCGCATTTCCTTCGGCACGGCATCGAAGAACTGCTTGTAGACGATGATCACGACCGGAACGACAAGCTGCGGCAGGATGATGCCGGCCCAGGTGTTTATAAGGCCCATGTCGTTCATCAGGATGAACTGGGTGACCACCAATGCCTGGATGGGAACCATGAAACTGGCGAGAACCACGCCATAGAGGATGCGTCTTCCAGGAAACCGCATCTGCGAAATGGCATAGGCGCACATCATGCCCGAAACGATCACCACGATCGTGATGATGACGGCGGTGGCGATGGAGTTGATGTACCAATTGATGAGATTGGTGTTGCGGATGATATCGATATAGGCGCCGAGTTTGAACTCGTCCGGAATAATGCCCGCCCCATTGGACACCACCCGCTCTTCGGTGCGGATCGAGGTTATAAAGGCCCAATAGAGCGGAAATATCCACAAGGCCGCAGCCACAAAGGTGCCTGATGTCAGCATCCAGTTTTCGAATTTTCTTGTCCGCGTCATCGGCGTCCTCCCACGCGAAGCAACTGGAACTGCAGAACGGAAAGTGCCGCGATGATGACGAACAGCACGAGCGCGATGGCGGAAGCATAGCCGCCGTGATTCAGCTGGAACGCCTCGCGATAAACCATCAGGAGCAGCACATAGGATGAGTTGAAGGGTCCGCCGCTGCTGAGCAGATAGACCTGATCGAAGAGTTTGAGCTGCAGGATCAGTTGCAGGGTCAGCACCAGCGCGGTGACGGGCCACAGAAGCGGCCAGGTCACTCTGGCGAATAGCTGCCATCGCGTGGCGCCGTCGAGTTGGGCGGCTTCGTAGTAATCCCTAGGAATATTGCGCAGCCCGGCGATGAACAGCAGGACATTGAAGCCATTGGTCCACCAGATCGTCACGGCGGCGATAGCAGGCATCACCCAATAAGGATTCTTGAAGACAGCAACAGGCTTTCCGGTGAAGAATGTGATCACCGGCTGCAGCACGCCGAACTGGAAGTCCAGCATCCATGTCCAAATATGCGTGACGACAGGCACCGGCAGGATATAGGGGAGGAAAAAAATCGCCAGCGCAAGCGCCTGCAACTTGCCGCGAAGACGCGTGACCATCAGCGCGATGCCGAGCGCCAGTGCGGTCGTCGGGATGACGGTCAAGAGAATGAAATAGCCGTTGTTTTTCAGCGATGTCAGGAACAGCCTGTCGGACAGCAGCCGCTTGAAATTGTCCAGTCCGATCCAGTTTCCCGCACCGATCAGCGGCGAGTCGGTAAAACTCAATTGCACGAGCCGGATCGTCGGATAAAGAAACACCAGCGCGAAGATCAGCACGAAGGGCGCAACGAGCGAAGCGGCGACAGCCACCTCCTTGCGCCGGTTTGTCAGCATGGCCACGACAGGCACTCCCTCCCAGAATTAGAGCGTGGCCGCACGTAAAATGCGGCCACGGATCATTTCGTCACCGCAGCTTGTCCTGCAAATCCTGCTTGACCTGCTCCGCTGCCGCCATCGGCTCGGCATATCCATGGATCGCGGGTGAGATGATATTGATCGCCGCGTCGTAGGTCGGAGACGCCACCCCGGCGATCGGCGAACGCGGATCGTAGGAGGCAGTGTTCGCAAGCGCCGAATAGGTGGCGTTCGGCTCCATTTTTTTGAATTCGGCGCTTTCCGCCACCGGCATATAGGCTGGAATGTGCCCGGCTTCCGCCCAGGCCAGAGAATTCTTCTCCATCCAGCCGATGACGGTCATCACGGCCTTGCGCTTTTCCGGTGACATCTTGTTGTTGGCCGGGATTGCGAAAGCGTGGGAATCCGCCCAGGCCGTCTGCGTTCCCATCAGGTTTGGAATCTGCACCGCGCCCCATTTGAAGCCGAGCGCGCCCTTCTTGTCCGTGTCCACCAGCGTCGGTACTTCCCAGACGCCGTTCAGGAAGAAGGCGGATTTGCCTGACGTGAAGAGCGCCACGGAGGCTTCATATGCCGCCTGTTCCGGCTGCCAGCCCTTGGTCGCCCAGTTGGTCATGACCTCAATGGACTTCGCGGCCTTCTGGAGGTTGTCGCCGGCCAGAACCTCTTTTCCTGAAATGAGCTCGCCACCCTGCTGGCGAAGCAGCGTGTAGAACACACGATATACGCCGCCATCATCAGCGGTAGCGTAGGAAACCGGCGCTGCAGCGCCCTTTTCCTTGGCATAGGCAAGAGCTTCCTCGAAATCCTGGAGGTTGTTGATTCCCGTCAGCTTGCCATCGGCATCGAGGAATTTGGATCCTTCCAGATAGGACTTGTTGTAAAAGAGCACGAGCGAATGGATATCGAAGGGCACCGCGTAGAGCTTGCCGTCATCGGAGCTCGCGGCTTTGACCGATGCCGGGAAGAAGCTATCCTTGGTGACGCCCGCGTTCTTTAGATCCTCGTCTGTGACTTGATCGAGTACACCTTCATCAAGGCCGAGCGGCAGGCGGGAAAGGTGATAGGTCATGACGTCTGGACCCTGGCCGACGGCCACCGCGGTACGCACCTTCGTGTAATAGGGCGTGCCCCATTCCAGTGTCGTGCTGGTAATCTTGATATCGGGGTGCTCTTCATTGAAGCGCGCAATCAGCGCCTTCATGCGCACGCCATCACCCCCCCCTAAAAAATCCCACCAAGTGATATTTTCCTGGGCCATCGCCGGTATCGCCATCAGCGCTATTGCCGTGGCGGTAAGCAGCTTTCTGAATTGCATCGAAGTCTCCTCCCTAAATGAGGCCACCTTTCTCCCATCGGTGGCGGTTGAACCATTCATGCATGCCTTGTTCTGGCTTTGTTTTGCCGCATGATCTTATCCGAAAAGCTAGCCAACTTTTCGGGACCATGCTCATGCTTCAGCGCAGCCGGCCACCGTCCTCCGCAAAAACGAGAACATCGCCGGGGTCCGCCCCCAGAGAGACGGTCCGGCCATCGAGACTTTCGCGGCGTCCGCGCGTCTCCACGACGATCATCCGGCCATCGGCGAGACGCGCATGGAGATAGGAGACGCCGCCCAGATCCTCTTCCATCTCGACGCTCGCATTGAATCCGCCTTCGACGGGCCGCAGATGTTCCGGGCGCAGGCCGACCTTGACGCTGGTCCCTTCGCTTAATTCCGTGGCCACCTTCGCCAGCAAGTGCGCGTCCAGACTTTCCAGCCCGATCCGCAGCAATCCATCCTGCCGGCCAAGCGCCCGGCCGGGGAGGAAGTTCATCGCGGGCGAGCCGATGAAGCCGCCGACGAACTGGTTGCCGGGATTGTCATAAAGCTCGAGCGGTTTGCCTGCCTGCTGAAGCTTGCCGTTCTTCAGGACGAAGATCCGGTCGGCCAAGGTCATCGCCTCGACCTGATCGTGGGTCACGTAGATCATCGTGGCGCCGATCTGCTTGTGCAGCCTGGCAAGCTCCAGCCGCATCTGCACCCGGAGCTCGGCGTCAAGGTTGGACAATGGTTCGTCGAACAGGAAAACCTTGGGCTGGCGTACGATGGCGCGGCCGATGGCGACACGCTGGCGCTGGCCGCCCGACAGTTGCGATGGGCGCTTGTCCAGATGCTCTTCGAGATGAAGGATGCGGGCCGCCTCGTGAACCATATCCTTGATGCGGCTCTTAGGGGTTTTCTTGAGGCTCAGCGAAAAACCCATATTCTCGAAGACGGTGAGATGCGGGTAAAGCGCATAGGACTGGAAGACCATCGCCACTTCGCGCTTGGCCGGCTCGACATCGGTGACGTCGCGCCCTTCGATAGAGATCGTGCCGGCGGTGGTGTCCTCCAAGCCTGCGATCATGCGCAGCAAGGTGGATTTGCCGCAACCGGAAGGACCGACGAAGACCGCGAAGTCTCCCGTGGGAATGTCCAGGCTCACATCATGGACGACGCCAACCGGGCCGAAGCTCTTGCTCACGTTGGTCAAGGTAACGCCCATTGTCTTCAGCCCACCCTCAAGCGGAAGACATGGTAGGACAATGGCGCGATCGAGCCTTTCAGCTTGCCATCCTCGACGCCAATGCCGGAGCCCGGTTTCGGCACCACGTGGTCGGGGCGGTCCGGCCCGTTGGTGTCGTTGAGGCCGTAGCCTTCCATGGCGTGGTGTTCGAACAGCGCCGCATCGGTGAAGCCGGTCAGGCTGACATCAAGCTCGGCCCTCTCGGTCAGATGGCGGTTGACGACAAAGAAGGTCAGCGTGCCTTCGTCGTGGTTCTGAACGGCGGCGACATCGAGATAGGAGACATCGTCGGCGACGCGGCAGTCATAGGTCGGCGCATCGACGGCGACGCGAAGCGCCGTGCCGCGGCCGTAAATCGATGCAAAGCGGTACGGATGGTAAATCGTCTGCCGCCACGCCGGGCCGTTCTTCTCGGCGCGGATCGGCGCGATCACATTCACCAGCTGCGCGATGCAGGCGATGCGGACGCGGTCGGAGCGGCGGATGAATTCGTTCAAAAGACCGGCGACGAATAGCGCATCCTCAAAATTATAGGTTTCCTCCAGAAGCGCGGGCGCCTCGGGCCAGTCCCATGTCCGCCAGCGGTGGCTGTCCTCGTCGCGGATATGGTACCAGACGTTCCATTCATCGAAGCAGATATGGACGTCGTTCTTCGCCCGCTTCTTCGATTTCACATAGTCGATGGTACCGGCAATCGTCTGGATATAGCGGCCGGTTTCCTCGATCTTGCCGAAATAATTAAGCGTGTCCTTGCTCTTGTTGCCGAAATATTTGTGCAGCGAGATGTAATCGACATTCTCGTAGCACTCTTCCAGCACCTCGCGCTCCCATTCGGGGTAGGTCGCCATGCCGTCATTGGAGCTGCCGCAGACGATGGCCTCGATGCTGCTGTCGAAACTCTTGAAGGCCTTGGCCGTCTCGTTGGCGAGGCGGCCATATTCGGTCGCCACCTTATGGCCGATCTGCCAGGGGCCGTCCATCTCGTTGCCAAGGCACCACATCTTCACGCCATAGGGATCGTTCTTGCCATGCGAGCGGCGAAGATCGCTCCAGGCCGTGCCGGAAGGGAAATTGGCATATTCGAGGAAGTTGCGAGCCTCCTCCAGGCCACGGGAGCCAAGATTGACGGCGAGCATCATCTCGATACCGGCCATCGATGCCCAGTCGGCAAATTCATTGATGCCGATCTGGTTGGTTTCCTTCGAGCGCCAGGCGAGATCGAGGCGAACGGGGCGCTGGTCGCGCGGGCCGATGCCGTCCTCCCAGCGATAGGCCGAGACGAAATTGCCGCCGGGATAACGGATGGCCGGGATTTTCAGATCCTGCACGAATTTCAGCACATCCTTGCGGAAACCCTGCTCATCGGCCTGAGGATGGCCCGGCTCGTAGATGCCGCCATAGATCGCGCGGCCCATATGCTCGATAAAGGCAGAATAGAGCCGCTCATCGATGTCGCTGATCTTGAAATCCCTATGGACGGCCACGCGTGCCTTCATACTGCTTCCTCCCGCTTATCCATATCGACGATATAAATCGTACTTTTGGATAAGGTTCGTCGCAGCAAGCCCGCTTGTCAATGGGGAGAATGTGCTGCGATGCACAAGAAGGCGGCGGTGCGCGCCTTACTTCCTTGTTTTCAAACGAAGAATGATATCCTGATCGTAATTGCCGAAGCCGCGCCCGAAGATGTTGATGCCGCCGGGATGCCTGCCTTGCGCCTTGACCTCGATGCGCAAGCGGACAGAACGATGATCGTCCAGATCGAGATCATCGGCTTTTATATCGGAAATCCTGAGGCCATCGACAAAGGTCCCCGCCGGCCCGACCGACCATGTCTTCAGCATCCCATATTGCGAGCCCTTCAGCTTCCACCAGGCCGGCGTATAGGTGCCGCGATGGTCGCCATAGTCCCCCGGCGAGGTCCACACGCCAATTTCCCTGCCGTTGATGGAAAGAACGATATCGGAGGGCCAGTTTGCCAGCGTACCGGGCACTTCCGAGCTGACTTCCATTGCGATTTCAATGCCTTCTATGCTGTCGCCGTGCAGCTTCGCATTGTTGGGAAACTGATATTCCACGAAGCCGCTGGTGAACCACAGCAGGCTTGTCTTCATCCGTTCCGGATCCATGAAGGTTTCGGGCACATCGAGAAGGCCGATGATGCCGTCGGTGGAACAGATGCCGCAGGGGCCGGTTACGGCGTTATTGGTATAGAGGCCCAGCGGCATGGAAACCTCGATCGTATCGGACGACAGGGCTTGGGCGGCGGGGTGGAGGGTGACGACAAGCTCGTCATAGACGGCAAAGCAGATCTTCTGGTTTCCCTTGCGCGCCTTTTGCGTCTCGGTGCGAACCAATCCGGCCTTTTCCAGCACCTGAAGGTGCGCGGAGACGGAAGATTGGGGCAAGCCCGACGCCTGCGCCAGTTCGTTCACATTGATCCCGGGACGTTTCGATAATTCTTTCAAAAGCTTGATGCGAGGCAGAGACGATACGCCCTTGATGGCAGCCAGATCTTTTTCCGGATCGATGACGAGGAAATTCGAGCTCATTTTGCTTACCGATTGGCCCACGATCAATGTTCCATATCGGAATAACCGATTTGAAGAAACAACAATCGAGAAACTGACGGCTGGATATTAGCGGGACGGTTCTTGTCGTGAGGCGCTGGCTTCGGAGGAGATGACGGTACGGCCATTTGTCATCCGGTGCCTGCCTATCGGCAGCATGATGGGCCGGCCCGAGGTCGGGTCAGTGACGATCCGACTTTCGAGCGCGAATATCTGGCGCACATTCTCTTGCGTCAGCACGTCTTCCGGCTTGCCTGAGACGTGCAGGCGGCCGGCGACCATTGCCACGAGATGGTCGGCGTAGCGCGCCGCGAGGTTGAGATCATGCAGCACCATGACGATTGTGGTGCCGCGCGCATGATTGAGGTCGGTCAGGAGATCCAGTACCTCGATCTGGTGGCTGATGTCGAGGAAAGTCGTCGGCTCGTCGAGCAGCAGGATTTCCGTTTGCTGCGCCAGCGCCATCGCAATCCAGACGCGCTGGCGCTGGCCGCCGGACAGCTCATCCACCGGCTTCTCGGCGAGGTCTTCGGTTTTGGTAGCGGCAAGCGCTGCAGCCACCGCCTCATCGTCCTTGCGCGTCCAGCGGGAAAACATGCCCTGATGCGGGTGCCTGCCACGGCTGACGAGATCGGCGACGGCGATGCCTTCCGGCGCGATGGGCGACTGGGGAAGGAGACCCAGGACCCTGGCCAGTTCGCGGGGTGGCGTCCGGTGGATCGACTTGCCATCGAGGAGCACATGGCCCTGGCGGGGCGCTATGAGCCGGGACATGGTGCGCAGGAGCGTGGACTTGCCGCAGGCATTGGCGCCGACGATCACGGTGATCTTGCCGGGCGGTACGGCAAGATCGAGGCCATGCAGGATTTCGGTATCGCCATAGCCGGACGAAAGCTGGTGGGCGGTAAGAGAATGTACGGTCACAGCGAGCCTCCGGTCCGGTTGACGCGGATAATCAGGAAAATGAGGTAGGGGGCGCCCAATGCGCCGGTCACCACGCCGACGGGATAGCGGTGGGACAGGAGGAACTGGCCGCAATAATCGCCCGCCAGCACAAGCACCGCGCCGATAAGCGCCGATGGGATCAGCAGCGATCCATTGTTGCCGACGATGCGGGCGGCGATCGGGCCGGACAGGAACGCGACGAAGGCAATAGGCCCCGTCACCGCCGTCGCGGACGCGATCATGCCGACGGCTGCAATCATCACCATGATGCGGGTTCTTGCAACCCGGACGCCCAGGGCCGAAGCGGTATCGTCGCCCAGCCGCAGCGCTTCCAAGTCACGCGCGCGGATCAGCAATAGGCCGCCGAAGACAGTGAGCGCTAGCAAGAGCGGGAGCGCTTGGTGGAGTTGCGCGCCGTTGACGCTGCCGGTCAGCCAGCGCATCGCCTCCTGCAGGTTCCATGCGGGGGCGCGGACGAGGATATAGGCGATGAAGCTTTCCAGCATGGCCGAGACGCCGATGCCGACAAGGATGAGCCGCGTTCCGGCAACGCCGTTCCTGAACGAAAGGCCGTAAACCAGCAGCGCGATGCCCAGACCGGCAATGACGGCGAAAACTGAAACGATTGGCCCGTTCAGCGACAGCACGACGATGGCGAAGACAGCCGCCGCGCTTGCGCCTGAGCTGATGCCGATGATGTCGGGGCTGGCGAGGGGATTGCGCAGCATGATCTGGAAGGCGACGCCGCCCAGCCCGAAGCTCAGGCCTGCGAGGACCGCGAGAACGGCGCGTGGCAGCCGCAATTGGCCGACGGTGAAACTTGCGCCCGGCACGTCTTGGCCGAGAAGCACGCGGATGACGTCATGCGGCGGCGTGAAGGATTGTCCCAGAGACAGGGTGAGGGCGATGGTCGCGGCGAGTAAGGCCAGGAGAAAGGCGATCACAAGGTTGCGCCGGCGCGCGCGGCGGCGGCGGTTGTCGGCGATGGAATCGATGGTGGGAATAAGCATCGTCACAGCTCACGCACCCGCTGGCGCCTGACAATCCAGATGAAGAACGGCGCGCCGATGAGGGCGGTGACGATGCCGACATCAAGTTCGGCTGGCCGGGCCATTATGCGCCCGACGATATCGGCAATGAGCAGCAGACATGCGCCACTGAGCGCTGAAAAGGGGAGCAGCCATCGGTGATCGACGCCTATGAGCAAACGGCACAAATGCGGCACGATCAGTCCGACAAAGCCGATGGGGCCGCAAATTGCGGTGGTCGCTCCGCATAGGAGAATCGCGCCGAAAGCGGCGACGGCGCGGGCGACGGCGACGCGCTCGCCGAGCCCGGCGGCCAGTTCGTCACCCAGCGCCAGCGAGTTCAGCTTTCGCGCCGAAAGCAGGCTGATGGCGAAGCCGACGGCGAGAAACGGCAGCACATGGGAAATGCGCTCAAACGTCGCGCCGCCGACGCCACCGATCTGCCAGGCGCGGATGCCGCCGGCGATGTCATTTCGCGGTAGCACCACGGCAATCACCAGCGAGGAGAAGGCGACCGAGGTGGCGGCTCCGGCAAGCGCCAGCTTGAGGGGTGTTGTACCGCCGCGCCCTAATGAACCGATGATATAGACGAAGACCGCCGAACACCCGGCGCCGAGAATGGCCGTCCAGATATAGGCATGGGACGAAGCGATGCCGAACCATGCGACGGCGACGACGACGGCGAGCGACGCGCCCATGTTGACGCCCAGGATGCCCGGATCGGCAAGCGGATTGCGCGTCACGCCCTGCATGAGCGCCCCGGCAAGCCCGAGCGCGGCGCCCGCCACGAGGGCAAGCAGCGTCCGCGGAACGCGCACGCTGACGGCGGCCTGGCCGATGCTATCGACCTGACCGCCCAGCGCCGCGAGGATGTCGGTCCACGCCACCTCGCGCGTGCCTACGCCTATGGAAAGGGCGCATAGCGCGGCGAGGGCGACAATCAGCAGAGCCAGCCAGAGGGTTCGGATGCGGTTCGATTTTCCGCTAAAAGACGTCCGCCCGGCGGATGCGATGCTTTCTGCGGTCATCTGGATTTCTTGGCTGCCTCGCCGAGCAGGGCGACATAATCCTTCAGCACCCACGAGATCGAAAGCGGGGTCGGATTTGCCGCGGTGCCGAGCGGGTCGCGGCCCAGCATGACGACCGCGCCCTTGGCGACAGCCGGCATCTTGGACGTGAGCGGATTGGCTTTCAGCGCGTCGATCAGCTCCTTGGCGCCATAGGTGACGACGATGTCGACATCATCGAACGCATCGATATGTTCCGCGCTGATGGAGCCAGAAAACTGCCCGGGCTTCGAAGCCTCCAGGACGCTTTTGGGCGATTCCAGTCCCAGATCCCTAAAGAATTTCACTCGTGTATCGTTGGAGGTATAGAAATTGACGGTGCTGAGATCGGTTTCATCGAGATGGGTAACGAACATGGCGGACGTGCCCTTGAGTTCGGGATGTCCGGCAAGGGTCTGCGCAATCTCGCCCTCGATCCGCGTGATCAGCGCGTCGCCCTCGGCGGCCATGCCCAGCCCGGCGCTGTTCAGGCGGATCATCTCGCGCCAGTCGGTAGACCATGGGGCTTCGGGATAGGCGACGACCGGCGCGATCTGGCTCAGCGTGTCGTAATCCTGACGGCTTAGGCCAGAATAGGATGCCAGGATCACGTCCGGATTGGTGGCGGCGACGGCCTCGAAGTCGATGCCGTCACCCTCATCGAAAAGCACCGGCTTTTGGGCGCCAAGATCGGCCAGCTTTTTGGCCACCCAGGGCAGCAGCCCATCGCCATCGTCATCACCGAAATTCGCCGCGGCAAAACCGACGGGCACGATCCCCAGCGCCAGCGGAACCTCATGGTTCGCCCAGGCGACCGTCGCCACCCGTTCGGGCTTTTGGGCGATGATCGTGGTGCCAAGAGCATGTTTGATGGTGATGGGGTATGAAGTCTCCCCGGCCCACGCGCAGCCGAATGCGATGAACGACAGGCATGCTGCGGCAAGTGATATGGGCAGCGGCAAGAACTTCAGCATTGGCGAAACCCGCTATAATGTTTTAAGTTGACCTCCACTCTCAACTTCATCCGGCGGCGTCAAGCGAGATGTCGGCATCCTGGCGCAGGGGCGGCGAAGTTTCCGTGGTTTCCTACAAAACCGGGGAAATTTACAATACTGGAGAAAGAGGCTCAAGTTAATAGGCGCAAGGCCGGTGCTGCCGGAGTGGGCAACGATAATATCGAATTGTGGGACCTGATCATGGAAATCGAACCAACGCGCGGCAAGCGGGCGGGAGCCCGTTACCGGAATGCGCTGCTTTTGGGCTGCACGGCGCTCGTCGCCTTCCCGACCGGGGTGCTGGCGCAAGAGGCAGGAAATTCGGATTCTCCCATCGTTCTCGAAACGATCACTGTCGAGGGCGGCGGCGAACGCGATGACGATGCGAAGTCGATCGTTGCGACCAAGACCTCCAGCGGCAGCAAAATGGCGACCGATATTCTGGATACGCCCGCCTCGGTTTCGGTGATCACGGCCAAGGAGATTCAGGAGCGCGGCGCGCAGGATGTCGAACAGGTGCTGCAATATACGCCCGGCGTCGTCACGGATTTCTACGGCTCTGACGACCGTTTCGACTATTTCAAGATTCGCGGCTTCGATGCCAATACCTACCGCGACGGGCTCTCGCTTGGCCGCCCCTTCGGCGCGATACGCGAAGAGCCTTATGCCTTCGAACGCGTCGAGGTGCTGAAGGGAGCCAGTTCCACCGTCTTCGGCGTCTCCGATCCGGGCGGCTCGGTAAATTACGTCACCAAGCGGCCTAAAGCCGAGCGCTTCGGCGAGGCCTATGTCACGGGCGGCTCGTATGAGCGCAAGGAAGTCGGCTTCGATTTCGGCGATAATCTGACTACCGACGATACGCTATCCTATCGCCTTACCGGCAAGCTCCGGGATGCCGACGCGGAGTATGATTATTCCCGCGATGACGACAAATTCATCATGGGCGGGCTGACATGGCGTCCTGATGATGCCACCAATGTGACGATTGTCTTCGATCATCTCAACCGCGACGGCGTTCCCGGCAGCGGGGGGCATCCGGTGGGTTCGGATTTCGACCGCGACCGCTTCTTCGGAGAGCCGGATTTCAACTATCGCGGCGCCGACAGAAATACCGTCAGCGTCATGCTCGATCATGATTTCGGCAATGGCCTCAGCTTTTCCTCCAACGCGCGTTATAGCGACACCAAGAGCGATTTCGGCTACGCCTATATCTCCGCCACACCCACGAATGGATCGACGATCGCCAAGCGGGATTTCTTCGGCAACGAAACCGAGGCTGAGAATTTCATCATCGATACGCGCCTGCAATATGATGCGAGCTTCGAAAACATCGATAGCCGCACGCTCGTCGGCGTTGAATATAATGATTTCTCATCGGACAACGATACGTATTGGGGACCGGCACCGGGCATAGACTGGACGAATCCAGTCTATACCGGCGCGCCCGCATCGCTTCCGCTGATTGCGAGCACGCGAAGCGACCAGAAGACCAAGGCCCTCTACGTCCAGCAGGATCTGACCTTCGCGGATAAACTGATCGCGTCCGTCGGGTTGCGTAATGACTGGATGGATATCGAGCAGACCAACAAGCTGGCGAGCGTGACGACCGAGGACGATCTCAGCGAGTTTACGAGCCGTTTCGGCCTCACCTACCGGTGGACCGACCAACTTGCCACCTATGCGAGCTACGCCGAATCCGTGGCTCCCCCGACCATCGGCAGGGAACCCGAGCGCGGCGAGCAGTTCGAGATCGGCGTCAAATATCAGCCCGCCGGCTTCCCCGGCATGTTCACCGCCGCCGTTTACGACCTGACCAAGACAAATGTCCAGGTCACCGATCCCATCACCAGCCTACCGTCTACGATCGGCGAGGTCCGGGTTCGCGGCATCGATCTGGAAGCCAAGGCGGAACTGACGAACAATATCAGCCTGACCGCCGCGTACTCCTACCTCGATTCGCAGATCGTCGAAGACGGAACCGGCAAGAATGACGGCAACCGCATGCAGTTCGTGCCCGAGCATATCGCCTCGCTCTGGGGCACCTACAAGCTTGAGGGAAGTGGACGGCGCGGCGACATGACATTCGGTGTCGGCGGACGATATTCTGGCGCGTATTACTTCGACGATGCGAACACGCAATCGACCGGCAGCAGCTTCGCCGTCGATGCGGCCTTCACCTATAAGATCGAGAAGAACACCGCGCTTGAAGTGAACGTCAGCAATCTGTTCGATGAGAAGCACGTCGCCTATGGCGGTTTCGGAGCCGATTTCTACAATCCCGGACGCGCGGTCTACGCAACGGTGCGCCGCACCTGGTGATGCAACCGTCCCACCCGGTTTATTTCGGGTGGGACAAACGCATCCGCCGCCAGGCCGCCGGGGTTTCCCCTGATATCTGGCGGAAGGCCTTGGTCAAATGCGCCTGATCGGAAAATCCGAGCTGGGCGGCGATGTCCGCCACGGTGAGACTGCTTTCCGCCAACAGTTCCTGCGCAAGCTCAATGCGTCGGCCAAGCTGCCATTGCAGCGGCGTCTTGCCTGTCGTCTGCTTGAAGACATGGGCAAACCAGCTTTCGGACAAGCCGACCGCCGCGGCCATCTCGGCAACGCTCAGGCGGGCATCGCCGCGGCTATTCAGCCGCGCGGTCAGCTTGTTCATCTGCGCCTGCGTGAGCCTGCCATTGGCCTCAACGCTTGCCTCACCGGGAATATCGAGAAGACCGGTCACAATGCTGCCGACGAGGCTTTCGGCGTAGACAGGATGTCTCGAAGGGCTCGATACTTCGTCGACCAGCAAGCCAGCCAGCGTTTCGATCGCGCCGACATCCTGAATTTCCACCGGGCGCCGGAGGGCTGAGCGCGCAGCCGATGACCCCACCGAGGGCGAGAGAAAGCGCAGGAGCTTGTCCTTGTGCAGATGCAGGTCGAGATGGGAGAAGCGGTGCGGGGACGTGAACCTCGTCCAGAGGGGAGCGCCTGCCGGCACATAGACTGCGCGGGTCATCGGGCGGTCATGCCGCCCGTCCTCATTGGACATGCGGATATGCGGCGACACGTCGTTGAAGAAAATCACGATGCGGGGATCTGGGGAGATGTAAAAGGCATTTGCGCCTGATTGGCCTTCGGCGTCCCAATAGACGCTCATCATGCCATCGAGACCCCGCCATCTGGCCGGGGCGAGCGCCCGGATGCCTTCGAAAAGGCAAGTCATGGAATGCCGATAGGTCAATGGCGGAAGTCACCTGTGCTTGCCGATTAAATATGATATTTAGTATCATATTAATTTTTCAGGGCAAGCTGCTTTACGGCTGAAGCTGGAAGTCGGGGGCGCAAAGGCCCGTCATGCCTCTCTTTAAATTAAAGCGTCCGTGATCGACATCATCACATCTTCTGCAGTGCGCTCCTCATTAACATCTATGATATCTGCGTCGCCATCTCGGTCAGCATTACCTGATGCAGCTTCCATATCCTGAATATTGGAAAGCTGCGCTTTTTGCGCATTCCATTCATGTAGGTATTCCGTGTAATGATCTGGGAATGGCTCTGTATTGTTATTGTATTGTATTTTTAAAAGTGGTTTTTCAATTTTATAAAAATCTAAAAAGTCACCAAGATATGCTGTTAGGCCATCAACATCAAAATCCGAATGAGATTTCAATAATTTTCGTTGCTGAGAAATGAGATTTTTTCTCTTTTCATCTCTTGTGGTATCAATTGTAATAATTGGATAAGGTTCGCCATTGGCGACACCTTTAAACTCTTGCATTTCTGCAAAATGTAGATCGATTATAAATTGAGTAGTATCTACATTTTTTCGAGCTTTGCATAATAGATACGCAAGTCCAGGTGAAACAGTAAGCGTGTTAATCGTCGAATTTCGAGCTATACGAAATCCACCGTCAATTCCCTTTCCTAAAAAGTCGAAGAATCTCGGATTCTGGTCCACGTCGCATTCGCTTTTTTCAGAGGGCAGTTCGTCGGTCCCGTTAATGGGATCTAGTCGGCCGTCTATACTTAGACGAATGCTGCAATTCGGAGAGGGAAACGCAGCAACCCATGCGTTACCTTTTGTGTTAAGTTTGTAATTGTAAGACAGCTGAAGTTCTTGACCAAATCGCTTTAGTGTCTCTACAAAGGCTGTCACGTAAGCGCTTACGTGACATAGACTGTAAACGCGATTAACAAATATAATTTCATCGCCGATGGTCTTCCAAACTTTGGGGAAGTTCGCCTTTTCGATCTCGGCCATTTGTGGGATGTGCCCGCAGACATCTTCATAAATGGAGATAAAGGTCTTAGGAAACTCCCCGTAGAATCTTTGAAACGCTTTAAGCCAAGCTGTGGAGTTATTTTTGGATTTAAAATCAGTAGAGCCGGTTAGATCGACAGAGAGGAACAATCGTACACGGTACTCCGGAGCTTCGACTTCAAGCATTTAAACCCAACTTACAGTGTTAGATTCAGGGACTTTGCCCGAATTTCGATTGCTTTGGCCGAAACCCCAAACTCCTTTTGAGCTTCTTCGGCGCCTTTAGCCAAGTATAATTCTTTGAATTCGTTCGATGGCATGAGAAAGGCCGCCGCAAACCAGTTCGCTTCCCATTCAGCACGCTGTTGGTCCGGATTTTTGTCATCAACCCATCGAGTGGCGCGCATAATCGCATTTGGCTTTTCTTTTTGCACCACACTCAGATGCAATAACAGATGGCCCAACTCGTGCGCGATGGTGAAACGATCGCGCGCTAAGGATGTGAATTTGGAAAGGTAAATTGTAAAATCATTAAGGCTGCGAGCCACTATAGAACCACTCTCGTAGTCATCATGCCCGTTGGTTCCTACAATAATTTTCCCCCCAAAACGTGCAACAATATCTTCAATGCTGCCGTCTGGGCGAAAGCCAAGCTTTTTTGCAATCGTTTCAGCAATGCGCTCTACCGTGGCCTTGGAGAGCCTGCTTGGTTTAGGACTGATTTGCTCCGCCGACATGATTTTTTCCGATTAGCGCATTAAGAGGGCTCTGCAAATTGCGTGACCCTCAAGAGCCGAGAGAATCGTGCAACCAATATAATTTCTCTATTAGCGTATAGCAATGGCGGAGAGGGAGGGATTCGAACCCCCGATGGAGTTGCCCCCATGCCGCATTTCGAGTGCGGTGCTTTCAACCACTCAGCCACCTCTCCGCGTAGGGTGGCCCGCACTTCGAAGCGCGCGCTGTCTTATAGTGGAAAACTGGCACCATCAGCCAACGAGAGACTCCCCACCTGGATGTGGCGAGGATGCGCCTCACTGCGATGAAGGTAGCGGCTCGCGCGGTTCATTTCGTGCTTGAGCGCCGGTCAAGCAGCCCGCCGGAGAGCAAAACTCTTACCGTCCACGGTGGATACCAGTCCCATGCGAAAAAGCGAAGCAAGGACAGCGGAGACGACGGGTAGGCATCTGCGGCCCTGCTTGAATTGTGCGGCAATCATTCCCGGCTCCAGCGCCCCTTCGGCCACCAGCAGCGCCTGGTGCACGGCAAAGGTCTGGTCGCGCTCGTCCTTGGGGAAGGCAGGCTTTTGACTCGAGCCCGTGGAGGTCACCGCCCCGTCGAAGTCCGCCTCCAACTGCTCGGCCTTTTCCTTGTCCGAGCCGAAACGCGGGATCTGGTAGTCGGGGCGCAGCCAGCGCACGAAGCCACGCTTTTCCTCCTTCGCTCGCTCCTTGTTGAGCGCGACGAGGCGGGTGAGCACCTCTTCTTCGGGCAGATCGACCGGCAAGTTATAGGCCTCCGCCACGGCAGAATCGAGCTTTTCGTGCAACTCCTTCAGAATTAGCACCAGCCCGTCGTCGAAGATGCGACGCTCCTTGATCGTAAGGTTATCCGGTTTCGCCCCCGCCTTCAGCCGCTCCAGCACATTGTAAAGGCCGGTCAGCGTCAAGTGGGGATGCTCGGCCAGCACGCGCTTGCGATGGGCATCGAGCTCCTCGGCAATGGCGCCAATGGCAGCTTTCTGGGCGTCGGTTGCGTCGGGGAATGGGAAGGGATCGAATGTTCGGGTTTTCGTGTAAACAGAGTCATTCCCCACACCCAACCAACCTCCAGCCCGCAGCGACCATAGGGCGTGTATGCGAGAGGAAAGGACACCCAAAATCAACAGCGATTCACTCGCCACAATCACAATTTTATCTACGCAGACAACGCTTGATGGCATCAATTGGAATATGCGGTGCTTAGCCGTGTCAACCGTTATAATGAAATTACTCAATCCCGCAATTGCGGGACGCAGTTCCTGCCTTGGTTTACCGAAAAGCCACCATAGGTCGAGGTAACCTTTCGAATCTTGTGTCGGCGACTTAGCATACTGCTTTTCTCGCTCGTTCTTCACTGTCGCCAAGAGGTGCTGGTAGATGGCGGGGAATCTTTGCCGGAGTTGCTGAGCGCTTAATCCGAAGGCATCAATCACCAAATGATTTTTGAGCGTTGCGCTACGTCCATACCGTTGCGATATGGCTTGATAATTTGGTCGGCAGCACCCTCAACATAGCCAAGATGCTCCGCTTCCGAGCGGCTTAAAACAAAACCTTTTCCATGGAGGTTTACTCCGTCATGGCCCAAGCCTTGGTTTGAACGTAGGCTTATAGCACTTGTCACATCCACCCCAACCGTCAGATCCGAATTGATCCTCCCCCGCTTCTCGTCGAACAGGATCACCGGGCTGTCGGTCTCCACGCCTTCCTCCGCCGTAATTTCCATCAACACCCCGTCATGCTTACCTGCTTGAGCCACTGTCATAGCGATCCGCACGGCGGCGCTGTCGCGGGTCACTTTCGTCCATGGATGATCCGGGATTGCCATGGTGATAGATAGCGGCTTCTTAGCGTTGAGGTGGGGCTCCATCACCCGGCGCTGGAACACCTGGCTGATGGAATTGGTGGTGACGAAGCCGAAGCGCTTCAGCGGACTCTTGGGTTTCAGCAGGATTTCGGCCGCACGGTCCCACCAATACATGACGAAATCGGCGCTTTCGTTCATGTGCTTGTGCGCCTTCCACAGGGCTTCTGTATAACCGGACCCCATGCGGGCGCGAATATCCTTGCCGCCGACGAAGGGAGGGTTGCCGACAATGTAATCTGCCTTTGGCCAGTCGGGCCGGCGGGCATTGGGGTAGGTTTCCTTGCCATCCACGACCTTTGGCAGCGGATAACCATCCCAAGTTAGCACCGCATCGCGATTCTCGATATTGTGGAAGGCTTTCAGAATCGGCTCGGACGGGGCAACGCCGCGATTGCGGAAATGCCATTGCAGATGGCCTATCCAGAGCACCAGCTCGGCAATTGCCGCCGCACGCGGGTTAATCTCAATTCCCAGGAACTGGTGCGGATCGACCGTGTGGCTTTCATATGCCAAGGCCTCCTGTCCGCCGAGATCATTCAGGGCCTCCAGCACCTCGCCTTCCAGCCGCTTCATCAGTTCCAGCGAGACATAGAGGAAGTTGCCAGTGCCGCAGGCAGGGTCGAGCACGCGGATATTGCACAGTTTGTCATGAAACGCTTGGACGGTTTTGATCGCGGCGTCACCCTTACCTTCAGACTTTTGCCGGTCGGCGGTGGTGCGAGCGTTGTCCCATTCACTCCGCAACGGATCGATCACGGTCGCGATAACAAGCCGCTCGACATAGGCCCGTGGCGTGTAATGGGCACCGAGACGGCGACGGTCGGTCGGGTCAAGCGCCTGTTCGAGAAAGGTGCCGAAGATTGCCGGTTCCACGTCCTTCCAGTCATAGGCTGCTGCTGCGGCAAGCTCGCCGATTTCTTCCTTGGCGAGGGGCAGCGCCCGGCGGTTGTGGAAGAACTCACCATTGAAGCGCTTGACCTTTTTACGGATGGTGGCGGTAAACCCGCCTTCGTCCATCGCGCGCCACAAGTCTTCCATCATAGCGGGAAAAATTTCCGGCTTCTCAGCACAGTCCTTCAGCAACTCCTTGAAGGAATCCTTCGGCAGCAGTTCCACATCCTCTGCGAACATGGTGAAGAGCACGCGCATCAGGAACATTGCCACCTCCTCGGTGGCATAGCCCTGCACTTCCAACGCCTTCGACACTTTGGCAATGCGCGTGGCGATCTCGCGTGTCACCTTGGCGGCGTAGCGCGACGGATCAAGCGATAGCGGATCAGTCCAGATCGCCTTTAACCGCGCGCGGATTTTCTCGTCCCGTAGGTCTTCCAGATAAATGCGGAAGGAGCGGCGATCCGGAAACTGATCATAGGCCTTTCCGTCGCGGCGGAAATTGGCGTAGACCTCGATGGCGTGACCGACATCGCAGACCAGCACGAAAGGCGGTGGCTCGTGCGAGGTGGGCAGTAGTCGCACATAGTTTTCTGCCTGCTGGCGAGCATTCATCATCAATACGTCCCAGGCGCGGTTTGCGCCAGCGCGACGACCTCGAGGTGCTGCAGCGGCGAACCCAAGCAATTGCGGCGCATCGAGCTTCTTGTCGCCTGCAAACCGGCTCTGCTTGGCCTCCAGGACGAAGCAGTCGCGTTTGTAGAGATCGATGCGCTTGGACGAAGTGGACCCGTCACGGGTCGTCTCCTTCACCGCCCGCTCGAAGACATAATCGTTGGCTTCGTGCGCGGCAGAGGCCGGGTCGGCATGTGGAAGCCCAAGCAGATCGCAGAGCTCTGTCAAGAACAATGCATAATTCGCCCTTTCTTGGCCACCATCCTGGTCTTGCCAGCGGGCAATGAAGGCTTCTACGTTTGGTTGCATAAACCAGCCCCATCTCGTTGCGGAGAATTTAAGCCTTGTGACGCTTCAGGCAAGAGAACAATTTCGATCATGAGATTGAGGTGTAAATTCGTCAGTCGCCTAAGGCCAAGCGGGCACAAAAATCCGCTTCAGCGGCACAAGCTGCTGGGTCTCGATATCCAGCTTGTCATATTGCTCCAAGAGGCTTTTCACTAGGTCATCGAGATCCATTAGCGCCAAGGGGATATTCGCCCGCTCTGCTTCGTAGCGGGCCTCACGGGTGAAGCCTCCCGTGCTGACGTAGAGTCCCGTATCCTGCGGATGCCTGCCGCCGAGGAAACTACGCACGTCAGGTGCGCCCATTGTTCCCTTACGGTGCTTTACCTCTACGACGATGCGCGGCGACTCGAAACCGAAGCCATCCGGTGAGGCGACGATATCCTTGCCGCGATCCGGCCCCGCCTCTGAGACGCGCGTCTTGTAGCCGAGAGAGCGCAGAAGCCCGGCGACCAGTTCCTGCATGTCGTCCCAGGTGAGCGCGTTGACTTTATCCTTGATGAATTCCCGCGCCCGGCTCTCCATTGACTTGAAGAGATCGTCCTCTATCGCTTCAGCCGCTGCGGTCGCCTCTGGTTTCGCCGACTGTCCCGAGGTCATTGCCTTTTTGAGTTCCGCAGCCACTTCGTTCGATATCCGGAACAGGGTGGAGATCGAACCCAGGCTATTACGGCTCTCGACCGAAAGAAGATCGCGGCTGACTTCGCCGTGCCAGCGCACGGGGCGGAACTGTGCATCTTCCGGATCGACCAATGTATCATAGCGATAAGGGCCGGTCACCTCGCCGACGAGATAGACGCGCCGCGACGGGTTGTAGGTTACGATCATATCCCCGACATCGATCTCATTTACAAAGCGGTATAATTGACCGGTCGCCATGGCGATGGACTGCGGTTTCATCTCCGGCCATGCCGCTGCGACGAGATCGGCAATCGCCTTCCTTGTCTTTACGTGAGACAGATCGCCGACTTCATTCCAACCAATCGCAACCGCCGACACATCCTTGAACGCATCGAACAGTCGTCCGTCGCGCTCGGCGCGCACCATCCAGGATTTACTCATAAGCTGTGCCCCCAATCTGCGCGGCAGAACATTTCGCAAATGTCGGCAAGTCGCAAGGGGGAAGTGGTCGTTCGCGTTTGGATCTGGTCCTAGACTTATCGAGGCTCACTGGCTGGTTCCGCGCGTTCACTTGTTGCCTTGCAGCTCCCAGCGTGCCAAACGCGCCAGACAGCTTCCCTGGTCGAATGGGCGACGATGCTGACTGGAAATAGAGATGGCAAAGAAGCAAGTGCGTGACAGCGCATATTATGAGGAGCGCCTCAAGCGGGATCACCCATCTGTCTATGCTGATCTTAAAAGCGGGAAACACTCCACAGTTACGGATGCAGCCATTGCTGCCGGGCTGAAGAAGGCGAGAACGCGGTTGCAGGAATTGAGGAACGCCTGGACAAAGGCAGATGCCGTCGAGCAAGCTGACTTTTTGCGATGGCTGGCAGCGTCCGGCGCGGGATCGCCAAGGATGTCACGTCCGGCTTCGATTGGCGTTACTTTCAAGGTAGCAGTTGACCGCAGGCTGACCGCCGAGGCGTCTCGGCGCATCAACGAAATCATGTCCAAGCGCCATCTCAAGCCCGGCGATGTCATGGCCGAGCTGGGTTATTCCCGGCTCAACGCCTCAGTGGGAATGGCCCTTGCGCGAGGAACGCAGCTCAAGCCAGACGTGATCGTCGCTTTGCAGAAATGGTTAGCCGCAAATGCGGGCGCGTAGTCCTTATGGATAATCTACCTAGCGCGCCAGAAGTTGGCAGAGCGCTACCGTCTTTGCTATCTTCTCGCGTGTGTCGGTGTTGGATGCTGGAGCCGCAACGATAAAACTGAGATCGCTCAGTCCGTTGTTAGGACGAACTGAAACGCGAACCGACATCCCGGTATTCCAGTGTCGGACAATCTCAGACACCTGGTTTCCGAGATCGACATACAAGATCCGTTCGCTTCCAACCTTCGTGGATAGGAGGCTCGCGCCTGGAATTTCGAGATCGCTGCCGAACGCTGCGACGTCGGCCTTTATGCGAAGTTCTTCGCTCTGTGTCGGCCAGACATCGTTTTCCGCGGGAATGGAGACCATGGCATATTGCCGACCATCATCGCCGCAGCGCAAAAGGAACGTTCCGGATTTTTGCAGCCGGTCATCACCGATCTGCATGTCTTCGAGATTGCTTGACCATGTCACCTCCGAAGCGGCTGCCTTCACTCGCATCTGATCAGCGCCGATGGACGCATGGACTTTCACCTCTTCCGCATAGGCCGACGAGGCGTGGGCAAAGGATGCGAACAGCACGAACGTGATGAATTTCATGGATACCCCCAAAGCATGCAGTTGGACCAGGCCGCTGCACGAAAGGGAACCCTTCCCCTATTGCTCCTGCTGCTGGTTTGCCGGGGCCGGAACTGTTTGATTTCCTTGTGATGGCGTCCGGCGGTCAACAGAAAAGCCACTCCGCACAAAAAGGTTCCTTTAAATCAATACCTTGGCGGGTATTCTACTCGGAATACCCGCTACGTATCGAGGCCGAGGATAGAATGAGTGTAAGGAACCTTGGATACGCTCGTATCAGCACGAGCGAGCAAAATCTGGATTTGCAGATTGCAGCGCTGCAGGCGGCTTGCTGCGACCAGATCCTGACCGACGAAGGATTCTCCGGAGCCGACTTCTCTCGCCCGGGATTGGCGAAAGTGCTCCGCGCGCTTCATCGGGGTGATACGCTCGTTGTCTGGCGAATCGACCGCCTTGGTCGGTCGCTGTTCGAACTGCTGAAACTGATCCGTGATTTGAACGAGCGCGGCGTCGAGTTCCGCTCGTTGAGCGAAAACCTCGACACCAGCACGTCGGCTGGACGGCTGCTTCTGCACGTCCTGGCGAGCATGGCCGAGTTCGAACGCTCGTTGATAAGCGAGAGAACAAAAGCCGGAATGGCTGCTGCCCGCGCTCGCGGAAGCCGGATCGGCAGGCGACCAGCGATGACGCCGGAGCAGCTTATCGCTGCGAAAGCCGCGATTGAGGGAGACAGGCGGTCCGCTGCAAAGGTTGCGGGTGAGTATAATATCCATCCGTGCACCCTGCTGCGCCTGCTGAAGCACGCGGTTCCTCTCCGGGAATAACAGCGAGGATCAAGTCGATACCCTCCGCGCCAAACGCTCCAATTCGCGGCTCCGTTGCGAAGCCTCCTTTTCTGCCTTCCATTTGGCGATCTTTCTGCGATGTTGTAATTGGTATACCGTGATGCCAAGCCGCGCGGCTTCGGCGGCTTGCCTTACTTCATAGGCTTTCTTCCGGGCGGCTGCCTTCTCCCGTGTGTAGAAATCAAAGGCCAGCATCTGAGCTAACGCAAGATCACGGTGCCGCTTGTTCCGCGCCTCATAGTCTGCGTGTGCCTCGCCGGGTAGCATTCCTGCAACTGGCTCTACCGGAAGCTGCTGCTTATATTCGCGCTCCCATGCGGCAACGAGTTCTACCTTGGCCGCGAGCGGCAGCATCTCAATTTCTGTGATGAATTCAATGACGTCTGGAGACGTAGGAGTCAAAATACTACTTGTCTTCGCCAGATCGCGTTTCTGTTTTTCCTTTTCTCGCATCTTCTTCATTCGAAGCCGCGCCTGCTTGTTCTTGTAGGTCTTCAACTCTGCTGGTGTGAGCCCGCTTAAATCCTTCCGCGCCATCTTTGGAATCTCCGTTACTCTTGTCGAGAGTTATAGCGGTGACACGGAGCGGCTGCATAAAAAGTCGGAATTTTTTGAAGGGGCCGAAAAAGTAATGTCCGAAACATGTGCGCCGGAAGCGTAACCAGATCCAGCGTTCGTAAATATGTATTTATTACTATCTTTTTAGTTAAATCATAAAATAGCACGAACGCTGGGAGTGGTTACGCTGATATCCTCCGGTTATCCGTTGAATGTCCCGGTGCCTCGTTATGCCTCCGGGCGGGAAGTATCCCATACCGGTAAGAGAGGGTCCCGGCCCGGTCGCTTCGCTCCCGGAACCTGTCTCCGGTCGGATGAGGACCGTTCCGGTCCATCGCCGCATTCGGCGATGGAACGACGCCTGCAGACAGCGCAACGTCGGAGCGAGAGAATAAGCCAGTGGCTTGGCGAAGCGGATCTCTTTCGGTCGAGGATTCGCATAGGCGCGATCCGTGATGCGAAATGCTGTTTGATGCGTCAAAACATGCCATGCTCACCGGTGATCTTCCCTGTCAATTTCCGGCATGGGAGGATAGGACCGCACACCAGTCGGGGGCACTGAACCCATCCCCTTAAAGCAATTTGACCCGCTCTAGGACTTCGATGTTGCTGCGCGGGGAGCGCTGCACCGTCATCCTCAGGTTCCAGATACTCAGGAGGTTGGGCGGCACCGGATGGAGGCGAACGAAAGAACGGCGCTCCTGGCGTCCTATCCGTCTTCCGTGCCATGCTATCCACATCGATCATCACCATGCTGACACTGAGGTCATCCACCAGGAACACACACGCGCTACCGGACGTAGATCGATCAACCGCTAAGGCCGGACGTATCCAAGACGGATATGTTTTCGGCGCTGGGGATCAAGGTGTCCCCGGTTTTAAGCCATGGCTTTCGTCACCGATATGAACCGGAGATGCTTTTTGAGGCTCCCGCAAAGACGACACAGCGCTGAGAGTGTGCGTTGTTACAACCTATGCCCGTCCGCAGCGCCTTTACAAAAAGGCAAAAAAGCTATTTGGAGCCGAATTTGTAAACTTCAGGGAAAGAAGCCGCAAGGTTGAACCGATTTTCGGAAGGAATTTCGACCTTCAAGGCAGGTTTACCTGCAACCAAAGATACATATTCGGGTGCGGTTTTGCGCTCAGCCTTGACAAAGGCAAGGCTCAGGCAGGGCCTTTGTCAAGGTTACGCAGGTCGGACGTAAAGGTTTGGGTGCGTTGATTGATTACCCGAGGCGGGCGACCAGATCATCGGCGGAGAGATGGGTGTAGCGCTTCAACATGCGAAGCTCCTTATGACCGGAGATGCTGCTGACCTCGATCATGTTCAGCCCACGCTCGAATAGCCGGCTAACGCCCTCGTGGCGCAGATCATGGAATCTCAACCCGGTGATGCCCGCACGGATGAGAAGCCGACGCCATGCCTGCTCCAGCGCGCCAGCGGTCATGGGGAAGACGGTAGATGCATCTACGTCAGTTCGCGACTTCCAATCCATCAACGCGTCGAAAGCGCGCTGAGACAATGGCACTTCGCGACCGGACCCGTTTTTGGTGAGCGCCAATGCGATTACCCGGCGATTGTGCGAGATATCGGACCACTTCAAACCCAGGATTTCTGATCGGCGCATCCCGGTCTGGATGGCGAGAATAACGAGCGTCTTGAGAAACGGAATCTGACCTGCATCGCAGCCGTCGAGCAGACGCTGCTCCTCGTTCCCGGTGAGGCGTCGACTTCGTTCGTTCCGGATGACCGGGCGGCGAACCAGTTTCACAACGTTGCGGCTCAGCGGCAGGCCCCAGTCGCGGATGCTTACCTCAATGACGTGGCTGAGAATCGCAAGCTCACGAACGACCGTAGATGGAGCTACGCTCTGGAGCCGTTCGTCGCGAAAGGAGGCGATGTCCTGCTGGCTCAACCCGATCATCGTCCGGTAGGCAAGCTCGTGACGCCGCAGAACGTCGATCCGCTGTTTTTCCTGCACGGCACCGCGCTTCATCGGCGACACCTCGCGCTGGTAGCGCTCCAGCAAGTCACCGAGCGTCGTGGTTTCGAGAATCTTCGTATCCGGAGCGGCACCGAACTTATCGACCTGGGCTTCCAGATCGCGCGCCCACTTCTCGGCTTCCTGCTTGATATCGAAGGACTTGCAGCGGGGCTTCATGCCGCGTCGGCGAACCTGTGCTTGCCAGCGTCCCCTGAGCTTCCGGATCGTCGCCATGTGATCTCCAACGGTTATTGTCGATCACGCGTAGGATGCCCCGAAAAGGGAGCCAAGGATTATCCCTTGGAAGATATTTGCATCGGCGCCTCTTTATGAGTGATGATTGAAATTATGGGGCGATTCGCGGATGAGTTTAGTCGGGTGGAGAGGCTGGTGTGTCGATTGAAAATATTCAACTTCGTAAACTTCTGAAACTGATGTTTCTGGACGGGAGGAAGAGACGTTCTGCACTACGAAGGGATATTCGGGAAGAAAGAAATAAGCAAATAGCAAGAGAAACAGGCGAAAGGGATGAAGGCGGAGGCGATTTCTATTCCCCTTTTTGGGCAGACGTTCGCTCTCATGTATTTGGCACTGCCGATCTTCATACCACTGTTCGGGATCGTATCGGGGCAAACGGTCGACGCTCCAGTCTTTATCCTCAACTGCGGGACGGCTTTCTAAGATGGTGGACGGAACGGCGGCGTTGGACAAACGAACCATTTAGGCAGGGTCGGCATCTGCGATCTCATTTAGATTTCACCGACCTTCAAGCTAGAGTTAAGGTCGATAGCGTTCTTTCCGTCCGGGATGCAAACGGGGTCGAGCACTATATTTATCCCTATTTCTTCCCAGAGCCGGCCATTACAAACGAGAGCGCCCGACTTGGGCTGTGGGTTCTGACGCAAGCTTTTAATGATGTTCCCCCGGATGAAATGCGCATTCTCGATGTCATTCGCGGGCGAACGTTCTCCATAGACCGTTCACCTTTATTGGGAAACGAGGAAGAGGAGTTCCGGGGACGCTATCGACGGCTGATTGAGGAGCGAGATGCCTTGTTATCTGAAGATGAGTAGGCGGCCCGATATGGTTTGGTGCGGCAGTGCCTTCTCGGCTTCGAGTTTTATGTCGAAGCTCTTGCAGCGCGGCTTCATGCCGCCTGCGAACCTGCGCTTGCCAGCGTCCCCCTGAGTTTCCGGATCGTCGCCATGTGATCTCCAACGATTGTTGTCGATCACGCGTAGGACGCCCCTAAGGGGTGCCAAGAATTATTTCGGCGCGACGCGAGCAGCTTTCCACAGTTTGATTCTATGAGAGTCAACCCCTTTGCTCTGGCAAATGGGCAGGAATCAACATATATTCTGCTAACATCAGCGCGGGAACATCTGTTTCGGCGCTATCTTTGTGATTCGCAGAAGGGAGGCCCTGACGTGGTAGATATCGCAGCGGAAGGCGCTCGGACCACTGCGGCGGCAGTGGCTAACGCCTTTCTTGATATTCAAGCGAGCGATAATTCAAATTTTCCGCTCATCGATCAGATGAAGCTTCAGAAGCTCGTGTTCTACGCTCATGCCTGGTGGCTCGCTCATACCGGCAGCCCGCTTTTTGGAGATGATGTTGAAGCATGGCCGTGGGGGCCGGTCGTCGGCGACGTCTATGGGAGTTTCAAAGAATTTGGACGGGAACCCATTCGCGGTAAGAAGGCGCGTATTCTCGTAAAGACGGGAGATGGACCATTCAATGTCCGCTTCGAAATACCGGAGCCACCTGATAACGACGTATTGGCTTTTCTCAGAAACGTGTGGGAAACGCATAAGGGTATGACGGGCATACAGCTATCTAACTCAACACATGCGCCTGGGGAACCATGGACAATAGTAAAAGAAAATTACGGATCACTGGATGCAAAGCCTCGTATTCCTAATACATTGATTCGTGATGTTTTCAGAAACAAACTCCGCGCAGCTTGAGAACGCTAAATCCCCGGCGGAATGGAGGGTTCCTTCTCCGCCGGTGCCGACGTCAGATCAACCAGATCGCGAAACACGCAAGGACCCTTCCTATACTGACGGGCATGCGCCAAATCAGGTTTTCCATTTTCAACGATGGGGCTTTTCGTATGGCACCGACGATAAAGGGCATGCAGCCGCGTTGACGCTGTCGGTCGCTATCTTGGCGCTCATTTTTCTAATCGTCCTAATTGGCTCGTGTCTTTCAGAAAGAGAATGGCTTGCCGATATACTGAAGGTTCTGGGAAGCGCTTTTTTGATTGTCGCAGGTATCGCGGTCGGAAAGTCGACAGCAAAGTCCGACGATTAGAATAAAATGGTTCGGAAGTGCCGCAAGTGTGGCCCCATATTACATGATTGCGTGAAATCTCAGCGGAACCTGGACGAGGCGCCCCGCCGATCCTGAATATCTCATTGAATTTATTGATAAACTGGCGGAGAGGGAGGGATTCGAACCCCCGATGGAGTTGCCCCCATGCCGCATTTCGAGTGCGGTGCTTTCAACCACTCAGCCACCTCTCCGCGTTATCAGCGGACAGTCGAAAATAGCTTTCTTCCATCCGTGCAGGATAAATTCCACGCGAGCTGAGTGCGCGGTGGGCTAGATAGCGGGTGGGGGCCCAATATACAAGAGCAAATTGGCGGAATGTTTGGGGAAATTTCTTGACTTGACGCCTGTTTCGCTTTTATAAGCGCGCGACTTTAGGCGTGAAGGAATCCGCGTCGATCGTTTTAAGCTGGCTGCCTGATTACCATACAGGAAATTCGGCGGCCTTTTCGAATAAATCTGTCACGACTGACAAAAAGACGGCCCGTGCGTTTTCACGCATGAGAGCTGGACCGAACGACCCGAAAGGACAAAAAATGTTCGCAGTCATCAAGACGGGTGGCAAGCAGTATCGCGTTGCCGCCAACGACCTTCTGAAGGTCGAGAAAGTTTCCGGCGAAGCCGGTGCCATCGTTGAATTCGCCGAAGTGCTCATGGTCGGCGAAGGCGCATCCGCCACGATCGGTGCGCCGGTCGTCGAAGGCGCTCTAGTGACGGCGGAAGTCGTCGAGCAGGGCCGCGCCAAAAAGGTCATCGCCTTCAAGAAGCGCCGCCGGCAGAATTCGAAGCGTACCCGCGGTCATCGCCAGGAACTGACGACGATCCGCATCTCGGAAATCCTCACCGGCGGCGCCAAGCCGTCGAAGAAGGCCGAGACCGCCCCCAAGGCCAAGGCAGCGCCGAAGAAGGCCGCAGCCAAGGCCGAGCCGGCCGCATCGGCCGAGTAAGTCTTGATTTTGGCCGCATGATCCTTGCCCGAAAAGTCTGCAACTTTTCGGGGGCATGCTAGAAAAGTTTAAAGGAGAACACCGATGGCACATAAGAAAGCTGGCGGTTCATCGCGCAACGGTCGCGATTCGGAATCCAAGCGCCTTGGCGTGAAGAAGTTCGGCGGCGAGCGCGTTCTCGCCGGCAACATCATCGTGCGTCAACGCGGCACCAAGTGGCATGCCGGCGACAATGTCGGCATCGGCAAGGATCACACGCTGTTCGCCCTGTCGAACGGTTCGGTATCCTTCCGCACGAAAGCCAACGGACGTACCTTCGTATCGGTAAACCCGATTGCGGAGGCTGCGGAGTAAGCCGGTAGCGCTTCAATACAAGCACCGGCGTCCCATCGGACCCGGTGTCTGGCATCCAAAGCCGAGAGATCAAAAAGGGGAGATGGGGCACCACCATCTCCCCTTTTTCGCATCTGGAGGAATGAAAAATGGTTGCCGAAATACTCGAAGACGATGAAGAAAGCTCGAGGCGGATCGATTGTCCCGTCCTTGTCACGGAGCGGCTGGTCCTGCGGCCCCCGCATGAGGAGGATGTGGATGCAATTGCCGATCTCGCCGACAATGCCCGCGTGGCGGAAATGCTTTCGCGCATGCCGCATCCTTATACGCGAGCCCATGCGGTGGATTTCGTCAATCGCGCCAAAACGGGCGATATCGGCAAATGCGTCTATGCCATCACGCAGGCGGAGACCGGCATTTTCATGGGCTGCTGCGGCATCCATTCCTACAAGCATGGCGAGGGATTGGAGATCGGCTATTGGCTGGGCCAGCCTTTCTGGGGGAGGGGCTATGCCACGGAGGCGGCGCATGCCCTGATCGATCTGGCCTTCCGCGCCACCGATATCGAGCGGCTGCACGTTTCCTGCCGGGTGTCGAACGCCGGCTCGCGCCGGGTCATCCACAAAAGCGGCTTCCAATATGCCGGCACGGGCATGATGGACTCGCTTGCCGCCGGCAATGTGCCGACGGAACGCTATACGCTCGACCGGCGGACCTGGGTGGGGCTCCGGAGCTGGCATAAGTGAGGGCAGTAAGGCAGTAGGTGCGTAGGCAGTATGTGGCGATAAAACATACTGCCCTACTGCCTTATTGCCCTACTGCCTTATTCCAAGTAAGGCGTCAGAGAACAAAAAGGTTGCGTCACCATGAAATTTCTCGATCAGGCAAAGATTTACATCCGCTCCGGCGATGGCGGGGCGGGGGCAGTGTCTTTCCGGCGCGAGAAGTTTCTCGAATTCGGCGGGCCGGACGGCGGTGATGGCGGGCGCGGCGGGGATGTCTGGGTCGAGGTCGTCAACGGGCTCAACACGCTGATCGACTATCGCTTCCTCCAGCATTTCAAGGCCAAGACCGGCATGCATGGCATGGGCCGCAACATGACCGGCGCCAAGGGCGCGGATGTCATCTTGAAGGTGCCTGCCGGCACACAAATCTTCGAAGAAGACAACGAGACGCTGATCTGTGACATGACCGAGGTCGGCCAGCGCTATCGCATCGCCAAGGGCGGCAATGGCGGTTTCGGGAACCTGCATTTCACCACCTCGACCAACCGCGCGCCGCGCCGGGCTAATCCCGGCCTCGAAGGCGAGGAGCGGACGATATGGTTGCGGCTGAAGCTCATCGCCGATGCGGGGGTGGTCGGGTTGCCGAATGCCGGTAAATCGACATTCCTGGCCAGCGTGACGGCGGCCAAGCCGAAGATCGCGGGCTATCCCTTCACCACGTTGCATCCCAATCTCGGCGTGGCGCGCGTGGACGGGCGCGAATTCGTCATCGCCGATATTCCCGGCCTCATCGAGGGCGCGCATGAGGGCGTCGGCATCGGCGACCGTTTCCTCGGCCATGTCGAGCGGACGCGGGTGCTGCTGCATCTGGTCTCGGCGCAGGAAGAGGATGTGGCCAAGGCGTATCGCACGGTGCGCGGCGAGCTTGAAGCCTATGGCCATGGGCTGATCGAAAAGACCGAGATCGTCGCGCTGTCGCAGATCGACACGCTTGACGCGGACGCGCGCAAGAAGAAGGCGGCTGCGCTGAAGAAGGCTTGTGGCCAAACGCCGCTATTGCTTTCCGCTGTCAGCCGCGAGGGGCTGGAACAGGCGCTTCGGGCGCTTGCCGCGATCATCGAAGAGGCGAGGGCGGTCGAGGCAGGTGGTGCCGCTGCGACGGGGGAGTAGACGGCAATCATGGCTAGACAAGCGCTGAAGCAATATCGCCGGATCGTGGTGAAGATAGGCTCGGCGCTGCTGGTCGACCGGGCGAGCGGGCTCAAACGCGAATGGCTGGAGAGCCTTGGGGAGGATATTGCGGCGCTCGCGGCGGCGGGCGTCGAAGTTCTGGTGGTTTCCTCAGGGGCCATCGCGCTTGGCCGCACCATTCTTGCCATGCCGAAAGGCGCGTTGAAGCTGGAAGAATCTCAGGCCGCCGCCGCTACGGGGCAGATCGCGCTGGCGCGGGCTTATGCCGATACGCTGGAGCGCCGTGGCATTCGCGCCGGGCAGATCCTGCTGACGCTTGCGGACACGGAAGAGCGCCGCCGCTATCTCAATGCGCGCGCCACGATCGAGACGCTGGTGAAGCTCCATGCCGTTCCGATCATCAATGAAAACGACACGGTGGCGACATCCGAAATTCGTTATGGCGACAATGACCGCCTCGCGGCGCGGGTGGCGACGATGATGGGCGCCGACCTGCTGATCCTTCTCTCCGATATCGACGGGCTCTATACCGCGCCGCCGCATCTCGATCCCAACGCGCAATTTTTGCCCGTCGTGGAGGCGATCACGCCTGACATCGAGGCGATGGCGGGGGCTGCAGCCTCGGAACTTTCACGCGGCGGCATGAAGACCAAGCTCGACGCCGGCAAGATCGCCAATGCGGCGGGAACGGCGATGATTATCACGTCCGGAACGCGGTTCAACCCGCTCGCCGCCATCGACCGGGGCGAGCGCGCGACGCTGTTCAAGCCGGCTACGCATCCGGTCAGTGCGTGGAAGACATGGATTTCTGGCAATCTCGAACCGGCGGGCCGGTTGGTGGTGGACGACGGCGCGCTGGTCGCGCTGCGCTCCGGCAAGTCACTTTTGCCTGCGGGCGTGCACCAGGTAAAGGGCAATTTCCAGCGCGGCGATACGGTGGCGGTCATGAGCCTCGAGGGGCGTGAAGTGGCGCGCGGCCTTGTCGCCTATGACGCGGCGGATGCGGTGAAAATCGCCGGCCACAAGAGCAATGAGATCGCAGCCATTCTGGGCTATGATGCGCGCGCGGCAATGATCCACCGCAATGATCTGGTGGTGCGCGGGACGATTGCGCGTGAGGAAGCGCGTGGAGGGTAGGATTATGTTGACCAAGGCAGGGACTGACACGGAAATCGCAAGCCTCATGGCGGAGATCGGGCGACAAGCGCGCGCCGCGTCCGGCCCGCTTGCCATCGCCTCGGCGGAGCGCAAGCATGCGGCGCTCATCGCCATGGCGGAAGCGCTGATCCGGCGCAAGGATGAAATCCTCGCCGCCAATGCGCTCGATATCGCCAATGCGGAGGAAGCCGGACTGACATCCGCCATGCTGGACAGGCTTAAGCTCGACAACAGCCGTATTCGAGCCATGGCGGACGGCGTGCGGGCGATTGCGGAGCTTAAAGACCCGGTCGGCGAAATCATCGCGGAATGGGACCGCCCGAACGGCCTGCATATCGAGCGTGTGCGTACTCCCCTCGGCGTCGTCGGCGTTATCTATGAAAGCCGTCCGAATGTGACGGCGGATGCCGGGGCGCTATGCCTTAAATCCGGCAATGCCGTGATCCTGCGCGGCGGTTCGGATTCGGCGCACTCGACGGCGGTTATCCATGCGGCGCTCATCGAAGGCTTGAAGGCGGCGGGGTTGCCGGAAGATGCGATCCAGATCGTTCCCACGACGGATCGCGCGGCGGTCGGTGAAATGCTGAAGGGGCTTCAAGGCAATATCGACGTGATCATTCCGCGCGGGGGCAAGAGCCTTGTCGCGCGCGTGCAGAGCGAGGCCCGTGTGCCGGTGTTCGCGCATCTGGAAGGCCTCTGCCATCTTTATATCGATGGCTCCGCCGGTCTCGCTATGGCGCGGCGTATCGCCGTCAATGCCAAGATGCGGCGTACCGGTATTTGCGGCGCGGCGGAAACGCTGCTGGTGGATCGCGCTGTTGCCTCCACGCATCTGGTGCCGATCCTTGAGGATTTGCATAAGGCAAGTTGCGAAATTCGCGGTAGCGCGGAGGTGCAGGCTCTGTTTCCCGATGCCAAACCCGCCAGCGAAGAGGACTGGTCAACCGAATATCTCGATGCGATCATATCCGTGGCGCTGGTCGATGGCGTTGGCGGCGCGATCAGGCATATCGACCGCTATTCCTCACATCACACGGAGGCGATCATCGCGGAGGATGAAAGGGCAGTGGAACGCTTCTTCAACGAGATCGATTCAGCCATTCTGCTGCATAATGCCTCGACGCAGTTTGCCGATGGCGGCGAGTTCGGCATGGGGGCGGAGATCGGCATCGCGACGGGAAAGATGCACGCGCGCGGGCCGGTTGGCGTGGAGCAGCTCACCTCGTTCAAATACCGCGTGCGCGGCAACGGCCAGACACGTCCGTGAGTGCGCGGTTGGCGCTTTCCCGGCAGTATGCCAGCGTAGACCCGGCCTATCTCCGGATGCCGTATGTCGAAAAGGGCATGGCGGTCGGCCTGTTCGGCGGCTCGTTCAATCCGCCCCATGCCGGCCATGCGCTGGTGGCGGAAATCGCGCTCAGGCAACTCGGCCTCGATCAGCTTTGGTGGATGGTGACGCCGGGCAATCCGCTGAAGGATGTGAATGAGCTGGCGCCGCTCGAACGCCGTCTGGCTGAGAGCCGCAAAATCGCCAAGGACCCGCGCATCAAGGTGACGGCGTTCGAGGCGGCTTATAATTTGCGCTATACCGCCGATACGCTGGCTCTCATCAAAGCGCGCAATCCGGGCGTCCGTTTCGTCTGGATCATGGGCGCCGACAATCTGGCCGGGTTCCACCGCTGGCAGCGCTGGCGGCAGATCGCGATGAATTTTCCCATCGCCGTCATCGACCGGCCGGGTTCGACGCTCGCCTATCTCTCGTCGCGCCTCGCCAAGACGTTTTCCCATGCCCGCATCGACGAAGCTGATGCGCCGCTTCTTCCCTATATTCACCCTCCGGCTTGGACGTTCATCCATGGGCCGCGTTCCTCGCTTTCCTCGACCGCCATTCGAAATGGGCGGCGGAAATAACAATTCTGCAAGGTGGCAGGTCTTGAAACCGTCATGGGACTCTGCCTATCTTTGAAGGGTACGGGGCTTCTACTTAATTGCATGACCTTGTCATGCTGGTCACCGTGCGGCGTTGTTCTTGTTGGAAAGGAAATACACTGAGAACAGCAATTCAGAAGAAGGACAGTTTTGCTCCTTCCACAGCTGGGGTCAGCGGGTATGCATCCGTATCCCATGCTTTCGAAATGGTCCTCGCCGGTCTCGAAGACTCCAAGGCGGAATCCATCGTCCCCATCGATATCAGAGGCAAATCGGCGCTCGGCGATTACATGGTGATCGCATCGGGCCGTTCGCACCGTCATGTCACGGCTGTCGCCGATCAGCTTCTGCGCACCCTGAAAGAGGCCGGATACGGCAATACCAGGGTCGAGGGGCTGGCGAATGGCGATTGGGTCCTGATCGATGCCGGCGATATCATCATCCATCTCTTCCATCCGGAAATGCGCGAGTTCTACAACATCGAAAAGATGTGGCTCGCGCCGGACATGGATGGAGAGTTCGGCATGGGAACCGTTCATTGATGCGTTGACCTTTATTTCAGCCGCATGATCTCTCATTCGGGATCATGCTGCAAAGGGTCGAGCGAAGCGGGAGAAGTATGCGTATTACCGTTTTTGCCGTGGGCCGGATGAAAGCCGGCCCCGAACGGGAGTTGGCTGACCGCTATTTTGACCGCTTCACCAAGGCCGGCCCTTCGCTCGGACTCGATTTTTCGGGCGTGGCGGAGATCACTGAAAGCCGCGCTGCGACGGCCGACCAGCGCAAGCAGGAAGAGGCGGCGCGATTGTTTGAGGCGCTGGATGGCGGCGGCGCCCGGCTGATCCTGCTTGACGAACGAGGCAAAGAGTTGAGTTCCGAAAATTTTGCCGGGCATCTTGGGCGCATGCGCGATGAGGGGCAACGGCAACTCATCCTCGCCATCGGTGGCCCGGACGGGCATGATCCACGGTTGCGCGCGCGGGCCGATCTTGTTTTATCCTTAAGCGCCATGACATGGCCGCACCAGATTGCCCGCATATTGATCGCCGAGCAGCTTTATCGCGCCGCGACGATATTGTCCGGGCATCCTTATCATAGGGTTTAACTGGAAACGTTGGTGGGGGCACTTCACCCCCCTCTGCCCTGCCGGGCATCTCCCCCTCAAGGGGGGAGAATGGCCTTCATAGACGTTCGGCACCAATCTCATACATTGCAGAATGAATGCCAGCGTTCATGTCAGCCAATCTCCCCCCTTGAGGGGGAGATGCCCGGCAGGGCAGGGGGGGTATTTCGCGATTCCATCAAAATTGAATTGCCACTGAGGCCCGTATTTTAGCCGGAATCCTCCCACAGGGAGACGGGAACAATATTTCTCGCCGCCCGGGTATTATGGTTGATGTTTCCTTAACGAAGCAGGGCATAATGTCGGCCACAGTAACCCCATAAATGATCGGGCCGCTTTCCAAGCGCGGCAAGTGCAGATGAGTCACCAGAAGCCCAGCGTATACGGGAGCGTTCCGGGAAGCCGCGCCTTGCGAAGCGTGGCGGCGACGGCATTTCTTTGTGCTGCATGGGTTGCCGGCCTAGGGCCGGGGCAGGCACAGGAGGCGCCGCTGGAAACCCGGCGCATCGAGACCAGCAGCGAGCTGGATCGGGTTGCCAGCGAGATGTCGCTGAGCCAGGAAAAGCTCGCCAGGCTGGACCAGGAAATCGGTGCATTGAAGAAGGATCAGGCGACGATCACCGCCGCGCTGATCCAGTCCGCCAAGACCGAAAAGAAGCTGGCGAAGGATATTGCCGAGATCGGCGAAAAGCTGACGTCGCTTCGCGAACAGGAGGACGGCATCAGGCTTTCTCTGCGGACGCGGCGCGGCGTTCTGGCGGAAGTGCTCGCCGCCCTGCAGCGCATGGGGCTTTCTCCGCCGCCCGCCATTCTGGTGCGACCAGATGACGCGCTCGCCTCGGTGCGCAGCGCGGTTCTCCTGGGCGCGGTGGTGCCAGAGATGCGCCAGCAGACCGAAGAACTGATGGCGGACCTCAAGGAAATGAGCCGTATAACTGCCTCGATCCGGCAAGAGCAGGCGCGGCTTGCCGGTACTCGCGAGACGCAGGTCGAGGAGCAAAAGCGGCTTTCGCTGCTGCTTGGAGAAAAACAGAAGCTCCATGCCCAATCGGAGGACCAGCTTGCCGTCGAAAGCCTCCATGCCGAGGAACTGGCGCGGAAGGCGACGAGCCTGAAGGAGCTGATCGCCGCGCTGGATAGCCAGATGCAAGGGGTGCGTCAGGCGGCGGAGGCCGCGCGCCTTGCTGAAGAGAAGCGTCTCGCCGAGGGCCAGGAACGGGCGGAAAGCCGCGATCCCGACACCAGCCGCCTGACGGCGCAGACTGATTTCGCCTCGCTGCGCGGTCAGCTTGTGCAGCCCGCGGCGGGGCGTCTCAGCCGACGTTTTGGCGACAAGGATGACATATCAGGCACAAGCATGGGAGAAATGCTTGGGACCGCCGCCAATGCCACGATTACGTCACCTTCCGATGGCGTTGTGCTTTATGCTGGTCCGTTTCGATCCTATGGACAACTCTTGATCCTGGACGCCGGTGGTGGGTATCATATCGTACTGGCGGGAATGAAGAGAATCGACGTATCGCAGGGACAGTTCGTATTGGCGGGCGAACCGGTCGGCGCGATGGGGGAGAAGCTTTTGGCGAGTGCTGCTTCCATGAGTGGGAAGAATGGGAGTGGGGACAATGGCGCGCCCATGCTTTACATAGAATTCAGGAAAGATGGAAAACCAGTCGATCCGGCCCCGTGGTGGACGGTGCGGCTTTCTGGAAGGACCGAAAATGATACGTAAACTATCGCTTCTCTTCGCGGGCGCCCTTCTGGGAGCATCGGCGATGGTTGTGGTGCAGGGGGCCCCGGCCTCGTCGGCCAATAATGCGGCTGGTAGCGATACTTATAAGCAGCTTGCGATCTTCGGCGATATTTTCGAGCGGGTCCGCGCTCAATATGTCACGCCGCCGGAGGACAAGAAGCTGGTTGAGAACGCCATCAACGGCATGTTGACCTCGCTCGATCCCCATTCCTCCTATTTGAACCCGGAAGCCGCGCAGGACATGCGCGTACAGACGAAGGGTGAGTTCGGGGGCCTCGGCATCGAAGTGACGATGGACAACGATCTGGTCAAGGTGATCGCGCCGATCGATGATACGCCTGCTTCCAAGGCAGGCGTGATGGCCGGCGACCTCATCACCCAGATTGACGGCACGGAAGTGCGCGGGATGAGCCTCAACGATGCTGTCGACAAGATGCGCGGCCCGGTGAATACGCCGATCGAGCTGACATTGGTGCGCCAGGGTGCGGACAAGCCGATCAAGCTCAAGATCACCCGCGATATCGTCAAGGTACGCGCCGTTCGCTACAAGGTGGAGAACGATATCGGCTATATCCGGGTGATTTCCTTCACAGAGCAGACCTATGAGGATTTGCAGAAGGCGATCAAGGACATCCAGTCCAAGGTTCCGAACGACAAGCTCAAGGGCTATGTGCTCGACCTGCGGCTCAATCCGGGTGGTCTCCTCGACCAGGCGGTGGCGGTTTCCGATGCCTTCCTCGACAAGGGCGAGATCGTCTCGACGCGTGGCCGCGATCCGCAGGACGTTACCCGCTTCGATGCGCGGTCAGGAGATCTGACCGACGGGAAGCCTCTGATCGTTCTGGTCAATGGCGGATCGGCCAGCGCTTCCGAGATCGTCGCCGGCGCCTTGCAGGATCACCGGCGCGCCACGATTCTCGGCACGCAGTCCTTCGGCAAGGGCTCCGTGCAGACGATCATCCCGCTTGGCGAAAGCGGCTCGCTGCGGCTGACTACGGCGCTCTATTACACGCCGTCGGGCAAGTCGATCCAGGGCAAGGGCATCACGCCTGACATCGTCGTCGAACAGCCGTTGCCGGCCGAGTTCAAGGATCAGGACGTGACGCGCGGCGAATCCGAGTTGAAGGGCCATATCAAGGGCAAAGAGGAAGACGACAAGGGTTCCGGTTCGCCTGCCTATGTGCCGCAAGACCCGAAGGACGACGTCCAGCTCAACGAGGCCTTCAAACTCCTGCGCGGCGAGATGGCCAACGCGGCCTTCCCGCCCAATCAGAACAAGGGTGTGCCGAACTGATCGCTAGAACAGTTTGCGGTTGATGGTGTTGCCAGGCACCCCCCTCTGCCCTCCCGGGCATCTCCCCCTCAAGGGGGGAGATTGGCTGACAGTACCCTCCGTTCCTATTCTGCAACGGTTGCGATTGGTGGCGGGCGTTGATGAAGGCGTAATCTCCCCCCTTGAGGGGGAGATGTCCGGCAGGACAGAGGGGGGTGTCCCGGCAGCATTCCTTATTCAGCCGAGGGCGCGCTAAGGCATGTCGGACATCCATAGCCCGCTGGGGCAGGGCAAAAAACGAAACAAGCGAGGGGGCAGCCGTTTCCGCGCTTATTCATGGATGGGACCGGCTGTCGTCGTAGCCGGTATCGCGGGTATTGCCGGGTTTCTTGCCAGGGGCAATGGCGGGATGTTCCGCAGTCCCGCACCGCCGCCTTCGCAAGAGAATGTCGCCGCGTCGTCAGTGATTTCAGCAAGCAAGCCGCGTTCGTCCATCGAGCGACCGAGCGGTTCGGCATCCGGCCCTGCCATCATCAAGGTGGCGCCGGACATGCCGGCATCATTCAACGGCGTCGGGATCAATGACCCGTCGAAAGCGGGGCAGAATTTGCGCGTGGCGCATCTTCCCGATGCGGAATTGATTGAGGTTTCTCCTGTCGGTCCGCTGCCGGTCCGGGGCGCGGATGGGCGGCGCCCGCTTGATGTCTATGCCAGAGCATGGTCGGGCGCTCGCGGCGCGCGCGTCGCCATTGTCATAGGCGGGCTTGGCCTGTCGCAGACCGGCACGCAGAATGCGATCCGCCAGTTGCCGGAGGAGGTGACGCTCGCCTTTGCGCCGCAGGGCAACAGCCTGCAACGCTGGATGCAGGCGGCTCGCCAGCGCGGGCACGAAATCCTGATGCAGGTTCCGCTGGAGCCGTTTGACTATCCGCGTGTCGATCCCGGGCGTAATACGCTGACGGTCGAGCGTGGCTCCGAGAAGAACGTTGCCGACCTCCATTGGGCGCTGTCGCGCGTCACCAACTATACCGGCGTGATGAACTATATGGGCGCGCGGTTCACGGCGGACGCAGGCTCATTGACGCCGGTGATGCGGGAGATCGGCCGGCGGGGGCTGCTTTATCTCGATGACGGAACCTCGGCGCGCAGCCAGGCCGACGCGGTCGCTGCTGAGCAGGCCACGCCATTCGCCGCTGCCGATCTCACTCTCGACGCGGCGCATGAGCGTGGCGATATCCTGAAAAAGCTGGATGAGCTGGAGCGTATCGCCCGCGCCAAGGGAACGGCCATCGCCACCGGCGCGGCCTTTCCCGCCACCGTGGAGGCGATAGCGCTATGGGCGAACGAGGCGAAGGCGCGCGGCATTGAGATCGTCCCGGTCTCCGCGCTTGTCCGCGATCCCGAAAGGGAATAGAGCGGGCTGCTGGTTTCTGGCGGAGATATCTCATGTCGAAGAACATTTTCGTGGATCCCGAGACGCTGCCTTACCGGCCCTGTGTTGGGATCATGGTGCTGAACCGCGATGGTCTCGTCTGGGCCGGGCGACGCATTGTCATTCCCGACGGAGAAATGGCAGGCGCTTCGCAGCTTTGGCAGATGCCGCAGGGCGGAATTGACGATGGGGAGGATGCGGAACTGGCCGCGCGGCGGGAGCTTTATGAGGAAACCGGCATCCGCTCGGTTTCGCTTCTCGCCGAGGCCCCGGACTGGATCCATTACGACCTGCCGCCGCATCTGGTCGGGATCGCGCTCAAGGGAAAATATCGCGGGCAGAAACAGAAATGGTTCGCCTATCGCTTCGAGGGCAACGAGAGCGAGATCGCGATCAATCCTCCGCCGGAAGGGCACACGGCGGAGTTCGATGAATGGGCGTGGAAGCCGATGGATGAACTGCCGTCGCTGATCGTGCCTTTCAAGCGCGGGCTTTATGAGAAGGTGGTGGCGGCGTTCAGGCATTTGGCGGGGTAGCAGTGTATTAAGCGGAAACGTCGGCGGGGCAGCGTACCCCCCTCTGTCCTGCCGGACATCTCCCCCTCAAGGGGGGAGATTGGCCTTCATCGGTGATGGTGCCTTATCCTGCTACGTTGGCGATTGGGCAAAGCGGCCCTACAGCCAATCTCCCCCCTTGAGGGGGAGATGCCCGGCAGGGCAGAGGGGGGTGTTTCGCGCTGCCGCTGAGTGAATTCAATCCGTCAGCTCCCAAATCCTCTGCGCATTCTCCGAATAAAGCTTCCGCCTCTCCCCTTCACTCACTCCAGCAAACAGCGCATGTGTCGCTGCAACCCATGTGGAAAGCCCGCCGCCCAGCGTGCAGACGGGCCAGTCGCTGCCCCATATCACGCGGTCCCAGCCGAAGCAGTCGATGACGTGCTCGACATAGGGGGCGAGCGTTTCGACTTTCCAGGTTTCCGCATCGGCATAGGCGATGACGCCGGAGATCTTGGCCACCACATTCGGACGCCTTGCGATATCCGCAATGTTCTCGCGCCACGGATGCTGGTCGCCGGCGGCAATGGCAGGAACGCCGCAATGGTCAAGCATGAATTGGGTGCCGGGGGCTAGATCAGCCAGCGCCGCCGCGCGCGGGATTTGATGCGGGAGGACGCAGAGGTCGAAGGTGAGGTCGCTGCCATCGAGCCGTTTCATATTTTCGCGAAACAGGGCCTGTTCGGAGAGTTCGTCGGGCATGACGTGCAACACGCGGCGGAATCCCCTAATGAAGGGGTCGGCTTTCTTGCGCTCCAGAAAGGCGGGGAAGCTTGCCTCTTCCGGGCGGCAGGCGGAGATGGCGCCGATGATCAAGCTGCCGGGCTCGGATGCAAGGGTGCGGATATAATCCGTTTCGGCATCGATAGCCTCAGGGGCGACATCGACCTCCATGTGCAGGGCAGCGGCGATGCCGACGCGTTCCGCCTCACGCGCATATTGCCGGTAGAGAAAATCACGGTCGAGCGCCGGAACCGCGGCAAGCCATGGGTAGGCAAGCGCCTGCCTGTCGATGATATGCAGATGGGTGTCTATGAACATGCCAGCCACTCCTCCCAGAGCTTTTATGGTTGTTTAAATATGCGTACCCGCGAGTTCGGAAAGCGCCTTGGCCGCATTTACCAGGAGTTCCGTGACTTGGCCGATATCGGGGGCGTCCGGCGCGTTGACGAGCCCGATGTAAGGGCAGGTGAGGGCGGCGAGCGCGCGTCCGTCGGGCGCGAGAATCGGCGCGGAGAGATTATAGACGCCCGCCGTCTGCGCGCTCGCCATGACCTCATAGCCGCGCTCGCGGATCGCATCGAGGCGGGCATCGAATTCCGCCGGCTGGGCGGTGTCGTCCACGCGCCGCTCATATTCCGATATCATCATCGCCCGCTCCTCCTGCGAGCGGAAAGCGAGCAGCACATGGCCGGAGCCGGTGTTGAAGAGGCCGATGTGGGAGCCGACGCGGACGGAAATGCCCCAATAGTCCGGTGCCTCCTGCTGGGCGATCACCACCGCCGCGCCCCGGTCGAACACCACGAGCTGGTTGGCCTGGCGCGTCTGCATCGCCAGCTCGCGCATGATCGGCGTCGCATAGGAGGCGAGACGGCGCACCGGCGCGTGAAGTTGGGCGAGGCCGAACAGCTTGAGCGTCAGCGAAAAGCGGTCACCGTCGAGACGGGTGACATAATCGCGGCGCACCAGCCGGTCGAGCATGCGATAGAACTCGTTCGGGCTGCGGCCCAGCTCCTTGGCGATTTCGGCCTGCGTCAGCCCGCCGTCGATGCCGGCGAGCAACTCCAGAATGTCCAGCCCCTTGTCGAGCGCCGGCGCGCGGTAGCGGTCGCTGTCCTCGTCTTCGGCCATCGCGTTCTCCTGTAAATTGATCCCCTCATATACGAAGAGCGGTTTATCGTAGAAGCAAATTCATCGCTTGACGACTGATAAATTAAGTGTTTGCATATGAATGAAGCGCTCGTTGATTGGGGCGTTGATGGGCATCGGGAGGCGGTGGCCCAAAGGGAGGAAATCATGAGGAAATTGCTTACTGCCGTTTCGGCAGTGGCCATCGCTGTCGCGACCAGCGGCGGCGTATCGGCCCAGAACCTGCCCGGCAAATTCGAAGGGCAGACGATCGACGCCAAGCTTATCGGCGGGCAGCAATATGAGGCGCTCTACCAGCGCATCGGCGAATGGGAAAAGCTGACCGGCGCCAAGGTCAATATCCTTTCCAAGAAGAACCATTTCGAGCTCGACAAGGAAATCAAGTCCGACATCGCGGCGGGCAGCCTGAACTGGTGCGTGGGGTCGAACCACTCGTCCTTCGCCCCGCAATATCCAGGCATCTATACCGACCTGACGCCCTATATTCCGAAATCGGAAATCGAGGCTTTCGTGCCTTCGGTGATCAAGGCGGCGACGCTTGACGGCAAGCTCGTCATGCTGCCGCGCGCGCAGTTCGATGTCTCGGCGCTCTATTACCAGAAGAGCCTCTATCAGGACGAGGCGAAGAAGAAGGCGTACAAGGAGAAATACGGCGAGGATCTCGTGCCGCCGGATACGTGGGATGAAGTGACGAGGCAGGCCGAGTTCTTCTCAAATCCGCCGACCTTCTACGGCACGCAGTTCGCCGGCAAGGAAGAGGCGATCAATGGCCGCTTCTATGAAATGCTGGTCGCGGATGGCGGTGAATATCTCGACGCCGAAGGCAAGCCGGCATTCAATTCCGAGGCAGGCGTCAGGGCGCTCGACTGGTTCGTCAATCTCTACAAGGCGAAGGCCGTTCCTGTCGGCACCACCAATTATCTTTGGGACGATCTGGGGCAAGGCTTTGCCTCCGGCTCCATCGCGCTCAATCTCGACTGGCCGGGCTGGGCGGGCTTCTTCAACGATCCGAAGACCTCGAAGGTCGCCGGCAATGTCGGCGTCAAGGTGCAGCCGAAGGGCTCGTCCGGCAAGCGCACCGGCTGGTCCGGCTTCCACGGGTTCTCGGTGACGGAGGCTTGCCAGAACAAGGACGCGGCGGCCTCGCTCGTCTGGTGGCTCACCAACGAGGACAGCCAGAAGCTCGAATCCGCCGCCGGTCCGCTGCCGACCCGCACCGCCGTCTGGGCATACAACATCGAGAAGGCGAAGGGCGATCCCTATCGCACGGAGGTGCTGACGGCATTCCAGGAAGCATCCAAATACGCCTTCCCCGTGCCGCCGACGGCGGAGTGGATCGAGATTTCCAACGCGGTCTATCCGGAACTGCAGGCGGCGATCCTGGGGGATAAGACGTCCAAGCAGGCGCTTGATGATGCGGCGAAGAAGGCGACGCAGATACTAGAGGATGCGGGGAAGCTGTAGGGCTCCGCTTTCCCTCCCCCTTGCGGGGAGGGTGGCCCGCAGGGCCGGGTGGGGGTGGTGCAGAATAGAGCGCAACCGGCTCCACCCCCATCCGCCCGCTGACGCGGGCACCTTCCCCGCAAGGGGGAAGGAGGGCGCTAAAATCCATGCCGCATGCCGATCAGGAGCAGGCCGTTTAAATGAAATCCAGACTCCCCGCTCCCGTCCTTCTCCTTCTGCCCGCCATCATCGTGCTTGTCGCGGTCATCGTGCTGCCGCTGCTCTTCTCCTTCTATTCGAGCTTCACCCCCTTCCGGCTGACGCGGCCTGATACGTTGTGGACGTTCATCGGCATCCGCAATTACGTCAATGTGCTCTCCAACTGGGATTTCTGGGTCGCGTTCGGGCGCACCATCCTGCTGCTCACCATCGCGCTCAACGCGGAAATGTTTCTGGGCCTCGGGCTGGCGATGCTGGTCAACAAGGCGACGCATGGGCAGCGGTTGTTGCGTACGCTGATGATGTTTCCGATGATGTTCTCGCCCGTACTCGTCGGCTTCCAGTTCAAATTCCTGTTCAACGACAATATCGGTCTCGTCAACAATGCGCTGCAATCGCTAGGGCTGACCGACCAAGCGATCCCTTGGCTGATCAATGGAAATCTGGCGCTGTTTTCCATCATCGTCGCCGAGGTCTGGTCGTCCACGTCAGTCTTCGCCATCCTCATCCTCGCCGGGTTGCTGGCCATGCCGCAGGAGCCGGTGGAGGCGGCGCGGGTGGATGGCTGCACGCCCTGGCAGACCTTTCGCTATGTCACCTGGCCATTCGTCATGCCGTTTGCCTTCATCGCCATGACGATCCGCTCGCTCGACGTGGCGCGGGCCTATGACATCGTCAAGATCATGACCGATGGCGGGCCGGCAGGGCGCACCGAGTTGCTTTGGACGCTGGTGGGGCGGACGGCCTATAGCGATGCGAGAATGGGCATGGCCAACGCCATGGCTTATGTCTCGATCCTGCTTTCGATCCTTTTCACTGTCTATTTCTTTAGGAAACTGGCCGCCGCGCGCCAGCAAATCGGAGCGGAGTGGTAAGATGGAAGGCAGCAACACCTCCTACCGCGTCAAACGCCGGCTATTGAGCGTCGCGCATTTCGTCGGTCTGTTCCTGGCGATGGCGGTCATCTGCCTGCCGGGCTTTTGGGTCATCCTGAATTCGCTGCGCCCGACGGTCGAGATCATGGCGAAGCCGCCGGTGTGGATTCCGACGCAGTTGTCGCTGGAGGCCTATCGCGCCATGTTCAGCGGCGCAGGCGCGGGCGGTGTGCCGGTGTGGGATTATTTCCGCAATTCGATCATCGTCTCCGTCACCTCGACGGTGATTGCGCTCGCCATCGGCATGGCCGGCGGCTATGCCTTCGCGCGCTTCCGTTTCAAGGGCAAGTCGGCGATCTTCCTTGGCTTCATGCTGACCCGCGCGGTGCCGGGCATCGCGCTATCGCTGCCTTTGTTCATGATCTATGCCCGCATCGGCATCATCGATACGCATTTCGGGCTGATCCTCACTTATGTCGCGCTCAACGTGCCTTTCACCATCTGGCTGATCGACGGCTTCTTCCGTCAGGTGCCGAAGGATCTCGCAGAAGCGGCGCAGATCGACGGCTGCACCCGCTGGCAGGCGTTCTGGCAGGTGGAATTTCCGCTGGCCGGGCCCGGCATCGCATCCGCCGGCATCTTCGCCTTTTTGACTTCGTGGAACGAATATGCGCTCGCCTCGCAACTCACCCGGTCGGTCAATTCCAAGACGCTGCCGGTCGGGCTTCTCGACTATACCGCCGAGTTCACCATCGACTGGCGCGGCATGTGCGCGCTCGCCGTCGTCATGATCGTGCCGGCGCTGATCCTCACCTTCATCATCCAGAAACATCTGGTCTCCGGCCTCACCTTCGGCGCGGTAAAAGGATAATCATAGATGGCCACCGTATCACTCAAAAAACTCGTCAAACGCTACGGCACTGTCGAAGTGGTGCACGGCATCGATCTCGATGTGAAAGATCGCGAGTTCGTCGCGCTGGTCGGGCCTTCGGGGTGCGGGAAATCGACCACGTTGCGCATGATCGCCGGGCTGGAGGATATCAGCGACGGCGCGCTGGAGATCGGCGGCAAGGTGGTCAACGATCTGCCGCCACGGGCGCGCAATATCTCGATGGTATTCCAGTCCTACGCGCTCTATCCGCATATGACGGTGCGCGAGAATATGGGCTTTTCGCTCAAGATCGCCAAGCGTCCGCAAAAAGAGATCGAAGAGCGCGTTGCGGCGGCGGCGAATATTCTTGAGCTGACGCCGCTGCTGGAGCGCCGCCCGTCGCAGCTTTCCGGCGGCCAGCGCCAGCGCGTTGCCATGGGGCGGGCCATCGTGCGCCAGCCGGAGGTTTTCCTTTTCGATGAGCCGCTTTCCAATCTCGATGCCAAGCTGCGGACGCAGATGCGCACCGAGATCAAGAAGCTGCACGCCAAGGTGCAATCGACGATCATCTATGTGACGCATGACCAGGTGGAGGCGATGACGCTTTCCGACCGCATCGTCATCATGCGCGACGGTTATATCGAGCAGGTGGGGACGCCGGATGAGGTGTTCCGCTTTCCCGCCACGCGCTTCGTCGCGGGCTTCATCGGCTCGCCGCCGATGAATCTCGATGAGGCGACTGTCGATGACGGCAAGCTGGTTTTCGCTTCCGGCGATAGCCTGCCGCTGCCGGCGCAGTTCCGCGAACATGTGACAGCGGGACAAAAGGTGGTCTTCGGCCTGAGGCCGGATGATTTCTATCCGACGGGGCACGGGCTTTCCTCCAGCGAAGCGGCGAATATCCATCAGATCGATTTGCCGGTCTCGATCACGGAGCCGCTCGGCAACGAGACGCTGGTGACGGTTGAATTCAATAAACGGGAGTGGATGTCGCGGATGCTCAATCCGAGGCCGCTGGCGATGGGAGAGAAAGTGGCGATGAGCCTTGATCTGTCGCAGGCGCATCTCTTCTCGGCTGAAACGGGCCGGACCTTGCGGGACTGACATGGCACGGATCGAAAAAGTCGAATTGCGCATGGTCGATCTGCCGCCCAAGACGTTGCGAACGGATGCCATCCAGAGCTTTGTGAGCCAAGAGACGCCCATCGTCACCATCACGGATTCCGATGGCGCGACGGGGACCGGCTATAGCTATACGATCGGCACGGGCGGCTCGTCGGTCATGCGGCTTTTGTCCGATCATCTCGCTCCGCGTTTGCTGGGCGAGGATGCGGACCGGATCGAGGCGATCTGGCGCAAGCTGGAATTCGCCACCCATGCCACGACGATTGGCCCGATCACCGCGCTGGCGCTGGCGGCCATAGACACGGCGCTGTGGGATATCAGGGCGAAGAAGCAGAACCTGCCGCTGTGGAAGCTCGCCGGGGGCGCCAGGGACCGCTGCCCGCTTTATACGACCGAGGGCGGTTGGCTGCATATCGAGAAACAAGCGCTGGTCGAGGATGCGCTGGCGGCGAAGGAAAAAGGCTTTCGCGGCTCGAAGGTGAAGATCGGGCGTCCGCATGGGTCCGAAGACCTCGACCGTCTCTCGGCCATGCGCGATGCGCTGGGACCGGGCTTCGAGATCATGACCGATGCCAATCAGGGTTTTACGCTGGACGAGGCGATCCGGCGTTCGCATGTGTTGCGCGATATCGATCTCGCCTGGCTGGAAGAACCGCTTCCCGCCGACGATATCGACGGCCATGTGCGACTATCGGAGCGGACGAGCACGCCGGTCGCGGTGGGTGAGTCGCTCTATTCGATCCGCCATTTCCGCGAATATATGCAGCGTGGCGCCTGCTCCATCGTGCAAGTGGACGTAGCGCGCATCGGCGGCATCACGCCATGGCTGAAGGTGGCGCATTTGGCGGAAAGCTTCGACATCCCCGTCTGCCCGCATTTCCTGATGGAACTGCATGTGAGCCTCGCCTGCGCGGTGCCGAATGGGAAATATGTCGAATATATCCCGCAGCTTGATGATCTGACGCAGAGCTCGATGCGGATCGAGGACGGTCACGCAATCGCGCCCGATGCGCCGGGTATCGGCATCGACTGGGACTGGGATGCGTTGCGGTCCCGCAGTATTCCTGAGTTTACCACCGAGATCAGGGCCTGAGCCATGCAGCGAATGGGAATGGTCATAGGGCTCAATCCGGAAAAAATCGCCGAATACAAGCGCCTTCACGCGGCGGTGTGGCCGGAGATATTGGCGCTGATATCGGCCTGCAATATCCGCAATTACTCGATCTTCCTGCGCGAGCCGGAGAATTTGCTTTTCGGCTATTGGGAATATCACGGAACCGACTTTGCCGCCGACATGGCAAAGATGGCTGCTGATCCGAAGAACCAGGAATGGTGGTCGGTGTGTATGCCCTGCCAGGTGCCGCTATCGAGCCGCAAGGAAGGCGAGTGGTGGGCGATGATGGACGAGGTATTTCATGTTGATTGAGGTTTTTGGGCAAGGGAACCCCCCTCTGGCTTGCCAGCCATCTCCCCCTCAAGGGGGGAGATTACGCTGTCATGGGCGCTTCCGCCAATCGCCAACATTTCAGAACAGATACCGCCATCGATGCAGGCCAATCTCCCCCCTTGAGGGGGAGATGGCTGGCAAGCCAGAGGGGGGTATTGGCCCGCAAACGTTTCAATTTAGAAGTAAAATGCAAAATCGCAAGAGAGGGGGCTCTCTATGATCTTCTCTCCTTCCACTCTCATCCAATCCTGGCCTGTGCCCGTCAATCCCCGCCCAATCGTCACCTTCGGCGCAGGCTCCATCGTCGGCGATGCGCATTATCCCGCCTACCGCAAAGGCGGCTTTCCGATTGCAGGCCTTTACGACCCGGATCAAGCAAAGGCGCGAAAACTTGCGGATAACTGGGATGTGACGGCGTTTTCTTCCATAGCGGAAGCGGCCACCGTCGAAAACGCCGTCTTCGATCTCGCAACCCCGCCGGGACGCCATGCGGACGTGTTAAGGGCGCTGCCGGATGGCGCGACCGTGCTTATCCAGAAGCCGATGGGCAATACGCTGGAAGAGGCGCGGGAAATCCTGTCCGTGTGCCGCGAAAAGAAACTCATTGCGGCGATCAATTTCCAGCTTCGCTTCGCGCCTGTCATGCTGGCGTTGAAGGATGCCATTGCCAAGGGATGGCTCGGCGACGTCATCGATTTCGACGCATGGCTGGCGCTCGATACGCCGTGGCAGCTCTGGCCGTTCCTGAACGGCTTGCCACGCGTCGAGATCGCGATGCATTCGATCCATTATCTCGATCTCATCCGGCAGGTTCTTGGCGACCCGCAAGGCGTTCACGCCAAGACGATGGGCCATCCCAACCACAATGTGGCGCAGACGCGCACCTCCGCCATTCTCGATTATGGCGATACCGTCCGTTGTTCGCTCTCGATCAATCATGACCATAAATTTGGCCGCAAATATCAGGCATGCGAGTTCCGCATCTGCGGCACCGAGGGCGCGGCTTATGTGAAGCTTGGCGTCAATCTCGATTATCCGCGCGGCGAGCCGGACGTGCTGGAGATTTATCCCAAAGGAGGCGATGGCTGGGTGGCGGTGCCGCTTGCGGGCGCCTGGTTCCCGGATGCGTTCGTGGGGCGCATGGCCAATCTGCAGCGCTTTGCGGCGGGTGAGGACAAGGAGCTCATCAGTTCCGTGGAAGATGCATGGAATACGATGGCGCTGGTCGAAAGCGCCTATCGGTCGAGCGCGGCGCCTTCAACCCCACTCGATCCGAGACCCGCGAAAGGCTTAAGATAAGTGGAACAAACCATCTATTTCGAAGACTATGAACTGGGCCATGTGCGCACTACCACGGGCCGCACCATCACGGAGACGGATTTCGTCGTCCATGCCGGGCATACGGGCGATTTCTTCCCGCATCACATGGATGCGGAATTCGCCAAGACCACGCCATTCGGCCAGCGCGTTGCGCATGGCACCATGGTGTTTTCCATCGGCGTGGGCCTGACGGCGAGCCTGATCAATCCGGTCGCCTTCTCCTATGGCTATGACCGATTGCGTTTCGTGCGGCCTGTGTTCATCGGCGATACGATCCACACGCGCGTCACCATCGCCGCCAAGGAGGACGATCCGAAGCGCCCCGGTTCGGGCCGTGTGGTCGAGCGGTGCGAGGTGATCAACCAGCGCGGCGAGGTGGTTCTTGCCGCAGATCATATTCTGATCGCCGAGCGGCGAGCGAAGGAGGACTGAAAATGAGCGAGAACTTCAAGGGCAAGACGGTTCTGGTGACAGCGGCCGGACAGGGCATCGGCAAGGCGACGGCGCTTGCCTTCGCGCGGGCCGGGGCGACGGTGCATACCACCGATATCAATGAGCAGGCGCTCGCCGCGCTTGAGGGCGAGCCGGGCATTTCGACGCGCAGGCTGGATGTGCTGGATAGCGCAGCCGTCAGCCAGGCTGTGGCTGACATCGGCGCGGTGGATGTGCTGTTCAACTGCGCCGGTTTCGTCCATTCCGGCTCGATACTGGAAATCAAGGACGGCGATCTTGATTTCGCCTTCGATTTGAATGTCCGCTCGATGGTGCGCACCATCCGCGCCGTGCTGCCCGGCATGATTTTCAATGGCGGCGGGGCAATCGTCAACATGGCCTCGGTGGCGAGCAGCATCAAGGGTGTGCCGAACCGGTTTGCCTACAGCGTCACCAAGGCGGCGGTGATCGGGCTGACGAAATCGGTTGCCGCGGATTATGTCGGGCAGGGGATTCGCTGCAACGCCATCTGCCCCGGCACGGTGGAAAGCCCCTCGCTGCAGGAGCGGCTTAAGGCAACAGGCGATTATGAAGCCGCGCGCGCGGCTTTCATCTCCCGCCAGCCCATGGGACGCATTGGAACGCCGGAGGAAATCGCCGATCTCGCGGTCTATCTCGCCGGCGCGACCTATACGACGGGGCAGGCCTATGTCATCGACGGCGGGTGGGTGAATTGAGGGAATAGTGAATAGTGAATAGGGTAGGGAATAGGGAATAGGGAATACATCCCAAATTTGCCTACTCCCTACTCCCTACTCCCTACTCCCTTTTCAAATCATACAAGGAGACAAACATGAAACTGCTGCGATATGGCGAAGCAGGACAAGAAAAGCCGGGCGTTCTGGACAAGGACGGCAAGCTGCGCGATCTTTCCGGCCATGTGGCGGATATTGCCGGCGCGGTGCTTGCGCCCGATGCGCTGGCTTTGCTTGGCCAGATCGATCCTGAAAGCCTGCCGCTCGTTTCCGGCAGTCCGCGCCTTGGGCCTTGCGTTGCCGGGACTGGCAAGTTCATTTGCATCGGCCTCAATTACGCTGACCATGCCGCCGAATCCGGGCTGGCGGTGCCGCCGGAGCCTGTCATCTTCATGAAGGCAACTTCCGCCATCGTCGGGCCGAATGACGATATCGTCATTCCGCGCGGGTCGCAGAAGACCGACTGGGAAGTCGAGCTTGGCATCGTCATCGGCAAGACGGCCAAATATGTGAGCGAGGACAATGCGCTCGATTATGTAGCCGGTTATGCCGTGCTGCACGATGTCAGCGAACGCGCCTTTCAGACCGAGCGCGCGGGACAGTGGACCAAGGGAAAATCCTGCGACACGTTCGGCCCGACCGGCCCGTGGCTTGTCACCAAGGATGAAGTAGCCAACCCGCAGAATCTGGCGATGTGGCTGAAAGTCAATGGCGAGACGATGCAGGATGGTTCGACCAAGACCATGGTCTACGGCGTGCGCCATCTGGTTTCCTATTTGAGCCAGTTCATGTCGCTCCATCCTGGAGACATCATCTCCACCGGCACGCCCCCCGGCGTCGGCATGGGACTAAAGCCGCCGCGCTATCTGAAGGCCGGCGACGTGGTGGAGCTTGGTATCGAGGGGCTGGGTGTGCAGAGGCAGCATGTGAGGGCGGATATTTAAAGGAAACGCTGTAGCGAGGCATACCCCCCTCTGCCTTGCCAGGCATCTCCCCCTCAAGGGGGGAGATTACGCCTTCATCAATGTTCGGCACCAATCGCAGATGTCGAAGGTTGAATGCGGAGTATGGCGTCAGCCAATCTCCCCCCTTGAGGGGGAGATGCCCGGCAGGGCAGAGGGGGGTGAGAACACAAACGACTCCATCAAAACAGAAAATAGCCTAACCGGCTTCATCTCCATAAATACCGATCAAAGAGGTTCCCCGTGGCCCGCATTACAGATCTTCGCGTTTTCGACCTGCGTTTCCCGACGTCGCAAAGTCTCGACGGGTCGGATGCGATGAATCCGGATCCGGATTATTCCGCAGCCTATGTCATTCTCGATACCGATCAGGACGGGCTTGAGGGACACGGGCTTACCTTCACCATCGGGCGCGGCAATGATATCTGCTGCCTTGCCATCGAGGCGATGCGACATCTCGTTGTCGGGCAGGAGCTGGACGTCATCCGTAAGAATCCGGGCAAGTTCTGGCGGCATCTGACGGGTGACAGCCAACTCCGCTGGATCGGGCCGGACAAGGGCGCGATGCATCTGGCCGTGGGCGCGGTGGTCAATGCCGTCTGGGACCTGCTCGCCAAGCAGGCGGGGAAGCCCGTCTGGCGGCTGGTCGCCGAGATGACGCCGGAGGAGATCGTCAGGATCGTCGATTTCCGTTATCTGACCGACGTGCTGACGCCCGAGGAGGCGCTGGCAATTCTTCAGAAGGCTGAAGCCGGAAAGGCGGAACGGATCGCCACGCTCGAACGCGAAGGCTATGCCTGCTACACGACCTCCGCCGGCTGGCTCGGTTATTCCGACGAGAAGCTGAAGCGGCTCTGCCAGGAAGCGGTCGATGCCGGGTTCAACCATATCAAGATGAAGGTCGGGCGCGATCTGGAGGACGACATCCGCCGCTTGCGCATCGCCCGCGAGAGGATTGGCCCGGACCGTTTCCTGATGATCGACGCCAACCAGGTGTGGGAGGTTAATCAAGCGATTGACTGGGTGAACAAGCTCGCCTTCTGCAATCCTTATTTCATCGAGGAGCCGACCAGCCCTGATGATATCGCGGGGCACCGCAAGATCCGCGAGGCTATCGCTCCGGTGAAGGTGGCGACGGGTGAAATGTGCCAGAACCGCATCATGTTCAAGCAGTTCATCGCCGAAGGGGCAATCGATGTCGTGCAGATCGATTCATGCCGCATGGGCGGGCTGAACGAGGTGCTGGCGGTGCTGCTCATCGCTGCCAAATATGGCCTGCCCGTCTGGCCCCATGCGGGCGGCGTCGGGCTTTGCGAATATGTGCAGCATCTGTCGATGATCGATTATATCGCCGTTTCGGGCACCAAGGATGGCCGGGTCATCGAATATGTGGATCATCTGCATGAGCATTTCGTCGATCCCTGCGTGATCCGCGATGCGGCCTATATGCCGCCGTCGATGCCGGGGTTTTCGATTGAGATGAAGCCGGAGAGTATTGAAGAGTATCGGTGGCGGGGGTAGGGCGGTTCATGGTTGGATGGAATCGCGAGGCATACCTCAGCTAGAGAGCTTCCTCTTTTGATGGAATCGCTTGGTGTCCTTTTGCGCCGTTGTCGTGAATGGATAGGTTGAGGCATGGATTCCTGTGACAAGCACAGGAATGACGGGTGGAATTTAGCCGTTAACAGCAGACCTTCCGTCATTCCTGTGCTTGTCACAGGAATCCATTCCTCTACGTCTTCATGACAACAACGACCCCAAAACTGAATTCAGGCGATTCCATCAAAACGAGAACCGCCCTATTGCCATTGCATAACTGCGCGGTATTTGCCCTACTGCCCTACTGCCCTACTGCCCTACTGCCCTGCTCGCCCACCGTCTCCGGCGGGGCTTGCGTGGTTTCTCCGCGCCGGCGGAGACCAGCTCCATCGCAACCGCTTCCTTCTCGTGCACGGGTACGATTTCCACCGGCGGCAGCAGGGTGAACTCACGGCGCTCCCTTTCCGAGACGATGGAAAGGTCGATCACCTTTTGCAGGTCGGCCGCGTGGCGGAAGCTTGGGTCGGCCTGTCTGCCCGTGGTCACCGCCTCGACGAAGCGCTCGTAGTTGGTCTGCACGGGAGGAACCTCGATGACCTTCCACGTCGCCGTTTCGATGTCGTCGCCGAGACAGCCGCGCAGTTCCGACTCCTCCGGCCTGTGGATGATCTCCAGGCTGCCGCGCTCGCCATAGATGCGCAGCTTCAGCTCGTTGAGGTGGCCTGTGGCCCAGCGGCTCGCATGGATGACGCCGAGCGCGCCATTGGAAAAACCCACGGACATGGTGAAACTGTCATTGGCGTCGAGCACATAATCGCCGATCTTGCCCTCCGGCGCCTTGTCGAAGGCCTTCATGCGCGAAAACACATAATCGATATCGGTTGCCGCGCCATAGGATGCGAAGTCGAGAATGTGAATGCCGACATCGCCGAGAACGCCGTTCGAGCCGTGTTCCGTCGATAGCCGCCAGAGCCAGCGCGATTCCGTGCGCCAGTCGCCCCAGGCGCGGGAGACGAGCCAGCTCTGGAGATAGGAGGCCTCGACGTGGCGGACCGTGCCAAGCTGGCCGGCCAGCACCATGCCGCGGGCATATTGCAGCTGCGGCACGTTGCGGTAGGTGAGATTGACCATGTTGATGATACCGGCGGCCTCTGCGGCCTCGGTCATCTCCATCGCGTCGGCATGGTTTTCGGCGAGCGGCTTTTCGCAGAAGACATGCTTGCCCGCCTTGATCAGCGCAAGCGAGGTCGCATGGTGCATCCGGTCCGGCGTGATATTGGTCGCCGCGTCGAACTCACCCCAGGTTATGGCTTCTTCGAGCGACAGGAAGCGCTTTGGTATACCGAACAGCTCGGCGAACTGGGTCAGCCGCGTGGGATCCGGGTCGACAGCGGCGACGATTTCGACGCCATCGATCATCTTGAAATGGCTCACCTGGTTTTCGGCCATCGAGCCTGTGCCAACAACGATCAGTCTCATTGATAGTCCTCACCGATAACCGGCTTCGCCGGCCTGATGCAGTTTCGGGCCGCGCTCGACGATCGGTTCGAGCGCCTTCTCCACCGGTACGTTCGGGGCATCGGTTATGTTTTTGAGCGGCGGTTGCGGATTATGCGCCCATTTCACCGCGTTGATCAGCACCTTCCGGACATTGGCGTCGTGATAGGTCGGATAGGTCTCATGGCCGGGGCGGAAATAGAAGATATTGCCGGCGCCACGGCGCCAGGTCATGCCGGAACGGAACACCTCGCCGCCCTGGAACCAGGAGATGAACACCGTCTCCAGCGGTTCGGGAACGGAGAACTGCTCGCCATACATCTCCTCGTTCTCGAGGACGAAGCTCTCATCCAGCCCGGCGGCGATGGGGTGGCGCGGATTGATGACCCACAGGCGCTCGCGCTCGCCCGCCTCGCGCCATTTGAGCGCGCAGGGCGTGCCCATCAGGCGCTTGAAGATTTTGGAAAAATGGCCGGAGTGGAGCACGATCAGCCCCATGCCCTCCCAAACCCGCTTGGCGATGCGCTCAACGACCTCGTCCGAAACGTCGCCATGCGCCTTGTGACCCCACCAGACGAGCACATCGGTTTGCGCAAGGCGTTCTTCGCTCAGGCCGTGCTCCGGCTCCTGCAGCGTGGCGGTGGTCGCCTCGATCGCGGGATCGCGGGTGAGCGCGCCGGCAATCGTCGTATGCATCCCGTCGGGATAGATTTCCCGGACGAGCGCATTGGTATTTTCGTGGATGTTTTCACCCCACACAATCGTGCGAACAGGCACTGGCGCATTCCTCCATTTGACCAATCGGAACGATGGTAGAATAGATGGTCTTCAGAGCGCAATCCGATAATATTTGTGTGTATTTGCCCGTGTTCAACCGGCTAAAGCACCTTTAAGCGCGCCGGGGCGCCGCAAGGGAGCGGCCCCAATGGCAGGCCCTTCGGCATGGGCCAAATCCTGAATGATCGGGCAATCGGGCCGCTCATCTCCGTGGCAATGGTTGGCCAGATGGCGCAGGGTATCCGCCATCGCGAGCAGTTCCCGCTGCTTGGCCTCCAGTTCCTGGACATGCTGAAGCGCGATGCGCTTCACCTCGGAGGAGGCGCGCTCACGGTCCTGCCAGAGGGCCAGCAGCGTGCGGATATGCTCGATGGAAAAGCCCAGATCGCGACTGCGGCGGATGAAGCGCAGGGACTCGATATCCCTGTTCAAATAAACGCGATAGCCGGACGCGGTGCGCTCCGCCGGCGTGATAAGTCCTATCGATTCATAATGGCGGATCATTTTTGCCGAAACGCCAGAGGCGGTTGCGGCTTGCCCGATGTTCATGGACGCTCTCCATAAGTCTCAGCCTTATATAAGGAGCCGCGCAGGCTTATGCCAAGAGCCCGTATTCAGGCGGTTTCGCGGCTTTCCCCTTTGCCCAGCATCCAGATCAGATAGGCGCCGCCGATGAGCGAGGCGAAGAGACCGAGCGGCAGCTGATAGGGAAAAGCGACCATGCGCGACAGCCAGTCGGAGAGGACCATCAGGCCGCTGCCGATCACAATAGCGCCGGCAAGTCCGGGCAGGGGCCGGTGAAGGCCGATAAGCCGCGCCAGATGCGGCGCGATCAGGCCTATGAAGCTCAAGGGGCCGACGAGCAGCGAGGCAACGGCGGTGAGGCCTGCGCAGAGGATGACGAGCAGGATCCGGCTCATCGTCAACGGCAGGCCGAGGGCGTGCGCCGCCGTTTTTCCCAAGGGCAAGATATCGAGCCAGCGCGAGGTGAAGAACAGCGGCGCGATGAGCAGCAGGGCGGCGATGCAGGCGAGGCGGGCTTCGCTGGCCGAGACTTCGCTGATGGTGCCGCTCAGCCATTCGAGCAGGCGAAAGGATTGCCGGTCGCCCGTGGCGATAGCTGCCGTGAGCACCGCGCTGCACAGCGCGCCCATGCCGATGCCGGCAAGGAGCAGACGCTCCGGCCCGAAGCCGCTGCGCGCGGCAATGGCGAGCATGATGGCGAGTACGGCGAGCGCCCCCGCTGCCGAGCCGGCAAGCTGCGCGGCCTCTCCAGGCATGGCGCTCAAATAGAGGACGGCGGCGAGACCGACACCCGCGCCGGTTCCGATGCCGAGGATTTCGGGGCTCGCGAGCGGATTGCCCGTCAGCCGCTGCATGATGGTGCCGGCGGCGGCGAGCATCGCGCCTGCGGCTGCGGCGACGGCGACGCGGGGCGCGCGGAAGGGGAGAAGGTCGTGCAGCAAAGCGCCTTGGGCGAGATTCCAGCCGGCCGGCCCGCGTCCGAGTATGAGCGCTAGGGCTATGGTGATGAGAGCAAGAACCAGAAGGAGGCCGAGCAGGAAGGCGGGGTTCGCCGCGCGGCGGGTGACGGGCGGTTTGGCGTTCAGTGATGGCCATTCGAGCATGCGCAAGCGCGGCAATAGCCAGAGGAGCAGCGGGCCGCCGAGAAGCGCCGTCGCAGCGCCGGTGGGGATGCGCTCGCCGCCGGAGCCGGCGAAAAGCTGCACGAGCCCATCGGCGAGCCAGAGGAGGATCGCGCCGATGAGCGGCGTGGCGATGAGTTTCTGGCGCGGCGTGCGGGCGCCGCTCAACGTGGCAAGCGCGGGGGCGGCAAGGCCGATGAAGCCGATGATGCCGACTTCCGCCGTCACGCTCGCCGCGAGCCAGACGGCGAGGCCGATCACCATGAAGCGGGTTGCGTAGAGCGCCACGCCAAGGTTGCGGGCATTGGATTCGTCGAGGCCGAGGATGGTGAGCGGGCGCAACAGCAGGAGCGATGCGCCGGCGACCAGAACCAGCCGCAATGCAATTGCGAGGGTCGGTTCCCAGCCTTGCTGGGCGAGGGTTCCGCCGCCCCAGATGAAGAGCGAGAACATATATTCGCCATTGGCGATGATGAGCGCGGCGCTTGCGGCGGTGGCCGTCAGCGATACCATCATGCCCGCGAGCACGACGGAAACCGGTTCAAGGTCACGCCGCCAGTTGAGCGCCAGGATGAGCCCCACCGCCGCCAGCCCGCCCGCCAGCGCCACACCCTCGCGGCCCGCTTCGAGGAGAAACGGCGCGTAGATGGCGGCGGCGGCCATGGCGAGTTGCGCGCCGGCGGAGATGCCGAGCGTCGAGGGTTCGGCCAGCGGATTGCGCAGCACGCGCTGGAGAAGCAGCCCGGAAAGGCCGAGCGCCGCGCCGCAAAGCATCGCCATCGCCGCGCGCGGCAGGGTGGCCTGAACCAGGATGACGCGCTGAAGCGTTGGCGTGGCGGCGCCGGGTGAAAGATGCTCCGTGATGACGACGAGGCAAAGAATGGCGGCGGTGAGCGCCAGCAGCGCCCAGAGAATGATGGGGCGGCGAGGGAGACTGGCTTCAGCCATTGGGATCAGCCAGAAATGATCCGGCTTGCCCGAGCAGGCGGACGAAGCGGCGGGCGGCGGGGAGGCCGCCGAAATGGTCTATTGCGTCGAGCATCGCAACGCGGCCTTCGCTGACGGCGGGCAGCGCGTTCCATATGGGGCTTCGCGGCAGGATTTCGCGCGCTTCGGGTGGCACGGGGCCGATGACGACGATATCTGCTTGCGGAATATTCGCCAGCGCCTCTATGCCGACAGGGGCGGTGGCTGAATAGCTTGTCGTGCCTTTCCAGGCGTTGGTTAGCCCGATTCGGCCCAGCACATCGCCGAACATGCTGTCGCCGCCGAAAGCGCGGAAATGGCTGATATCGCCGATGCTGATGAGGAGGACGGGGCGGTGGATGCGGTTTTTGACGCGTTGGCGCAGGCTTTCGATTTCAGCCTCTGTCGCGGCGATATAGTTTTGCGCGGCGGCTTCCAGCCCGAGCTTCCGGCCGAGCGCCAGCATGGCGTCGCGCGCGGGGTCGAAGGGCGGTGTGCCTACCTGATAGACGGTCGCGGAAAAGACCGGGGCGACGCGCTCGAAAGCCGCGCGCCGATATTCGTAGAAGCTGGAGCTCAGGATGAGATCGGGCGCGAGGATGCGCAGGAGCTCCATGTTCGGCGCGCCGCGCAGGCCCAGATCGGCAACGGTTTGCGGCACTTCCGGCTCGATGGCGATTTGGCGGAACTGGATGAGCTCAGTGGCCGCGACGGGAACGACGCCGATGGCGAGGGCGGTCTCCAGCATCGCCCAGTCGATCACCGCGATGCGGGGGAGGGGGGCGGCAGAGAGGCGGGCCGGCCATGCGAATGCGCCCGCTGTGAGGGCGAGGAGGGTGCGGCGGGTTATTTGGGGGCTTGGCAGGTTTACTCCCCTCTGGCTTTCCAGCCATCTCCCACACACCCCGTCATCCTCGGGCTTGACCCGAGGATCCACGGCAGAGAGGCAGGACCGGCATTGTCATCCGCAACGGGATAGTAAACACGGCAGTACAATACAATCATAGGCACGATGGATTATCGATCACGTTGCGGCTGACAGGAAAGCCGGCGCCCTCTTGCCGTGGATCCTCGGGTCAAGCCCGAGGATGACGGGGTGTGTGGGATCACCACTTCACATGCGCCTTCAGCAGCGCCTTGCGGCCTTCGCCATAGCCGCAGGAGAGCGTCGTCTGGCAGCCTGCCACATAGTCCTTGTCGAAGAGGTTGGTGACATTGAGATCGACGCCCCAATTGTCCTTCTCATAGCCGAGCTTGAGATCCACCAGCGCCACATCCGGCACCTTGTACTTGTTTTCCGCATCGGCGTAGGACGAGCCGACATAGCGGACACCGGCGCCGATCTGCACGCCTTCGAGCGCACCGTCAAGGAAGGCATACTGCGCGAAGACTGAGGCTTGTGTTTCCGGGACCAGAACAGGCTGATTACCGACGGCAGCGTGGAGGTCGCCCGGCGCTGCTTCATTTACTTCGAGTTTGTAGGCGGTGAAGGCCGCCGTCACGCGCCATGCCTCGGTGATATTGGCCTGTGCTTCCAGTTCGAAGCCCCGCGAATTGACCTCACCGACCTGTGTTTTGGACCCGTTTGGCCCCATAACTACATTCTGCTTAGTCAGGTCAAAGAACGAGGCGGTAATGAGACCGTCAAATGCCTCTGGACGGTATTTGACGCCTACCTCATATTGCTCGCCGGTTTCGGGCTTCGCCTGTTCTTTGGTAACCAGCGCGTCAAGGAGTGGGTTGAAGAAGGTGGCAACGCTGGCATAGGGCGTAAGGCCATTTTCGAATTCATAACCGATGCCGAAACGGCCGCTCGCCTTGCCTTCATGAACGTCATAAGACGGCAGGCCTTCGGATTTGTCCGATACATAATCGTAACGGCCATTGAGCGTCACGATCCAGCCATCGCCGAAGCGGAGTTGATCCTGCGCGTATATGCCGACCTGATTACGGCTTAGGTCCTGATTGATGTAGGGCTTTCCAAGCGTTTCTTGCGGCAAGCCGTAGACAGGATCGAAAGGACTGATCGGCGTGCCCGAGGCAGACTGTTGCATCTGATCGATGTTGAAATATTTATATTCGAGGCCGAAGAGCAGCGTGTGCTCGATGGCGCCAGTCGTAACCGTGCCCTGTAACTGATTGTCCACCAAGAAGGTGTTGACCGTTGTATCGTGGCGGAAATTGATGCGGGCGAGATCGTAATTGTCCCCTGATGGCTTCTCCGCGAAACCATAGCCATAAGGATAAAGGCTATGCTCCTTCACATGGGAAAAGCCGTAACGCAGGTTCTGGCGCACTGTCCAGTCATTGTCGAAGGTGTGTTCCAGTTCGTAGCCGATGGAGGCCTGCTCACGGTCGTAGCTGTCGATGGACGGTTCGGTGAAATTGCTTTTGCGGGAAATCCTGCCGAAGGGCGCATCCACTACCGTGCCGAAATAGGGCAGGAAGGCGCCGCCATTGTGGGTGGCGTCGAGATGGGTGTAATTGGCGAGGACGGTGAATTTCGTCGCTTCGTCCGGGCTCCAGGTGATGCTGGGCGAGATGACGCCGCGGAAATCTTCTGAAAAATCGGTGTAGCCGTCGCCGCCGGAGATGATGCCGTTGACGCGGTAATCGACGACGTCGGATGCCTTGTCGCCGATGTCGAAGCCCAGATAGCCGTTGCCATAGCTGTTGACGCCGGTTTCGACATAGCGCAGGCGCTCGCCGGTGGGGCGCTTGCTGACATAATTGACGATGCCGCCCGGATTGCCGCCGCCATAAAGCGCGGAAGCCGGGCCCTTCAGTACTTCGATGCGCTCAAGCCCGAAGCTGTCGATGAGGAAGCCGCCGAAGCCGTAGCTGAAGTTCTGCAGGCCATCGAGATAGGTGCCGGTCTGGGTGGCGTCGAAGCCGCGGATATAGAGCCAGTTGGTATCCTGGTCGGGGCCGAAGGGCTGGGAGAAGACGCCGGCGGTGTAACGCAGCGCCTCATCGATCTTCTGCGCGCCGATGTCGTCCATCTCCTCGCGCCCGACGACCGAGACCGGCTGCGGGATCTGCTCGATCGGTGTACTGGTCTTGGAGCCGGTGGCGGTGTTCTCAGGCACGAAGCCCTTGATCGGGCCGGTGGCGCTGCCTTTGGCCCCGCCTTTGCCGCTCTCGACGGTGATCTGCTGCAGCTGGATAGGCGCGCCGGCTTCCTGCGCCTGGAGCGGCGAAGAGAGAACGGGAAGCGCGGCTGCGCTGCCGAGGAGGACGCGGAGAGTGAGCTTCCGGCGCGATGCGGTCATGGCAATGAACCCCTGCTTGACGACGTTTCCCATGCCGTTTTCAGCGCGGCCATCGGAAACCTTGTTAACCCCTATCGAATAAGATGAGGGTTTATATCAAGATTATGCGCATGGATTGTCGTTTCTTGCGATTTATTGAACGCTTTTGGCTTTTTAATCGGTCTGCCCACGCAGCCATGCAGCCGGGGTCACGCCCACGAAACGCTTGAAAACCCTGGTGAAATGGGCCTGATCCGAAAAGCCGGTGGCTGAGGCGACTGATGTCAGCGAGATCGTCTTGCGGTTCATCAATTCGCGCGCCCTGTCGATGCGCGCCTGCATTTGCCACTGGTGCGGGGGCAGGCCGGTCGATGCCTTGAAGGCGTGGCTGAAATGGGTTTCCGACAGGCCGCAGAGATCGGCGAGGTCCTTTAGCCGGATGGAGCGCAGGCAGTTCTCTTCCAGAAAATCGATGACGCGGCGCAACTGGCGCGGCGAAAGTTGGCTGCGTTTTCTTGGCAATACCTGTCCGATCTTGAACAGATCGGCGAAGAGCGCCGCCACCAGCCCGTCGCCATAGAGATCATGCAGCGGATCGTCGTTCATGCATTCGGCTGCGATGAGGCCCGCGAGGCTGGCTATGCGTTCGTCGGAAAACATCAGGCGGGGCTGCCCGAGCTTTTCCATATCGAGCGCGCCGGCAAAGCGCCGGGACAGCGTCTCGATATCGAAATGCAGGTCGAGATGGCGGAGGAAGCCGGTGTTCTCCGCCTCGCTCCAGATATGCATTCCGGCGGGGATGTAGCTCATCCGGTTGGGAGCGGCGCTTTTTGGCGTAGGCTGCTGGCGCTCGCTCTGGCGGATGGCGAACTTGCCAACGCCGTCATTGTCGAGCACGACGAAAAGACGCGGTGCTCTCGAGACATATTGGCCTGAGGCGCCTTCCGAGCAGATGACGGACCAGACATCGGCAAGGACGCCATTCCAAGCGCGCCAGCGCAAACCATCCACGATGGACACGCCTTCTACTTTGCTTTTCATCTGGGGGTGGAACGTCATGAGGGGGAGCAAACAAAATATGTGGGTGGAAGTCAAGTTTATGATGGGTATCGATAAGGGGCGGCGCGAGGCAACATCCCCCTCTGCCCTGCCGGGCATCTCCCCCTCAAGGGGGGAGATTGGCCTGCATCGATGACGGCGCTTTATCTTGCGACGCTGGCGATTGGCGAAAGCGGTCCTCTCAGCCAATCTCCCCCCTTGAGGGGGAGATGCCCGGCAGGGCAGAGGGGGGTATCAGGCGCCAGCGTTTCATCCATAACCCAAGAGACAGTTGCGTCCGTCATCCGCCTGTCGCATTTTGAAAGCATTGCAGGCGAAAGGCGAAAAGCGTGGCTCCGAAGCGCGATAACAACAATACCAGGCTCGATGATGCGGCGCGGGCGGGGTGGCTTTATTACATAGCCGGCAATACGCAGGATGAGATTGCCGCCAAGCTTGGCGTCTCGCGTCAGTCGGCGCAGCGCATGGTTTCACTCGCGGTCACCGAGGGGCTGGTCAAGGTGCGGCTCGACCATCCGATCGCCAATTGCCTCGATCTTGCATCGCGGCTGAAGGCGCAATTCGGTTTGCGCTTCGCTGAAGTCGTGCCGACCGATCCCGCCTCGTCTTCGACGACGCTTGGTGTGGCTGAAGCGGGAGCGGAGGAGATGGCGCGGTGGTTGAAATCATCCGAGCCGATCGTGATGGCGATCGGCACAGGGCGCACGCTGAAGGCGGCAATCGAGCAATTGTCGCCGATGGAATGCCCGCAACATAAGGTCGTTTCTCTGACCGGTAATATCGCGCCGGACGGGTCCGCCGCGTTCTACAACGTCATCTTCAATATCGCCGACGCGATCCATGCGCGCAGCTTTCCCATGCCGCTGCCGGTCATCGCCTCGTCGCCGGAGGAGCGCGAACTCTTGCACACCCAGGCGATGATCCGCCCGGTGCTGGAACTGGCGGCGAGGGCGGATGTGACGTTTCTTGGCATCGGCGATCTTGGCGACGATGCGCCTCTTTATCTCGATGGTTTCGTTTCGCAGGCTGAGTTGAAGGCGCTGCAGAAGGCCGGGAGCGTCGGCGAAATCCTTGGCTGGTCGTTCGACAGCGAGGGTCGTATGCTGGAGGGGCTGACCAACGAGCGCGTCGCCAGCGCGCCTATTCCGAGCGGCGGGAATGCTCTCGTTATCGCGCTGGCCAAAGGCGCGAAGAAGCAGCCGGCCATCGCCGCGGCGGTGAAAGGCCGGCTGGTCAATGGCTTGATCACCGACGAGGCGACCGCCGCCGCGCTTCTTAAAAGCGAGCGGTAAGCTTCGCGGTTGAAGACGCTCCGTATTGTTGCATTGCGGCGACGAATGGGACTTGACACTTTGCGTTGTTTCGTGAGCAATTGCTCATACTGATATCAATTGCTCTAATGTTTGGGAGGAACAGATGAGATTGAAATCCTTGATGCTTGGCGCCTGCTCGCTGGCCGCAATGACGGTATGGGCGCAGGCCGAGACGCTGACCATCGCCACTGTGAACAATGGCGACATGGTCCGCATGCAGAAGCTTTCCGATGACTTCAAGGCGAAGAACCCCGGTATCGATCTGGAATGGGTGACGCTGGAGGAAAACGTTCTTCGCCAGCGCGTCACCACCGACATCGCCACCAAGGGCGGACAGTACGATATCATGACCATCGGCACCTATGAGGTTCCGATCTGGGCCAAGCAGGGATGGCTCCAGCCGCTCGACAAGCTGGTTGCGGATGATGATTACGACGTCAACGATCTGTTGCCGCCGATCCGTAGCGGCCTCACCTATGAGGGCAAGCTTTATGCCTCGCCGTTCTATGGCGAGAGTTCCTTCGTCATGTACCGCAAGGATCTGTTCGAGAAGGCCGGGCTGACAATGCCCAATGCGCCGACATGGGATTTCATCGGTGAAGCCGCGCGCAAGCTGACCGACAAGAGCAAGGAAATGTACGGCATCTGCCTGCGCGGCAAAGCAGGCTGGGGCGAAAACATGGCATTGCTCACAGCCATGTCCAACTCCTTTGGCGCGCGCTGGTTCGATATGGACTGGAAGCCGCAATTCGACCAGCCGGAATGGAAGGCGACGCTCGAATACTACGTCAATCTGATGAAGGATGCCGGACCTCCGGGAGCGTCCTCCAACGGTTTCAATGAAAATCTGGCGCTGTTCCAGTCAGGCAAGTGCGCCATGTGGATCGACGCCACGGTGGCGGCTTCGTTCGTCAGCGATCCGAAGGAAAGCCAGGTTGCCGACAAGGTCGGCTTTGCGCTGGCGCCGGACAACGGTTTGGGCAAGCGCGGCAACTGGCTGTGGGCATGGTCACTCGCCATTCCGGCCGGGTCGAAGAAGACCGAGGCAGCCGAGAAGTTCATCGATTGGGCCACAAGCCAGAGTTACACGCAGCTTGTCGCGTCCAAGGATGGCTGGCTCAACGTGCCGCCCGGCACGCGCACCTCGCTCTATGAAACGCCTGACTACATAAAGGTTGCGCCCTTTGCCAAGGCGACGCTGGAATCGATCAACTCCGCCGATCCGGACAAGCCGACGGTGAAGCCGGTGCCTTATGTCGGCGTGCAGTTCGTCGCCATTCCTGAATTCCAGGGGCTCGGCACGGCGGTCGGCCAGCAATTCTCGGCGGCGCTCGCGGGGCAGATCACGGTCGATCAGGCGCTGAAGAACGCACAGCAGTTGAGTGTGCGCGAGATGACGAAGGGCGGGTATATTAAGTAAGCCCGATCGCTGTTGGGGGCTGCCCCTCATCCGCCTGCCGGCACCTTCTCCCCGCACGCGGGGAGAAGGAAGAGGTGGCAACGTCTGCGCTCTCTGAGCACCGTGGGGAAGAGGATGGCCCGTGACGCTGGTGTCCCCCTCTCCCCGCTTGCGGGGAGAGGGTAAGGGTGAGGGGCAGGCTGGCCAGTTCCGCTTCCTTCTCATAAACCGAGAAATGGGGACCACACCATGGCAACGCTGCAAACGCGGTCCGCCGCGCGCCTGATGATGAGCCCGGCCGTTCTCCTGCTCTTCGCATGGATGATCGTGCCGCTGGCGATGACGCTTTATTTCTCGTTCCTGCGGTACAATCTGCTGATGCCGGGGATGGAAGAATGGGCGGGGACGCTCAATTACCACTATTTCCTCACCGATCCGGCATTCGGCACGGCACTGCTCAATACGCTGCTGCTGGTGGGCGGCGTTCTGCTGATTACCCTCGCCGGCGGCACGTTGCTGGCGCTTCTCCTCGACCAGCCCTTCTTCGGGCAGGGCATCGTGCGCCTTCTTGTCATTGCGCCGTTCTTCGTCATGCCGACGGTTTCGGCGCTGGTGTGGAAGAACATGCTGATGCACCCGGTCTATGGCATCTTCGCCTGGATCGCGCGGTCTCTCGGCTTGCAGCCGGTGGATTGGCTCAACAATCTGCCGCTGTTCTCGGTGACAATGATCGTCGCCTGGCAATGGCTGCCCTTTGCCACGCTCATCCTGCTCACTGCACTGCAATCGCTCGACGAGGAGCAGAAGGAGGCTGCCGAGATGGACGGCGCCGGTCCCATCTCGCGCTTTGTCTATATCGTGCTGCCGCATCTGGCGCGCGCCATGACGGTGGTCGTGCTCATCGAGACGATCTTCCTGCTCAGCGTCTTCGCCGAAATCTTGGTGACCACCAATGGCGGCCCCGGCAATGAGAGCACCAACATCACCTATCTCGTCTATGCGCAGGCGCTGTTGCAGTTCGACGTGGGCGGCGCTTCGGCGGGCGGCATCGTCGCTGTCATTCTCGCCAATCTCGTCGCCATCTTCCTCATTCGCCTCATCGGCAAGAATCTGGAGGCCTGACCATGGCCCGCGCAATCTCTACACGCAGGAAGCTGACTTTCACCGCCATCGGCTGGCTCGTCGGCTTCGTGATTTTCTTTCCGATCCTGTGGACCGTGATCACCAGCTTCAAGACGGAGGGCGAGGCCATCGCCTCGCCGCCGCATTTCCTGTTCTTCGACTGGACGCTGGATAGCTACGCGGAAGTGCAGAGCCGCTCGAACTATTTGAAGCATGTGATGAACTCGGTGATAATCTCCTTCGGCTCCACCTTCATTGCCCTACTCATCGCCATCCCCGCCGCCTGGGCGATGGCGTTTTCGCCGACCAAGCGCACCAAGGACATCTTGATGTGGATGCTCTCCACCAAGATGCTGCCGCCGGTGGGCGTGCTGGTGCCGATCTATCTCCTTTACCGCGATTGGGGCCTGCTCGACACGCGGCTCGGTCTCGTCATCGTGCTGACGATGATCAATCTGCCGATCATCGTCTGGATGCTCTACACCTACTTCAAGGAAATCCCCGGCGAGATCCTCGAAGCATCGCGCATGGATGGCGCCTCTCTTGCCAAGGAAATCATCTATGTGCTGACGCCGATGGCGGTGCCGGGGATCGCCTCGACGCTGCTCCTCAACATCATCCTTGCCTGGAACGAGGCGTTCTGGACGCTGAATCTGACGGCGGCCAACGCCGCGCCGCTCACCGCATTCATCGCGTCCTATTCGAGCCCGGAGGGCCTGTTCTGGGCCAAGCTTTCCGCGGCTTCGACGCTCGCCATCGCGCCGATCCTCATCCTCGGATGGTTCTCGCAGCGCCAGCTCGTGCGCGGACTGACCTTTGGAGCGGTGAAGTGAGTGAGGGATGGTTGAAAATGGGCAGCCAGTCGAAAGATGCCCCTCACCCTTACCTTCTCCCCGTGAAAAACGGGGAGAGGAGGGCGTCCGCGTTGCCGCTTTTTCCTTCTCCCCGCGTGCGGGGAGAAGGTGCCGGCAGGCGGATGAGGGGCATTCATGCCATTGCCTTGAGCAAAAACGGGAGGGTTTCATGGGTAGCATAACACTCGAAAAGGTCTCGAAATCCTTCGGAACCACCAAGGTCATTCCACAGATCGATCTTGATATCGCCGATGGGGAATTCGTCGTGTTCGTCGGGCCTTCGGGTTGCGGAAAATCGACGCTGCTGCGCATCATCGCCGGGCTTGAGGATGCCACTGACGGCACGATCCGCATCGACGGCGCGGACGCCACCCGCGAGGCGCCGGCGAAGCGCGGCCTGTCCATGGTGTTCCAGTCCTATGCGCTCTATCCGCATATGAGCGTCTACGGCAATATCGCTTTTCCGCTGAAGATGGCGGGCGAGGCGAAAGCCACCATAGACGACAAGGTGCGCGGCGCGGCCAAGGTTCTCAACCTCACCGACTACCTCGACCGCAAGCCGCGCCAGCTTTCCGGCGGGCAGCGCCAGCGCGTGGCCATCGGGCGCGCCATCGTGCGCCAGCCAAAAGCCTTCCTCTTCGACGAGCCGTTGTCGAACCTCGATGCGGCGCTGCGCGTCAACATGCGGCTGGAGATCAGCGAACTGCATCATCAGCTGAAAACCACCATGATCTATGTCACCCACGACCAGGTGGAAGCGATGACCATGGCCGACAAGATCGTGGTGCTGAATGCGGGCCGCATCGAGCAGGTGGGCTCGCCGCTCGAACTCTATCGCAATCCGAAAAACCTCTTCGTCGCCGGTTTCATCGGCTCGCCGAAGATGAATTTGATCAGCGGCGCGGCGGCGGCGAAGGAGAATGCCGCGACGATTGGTGTGCGTCCGGAGCATATCGGCCTGTCGAAGACCGAAGGCCCCTGGCAGGGAAAGGTGACCGTGGTGGAACATCTGGGCGCGGATACCTTTGTCCATGCCGATGTGGATGGCGTCGGGCCGGTGACGGCGCGGGCGCCGGGCGAGTTTCCGGTGAAGCATGGCGAACAGGTCTTCCTTACACCGGAGGCGGGCAAGATCTATCGCTTCGGAGACAACGGAGCGGCATTGTGAGCGGGCGTCTTGAAGGGAAATCCGCGTTCATCACCGGGGCGGCTCGCGGCATCGGTTTTGCCTTCGCCGAGGCTTTTGCGCGTGAAGGCGCCACCGTTGCGCTCGCCGATATTGATCTCGACCGGGCACAGGAAAGTGCCGCGAAGATAGGCGAACGCGCCTATGCGGTGCAGATCGACGTGACCGATATCGCGTCGATCGAGCGGGCCGTCGCGGAGGCGGTAGCCAAGACCGGCGGGATCGATATCCTCGTCAACAATGCCGCGCTGTTCGACATGGCGCCTATGGTCGAGATCACACGAGAGAGCTTTGAACGGCTCTACGCGGTCAATGTGCATGGTGTGCTCTTCACCATGCAGGCGGTGGCGCGGGCGATGATCGCGCGCGGGCGCGGGGGCAAGATCATCAACATGGCGAGCCAGGCGGGACGGCGCGGCGAGGCGCTGGTGGCGGTCTATTGCTCGACCAAGGCGGCGGTCATCAGCCTCACCCAGTCGGCAGGGCTCGACCTGATCAGGCATGGCATCAACGTCAATGCGATTGCGCCCGGCGTGGTCGATGGCGAGCATTGGGCAGGCGTCGATGCGCTGTTCGCAAAGCATGAGAACCGGCCGCTTGGCGAGAAGAAGCGGCTGGTGGGCGAGGCCGTGCCATTCGGGCGCATGGGCCGGCCCGAGGATCTGACGGGCATGGCGATATTCCTCGCCGGTCCCGAAAGCGATTACGTCGTCGCGCAGACATACAATGTCGACGGCGGAAACTGGATGAGCTGAAAGGGCATACCCAATGTATATGGATAAACTGAAACTCGATGGGCGCGTGGCTGTTGTGACCGGCGGCGGACAGGGTATCGGCGCGGCTTGCGCGCAGGCGCTGGGCGAGGCCGGCGCGACCGTTGTTGTCGCCGAGATGCTGCCTGAACGGGTCGAGGCGATTGTCGCGGAGTTGATTAAGCTTGGCATCAAGGCGCATGGCGTCACGCTCGACGTTACCAAGTCGAAAGACGTGGATGCGGTTGCCGCGCAGATCGTCAGGGAGCATGGCCGGGTCGATATCCTCGTCAACAATGCCGGTGTGGCAGTAAGCGATGTGCGGGCCGAGGATACGAGCGACGAGCACTGGCGCTTCCACATGGATGTGAATGTCGACGGCCTGTTCTGGTGCTGCCGCGCCTTCGGGCGGCAGATGCTGGAGCAGGGCAGCGGCGCCATCGTCAATATCGGCTCGATGTCCGGCTTCATCGTCAACAAACCGCAGCCGCAGTCCTTTTACAATGCGTCGAAGGCGGCTGTGCATCATCTGACCAAGTCGCTTGCCGCCGAATGGGGCGCGCGGGGTGTGCGCGTCAACGCCGTGGCGCCGACCTATATCGAAACGCCGCTCACCGCCTTCGGCATCGAGGAAAATCCCGACATGTACAAGACCTGGCTGGAAATGACGCCAATGGGCCGCGTCGGCCAGCCGGACGAAATCGCCTCGGTTGTGCATTTCCTGGCATCGGATGCGGCGAGCCTGCTGACGGGGTCGATCGTGCTGGCGGACGGGGGGTATACGTGCTGGTGATGCAGGGGCGATTCTTGTTTTGATGGAATCGCGACCCCTCCGGCTTCCCAGCCATCTCCCCCTCCTCCCACCGTCATCCTCGGGCTTGACCCGAGGATCCACGGCAAAGGGGCGGAAACGACGCTGTCGTCCGCGACGGGATCGTAATTCCCGAAGTGAGATATTAATCGGAGAACGGATGCTGTTCCTGCTTGCTGGAATGCATTGAGGCGGTGAAAAGATCAGCGCTCCCTAGCCGTGGATCCTCGGGTCAAGCCCGAGGATGACGACTGGAGGAAAAGGAGATGCCCGGCAGGGCAGAGGAGGCGCCTAGAACCAGCGTTCAATCCTGCATTCTACAAATCCTTCCACAAACAATTCCCACCTCTCCCAGCTATGCGCTATGTTCCCAGCGAAACCGGTGGGAGGTAGGCGATGGACAAGGTTGTGGCGGTGGATGTCGGGACAGGCAGCGCGCGGGCTGGCGTGTTCTCGCGGAACGGCGATCTCCTGGGCCGCGCCGAACATCCGATCCTGATGAACCGGCCGAAGCCGGATTTTGCCGAGCACGATTCCGAAGATATCTGGCAGGCGGTGTGCCGTGCCGTGCGCGCCGCTATCGCCAAGGCAGGGATTGTGGCGGGGGATGTGGCCGGGATCAGCTTCGATGCCACCTGCTCGCTGGTGGCGCGTGACCGCAATGGCGATCCGCTGACCGTTTCGCCCAGTAGCGAGAACCGCTGGGATACCATCGTCTGGCTCGACCATCGCGCGCTTGCCGAGGCCGACGAATGCACGGCGACGGGGCATCGCGTTCTCGACTACATCGGTGGCGTCATGTCACCGGAGATGGAAACGCCGAAGCTGATGTGGCTGAAGCGCAACCTCCCCGCGACTTGGGAGGAGGCCGGGTATTTTCTCGATCTTGCGGATTATCTCACCTGGCGGGCTTCCGGTTCGCTGGAACGCTCGCAATGCACGCTGACCTGTAAATGGGCCTATCTCGCCCATGAGGAGCCGGGCTGGAGCCAGGATTTCTTCGACAAGGTCGGCATTGCCGACATGCGGGCGAAGGGCGCGTTGCCGGAGAAGGCAAGCCCAATCGGCAAGGATTTGGGTCCGCTCACGGCGGGAGCGGCGGGAGAATTGGGATTGAGCGCCGCCTGCCGCGTCGGGGTGGGGCTTATCGATGCGCATGCCGGGGCGCTTGGTGTGCTTGGCGGCTATGCCGGCAATCTCGCTGAAATCCACCGGCATCTGGCGCTAATCGCCGGGACATCGAGCTGCGTCATGGCGCTGTCGCAGACGCGCCGCCCGACGCCGGGGGTGTGGGGGCCTTATCACGGCGCGGTGCTTGGCCGTTGCTGGCTGAACGAAGGCGGGCAATCGGCAACCGGGGCGCTGCTCGACCATATTATCCGCTGGCATGGAGCAGGCGGCGAGCCGGATGCTGCCATGCACGGGCGCATCATCGAGCGGGTGCAGCAATTGCGGGCCGAGGAGGGCAGCGGCTTTGCCGCGCGGCTGCATGTGCTGCCGGATTTCCACGGCAACCGCTCGCCGCTGTCCGATCCGCATGCGGTGGGCGTGATCAGCGGGCTGACGCTCGATGCCTCGTTCGACAGCCTTTGCCGCCTCTACTGGCGCACCGCCGTCGCCATCGCGCTGGGTGTCCGCCATATCCTGGAGGCGCTGAACGCCAAGGGCTATACGATCGACACGCTGCATGTGACCGGCGGCCACATCAAGAACCCGCTGCTGATGGAACTTTATGCCGATGCGACGGGCTGCACGGTGATCGAGCCGCAGGCGGAAGACGCCATGCTGCTCGGCACGGCGATGGTGGCGGCGACCGCTGCAGGGCTTTATCCCGATCTCGCCGCTGCCTGCACCGCGATGAGCAAGGGCGGGCTGGAGCGCAGGCCGTCACCGGAAATGCGCGGCGCGCTCGACCGGGATTACCGCATCTTCCTCATGATGCATGAACAGCGTGAGGTGTTGGATCAGATGGCGTGATATAGGCTCCCGTCTTGACAAGGCTCCGCCACTTTTCAGCATAGGCCTCAAAGGTTTGGGGCAGCATCAGATCATTGGGCTCCGGCGTGCTCGCACCCGGCTGCATCCCCGCCAGCATCGCTGCCCCAAGGCTGGTGCCGGTCGAACCGGGGAGGGCAAGCATTTCGCGACCCGTGAGATGGCCAAGGGCGGCGGTGTAGATGCTGTTTCTGGCGAAGGGGCCTTCGATAATGATGGGACCGTCCGCGCCGACGAGGTCGAGGCTCACCTCCGTCATCAGCGCGGCATAGAGCGCTGCGGCGGCATAGCGTTTGGCCGGGGTGAGGTTTTCCGCATTGAGCCAAGCCATCTCGCGCGTTGGGAAAGGCCCTGTGCCTTTGATGACGCTTGGCAGGACCATTGTTTGATCGCACACGACGTCTGGCAGTGCTTCGATAGCCTTTTCCAGATGGACAGGTGCAATGCTGTCCATCAGCATTTCAAACTCACGACCGCCCATGAAGCGGGCGGAAGGGACGGGGCGGCCATAGGCATCGACATTGATGAGCGTGTCGCGGTGCGAATCGAGCTTTTCAGCGCGGCCGCCGACGCCGAAGATGACGACCCATGTGCCGGTCGAAACGACGGCGAAGGGCGGCTTGCGCTGTATCAGATGCGGCAGGAGCGAGGCGTTGGAATCATGAATACCGCAATGGACCGGGATGGGATGGTCAAGGCCGATTTGGGTGGCGATTTCGGGCAAGACATGGCTGAGCACATCAAAGGCCGAGCGCACGGGGGCTAATAAGGGCGCGATTTCCAGTGTATCGACAAGCGAGGAGACGCAGCCGGTGTGCGGGTTCCAGAGATCGGTGTGGCAGCCGAGCGAGGTCGTCTCGCAGGCGGCGATGCCGGTTAGCCGCCATGCCCAATATTGCGGATAGGTGAGGATCGTGTGTACGCGGGCGAAAAGATTGGGGAAGGCGGTTTTCTGGTAGTGGAGTTGCGCACCGAGATTGAGGCCGCCGGAGAGGAGCGGCGACGCGGTTTCGCTGAAATCCGGGCGCAGGGCGGCGTAGTGCTCGCGGATGTCATCAGGATAGGCGTGCTCGTAGTCGAGGACCGGCATGGCGAGGCCATCTTCGATTTTATTATTACGCAAGTCCGGACGGAAAACCGCTTCACACTTTTCCTGGCCTTGCTTAAGAAGCGCCGCTGATGCGCCGTGGGTTGTGATGGAGATGGCGTCGAAGCCGGGGGTGCGGGTGAATTCGGTGAGGGCGGTGAGGAAGAAGCGCCACAGGGTTTCGATGTCGTAGTGCGGGTACGGTGGGCCTGATAGTACGCGGTTCGGCATGGTGCGGGTGGCGATTTCAGCGCCGGTTGCGGAATCGACGATGACGGCCTTGGCGTTGGTTTTGCCGACATCGAGGACGGCGATGTGGGAGGGGAATGTCATGGGACGCGCATCTCAGGTTTAAATTGAAATGCAGAGGGGGCAGTACCCCCCTCTGCCCTGCCGGGCATCTCCCCCTCAAGGGGGGAGATTGGCTGACCCAATCCGCAGCATCCATCCTGCAACGTTGGCGATTGGTGCCGAACACCGATGAAGGCGTAATCTCCCCCCTTGAGGGGGAGATGCCCGGCAGGGCAGAGGGGGGTGTTTGGCGCTTCCATCAAATTAGGCCCCTCTAGGCGAGATGAAACAGGGTGACAAGCTCGGACTGAACCGGCGAATTGTCCGGATTCGTCTCCATGATATCAGCCATGTGCGCCCACCATTTCTGCATCACGGGATGATCGGGTAGCGCCGCCATGCGGTGATCCGCATCCCGCGTCAGCACGCCGAAAAGCGTGTTGGTTTCGCGGTCGAGATGGATGGAATAGTCGGATACGCCCGCATCATGAAGAAGCTCCACCAGTTCCGGCCAGATCGCATCATGGCGGCGCTTGTATTCGGCTTCCATGCCGGGATTGAGCCGCATCTTGAAGGCGTATTTTTCGGTCATGCGGGGTTTCCGGATTTAATGCGGCGGATGAGGATCGGCAGCGAAATGGTGATGATCAGAAGCAGACCGATGAAGATGGACATGACGATGCCGGGCACGTTCAAAAGGCCAAGGCCGAAGGTGACGAGGCCCATGACGAAGGCGGCGATGACGACGCCGCCGATGGTGCCGGAGCCGCCGAGGATCGAGACGCCGCCGAGCACGACCATGGTGACCACTTCGAGCTCCCAGCCCTGCGCGATGGATGGGCGGGTGGAGCCGAGACGCGAGGTCAAGCAGACGGCGGCGATGCCGCTCATCAGGCCTGTCAGCAGGAACAGGATGAATTTCACCCGCTCCACCGGAATGCCGGAAAAGCGCGCGGCGAAGGCATTGTTGCCGATGGCATAGACGCGGCGGCCGAAGCTGGTGGCGTGGAGCAGGATGGCGAAGAGGACCGCGCTGACGGCGAACAGCACGAACTCGAACGAGAAGACCCAGAAGACATAGCCCTGTCCGAAGTAAGCGAAGCTTTCCGGATAGTTGCCATAGGCCTGATCGCCCAGCACAATATAGGAAATGCCGCGGAAGAGGCTCATCGTGCCGATGGTGACGACGATGGAGGGAAGTCCGAGGCCCGCCACCAGCAAGCCGTTGAAGGCGCCGCACAGAAGCCCGACGCTGATGCCGATGCAGACCAGACCCGGCGTGCCGATGCCGATTTGCGCCGCCGCGCCCATGGCGGTCGAGGCGAGCGCGATGATGGCGGCGACCGAGAGGTCGATCTCGCCCGATATGATCAGCAGCGCCATGGCGAAGGCGATGAGCGCCTTTTCGGTGAAGTTGAATGTGGCGTCCGACAGGTTCCAGGCGTTGAGGAAATAGGGCGAGGCGAAGGAATTGGCGATGAAGATGGCGATTGCCACGCCGAGGAGGAGCACCTCCCAGCTTGCCAATGCCCGCGTGAAGGAAGTGCCGAGACGGTCGGGGATAGGGCGTTTTTCGGGGACAGCGCTCATGCCGTGGCCTCCGAATAAGTCTTGGCCGCCTTGTCGCGCAGGATGATGCGGCCGCGGCGCTTTTCAGCCCTTGCATTGAAGATGACGGCGAGGATGATGACCGCGCCGGAGATTGCCATCTGCCAGAAGGGCGAGATGTCGATCACCGGCAGCGCATTCTTGATGACGCCGAGGAAGAGCGCGCCGAGCACGGTTCCCGCCACCGTGCCGATGCCGCCCAGCGTCGAGATGCCGCCGATGACGCAGGCGGCAATGCTGTCCAGCTCGAAGCCGGCGGCGATATCGACATAGGCGACGGCATAGCGCGACACCCAGAGATAGCCGCAGAGCCCAGCCAGCGCGCCTGACAGCACGAAGGCGAAGAAGCGGGTGCGTCCGACATCGATGCCGGCATAGACCGCCGCGGTGGGATTGCCGCCGGAGGCATAGAGCGCGCGGCCGAAGAAGGTGCTGACCATCATGATGTAGACGAGGATGACGATGGCCACCGCCGCCCAGCCGAGGATGGGCAGGCCGAGGAAGACGTGGCGCGGGGTGTTGAGGAAGACCGGCGTCATCTGGTGCGCATTGACCCAGCCGCCGCCGGAGAGGACGAAGGCCATGCCGCGATAGATGGTGAGCGTACCCAGCGTTACGACGATGGGCGGGATGCCGATCTTCCAGACGAGCAGGCCGTTGATCGCGCCAAGGATGGAGCCGATGCCGAGCGCGATGACGATAAGCAAGGCGAGAGGCAGTTCCGGGTGGGCGGCGTTGAGCATCGCTACGGCCATGCCTGTAAAGGCGAGATTGGCGGCGACTGACAGGTCGATGGATTTGGTCAGGATCACAGCCATCTGGCCGAGCGCCAGGATGATGAGGATCGACGTATCGTTGAAGATGCCGGCGAGGTTCTTTGGCGATGCGAAGCCCGGCGCGCGGCTGGAAAAGCCGGCAACGAGGATGGCGATGATGCCGAAGAGCAGGATTTCGCGATTTTTGAGGATACGGTTCATGTCAGGCATTTCCTGTTGCCGCGCGCACCAGCGTTTCCGCATCGAGCGATTGCCTGTCGAAGAGACCCGCCGACAACCCCTCGCGCATGACGAGGACGCGGTCGGACATGCCCAGAATTTCCGGCAGTTCGGATGAAACCATGATGATGCTGAGACCCTCCGCCGCAAGCTCGCTGATGAAGGCGTGGACGGCGGCCTTCGAGCCGATGTCGATGCCCTTGGTCGGCTCGTCGAGGATGATGACCTTGGGCCGGGTGGCGAGCCATTTGCCGATGACCACCTTCTGCTGGTTGCCGCCGGACAGCGTACCCACGGGTACGGAAAGGGCGGCGGCGCGCAGGTCGAAGCGTTCGGCATAGCGCCGCGCCAGGGCGAATTCTTCCGCCGAGCGGAGGAAGCCCGCGCGGGAGGTGCGGGCAAGCGATGGCAGCGAAATGTTCTGGAAGATCGGCATTTGCGCCACTGTGCCGTGCCGCCCGCGCTCTTCCGGCACATATACGATGCCATGAGCAATCGCATCGCGCGGCGAGCGGATCGTTATCTCGCGGCCTTCGAGCGTCAGGCTTCCGCCGGACGGGCGCGTCACGCCGAAAAGCGACTGGCAGAACTCCGAGCGGCCCGCGCCGACGAGGCCGTAAATGCCGAGGATTTCGCCGCGCCGGAGTTCGAAGGAGATGTCGCGGAATTCGGTCGGGTGCGAATAGTTCGCGACATCAAGCACGGTTTCGCCCAGCTTCACGTCCACCTTCGGGAAGGCCTGATCGACCGAGCGTCCGACCATCAGCCGCACGATCTCGTTCTGGCTCGCATCCTTCAATGAGCCATGGCCGACAGCGCGGCCATCGCGGAAAACGGCGTAATTTTCCGCGATTTCGTAGACCTCATCGAATTTGTGGCTGATGAACAGGATCGCCTTGCCCTGGCTTTTCAGCCGCTCGATGATCTTGAAAAGGTCGTCCACTTCCTTGCGCGACAGGGCGGCGGTGGGCTCGTCCATGATGACGATGTTGCTATCTACCGAAAGCGCGCGGGCGATGGCGACGAGATGGCGCTGGGCGATGGAAAGTTCCTTCAGCTTGGCGCGAACATCGACCGTTGTCTCCAGCGAATGCAGCAGCGCCAGCGAGCGGGCATTGAGCGCCTTCCAGTCGACAAGGCCGAGCCTTGTTTTGGGCGCGTGGCCGAGATAGATGTTTTCGGCTACCGACAATTCATCGAAAAGAACGGTTTCCTGATGGATGGCGGTGACGCCGTGGTTGGTGGCAGCTTGTGCCGTACCGAAGGTTACGGGCTTGCCGTCGACCAGAATCTCGCCTTCGTCCGGCTGGTAGATGCCGGTGAGGATTTTCACCAGCGTCGATTTCCCCGCGCCGTTCTCGCCGATCAGCGCCGTCACAGTGCCGGGATAGAGGGCGATGTCGACGTTATCGAGCGCCCGCACGCCGGGAAATGATTTCGAGATGCCGCGCATTTCGAGGAGGGGGGCTGGATGGGCTCGCTCCTGAAGGGGTGGTTGGGCGGCTGAATTCATGGGTTGGACCTGGAGTTTTAAATAGAAACGTTGGTGGGGCACTTCACCCCCCTCTGCCCTGCCGGGCATCTCCCCCTCAAGGGGGGAGATTAGACCTTCATGAATGCTCGGCACCAATCGCAGACGTTGCAGATTGAGCGCGGAGGGTTGTGTCAGCCAATCTCCCCCCTTGAGGGGGAGATGTCCGGCAGGACAGAGGGGGGTGAAGTGCCCCACCACATTTGAAAGCTTTAAACAGCCGCACCGGCAGTTCCATTCTGCCGGGTGCGCCGACCCTCACCCGCGATCAAAACACCTTGGCGAACTCGTCGACGTTCTCAGCGTTATAAACAAACGGATCAGACATAGCCGCCTCGCCGTTTTCGCCGATCTTGATCTTGCCCATGCGTCCGGCGTCGATCTCGGTGCCCGGCTTGCCGTCGGCGTCGCCCTTGACGAGGTGATAGGCGATTTCGGTGGCGGTGTAGCCGAGGTCGATCGGGTTCCAGATGGCGAATTCCTTGGTCGCGCCGGACTTGATGGCGCCGGCCATTTCCGAGGGAAGGCCAAGGCCGGTGACGTAGACCTGGCCGATCTTGCCTACATCCTTGACGGCCTGCGAGGCCGCGAGGATGCCGACGGTCGTGGGAGCGACGATGACCTTGACGTCCGGGTGTGAGGTCAGGATGCCCTGCGCTTCGCGATAGCTCTTATCGGCCAGATCGTCGCCATAGACGGTGGTCACAAGCTTGAGGCCGGGATATTTAGGCAGCTGCTTCTTCATTTCCTCGATCCAGATGTTCTGGTTGGTCGAGGTGGTGGTGGCCGAGAGAATGGCGAAGTCGCCCTTGCCGTCGGGCAGATGATCGGCGGCGAGCTTCAGGCACATATTGCCGATCAGTTCGTTCGACGAGGGGTTCAAATGCATGATGCGGCCCGCGGGCGCGACGCCCGAATCCCACGAGATGACCTTGATGCCGCGCTGCGCCGCTTTCTTGAGCGCCGGAACGACCGCGTCGGGATCGTTGGCGGAGATGGCGATGGCATCGACCCCCTGCGCGATCAGCGAATTGATGACTTCGATCTGGCCTTCCGCCGTGGTGGTCGTCGGGCCGGTGTAGATGATCTCGACATCGCCCAGCTCCTTCGCCGCTTCCTGCGCGCCCTTGTTGGCGGCTTCAAAGAAGCCGTTACCGAGCGATTTGACGACGAGCGCGATCTTCATCGGCTCAGCCTGAGCCTGCGCGGCGATCATGGATACGGCAAGTGCCGTGCCGAGCGCCAGTTTCTTCAATAAATTCATGCTTTAGTCCTCCCTTGGTTGTTCTTGCCCGCCTCTTCCATTGCTATGCCACGGAAGAGGAATCCTCCTTCTTCGTCGCCGCCGTCTGCGCCACGATGAGCTGAATGCCCGCATCCTCCACCATGCGCCGTGCCGCGTCGCTTACACCATCGTCGGTGATAACAGTCGTCACCCGCGCCAGCGGGCACAGGATCAGGCTGGAGCGGCGCGTGAACTTGGTCGAATCGACCATCAGCACCAGCTCATCCGCCTGATTGATCAGCTTCTGCTCGCTCTGGATGATCAGCGCATCGGATTCCATGACACCGAGCGGGCCGACGCCTTGCGACCCCATGAACATGCGGCGCGCATAGAAATTGCGCGTCACGTCATTGTCGAAGGGGGAGAGGATCAGGCTCTGCTCGCGATAGATCGCGCCGCCGGGCACGATGACCGTGCTCTTGGAATGCTTGACCAGATGTTCTGATATGGCGAAGGAATTGGTGAGCACTTGCAGGCGACGCGCTGCCAGATAATGCACCATCTGGAAGGTCGTCGTGCCACCATTGATGATGACCGCGTCGCCTTCCTCGCAAAGCGCCACGGCCTCGCGCGCGATGGCGCGCTTCTTGTCGATGTTTTCCGATTCCGAAACACGAAAAGGGCGGCCGGCGAGGCTGGCAAGCTGGGGCGGGTGGACGGCTTCCGCGCCGCCGCGCACACGGCGAAGGCGGCCCTGCACATGCAGCGCGGCGATGTCACGGCGGATCGTCGCTTCCGATGCCTCGGTCAGCTCGACAATATCCTGAATGGTGACAACAGGCTTTTCCTGAACAGCGCTCAGGATGATGCGGTGGCGCTCGCGTTCGTGCATGGTTCCTCCCTCATCTTTCTATCTCGCAACCGAGTTGAACTTGTCAATCGGAATCAGTCAAAAATAATCATGCTGCATCGCAATATGAAAATTCATGATCGAATATGATTGACAGTGAAAGTTCGCTTGCGCCATATCTCTCGCCAATAACCAGGATTGGGAGGATGACATGGCGGCTGAGGTTCGGCTTCTGGAAAACCGTTGGGACGATGCGAAGGCGGCGGCCTTGGACGAGCCGGGCAAGCTGCTCTATCGCTCCAATCTGCTGGGCGCCGACAAGCGCATCACCAATTATGGCGGCGGCAACACCTCCGCCAAGGTGACGGAGACCGACCCGCTGACCGGCCAGCCGGTGCAGGTGCTCTGGGTCAAGGGCTCCGGCGGCGATGTCGGCACGATCAAGCTCGACGGCTTCGCGACGCTCTATCAGGACAGGCTGGAGGCGCTGAAAGGCATCTATCGGGGCGTCGAGGATGAGGACCGCATGGTCGGCTTCCTGCCGCATTGCACGTTCAACCTGAACCCCCGCGCGGCTTCCATCGATACGCCGCTGCATGGCTTCGTACCTTTCATGCATGTGGACCACATGCATCCCGATGCAATCATTGCAATCGCGGCTTCGAAGAATTCGAGGGAATTGACCAAGGAGATTTTCGGCGATGAGATCGGCTGGCTGCCGTGGCGGCGTCCGGGGTTTCAGCTTGGGCTCGATCTCGAAGCCTTCGTCAAGGCGAACCCGCAGGCCAAGGGCGTGGTGCTGGAAAGCCATGGCCTCTTCACCTGGGCTGATGACGCCAAGGCCTGTTACGAGCTGACGCTCGACGTGATCAACAAGGCGATCCGCTGGCTGGCGGAAAAGACCGAGGGCAAGGCGGCTTTCGGAGGCGCTATAGTCAAGAGCCTCGATGCGGCGGAGCGTCGTGCTGTCGCCGCGCGGCTGATGCCGGAAATCCGGGGGATGATCGGCAAGGGCGAGCGCAAGCTTGGTCATTTCGATGATCAGGACGCGGTGCTCGAATTCGTCAATTCCAGGGATTTGCGCCTGCTGGCTGCGCTGGGTACGAGTTGCCCGGATCATTTCCTGCGTACCAAGATCCGTCCGCTGGTGCTGGATTTCGATCCGGCCAAGCCGGATGTCGACGCGGTGGTCTCAGGGCTGGAAAAGGCGCTGGAGGATTATCGCGCCGATTACACGCGTTATTACGAAGCGTGCAAGCACCCCAATTCGCCTGCGATGCGCGATCCCAATCCGGTGATCTTTCTCGTTCCAGGCGTCGGCATACTGTCGTTTGCGCGCGACAGGGCGACGGCGCGGATCGCGGGTGAATTCTATGTCAACGCCATTAATGTGATGCGCGGCGCTTCGTCGGTTTCCGAATATCAGGGGTTGCCGGAGCAGGAGGCCTTCGACATCGAATATTGGCTTCTCGAAGAGGCCAAGCTGCAGCGCATGCCGAAGCCGAAGAGCTTGGCTGGCCGTATCGCGCTCGTCACCGGCGGGGCGGGTGGTATCGGCCGGGCCACGGCGGAGCGGCTTGCGGGCGAGGGCGCGTGCATCGTGCTTGCGGATATCGACGCGGAATCGCTCAAAAGCGCTCATGCGGATTTCGCCAAGCGTTTCGGCGCCGATGTGGTTCGCAGCGTTGTGCTTGATGTCACCGACGAGGCCGGCGTCATCGCTGCCTTTGCCGAGACGGTCGTGGAATTTGGCGGGCTCGACATTCTGGTGTCGAATGCCGGCATTGCCTCTTCCGCGCCGGTCGAGTCCACCGAGCTTTCGATGTGGAACCGCAATATCGACATTCTGGCGACCGGTTATTTCCTCGTCTCGCGCGAGGCCTTCCGGCTGTTCCGCCGCCAGAAGCTTGGCGGCAATGTGATCTTCGTCGCCTCCAAGAACGGCCTTGCCGCATCGCCCGGCGCGTCCGCTTATTGCACCGCCAAGGCTGCTGAAATCCATCTGGCGCGATGCCTGGCGCTGGAAGGCGCGGATGCGGGCATCCGCGTCAACACGGTCAATCCGGATGCGGTGCTGCGAGGGTCGAAAATATGGAACGGCGAATGGCGGGAGCAGCGGGCGGCTTCATCGAAGATCGAGGTGACCGATCTGGAGGAGCATTACCGTAATCGCTCGCTGCTGAAGCTGAATGTGTTTCCGGAGGATATTGCGGAGGCGATCTATTTTCTCGCGTCGGATGCGTCGGCCAAATCGACCGGGAATATCATCAATGTCGATGCGGGGAATGCGCAGAGTTTTACGCGGTGAGGGTGATAACGTTTAGATAAATGCGCCTGAAACACCCCCCTCTGCCCTGCCGGGCATCTCCCCCTCAAGGGGGGAGATTGGCCTTCATTGATGCCGGCACTAATCGCTAACGTTGCAGAACGGGGGCGGAGCGTCATGTCAGCTAATCTCCCCCCTTGAGGGGGAGATGCCCGGCAGGGCAGAGGGGGGTGTCATCCAGTGACAACGAGGGAGGAACACATGTACGACTTGAGGATGTCCGGTGATCTCATCGCCGCCGAAAACGCCGCGCGCGAGGGTGCGCTGAAGAACGACTACGAAGCGCTGGGCGCAAACCTGGCGCGCCGTAACATCGATATCGAGGCGATCACGGCGCAAGTGGCGCAGTTCTTCGTCGCCGTCCCCTCCTGGGGCGTGGGGACGGGCGGCACGCGCTTTGCCCGCTTCCCCGGCATCGGCGAGCCGCGCAATATCTTCGACAAGCTCGACGATTGCGCCGTCATCCAGCAATTGACGCGGGCGACGCCCAATGTCTCGCTGCATATCCCGTGGGACAAGGCGAATCCGAAGGAGTTGAAGGCCAAGGCTGAGGCGCTGGGGCTGGGCTTCGACGCGATGAATTCCAATACGTTTTCCGATGCGCCGGACCAGCCGCATTCCTACAAATTCGGCTCGCTCAGCCATGTCGATCTGGCGGTGCGGGCGCAGGCGGTCGAGCACAATATCGAATGCATCGAGATCGGCGAGGCCATCGGCTCCAAGGCGCTGACGGTTTGGGTTGGCGATGGATCGAATTTCCCCGGCCAGTCGAATTTTACCCGAAGCTTCGAGCGCTATCTCGCCGCGATGGGCGAGATTTACAAGAATCTGCCCGATGACTGGCGCATCTTCTCCGAGCACAAGATGTATGAGCCGGCTTTCTATTCGAGCGTGGTGCAGGATTGGGGCACGAATTATCTCATCGCCTCGATGCTTGGGCCGAAAGCCTTCTGCCTCGTCGATCTCGGCCATCACGCGCCGAACACCAACATCGAGATGATCGTCGCGCGGCTCATCCAGTTCGGCAAGCTGGGCGGTTTTCATTTCAACGATTCCAAATATGGCGATGACGATCTCGATGCGGGGGCTATCGAGCCTTACCGATTGTTTCTTGTTTTCAACGAACTGGTGGATGCGGAACATCGCGGCGTTAGGGGATTCCACCCCGCGCATATGATCGACCAGTCGCACAATGTTACCGACCCGATCGAGAGCCTGATCTCCAGCGCCAACGAAATCCGCCGCGCCTATGCGCAGGCGCTGCTGGTGGATCGCGAAGCTTTGAGCGGCTATCAGGATGACAACGATGCGCTGATGGCGTCCGAGACGCTGAAACGGGCCTATCGCACGGATGTGGAGCCGATTCTCGCCGAAGCGCGGCGCCGGGCGGGCGGGGCGATTGACCCGGTCGCCGCCTATCGCGCGAGCGGGTATCGGCGGAAGGTGGGTGACGAGCGCCCGGCGGTGAAGGGCGGCAGCGGCGGGATTGTATAGTCGTTATTTAATCGCATGATCTTATCCGAAAAGTCTGCAACTTTTCGGAATCATGCTTTTGTCGCAATCTTGCGCGGGCGGCCACCCTTGAGACCGTTCGCGCGGGCTGCGGCGGCCTTGGCTGGTGATGTCGCCCGTCCGGCGAGACTTGCCATATAGGCTTTGGTTCCGAAAATTCCTGCGACCAACCGCGGCACGTAGAGGTCGGCATCGAGACGGGGCCAATGCAGGTTGAATCCCATACCATCGATCTCGATTATTTCGAGATCGTCGTCATCGGCGCCGTTCAGATCTTGTATGAGATGGGCGGGGAATATGTAGGTGCATCCATTCATAAGATCGACTGTCACCCGCCCCGTGGCGCGGTCGTAACGGGCCGCTGATGCGCGAGGTTCCGTTTCCAGCATCTTCCGACCGCGCGCTTCCGCCGCCTTGAATTCCTCGTCAGTCAACTCGCCCATGAATTCGCTTCCATTCCAGCATGAATTCGTGGAGCTTGCAGATTTGCCCCTCACCCTTACCCTCTCCCCGTGAAACGGGGAGAGGGGGACGTTTCGCATTTGCGCCTCGTTGTTCTATCCGAGATGCCTGGCACAACGAAGAATGTATGCAGGCACCGCCTATGTCTCCCTCTCCCCGTTTAAACGGGGAGAGGGTAAGGGTGAGGGGCATTCCACAATGCTTGAAAGTACTATCACAGGTGAAGAACTTCCGGAACAACAAATAAAAACGGCAGCCGTGAGGCTGCCGTTTTATTTTAATATTGATGCCGGAAGGCGAGATTACTCGCTGGCGGCTTCCGCCGGGGCTTCGGCTGCAGCCTTGGCTGCGGCTGCCTTGGCGGCTGCATCTTCCTCGGCCTGCTTGGCCATGGCGACGCGCTCCTGGGCCTTCTTGCCCGGAACGGCCTTTTCAGGGTTGCTGCGGGCAGGGCGCTTGGCGAGGCCGGCCTGATCGAGGAAGCGGAGCACGCGGTCGGTCGGCTGCGCGCCATGGCTCAGCCAATGGGTGATGCGGTCGGAATCGAGCGTGATGCGCTCGGCATCCTTCGGCAGCGTCGGGTTCCAGGCGCCGACCTTTTCGATGAAGCGGCCATCGCGCGGGGCGCGCACGTCGGCGATGACGATGTGGTAGTAAGGACGCTTCTTCGAGCCCGCGCGGGCCAGACGGATTTTCAACGACATTTCATTCTCCTGTTGGTCTTCTTATGCCGCTCGCGGCAATGGTTGGTCGATGCCGCGCCGCGACATTCGGTTGGTTAGCCGCCGTTAAGCTCGGCAGCGGTGTTTTCGTGATGACGGATCACTTCCTTGACGATGAAGTTCAGAAACTTCTCGGCAAAATCGGGGTCGAGGCTCGCATCCTGCGCGAGGCGGCGCAGGCGCTCGACCTGGGCTTTCTCGCGGACCGGATCGGCGGGGGCGAGGCCGTGCTCGGCCTTGAGCACGCCCACCGCCTTGGTGCAGCGGAAGCGCTCGGCGAGCATGTGAATGAGCGCGGCGTCGATATTATCGATCGAGGCGCGAAGGGAGGCAAGCTCAGGGGGGAGGCTCTTGTCGTTCATGGCCATCACTTCTTCTTCGGCAGGCCGGGGAGGCCGCCTAATCCACCACCAAGACCGGGAAGCTTCGGTCTACCAAGGCCGGGGAAGCCACCGCCGGGCAGGCCCGGCAAACCGCCGCCCTTGGTCAAGCCGGCGGCTTCCGCCTGTTTGGCAAGCGCCTCAAGCTGCTTGGGGTCCATGTTCGAAAGGTCGGGCATCCCGCCTATCCCGCCCATGCCGCCGAGACCCATCTTGCCGGCGAGGCCGCCCATCATCTGTTTCATGATGCCGCCCTTGCCCTTGCCGCCCATGGCTTTCATCATGTCGGCCATCTGGCGATGCATCTTCAGCAGCTTGTTGATGTCTGCAGCGTTGGTGCCGGAGCCCTTGGCGATGCGCTGCTTGCGGCTGTGCTTCAGCATATCCGGATTGCCGCGCTCCGCCGCCGTCATCGAGCCGATGATGGCGAGCTGGCGCTTGAAGAGGGTGTCGTCGAGGCCGGCGGCGGCTACCTGATCCTTCATCTTGGCCATGCCGGGCATCATGCCCATGATGCCGCCCATGCCGCCAAGTTTCTGCATCTGACGCAGCTGGTCGGCAAGGTCGTTCAGATCGAACTTGCCCGACTGCATCTTCTTCGCCATCGCCGCCGCTTTTTCGGCGTCGATGTTTTCGGCAGCCTTCTCGACCAGCGAGACGATATCGCCCATGCCCAAGATGCGGTCGGCGATGCGGCGGGGATAGAATTCCTCCAGCGCATCCATCTTTTCGCCGGTGCCGATCAGCTTGATCGGCTTGCCGGTGACGGCGTGCATCGATAGAGCCGCGCCGCCGCGGCCATCGCCGTCCATGCGAGTGAGCACGATGCCCGTGATGCCGACGCGCTCGTCGAAGGAACGGGCGAGATTGACGGCGTCCTGTCCCGTCAGCGCGTCGGCGACGAGGAGAATCTCATGCGGATTGGCCTTTTTCCTGATGTCGGCCATCTCGACCATCAGAGGCTCGTCGATGTGCGTGCGGCCCGCCGTATCGAGAATGACTACGTCATGGCCGCCGAGCTTCGCGGCCTGTACAGCGCGCGCCGCGATTTCCACCGGTGACTGGCCCGCGATGATGGGCAGCGTGTCGACGCCGGTCTGGATGCCGAGCTGGCGAAGCTGCTCCTGCGCGGCGGGCCTGCGCGTATCGAGCGAGGCCATCAGGACTTTCTTCTTCTGGCGCTCGGTCAGCCGCCTGGCGATCTTGCCCGAGGTCGTCGTCTTGCCGGAACCCTGCAGGCCGACCATCATGATGACGACGGGGGCAGGAGCGTTCAAATCTATGGTGACGCCTTCGGCGCCGAGCATCTCGACCAGCTCGTCATGGACGATCTTGACGACCATCTGGCCGGGCTTGATCGACTTCAGGATCGCCGCGCCGACGGCCTTTTCGCGGACGCGGTCGGTGAAGGAACGCACCACGTCGAGCGCGACATCGGCCTCGATCAGCGCGCGGCGCACCTCGCGCAGCGCCGCCGCCACATCCTGCTCGGACAGGGCGCCGCGACCGGTGAGGCCGTTCAATATGCCGCCTAGGCGTTCCTGTAGCGTTTCAAACATCCGTTTTCCTTTTACCCGTGCGAGTTCTCGCACAAAGGTAGGCTATTCCCCGCCAAAGCCAAAGAGCTTGAACCGACGCAAAGCGGAACGACACCCGAGGGCGCATTGCGCTGTCGGGTGTGGACCTCCGGGATCTGTTTATACCAAATGGGTCCCGGTCGGCTGCTCGGAGACAAGGCTCGTCGCGGATTTCATGGCGCTTAAAGAGGAAAATCGGGCAAAAGTCAACCGTTTCCGACACGTAGCCCTAAAGCACCCGGGGCAGAAGTGTTGCGCGAAAACCGCGTGGCGTAACAAAAGCTGATGAGAAGAAGCAAGTTCAGCGGTGGGTGCTTTCTGTTCCTGCTTGGTTTGGGCAATTTCCTCGTGTATTGGCCGTTTTGGGCCGGGTAAAGGCAATAGAATCGATCATTGAGGAGAATGGAATGGCACGCTTGTTCCGCAAGGGCAGCATGAGCACATTTTGTGCGGCGGCATTGGCCGTCGTGTTTGCGCCGGTCGCCGCCGCTCAGGCCGCGCAATGCGGAAACACGGCCGCAGGCTACCCGGCCTGGGTGCAGGGTTTCAAACAGGAGGCCGCGGCGCAGGGCATCAGCAGCAAAGCGCTGAACGCGCTCGGCGGCACCCAGTACGCCACCAAGACGATCTACGCCGACCGCAACCAGAAGAGCTTCAAGCTTTCGCTCGACGATTTCATGAGGAAGCGCGGCGCCGAGACCATCATCAAGCGTGGCAAAGGCCTGAAGCAGCAGAACGCCGCGCTCTTCGCCAGCATCGAGAAGCGCTATGGCGTTCCTGCCGGGCCATTGATCGCCATCTGGGGCATGGAGACCGGCTTCGGCGCCTTCATGGGCAATCAGAATACGCTCTCCGCCGTTGCGACGCTCGCTTATGACTGCCGCCGTTCCGATTATTTCACCAACCAGCTCTATGCCGCGCTCAAGCTCATCGACAAGGGAGATTTGGCTCCGTCGGCGGTCGGCGCCGCGCATGGCGAGATCGGCCAGACGCAGTTCCTGCCGGCCAATGTGCTGAAATACGGCGTGGATGGCGACGGCAACGGACATATCGACATGGCCCGCTCCAAGGCGGATGCGCTTGCCTCCACCGCGAATTTCCTGCGGGGCCATGGCTGGCAGCCGGGCGCCGGCTATCAGCAGGGCGATGCCAATTTCGTCGCGCTTCAAGGCTGGAACGACGCCGGCGTCTACCAGAAGGCGATTGCGATTATTGGCAGCAAGATCGACGGGTAAGGGACCGACCCTTCATCCTCGTGGTTCGAGGCTCGCTTCGCTCGCGCCTCACCATGAGGATGAAGGAGCGCTGGCGTTCCAGTAGCCCTCATCCTGAGGTGCGGAGTGGAGCGAAGCGGAACAGAGCCTCGAAGGGCGAGGGCGCTTGGTGCTGATTATTCCGAAGACGGCCGGATAAAATCGCCCGTCTTGCGGTCCATGACCCACAATTCGCCGGTGGAGATATCGAACCAGGCGCCGTGAAGGGTGAGATGACCCTTCTTCTCTTGCGCGTCGATATAGGGGAAGCTGCGCAAATTGGCGATGGAGTAGCGGATCGAGATGCGCTCCAGCGCGGTCTGCCGTTCGCCCGAGGTCATCAGCGTATTGGCCGAAACGGCTTCCGCGGCGGGGGCCACGAGGCTCATCCACCGGCCGATGAAATCGCCGGGGGAAAGCGGGGCGCTTTCGGAATCGAGCGCCGCCTTGATGCCGCCGCAGCGGCCATGGCCGAGCACGACGATATGTTTGACGTGCAGGCTCTGCACGGCAAATTCGAGCGCGGCGGAGGTGGAGTGATATTCGCCGTCCGGCGCGTAGGGGGGCACCAGATTGGCCACATTGCGGAGCACGAAAATCTCACCGGGCCGAGTGTCAAAGATGATTTCCGGCGCCGAGCGCGAATCGCAGCAGGCGATCACCATCGTCTCCGGGGTCTGCCCGCCTTCGGCCAACTCCCGGTAACGCAAGGATTCATCCGTGAAACGCCCGGACATGAAGTTGCGGTAACCGGCAAGAAGCGTCTGGGGAAGACCGTTGCCGGAAAGATCATTGTCGGAAAGATCGTTCATAGCTCAGCCAATAACCCTCGGTTTGCGGAAGATCAAATCGTTTTAAGACTGCGCGACGCAATCAGGCTCGTAGTCCCTTGGTGGGGTGGACGAGACGACGCACCTGCACCATGGCCATTGGGGTGGAGAAACTGGAGGAATCCGCCTCCAGCATCAGTTCATCCGCGCCGCGCTTGGCCGCGCGCGCCATCACCTCGAAAACGGCCGCTGTTGTGGCCTGTAGTGCTTTCTCCAACGGAAGACCGGCCATGATGCGAGAGAGAAAGATGGCGGAGGTCAAGTCACCAAGGCCGTTGGTGGGGCCATCGACATGGCGATGCTCGGCCATCATCGCCAGGGTCGGGGTGAGCAGGAGATTGCCGGTGCTCCCCGTCATCATCGGCACGGCGGAGGTGACGAGCATGGTGGCGGGGCCGGTCTCGAGCGCCGCCTCCATGATGGTCTTGTTGTCCTCCAGCGGCACGCCGGTGAGCCAGGCGAGCTCGAACCGGTTGGGTGTCGCGATGTCGGCCAAAGGCAGGAGCTGGTCGCGAACGGCGCTTGCCGTGGCTTCGGAGACGTAAAGGCCTTCCTTATCGCCGATGACGGGATCGCAGAGATAAAGCGCGTTGGGGTTCTTCGTCTTGATGGTTTCGACAAGCCTCGCGATGCTTGCAGCTTGCGACGCCTGACCCAGGAAGCCGGTCAGAACGGCGCCGACTTCTCCCAGCCAGGGCGCACGCTCCAGATCAGCGATGAGATCGTCGAATTCCTGTTCCGATGGTATGATACGCTTGGCGGGACCGTGGCCCGGATGCCAAGGCAGGATCACCGTCGGCACGGCCCAGACGGGATGGCCCAGCGTTTCCAGCGCGAAGACGACGGCGCGGTTGCCGACCGAACCACGCACGACATGGCTGGATATGACGAGAACGGCGTTTCTATCAGACGCTTGCGAATTCTGCATCGCGATCATTGCTCATGGAATATCATTGTCCGCTTAAACTGACAGGTGGAGAGGATGTTCTCAAGTGGGTTTGCCGAGATAACTCAAAAGCCACAGGATCGCGGCGGCAACCAGAACCAGGCCGAGCACGCGCCCGATACGCGTTCCCCAAACTTCGATGGCATCCGCCTGGTCTGCATCGGCAGCGGAAAGGTGATTTTTCGCCCGTTCGAAGCCGCGCGCGACCATGCCGTGGTCGGGATCCGATTCGCGGTTTATCCTGTCGAGGATGCGGCGGGCTTCCGCCTGGCCTTCATCATTGTTCTTCTGTTCTTGCATCATTGCACTCTGCGGTTGTTTTATTCTGGGTTATACGGAAATTATTTGCTGTTTTCTTCTTTCTTCTTGAATGTGCTTACTCTCGTATTACCATGCCGGAATGGCACTATCATTTCATGCCACCGGATCAAAACGTCGAGAGCCGATATCAGGAGATACGCATGACAGCTGTTACCATTTCGCGGCCCTTTGGCCGTCGTCTTTTGTCCGCGCTTCTGCTGGCGGTGTTGACGCCGCTGCTCTCGGCGTGCGGCTTCAACACCATCCCGACCCAGGAAGAGCAGGTCAAGGCGGCATGGAGCCAGGTGCTGAACCAGTATCAGCGCCGTACGGACCTGATCCCCAATCTGGTGGCGACGGTGCAAGGCTACGCCACGCATGAACAGCAAACATTTACCGATGTAGTCAATGCCCGCGCCAAGGCAACGCAGGCGACGGTGCAACTGCCGCCCGATGCGCTCAATAATCCGCAGCTTTTCAAGGAATTCGAGCAGAACCAGGCCAATCTGACCGGCGCCCTGGGACGGCTTATGGCGATAGCGGAAAACTATCCCGACCTGAAAGCCAACCAGAACTTCCTGGCGCTGCAATCCCAGCTTGAAGGCACTGAAAACCGCATCGCGGTGGCGCGGCGCGATTATATCGAGGCGGTGCGGGTTTATAACACTTCGCTGCAAACCTTGCCGACGATGCTTTGGAAGCTGATCTGGTTCCACGACAACAAGCCTTTGCCGACCTTCTCGATCAGCGAACAGGCACAGCAGGCGCCTACGGTGAAATTCAACAACTGACGGGCGGAGCTGCCGTGATCGATCGGATGTGGCGCGATTTGCCATTTATACATGGCGCAGTTTGCCCCTCACCCTTACCCTCTCCCCGTGAAGAACGGGGAGAGGGGGGGGTAGGCGTTGACGCTTTTTCCTTCTCCCCGTATTTCACGGGGAGAAGGTGCCGGCAGGCGGATGAGGGGCATTTCCAGAGACCCGCACGATGGCTTCGTATGGTGATGGGCGCCGTGATGGCGCTTGTCGCCCTCACGGCCATCGCGGCGGCGGATGCGCCGCTGCCCGCGCTGACGGGGCAGGTGGTCGATGACGCCAACGTCATCGATCCGCAGACGCGGGCCGCGCTTGAGCAAAAGCTTGCCGATTTCGAGGCGAAAACCTCCGATCAGGTGGCCGTCGTCACCGTGCCGAGCCTTGATGGCGATGATATCGATGATTTCTCGAACCGGCTGTTTCGCAGCTGGGCGCTCGGGCAGAAGAAGGAAAATAACGGCATCCTCCTGGTGGTCGCGCCCAATGATCGCAAGGTGCGCATCGAAGTGGGCTACGGCCTGGAAGGCACGATGACGGACGCGCTTTCAAGCGTCATCATCCGCAATGGCATCGTCCCGGCCTTCCGGCAGGGCGACTATTCTGGCGGTATCTCCAAGGGGGTCGATGGCATATTGGCCGTGCTTGGCGGCGATGGCGCGGATATCAAGGCGCAAGCGCAACAAGACGCCCAGGCGCAATCTTCCGGCGGGGGGATCGACTGGGGTTCCATGATCTTCCTCGCCTTCTGGCTGTTCATTTTCTTCGGCGGACTCATTTCCTCACTGGTGGCGCGGCTCTTCGGGCGCAAGATCCCCCCGGGGCGCTACAGCGCCGCCCGCGGCGCGCTTACCGGGTTCGGCACCGGCCTGCTTCTGGGCGGGGGCGGCTTCGGTGGAGGCGGGTTCGGCGGCGGGGGAGGATTTGGCGGTGGCGGTTTCATGGGCGGCGGCGGCTCGTCCGGCGGCGGCGGCGCATCGGGAAGCTGGTAGGGGAGAACATACGTGCAGAAATACTTGAGCGCCGGCGATCGCGCCCGCATCGCGGAAACGATCCGCACCGCGGAAGAAAAGACCAGCGGTGAGATCTACGCCGTTTTGGCGCATCGCAGCGACGATTATTTCTTCGCCGCCGGGTTCGTTGCCGCTTGCGGTGTGATCATTGCCTCGATTATCGCTGCGTTTCTGGCGCATTGGTACTGGTTCGAGATTTCGCTGCCGCTCTTCGGGCTCGCGATTTTGCTGGCCTTCATCTGCGTCATCCTGGTGATCTGGCTCGTGCCTTCCATCCGCTTCGCGCTGGTGCCGCATCGCATCCGCTACCATCGCGCGCACCTCAACGCGATGCAGCAGTTCCTGGCGCGCAACATTCATGTCACGTCGAAACGCACCGGCGTTCTCCTGTTCGTCTCGTTGGCGGAGCGCTATGCCGAAGTTGTCGCGGATGCGGGCATCAATGCCAAGGTGCAGCAGAAGGACTGGAACGATATCGTCTCCATCCTGACCCAGCATGCCTCGCGCGAGGAAGTGGCGGACGGTTTCGTTGTCGGCATAGAAAAAGCCGGCAAGCTGCTAGCCCGGTATTTCCCGGCGAAGAGGGGGAACCCGAACGAGCTGGGCGATCATGTGGTGGAGTTGTGAGGGGGTAGAGCAGTTCGTGAACCGTTGTCGGGGTGGAAATGTTGAGGCATGGATTCCTGTGATAAGCACAGGAATGACGGAGTGGGGTGACGAAGTGGGTGATTTGTCTTTCCGAGAGGAGTTGCAGAGGTAGCTTTAGCCAACCTCGTCATTCCTGTGCTTGTCACAGGAATCCATGCCTCAACGCTTCCGAAGCCGCTACCTGCCACTCCATCTCTCGTGAGAAGACGTTTTTTCGTTCGCTTTCATCTTTTTCCGGCTCATTTTCTTGCTTTGTCACGCGAAGTTCACCGTTCGAAGGCAGTTATGGGTCGCCACGGCAAGCCAATCTGATAGGTTTGCGAGAAATTTCTTTCCCACGGGAGTATGGAAGTGTCAGCCAGGCAGCAAGAAGTCGGGGGAATCGCGGACAAGGGGAACGACAAGGAGGCGCTGAAAGAGTTCGCGACTCTTCTGTTCGAATGGGCGCCTCCGGAAGATCTTGCCGAGTACGATAGCGCCGCCCTCAATGAATCCACGCGTCTGGCATTTGCGGAACTTACCCAATTTCGCAAGGGCGATAGCATTGTTTCGGTCAGCAGCGCCAACAAAGTGCTTCGCGCCGGACGGCCGGTGACGATCGTTACGCTGGTCAATGACAACATGCCCTTCCTGCTCGATTCGGTTTTGGGAGAAATAGCTGAGCGGGTGAATGCGGTTTATATGGTGCTGCACCCGGTGCTCGATGTGACGCATGGCAAGGGCGGCATCAGTATACATGGCGAGGCGCCCGGTCCCGAACCGAAGGGTACGGATCGCGTCAGCGTCATCCAGATTCACCTGCCGGCGCTGGACCATGCTGTCGGTGAGGAACTTTCCGGCGCGCTCAAGACAGTGCTCGGTCAGGTGCGCGCCGCCGTTCGGGACTGGAAGCCGATGCTGGCGCGCCTCGACAAGGCGATCGAGGCATATAAGACCAATCCGCCGCCGGGAAAGAAGAAGAATGTGGCGGAGGCCATCGAATTCCTCGAATGGCTGCGCGACAACAATTTCACCTTCCTGGGCTTGCGCGAATATGATTACCGGCGCAAGGGCAAGAAGCGCGAGCTCGTCCATGCCGACAAGCCGCAGCTGGGAATCTTGAGCGATCCCTCCGTGCGCGTCCTGCGCCGCCACGGCGCGGGCACGACGGCGACGAGCGAGACGTTTGCGTTTCTCGACGGGCCGGAAGCCGTTATCGTAACCAAGGCGAATACGCGCGCGCGCGTGCACCGGCGCGGGTATCTCGATTATGTTGGGGTCAAGCTGTTCGACAAGTCCGGTGACGTCACCGGCGAATTGCGGTTCGTCGGCCTTTTCACCTCCACTGCCTATACGCGCTCGGTCATGAAGATCCCCTATCTGCGTCCCAAGGTGGATGCGGTCATCAAGCGGCTGGGGTTCAATCCGCAGGACCATTCCGGCAAGGCGCTGATCAACGTGCTGGAGGATTATCCGCGCGACGAACTGTTTCAGGTCGATATCGAAACGCTGGAGGCCAATGCGGAACGCATTCTGGCGCTGGGCGAGCGGCCACGCATACGGGTCCTTCCGCGCATCGATCCATTCGGGCGTTTCGTCTCGGTTTTGGTTTATGTGCCGCGCGATCGCTACGATTCGATCGTGCGTGAGAAGGTCCGTCAATATCTCCTGCGCGTCTATGACGGGCAGGGTGTCGACTACCACCCGTCCTTTCCCGAAGGGTCACTGGCGCGCATCCACTTCATCGTCTGGCGTGACGACGGCGCTACGCCTGAGGTGACGCGCGAAGCACTGGAAGCGGAAATCCGCGCGATCGTGCGCACGTGGGAAGACGCGGTGCAGGAAGCAGCGGAATCATTCGAGGGGCCTGCCATCCCCGGCGGAGCCAGCATCGTGGCGCTGGCCTCCGGTTTTCCCGATTCCTATCGCGACAGTTTCAGGCCAGAGGAGGCGCTGGTCGATGCCGGGCGTATCGCGACGCTTTCACCGGAAAATCCGCTTTACGTGGATTTCTACAAGCACCCCGGCGATGGGCCGGACACGGTATCGCTGAAGATTTATCATTATGGCGCGGCGTTGGCACTTTCGCAGCGCGTGCCGCTTCTTGAGAACATGGGCTTCCGGGTAATCAGTGAGCAGACGTTCGATCTTCCCGGCCATCTGTCCGGCGCGGATGGGGGCAGGGTGCATGTGCATGACATGCAACTCGTCAACGCCTTTTCGGTCCCGGTCGATCTGCGCGACGACGGCGCTCTTCTGGAGGAGGCCTTCCGCGCCATATGGAACGAGACCGTCGATGACGATGGTTACAACGCGCTGGTACAAACAGCGCGGCTGTCAGTTCGCGAAATCATGATCTTGCGCGCCTATGGCCGTTACCTTCGGCAGGCCGGCATCGCCTATCCGCAAGAGTTCATTGCCGCCGCGCTCAATCGCTATCCGGCAATCGCTCGCAATCTTCACAACCTCTTCGATCTGAGGTTCAATCCGGCGCGCGCGGGCGAGGACAAGAAGGCGGACGCGGAAAAGAAGTTCCGCGACGAGATCGATCTGGAGCTGCAATCGGTTCCGAGCCTTGACGACGACCAGATCGTGCGCCGCTTCCTCAATCTCATCGAGGCGACGCTGCGCACCAATGTCTTCATGCCGGCGGCGGATGGTTCACCGCGTACAACGCTCGCCTTCAAGCTCGATCCGCATCAAATAGACGGATTGCCGGACCCGCGTCCATGGCGCGAGATATTCGTCTATGGGCCTGATGTGGAGGGCGTGCATCTGCGCTTCGGTCCGGTGGCGCGCGGCGGCATTCGCTGGTCGGATCGCCCGCAGGATTATCGCACCGAGGTTCTGGGCCTCGTCAAGGCGCAGCAGGTGAAGAACGCGGTGATCGTACCTGTTGGAGCCAAGGGCGGGTTTTATCCCAAGCGGTTGCCGGCCGGCGACCGCAACGCAATCTTCGAGGCGGGAAGGCAGGCCTATATCATTTTCATTTCGACGCTACTCTCCATCACCGATAATATCATCGATGGACGCGTAACGCATCCGCATGACGTCGTTCGGCACGATGGGGACGATCCCTATTTCGTCGTCGCCGCCGACAAGGGCACCGCGACCTTCTCGGATACGGCGAACGCCATCAGCCAGGCGGATGATTTCTGGCTTGACGATGCCTTCGCCTCGGGCGGGTCGGCGGGTTACGATCATAAAAAGATGGGCATCACCGCGCGCGGCGCTTGGGAAGCGGTGAAGCGGCATTTCCGCGAGATGGACACCGATATCCAGACGACGCCTTTCACTGTCGTCGGCGTCGGCGACATGTCGGGCGATGTGTTCGGCAACGGGATGCTGCTTTCCCCGCAAACCAAGCTCATCGCCGCTTTCGACCATCGCGATATCTTTATCGATCCGACCCCCAATGCGGAAACATCGATCGCCGAGCGTCAGCGGCTGTTCGATCTGCCGCGTTCGAGCTGGCAGGATTACGACCGCTCGAAAATTTCCGAGGGCGGCGGCGTCTATTCGCGTACCCTGAAAACAATCACGCTGTCGCCGCAGGCGGCGCAGGCCATCGGCATCGCCAAGACGGATGTCACGCCGCTGGAACTGATCAACGCGATCCTGAAAGCGCCGGTCGATCTCCTCTGGTTCGGCGGTATCGGCACCTATATTCGTGCCAGCACGGAGAGCGATGCACAGGCGGGGGACCGCGCCAATGACGCAATCCGCATAACGGGGAGCGAGGTGCGCGCCAAGGTTCTCGGCGAGGGCGCCAATCTGGCGGTCACTCAGCGCGGGCGTATCGAGTTCAGCCTGCTCGGTGGCCATTGCAATACCGACGCCATCGACAATTCGGCTGGGGTCAACACGTCCGACGTCGAGGTGAATATCAAGATCGCGCTGGCGGCGGCGATGCGTTCGGGCAGGCTGGAGCGTCCGGCGCGCAACAAGCTTCTCGCGGCTATGACAGATGAGGTGGCGGCGCTGGTGCTGCGCAACAATTATCTGCAAACGCTGGCGATCTCGCTTAGCGAACGGCGCGGGCTGGCGGACCTGCCCTACCAGGCGCGGTTCATGAAGGATACGGAAAGGCAGAAACTGCTCGATCGCCGGATCGAATATTTGCCCGATGATCATGCCTTGGCTGAGCGAGAAGCGCGCGGGGAACCGCTCACACGGCCGGAACTGGCAGTGCTGCTCGCCTATGCCAAGCTGGTGCTGGTGCAGCAGATCGTGGACAGCGACCTGCCGGATGAGCCCTATTTCGAGCCGGAACTGTTCGGCTATTTTCCGAAACGGATGGTAAAGCCCTATGCGGCGGAGATTGCCGGCCACCGGCTGAAACGGGATATCATCGCCACGCTTCTGGGCAATGATGCGATCAATCGCGGCGGTCCCACATTCGTCAGCCGGTTGCAGGACATGACCGGCAAGACGCCTGCTGAAATTATCCGCGCCTATGTGGCTGTGCGTGACGGTTTCGAGCTGGGCGGTCTCTATGACGCCATCGACGCGCTCGATAATCAGGTGCCCGGCACGGTGCAGAATGAGTTCTATGCACAGGTTTCGCGTATGCTGCACCGAACGACCGCCTGGGTTCTGCGCAACCATAATTCCAGCGCCTCGCTCGGCGAATTCGTGGAGGCGATCCGCAATGCTCGCCGCGCGATCGAGCCGCGCCTGGGCAAGCTGCTGCCTGAGTTCATGGCTGGTGTCGTCTCAGATGATGCTGCGAGTTTGGAGGGGAAGGGCGCATCCGAGGCGCTCGCAACGCGGCTTGCCCGGTTGCAGATCGCGTCCGTCGTACCTGACATCGCACTTATCGCGCATCGGGCGAACTCGGATCTCATTGCGGCTGCCAAGGCCTATTTCACTATCACCGAGGCTTTCCGCATCGGACGGGTGGAAGAGGCGGCGCGGGCTATTCACGTTACCGATTATTATGACGGCATGGCGCTGGCACGCGCCAACGACACCATCGCCGAAGCCACGCGGGCAATCGCGGTGGCGGCGCTTAATCGTTTCGGGGGTGAGAAGAACCCGGCGGCGGCATGGCTGACAAGCGGAAATGCCCAGGTGGACGCAACGCGGCAGCGCATGACGGCACTGGTGGAAGGCGGAGACCTGACTGTTTCGCGGCTTGCGGTTGCGGCGGGGTTGATGTCTGATCTGGTGGGGTAGGGCTGAAATTGCCCCTCACCCTTACCCTCTCCCCGTGAAGAACGGGGAGAGGGAGGCATTGACGATACCGCCTCCTTCATGTTCCCCTGCACCTGGCAGAAAAATAGAGCGGGACTTTTATGTCCCCCTCTCCCCGCTGGCGGGGAGAGGGTAAGGGTGAGGGGCATTCCAGGTGGCAATCACCGAAACAATACCCGCGCGCGCGGACCAGCGCGGCATATGGGGCTGGATGCTGTTCGACTGGGCGGCGCAGCCCTTTTTCACCGTCGTCACGACATTCATCTTCGGCCCTTATTTCATTTCCCGGATGGCCGCCGATCCGGCGGTGGGGCAGGCCGCATGGGGATATGCGGTCGCGCTTGGGGGACTGGTCATCGCCGTGCTCTCGCCGGTTCTGGGATCGATTGCCGACCAGACCGGCGCACGCAAGCCGTGGATTGCCTTCTTCTCTGCAATCCAGATCGTCAGCCTCATGCTCCTGTGGTTTGCCGCGCCCGGCTCCAGCCTGTTCTGGGTGCTGATCGCTTTTTCCTGCGCCTCGGTCGCGGCGGAATTTTCCATCGTCTTCAACGATTCCATGATGCCGCGGCTCGTCTCGAAAGACGAGGTCGGGCGGATCTCCAATATCGCCTGGGGGCTCGGCTATCTCGGCGGCATGATCGTGCTGATCTTCATCGTCACGTGCCTCGCCGCCTCGCCGCAGACGGGCAAGACGATCATCGGGATTGAGCCGCTGTTCGGGCTCGATCCCGCGAAGGGCGAGGATGCGCGGGCGGCGGGGCCGATTTCGGCGCTGTGGTATCTCGTCTTCATCCTGCCGATGTTCCTGTTCACGCCGGATGAGAAGAGGCGGTTGTCGCTTGGGCTTGCGGTGAAACGGGGTTTGAGCGAACTCAAGGAAACGCTCGGCGAGGTACGGCAGCGGGCCAATATATTCCGGTTTCTCATCGCCCGGATGATCTATCAGGACGGCGTCAATGCGCTGCTGGCGCTCGGCGGCGGGTTTGCGGCGGCGATGTTCGGCTGGTCGATCACCGAGATCGGGCTGTTCGGCATCATCCTCAACGTGGTGGCGATCTTCGGGTGCCTCGCGGCGAGCCGGATAGACGTCGCCTTAGGCTCGAAAGCGGTGGTGATGCTGTCGCTCGTGCTGCTTCTTCTGGCCACCATCGGCATCGTTTCCACCGGGCGCGACTATACGCTGTTCGGACTTTTACGCCTTTCCGGCGAGGATCACGGCGGCTTGTTCGCCACCGCCGCGGAGCGGGCCTACCTGGTGTTCGGCGTCTTTATCGGCATCGCGTTTGGTCCTGTGCAGGCCTCGTCGCGCTCCTATCTGGCACGCAGCGTCAGCGCCAAGGAAGCGGGCCGCTATTTCGGCATTTACGCGCTTGCGGGTCGGGCAACGAGCTTCCTCGGGCCATTTCTCGTCGCAAGCGTGACGGCCTTGAGCGGCTCGCCGCGCCTCGGAATGGCGGTGCTGGTCGTGTTTTTTGTTGCGGGATTGGTGATGCTTGCGGGGACGCCGTATCCGGCGGTGGAGAGAAGTGAGGTACCCCCCTCTGCCCTGCCGGGCATCTCCCCCTCAAGGGGGGAGATTGGCTGACACAATCCTCGGCCTTCATTCTGCAACGTCTGCGATTGGTGCCGAACGTTGATGAAGGCATAATCTCCCCCCTTGAGGGGGAGATGGCTGGCAGGCCAGAGGGGGGTACTGTCCCATCGGCATTTCAATTTTGCTTAATGCCTAAAATGCCTCATCCCGGTAAAGACCATGGCAATGCCATGCTCATCGGCAGCGGCGATCACCTCCTCGTCGCGCATCGAGCCGCCCGGCTGGATGACCGCCGTCGCTCCGGCCTCGATGGCTGAGATGAGGCCGTCGGCGAAGGGGAAGAAGGCGTCGGAGGCGACGACCGAGCCCTTGGTCAGCGGTTCGGAAATGCCTGCGGCTTCTGCGGCATCCTCCGCTTTGCGCGCGGCGATGCGTGAGGAGTCCACCCGGCTCATCTGGCCCGCGCCGATGCCGACGGTGGAGCCGTCCTTGACATAGACGATGGCGTTCGACTTCACATGCTTGGCGACGAGGAAGGCGAATTTCAGGTCGGCCATTTCCTTGTCCGTCGGCGCGCGCTTCGTCACCACCTTCAAATGGCGATCATCGATGACACCGTTGTCGCGGGTTTGCATGAGAAAGCCGCCGGCCACGGTCTTGACGGCGAAGCCCGGCTCGCGCGGGTCGGGCAGGCCGCCCGTCACCAGCAGGCGCAAATTCTTCTTGGCGGCGACGATGGCCTTGGCTTCCTCCGTCGCATCCGGCGCGATGATGACCTCGGTAAAGACCTTGACGATTTCTTCCGCCGCTTCCGCGTCGAGCGTGCGGTTCAGCGCGACGATGCCGCCGAAGGCGGAGACGGGATCGCAGGCGAGCGCGTTCAGATACGCGTCCTTCAGCGTCTCGCCTTCCGCCACGCCGCAGGGGTTGGCGTGCTTGATGATGGCGACTGCGGCGGTGCGGGCCGGATCAAATTCAGCCACCAGTTCGAAGGCAGCGTCGGTATCGTTGATATTGTTATAGGAAAGCTGCTTGCCCTGAAGCTGCGTCGCGGTGGCGACGCCAGGGCGCTTCTCGCCTGTCAGATACAGGCCAGCCAACTGATGCGGATTTTCGCCATAGCGCATTTCCTGATGGAGCTTGCCGATGACGGCGCGCCAGGCGGGCGCTGCCAGCGACGTCTCACGGGTAAACCATTTCGCGATGGCGGTATCGTAGGCGGAGGTGCGGGCGAAAGCTTCGGCCGCCAGCTTCTGGCGGAAGGCGTAAGGAAGCGAGCCCTGATGAGTATCGAGCTCGGCCAGAACCTTCGCATAATCGCCGGGATCGGTGACGATGGCGACATAGGCGTGGTTCTTGGCGGCGGCGCGGATCATCGCCGGGCCGCCGATATCGATGTTCTCGACAATGGTGGAATAGTCGGCGCCCTGCTCGCGCACCTCCTCAAACGGATAGAGGTTGATGACGACCAGATCGATGCCGCCGATGCCATGGGCCTCCATCGCGGCGGCGTGCTCGGGGTCGTCGCGCACCGCCAGCAAGCCGCCATGGACGGCGGGATGCAGGGTCTTGACGCGGCCATCCATGATTTCGGGGAAGCCGGTGATATCGGAGACATCGCGCACCTTTATTCCCTCAGCCGCAATCGCCTTCGCGGTGCCGCCAGTGGAGATGATCTCGATGCCGTGCTTCTCCAGCGATCGCGCGAAGTCGATCAGGCCGGTCTTGTCGGAGACGGACAGAAGCGCGCGGCGCACGGGACGCATATCGGGGGCGGGGATATTCTTGGAGGTGACAGCCATGGAACAGGTCTCTACGTCGAGGGAATGGGGATAGGCGGCGGGTTAGCACAGGCGGCCATGGAATCCTATCCTCTTGCTGCCGGCTTGACACTGTTTGCTCTCGTCCTCGCACTTTTTGCCCGAGTGAAGAGAACAACAGGCACCGTTCAAACGTAGCTGCCCAGCGCGATGCGGGTGAAGCGCCAGTTGACCTCGGGGAGTTCCGATGCCGGGAATGAGAGAACGATCTGCTTCGTTCTCACCGGGCCGCGGAAGCCGGCGAAGAAGATTGAATCGTCGAGTTCCGGCGCAACCTCGACGGTGGAAAACGCCCACGTATCATCGCGTTCGGCGCGCATGATCAGGAGGCCATCCTCATCGACCGAGATATCCACCGTGGGGTGAATATGAAACCGGATGGTAATGTTGTCGCGACCGTTGGCACGGGGGGGCTTGTCGCCCGCGCTCACGAAACGGTCGCGGCCTTCGATGACGCTGCCATTATGCGAGAGCACGATGGAGCGTTCATGATAAATGCCGAACAGCCTGGCATAGCCATCGTGCCGGGCGATGAAGCCCTGTTGGTCCATGCCTTCGATGCGCTTGATCGGCACCTTTGTCGGGCCGGCGATGATCGGCGTGCCCAGCATGTTGGAAAGGCCGCTGCTGAGGCTGAACCGGCATGACGACGTGTCGTTGACGGTCGCGGTGGAATGGGCGGCGGTGGAGCGTCCGAGCGGGCGGAATTCAGGTGGGCCATACCGGTCGATGCCGGCATTGATGATATAGCGCTGCCGGCCCGATGACATCTCGAAGGCGAGGCAGCCGGCATGGGCATCGCGCGAGGCGGTGACGGGCGGGGGCAGGCCGGTGTCGGCAATGACGGTTGTGGAACCCATGGAAAGCCGCTCATAGCCCGAATGCGGCGCATGGGCGAGCGGCGAGCCCGCCGTCTCGTCATGGCGGAGCACGGCGATGATGCGCTCAGGCAATGTCGGGCCGACGCCGTTGAAAAGCGCCAGGCTGCCATCGTGATGGCGGAAGAAACGCAGCGCCGGCAACATGCGTTCGACCGCTTCGATGAGCGCCTTCGGGGGTGCCTCGGCGCCGTTGGCATAGGTCTGGCGCAGAGGCAGCAGGTCGGCCAGCAGTTCCAGGAGGGTCATTGGATTGCGCGAGATGTGGCCGCCATCAGGCAGGATCTGGCGGATCAGCTCGTGCTCCAGATGTCGCCGCGCGGCACGGGCGGTCGCGGGGGAAACGGGAAGTGCAAGCGAGGCGAAGGCGAGCGCGATGCGCGCCCGGAGTTTTTCCTCGCCATCATCCATGACTGCCGCCACGGTTCTGAGATAACGGACCTGTACGGCGAGCGAGCGCATGAATTTGCGGTAGGCGGGAAGTTCCGCCCCGGCAAGGATGAGATTGGAATGCTGCAGCCAGGCGATGATCCGCTGGGCGGTGATATCGGGCGCCCAGGGAGCGCCCCCCATGCGCCGGCCATGCAGCGCGATCCAGTCATCGACGAGGGCGCGGGCATTGACCGTTGCAAGCTCGTTGTTGGCCGCGCGCAAGTGGCGCAGCCAGCTGAAATTATGCAGCGCCGTTTCCCACGCGACCGTTGGCGGCTCAATAGCGAAAGGCGAGCGGCCGCCGGTTTCGACCGTGCGACCGGCCAGCGAGAAGCGGCCGTGGTAGAATTCCTGGGCGATCTGGGGATCGGCGATGCGCAAATCCGGCGGGGCTATCAGCACGCGCTCCGGCGTGAAGCCGGTGAAACGCCAGCGGAAGAGCGGACCCATGCGGACGCGCCGGCGCATGCGCCGCCACATTTGCGCGGCAGCCAGCCCCCAGAGATGCGGCGTTTCGCTGAGCGCGACCGTCACGCGTTTGTTCTCCTTGTCCCCCGCGGCGGGGTGTGTTGCTTTTTGCAATTTATGTTTCACTAATAGTAAAGCTTTTGTTAACCATACGTTATGAAAGGATTTAGTTCGAGAAAATAAAGCAATCGAATCCAATAGTTATAGAGCAATACGGCGAAATCTCGCCGCGAAGAAGCCATCCATTCCGGAAAGCCTGATATCGGCATTAGGGAAATCCGCAGGGGTTGACCGCAGATAGCCTTCCGGCGTCACCAATCCTGCCAAGCCTGGAAACTCCTCCTGCGATATAGGATATGCTTCCAGCAAGGGGTTGTCGAGCGCCTGCCTCGCCACCGCTTCGCCTTCCGATGGATCGAGCGAGCAGTTGGAAAAGACGATGATGCCGCCCGGCTTTACCAGTTCAACGGTGCGAGCCAGCAATTGCGCCTGAAGCGTTGCGAGCTTGGCGATATCATCAGGCGATTTCGTCCATGGCACGTCGGGGTGACGGCGCACCGTGCCGGTGGAGGAGCATGGCGCGTCGAGCAGCACGGCGTCGAATTTTTCCTCCGGCTGGTATTGCGCCAGATTGGCCTCGACCGTCTGCGCCTGCAGCTTCAGCCTCTCCAGATTGCCGCGCAGGCGGGCGAGGCGGCTGGCGGAGATATCGATGGCGGTCACATCCGCTCCGGCAAGGGCAAGCTGCGCCGTCTTGCCGCCCGGCGCGGCGCAGAGATCGGCAACGCGTTTGCCGCTGATATCGCCGAAAAGACGGGCGGGCAGGCTGGCGGCGGCGTCCTGCACCCACCACTCACCGTCGGCAAATCCGGGAAGCTCGGGCAGGGCAGTTTCAAGCTTGGCGAGCCGTACCGTACCGTTCGGCATGACGATGCCGCCGAGGCGTTCGGCCCAGCCTTGCGGGTCGCTCTTTACTGTCAGATCGAGCGACGGCTCCACAGCTTGGATCGCCAGGATGGCGGCGGCTTTTTCCGTGCCATAGGCTTTCACGAGGCTTTGCGCAAACCATGCGGGCGCGTTGGGAGCCGGGGTGGAAAGCGTGTCCTTGTCGCGGGAGAGACGGCGCAGAATCGCGTTGACCAGCCCGGCGTACCGGCGGTTACGCGGATCGTCATTGGCGGCGGTCACGGCCAGATCGACGGCGGAATGGTCGGGGATATCGAGATAGAGAATCTGCGCGGCGGCGATATGGAGGAGCGTCTTCAGCGCCACCGCGTTTTCCGGCAGCGGCCTGTCGAGCAATTGCATCAGCAGCGCATCGATGGTGCCGCGATTGCGCAAGGCTGCGCCAAGAATGGCGCGCACCAGCGAACGGTCGCGATCATCGAGCGCCATATAGTGGGGATGGCCGTGCTGATTGTCAGTCAGCCCATCGAGCGAGGTTTTCTTCTCGATGACGGCGCCAAGCAGCCTTGCGGCGCATTGGCGCGCGGCGAGGCCTGGACGGTCAGCGGCTTTCGGGGGATTTTGTCTTTTCACATGCTTTTTCGGATGGGAAGCGGCCCCGCCGCCGGTCACGACCAAGGGCCTTTCGGCGGCTGGGCATCGTGATCGTCGCCATAGGTTCCCCAAGGCTGGAGGGGCGTCTGTTGGCCATCGCCCCAAGGTGAGCGGGGCGTTGGGGCAGGGGATATAGTGGCGTCGGGCATATAATTGCTGCTTCCTGTTTCACCGGCCATCGCCTGCAGGGCGGCGATGCGGTTCTGTGTGTCGGGGTGGGTCGAGAACAGATTGTCCGCGCCGCGCCCGCTCAGGGGATTGATGATGAACATATGCGCGGTGGCGGGATTGTGTTCCGCCTCCTCGTTGACGATATCATGGCCGCTGGCGATCTTGCGCAGCGCCGAGGCGAGCCAGAGCGGGTTGCCGCAGATTTCCGCGCCGCGCCGGTCGGCGGAGTACTCCCGGGTACGGCTGATCGCCATCTGCACGAGCATGGCCGCAAGCGGCGCGACAATCATGGCAACGAGCACGCCGACGAAACCCAGCGGATTGTTGTTGTCGCGGTTGCCGCCGAAGAAGAAGGCGAAATTGCCGAGCATGGAAATCGCGCCGGCGAGCGTCGCTGTTATCGTCATGGTCAGCGTGTCGCGGTTCTGGACGTGGGCCAACTCATGGGCCATCACGCCGGCGAGTTCCTGCGGGCTGAGGCGCTGGAGCAGGCCGGTCGTCGCCGCTACGGCGGCGTTCTCCGGGTTGCGCCCGGTGGCAAACGCGTTGGGCTGCGGATTGTCGATGACGTAGACCTTGGGCATCGGCAGGCGCGCGCGCTGGGCAAGCTCCTTGACGATGCGGTAATATTCCGGCGCGGTGCGCTCGTCGGCTTGCCTAGCGCTATACATGCGCAGCACTACCTTGTCGGAGTTCCAGTAGCTGAAAATGTTCATCGCCGCGGCGATGACAAATGCGATCATCATACCGCTCGTGCCGCCGATAAGGTAGCCGAGGCCCATGAACATCGCCGTCATAAAGGCGATCAGCATGGCAGTGCGCATCGTGTTCATTCTACAGTCTCCGTCGCGAAGCAGGCCAGTTTGCCTCGAAATTCCGTTCTGCCTATATGATGGTATCGAGGCCGCCAAGCTTCAATGCATTCGAAGGATCAAGGTATGAGCGAGAAAAAGGATATTCCACCCGCGGCTGAGCGGGCGCTGAAGGAAGCGGAGGAACGCCGGCGTGAGGAGGCGGCCGAAAAGCCGGAACCGCGCGAGATCGGCGGGCGCGGGGGGAAGGACCCGGCGCGGTTTGGCGATTGGGAGATTAAAGGCAGGGCGATTGATTTTTAAGCGGCGTTGTCCATCCGCTCTTTAAAGTTTTCATTTTTAGATGGAAATGTTGGCGAGGCAGTACCCCCCTCTGCCCTGCCGGGCATCTCCCCCTCAAGGGGGGAGATTACGCCTTCATAGACGCCCGGCACCAATCGCCGACGTTACAGAATAAATGCTGCGACTCATGTCAGCCAATCTCCCCCCTTGAGGGGGAGATGCCTGGCAAGGCAGAGGGGGTATATAGCGAAGCCATTAAAACAGGAGCCGCTTTAAGCGGCTTCCGCCGGTATGACTTCAGCAGCAATCTGCTCGCCGATTTCGCGCTCGGCGACAGCCAGTTCATAGGCTGTCTGCATGTTGAGCCAGAACTGGGCGCTGTTGCCGAAATAGCGAGCGAGGCGCAGGGCTGTTTCCGGAGAAATGCCGCGCTTTCCGTTGATGATACTGACGATCCGGCTCGAAGGCAGGCGCAGGGCCAGTGCCAGCTTGTTGGCGGACATTTCCCGCGCTTCAAGCTCTTCCTTCAACATCTCTCCGGGATGAACTGCAAGCATGGCTCTATCCTCTCAATGGCCTTTTTTGCTTATTGCCTGTTCTGCCTGTTCGCGATCAGCCCATCCACCACGCCGGGGTCGGCAAGCGTCGAGGTATCGCCGAGCGAGCCGAAATCGTCTTCCGCGATCTTGCGCAGGATGCGGCGCATGATCTTGCCGGAGCGGGTCTTTGGCAGACCGGGCGCGAACTGGATCTTGTCCGGCGTGGCGATGGGGCCGATTTCCTTGCGCACATGGGTGACCAGTTCCTTGCGCAACTCGTCGCTTTCCTCCGTGCCGGCCATCAGCGTGACATAGCAGTAGATGCCCTGCCCCTTGAGGTTGTGGGGATAGCCGACGACGGCGGCCTCTGAGACGAAATGGTGTGAGACCAGCGCCGATTCCACTTCCGCCGTGCCGAGCCGGTGGCCGGACACGTTGAGAACGTCATCGACGCGTCCGGTGATCCAGTAATAGCCGTCCTCATCGCGGCGGCAGCCGTCGCCGGTGAAATATTTGCCCTTGTATGTCGAGAAATAGGTCTCGATGAAGCGCTGGTGGTCGCCATAGACGGTGCGCATCTGGCCCGGCCAGCTATCGGCGATGCAGAGATTGCCGTCCGCCGCGCCTTCCAGCACCTTGCCCTCCTGATCGACCAGCTGCGGCTGGACGCCGAAGAAGGGTCTTGTCGCTGAGCCGGGCTTCAGCTTCGTTGCGCCAGGGAGCGGGGTGATCATGATGCCGCCGGTTTCCGTCTGCCACCAGGTATCGACGATGGGGCAGCGATTATCGCCGACGACGTGATAATACCATTCCCACGCTTCCGGATTGATCGGCTCGCCGACGGAGCCGAGCAGGCGCAGGCTTTGCCGCGAGGAGCGCGTGACGAAATCGTCGCCCGCGCCCATCAGCGCGCGGATCGCCGTCGGGGCGGTATAGAAGATGTTGACCTTGTGCTTGTCGATCACCTCCCAGAAACGGCCGTAATCGGGATGGTTCGGCACGCCTTCGAACATCAGCGTGGTCGCGCCATTGGCGAGCGGGCCGTAGAGGATATAGGAGTGGCCCGTCACCCAGCCGACATCGGCGGTGCACCAGTAGATATCGCCGTCGTGGTAATCGAAAACGTATTGATGCGTCATCGAGGCATAGACGAGATAGCCGCCTGACGTGTGCAGCACGCCCTTGGGCTTGCCGGTGGAGCCTGATGTGTAAAGGATGAACAGCGGGTCTTCAGCATTCATCGGAGTGGGGGCGCATTCCGGTTCAGCCGCCTCGGTTTCCTTGTGGTACCAGAGGTCGCGGCCCGGCACCCAGCCGATCTTGCCGCCGGTGCGGCGCACGACCAGCACGTTTTTGACGTCCAGCTCCTGCTTCGCCGCGATTTCGATCGCCGTATCGGTGTTGGCTTTCAGCGGAATCGGCTTGCCGCCGCGCACGCCCTCATCGGCGGTGATGACGAAGGTCGACTGGCAATCGACGAGACGACCGGCCAGGGCATCCGGCGAGAAGCCGCCGAAAACGACCGAATGGATGGCGCCGATGCGCGCGCAGGCGAGCATCGCATAGGCGGCTTCGGGGATCATCGGCATATAGATGGTGACGCGATCGCCCTTTTTGACGCCGTGCTTTTTCAGCACATTGGCGAGGCGGCAGACCTCAGCGTAGAGTTCGCGGTAAGTGATCTTCTTGTCGAAATAGGGATTGTCGCCCTCCCAGATGATCGCCACCTGATCGCCGCGCTTCTCCAGATGGCGGTCGATGCAATTATAGGAGACGTTGGTCTCGCCATCCTCGAACCATTTGATGGAGACATCGCCGGTGAAGGAGGTGTTCTTCACTTTGGTGAAGGGCTTGGACCAATCGATGCGCTTGCCATGTCTGGCCCAGAATTCCTCCGGGTTCTCGACGCTTTCGCGATACCATTCTTGATACGTCGCGTCATCGATGAGCGTATTCGCCTTCGCGTCCGGCAGGACGGGGTAGATTTTTTCCGACATGATTCCTCCGCTTGGGCTGGAATGTCTCCTCGTCCAGCCTTTTGAACCTTTCTAGCAAGTGCGCGGGCGCTTCGCAAATTAGACGAAGGGTTGGGAGTACTTAGCGGTTCATATGGGAATGGAAAACACCAATGTTCTGGAACGCCCCTCACCCTTGCCCTCTCCCCGTGAAATACGGGGAGAGGGGGCGTCAACGTTGCCACTGCTTTCTTCCTCCCCCCCCCCCGCCGGGCAGGAAGAAAAGGTGAAAACGCCTATGTCCCCCTCTCCCCGTACTTCACGGGGAGAGGGTAAGGGTGAGGGGCAAATCGCAGGCGATCCGTCAAAACAGGAATCTCTAAGCGCGGCTGCCGAAAATGGCCGAGCCGACGCGGACGGAGGTGGCGCCGAAGGCGATTGCTGTTTCGTAATCGGCCGACATACCCATGGAGAGCTTTTTCACCCCGGCCTCACGGGCGATCTTCTCAAGCAGCGCGAAATGCGGGCCGGGATTTTCATCCGCCGGGGGAATGCACATCAGGCCCTCGATGGCGAGGCCGTGCGTCTCGCGGCAATGGGCGACGAACGCGGCGGCTTCGGTCGGCGCGATGCCCGCTTTTTGAGGCTCCAGCCCGGTGTTGACCTGCACATAGAGCCGGGGAAAACGGTTCTGCATTTTCATCTCGGCGGCAAGCGTCGCGGCGATCTTCTCGCGATCTACGGTCTCGATCACATCGAACAGCGCCACCGCATCGGCGGCCTTGTTGGATTGCAGGGGGCCGATCAGGTGCAGTTCGACGCCCGCATAATTTTCCTTAAGCGCCGGCCATTTGGCCTCCGCCTCCTGCACGCGGTTTTCACCGAACACGCGCTGGCCCGCTTCCAGCACGGGGCGGATCTCGTCCGCATCGAAGGTCTTGGAAACCGCGACGAGCGTAACCGAGCCCTGCGGACGCTTCGCTTCGCGTTCAGCATTCGCAATCGCGTTGCGGACATTTTCCAGGCGCTCAACAGCATCGGACATTGTACTAAAGCTCCTTTTTAGCGCCGTTTGGGCTCGCTAACTATCTGTGATGGTTGACGCCCTCGCCAATCCATGGTGAAGGTCCGCCCAAATATTCCAAATCCTCTTTGCAAGAGAAAAACGGTCATGGCAACCGAACGCTATAATCCGCGCGCAGCGGAAACTCATTGGCAGAAGGTCTGGGAAGACGCCAGGATCTTCGAGACTGACAACGACGATCCGCGCGAGAAATATTACGTCCTCGAGATGTTCCCCTATCCGTCGGGCCGCATCCATATGGGCCATGTGCGCAACTATGCGATGGGCGATGTGGTGGCGCGGTACAAGCGCGCCAAGGGCTTCAATGTGCTGCATCCGATGGGCTGGGACGCTTTCGGCCTGCCGGCGGAAAACGCGGCGCGCGACAACAAGATCAACCCGCGCCAATGGACCTATGCCAATATCGCGACGATGAAAGGTCAGCTGCGCAAGATGGGCCTCTCGCTCGACTGGACGCGCGAAATCGCGACCTGCGATCCGAGCTATTACCGGCACCAGCAGAAGCTGTTCCTCGATTTCTGGAAATCCGGGCTGGCGGAGCGCAAATCGGCCAAGGTCAACTGGGACCCGGTCGATATGACCGTGCTCGCCAACGAGCAAGTCATCGACGGGCGCGGCTGGCGCTCCGGCGCCTTGGTCGAGCAGCGCGACCTGACGCAATGGTTCTTCAAGATCACCTCGATGGGGCAGGATCTGCTTGACGGTCTCGACACGCTCGACCGCTGGCCGGAGAAGGTTCGCGTCATGCAGCAGAACTGGATCGGCCGGTCGGAAGGCCTCCTGATCCGCTGGGCGCTTGACAAGGCCACCGCGCCTGCGGGGGAGAGCGAGCTGGAAATCTATACGACCCGGCCCGACACACTCTTCGGCGCGTCCTTCATGGCGATCTCGCCGGACCATCCGCTGGCGAAGAAGGTTGCGGAGACGAACCCGGCCTTGGCGGCCTTCGCCGAGGAATGCCGTCGCATGGGCACCTCCGTCGCCGCGCTGGAAACAGCCGAGAAGAAGGGCTTCGACACGGGCATTCGCGCCGTCCATCCTTTCGATGAGAACTGGACCGTGCCGGTCTATGTCGCCAATTTCGTGCTGATGGAATATGGCACTGGCGCGATTTTCGGTTGCCCGTCGGGCGACCAGCGCGACCTCGATTTCGCCAATAAGTACGGGCTGCCGGTGGTTCCGGTGGTCATGCCTGAAGGCGCTGACGCCGCGACGTTCCGCGTTGCCGATGAGGCCTTCACGGATGATGGCGTGATGATCAATTCGCGCTTCCTCGACGGGATGAAGCCTGAGCAGGCTTTCGAGGAAGTGGCGAAGCGGCTGGAGAACACGACCATCAATGGCCGCCCGCAAGGCGAGCGCAAGGTGCAGTTCCGCCTGCGCGACTGGCTGATCTCGCGCCAGCGCTATTGGGGCTGCCCGATTCCGGTGATCCATTGCGATGCGTGCGGCGCGGTGCCGGTTCCGGATAAGGACCTGCCCGTATTGCTCCCTGACGAAGTCAGTTTCGACAAGCCCGGCAACCCGCTCGATCATCATCCGACGTGGAAGCATGTGGCCTGCCCCAATTGCGGCAAGGATGCCCGGCGCGACACCGACACCATGGATACTTTCGTCGATTCGTCCTGGTATTTCGCGCGGTTCACCGATCCGTGGAATGAAAAGCAGCCGACGACGCTTGCCGCTGTCGACGGTCCCTCGGGCTGGCTCCCGGTGGACCAGTATATCGGCGGCGTCGAGCACGCGATTCTGCATCTTCTCTATTCGCGCTTCTTCGTCCGCGCCATGAAGGCGACCGGGCATGTCAATGCGGTCGAGGAGCCGTTCCAGGGGCTGTTCACGCAGGGCATGGTGGTGCACGAGACCTACCGCGACAAGAACGGCTGGGTCGCGCCCGCCGATATCCGCATCGAGGAGAGCGACGGCGTGCGCAAGGCCGTGCTGGTTTCGACTGGCGAGCCGGTGGAGATCGGCTCCATCGAGAAGATGTCGAAATCCAAGAAGAATGTCGTCGACCCTGACGATATCATCGCCTCCTACGGCGCGGATACGGCGCGCTGGTTCATGCTGTCCGATTCGCCGCCCGACCGTGACGTGATCTGGACCGAATCAGGCGTCGAGGGCGCGCATCGCTTCGTGCAACGCGTCTGGCGACTGGTTTCCGAGGCGGCGCCGGTGCTGAAGACTGTGGCTCCGAAGCCGGCCTTTGAAGGCGAGGCGGGGCTGATTTCGAAAGCAGCACACAAGACGCTGAAGGCAGTGGGCGAAGACATCGAGAAACTGGCCTTCAACAAGGCCGTGGCCCGTCTTTACGAACTGACGAATGTGTTGGCCGCCCCGTTGCAGACGGCGGCAAGCGGCAACGCGGATGCTGTTTTGCAAGGCTCGCTGCGCGAGGCGGTAGACATGCTCATCGCAATGATCGCGCCGATGATGCCGCATCTGGCGGAAGCCTGCCGGGCGGAGCTTGGGGTTGAAGGTCTGGCCGCCACGGCGCCCTGGCCGGCCTTCGATCCGGCGTTGATTGTGGAAAACGAAATCACGATGCCTGTGCAAATCAACGGCAAGAAGCGAGGGGATTTGACAATCGCCCGCGATGCGGATCAATTGACCGTGGAGAAGGCTGTGCTCGAACTTGATTTCATCAAGTCGGCCCTGAATGGGAGCGCGCCGAAGAAGATCATCGTCGTGCCGCAGAGGATCGTCAATGTCGTTGCCTGATCGCGCTTTTTTCGGAGCCAAAATGAGGCAGTCCGCATTTTTTGCCGTGCTGGCGGGAACCTTGCTTGCTGCCGCGGGATGTACTGTGCAACCGCTTTATTCCGGCGGAGGGCCGGAAACATCTCTTGGTGGAAGCGTTCAGCCCGCCATGCGCGAGAAGCTTGCTTCCATCGAGATCGAGCCGGCCACCACCCGTTATGGGCAGGAAGTGCGCAACAAGCTGATCTTTCTCCTGAGCGGCGGGGCAGGGGAGCCAGTCAGCCCGGCCTATCGCCTTTCGCTCGGAGTCACCTCATACACAACGGCGGCAGTCAGCGTCGATATTGGTGATTCGACCGACAGGACCGGTCGCCCTTCGGCCGGTACGGTGAACGTGTCGTCGAATTACGTGCTGCGTGACGTGGCAGGCAAGCCGGTCGCCAAGGGTACCCGTTCTGTCAGATCCTCTTTTGATCGGCCACGCCAGGAATTCGCGAATTTGCGTGCCGAACGTGACGCGCAGGACCGGGCGGCGGAGGAATTGGCGCAACAGTTGATGCTGGCTCTGGCGCAGAATATGGCGCGGCAGCGCTGAGAGACAAGATGGTGCGGGTGGGTGAAGGGGCGTTGGCGCTCCAGTAGCCCTCATCCTGAGGTGCAAAGCGTAGCGGAGCCTCGAAGGGCGAGGGCGCTTGGGGCGCCCCCGCCAAACGTATCACGCGATCTTCTGCCCCGTCTTCGCCCAATCGGCGAGGAAGGACTCGAGGCCCTTGTCCGTCAGCGGGTGCTTGACGAGCGCCTTGAGCGTGGCGGGCGGGACCGTGACGACATCGGCGCCGATGAGAGCCGCTTCCTTGACGTGGTTCACCGTGCGGATCGAGGCGGCAAGGATTTCGGTCTTGTAATCGTAATTGTCGTAGATAGTGCGGATTTCGGCGATCAGCTCCATGCCGTTGATGCCCATGTCGTCAAGGCGGCCGACGAATGGCGAGATGAAGGTCGCGCCGGCCTTGGCGGCGAGCAGCGCCTGATTGGCAGAGAAGCAGAGCGTGACGTTGACCTTGCGACCTTCGGAAGTGAGCGCCTTGCAGGCCTTGAGGCCATCGAGGGTCAGCGGCACCTTGATGCAGATATTGTCCGCGATCTTCGAGAGAACCGCGGCTTCCTTCATCATGCCGTCATAGTCGATGGCGGTGACTTCAGCCGAGACGGGACCGGCGACGATATCGCAAATCTCCTTGGTGACTTCCAGAATGCTGCGACCCGATTTCAGGATCAGGGAAGGATTGGTGGTCACCCCGTCGAGGAGGCCGAGATCGTTCAGCTCGCGGATTTCCTTCACATCGGCGGTATCGACAAAGAATTTCATTTCAGCGTCCTCCATAATAGGCTGGCGGGATATCGATGTGGCCCTTAGAACCGCATGATCTCACCCCTTAAAGTGGGTTTTCTTTACTCCAAAGCCAAGCCAAGGTCACGCGATCATGTCAAAAGATTCGCAAACCTCGCACAAGCAAGTCCAGGAAAAGTGTGAAGCGGTTTTCCGTCCGGACTTGCGCAAGGGACAAAGGACGGTTCCCGTGCTCGTTCCGATGCCGGCGGAACGGCCCTATTCCTACGCCGTGCCGGAGGGGATGAGCGTCGTTCCGGGGTCGATCGTGCGGGTGCCGCTGGGGCCGCGCGAGGTGGTCGGCATTGTGACTGACGGTGAGACGGATACGGTCGATGCGAAGAAATTGCGTTCGATTTCGGCAGTTTTCGACTGCCCGCCGGTGGAACCGGCAATGCTGCGCTTCGTGCAGTGGGCGGCGGATTACACGCTTTCGGCTCCGGGCATGGTGGCGCGCATGCTCCTGCGGGTTCCCACGGCCTTCGATCCCGAGCCGCCCATCCCGGGCCTGCGCCATGCGGGTGCGCAGCCGGGCCGGCTGACGGACGCGCGTGCCCGCGTCATGGAACTCGTCGAAGACGGCATGGCATGGACGCGCTCCGGTCTTGCGCATGCCGCCGGTGTATCTACGACCGTGGTTGAGGGGCTCAAGGCGCAGGGGGTCTTCGAAGAAGTTATGATCCCGCCGCCGCCGGTGGTGGCCCTCCCCGATATCGATTACGCCCGCGCGGACCTCTCGCCGGACCAGCAGGCGGCGGCGGATATGCTGGTGGCGAATGTTTCGACTCAGGCGTTTTCCGTTTCTCTGCTCGATGGCGTGACCGGCTCGGGCAAGACGGAGGTCTATTTCGAGGCGGTGGCGAAGGCCATCGAGCAGGGGCGGCAGGTGCTGATCCTGTTGCCTGAGATCGCGCTGACGCAGCAATTTCTTGACCGTTTCCACAATCGTTTCGGGGCGAAGCCCGCCGAATGGCATTCCGACCTGGCGCCACGGATGCGTGAGCGCGTCTGGCGGCAAGTGGCGGAAGGGAAGGTGAAGGTGGTGGCCGGCGCGCGGTCGGCGCTGTTCCTGCCGTTCCGCGATCTTGGGCTGATCGTGGTGGATGAGGAACATGATCCGGCCTACAAGCAGGAGGATCGGGTGTTCTACAATGCCCGCGACATGGCGGTGGTGCGCGGGCATATCGGCGGCTTTCCGGTGGTGCTCGCCTCGGCGACGCCTTCAGTCGAAAGCCAGGTCAATGCGGAGCAGGGGCGTTACAAACGCATCAGGCTCTCCTCCCGCTATGCCGAAGCGGCGATGCCCGATCTCAAAACCATCGACATGCGCCGGTCCCCGCCGCCGCCGGGCCGGTTCCTGTCGCCGGTGCTATCAGGGGCGATCGCCAAAACGCTGGAGCGCAAGGAGCAGGCGCTCCTGTTCCTCAACCGGCGCGGTTATGCGCCGCTGACGCTGTGCCGGGTTTGCGGGCATCGGTTCCAGTGTCCGAGCTGTTCGAGCTGGCTGGTGGAACATCGTTTTCGCGGCCAGCTGATGTGCCACCAATGCGGCTACCATGAACCGGTGCCCCAATCCTGTCCGGAATGCGGCACGCTCGATCATCTGGTCGCCTGCGGCCCCGGCGTGGAGCGCATCGCCGAGGAGACAGAGGCGGCGTTTCCCGATGCGCGGATCATCGTGCTTTCCTCCGATCTCCTTGGCGGCGTGAAGCGGTTGCGGCTGGAGCTTGATGCTATCGCCAAGGGTGAGGCGGATATCGTCATAGGCACGCAACTGGTGGCGAAGGGGCATAATTTCCCTGATATGACGCTGGTCGGCGTCATAGATGCGGATCTGGGGCTCGCCAATGGCGATCCGCGCGCCGCCGAGCGGACGTTCCAGCTGCTCAATCAGGTGACGGGGCGGGCGGGACGCACGGGACGCAAGAGTCTTGGCTTGCTGCAGACCTACCAGCCCGACCACCCGGTGATGCGCGCCATCGTCTCGGGCGACGCGGCGGCCTTTTACGCCCGCGAAATCGAGGAGCGAGAACGCGCGGGCTTGCCGCCATTCGGTCGGCTGGCGGCGTTGATCGTTTCGGCCAATACGCGCGCTGAGGCGGAGAGCCATGCGCGCGGCGTACGCCGGGCGGCGCCGTCATCGCCTGAAATCGCGGTGCTGGGTCCAGCGGAGGCGCCGTTGGCGCTGATTCGCGGACGGCACCGTTTCCGACTGCTTATCCATGGGACGAAGCGCGCGGACATACAGGCCTTCATCCGCGCGCTGCTTGTTGCTGGGCCGAAGGAACGCGGGTCGGTGAGGGTGCAGGTGGATATCGATCCGCAGAGCTTTTTGTAGAGAGGTCAAATGGAAACGCTGGCGGGACAGCGCCCCCCTCTGTCCTGCCGGACATCTCCCCCGCAAGGGGGGAGATTGGCTGACACGGCTGACAGCTTTCATCCTGCAATGCTGGCGATTGATGCCAGACGTCGATGAAGGCGCAATCTCCCCCCTCGCGGGGGAGATGCCCGGCAGGGCAGAGGGGGGCGACGTAGAGTGCCAACGTTTCCGTTGGTTGTGAAAAACGCAACAAGCGCTTTTTGTCGCACTTTTCTCCTATGTGCTCTATAGAGCCGAACCAAATTTCAGAAGCATGAGGAAACGACATGGAATTCTATTGGCCCGCGAGTGATGGGGAGTGGCTGGCTTGGGTTTCGGCCCTCCTCACGGTGCTGTTCGGACTCGTTCTGTTTCTCGCGCCGGGCCTGTCGATGAAGCTGTTGCGCCTCTCGCCACTCAACGAGCGCCCCGAAGCTTTCGCCTCGATCCGCGCGACAATGGCGGGGTTTCATATCGGGCTGGGCCTCTCCTGTCTCATCTTCGCGCAGCCATTCCTCTGGCTGGCACTCGGAGCGGCATGGGGGTTCAGCCTGTTCGGGCGGCTTATCTCAATGATGTCGGACAAGGGCAACACGCTTTACAACTGGATAGCGGCGCTCATCGAATTCTTGCTCGCCGCTGCGCCGCTGCTTTTTGCTTTTGGATTTATCGCCTGACCCGCAATTGCGACAAAGGTGACTAAAAACAGAGGGATTCCCGTGTTGCGAGTCCCGCCCGTTCATGCTAGACGGCAAGCGAATTTCAGCGGAGATGTTACGCACATCTAAAATGCGCTGAGAAAAATCAATAAAGTCAAAGGCTTAGGCTGACCTGTCTTTCAGGCCCGAGTCTTGGCGATTAAACCAGAGAGCCGATTGTCCGTGACCGAAACTTCATCGCTCATTTCAGGTGTCGCGCGGCGTTATGCCGGATCACTTTTCGATCTGGCGCTGGAAGCAAATTCCGTTGCCGGCGTCGAGAAGGATCTTGGCCGCTTCGAGGCCCTTCTGAATGGCAGCGACGAGTTGAAGCGCCTGATTTCCAGCCCTGTTTTCTCGACCGAGGAGCAGGTGAAGGCGATTTCGGCCATTGCCGACAAGGCTGGCATCGATGGTATCGTAGGCAACTTTCTTCGTGTCGTGGCAAGCAATCGCCGGCTTTTTGTGCTGCCCGGCATGATCGCGGCGTTCCGCCAGATCGCTGCGACGCATCGCGGCGAGGTTTCCGCCGATGTTACCGCGGCCCATGAACTGACTGCCGCACAGCAAAACGAATTGAAGGCGACGCTCAAGAGTGTTGCCGGAAAAGACGTGACGATCAATGTCACCGTCGATCCGTCGATCCTCGGCGGCCTCATCGTGAAGATGGGATCGCGCCAGATCGATACCTCCCTTCGCACCAAACTTTCTTCTCTCAAGCTTGCACTGAAAGAGGTCGGCTGATGGACATCCGCGCTGCGGAAATTTCCGCAATCCTGAAAGAGCAAATCAAGAATTTCGGCAAAGAGGCGGAAGTCTCCGAAGTTGGCCAGGTTCTGTCCGTCGGTGACGGTATCGCCCGTGTCTACGGTCTGGACAATGTCCAGGCCGGTGAGATGGTCGAATTCCCCGGTGGCATTCGCGGCATGGCGCTGAATCTCGAAAGCGACAATGTCGGCGTCGTTATCTTTGGCCCGGATCGGGGTATCAAGGAAGGCGATACCGTCAAGCGTACCGGCTCCATCGTCGATGTTCCCGTCGGCAAGGGGCTGCTCGGTCGCGTGGTTGACGGTCTCGGCAATCCGATCGACGGCAAGGGCCCGATCGTGGCGACTGAGCGCCGTCGCGTCGACGTCAAGGCGCCCGGCATCATCCCGCGCAAGTCGGTGCACGAGCCGATGTCGACAGGCCTCAAGGCTGTCGATGCGCTTATCCCGGTTGGTCGCGGCCAGCGCGAGCTGATCATTGGCGATCGCCAGACCGGCAAGACCGCGATTATTCTCGATACGATCCTGAACCAGAAGTCGGTTCACGATTCCGGTCCCGAGAAAGAAAAGCTCTACTGCGTCTACGTGGCCATCGGCCAGAAGCGTTCGACCGTCGCGCAGTTCGTGAAGGTGCTTGAAGAGCGCGGCGCGCTCGAATATTCGATCATCGTCGCTGCCACCGCCTCCGACCCGGCGCCGATGCAGTTCCTGGCGCCGTTCGCCGGCTGCGCCATGGGCGAATATTTCCGCGATAACGGCATGCACGCCCTCATCGGCTATGACGATCTGTCGAAGCAGGCCGTCGCCTACCGCCAGATGTCGCTGCTGCTGCGCCGTCCTCCGGGCCGTGAAGCCTATCCGGGCGACGTGTTCTACCTGCACTCCCGCCTTCTGGAGCGCGCGGCAAAGCTCAATGACGACAATGGCGGCGGTTCGCTGACCGCGCTTCCCGTCATCGAGACGCAGGCGAACGACGTGTCGGCCTATATTCCGACCAACGTGATCTCGATCACCGACGGCCAGATCTTCCTCGAGACCAATCTGTTCTATCAGGGCATCCGTCCCGCCGTGAACGTCGGCCTCTCGGTGTCGCGCGTCGGCTCCGCCGCCCAGATCAAGGCGATGAAGCAGGTTGCCGGTTCGATCAAGGGCGAGCTTGCGCAGTATCGCGAAATGGCTGCCTTCGCGCAGTTCGGCTCCGATCTCGATGCCTCGACGCAGCGCCTTCTCAATCGCGGCGCGCGCCTGACCGAGCTCCTGAAGCAGCCGCAGTTCTCGCCGCTGAAGACGGAAGAACAGGTCGCGGTGATCTATGCCGGCGTCAACGGCTATCTCGACAAGCTCGCCGTCAACCAGGTGAGCCGGTTCGAGGATGGACTGCTTTCCTTCCTGCGCAGCGAGCACAAGGATGTGCTCGATGGTATCCGCACGGAGAAGCAGCTTACCGATGACCTCAAGGCCAAGCTCAAGGCGGCGATCGACGCGTACGCCAAGAACTTCGCCTAAGTTTTGTTTTAGCCGCATGGTTCTGCAATTTTGCGGAATCATGCTCTGACGGGATGAACGGATGCCTTCACTTAAGGATCTGAGAAACCGTATCGCCTCGGTCAAGGCGACGCAGAAGATCACCAAGGCGATGCAGATGGTCGCCGCGGCGAAGCTGCGTCGCGCGCAGGAAGCCGCCGAGGCAGCACGGCCTTATTCGCAGCGCATGGGCGCGGTGCTCGCCAATATCGCGCAGAATGTGAGCGGCGACGACGCGCCGAAGCTGATGGCCGGGACGGGCGCGGACAACGTGCATCTCCTCGTGGTCTGCACGGCGGAACGCGGCCTCTGCGGCGGTTTCAACTCGCAGATCGCGCGTCTGGCGCGCGACCATGCCCGCAAGCTGCTCGCCGAAGGCAAGACGGTGAAGATCGTCACCGTCGGCAGGAAGGGCGCCGATATCCTCAAGCGCGAGTTCGGGCAGCTCATCATCGATCATTTCGACATGCGCGAGGTGAAGCAGGTTGGCTTCGCCAATGCCGATGCGATCGGCCGCAAGATCATCGCGCTGTTCAATGATGGCGCTTTCGATATCTGCACGCTGTTCTATTCGGAATTCAAATCGGTCATCAGCCAGGTGCCGACCCCGTTACAGCTCATCCCCGCCTCCGCGGGTGGCGAGACGGCGGCTGACCAGGCCAAGGGCGCGATTTACGAATACGAGCCAGATCCGAGCGCTATCCTGAATGATCTCATCCCGCGCAACATTTCCGTGCAGATTTTCCGGGCGCTCCTGGAAAATGTAGCCGGCGAGATGGGCGCGAAGATGAGCGCGATGGATAATGCGACGCGCAATGCCGGCGACATGATCAACAAGCTGTCGATCACGTATAACCGCCAGCGTCAGGCTCAGATCACCAAGGAACTGATCGAAATCATTTCGGGCGCGGAAGCGCTCTAAGTTTTGGTTTAGCGCATGATCCCGAAAAGCGAGCCAACTTTTCAGGATCGTGCTAACGGAAGGTAAGGATCGATGGCAAAAGCAGCGACCCCCAAAACGACCGCCGAGGCCACGCCGGCTCCGGCAGAGAAGGCCGCGCCGAAGGCCGCGGCTGCAAAGACCCCTGTGAAGGCTGCCGGCGCGAAAGCGCCGACTGCCGCGAATCAGGGAAAAGGCAATGCGGGCCGCGTCAAGCAGGTCATCGGCGCCGTGGTCGACGTGCAGTTCGATGATCATTTGCCGTTGATCCTGAACGCGCTGGAAACCTCGAACCTCGGCAACCGCCTGGTTCTGGAAGTCGCGCAGCATCTGGGCGAGAACACCGTCCGCACCATCGCCATGGACTCCACCGAGGGTCTGGTGCGCGGACAGGAAGTTTTCGATACCGGCGCTCCGATCGAAGTTCCGGTCGGTGAAGCCACGCTTGGCCGCATCATGAACGTGATCGGCGAGCCGGTTGACGAAGCCGGTCCGATCGACACGTCTGAGCGTCGCGCCATCCACCAGAACGCGCCTGAGTATGTCGAGCAATCGACGGAAGCGCAGATCCTCGTCACCGGCATCAAGGTCATCGACCTGCTCGCTCCCTACGCCAGAGGCGGCAAGATCGGCCTGTTCGGCGGCGCCGGCGTCGGCAAGACTGTTCTGATCATGGAGCTGATCAACAACGTCGCCAAGGCGCATGGCGGTTACTCCGTGTTTGCCGGCGTTGGCGAGCGTACCCGCGAGGGCAACGATCTTTATCACGAGATGATCGAATCGGGCGTCAACAAGCCCGGCGGCGGCGAAGGCTCCAAGGCGGCGCTCGTCTATGGCCAGATGAACGAGCCGCCCGGTGCCCGCGCCCGCGTTGCGCTGTCGGGCCTGACGGTTGCCGAGTATTTCCGCGACAAGGGCCAGGACGTTCTGTTCTTCGTTGATAACATCTTCCGCTTCACGCAGGCGGGTTCGGAAGTGTCGGCGCTTCTTGGCCGTATTCCTTCGGCCGTGGGCTATCAGCCGACTCTGGCGACCGACATGGGCGCTCTGCAGGAACGCATCACGACGACGACCAAGGGTTCGATCACTTCGGTGCAGGCCATCTACGTGCCCGCCGACGATTTGACCGATCCGGCGCCGGCTGCTTCCTTTGCCCACCTTGACGCGACGACCACGCTGTCGCGCTCGATTGCGGAAAAGGGCATCTACCCGGCTGTCGATCCGCTCGACTCAACCTCGCGCATGCTCGATCCGATGATTGTCGGCGAAGAGCATTACGCTATCGCCCGCCAGGTGCAGTCGATCCTGCAGCGCTACAAGTCGCTTCAGGACATCATCGCGATCCTGGGCATGGACGAGCTTTCCGAGGAGGACAAGCTCACCGTCGCCCGTGCCCGCAAGATCGAACGCTTCCTGTCGCAGCCGTTCTTCGTCGCCGAAGTCTTCACCGGCGCGCCGGGCAAGCTTGTCGATCTCGCCGACACGATCAAGGGCTTCAAGGGCCTTTGCGCCGGCGAATACGACCACCTTCCGGAAGCCGCCTTCTACATGGTCGGCTCCATCGAGGAAGCCGTGGAGAAGGCGAAGCGTCTGGCTGCGGAAGCGGCGTAAATCAAAGGGAGTAGTGAGATAGTGAGATAGTGAGATAGTGGAATAGAAGATTCTGTTCACTGTTCACTGTTCACTGTTCACTAATTGAACATGGCTGAAGCCTTCAATTTTGAACTGGTATCGCCGGAACGTCTTCTGCTTTCCGCGGAGGTCACGGAAGTCGTGGTTCCCGGAAGCGAGGGCTACATGACGGTCATGGCCCGTCATGCTCCCCTGATGACCACCATCATGCCGGGGGTTATCCGGGTCAAACAGGTCGATGGCAAGGAAGACTCCTATGTGGTTTTCGGCGGTTTCGCCGACATCTCGCAGGAGGTCTGCACGGTTCTGGCGGAATCTGCGGTGCATGTCGATGATCTGAACCGCGATGAGCTTCGCCGCCGTATTCATGACGCGCGGGAGGCACTGAGCGGCGCCGCGACGCATGAACACCGCACTGCGGCCGAGGAGTTCCTGCATCAGCTGATGACGCTCGAAGGCTCCATCCTGCCGGCGTAGTCCACGCTATATTCGAAGACAGAGAAAGCGGCCTCGTTCGGGCCGCTTTTTTTATTTGTTTGCGGAGGCCGGAGATGATAGTGTTGTGGCTACATAATGGCTACAGCACAGGAGGGTCGCATGCGTACTGACACAGTGGTCCGAGCCCGCATTGACACGGAGACGAAGGAGCGGGCAACCGCAGCTCTCGAAGCCATGGGCCTTTCGGTCTCCGATGTCATCCGCCTCCTTATGTTGCGGATTGCCGATGAGCAGCGTTTGCCGTTCGCCGTAAAAGTGCCGAACGCCGCCACCCGCGAGGCCATTGCAGAGCTTAAGGCTGGCAAGGGAAAGCGATTCATCAACGTAGAGGATCTGATGGCGGATCTTAATGCGGACGATTGAGCGCTCAACGCGATTTATGCGAGATTACAAGCGCGAGTCCAAAGGCCGTCACGGCAAAACACTCAATACAGATATTGTTCCCATCTTAAAGGCGCTCGCCAACGATGAAATGCTCGAATCCCGTTACCGGGATCATAGTCTCAGCGGCGATTGGGCTGGATTTAGGGACTGCCATGTCAAGCCAGACCTCATATTGATCTATCAAAAGCCTGACGCGGATACTTTATGGTTAGTGCGGTTGGGATCGCATAGCGAGATTTTCGGCTAGAGATCAAGGCGCCAAGGTTCGCAAGTAGCCGATCAATTTCGCTGCAGCGGACATGGCCTCGTCCGGCTCCCGGGCGAGGATGGCGTCGATGAGGGCAATGTGTGCCGCGGTTGAGGCGGCAAGGCCGTCGTCGCGTTTGAGGTGATACCAGAAACGGCGGCTATGGGTCTGGAGCGGACCGGCGAGCCGGGCGGCAAAGGCATTCGTCGCGGCCTGGCCAAGGACGGCGTCCAGCGCTTTGTCCGCATCCAGGAACCGGGCGATATCATTGTCCGCCGCCGCCTCTCGCATCGCGGTTGCCGCGGCTTCCAACCGTTCCCGGTCACGCGCGCCGGCAAAGCGCGCGGCATCGCGCGCCAGCATCTGCTCAACACCTTGGCGCGCGTCGAGAACCTTGGTAAAATCCTTTGGGTCAAGCGGGCTGACGGCGATGCCGGAGCGCGGACGCACTTCCAGCAATCCTTCCCAGGCGAGTCTCTGGATCGCTTCACGAACCGGCGTTCGTCCCATCCCTGTCAGTTCAATCAGCGTTCGCTCAGTGACCACCATGTTCGGTTCGAGAACGAGTGTGATGATTAGCCGTTCGAGTGTGCGATATCCCTGCTCAGCGAGGCTGTCCCCTGCCAGATATTCGAATTGAAGGCTCGTCAATTGGTTCTCCTCCCAAAGCGCGCTTGACCATGCTGGAGGGTAAAGATATATCACTAATATATCAATTCTTACCGCGTGATCTTGTCCGAAAAAGTCCGCAACTTTTTCGGGATCATGCTTTAGAGCCGTAAAAAGGGGAAGCGGCGCATGTCCGGCACCGAGAAACACGATCATGAAATCGTCGTCATCGGCGCAGGCATTATCGGAATTTCCATCGCGGCTTTTCTGGCGGAAGCCGGACACAAGATCCTGGTAATTGACCGAAGCGGCATCTGCGAGGAAACGAGTTCGGGCAATGCCGCCGCGCTCGCCTTTTCCGATATATTGCCTTTGGCTTCCAAGGGTGTTCTGGCCAAACTGCCGGGCTGGCTTCTCGATCCACTCGGACCGTTCACCATCCGCCCTTCCTATCTGCCGAAGCTCGTGCCCTGGCTCTACCGTTTCTGGCGGGCGAGCGGGGAGGGGCCCCAAGCGAACAGTTTGTTGGCCCAGGCGGCGATGATGCAGCTGGCCGAAACGGAGATGCTTTCGCTTATGGAGCGCGCGGGTGTTTCCTCCATGCTGCGCGAGGACGGCTCGCTTGAGCTCTATGAAAGCGAGGCGGAGCTCAAGGCGGCGCAGCCCGGCTGGGATGCGCGGGAGAAGGCGGGCATCGCCTATTGGCATATCAGGGGCAAGGAACTGGCGGAATATCAGCCGGGGCTCAGCTCGCGCTTCATCGTCGGCAGTTTCGTGCCGGACTGGCGGACGGTGAGCGATCCCAAGCTGCTCGGACAGGCGCTGTGGGCGTATGCGGAAAGGGCCGGGGCGCGATTTATGCGGGGCAAAGTGGAGAGCCTCGCAGCTTCCGAGGGAAAGACCGCGATCCGGCTGGCGGATGGCCGTATGATATCAGCGGACAAGCTTGTTGTCGCAGCCGGCGCGTGGTCACATCATCTCGCCCGGCAATGCGGCGACGCCATACCCCTGGAGACCGAGCGCGGCTATAACACTACGCTGCCCGTAGACAGTTTCGATCTGAAACGCCAGTTGATTTTCGGCGGCCACGGCTTTGTCATGACGCCGCTGGAAACGGGTATCCGCGTGGGCGGCGCCGTGGAGTTTGGCGGTCTCGATCTGGCGCCAAACTTTGCGCGCTCGCAGGCGATGCTGAAAACGGCCGCAAAGTTTTTGCCAGGCTTGAAGACCGAGGGCGGGCGGCAATGGATGGGCTACCGCCCATCGCTGCCGGATTCGCTTCCCGCAATCGGCCGGGCAAAAGACTTGCCCAATGTTTTCTACGCGTTCGGCCATGGTCATCTGGGGCTTACCCAGTCCGCCGCAACCGGACGCTTGATCCGCGACCTCCTTACCGGGCAAACTCCGGCGATCGATCTCAAACCTTTCAATCCCCAACGTTTCTAAAAGGCTCCGAACATGGCCAGGCACTCCTTCTTCTGCGTCGATGGGCATACCTGCGGCAATCCAGTGCGATTGGTGGCAGGGGGTGGCCCGAACCTGCAAGGTTCGACCATGATGGAGAAGCGGGCGCATTTCTTGGCGGAATATGACTGGATCCGTATGGGCCTGATGTTCGAGCCGCGCGGCCATGACATGATGTCAGGCTCGATCCTCTACCCGCCGACGCGGCCAGATTGTGATGTGGCGGTGCTGTTCATCGAGACCTCCGGCTGCCTGCCGATGTGCGGGCACGGCACCATCGGCACGGTGACAATGGCGATCGAGCAGGGGCTGGTGAGGCCGAAGATTCCCGGAAAGCTCAATCTCGATACGCCCGCCGGTCTGGTGGCGATCGAATATGAGCAGAACGGGCAATATGTCGAGCGTGTGCGGCTCACCAATGTGCCGGGTTTTCTCCATGCCGAAGGTCTCGAAGTCGAATGCCCGGATTTGGGGCCGCTCAAGGTGGACGTCGCCTATGGCGGCAATTTCTATGCCATCGTCGAGCCGCAGGACAACTACACCGACATGGCCGATTACAGCGCCCTGCAGCTCATCGGCTGGAGCCCGGTGCTGCGCCAGCGCCTCAACGAGAAATACAAGTTCCAGCACCCGGAACTGCCCGATATCAATCGCCTCACGCATATCCTCTGGACCGGCAAGCCAGTGAGCCCCGAAGCACACGCACGCAACGCGGTGTTCTACGGCGAAAAGGCCATCGATCGCTCGCCCTGTGGTACCGGAACCTCGGCGCGGATGGCGCAGCTTGCCGCGAAGGGCAAGCTGAAGCCCGGCGACGATTTCGTGCATGAATCGATCATAGGCTCGCTCTTCCATGGCCGGGTCGAAAAGGCGGTCGAGGTGGCCGGGCGTCCGGCCGTCGTTCCTTCCATCGCAGGTTGGGCGCGCATGACCGGCTACAACACGATCTTCATCGATGATCGTGATCCATTCGCACACGGGTTCGTCGTCGCCTGACGCAGAGTATTATAGTTAGCCGCGAAACTATGTGGAAATCTCGTTTAAATCGGAACGGCTAGGGGATAGGCCCGAAATTTTGCGGGTTTTCGAAGAAAATGTCTGTAAATACGAAGGGTGGCCTATGAGCCCTTCGTCTCATACAAAAATGGTTGCTTTCCGCGTGGCAGCGGTTAGGTGTAAAGCGGATCGGGAAATAAGGGAACCGCCCAAAAAGGGCAGCAAATAACGTCCCGTTCCGAGTTAAGGGTGGCTTTATCGATGGAATATTTTATCCAGCAAGTGATCAACGGGCTGACGCTCGGCTCGATCTACGGCCTGATCGCGATCGGCTATACGATGGTCTACGGCATCATCGGCATGATCAATTTCGCGCATGGCGATATCTTCATGCTCGGCGCCTTCATGGCGCTTATCGTCTTTCTCGCGGTGGTATCGATCCTCGGCAGCGTGCCCGTCGGGCTGGCGCTGTTTCTGATGATTGTCCTGATGATGGTCGTGGCGATGTGCCTGACCAGCCTCTGGAGCTGGACCATCGAGCGCGTCGCCTATCGGCCATTGCGCGGATCGTTCCGGCTCGCGCCGCTGATCACCGCCATCGGCGTGTCGATCGCGCTTTCCAATTTCGTGCAGGTCACGCAGGGGCCGCGCAACAAGCCGATCCCGCAGTTGATCAACAGCAACTTCACGGTCTTTGGTACGGGCATCACCATATCGCTGAAGCAGATCATCATCATCGTGGTGACCTCCGTGCTGCTGGCTGCTTTCTGGTATCTCGTCAATCGCACCTCGCTCGGCCGCGCCCAGCGCGCCTGCGAGCAGGACCGCAAGATGGCGGCGCTGCTTGGCATCAATGTTGACAGGACTATCTCCATGACCTTCGTCATGGGCGCCGCGCTCGCGGCTGTCGCCGGTACGCTGTATCTCATGTATTACGGCGTGATTTCGTTCTCCGACGGGTTCATCCCCGGCGTCAAGGCATTCACCGCGGCTGTGCTCGGCGGCATTGGGTCCCTGCCGGGCGCGGTGATCGGCGGGTTGCTCATCGGTCTCATCGAGGCTTTGTGGTCGGCTTATTTCTCCATCGACTACAAGGACGTGGCGGCGTTCTCCATCCTTGCCATCGTTCTCATCTTCATGCCTTCCGGCATTCTTGGCCGTCCTGAAGTGGAGAAGGTGTGATCATGGCCGAACTTTCCAAGCCCGGCACGCAATCCGTATTCATTCCGGCCATTCGCGAAGGCATCATGGCAGGCATCATCGCCTTTGGCCTGTTCGTGCTGATCGTCGGCTTCCGCGCCGATGCGAACATCAGCAACGAACTGGTTCTGGAGCAACGCTGGGGCTTGCTGTTCACCATGGTGGGTATCGCAGCCGTCGGTCGTTTTCTCTTCAAGGCGTTCCTCTCGCCCTGGATGGCGGCGCGCAAGGCACACGCAAGCGCCAAAACCGAAATCGCCGGGGAGCCCTCCTTCTTCCGGCGCCATTTCTCGCAGATCGCCATCGGTTTCCTGGTTGTCTATCCCGTTCTCATCGTTTCCATGGTGGGCATGCAGGGATCGCTGAAGTGGGTGGATAATTTCGGCATCCAGATCCTGATCTATGTGATGCTCGCCTGGGGGCTGAACATCGTCGTCGGCCTCGCGGGTCTGCTCGATCTCGGATATGTCGCGTTCTATGCGGTCGGCGCTTATTCCTATGCGCTGCTCTCGAGCTATTACGGCCTGTCGTTCTGGATTTTGCTGCCGATGGCGGGCATCTTCGCGGCGACATGGGGTGTCATCCTCGGTTTCCCGGTGCTGCGCCTGCGCGGCGATTATCTCGCCATCGTGACGCTCGCCTTCGGCGAAATCATCCGTCTTGTCCTCATCAACTGGACAGCGGTGACCAAGGGCACGTTCGGCATTTCCGGCATTGCCAAGGCGACGCTGTTCGGTATTCCGTTCACCGCCGGGCCAAATGGTTTCGCGGCCATTTTCGGCCTGCCGCCCTCATCGGCCTATTACAAGATCTTCCTCTATTATCTGATCCTGTGCCTGGCGCTGCTGACGGCCTGGGTGACGATCCGGCTGAGGCGCATGCCGGTTGGCCGGGCATGGGAAGCGCTGCGCGAGGATGAAATCGCCTGCCGGTCGCTCGGCATCAATACGACGACGACCAAGCTGACCGCATTCGCCACCGGCGCCATGTTCGGCGGCTTCGCGGGGTCCTTCTTCGCCGCGCGGCAAGGGTTCGTCAGCCCGGAATCCTTCGTGTTCCTGGAATCGGCGGTCATTCTGGCCATTGTGGTTTTGGGCGGCATGGGTTCGCTCGTCGGCATCGCCATCGCGGCGGTGGCAATGATCGGCGGAACGGAAATCCTGCGCGAGATGAGCTTCCTCAAGCTCATCTTCGGGGAAAGCTTTACGCCGGAACTCTATCGCATGCTGATCTTCGGCCTCGCCATGGTGGTTGTCATGGTGTGGAAGCCGCGCGGCTTCGTGGGAAGCCGTGAGCCGAGCGCATTCCTGCACAAACGCAAGCTCGTTTCCGGATCCTTCACCAAGGAAGGGCACGGCTGATGTCGGCGATGGAACCCATGACTGGTCAAGCTGCAATGGAACCAATCCTCAAGGTGGAACATCTGTCGATGAAGTTCGGCGGGCTGATTGCCATCAACGACCTGAGCCTTTCGGCGAAGCGCGGCGATATCACCGCCATTATCGGTCCGAACGGCGCGGGCAAGACGACCGTGTTCAACTGCATCACGGGCTTCTACAAGCCGACGGGCGGGATGCTGACGCTGACGCGAGCGAGCGGCGAGAAGTTTCTTCTCGAGCGTCTTCCCGGCCATCTCATCACCGACAAGGCGAAGGTGGCGCGGACGTTCCAGAACATCCGCCTGTTTTCAGGCCTGACGGTTCTGGAAAACCTGCTGGTGGCGCAGCACAACATGCTGATGAAATCATCAGGTTATACAATCCTCGGACTGCTTGGTTTCCCCGCCTATAAACGGGCCGTGAAGGAAGCGACCGAAAAGGCGCGGTACTGGCTCGAAAAGATCAATCTGATCGACCGGGCGGACGATCCGGCGGGCGATCTGCCCTATGGCGACCAGCGCCGCCTGGAAATCGCGCGCGCCATGTGCACGGACCCGGAGCTGCTCTGCCTCGATGAGCCGGCGGCGGGGCTGAACCCGCGAGAATCGGCTGAACTGAACAAGTTGCTGCTCGATATCCGCCGGGAGACAGGCACATCGGTTTTGCTGATCGAGCACGATATGTCCGTGGTGATGGAGATTTCCGACCATGTGATCGTGCTCGAATACGGCACGAAGATTTCCGATGGGAAGCCCGAAGCGGTTCGCAACGATCCGAAGGTGATCGCCGCCTATCTCGGCGTCGACGATGAGGAGATCGCCGAAGTGATCGAGGGGGCGCAGGCTGCCCATGCCGCCGACCCGGTGGACGCAGCGGTTGCGCTGCTTGCCAAGGAGGCGGTGGCCGAAGAGGGACACGACAAGCCTGCCGAGGGGAGCAAATGATGCCGGCCACGAACACGCTTCTCAAGGTCGAAAATGTCGAGACCTATTACGGCAATATTCGCGCGCTCAAGGGCGTGGACATCACGGTCGATGAAGGTGAGATCGTCGCCCTCATTGGCGCCAACGGCGCCGGCAAGTCGACGCTGATGATGACGATCTGCGGCAGCCCGCAGGCGCGCACCGGTCGGGTCATCTTCGCCGGGCAGGATATCACCCGCCTGCCGCCGCACGAAATCGCGCATTTGCGCATCGCGCAATCGCCGGAAGGGCGGCGGATTTTTCCGCGCATGAGCGTGATGGAAAATCTGCAGATGGGCGCAAGCCTCGACAATCTGGCGTTTTTCGACGAGGACGTGCGGTTGATGTTCGATTTGTTCCCGCGGCTCAAGGAGCGCATCAACCAGCGCGGCGGCACGCTTTCGGGCGGCGAACAGCAGATGCTGGCGATCGCGCGCGCGCTTATGGCGCGTCCGAAGCTATTGCTTCTGGATGAGCCCTCGCTCGGCCTGGCGCCGCTGATCGTCAAGCAGATCTTCGAGGCGATCAAGGAATTGAACCGCACCAAGGGATTGACCGTCTTCCTGGTCGAGCAGAACGCTTTCGGCGCGCTGAAGCTGGCGGATCGTGGCTATGTCATGGTCAACGGCTCGATCACCATGAGCGGTTCGGGCAAGGAACTGCTCGCCAATCCGGAAGTGCGCGCGGCCTATCTCGAAGGCGGAAGTCACTAATTTGTTTAGCCGCATGAACTTATCGAAAAGCGTGCCAACTTTTTGCGGACGCTGACCTTCGGTTCGGGATCATGCTCTAGGGAGACGTTGCCATGCAGGGCATACTCTACGAGGAACCGACATTCGGATATTTCCTCTTCGTTACATGCATTCTCGGAGGCTGGGCGGCATGGATGACGGGGCGGGCCTGCGCCCAAACCTGGCGAACCTATCCCGCTTTCCTCCTTTACATGATCCCGCTCGGCTTTGCCGTGCGCTTTATCCATCATGCGCTTTTCAACGGAACCATGCTGTCGCTGCATTATTTTGTCGTCGATACCATCGTTCTCCTGATCATCGGCACAATCGGCTTTCGCTATACCCGCACCAGCCAGATGGTGCGGCAGTATGGCTGGCTTTACGAGAAGGTTTCTCCGCTCTCCTGGAGGGCAAAGAACTCCTGAATGCTTCATTTAAATCGAGCCTGACGCCGTCTGGAAAACACTCCATATTTTCGGCGTCATGCTCGGAATAATCGCGCTGATCCCGGCACGAATCAGCGTGACAAGGGCCGGGAAATCGGCAAGTGTGTCAGCCAAGCGGTGCGTGGGGCATCGCATGGGGTTGCGTAAAAAGAATGGGAGTTATCCATATGAAGAAATCACTGTTTTCCGGCGTTGCGCTTGCGGCGATGCTGGCGTTTAGCGGCAGCGCATCGGCCGATATCCTGTTCGGCATCGGCGCTCCGCTGACCGGCCCGAACGCGGTCTACGGCGCGCAGATCCAGAAGGGCGCCGAAGCGGCGATCAAGGAGATCAACGACGCCGGCGGCATCAATGGCGAGAAGATCAAGATCGTTCTCGGCGATGACGTTTCCGATCCGAAGCAGGGCATCTCGGTCGCCAACAAGTTTGCCGCCGAAGGCGTGAAGTACGTCATCGGCCACTTCAATTCCGGCGTGTCGATCCCGGCTTCCGAGGTTTATGCCGAAAACGGCATTCTCGAAATGTCGCCCGCCGCCACCAACCCCGTCTATACCGAGCGCGGCTTGTGGAACACGTTCCGCACCTGCGGCCGTGACGACCAGCAGGGCACCATTGCCGGCAAATACATTGCCGACCACTTCAAGGATGCCAAGATCGCCGTCATTCACGACAAGACGCCTTATGGTCAGGGCCTTGCCGACGAAACCAAGAAGGCGCTCAATGCTGCCGGTGTCAAGGAAGTGGCCTATGAAGGCGTCAATGTCGGCGAAAAGGACTACTCCGCCCTCATCGCCAAGCTGAAGCAGGAAGGCGTCACCGTTCTTTATTGGGGCGGCCTGCACACGGAAGCCGGCCTGATCATCCGCCAGCTCGCCGACCAGAACCTGAAGGTTACGTTCATTTCCGGTGACGGCATTGTCTCCAACGAACTGGCTTCGATCGCCGGCGACGCTGTTGCCGGAACGCTCAACACCTTCGGCCCCGATCCGCGCAACAATCCGGACAATGCCGAGCTGGTGAAGAAGTTCCGCGATGCCGGTTTCGAGCCGGAAGCCTATACGCTCTATTCCTATGCGGGCGTCCAGGCGATTGCCGCCGCTGCAAAGGCTGTCAAATCGAACGATCCACAGGAAGTTGCAAAGGCATTGAAGGGCAAGGAAACCTTCAAGACCGTTCTCGGCGATATCTCCTTTGACGAAAAGGGCGACCCCAAGCTTCCCGGCTACGTGATGTACGAGTGGAAGAAGGGCGCGGACGGCAAGTATACCTACGTCCAGAAGTAAGCTGCCTTTTTAGGATTGATCGAAGTGCCCGGCCATCGTGCCGGGCATTTTGGTTTTGAATGGAGGGTGCTCGTCACTCAACCCCCCTCTGTCCTGCCGGACATCTCCCCCTCAAGGGGGGAGATTGGCTGGCATTATGCTCTGCCTTCTGCGACGGTGCTGATTGGGCGCCGAACGTCGATGAAGGCTAATCTCCCCCCTTGAGGGGGAGATGTCCGGGAGGACAGAGGGGGGTATTGGCCCGCCAGCATTTCTATTTCATCATGAAATTGAAAAGCCCATCATCTGAACTGACCCCCGAAAGTTGGATGTCAACCTTCGGGGGTTTTTCATGTCCAGGCACAGCACTGCTTTCAAGCATTCTGTTGTGGAATTTTATCG
>NZ_QJTF01000008.1 GCF_003217235.1 Paramesorhizobium leguminum | reverse complement strand
GGACTGCCTCAGTCGTCGTGGCGCTCCCATGGAGAAACTGGCCCATAATGATTCCTTCCATTCCTGAGAAAAGAATGCACCATTAAAGTCTGGGACTAAACACCTAGAGAGCTTCCTCTTTTGATGGAATCACTTGGTGTCCTTTTGCGCCGTTGTCGTGAATGGATAGGTTGAGGCATGGATTCCTGTGACAAGCACAGGAATGACGGAAGAGAGGGTTTTTCGCCTGAAACTTCATCGTCTTGCAGGCCGAAATGTTTAGGCTTGTGTCAAAAGCCATATTGCCGTCATCCTGTGCTTGTCACAGGAATCCATGCCTCAACGGTGAAACAGTCCGCACCGATAAAAGAATATCACCGTTTCAACCTAAAAATGAAATGCTCTAGCCGTTGTTTTCGGGGCAAGCCCGAGAACACGACAGATCAAGGCTGCGGCGTTTTGGTGATGTTTCTATGTAAGCGGTGTCAGGACGCTTGTCGCATAAGCCGGGCGCTGTTTCAGCCGTTCGTACCAGGCGGCGAAGTTCGGGAAATCCGGCCGATCGAGCGGAAGCTCAAACCACGCATAGGCATAAACGCCCAATGGAATGTCGCCGATGCCGAATTCTATTCCGGAAAGCCATGGCTGGCTTGCCAGCGCCTTTTCCGGTACTTCCAGTGCCTTGGCGAACGCTATGACGCCTGCGGCCAGAACAGCCGGGTCGCGCTGGTTCTCGGGCAAACGCAGCGTGTGCCAGATGATATCGCGGAACGGGTTGTTCAGCTTGGTGCTCGCCCAATCCATCCATTTTTCCGCCTGCGCGCGGTGCTCCACATCGTCAATCCAGAGCGTATCCGTCCCGTATTTCGCCGTGAGATAGCGCACGATGGTGTTTGATTCCCACAGAACGAAGCCATCATCTTCGATAACAGGCACGAGGCCATTGGCGTTGAGCGCGCGAAATTCGGGCGTATCGACGACGCCATAGGCACCGCCCGCGGGAATGTTTTCATAGGCGAGGCCAAGCTCCTCCGCCGTCCAAAGCGCTTTCTTGACATTGGTCGAGTTGGGCCTGCCCCAGATTTTCAGCATGTCCGGATTCCCTAAAGTTTCAGCGGATGAGGTGACGTGTCAGGCGCCGTTCTATCCAATCCCACAGATTGCGGATCAGCTCCACAATCACGAAATAGATGACAGCGGCCCATAAGTAAGTCTGGAAATCGAAGGTCTGCGCATAGGCGCGGCGCGTCTCGCCCATCAGATCATAGATTGTGATGATGGCGACGATGGCCGATCCCTTGAGAAGCAGGATCAATTCGTTGCCGTAGGGGCGCAGCGCGACGATCAGCGCCTGCGGCAGGATGATTTTCCAGAACGTGACCCGCTTGGAAAGCCCCAGCGCGGAAGCGGCTTCCCATTGGCCGGTCGACACGCTTTTGATGGCGCCGCGCAGTATTACCGCCTGGTAGGCGGCGGTGTTGAGCGTGAAGGCGAGGATCGCGCAGCTCCAGGCATCGCGGAAGAAACCCCACAACCCCAGATCCTGCAATTGCGGGCGGAAGGAGCCGAGCCCGTAATAGATGAGGAACACTTGAGCCAGGAGCGGTGTCCCGCGGAAAAAATAGACATATCCGCCGGAAAGCCGACGCGCGAAACGGTTCTTCGACAGGCCTGCAATAGCGACGGGAATCGAGATGATCATGCCGAGCAGAAAGGAGATGGCGACGAGCGTGAGCGTCGTCTTAAGGCCGGACCAGTATTTCGGGCCATAGGTCTCGATGAGGCCGATATTCCAGGCGCCATAGAGATAAATGGCCAGGCCGATGAAAAACGCCAGCCACAGGCCAACGAGGAAATAGCCGGCCACACGCGCGCGCGTCCACCGATGGGGAAGGGCGGGAGGGCGCAGGACTGCCTCGTCGGAGGAGGTTACGGTCGTCATCAGGCGCGCCCTTTTCCCATGTTTTGGCTCTGATACGCCCAGTTCTCAATGCGGATGATGAAGAAGGACGAGATGATGGCGAGGGCAAGATAGAGCAGGCAGGCTATGCCGTAGAACAGGAAAGCCTCCTTGGTGACGCGGGCCGCGATGCCGGTCTGGCGCATGATGTCGGCAAGGCCGATGACTGAAATGAACGAGGTATCCTTGAGAAGAACCATCCAGAGATTCGCCAACCCCGGCAGCGCGATGCGGGTGAGTTGCGGCAGGATGATCTTGCGCATGGTCAGCCGGTTCGAAAGGCCGATGGCGTAGCCCGCCTCATATTGCCCCGCCGGAATGGCGCGGAAGGCGGAGAGGAAAACCTCGCTCGCATAGGAAGAGAAGACCACGCCCAGCGCCAGCATGCCGGCGGCAAAGGAATTGATCTCGATCCTGGCATCGATCCCCAATATTGCGACGAGTTTTTCCAGACCGATCTGCGCGCCGAAATAGATGAGGAACATGGTGAGGAGTTCCGGCAGGCCACGGAACACCGTGGTATAAATGCCGGCGGCGAGCCTTACCGAGCGCTCCTTGGATTGTTGCCCGAGAGCAACGAGAAAGCCGATTAAAAGGCCGAAAGGCAAGGTCGCCAGAGCGAGCGAAATCGTGATGAGCACGCCATGCGCTATGCTCGTTCCCCAGCCCCCTTCGCCGAAGCTCAAGAGCCTCGCGTAATATTCCATCCGCCTTTTCCCTTTTAGGCCTCTTCCGAGCCAGTCTGGCGTTTATCCCAAGGCGAGGCCAAAATGAACCGGCTTTTTCAAAAAAAAGCGGCGGAAATTGCTTCCACCGCTTTTCGCTCATTCATCAAGTCCCTTCTCGATCAATCGCCGTAGACATCGAAATCGAAGTACTTGTCGTTGATTTTCTTATATGTGCCATTGGCGCGGATGGCGGCGATGGCGTCGTTGAACTTTTTGACAAGTTCAGGGCGCCCCTTCTTGATGGCGATGCCCATGCCGGGACCGAAAATCGCAGGGTCCGCCTTGGGCATGCCGACGATCTTGCAGCAGGCGCCGTCGGCCGTTTTCAGCCAGTTGTCGATCACGACGCGGTCGTCAACCGCGGCATCGAGACGCCCATTGGCGAGATCCAGCTGATATTCCTCGGCGGTCGGGTAGGATTTGATCGAGCTGTCAGGATAGGTTTTTTCCGAAAAATTGGAAAAAGTGGTCGCTCCCTGCACGCCGATCGTCTTGCCGGCGAGGTCTTCCTTGGTGACGCCCTTGATGTCGGTATCCTTGGGCGCAACGACGGCCGGCGGCGTGCTCATATATTTATTGGTGAAATCGATCTGCTTCTCCCGTTCCGGCGTGATCGACATGACCGCGATGAAGGCATCGAATTTGCCGGCCTGCAATGCAGGGATCGCGCCATCCCAATCCTGCGTGACGAAGGTGCAATCGGCCTTCATCTGATCGCAAAGGGCCTTGGCGATATCGATATCGAAGCCTTCCAGCTTGCCGTCGGGGGAAAGCGTGTTGAAGGGGGGATAAGCGCCTTCGGAGGCGATGGTCAGTTTCAGCTTGTCCGCCGCCTGGGCGGTGTCCATTGCAATCGCGCCCATCGTCAAGACGACAATAGCCGCGGACGCCGCAAGGGCGAAACGCTTCATAATGTGCATTTGTCTGCACCTCCTAATACTCAAGCTCCGGCCTAGTCCCCGTTTGTTTTTATTCAGCCTTCGAGCATGGATACGCGGAAGTCCGCGTACGAAAAATAATATTCCCACTATTTTCACTACAAAAGCAATAGATTTTAGCGCGTTGGGCTGTGCGGGTAAAAAAGCCGCTTCGCGCGTCATCCTCGAAATGACTGGCTAGAAGGCAATAAAAAAGCGGCGGAAATCGCTTTCCGCCGCTTTTCATTCCAGATCAAACCACCGATCACTCGCCGTAGGCGTCGAAATCGAAGTACTTGTCGTTGATCTTCTTGTACTCGCCATTGGCGCGGATGGCGGCGATGGCTTCGTTGAACTTGGCTACGAGTTCAGGACGACCCTTCTTGATCGCGACACCAGCGCCGGGGCCGTGAATCTCGTCAACCGGCTTGATGGTGCCGACGACCTCGCAGCAGGCGCCTTCCGGCGTGCTCAGGAACTTCTTGAGCACGACGATATCGTCGGTGGCCGCATCGATACGGCCATTGGTGAGATCGAGGAAATACTCCTCGGCGGTCGGATAGGACTTGACCGTGCTGTCGGTGAAGGTCTTTTCCGCATAGGTTACGTGAGTGGTGGCTCCCTGGCCGCCGATTGTCTTGCCGGCAAGCGCTTCCTTGGTTGCGCCCTTGATGCCGGAACCCTTCGGCGCGATGACCGCCGGCGGCGTGTTGTAGTATTTTTTGGAGAAATCGACCTGCTTTTCGCGCTCAGGCGTGATGGACATCGACGCGATAAAAGCATCGAACTTGCCGGCCTGCAGAGCGGGAATCGCGCCGTCCCAATCCTGGGTGACGAAGGTGCATTCCGCTTTCATCTGATCGCAAAGTGCCTTGGCGATATCGATGTCGAAGCCTTCCAGCTTGCCGTCGGGCGTCAGCGTGTTGAAGGGCGGATAGGCTCCTTCGGAGGCGATGGTCAGCTTCAGCTTGTCTTCCGCCTGGGCGGTGTTCATTGCAATCGCGCCCATCGTCAAAGCAACGGCGGCCGCGGACGCTGCAAGAGCGAAACGCTTCATGATACGCATTTTGTCTAGACCCCTTTTGTTTATTGCCCGGCTGTTCCCCATCTTCTTTTTTGGTTCAGCCTTCGGGCGAAGGCACGTGATTTTTTCGTGCCTGTCAGGAGATATTCCCATTATATCAGCGGAAAAAGCAACAGAGATTAGCGGAGTTTTCCCAAGCCATTCCGAGCTTCGATGAAGTCGGCGATTCCCGTGATATCATCGAGGCCGAAAACCGGGACGGTTTCACCCTCAACGGGATGATCGGCGGCGATGGCGACGATATTGGGATCGCCGGCGGAGAGTCGCTCGCCCTTGCGGCCATCCAGCCGCCGCACTTCGATTTTCTTGATCGATTCGCGCTTGTAGCCTTCGACGAGAATGAGATCGCAGGGGCCAAGGCGCTGCACGATATCCTCGAGCGACGGCTCGTTTTCACCCTGCAATTCATGCATCAGCGCGAAGCGGCGGTTGGAAACGATGGCGACTTCTCCGGCGCCCGCCTTGCGGTGGCGGAACGAGTCGGTGCCTTCATGATCGATATCGAAATCATGATGCGCGTGCTTGACGGTGGAAACCCGCCAGCCGCGCCGCGTCAATTCCTCGACGAGGCGGACGACCAGTGTTGTCTTGCCGGAGTTCTTCCAGCCGGTAATGCCGAAAATACGTTTGGTCATGACGCGCGTTTTTCCAGCAATTCCTCGGCTAGCGCAAGATCTTCGCGGGTGTTGATGTTGAAGAAGGGATCGACGCTCGTTCCGTCCTTTGCGGGCAGAGGATCGAAATGCGCCTCCGCCACGCGGTGACGGTTGGCCCAGGCACTTACCTTCAGCTTCTCGTCACTCATAAGAAACGCCGCGAGGTCTTTTTCCAGCGCGACGGGCCAAAGGCCGAAAACCGGGTGGAGGTTGCCGCCTGATGCGGCCAGCGCGATGTCGGCCTTTGCATCTCCTTGCGCATCCATAAGGCGGCTGACCAGATCGGCGGGAAAGAACGGCGTATCGGCGGCGACGGTCACGATATGAGTCGCGCCCATTTCTGTTGCATGGCGCATCGCAGCGTGAAGCCCAGCGAGGGGGCCTTGATAGCCGGGTACATGATCGGCCACGACAGGCAAACCGAATTCAGCAAAGCGGGCAGGGTCGCCATTGGCGTTTATGATGATGTCGGGCAGTTGCGGGCTTAGCCGCTCGATGACGTTGTCGATAAGCGACTTGCCGCCCAGTGGCATCAGCGTCTTGTCGCCGCCACCCATGCGCGTCGCGCGTCCGCCTGCGAGGATGACGCCCAGGAGCTGCATTCTATCCTGCTTCCGTCAAAGCCGCCGGTTCGGGCGCCCGTGCTTCAATCCGTCCACGCCGTGAGACGACGCTTTCGCGATAGAGCATGTAGATGCCGCTTGAAACCACGATGACCGAACCGATGATCATGGCAATGTTGGGAATATCGCCGAAGATGACGAAACCAAGCAGGATCGACCAGAGAAGGCTGGTGTAGCGAAAGGGGGCGACGAAGGAGATCTCGCCCGCGCGCATCGCCAGGATGATGAAGTGATAGCCAATGAGAAGCAGGATCGCGGCGATCATGAGAAAGCCTGCCTCACCCCAGCCGACCGGCGACCAGCCGCCCATGGGCACGATGAGGCCCGCGCCAGTCAGCGTAACGATAAAGGAGGTGAGGGCGGAGATCATCAGCGTCGGCATCGTGTCCGGTATGCGCCGCGTCGCCAGATCGCGGCAGGCGGTGAAAACAACGCCCACGAGCAGCATCAGCGCGTAAGGATTTATGCCGTCGGCGCCGGGGCGCACAATGATGAGCACGCCGACAAAGCCGGTGGTTATCGCCAGCCAGCGCCGCCAGCCAACCTGCTCTTTCAGGAAAATAGCCGCAAGCAGCGTGACGGCAAGCGGCACGGACTGGAAAATGGCCGAGGTGAACCCGAGCGACAGGTTTGCCAGCGCGACAAGATAGGTGATGGTCGCGCCCAGTTCACCCACCGCGCGCAGAATGATCATCGGATGCAGCATTTTGCGGGGACTGACCAGCGCCTTGCGCTGTCTTGCCAGAAGCAGCACGACCATGGTGGCAAGCGTGCCGCGCAGCAGCATGATCTGCCCGGTATTCATGCTCTCGGAGAGGTATTTGGTGATGGAATCGTTGATCGTGAAGCTCGCCATGGCCAGCATCATGAAAATCGAACTGCGAATATTGGGAGAAAGCGCCACGGCGGTGATTCCAGATGAAGGCAATAAGGCAGTAAGGCAGTAGGGCAGTATGTGAAATAAGGGAACAAGGACATATTGCCCTACTGCCATATTGCCTTTGCTATCCCCCTGTAACGCTCATGTGCCGCGACACGGCGGGGCGGTTGTGGCGGCGGTCGATGATGAAGTCGTGCCCCTTGGGCTTGCGCCCGATGGCTTCGTCTATGGCGCGGGAGAGAAGCACGTTGCCCTCGGATGCGCGAAGCGGGGCGCGTAAATCCGCCGCATCCTCCTGCCCGAGACACATGAAGAGCGTGCCGGTGCAGGTGATGCGCACGCGATTACAGCTTTCGCAGAAATTATGGGTCATCGGCGTGATGAAGCCGAGCCTGCCGCCGGTTTCGTCCACCTCGACATAGCGGGCGGGACCGCCGGTCTTGTAGGGAATTTCGGCCATGGTGAATTCCCGCGCCAGCGAGGCACGCAGCATGGAGAGCGGCAGGTACTGGTCGGTACGGTCGAGATCGATCTCACCCATCGGCATGGTTTCGATCAGCGTCATGTCCATGCCCCGGCCATGCGCCCAGCGGATCATTTCGGGGATTTCGTGCTCGTTGAAACCCTTGAGTGCAACCGCGTTGATCTTGACCTTGATTCCGGCGGTCTGCGCCGCATCGATGCCGTCAAGCACACGCCCGATTTCGCCCCAGCGGGTGATGTCGCGGAATTTATCGGCATCGAGCGTATCGAGCGAGACATTGATGCGCTTCACGCCGCATTCCGCGAGTTCGCCCGCATGGCGCGCGAGCTGCGAGCCGTTGGTGGTGAGCGTCAGTTCTTCCAGCGCACCCGAAAAAATATGCGGGGAAAGCGCGCGGATGAGATGCATGATGTTCTTGCGCACCAGCGGCTCGCCGCCGGTCAGCCGCAACTTGCGCACGCCCTTTTCGATGAAGACGGTGCAGAGCCGGTCGAGTTCTTCGAGCGAAAGCAGGTCCTTCTTCGGCAGGAAAGTCATGTTCTCCGCCATGCAATAAGTGCAGCGGAAATCGCAGCGGTCCGTCACCGACACGCGCAAGTAAGTGATCGCCCGTCCGAAGGGGTCGATCATCGCCGGTTCGCGCGGGTTTGCCGGATGGATCGATATCATCTCGTTCAAGATCAGCTCCTCCGCAACACAGATAAGACGCTTGTCGCACGGACGCAATCGGCCTAACACGGGCTTAGAGCTTTTTGCCAAGCGCCCTCGTCCTTCGAGGCGTCATTCCGCTTCGCTTCATTGCGCACCTCAGGATGAGGGCTATTGGAGCGCCGCGCCTTCACCCTCATCCTGAGGTGTGAGCGAAGCGAGCCTCGAAGGACGAGGGTGAAGGCTTCAACGATGATGGAGGGGCGCCATGGCGGATGTCTGGCCCAAGGAATTGCGCGTTTCGCCGGATCGGAAAGTCCTGACGATCAGCTTCGACAATGGCGAGGCCTATGCGCTCCCCGCCGAGATGCTGCGCGTCCTCTCGCCGTCGGCGGAGGTGCAGGGCCACTCGCCGGAACAGCGCGTGACCGTTCCCGGCAAGATCGACGTGACCATTCTCAAGGTCGAGCCTATCGGCAATTATGCCGTGCGCATCACCTTTGACGATATGCACGATACGGGGCTTTTCAGCTGGACTTACCTGCACCAGCTCGGTCTCGAAAAGGAAAGCCGCTGGCGGGGCTATCTGGATGAGTTGGCCGAGAAGGGGCTGCGCCGCGAACGGTAAGAGGGACGAAATGACGATCATCAGGACGGTGGAGGAACTCGAAGCGCTGTATGGCAAGCCGGGCGAGGCGTCGGTCGTCAAGGAAGTCGACCGTCTCATTCCGGAATATGCGGCCTTCATCATGGCTTCGCCCTTCGTCGTGCTGGCGACGTCAGGGCCTGAAGGGCTCGACTGCTCGCCGCGTGGCTATCTCCAGGGCTTCATCCGCATCCATGACGAGCGCACCTTGATGATGCCGGACCGGCACGGCAACAACCGCGCCGATTCGCTGAAAAACATCATCCGTGACGGCAGGGTCGGGCTGCTCTTTCTCGTGCCCGGTTCGGGGACAACTTTGCGCGTCAACGGTCGCGCTACGATCTCGGTAGATCCCGATCTTTGCGCCTCCTTCGCCGTGCAAAACAAGGCGGCGCGGTCGGTGATGATCATCGATATCGAAGCGATTTATTTCCAGTGCGCGCGTGCCATTCATCGCTCGGAATTGTGGAATGCGGAAAAGCAAGTCGACCCGAAGCGCCTGCCAACGCCGGGACAGATGCTGGCCCGCACCAGCGGGACCGCTATCGACGGCGACGCTTATGACGCGGCGTGGCTGGAGCGGGCCAAGGCGACCATGTGGTAGGTCTGGTTATTCCTTCAGCATTTCCGTGATGCGGCGCATCATGTCGCCCATCATGTCGCATTCCTCTGGGCTGGATTGATCCATCACCCGGTCGATCAGCGCCGCATAAACCTCCAGCGCCCGCATCAACCGTTTCTCGCCCTCATCCGTCAGATAGAGGCGCATGATGCGCTTGTCCTTGGGATCGCCCTCCCGGCGCATGAGGCCTTGCGCCTCCATCTGCGGCAGAAGCATGGTGACATTGGACCGGCCAACCAGAAGCCGGCGCGCCAGATCGTGCTGCGACTGGCCGGGATGGCGGTAGAGATTGATCATCGCATCGAACTGGGCAGGCTTCAGCTCGAAAGGCGCTAAAGCGCGCGTGAGTTCGCGCGCCACCGCCTTTTCCGCACGCATCATCGCCACCCAGTTTTTGAAACGGGGATTGTCCCAGGGAAACGTTTTTGGAGCGTCTTGCATTCTGTTCAATCTTGTACAATATTGTTCAGCACTGAACAACTTACCGGCAGGAATCTCCAATTATGGCACCCTTCGTCTTGCAGGTCACCCGTCTTGGTTTCGAGGTTTATGGGCGCATCGCGCCGAAGCGGGCAGGGCGCGCCGCGTTCAATCTTTTTTGCCGCACACCCGGCCGCAAGCCGAAAACAAAATCCTATGCGGAAAAGCTTGCGCGCGCCGAAGCGAGGATGCGGAAGGCGCGGCGTCTCGACCTGACAATCGACCGCGGCATGTTCACGTCCTACCTTTTCGAGCCTGACAAGCCGTCCGGCGGCACCTCGCTCGTCGTGCATGGCTGGGGTTCACGCGCGGCGGACATGCTCGCCATCGTCGATGCGCTGCTGGATACCTGCGAGCGCGTCGTTGCCATCGACTTGCCCGGACATGGCGCTTCGCCGGGCAGGGCCCTCAACATGGTGCAGGCGATAGCGGCGGTGGACGCGGCGTGGCGGGAATATGGGCCGTTCAACGCCATGATCGGCCATTCCTTCGGCGGCGCGGTCGTGGTCAATGCGGCTGCGGGCGCGGTTCCGTGCTATCCGGCGCACAGGCCGCAAAAGCTCATCACCATCGCTTCGCCGCATTCGATGATCGAAGTTTTCGACGATTTCGGCAAGGCAGTCGGGCTTCCGCCTCAAGTGCGCAACGCGATGGATGACGAAGTGCTCCGGCTCGCCTGCCGCCCGCTCGCCGCCTTCGATACGCCCCAGCATTTGCGCCAAATGGGTATTCCCGCGCTGGCGATTCATGCGCGCGACGACAAGGAGGTTTCGGCGAAATCCGCCGAGGCCAAGGCCGCGGCGGGGCCGCATATAACGCTGCATTGGGCGGACGGGCTTGGTCATCGGCGGATCATCGCGAGCCCCGAGATAGCCGCGCGAGTGGCGCAGTTTGTGACGGGGCAGGGCGCGATGGTGGAGGCGGCCTGAGGGCCGCATCACCCCAAATTCAGCTCCTTGAAGAAATCATTCCCCTTATCGTCAATCACGACGAAGGCCGGGAAATTCTCAACCTCGATTCGCCAGATCGCCTCCATGCCGAGTTCCGGATATTCAACGATCTCCACCTTCTTGATGCAGTCCTGCGCCAGACGTGCGGCGGGGCCACCGATGGAGCCTAGATAGAAGCCGCCATGGCGTCCGCAAGCCTCGCGCACCTGGCGCGAGCGGTTGCCCTTGGCGAGCATCACCATCGAGCCGCCGAAGGACTGGAACTGGTCGACATAGGAATCCATGCGGCCAGCCGTGGTCGGGCCGAAGGAGCCGGAGGCGTAGCCGGCGGGTGTCTTGGCCGGGCCGGCGTAATAGATCGGGTGGTTCTTGAAATAATCCGGCATCGGCTCGCCCTTTTCCAGCCGGTCGCGGATTTTCGAATGGGCCAGATCACGGGCGACTATGATTGAGCCTGAGAGCGAAAGGCGCGTCTTTACAGGGTGTTTTGAGAGCTCGCTCAGGATGTCCTTCATCGGTTGGTTGAGATCGATCCGCACCACATGCGAGGAGAGCTTTTCCTCATCGATGTCGGGCATGTATTTCGCCGGGTTGGTTTCGAGCTGTTCCAGGAAGATGCCGTCCCGGGTGATCTTGCCCTTCGCCTGGCGGTCGGCGGAGCAGGAAACGCCGAGGCCGATCGGCAGCGATGCGCCGTGGCGGGGCAGGCGGATGACGCGCACGTCGTGGCAGAAATATTTGCCGCCGAATTGCGCGCCGACACCCAGCGACTGCGTCAGCTTGTGGATTTCGGCTTCCATCTCCAGATCGCGGAAGGCGTGGCCGTTTTCCGAGCCCTTGGTGGGGAGACTATCGAGGTAGCGCGTCGAGGCGAGCTTGACGGTCTTCAAGTTCATCTCCGCCGACGTGCCGCCGATCACCACGGCGAGGTGGTAAGGCGGGCAGGCGGAGGTGCCCAGCGTCAGGATCTTTTCCTTGAGAAAATCCAGCATCCGGTCATGGCTCAGGAGCGATGGTGTACCCTGATAGAGGAACGTCTTGTTGGCCGAGCCGCCGCCCTTGGCGACGAACAGGAACGTATAGGCGTCCTCGCCTTCCTCATAGATATCGATCTGCGCCGGCAGATTGTTCTTCGTGTTCTTTTCCTCGAACATCGAAAGCGGCGCGAGTTGCGAATAACGCAGATTCTTCTTCTCATAGGCGTCGAGCACACCGGCGCCCAGCGCCTCGGCGTCGCCGCCCTCTGTCCACACGCGGCGGCCCTTCTTCCCCATGATGATCGCCGTGCCTGTGTCTTGGCACATCGGCAGGATGCCGCCGGCGGCGATGTTGGCGTTCTTCAGGAGATCATAGGCGACGAAGCGGTCGTTATCCGTCGCCTCTGGGTCTTCGAGAATGTTCGCAAGCTGCTGCAGATGGCCGGGACGCAAGAGATGGTTGATATCGGCAAAGGCGGCTTCGGCGAGCAGTCGAAGGCCTTCCACATCGACGCTGAGGATTTCCTGTCCCTTGAAGCTGTCGACCGAAACATGATCGGAGGAGAGCTTGCGGTAGGGCGTTTCGTCCTGACCCAGAGGGAAGATCGCGTCTGCCATTTGTTGTCCCGTTTTTGCATATGGTTTGTTGAGCCGCTTTTATCGCGAGGGGTGGCAAAATCCACTGCGGCAGATCGCGCGCGATGCGGAAAAGTCACGCCTCAAGCGAATGTGAATGGTCGGCCCGTCTCAGGGCAGAAGAATTTTTCGTCGTTAAAAGAATCTATACGAGATTCCGCAAATGTGATGTTTCCCTCGGATTCGCATACGCGGCCCTCCTTGGCCGTAACAATAAAACTAGTGGGCGGACATCATGCATTTTCCTTCCAGAAGCAAAGCTCTGGCCGTAGCGGCGGCGAGCGCCGCGCTTAGCCTTTCGACGGCGCTGACTGCAACCGACGCACATGCCGCCAGCACGCTTATGGAACTATTCCGGCAGCGCAGCCAGGCACAGAGTCAGCCAACGGCAGAGATTGCACCGCCGCCCGTTGCCATGGAGCGCGCGCCCGCGCCGGTGCCTAAGGTCGAGAACGATCCTCGCGCGGTGGATATCCCGATCAAGCGGGTGACCGTGAAGGGGCCGCAGGTCTATGATTACAAGCCGGATGCGCTGGTGCGGGTTGATTTCTCCAAAATCGACATGCAGTTGACGGCCGCCACGCGAGATGTGGCAGAGCCGCTGAACAGCGCGATCACATCGGGCATGTCCCCTTTGCCGCCCAAGCCGGAAGCGACAAGCTTCGCGGCGCTTGCCGAGCATCTGAAAAAAATCGACGTGCGCACGGAAAAGGGAATTGCCGACGCCATTGTCGAGTTCTATTCGGCGCACCAGAAGTTCCTCTGGTCGGCGGACCTCGCAGTCTCGCCGAAGGCAAAGGCAGCGGCGGCGCTGTTCGCTCGCGCGGGCGAGGACGGACTGGACCCGGAAGAATATGCCGTCCTGATTCCGGCTGAAAGTTTCGACGAGGCGGATAAACAGGACCGCCTGAAAAAACTTGCCGATTTCGATATATTGATGACGGCGCGGGCATTGCGCTACGCGATTGACGCAGGCGAAGGACGCATTACCGCCGACCGCTTGAGCGAGATGCATGATCTTCCGCGCGGCCGGGTGAAGGCGCGTGACGTACTGGAGAAGCTGGCCATTTCCGACGATCCGGCTGCCTATCTCGCATCGTTCCACCCTCAGAGCAAATGGTATGCGGACCTGAAGAAGAGCCTTGCCGATCTGGATGGCATGGCAAATGACGTACAGGTGCGCATCGCGCCCGGCACGCTGATCCGCCCCGGCGACGAGAATGCCGAAATTGCCAATGTCGTGGCGTTGATTCAGAAGAAGGCGCCTGCCGATTATCTGGCAAAGCACGAGGCGGTTCTCGCCGAACATGTGGGTGCGAGCGTTTACGATCCGGCGCTGGTCGCGGCGATCAAGGACTACCAGAAACAGGCCGGCAGCAATCCGGATGGTGTCATCGGACGCAGCACGATCGCAACGCTGCAGGGCGAATCCACCGCGCTGAAACGCGACCGCATTCTCTATGCGATGGAGCGTCTGCGCTGGCTGCCGCATGAATTCGGTAATCGCTATGTCTTCGTCAATCAGCCGGCCTACCGGGCGCAATATTTTGAAGGAGCGCAGGAAAAGGTCGCGATGAATGTCGTGGTCGGCTCGCCGCGCCACCAGACCTTTTTCTTCTACAATAAAGTCCAGACGGTGGTGTTCAATCCATCGTGGGGCGTGCCGCGTTCGATCATCCTCAATGAGATGATGCCGAAAATCCTGCGTGATCCGGGCCATCTCGAACGCAGCGGCTATGAGGTCTACCAGGGGGGCAAGCGCGTTCCGTCCAGTTCCGTCAATTGGTCGCGGATTGCCGCGGGCAAGGGTGACGTCGGCATTCGCCAGACCCCAAGCCTCGACAATGCGCTGGGCGAACTAAAGATCCTCTTCCCCAACGAGCATGATATCTACATGCACGACACACCGGCAAAGTCCTATTTCAAGAAGGATATGCGGGCGTTGAGCCACGGCTGCATCCGTCTGGAGCGCCCGCGCGACATGGCCGCAGCGGTGCTGGGCGTGCCGGTGGAGAGCCTCAGCAAATATTTCGGCAAGAACGAGCGCGCCGTGAAGGTGCCGGAGCAGATCCCGGTCTACATTGCCTATTTCACCGCCTGGCCGGACGCTGAGACCGGAAAGATTCGCTTTTATGACGATGTCTATGAGCGGGATGGCCAACTGGCGAAGGCGATGGAGAAGACGCGGGCGGCAAGGCTGGCGAATAGTTGATTCATATTCAGGCGGCATGCGCTCAAAATAGGCCCATGCCGCCGGGAGAATCGATCAGGGAGAAACCGCTGCAGGGATGACCAGCACTCCGTCTCTCATGGCGATATAAGCGTTGCTATATTCATCGTAGGCGGAACAGTTGACGACCTTCCGCGTGACGAACTGTCCAGCTATCTTGTTTGACATCGTATCTATGATGATGACTCGGGGAGAATTTGGGCTGTTGATAGGCACGCAGGCACGAGGGCCGGCTTTACTGCATGAAATTTGTCCAAAAAATTCGTCGGGAGCCAAAGGATAGGGGATTGAAGCCGATTGTATATTAGTCGCGGTGTCGATGACGATTATTTGATTGTTCGAGACCGCGAATATTTTACTGCCATCATCAGAGATATCAAAAGTCGTAATAGGGCCAGACAAGCCGATAGTGCCTTTTGGTGTCATCGTTGCAAGATCGATATATATGATTGAAGCACTGAACCTGCTACCGGCATAAGCCAAAGATACATCCTTTGCCACTGCCACCCACGTTGGATCTATAGTCGTGGGTATCGGAACAGCCGGTGCGTCCGATGTTTGATCGATCACGTAAACACAGTTGCTGCCGGGAAAAATAGCTGTCTTTCCATCAGGGGTGAAAGCCATATTTGGCTGTTTAATAGTTGTTTGAAGTTGTGGAACACGAGGTGCGGGGCGAGCTTCGTCCTTCTCTACGTCGACGAATAATGTCGAGCCATCAAGCATGATCGCATAAGCTGCGAGCGTCGAAGGGCTGCAGATGATGGAATATACCGTAGTATCGACGTTTTCGACATCGGGATTCTCTTGATAAACGGTCTTCCCATCGTTATAATTCACCTTGAGTACGGCGATACGGTTCTTGGGACCGGGACAACAGGCGAAGAGCCGTTTCGTCATCGGGCTATAACCAATCCCGGATATAAGATTTCCATCGAGAAGGTAGCTGGGTTCAGATGCAATTGTTCCGTGCGTCATAGCTCTTTCCTTAAATCTTTCTTAAGCATTTCACTTGCTTTAATATCAAATAGTTAGATTGATCTTAGCAATTCCCTCTAACCGGAGCGGTTTAGAGTAGCGCAATTCTAGGGTTATATTATAAAAATGTCAAGCCAGGGTTGTATATATAGCCTACCCGGTGCGGACTGTTTCACCGTTGAGGCATGGATTCCTGTGACAGGCACAGGAATGACGGCAACATGGCTTTTGACACAAGCCTAAACATTTCTGCCTGCAAGACGATGAAATTTCAGGCGAAAAACCCTCTCTTCCGTCATTCCTGTGCTTGTCACAGGAATCCATGCCTCAACCTATCCATTCATGACAACGGCGCAAAAGGACACCAAGCGATTCCATCAAAAGAGGAATCTCTCTAGCCACCCATCGAGCATCGGCCGGAGGGATCTAACCGCCTCACGCCTCAAACGCCGGCAGGCTCTGGAAGGCGCGTTTGAGCGCCTCCGACCAACCGTCGGAAATCGTTGAATAGTAGGGGTCGGTGCGTTCGACGCGCTTGTGGGTGCCCAGCTTCAGCGAATCGGCCTCGTAGAGCTGCAGGTCGAGCGGCATTCCCACCGAGAGATTGGATTTCAGCGTAGAATCGAAGGACACGTAGAGAAGCTTCACCGCGTCCTCGAAAGTCATCGCCGGATCATAGGCGCGCACCAGGATGGGCTTGCCGTATTTGTGCTCGCCGATCTGGAAGAAGGGCGTATCCGCGGAGCACTCGATGAAATTTCCTTCCGGATAGATATAGAAGAGGCGGGGTTCGCCGCCCTTGATCTGGCCGCCGAGGATGAAGGACGCGGCGAAGGAATCGGCGTTCTGGCCGGTCGGCGCCGCCTCGCGGATGACTTCCTTGACGGTGTCGCCGATGAGCTTCGCCGTCTGGAACATCGATGGCGTTGCGAAAACCGACGGCTGGCGTTCATCTGGCGCTTTCGCGCGCTCCTCGATGAGGCTCACCACGCCCTGCGTCGTGGCGAGATTGCCCGCCGACAGCAGCACAATGACGCGGTCGCCGGTCTTCGACCATGTGTGCATCTTGGAGAAAGTCGAGATGTTATCGAGGCCGGCATTGGTCCGCGTATCGGACATGAAGACCAAGCCACGATCCATTTTGAGGCCAACGCAATACGTCATATCAGCGGTTCCGAATCCTTTTTTCGGATATTACTGCTCTACATTGATTTCGACCGCAAGCCTCTCGGCGGCGCTGCCGAAACGCATGCCTGAAATCGGCGCCGCGTCACGATAATCGAGACCGCAGGCGATGCGCACATAACGCTCATTGGGGCAGATGTCGTTGGCGGCATCGAACCCGATCCAACCGAGGCCGGCGACATGGGCTTCCGCCCATGCATGGCTCGCCGTCTGGTCGATCACGCCGTCCATCATCAGATAGCCAGAGACATAGCGCGCCGGAATATCGAGAAGGCGGGCGGCGGAAATGAAGATGTGGGCGTGATCCTGGCAGACGCCCTTGCCGTTTCTCAGCGCGCTTTCAGCATCGGTTTCAACATCCGTCGCGCCGGGAACATAGGCGACTTGGGCGTGGATGGTGTTCATCAGCGCGTGCAGGACGGCAAGCCTGTCGCCCCCGGCGGGAATATCAGCGGCCATGCCCCGCAGCGCTTCCCCGGGCTGGGTGAGCAGCGTCTTGCGCATGAACAGCCAAAGCGGCGCATAGCCGCCTGTCTCACCCATCACCCCCGCCCGGTCCTCCGTCTCGATCTGGCCGGTGGCGGTGATGGTGATTTCATTGGCGTTGCGGTCGTGGCGAACGAGATCGACCTTGTTGCCGTAGCCATCCGTATAGGAAACCTCCGGCTCCGCGCCATCCACCGTCAGCTGCCAGTGGGCCACCTTCTGCCCGGTCGTCGTCTGTGGGCGCAGCCGCAGCCGCTGCACGGCATAGGGCACGGGAAAATCATATTGATAATGGGAAACGTGGCGGATCGTCAGCAGCATCTGGGGCTCAATCGAAGTTATACGCCTCGGCGACTTGCGAGCCGAGGCGGTTGTTCTTGATGATGAAATCGGACAGGAATTCGTGCAGCCCGGTCTCGAAAATGCGGCTGATATCGTTGTTGTGCAAGGTCGCGTGCGTTCTTTCCGCCGTCTCGTGGGCTGCGTGGCGGGCGCTATAGTCCGCGGAGAGAAAGCCCAGATTGTCGGCGATGTTGCGGTAGCAGAAATGCAGCGAACGCGGCATACGCCCATTGAGAATGAGATAATCGGCGATATGCGCGGGCTTGTAATCCCCGTCATAGACCCAGCGATACGAGCGGTGGGCGGAAACCGAGCGCAGGATCGATTCCCACTGATAGTTATCGAGCGTGGTGCCGACATAGGAGATAGCGGGCAAGAGCACGTAATATTTGACATCAAGAATGCGGGCGGTGTTGTCGGCGCGTTCGATGAAAGTGCCTAGCCGGGCGAAATTGAAGATCTCGTTGCGGAGCATCGTGCCATGGAACGCGCCGCGTATCAGCGCGGCTTCGCGCTTGATCTGATCGAGAACCGGCGGCAGGTCGCTCTCCGGAACCGGACGCGCGAGCGCCTTTTTCAGCACCATCCAGGCTTCGTTGACGCTCTCCCAAGTGTCACGCGTCAAAGCGGTGCGCACCATTCGCGCATTCGAGCGCGCCGCCTCGATGCAGGACATGACGCTCGACGGGTTGTCCGTATCACGCAGGAGGAAATCAGAGACGGTGGCGGCGGTATAAGCCTTGTGCTTCTGCGAGAAGCCGGATGCCGCGCCGGCACTGACGACGACGGATGACCATTCCTCCGGGGCGTCCGAGGTTTTGGTCAGCGCCATTCTAAGGCCCGCATCGACGATACGCGCCATGTTCTCCGCCCGCTCGATATAGCGGTGCATCCAGTAAAGGCCGTTTGCTGTGCGTCCGAGGAGCATTATAGCGCCTCGCGGGCTAGTAAACCGTGGGCAGTGAGCAGTGAGCAGTAAGGCCTTGGGTAGCTCATTGGATAATCACCTGTTTTGTTGCTGCAGGTTGCGGATCAATGCGTGCAGCATTTTTCCAAGCTCGTCGGATTGGCCAAGTAGACGCACAACGTCAGTATCTACGAATAGGCCGACTCTTCCACATAGGATCACATGCGTCTCTGTCTCTCTCAGAGATCCTCTGGCTATCCGAAGAAATTGAACGAACGAATTTCTGTGTTCTCTCCCATAACCCTCGGCAATGTTTGCAGCGATAGATGCTGAAGAACGTCGAAGTTGTGATGTCATTCCATATGTTTCGCTGGCAGGAAAATTCTTCGTCGCAGAATAACAATCTACAGCGAGCTCAATTGCGGCCTTCCAAACTCGCAAATCTCTATACGACTTGACGGGGACGGCAAACTTTTCCTCCATCTGCTCACTGCTCACTGCTCACTGCTCACTGCTCACTGCTCACTGCTCACTGCTCACTGCTCACTGCTCACTGCTCACTGCTCACTGCTCACTAATCTAATCTTCCAACACCCAAGTATCCTTCGTCCCGCCGCCCTGGCTGGAATTGACCACCAGCGAGCCTTCTTGCAGTGCAACGCGGGTCAGCCCGCCGGGCGTTATGCGGATGCGGTCGGAGACGAGGACGAATGGGCGCAGATCGACATGGCGCGGGGCAAGGCCCTTTTCGGTGAGGATCGGCGTGGTGGAGAGCGCCAGCGTTGGCTGGGCGATATAGTTATTTGGACGTGCTTTAAGTTTTTCGGCGAAAGTTTCACGCTCCGCTTTCGATGCGGCGGGGCCGACGAGCATCCCATAGCCGCCCGAGCCGTGCACCTCCTTCACCACCAGTTCCTGGAGATGTTCAAGTACGTAGGCGAGGCTGTCCTTTTCAGAGCACCGCCATGTAGGCACGTTTTCGAGGATCGCCTTGCGGCCGGTATAGAATTCGATGATCTCGGGCATGTAGGAATAGATCGCCTTGTCGTCGGCGATGCCGGTGCCGGGCGCATTGGCGATAGTGATGTTGCCGGCGCGGTAGACATCCATGATGCCGGCGACGCCGAGCGTCGAATCAGGGCGGAAGGTGAGGGGATCGAGATAGGCGTCATCGACCCGCCTGTAGAGCACGTCGATCGCGCGGAACCCCTCCGTCGTGCGCATCGCCACCCGGCCATCGACCACGCGCAAATCGCTGCCTTCGACCAGTTCCACGCCCATCTGGTCGGCGAGGAAGGCATGTTCGAAATAGGCGGAGTTGTGGATGCCCGGCGTCAGCACCGCGACGGTCGGTGTACCCTTGGTCACTGCCGGCGCGACGGCGGAAAGCGACTGGCGCAGCAATTGCGGATAAGTCTCGACGGGACGCACCTTCACATGCTGGAACAGCTCGGGGAAGAGCTGCATCATGGTTTCCCTGTTTTCCAGCATGTAGGACACGCCTGATGGCGTACGGGCATTGTCTTCCAGCACGTAGAACTGGTTTTCCGCCGTACGCACGATATCGACGCCGATGATATGGGTGTAGACATTTCCGGGCGGGCGGAAGCCGACCATTTCCGGAACGAAGGCCTCGTTATGGGCGATCAGCTCCTTGGGGATGCGCCCGGCGCGCACGATCTCCTGCCGGTGGTAGATATCGTCGAGAAAGGCATTGAGCGCCATGACGCGCTGCTCGATTCCCTGCGACAGGCGCCGCCACTCCTGGCCCGAGATAATGCGCGGGATGATATCGAACGGGATCAGGCGCTCGGCGGCCGCTTCATCGCCATAGACGGCAAAGGTGATGCCCGTCTTGCGAAAGACATGCTCGGCGTCGACCGTCTTCTGCGCCAGCTTGTCGGGATTTTGCGTATCAAGCCATTTTTGCAGGTTTTTGTAAGGCGGGCGGACGCCGTCATCCCCTGCCAGCATTTCATCAAATGGCTTCACCCATGTTCCCCATTTTTTATTTTGTTGACACCATTCAAGCGCTTTTGGGGAAAAAAGCAAGCGCGATCCGCTCCTTCGGAAAGCAGATATAAGACTTGCCTAAAAATCAGGCTTAAGAGGAATCATTCGGCTTAGGGTTGGATCATTTGGCCATAAAATTCGGCTATTGCCCATGCGATGAAGGCGAGCATCAGGGAAACGCTCAGGATCGTCAGCACCCTTGTGCCCCACCGGCCCTGTTTCGCCCTTCTTTCATCGATTGTTTTCATCATGCGGAACCTCTCTCTTTGGGAGAGAACGACATCAACGGACATGGGTTCCCGCCATGCTCCGCTGTTGTTGGCAATATGTGAGAGGCCGCTTGACTGGCAAGGCTGTCCCACGTATATCCCGCCGCACTTCCCGGCCCATAGGGCCTTGGGCGGGCGCGTAGCTCAGCGGGAGAGCACTCCCTTCACACGGGAGGGGTCACAGGTTCAATCCCTGTCGCGCCCACCATTTAAAGCGGAATTTCACGACTCTTATCCGATTTTAATGAGAATACGGCGTCTCAGGGAGCCAATCTTCGGCAATCAAACCGTCGACACGCATGAACTCCCGCAGATTGCCGGTTATGACGGCAAGTCCGGCGCTCCGGGCATGCCCGGCAATCAACAGATCGTAGCCGCCAATCATCCGCCCCTTGCGCTCCAGGACCGCTCGTATATTCGCCGCATGGGCGGCTGCGGCCTCATCAAATGGGAGAACCGCAAGGCGACCGGCAAAATTCTCGACACTTGAGCGGTGCTTCGCTACATCGGCCGATTTTTCCGCGCCGTAAAGCAATTCGCTCAGCACGATTGTCGAGATGCAGAGCCCATCCGCGTTTTCATTAAAACGGTCACGCAGCCCCTTTGGCCGGTCTCGCAGAAGCCGGATGCACAAATTGGTATCCAGCATATAGCGCAGCATGTCAGAAACTCTCCCTGACTTGCGCCGCAGGTTGGTTGCGCTCCCCTAGGTCAATGCCGGGCGCATCAAAAAAATCATCCCAGATGCTGTTGGCCGGGACGATCACACGACGGTTGCCATCGCGCAAAATCGCAACTTCTTTCACATTCTCGGGAAACGCCACGTCTTTTGACAGACGGACAGCTTGCGTCCGATTCGACTGGAAAAGGGTGGTACGCGACATTTTGAGGCCTCCGCAATGTATATATCGAACGTATACTCGAACTAGGTATATGTCAATCGTATATCCCTAAATCGCATTAGCCAGCCTATCCTCTATATAGGCGGCGCGGAGGCGTTCTGTGATCGCACCCGGCTTGCCGGTGCCGACCGGAGCGCCGTCGATGCGCGTTACCGGCATGACGAAGCCTGTAGCCGAAGTGCTGAACGCTTCCGCGGCTTGTCTCGCTTCCTCAGGCGTGAACGCCCGCTCTTCGACCGGGATGCCAGCGCCACGCGCCAGATCCAGGACGGAAGCGCGGGTGATGCCGGGCAGGATCGCGGTGGAAAGGCTGCGGGTTATCAGTCTGCCTTCGTTCGTGACGATATATGCGTTGGATGAGCTTCCCTCGGTAACGTAGCCGTCCTCGACAAGCCAGGCATCATCCGCGCCTTTATGCGTGGCTTCCGTCTTGGCGATGGAGGGATAAAGAAGCTGCACCGTCTTGATATCGCGCCGATCCCAGCGCAAATCCGGCATGGTGATGACGGAAATGCCCGTTTCGGCCTTCGGATTGGCGAGAATGGCCTTCGCTTGCGTGAAAAGGGTAATCGTCGGGACGGGGTTTTTCGGAAATTCGAAATCGCGGTCGGCGGGACCGCGCGAGATCTGCAAATAGATCAGGCCTTCATCGAGCTTGTTGCGCATGACGATCTGGCGATGAATGTCGAGCAGGCTGTCGGCATCGAGCGGGGCGGGAATCTTCAGTTCGCCGAGCGAGCGCTTCAGCCGCGCGGCATGACCGGGAAAATCGATGAGCTTGCCGCCGATGACGGCTGTGACTTCGTAAACGGCATCGGCAAAGAGGAAGCCACGGTCAAAAACGGAAACCTTGGCTTCGCTTTCGGGAAGCCATTCGCCGTTCACATAGACAATACGCTGCATGTCCGAATCCTTTTTGTTCGGGTTCATCCTCTAGCGGAGCATGAACACTTCGCAGGGGGCGCCCGCGCGCGCGGGCTGCGCATCGGGTTCGCGGATGATAAGGCCGTTCGCACGGGCAAGCGCGCTCAGCATGGAGGAATCCTGCAACGGCAGGGGGGTGGCGACAAGCTCGCCGTTTTCAGCAAGGGCGATTTCGGCGCGGATATGATCGCGCCTCGAATCATTGGCGGGCAGGTCGATAGCCAGACGCGCGGCGCGAATATCCGGTCGGTAATGCCTGCCGGAGAGCGCGCAAACGAGCGGGGCAAGGAAGAGATGGGCGCAAATCAGGCTCGACACGGGGTTGCCGGGAAGACCAAGAACACGAACCTTGCCTGGTAGTATTCCCGACATCAGCGGCTTGCCGGGGCGCATCGCGATCTTCCAGAAATCGAGTTTCATGCCGCGACGGGTGAGCGCCGCATGGACGAGATCATGGTCGCCGACCGATACGCCGCCTGATGTGACCAGTATATCCGCACCCATTTCAATTGCTGTGCCGATGGCGGTTTCGATATCCTCGATACGATCCCGGACAATGCCTGAATCGAGCGACATGCCGCCATTGAGGCGGACAATTTCCGCAATGCCTGATGTGTTCGAGGCGATGATTTGATCGGGACCAGGGTTTTCCCCGGGCGCGACGAGTTCGTTGCCGGTGGCAAGAATTGCCACCTTGGGCTGGCGCACGACATGAAGCTCGGCATTGTTCGCGGCTGCGGCAAGGGAAAGCGCTGCGGGATCGAGAACGCGGCCCGGTTCGAGCAGAACATCGCCAACCGCGAAATCCAGACCTGCCCGACGGATGTTCCGGCCTTGCGCGACGGTTTGCAGGACGCGGATGCTATCGCCGGCAAGTCGCTTGGTATTTTCCTGGATGAGAACGGTATCCGCGCCTTGCGGAACCGGAGCGCCGGTAAAAATGCGCACGGCTTCGCCGTTAGCCACAACGCCAGAAAAGCGCTTGCCTGCCGCTGATTCACCAATGAGCTTGAGTTCAACCGGCACGGAAAGAACATCGGCGGCGCGGATCGCATAGCCGTCCATCGCCGAAGCGTCGAATGGCGGCTGGGTTTGATGTGCGATGACGGGGCGGGCCAGAACCCGCCCGCCGGCTTGGGCCAAGGGTATGGTTTCCTCGCCAAGCGGCGCGGCGCCAGCCAGAAGCCGCGCGAGCGCCTCCTCCACGGGCAGCAGCGCCATGTTACGTTACCTTTCGCTCAATTTGCCCCTCACCCTTACCCTCTTCCCGCAAGCGGGGCGAGGGGGGCATCAGCGTTGACGCTTCGTTCTTCTCCCCGCCTGCGGGGAAAAGGTGCCGGCAGGCGGATGAGGGGCCTCTTTCCATGTCAGGCTGCTCCCGGCATTGGCGCGGTCCAGTCGCCGGACTTGCCGCCGCTTTTGGAGAGAAGCCTGATGTTGCCGATCACCATGGCTTTGTCGGCGGCTTTTGCCATGTCGTAGATGGTGAGGCAGGCGACGGAAACGGCGGTCAGCGCCTCCATCTCGACGCCGGTTTTTCCCCTGAGCTTCGCCGTCGCCTCGATGCGAAGACCGGGCAGGGCTTCATCGGCCTCGATCTCGACGGTGACTTTTGTCAGCATCAGCGGATGGCAGAGGGGGATCAGGTCTGCCGTTTTCTTGGCCGCCATGATGCCGGCGATACGCGCGGCGGCGATGACATCGCCCTTGGCTGCATTGCCTTCGAGGATAAGCGTCAAGGTTTCGCGGCGCATGGTCACAAAGCCTTCCGCCACCGCGACACGCTCGGTCTCGGCCTTTCCGCCGACATCGACCATATGGGCCGCGCCGGTCTTGTCGAGATGGGTGAGCTTGCCGGTCATTGAATTAGAATTTTTCATTTTTTGATGGAAACGAAGGCGGGACAGCGCCCCCCTCTGGCTTGCCAGCCATCTCCCCCTCAAGGGGGGAGATTAAGCCTTCATCGGCGTTCGGTATCAACCACATAGGTCTCGGAATGAGCGGGAAGGGCTGTATCAGCCAATCTCCCCCCTTGAGGGGGAGATGCCCGGCAGGGCAGAGGGGGGTATCTGGAGCCAGCGTTTCCAATGAAACCTCTCTACCCAAAAAGCAGTGCATGAGTAGCCGCGGCGACATCCTCCTGCCGCATCAGGCTTTCGCCCACCAGGAAGGCGCCTATGCCGGATTGCTTCAGCCGCAAGCAATCGTCATGCGTAAAAATGCCGCTTTCGCCGACAAGCAGCCGGTCATCCGGCGCCATAGCCGCCAGACGCTCCGAGACGGCGAGATCGACCTCGAAGGTGCGCAGGTTCCGGTTGTTGATGCCGATGAGGGGTGAGGCGAGCTTTAGCGCGCGCTCCATCTCCGCCTCGTCATGAACCTCGATCAGCGCATCCATGCCAAGCGAGGAAGCGGTTTCCTCCAGCTCGCGGGCAAGATCGTCGCTGACGCTTGCCATGATGATCAGGATGCAGTCCGCGCCCCAGCTGCGGGCCTCGAAGACCTGATAGCTGTCGAACAGAAAATCCTTGCGTAGCGCGGGGAGGGAACATGCCGCCCGCGCGGCGGTCAGGAACTCCGGCGCGCCCTGGAAGGAGGGAGTGTCGGTCAGCACGGAAAGACACGCGGCTCCGCCTTGCTCATAGGCGATGGCAAGGGCGGGGGGATCGAAATCCGGACGGATCAGGCCTTTTGACGGACTCGCTTTCTTGATTTCCGCAATGAGCGCGAATTCATTCGCGGCTTCCTTGCGCCGCAGGGCGTCGAGAAAGCTGCGTGTCGGCGGCTGGTATTTGATCCGCTCTTTAAGTTGATCAAGCGGCACGGCTGCCTTGGCCGCAGCGATTTCCTCGCGCTTGTAGGCTTCGATCTTTTTCAGAATGTCGCCCATGGCGCTAGACCTCGCGGTTGGAAACGGCGATGAGCTTGTTCAATACCGTATTTGCGGCCCCGCTGTCGACCGCATGGGCAGCAAGCGCAACGCCTTCATTGAGAGTCTCGACCTTGCCAGCAATGACGAGCGCCGCGCCTGAGTTCAACAGCGTGATATCGCGGAACGCGCCTTTGACGCCTTCGAGGACGCCGCGCAAAGCCTCGGCATTATAGGCGGCGTCGCCGCCCTTCAGTTCGCTCGGATCGGCGCGTCTCAGGCCGACGCTTTCCGGCGTCACTTCGAATGTCCGGATCTCGCCGTTTTCCAGTGCGGCGACATGAGTCGTGCCGGATGTGGTCATTTCGTCGAGGCCGTCACCATGCACCACCCAGACCGATTGCGAGCCTAGTTCTTTCAGCACATGGGCGAGGGGCTCCACCCATGGGCGGGCGAATACCCCGACGAGCTGGCGCTTCACGCCTGCGGGATTGGAGAGGGGGCCGAGCAGGTTGAAGATGGTGCGCGTACCCAGCTCCACCCGGCTCGGGCCGACATGGCGCATCGCTGAATGATGCGAAGGCGCGAACATGAAGCCCAGCCCCGTCTCGCGGATGCACTCGGAGATGCGCTCCGGGCTGATCTCGATATTGACGCCGAGCGCCGCCAGTGTATCCGCCGCGCCGGATCTCGAGGAAAGTGCGCGATTGCCATGCTTGGCCACAGGCACACCCGCGCCTGCCACCACGAAAGCCGAGCAAGTGGAGACATTGTAGGAGCCGGATTGATCGCCGCCGGTGCCGACGATATCCACCGCATCGTCAGGCGCCTCCACCGGCAGCATCTTGGTACGCATGGAGGCGACTGCCCCCGCGATTTCATCCACCGTCTCGCCGCGTACCCGCAAGGCCATCAGGAAGCCGCCGATCTGCGAAGGCGTCGCCTCGCCGGACATCATGATGCCAAAGGCTTCTTCCGCTTCGGCGCGTGAGAGGGGAGCGCCGGACGCGGCCTTGGCGATATGGGTCTTCAAGTCAGCCATGAACCCCTCTCAACCTTCTTAATAAGCCAGTGCGCGTTCAACAGCCGTCTGGTTGACCTTGACCGGGAATTCGGTCTGGAACTTCGCCACGAGCTGGTCCAGCAGATCGTCGGAAAGACGTGCGTCAATGGCCTTGCGCTCGTTTTCAGGCAGCGAATCCGGTCCCGTGCTGGCCGGCTCCACCGCATCGATGACCTTGAAGACGATCTGTGATCCATCGGCGGCGGGCGCGATACCGGCCATGCCATTGGGTCCGCTGAACACCTGAGAGACCGCGTCAGGCGAAAGCTCGGTATCCTTGCCGGTGCGGGTGATACCGCGCTTCGTCTGCTTCTGCAGCTGAAGCTCGCCGGCGAGCGCATCGATCGTCGCGCCGCCATCGAGGCGCTTCTTCAGCTCTCCGACCTTGTCCGCCAGTTTCTTTTGCGCCTGCTCGGCCTTCCACTGCGCGATGACCTTGTCCTTGACCTCGTCAAGCGCGCGGTCGCGTGCAGGAGTGATGCTGTCTACCTGGTACCAGAGATAGCCATTATTCCCCAAGGGCAGCGCGTCGTTATCAACGCCCGCGTCGGTCTGGAAAGCGCCGGGGAGAAGACGGCCCTGTTCCGGTATATCGGCCACGGCTTTTCCGTCCGGTCCATTGCCGTCCTTGTCGACTGCCGCGATAGTAACCGCCTTCAAGTTGAGTTTGGAGGCCGCGTCGGCCATAGACGTGCCTGAGGAACGCGCATCCTCGAAACCGTCATGAAGAGCGGGAATTTCCTTGGTGGCTGCGGAAACCGCAAGTGCCTTGCGGATATCGGTCTCGGCTTCCGCAAGCGGTGTCACTTTTTGCGGCGTAATGGCTGTTACGCGCAGGATGACCGGACCGAACGCGCCGTTCACCACACCGCTAACCCCACCTTCCGGCAGTGCGAATGCTGCTTCGGCCACGGGCTTTTCGGGCAGGGTATCCTTGGTGTAAGTGCCGAGCGTCACATCCTGAAGCGTCTTGCCCTGTTCCTTGACCAGGTCGTCGAATGACGTTCCGGCGGCGATTTTCGCCTGCGCGGCTTTTGCGGCCGCCTCATCAGGGAAAGCCAATTGCTGGATCGCGCGGCTTTCGGGTGTCGTGTAGCGGGCGATATTCTTGTCGTAATAGTCCTTGATTTCCTCCGGCGTAACGGAGGAAAGCTTGGCGATATCCTCCGGCGCGAGCTTCACATAAGTGATCTTGCGATATTCCGGCGCGCGATATTCAGCCAGATGGGCGTCGAAATAGGTCTTCAACTCGGCATCGGAAGGATTGGGAATTTCGCCGACGCTCGAAAGCGGCAGGGTGATGTAATCGATGGTACGGCTTTCGCCCTGATAAAGCGCCATCGCCTTGAGCAGCGTGGCGGGTGCCTTCACGCCGTCGGCGACGGCTTCGACAATCTGCTGGCGCAGGGCGATATCGCCGCGCTCTTTCAGATAATCCTCAGGGCGCATGCCGGCCTGGCGGAGCACGTCCACGAAGCGCGTCTTGTCGAATTGGCCGCTCGCATTCTGAAAGGCGGGGTCTTGCGCGGTCAGCTGCAACAGCCGGTCCTCGGAGAGGCCGAGCTTCATCTGCCGCGCGCCTTCGTCAAGCACGACACCGGCGCCGAGCTGCGCAAGAACCTGATTGGTGATGCCGAACGCCTGCGCCTGGTCGCGCGTGAGGCGCTGGCCGAATTGCTGCGAGAGCATCTGGATCTGCCGGTCATAGGCGAGCCGGAATTGCGTTGGCGTCACCTCTGAGCTGCCGGAGGAAAGAACGGCGTTGCCGCCGATATCGGCACGGAACACGTCGGCGATACCCCAGGCCCCGAAACTGAGGACCAGGACACCGAGAAGAAGCTTGGCGACCCATGAGCGGGCTGCATTACGCAAACTGTCGAGCATAGAAGTATCCTGGGTTTTCAAATTTTTCTTTTGATAAAGAGGGGATAGCCTCAAGCGGGGGCGGTATGCAAGGATTTCATTGTTTAGCCGTATGGTCTTATGCGAAAAGTCTGCACCAATTCGATACATATCCGGCGCTTGCTTTGCGAGAGGGATTTGATAGTCAGGCTCTAACTTTACGATTTTTGCCGGAATTCGACCGCTAGGAGGAACAAATGACCCCAGGTATTCGTCCAATGGTGGCCGGCAACTGGAAGATGAACGGCACGGGGGGACAGCTTCCTGAATTGCGGGCGATTGCTGTGGGTTTTGCCGCTTCCGGGCTTGATCGAAAGCTCGATGCCGTGATCTGCGTTCCCGCGACCCTCATTTCCCGCGCGGCGGATGTACTGGTCTCCTCGAAGGTCGGCCTTGGCGGCCAGGACTGTTCCGTAAAGGAATCAGGCGCCCATACGGGCGATATTTCCGCTGTCATGCTGAAAGAGGCCGGCGCGGATTATGTGATTGTCGGCCATTCCGAGCGGCGCACCGATCATCATGAAACCGACGCGGTTGTCAGCGCAAAGGCAGAAGCCGCCTGGAAAGCGGGCCTGACTGCAATCGTCTGCGTCGGGGAGACGGCGGCTGAGCGTCAGGCCGGGCAAACGCTCGATGTGGTTGCCAGGCAATTGCTGGGCTCGCTGCCCGACGACATGAAAAGCGAGACGACAATTGTCGCCTACGAACCCGTCTGGGCCATCGGCACCGGGCAGACGCCGACGGCCGGCGATGTCGAAAAGGCCCACGCCTTCATGCGCCGGGAACTGATCGCGCGCTTCGGCGGTGAAGGCGCGAAGCTCCGGTTGCTCTATGGCGGATCGGTAAAGCCCTTGAATGCGGTAGAGTTGCTGGGTGTGACAAATGTCGATGGTGCGCTTGTTGGTGGCGCCAGCTTGAAAGCAACTGATTTCCTCGCCATTTGTGAGGCTTATAAGAGTTTATAATCGTGCACAGCAAGCCATTTTCCTGCCCCAGCGGCTTGGATTATCGGACAAGAAAGTGTAAAGAGCCACAAGTTTCATTTAGCCGCATGAGCTTATCCAAAACGCACGCAATTTTTTGGGGTCATGCTCTAAACGCCAGAAAGCAGATTTGAATCCATGGCATCCCTGCAGCCCATCATCATCGTCATCCATCTTTTGATCGTCATCGCGCTGGTCGGCGTGGTGCTCATCCAGCGCTCCGAAGGCGGGGGGTTGGGCATCGGCGGTGGCTCCGGCTTCATGACCGCGCGCGGTGCGGCCAATGCGCTGACCCGGACGACGGCGATCCTGGCCGCGGCCTTCTTTGCCACCTCCATCATTCTGGGCGTCATGGCCCATCGAGGGGGCGGCGCGGGCGATATTCTGGACCGTATCCCGGCCGCTGTCCCTGGTAGCCAGACGACACCGGCGACCCCGGGCTCGGGTGGAGTGTTGAACCAGTTGGGCGGGGCGTCATCGCAGTCGGCTGCCCCTGCGCCAGCACAACCGGCGCCTTCGCAAGCAAATCCGGCTACTCCTGCAGATCCGGTTCCGAATTCGCAGTAAAAGCACCAAGAATTAACACTTTTACTTGAAGTAAATGAAAGCCTTTCGCGAAAACGGGAGGCTTTTATGCTTTGTTAACAGCCTTGTTTTATTGCCTTGAGCGAAAAGTGTTGCATACGAGCAATACACGGATCCCATTTCTGTTTGATTCGCAGATTGTGCGTTGAGTGAAAAACATGTTTGGCGTATCTGAAACTAAAAGGGCGGTTACCGAGTTATTCCCAAGACGAGCCGCTCTGCCAGGTCTCATTCTCATCAGGGGTAATCCCATGTTATCACGCCTTGTTCTTCTCGCTGGTGTCGCGGGATTGTGTCTGACTGTTCCGGCGGTGGCTCAGCCCTCCACCCAGAGCGGCGCCGCCAGGGCGGCCGTGGGCGCCAATGCGCTGCTCAAAGAGGTTTCGCTCGCAACCGAGAGTAAGAAGTCCCAGGCCAAGGCGCGCAAGAAGAACAATGCGCAGCAGACCAGTGCGCGGGGCAAATACAACCTCGACCCGAAGTTCATGCCGCAGGAAGTCTCGTTTTCGGGATATAAGCCCGGCACGATCGTCATCGACCCGGCGAAGCGCTTTCTCTATCTGGTCGAAACCCCCACTTCCGCGCGCCGCTATGGCATAGCTGTCGGCAAGGAGGGGCTGGAATTCAAGGGCACGGCGACCATTCAGACCAAGCGGGAATGGCCGCGCTGGATCCCGACCAAGGAAATGATTCAGCGCAATCCGGCGCAGTACGGCATGTACAAGGACGGCATGGACGGTGGCCCCGGAAATCCGCTCGGCGCCCGCGCGCTCTATCTCTCCCAGGGCAACAAGGACACCTATGTGCGCATCCATGGCACCACGCAGCCCTGGACCATCGGCAGCTCCGCCTCCAATGGCTGTTTCCGCATGGTCAATGAGCATGTGATGGACCTTTACAGCCGCGTCGATGTCGGCACGGAAGTCGTCGTTCGCTGAAACGACATATCCAGCGGTTGGAAAAGCCGGGTTAAAAACCCGGCTTTTTTGCTGTATTCAAAACTTTGCGGCATTGCGATTTAATCCTGTAAAAACAGAACGTTAGAGTCGCATTCAAAAGCAACAATTAAATTAGCGTCACGAAACGAACCCGGGGAGAATTTTCCCGGGCCCGATTTTTTTGTGGCGGAATCAATCAAGAGGGTCTAACGACGTAAGCCCATGGCGCGATATGTATTCATCACAGGCGGCGTGGTTTCCTCGCTCGGAAAAGGCATTGCTGCCGCAGCACTTGCGGCTCTCCTTCAGGCACGCGGCTATCGCGTGCGCATCAGGAAGCTCGATCCTTATCTCAACGTCGATCCCGGCACGATGTCGCCTTACCAGCATGGTGAGGTGTTCGTGACGGATGACGGGGCGGAAACCGACCTCGACCTCGGACATTACGAACGGTTCACCGGGCGTCCTGCCAACAAGCAGGACAACATCACCACCGGCCGGATCTACCGCAACATCATCGAGAAGGAACGCCGCGGCGATTATCTGGGCGCAACCGTTCAGGTCATTCCGCACGTCACCGACGAGATCAAGAACTTCATTACCGAAGGCAATGACGATTTCGATTTCGTGCTGTGCGAGATCGGCGGTACGGTCGGCGATATCGAGGCGATGCCCTTCCTCGAAGCGATCCGCCAGTTGGGCAACGAATTGCCGCGCGGCAGCGCCGTCTATATCCACCTGACGCTGATGCCCTATATCCCGGCGGCGGGCGAATTGAAGACCAAGCCGACGCAGCACTCGGTCAAGGAGTTGCGCTCGATCGGCATCGCGCCGGATATCCTGCTGGTGCGCGCCGACCGGCCCATTCCGGAATCGGAGCGACGCAAGCTGTCGCTGTTCTGCAATGTGCGGCCCTCGGCGGTCATCCAGGCGCTGGACGTGGCAACCATTTACGACGTGCCGACTGCATATCATGCGGAAGGGCTCGATTCGGAAGTGCTGGCGGCCTTCGGCATCGACCCCGCGCCCAAGCCGCGCATGGAGCGCTGGCAGGAAGTGTCACACCGCATCCATAACCCGGAAGGCGAGGTGACCATCGCCATCGTCGGCAAATATACCGGCCTCAAAGACGCCTATAAATCGCTCATCGAGGCGCTGCATCATGGCGGCATGGCGAACCGCGTGAAGGTCAATCTCGACTGGATCGAATCGGAGGTTTTCGAGCAGGAAGACCCCTCGCCATATCTGGAAAAAGTGAACGGCATCCTGGTTCCGGGCGGCTTCGGCGAACGCGGCTCGGAAGGTAAGATCCTGGCGGCAAAGTTCGCGCGCGAGCGCAAGGTGCCTTATTTCGGCATCTGCTTCGGCATGCAGATGGCCTGCATCGAGGCCGCGCGCAATCTGGCCGGCATCGAAAGCGCCTCTTCGACGGAGTTCGGCCCGACAAAGGAGCCGGTCGTCGGCCTGATGACGGAATGGCTGAAGGGCAATATGCTGGAGAAGCGCAGCAAATCCGGCGATCTCGGCGGTACCATGCGGCTCGGCGCCTATGAGGCGCGGTTGAAGAGCGGGACGCGCATCGCCGACATCTACGGTTCTTCCGAAATTTTCGAACGCCACCGCCACCGCTACGAGGTCAATGTCGACTACAAGGAGCGGCTGGAGGAATGCGGGCTGGTATTCTCGGGCATGTCACCGGACGGCGTTCTGCCGGAGACCATCGAATACCCCGATCATCCCTGGTTCATCGGCGTGCAGTATCATCCGGAGCTGAAATCGCGCCCGTTCGAACCGCACCCGCTGTTTGCTTCGTTCATCGAGGCGGCAGTGGAACAGGGGCGGTTAGTGTAGTCTGTTCTGATGAAGACGCCGGCGCCAGGTACCCCCCTCTGCCCTGCCGGGCATCTCCCCCTCAAGGGGGGAGATTGGCTTATACGACCATCCGGCCTCAATCTTCACCGTTGGCGATTGATGCCGGCATTGGTGAAGGCGTAATCTCCCCCCTTGAGGGGGAGATGGCTGGCAAGCCATAGGGGGGTACTGTCCCGCTACGTTTCCGTGTAGATGCTTTAGGAGGCCCAACTCATGCCCACCAACTCCACCGTCAAAGCCGGCAACGTCACCTTCTCCAACACGGCACCGCTGGCTCTCATCGCCGGCCCCTGCCAGATGGAAAGCCGGCAGCACGCCTTCGACATGGCGGGCGCGCTGAAGGAATTGACCGAGAAGCTTGGGATCGGCCTCGTCTATAAATCCAGCTTCGACAAGGCGAACCGTACCTCACTGTCAGGCACACGCGGCATGGGACTGGAAAAGGCGCTCGAAGTCTTCACCGATCTCAAAAAAGAATTCGGTCTTCCAATGCTCACCGATGTGCACACGGAAGAGCAATGCGCCATCGTCGGCAAGGTTGTCGATGTGCTGCAGATCCCGGCCTTCCTCTGCCGCCAGACTGATCTTCTGATCGCGGCGGCAAAGACCGGGAAGGTGATCAACATCAAGAAGGGCCAGTTCCTCGCGCCCTGGGACATGAAGAATGTCCTTGCCAAGGTGACGGAAAGCGGCAATCCCAACGTGATGGCGACGGAACGCGGTGCTTCCTTCGGCTACAACACGCTCGTCTCCGACATGCGCTCCCTGCCGATCATGGCAGGCTTCGGCGCGCCGGTCATTTTCGACGCGACTCATTCCGTGCAACAGCCGGGAGGGCAGGGCGCTTCATCGGGCGGCCAGCGCGAATTTGTCGAGACGCTGGCGCGGGCAGCGGTTGCCGTCGGGGTCGCCGGGGTGTTCATCGAAACCCATCAGGACCCCGACAATGCGCCTTCCGACGGGCCGAATATGGTGCCCCTCGATCAAATGCCACGCCTCCTCGAAACGCTGATGGCGTTTGACCGGATTGCGAAGGCCTAAAGTCGCGCAGCTTTACACGGGATGGTGGTCGCGGTAGCTTGCCCCCGGTGGAGGCGAGCGATATGCCGAGAATAATGTTTCTCGTGGCTTTTTTGGTCGCGGTATGCGCGCCCCAATTGGCGTTGGCCGCTTCGACCGAATATCAAGCTGGTGCGGTTCGCATCACCGTTCCGGATGTGGATGGCGCGTTCAACGCCATCGTCTGGTATCCTACCTCCGCCCCGGAGAAGCCGTGGCAGGCTGGTCCGTTCACCATTTCCGCCAGCCAGAACGCGCCAATCGCCACGGATCGGCGTTTCCCGGTGGTGCTCTTCTCGCATGGCCGTGGCGGCTCTCCACTAAGCCATCGTGAACTTGAAGCCAGTCTGGCGCGTGAAGGTTTCGTGGTCGTGGCTCCCGCGCATCTAGGGGATACGGCCGGCCAGCCTCAAGCAAAAAATCAGGCTCAAATTCTGATGGCGCGTCCGCGCCAGGCGATGGAAGCCCTGAACGCAGCGCTGGCTGACCGCCGCTTTGCGGAGCATGTAGATTCAGCGCGCATCGGCATGATCGGCTATTCGGCGGGCGGATACACCGCTCTGGTGCTTGCCGGAGCGCGCCCAGATTTCGAGGCAGCGACGGCCTATTGCCAAGGCGAAGGGCAGGGAGATATCGGTTCATGCGGACCTGCCAAGGACGGCACAGCCGATGCCGACAAACAACTCGGGACATGGCAACCGCCAACGGAACCGCGCTTGAAGGCGCTGGTGCTGATGGACCCGCTGAGCTTCGTTTTTGACAAGGCAAGCCTCGCTGCGATCAAAATTCCAGTCCTGCTGCTGCGGCCAAAAGACGACGCCTATATGAGCGCAGCGCCCAACGCCCTTGCACTGGCCAAAGACCTCCCCACGCCTCCGGAACAGATCGTGGTGCCCGGACGTCACTTCGTCTTCATCGATCCATGCCCTGAGAAATTGGCGGCGGAAGCCCCGCTCATTTGCAAGGACGGTCCGAGTGTCGACCGCACCGCGATTCATCGCACCATTGAACATGACGTGGCGGATTTCCTTCGAGCGCATTTGTGACGGCGATTTCATCAGCCAAGGGATTTTCCTTCCCCCCTCCTTTCGATATGGAAAGACGCGAAAGTTCTTTTGCGTTTCAATTGGTCCAGGAAGGAAGCATCCCATGACTGCTATCATCGACATCGTCGGTCGTGAAATTCTCGACAGCCGCGGCAATCCCACCGTGGAAGTCGATGTGAGGCTGGAAGACGGCTCCTTCGGTCGGGCGGCGGTGCCGTCGGGCGCTTCCACGGGCGCGCATGAGGCGGTGGAACTGCGCGATGGCGGCGCCCGCTATCTGGGCAAGGGCGTCGAAAAGGCTGTCGATGCGGTCAATGGCGAGATCTTCGACGCGCTGGCCGGCATGGATGCGGAAAACCAGATCCATATCGACCAGACGATGATCGATCTCGACGGCACGCCGAACAAGAGCCGCCTCGGCGCCAACGCCATCCTCGGCGTTTCGCTCGCCGTCGCCAAGGCTGCGGCGCAGGCGACCGACCTGCCGCTCTATCGTTATGTGGGCGGCGTCAACGCGCATATCCTGCCTGTGCCGATGATGAACATCATTAATGGCGGGGCGCATGCCGACAATCCGATCGATTTCCAGGAATTCATGGTGCTTCCCGTCGGCGCGTCCTCCATGCGCGAAGCGGTGCGCCATGGCGCGGAGGTGTTTCATACGCTGAAGAAGCGTTTGAAGGATGCCGGCCATAACACCAATGTCGGCGACGAGGGCGGCTTCGCGCCGAACCTGATGAGCGCTGAGGCGGCCTTGGATTTCATCGTTGAGTCCATCGAGAAGGCCGGCTTCAAGCCGGGCGAGGAGATCGCCATCGGGCTCGATTGCGCGGCGACCGAATTCTACAAGGGCGGCAACTACGTCTATGAAGGCGAGAAAATTACGCGCGACGCCAAGGCGCAAGCCGAATATCTGGCCAAGCTCGCCACGGATTATCCTATCATCACGATCGAAGACGGCATGGCCGAGGATGATTGGGAAGGCTGGAAGTATCTGACCGACCTCATCGGCAACCGCTGCCAGCTCGTCGGCGACGATCTTTTCGTCACCAATTCGGCACGCCTGCGCGATGGCATCAAGATGGGCGTGGCGAACTCGATTCTGGTCAAGGTCAACCAGATCGGCTCACTCTCCGAGACCCTCGACGCCGTCGAGACGGCGCACAAGGCGGGCTACACCGCCGTCATGTCGCACCGTTCGGGCGAAACCGAGGATTCGACCATCGCCGATCTCGCCGTCGCCACCAATTGCGGACAGATCAAGACCGGTTCGCTCGCCCGCTCCGATCGGCTCGCCAAATACAACCAGCTCATCCGCATCGAGGAAGAGCTCGGACCGCAGGCGCGCTACGCGGGTTATTCGGCGTTCAAGCGGGTCTGATCGTTCGTTGCTTTCGCCGCGCGTCCATGGCGCGCGGCGGTCCTGCCGGCCCCTTAATTCGCGTGCTGTGGCTTGATCTTGTAGACGCCGTTTTCCACGCTTTCGAACAGCTCTCTTATCTGGGGATGGCGCAGCGGTTCGCCGCTTAAGTCAAGTAACAGGTTCTGCTCCGATACATAGGCCGTATACTCGCCTTCCGCGTTTTCAGCGAGCAAATGATAAAACGGCTGGTCGCGATTTGGCCGCACATCCTCGGGGATGGCCTGATACCATTCCTCTGTATTGGCGAATTCCGGATCGACGTCGAAGATGACGCCGCGAAATGGGAAAAGCCGATGCTTGACCACTTGTCCAATCTGAAACTTTGCATGCTTTATTTGTGGAATGCTCATTGTACTTGAATGTGCCGGGTTTGGGTGCATCTTCATATCTATCTGGCGCTGTTGGCCCTGAATTTCCAGGTAAAGCCGCTGCCAGGCTTAAGACCCTCGCGCATGAAGAAACCGCGAAGCGGAGCGAACGAGCGCAGAAGCTCAAGGCCAACGCTGCGCGCGATCTGTGCCGGCAGGAAGCCGGTCAGGAGTGAGCGGTTCAGCGCATCGACAGATCCCGTGCGGGCCAGGACGTCCGGTCGCCGCGAGCGGTCATAGGCCCGCGTTACGCGCTCGGCCCCCATGTCGGATGGATCGGCCTGCAGCGCCTTCAAAAGCGTCTCCACATCACGAACGCCGAGATTGAGCCCCTGCGCGCCAATTGGCGGGAAGACATGCGCCGCCTCTCCGGCGAGCACCGTCCGGTTGGCGGCAAAGGCGGTCGGCACCAGTCCCGACAGCGGCCACGCCTGCTGTTTTGTCTCGACCGTGACCTTGCCAAGCATCGAATGCATCCGCTCCTCGACCCGAGCAGCCAGCGCCGTCGGGTCGAGCGACATCAGCTCCTCCGCAAGCGCCGGATTAGCAACCCAGACGAGGCTTGAGCGTCGGCCGGGCAGGGGCACTTGCGTGAACGGGCCATCCTCGGTGTGGAATTCCGTCGAGATATTCTCATGGTCGAGCGTATGGGCGAAGGAGAGCACGATCGCTGTCTGCGGATACGTCCAGCGCCGGGCGCCGATATCAGCTGCTTCCCGCGCCGGAGAGTTGCGCCCGTCGCAGGCAACGAGAAGGCGCGCGACCATCTCGCTGCCATCGCCGGTCTGAATTTCGACATGGTCCGCCATGTGCCGGTAGCCAGTCGCCGGTGAAAGGATACGGGCAATGCGCGGATCGGCATCCACCGCTTTGGCGAGCGCCTTGTTGAGCACCGTGTTCGGCATGTTGTAGCCAAAAGCCTGCTCGCCGATTTCGCCGGCGTGGAAAGTGACGGTGGGACTTCTGACGAGGCGGCGCGTGGCGTCGACAATGCGCATCGTAGCCAGTGGCGCGGTTTGGCTGGAGATGACATCCCACACGCCCAATCGCTTCAAGAATTCAATCGCCGGCATCATCAGCGCCGTGGTTCGCTGGTCGTTTTCGCTTGGGGAGGGGCCTATGAGCGCAACCTCATACCCCTCTTTAGTCAATGCGAGCGCTGCAATCATCCCGGCCGGACCGCTGCCCGCGATGGCAATTTGCTTTTCGATTTTTACGCTCATGGCTGAAGTCCTTTGCGAAATCAGGCAGCTGTCTCGTTGATGCTGTAAGCCCGGACTGGGTAAAAGACACGCGGAAAATGCGTTTTCCCTTGCTCTTTGATCTTAATTTGCGAAAAGCTTTTCATGGGAGCGGCCCATATGGATGAGATCCGGACCGGCAAAAAGAATCGGCAAGGCGCGTGAAAGAAAAATTGTCTGAAAAATTCAAAACCAAGCGGGTGACCGTGCCGCAGGTTCGGGCTTTTTCCGTTCATCTGCTGACGGCCTCCGGTTCGTTTCTCGCCTTTCTTTCCATTGTCGCCGCAAGCGAGGATCGTTGGACCGCCATGTTCTGGTGGCTCGGCCTCGCTTTGTTCGTCGATGGCATTGACGGGCCCATCGCTCGCAGGCTGGACGTGAAATATGTCCTGCCCACTTGGTCCGGCGAACTCCTCGATAATATCATCGATTATGTCACCTATGTGCTCATCCCTGCCTTTGCGCTTTATCAAAGCGGTTTCATGGGCGAGGGGCTTTCCTTCCTGTCCGGCGCGATCATCGTGATCACCAGCGCGATCTATTATGCCGATACCGGCATGAAGACGAAGGAAAACTTCTTCAAAGGCTTTCCCGTCGTCTGGAATATGCTTGTCTTCACTCTGTTCATAATCCGGCCCGGTGAGTGGATCGCATTCGCGACGGTGGTCGTCTCCGCCATACTTTCCTTCGTGCCCATCCATTTTCTGCATCCGGTGCGTGTCGTTCGTTTGCGCCCGCTCAATCTCACCATTTTTCTTCTATGGTGTGCCCTGGGTGTAACGGCTATCTTCTATTCGCTGCAGGCGCCATTATGGGTGCGCATTGGTATTTCTATCACGGGCATCTATCTTTATTGCATCGGCGCGGTGATGCAATTTTTCCCGAAATTGGGAGCATCACGCGCTTAACCGGAACGGAGTGTAGCGATGACCCATGCCATCCGTGTTCATAAGGTCGGCGGACCGGACGTTCTTTCGTACGAGCCTGTAGAAATCGGTGAGCCGGGGCCGGGCGAGGCAAAAATCCGCCAGGAAGCCATCGGCCTCAATTTCATCGACGTTTATTACCGCACCGGCCTATACAAAGCGCCGTCACTCCCGTTCATTCCCGGCAATGAAGGCGCGGGCATTGTCATTTCAGTCGGCCCCGGCGTCAGCAACATAAAGCCTGGAGACCGCGTCGCCTATGTCGCGCTGGGGGCCTATGCCGAGGAGCGTATCGTCCCTGCTGACCGTTTGGTGATCGTCCCCGACGGCATTGACTTAAAAACGGCAGCCGCCGTCATGCTAAAAGGCATGACCGCGCAATATTTGCTGCGCCGTACCTTCCATGTGAAGAAAGGCGACACGATCCTCATCCACGCGGCGGCAGGCGGCGTCGGCCTCATTGCCGGGCAATGGGCCAAACATCTGGGCGCGACGGTCATCGGCACCGCCAGTTCGCCCGAAAAGATCGAACTCGCCAAGGCCAATGGCTACGATCACGTCATCAATTACCGCACCGAGAATTTCGTCGAGCGGGTAAAGGAGCTGACCGGCGGACAGGGAGTCGATGTGGTCTACGATTCCGTCGGCAAGGACACGTTCCCTGCCTCGCTCGACGTGCTGAAACCCTTCGGCATGTTCGTGAGCTTCGGCCAATCCTCCGGCTCCATTCCGCCCTTTGACATCGCCATCCTGCAACAGAAGGGATCGCTCTTCGCCACCCGCCCGTCGCTCAATCAATATACCGCCAAGCGGCACGACCTCGAAGCCATAGCGAAGGACCTGTTTTCCGTCATCGAGAGCGGCGTCGTCTCGGTGCATATCAACCAGACCTATGCGCTGAAGGATGCGGCCAAGGCCCATGCGGACCTTGAAAGCCGCAAGACGACAGGCGTGTCGGTGCTTATTCCCTAGACCGCCGCTCTTTCGGCATATTGGTGGTGCAGTTTTTCCCGCGATTGGGTGGCAGCTAAAGCCCAGAGATTGTGGACAACGCCCCTTGTCCAGCCGTCATTCTCGGGCTTGTCCCGAGAATCTGCCATAAGAAAAAGATAAGCGATTACCGTCCTGACAGATCAGGTCGGCAGATTCTCGAGACATCCTCGGATTTAATCCGAGGACTGAGAATGACGAACAATAGCAGCGGAGTGCAGCCATGACCCATGCCATCCGTGTTCATCAGCTCGGCGGACCCGAGGTGCTTACTTACGAAACAATCGAAATCGGCGAACCGGGGCCGGGCGAGGCCAAAATCCGCCAGGAAGCCATCGGTCTCAATTTCCTCGATACCTTGTTCCGCACCGGCACCGGCCTATACAAGGCACCCTCGCTCCCCTTCACGCCGGGCAATGAAGGCGCGGGGATCGTCCTCTCCGTCGGACCGGGCGTGAAAAACATTAAACCAGGCGATCGCGTTGCCTATGTCGTGACGCTTGGCGGCTATGCGGAAGAACGCATCGTCCCCGCCGACCGGTTGGTGATCGTTCCTGATGGTATCGACCTCAAAACCGCCGCCGCTGTCATGCTGAAAGGTATGACGGCGCAATATCTTTTGCGACGTGCCTTTCACGTGAAGAAAGGCGACACGATCCTCTTCCACGCGGCGGCGGGTGGCGTCGGGCTTATTGCCGGGCAATGGGCGAAACATCTTGGCGCAACGGTGATCGGCACAGCCAGCTCGCCAGAAAAGATAGAACTCGCCAAGGCCAACGGCTACGACCACGTTATCAATTATCGCACCGAGAACTTTGTCGAGCGCGTGAAGGAACTGACCGGCGGCCAAGGCGTCGAAGTGGTTTACGATTCGGTCGGCGAGGATACGTTCCCGGGCTCGCTCGATGTTCTGAAACCGCTCGGCATGTTTGTAAGTTTTGGACTGTCCTCCGGCCCGATTCCGCCCTTTGACATCTCAATTTTGCAGCAGAAGGGATCGCTCTTCGCCACGCGGCCAACGCTCAATACCTATATCGCCAAGCGGAAGGACCTTGAAGCCACGGCGAAGGATTTGTTCTCCGTTATCGAAAGCGGTATCGTATCGGCGCACATCAACCAGACCTATGCGTTGAAAAATGCGCCACAAGCGCATATCGATCTGGAAAGCCGCAAGACGACAGGCACGACGGTGCTTATTCCGTAGGCGAGTGTCGTCACTGCATCTTATGTGTGCGAATCTCAGGGTGTGTGCGTATTTTGCACTTCCCAATTTCAAGGGTGCTGTCATAAGAAGCCAAACGTATGATCCCGAAAAGTTGCAGACTTCCAGGCAAGATCATATGAATAAAATGCTGCTTGTGGGAAGCCATGTCAGTTACCGCCACCGATCAGCCGCTTCTGGACGTTCGCCGGGTCACCAAGACATTCGGCAACCTCGTTGCGTGCGACGCGATCGATCTCGTCATCAAGCGTGGCGAAATCCACGCGCTTCTGGGCGAAAACGGCGCCGGCAAATCCACCTTCGTAAAAATGCTGTTCGGCTCGCTGCAGCCGGTTGCGGGAGAAATCTTCTGGAAGGGCCGGAAGGTGAACATTTCCAGTCCCGCCGTTGCGCGCGGGCTCGGCATCGGCATGGTCTTCCAGCATTTTTCCCTGTTCGACTCCCTGACCGCTGCGGAAAACATCGCGCTCTCATTGGATAAGAAAATTCCGCTACAAGACATTGCGGTCCGGGCTCGTGATCTGGGCGAGGCTTATGGCCTGCCTCTCGATCCCGATGCGCTGGTCGGCGATCTTTCGGTAGGCGAGCGCCAGCGCATCGAAATCATCCGCTGCCTTCTGCAGGAGCCGGATTTGATTATTCTTGATGAGCCGACATCGGTTCTGACCCCGCAGGAAGCTGATCGCCTGTTCGTAACGCTGGAGCGGCTGCGTGCCGAGGGCAAGTCCATCCTCTATATCAGCCACAGGCTGGACGAAGTGAAGCGGCTTTGCGATCGAGCGACCGTTCTTCGCCACGGCAAGGTGGCGGGCGATTGCGATCCTCGAAAAGAAACGCCGGCGTCGCTCGCCCGCATGATGGTCGGCAACGATATCAAGATCGCCCGCCGCGATGTCGCGACGGGCGGGAAGGGCGAAGCCCGGCCGCTGCTTGAAATCAGGGGACTGAGCCAGCCGCCACGCGGGCCATTCTCCACCGCGCTCCACGATATAAGTCTTACGGTTTATGCAGGCGAGATTGTCGGCATCGCGGGCGTTTCCGGCAACGGGCAGGGCGAATTCTTCGAATCCGTCTCGGGCGAGATGAGGCAGGACCGCGCGGATACGATCCGCATCGGTGGTGTAGCCGCCGGGCGGGCCGGCATTTCGCGGCGCAGAGGGTTGGGCGCGGCCTTTGTGCCGGAGGAGCGGCTCGGCCACGGCGCCGTGCCGGAATTGCCGCTGACGGACAATTTGCTGCTTTCCCGCTATGCGACCGATGGTGGGGCGTTTCTGCGCGGCGGCCCGCTTAAAATTCTGGCGAGACACAGGCTGCAATCCGCCGTCGGCTCAATCGTCAAGGCGATGGATGTGCGCAAAAGCGGGGAAAACCCTGATGCATCCGCACTATCGGGCGGCAATTTGCAGAAGTTCATCATCGGACGGGAACTCGCCCGCAAGCCCGCCGTTCTGGTTGTCAACCAGCCGACATGGGGCGTCGATGCCGGGGCGGCGGCGTATGTAAGACAGGCGCTCATTGATTTGGCGCGTGATGGTTCAGCGGTTCTGGTTATCAGCCAGGATCTGGATGAACTCATGGAGATTTGCGACCGAATCGCGGTGATGAATCAGGGCGCGCTCTCAAAAACGCTTCCATCGGCTGAGGTAACTCTGGAGAAGATCGGCCTGATGATGGGCGGCGCGGACAAGGCGGCATGATGCGTATCGAACTGGTCAGGCGGCCACAGCATTCGGTTCTGTTCAGCGCGCTTTCCCCGCTCATCGCGCTGGCGTTGACGTTGGTTGCAGGCGCGATCCTGTTCGCCCTGATGGGCAAGCCCCCGCTGCATGGCCTTTACGTTTATTTCGTCGAGCCGCTGACAGAAGTCTGGTCGCTGCACGAGCTGATGGTCAAGGCCGCGCCGCTGATCCTCATTGCCGCCGGTCTCGCGCTCTGCTTTCGCTCCAACAACTGGAACATCGGCGCGGAGGGACAGTTCATCGCCGGGGCGATTGCCGGCTCGATACTGCCCGTCATGTTCCCGGATTTTCAGTCGTGGGCGGTTCTGCCACTGATGCTGCTGATGGGCATGGCGGGAGGCGCCGCCTATGCCGGTATTCCCGCTTTCCTGAAGGTACGCTTCAACACCAATGAAATCCTGACCAGCCTGATGCTGGTCTATGTCGCGCAATATTTTCTCGACTGGATCGTGCGCGGTCCATGGCGCAACCCGCAAGGCTATAATTTCCCCGAAACACGCCAATTCAACGATTCCGCCATCCTGCCGGAAATATGGTCGGCATCGGGCCGCGCCCATTGGGGTATCGTTTTGGCCTTAGTGGCCGCCGTCGTCCTCTGGTTCGTTCTTTCGCGCACCATGAAGGGTTTCGAGGTCCGCGTTTTGGGCGCAAGTCCAAGGGCAGGGCGCTTCGCCGGGTTCAGCGCCGGGAAAATGACGTTTTTCGTCTTCCTCGTGTCCGGCGCCTGTGCCGGGCTCGCCGGCATCGCGGAAGTCTCCGGCGCCATCGGCCAATTGCGGCCAAGCATCTCACCGGGCTACGGCTTCACAGCCATCATCGTCGCGTTCCTTGGGCGCCTCAACCCGCTCGGCATCGTCGCCGCCGGATTTGTCCTGGCCCTATCCTATCTTGGCGGCGAGGCGGCGCAGGTGGCGATCGGGATTTCGGAAAAATCGGCGCGCATCTTCCAGGGCATGATCCTGTTCTTCGTTCTGGCGAGCGATACGCTGATCCATTATCGCATCCGGCTCATCTTCTCGCCAAAAGCCAAGCCAGCGCAGGAGAAATCGTGATGGAGATGACACAGGCCATCCTTCTGACCGTCGCGACCGCCGCCACGCCGCTGCTCATCGCGGCGATGGGCGAACTGGTGGTGGAGCGCTCCGGCGTGCTCAATCTGGGCGTCGAGGGCATGATGGTCATGGGCGCGGTGACGGCGTTTGTGGTGGCGCAGATGACTGGCTCAGCGTGGCTCGGCATGGTCGCCGCTATTCTGGCCGGCGCGGCGTTTTCGCTCCTGTTCGGCTTTCTGACGTTGACGCTGGTGACCAATCAGGTGGCAAGCGGCCTCGCGCTCACCATTCTGGGCTTGGGCGTTTCCGCCATGATCGGCGAAAGCTATGTCGGGCTGCCTGGCATCCGCATGGAACCGATCCATATCCCCGGTTTGTCGCAGCTTCCGCTGGTTGGACAGTTCCTGTTCGGGCAGGATCCGATCTTCTATCTCTCGATCCTGCTCACCGTGGGCGTCAGCTGGTTCCTGTTCCGCACACGGGCGGGCCTGACGCTGCGCGCCATCGGCGATAATCCCGGTTCTGCCCATGCGCTCGGCGCGCATGTGGTGCGCATCCGTTATCTCGCCGTGCTCTTTGGCGGCGCTTGCGCCGGTCTTGCCGGGGCGCAATTATCGCTCGTTTACGTGCCGCAATGGGTGGAGAACATGACTGCCGGGCGCGGCTGGATCGCGCTCGCGCTCGTTGTCTTCGCTTCATGGCGGCCATGGCGCGTGCTCGCCGGGGCTTATCTCTTCGGCGCGGTAACCATCGGTCAATTGCATGCGCAGGCTCTGGGGCTTGGCCTGCCATCGCAGTTTCTTTCCGCATTGCCCTATCTGGCGACGATATTGGTTCTCGTGCTGATCTCACGGAACCGGCGTTCGACCATGATCAATACCCCGGCTTCGCTTGGAAAACCGTTCGTGCCGGATCGATAAATAGCGATCAATAAACAACAGGAGAGCAGTCAACATGAGGAAAATGTTTCTGGCGCTGGCCGCTGCGGCGAGTGTCGCTTTCGCGGGCGCAGCCCATGCCGAGGAGAAGCTGAAGGTCGGCTTCATCTATATCGGACCCCCCGGCGATTTCGGCTGGACCTACCAGCACGATCAGGGCCGCAAGGCGCTTGAGGCCGCGCTTGGCGATAAGGTCGAGACGACCTATCTGGAAAACGTGCCGGAAGGCGCGGATGCGGAGCGCTCCATCGAGCGTCTGGCGCGCGCGGGCAACAAGCTGATTTTCGCCACGTCCTTCGGCTATATGGACGCGGTCATGAAGGTCGCGAAGAAGTTCCCGGACGTGAAGTTCGAGCATGCGACGGGCTACAAGACCGCCGAAAATGTCTCGGTCTACAATTCGCGCTTCTATGAAGGTCGTTATATACAGGGCCAGATAGCTGCAAAAATGTCGAAGGCGGGCGTCGCCGGCTATATCGCCTCGGTGCCGATTCCCGAAGTCGTGCAGGGCATCAATTCTTTCATGCTCGGCGCGCAGTCGGTCAATCCGGATTTCAAGGTCAAGGTCGTCTGGGTGAATTCCTGGTTCGATCCGGGCAAGGAAGCCGACGCAGCAAAGGCGCTGATCGACCAGGGCGTCGATATCATCACCCAGCACACCGATTCCACCGCAGCCATGCAGGTGGCGGCGGAGCGCGGCATCAAGGCCTTCGGTCAGGCCTCCGATATGATCAAGTTCGGCCCGACGACGCAGTTGACGTCCATCGTCGATAATTGGTCTCCGTATTACATCGAGCGCACCAAGGCCGTCCTCGACGGAACGTGGAAATCACAGAACGTCTTCCACGGGATGAAGGAAGGCTTCGTCGTCATGGCGCCCTACACCAACATGCCTGATGACGTGAAGAAAATGGCCGAGGAAACTCAAGCCAAGATCACCTCGGGCGCCTTCAAGCCCTTCACCGGACCGATCAAGAAGCAGGACGGTTCGGTCTGGCTGAAGCAAGGCGAAACCGCCGACGACGCAGCCATTCTGGGCATGAACTTCTACGTGGCCGGCATCGACGACAAGCTGCCGCAGTAAACGATAGCCATTTGGCAAAAGTCGATGAGCGCCGGGAAATCGGCGCTCATCCAACCTCGCTTTCGAGGCCTCATTTGCCGATATAACCAGCCAGCTCTTCAGGCGTACCCTTCGGAAAGGCTTGCTTCAAATAGTCCAGAAACGCGGATACGCGGGCGCTAAGCAGCCGCCGCGAGGGGTAGAGCGCCCATAACGTGATTGGCGGCCCGTCGATGTCGCCCCAATATGCGAGCGTGCCGTCAGAGAGATCGCGGCTCACGAGTGACAGCGGAAGACGGCCCGCGCCGACGCCTGCCCGTACCGCGTCGCGAACCATGACGAGCGATGAAAGGCTTAAGATTGGCTCGACCGCGATGCTCGATTGACCGGCGGACGTCTTGATCTTCCAGGCCGAGCGGTCACCCGTCCCGCGCAAGACAGCCGGAACGGCCTCACACGCGACCGGTTTGACAAGCCGGGGACTTGCCACGACCACCAGTCGATCATGCAGGAAAGCCCGGCCGACCAGGCTTTCGTCCGGGGCCGGATTGACCCTGATCACCAGATCGAATCCCTCCTCGATCATATCGACGGCACGGTCTTCCGTCGTCACCTCAAGCCGCACGTCCGGATGCTTCAAGGCGAACCCGGCTGCGATTTTCCCCATCGCGGTCTGGGAGAAAAGTAGCGGAGCGCTGATCCGCAATCTGCCCCGCGGTTTTTCTCCGCCGGAGGCAATCGCCGCCGCCGTTTCTTCCAGCTCTGTGAGCAAAAGGCCTGCCCGCTCGAAAAGCGCTCGCCCTTCCTCCGTCAGCTTCAATGCGCGCGCACCACGCTCGAACAGGCGCAGATTGAGGGCGGCCTCCAGTTCAGCGACCCGGCGGGACAGGGTCGCCTTGGGTCTACCCGTGGCCCGCGCAGCCCGACCGAACCCGCCATGCCGGGCGACAAGATTGAAATCGGCAAGAGCAAGAAGATCCATATGTTCCACCCATGAGACGTTGCGTCCAGATATATCGTCTATCTGAAAAAATTTGGATCACTAATTTGACGATGTCTTTTGACCCCAACCACCAACAGGAGTGATCCCATGACTATTCTCGTTACCGGCGCCACCGGACGTGTCGGTCGCCATGTCGTCCAGCAACTCGTCAATCGCGGCGCCAAGGTGCGCGTCCTGACCCGCGATCCCTCGAAGGGAAATTTCCCGGCCGGCATCGAAGTCGCCCAAGGCGACTTGCTCGATATCGATGCACTGCGCGCGGCGTTTGACGGCGTGAGCACGCTGTTCCTGCTGAACGCGGTCACCGGAGACGAATTCACGCAGGCGATCATCACGCTCAACATTGCTCGCGAGGCTGGCGTCGAGCGCGTCGTCTATCTCTCGGTGATCCACGCCGACCGCTTCGTGAACGTACCGCACTTCGCGGTGAAATCCGGCGCCGAGCGGATGCTCGCACAGATGGGTTTCAGCGCCACGATCCTGCGACCGACCTATTTCATCGACAATGAGCTGATGATCAAGGACGTCATCCTTGATCACGGTGTTTATCCGATGCCGATCGGCAACAAGGGCGTCGCCATGGTCGACGCGCGCGACATCGCCGAAGTCGCGGCGATCGAGTTGATCCGCCGCGAGCAGGCGCGGGACAAGCTGCCGCTCGAAACAATCAATCTGGTTGGTCCGGATACACTTACCGGCCCCGAGGTCGCTGCGATCTGGTCGGATGTTCTGGGACGTCCAATTGTCTATGGCGGTGACGATCCCAGTGGATTCGAGCAGAACATGGCCAGCTTCATGCCGAAATGGACGGCCTATGAGATGCGCCTGATGGCCGAGCGTTATGTCAGCGACGGCATGATCCCCGAAGCCGGCGACGTCGAGCGGCTGACCCAGATTCTGGGCCGCCCGCTGCACTCCTATCGCGCCTTCGCCGCCGGGATTGCTCTTGAATCCTGATATCCGGGCATCTTCGCTCAATTGGTTTGAATACGAGGGGCGCTGGATAACCGGCGCTCTTTTGTCTCACACTATCCAGTCTTCCACGCGCAGGCCTTCCACGCGATCAAATTCTCCGATGTTGTTGGTAACGAGTACCAGGTCCCGAGCCTTGGCCTGCCCGGCAATGAGCACATCGTAGGGGCCAATAGGCGTTCCCTTGGCGGCGAGGGCGGCCCGTATTTCTCCGGCGATGAAGGCGTCGTGCGAATCAAAATCGAGGACCGGAAAATCTGCGAGCAGCAGACGCAAGGTCTCGAGATTGTGCTGCACCTTCGCGCTCTTATGTGCTCCGAAATAAAGTTCGTGGATGACGATTGACGACAGGCCGATGCTGCCCGGTGGACTGTCGAGAACGCGCCTAACCAGCGCCTCCGATTTGCGGGCTATCAACCCAATCACTACATTTGTGTCGAGAACGCGGGAAATCACGGAAACACCGCGTCAATCTCCGGCCGGTCCTGCTGCTCCGGCTGCTGGCGGCCATCTGCCAGGAAATCGTCGCTCATCCCGCGCGCCAACGCCGCCTTCAACGATGCCCATGCCTCCTTGGCCTCGACATGCGGACGAAGAATAAGCGCATCGCCTTCCTGCGTGATTTCCACGCGTTCAACATCGAGGCGGAACTCTTTCGGCAGTCGAACGGCCTGCGAATTGCCGGATTGAAAGACGCGGGCGAGATGCGGCATGGCTGCTTGCTCCAATGTATATACTGAAACATATATACATCTTTGCCGAAACAGTTTCAATATCTGTTAAAACTCCGCCACCCCCGACAGCGCGTCCTCCAGCATCCGCTCATAGCGCGGGCGAGCCACTTCTATTGCGCCGAAGCGTTCCAGGTGCTGCGTGGTGAACTGCGTGTCGAGCAGCGTAAAGCCGTGTGTGGTGAGGTGTTCTATGAGGAAGACGAGGCAGACCTTCGAGGCGTCGGGTTCGCGGGAGAACATGCTTTCGCCGAAGAAGGCCCGCCCGAGCGTCACGCCATAAAGCCCGCCGACCAATCGGCCTTCGCGCCAGGCTTCAACTGTGTGGCAATGGCGGCGATGGAAGAGCGCGGTATAGACCTCGCGGATGGGGCGGTTGATCCATGTGCGGGCGCGCTTGCCCGTGCCGCTGGCACAGCCATTGATGACGCCGTCGAAATCCGTATCGAACCTGATCTCAAAACGCCCCTGACGTATCACCTTTTTCAGGCTACGCGGCACATGATAATCATCGAGCGGTATGATGCCGCGTTTTTGCGGCCTGACCCAGAAGACTTCAGGGTCGTCGGCGTCCTCCGCCATGGGAAAGACGCCGGAGGCATAGGCGCGCAGGAGCAGGTCGGGCGAAATTCTGTGATCCTTCGCCGCCCTGCCTGCCGCCACGGCGCTTATTCTCCCTTGGCTTCGGCGGCGGTCTGGCCGGCGAGATATTTCTCCAGCCAGTGGATATCGTAATCGCCATTGGCGATATCAGGATTGCTGATCAGATCCTGGAAGAGCGGCAGCGTGGTCTTGATGCCGTCCACCACGAACTCGTCGAGCGCGCGGCGTAGCCGCATCATGCACTCGACGCGATTGCGCCCATGCACGATCAGCTTGCCGATCAGGCTGTCATAATAGGGCGGGATCTTATAGCCGCTATAAACGCCCGAATCGACACGGATGCCAAGGCCACCCGGCGTGTGGAAATGGGTGATGACACCGGGCGAGGGGGTGAAGGTGCGCGGATCTTCCGCATTGATGCGGCACTCGATGGCGTGGCCCGAGAAGCGGATATCCTTCTGCGTCACGGACAGTCCGGCGCCGGAAGCGACGCGAATCTGCTCATGTACAAGATCGATGCCGGTGATCGCCTCGGTCACGGGATGCTCCACCTGGAGGCGCGTGTTCATTTCGATGAAATAAAACTCGCCGTTCTCGTAGAGGAACTCGATCGTGCCCGCGCCGCGATACTTGAGCTTCTTCATGGCTTCGGCGCAGATATCGCCGATCCTCATGCGCTGCTCGACATTGAGGGCAGGGGAATTGGCCTCTTCCCAGACCTTCTGGTGACGGCGCTGCAGGGAGCAGTCGCGCTCGCCCAGATGCACGGCATTGCCTTCGCCGTCGCCGAACACCTGCACTTCGATGTGGCGCGGCTTGCCGAGATATTTTTCCATGTAAACGGCATCGTTGCCGAAGGCAGCCGCCGCTTCCGTGCGGGCTGTCGTCCAGGCTTCGATGAGATCCGCTTCGGTCTTGGCAACCTTCATGCCGCGCCCGCCGCCGCCGGCCGTCGCCTTGATCAGCACCGGATAACCGATGGAGGCGGCAGCCTTGAGCGCTTCAGCTTCAGTCTTCACTTCGCCGTCCGAGCCGGGAACGACCGGAATGCCGAGTTCCAGCGCCGTGTTCTTGGCGGTGATCTTGTCACCCATCAGGCGGATATGTTCGGCGGTGGGGCCGATGAAGGTAATGCCGTGGGCCTCCAGGATATCGGCGAACTTGGCGTTCTCCGAAAGGAAGCCGTAGCCGGGATGGACCGCGTCCGCGCCGGTGATCTCGCAGGCGGCGACGATCTGGTGAATGTTCAGATAGCTCTCACGCGACTGCGGAGGGCCGATGCACACGCTTTCGTCGGCAAGGCGCACATGCATCGCGTCGGCATCGGCGGTCGAATGTACCGCCACCGTCTTGATGCCAAGCTCCTTGCATGCCCTGAGCACCCGGAGCGCGATTTCGCCGCGATTGGCAATGAGAATTTTCTGAAACATCGTGTCCCGCCCGCCCTTATTCGACAACGATCAGCGGCTCGCCATATTCGACGGGCTGGGCATCATCGATAAGAATGGCCGTCACGGTTCCCGCGCGGGGCGATGGGATCTGGTTCATCGTCTTCATCGCTTCGATGATCATCAGGGTCTGCCCTTCCTTCACCTTCTGGCCAACCTCGATAAAGGGGCGGGCGCCGGGGGCGGGCGAGAGATAGGCGGTGCCGACCATGGGCGAGGCGACGGCATTCTTCGACATGTCGGCGGTCTTGGCTGCCTCCACGGCAGCCGGCGCGACGGCCACGACGGGCGCCGGCGCGGCGGCGGGCGCCTGCGGAACCATTGCCTGGATGGTGACCTGCCGCGAAACACGGATGCGCAGATCGCCCTGCTCGATTTCGATGTCGGTCAGATCCGTCTGGTTCAGTATCTCCGCGAGATCGCGGATGATCTCCTTGTCGATACCAGCGCTTTTGTTTGCCATCGCTCCTGGCCCTTTCCCACTATTCCCAATTTCTTTTAACCGCATGATCCAATCCAAAAAGCGTGTCAGCTTTTTGCTGACGATGGCCTTCGGCTCGGGAACATGCTCTATTTTTTGTCTTGCGCGGCGAATGCCGCCAGCGCACGCAGGCCCATCACATATCCATCCGCGCCGAAGCCGCAGAGAACACCTCTTGCGACGGGGGAGACGTAGGAATGATGCCGGAAGGCCTCCCGCGCATGAATGTTCGAAAGATGAACTTCGACCACGCTTACTTGCGCCGCGCGGATCGCATCCTGCAGCGCTATCGAAGTGTGCGTATAAGCGCCCGGATTGATCAACACCATGGCGCCGCTTGTGCCGGCTTCCTGCACCCAGTCGATCAGGTCGCCCTCATGGTTCGACTGCCGGAACTCGATCTTGACTCCCAGCGCCTTGGCCTCGCGCAAGCAAGCCTCTTCGATATCGGCCAGTGTCGCCGCCCCATAGATCCCAGGCTCACGCTTTCCCAGCATGTTGAGATTGGGGCCGTTGAGGACAAGGATCGTCTGGGTCATGTTCGGTTGTCACCGGCCTTTATGCTTTGATCTGCCAGCATTTCAAGATGTGAGAAATGCGCATCCCATATAGAGGGGATGCGCGCAAGGTAAAAGCATGAAAATGGCGGAAAACGGTACGCTTCTTGCCTTTTCACAACCAAATTTCATATCCCGATCCAGATGGCGACTAAACCAAACTAGCCGTTGCCGTCGCGCTTTTCCGCGATCTTCTGGGCAAGCCCGTCAATGCCGATGGCGCCCGGAACCACCTGATCGCCGATGATATAGGACGGTGTTCCTGTGATGTTGAGCGCATTGGCGAGCTGGTAATTGACCTGGAAGGCCTCGGCGAGGTCTGGAGCCTTCATCTTTTCGCGCAACTGCGCCTCGTTGGCGCCAAGCTTGACCGCCGTATCGATTGCCGTCTGCTCCGTGGCGCGGCCTTGCAGGCTCATGAGCGCGCGGTGAAATTCGAGATACTTCTCCGGCATCAGCGCCTTGAACGCCTGCGCCACGATATGCGCTTTAACCGAATCCGGTCCGAGAATCGGAAATTCCTTCATGACGAAGCGTATGTTCGGATCGCTTTTCAAAAGCGCGTCCATGTCGGGGAGGGCCTGTTTGCAATAGCCGCAATTGTAATCGAAGAACTCGACCACCGTGACATTGCCGTCGGGATTGCCGAAAACCGCGTCGCCGGGCGATTTGAAGAGCTTGTCCGCATTGGCGGCGATTATTTCGCGCTGTCCGTCCCTGGCCGCGGCGGTCTGCTTGGCTTCGAGCGCGCTCTGCACTTCCAGCATCACTTCGGGGTTCTTGATGAGATAATCCCGCACGATCGCCTCGATGGCCGCGCGGTCCGGCGCGGCTGACGCAGCGCCCGGTTCAGCGGCGGCGGCTTGTTCGACAAGACGCGTACCTCCCGCCTGGTAGCCCAGGAAAAGGGCGGCAAGCCCGATCGCGCCGCTGGCGATCGTTATGGTGATTGCGTTTTTCATGCGTTTTATCCCGATTCCCGGATCAATTCCGAATTAGCTGTATTGTGCAAACTGGTGACACGCCAGACTGGACATTACTTGCTTGGTTTTTTGCTGTTGATGATATCCTGCGCGCGCACCCAATCCGGCGAGCCGCGCTTCAGCTTCTGCTGCGCCCGCATGGCGAAGATTTTCGCCTCTTGCAAATTGCCGGAATAATAATGCATGTCGGCGGTGGCGAGTTCGGCCCCGCCGATATCGCCCATCTGGCCGTAGGCCTGGGCGAGATATTGGTAGCCTTGCGGGAAATCCGGATCACGGGCGATTCCCGCCTTGAGTTCGCGGACTGCCGTTGGCATGGCGCTCTTCGATCCCGCAAGCATCAACGCGCGGCCATAGCTCATCCGTATCAGGCTCGATTTGCGGGGATCCAGCGCGCTGGCGCGCTGGAACGCCTTGGCCGCGCCTGCGGGATCGTTGGCCTTGAGCAGGATTTCACCGCGTATTTCGTAAAAATACGGGTTATTGGGCTGCTCCTTGATGAGCGCGTCGATCTTCGGCAGCGCGGCTTTGGCGGACCCGTTAAGAAACGTGGAAATCGCATCGCCGTAGCGCGCGGCCATGCCACGGGGATTGTTACGGAAGGTGCGAGCGGTCGAGCCGGCGCTGGACGTATAGGCGGCGATCTTCGCGCGCATCAGGTCGTGCCGCAGTTGTAGCGCTTCGGGATCTTTTTTATCGAAATTGGGGCTTGCATGGGCGAGCGTTTGCAGGTTGGCGATGCGTTCGCGCGGCATGGGGTGGCTGATCCGGTAAGGATCGACTCGCGCGCCCGACAATGACAACGCATTGGCGAATCGCTCGAACGTCACCAGCATGCCTTTGGTCGACTGGCCGGTTTTCTCCAGATAAGTGACGGCGGAGCGGTCGGCGGTTATTTCCTCCGTGCGCTGGTAACTCAAGAGATTGCGCATCGCCATCTCCGTGCCGCCAAGCGCGAGGCCGCCGCCCGCGCCGGCAACGGAGCTGTTTCCCGTCGCAGCGCCCGCCGCCGTGGCGCCCATGCCCAGCAGCATTCCGATGACGGCCATGGTCTGCGCCCGCTCCATCTGTTCGCGCAAGCGCTGCTGATGCGCGCCCGCCAGATGGCCGGATTCGTGCGCGATGACGCCGATGACCTCGTTCGGCGTTTCCGCCTGAAGCAGAGCGCCGGTGTTGATGAATATGCGCCTGCCGTCGACGAAGGCGTTGAAGCTGTTGTTATTGACCAGAATGATGCGGATGCCACGGCTGTTGAGACCCGCGACTTTCAGAATCGGCGCGGCATAATCGGAGACGAGCGCCTCTATCTCCGCATCGCGGACGATCGGGAGAGACCGGGACTGCGCGAATGCCTCGCCCAGGGGCAGGAATCCGACTGTTGCAGTGGTGAGAACGGTAGCCAGTTTTCTGGCGGGGCGGTGAAGAATGGCGGCTAGGCCCATGGGTCGGGTCGCTCTGTTTTGGCGGCATGTCTCGGACATTATGCAGACATTGTGTAGCCTATAGCAATCGGGCAAATGTGCGGCGTGGATTCGCTGGTCGCAGAATCTGTATGTGGAGACGAATTTGACTGTTTTCTCACGCCGGAGCGCCGTCGAGCCGTTCCATGCGATGGATGTTCTGGCGCAGGCGAACCGCAGGCGCGCGGACGGCTATCCGGTGATTTCCATGGCCGTAGGCCAGCCGGCGGACCCCGCGCCGATTGCCGTTCGCGAGGCTGCCGGGCGCGCGTTGCAGGATGGACGGATCGGCTATACCGACGCGCTGGGGCTTCTCCCTTTGCGCGAGGCGATTGCAACGCATTATCACGATCATTACGGCGTTAGCGTTGATCCCGCCCGAATCGCCGTCACGACGGGTTCGTCGGCGGGCTTCAATCTGGCGTTCTTGAGCTTTTTCGATCCCGGCGACCGCGTGGCGATTACCCGTCCCGGCTATCCGGCCTATCGCAACATCTTGCGCGCGCTCGGCCTCGAAGTGGTGGAAATCGCAGGCAATCTGACGGCGGAGGCTTTGCGGGCCGCGCATGAGGAAAGGCCGCTCAAGGGCCTGCTCTTCGCCAGCCCCGCCAATCCGACCGGCGCGGTCATTACGCCCGAGACATTGCGCGGTATCATCGACACGGCGCGGAGCTTAAGCATCCGCGTCATTTCCGACGAGATTTATCACCGGCTGGCCTATGAGGGCGAGGATACGACGGCGCTTGTCTTTGCCGATGATGTCACAGTCATCAATTCCTTCTCCAAATATTACTGCATGACGGGATGGCGCATTGGCTGGATGGTGCTGCCGGAAAATGCGGTGCGGCCGGTCGAACGGCTGGCGCAGAGCCTTTATATCTCGGCGCCCGAGCTTTCGCAGATCGCGGCGATCGAAGCCTTTGGCGCGGCGGCGGAGCTGGAAGCGGTCAAGGCCCGCTATCGGCTCAATCGGGAATTATTGATGCGCCGCCTGCCGCAAATCGGCTTGGAACTCGCCGCGCCGATGGATGGCGCCTTCTATGCCTATTGCGATGTCTCGCGCTTCACCAATGACAGCATGGATTTCGCCCGCCGTATGATCGCGGAAGCCAATGTGGCGGCAACGCCCGGCCATGATTTCGATTTGGCCGAAGGCCACCGCACCATGCGTTTTTCCTACGCCGGCAGCTTCGAGGAAATGGCCGAGGCGATGGAACGGCTTGGGAGCTGGCTGGCGTGAGTCGGTCAAGAAAGGCCGGGAACAAGAGAACAATTTGGCCGCTCAACCGTTGAGGAATAATTCGGTCCTCGCAGGAGACATGACAATGGCCAGATGCGACCAGTGCGGCAACGACTATGACAAGTCCTTCCAGGTATTCCTGGGAGAGGCAAGCTACACCTTCGACAGCTTCGAATGCGCGGTGCAGAAGCTCGCGCCCATCTGCCCCCATTGCCAGGTCCGCATCATCGGGCACGGCGTGGAACAGGATGAAATCATCTATTGTTGCGCGCATTGCGCGGAGCGGGAGGGGGCGGACGCGCTTGTCGATCGCGCGCCGTGAGTGCGTCAGTCCGCGAGTGAACTACGATTTATTATTGCACGAGTGAACTATGATGGCGCCGATCAGGGCGATTGCGCCGCCAGTAATTGAAATAAAGCTAGGCGTCTCGTGCAGCACAAAATACCCAAGAAGAGTCGTTACAATCGGAAGAGCATATAATGTTGAGGAGGTAGTTACAGCCCCGACTCTTCCAATCGAAAAACTCCAAAGAAAATACGCCAAGGCTGAGGGAAAAAGGCCAAGATAGGCCACAACGCTCCATGAAAACCAATCTGGTTGAACGTCAGCCTGTCCTCTCCACGGGAGCGTGGGAAGCATTATTAATGTCGCCGCAACAATAGTGAAATAATTTACTCTAAATGAGCCCATGCGATCTACGGCTGGCCGCTGCAAGACGAAATATGCGCTTTCCGAGATTACACCGAGAAGAATCCAGATAACGCCAAGCCCAAGTCCGATTGAACCACTTTCTCCTAGAAATACGATGGTGGTTCCAAGCACTCCCAGCAATAGTCCGCTGATCAGAACAGTATTTAATTTGGTACGGAATATCACTGCCTGGAGGACCGTTGTAGCAATAGGCACCTGGGCAACGATGAAACTCGCGGTTCCGGCAGATACAGTCTTTTCGCCAATATTGATTCCCGCATTGTAACCCACAATGCCGAGTAATCCGAAAAGAGCAAACATTGCCCAATCCGATTTGAGCATTGGATTTTCCGCTGCGCGAGGCATAAATGCGAAGCAAAGAGATAGGGCAAATGAGGCGATCAAGAACCGTAACGTAGCGATTCCGAACGGAGTGAAGTATTGCAGCAGGTATCTTATGCCGACGAAGGCAGAGGCCCAGAGAAAAACTGCGGTGGCGGCTGCGAGATAGGCGAGTCCGTCAGGAGGGCCCCTTGATGTACTATAATTAATCACATCAGGCACCTTCCCGTCGTTACAAGCGAGCCCTGTCTTCTCTAGCCCTCAACCGGTCTTCCGTAGGTGCGGCGAAGCTCATCCTTCGCTTCCTCCAGCACCTGCCGGCGGCTTGATGAAAGGTTCTTGCCGGCGCGATTGATGTAGAAGTCGAGCATCGACATCGCGGAGCGATAAGGATCGGCGTCCTGCTTTGCTTCCGCCGAGTGTTTCAGCGATGCTGCAATCTCCTTCGCGTTACCTTCGGCGAATACCCCCGGTTCCAGGCCCAGCGCGCTATCGTGTTCCGTAATTTGCCCGGACCACTTGTTTACGTTCCGTGTCATCGCTCTTTCCTTTCCAGGTATGGTCCGCCGGTTGGACAGCGAACCGCGCGATGTCCAACGCGCTAAAGGCCGATTCGATCCATGCGTAACGAACAGTTGATCCGTGCGTATCGTACCGGCCGCCCAGACAATTCGACCGGGCGGGAAACAAACCTCCCGGTCGGGTGTTATCCCTGAAACCGGCCTACAGGGCTTTCATTCAGGAGGCGATGATGAGTGCAACCGGCCTCAACGTGTTCGACAAGACAGTGCAGACAACCAATATCTGGCTGAACGAGATCATGGCGGACCTCGGCCCGGATCGGCAGTTGGCGTGGCATGTGCTTGGCGTGGTTCTACGGGCGTTGCGCGACAAGCTGCCTGCAGAACTGGCGGCTAATCTGGGTGCCGAACTGCCGCTTCTGGTTCGCGGCGCGTATTATGACCAGTACCAGCCATCCAGGGAACCGAACTCCGACCGTTCAGTGGATGCATTCCTTGATTCCATAGCGGAAGAACTGAAATTCGGACGACCGGTCAATACGGCCGGTGCGGCGAAAGCGGTGTTGAGAGCACTCGTTCATCATATCGATCTCGGTCAGTCAGCCAAGGTACGCGAGGCTCTGCCCAAAGAGATCCGTGCGCTGTGGCCGGCAAGTGTCGGAACGTGAGGCGGAGGCTCATGGGCAGGTCGTGGAGGAGGATGCTCGCGATGCTTCGTGACAAGGCACATTTCAGGGATCGCCCGGATGCAGGACGCAGGCTGGCCGAGGCGTTGATGCGGTTTGCAGACATCGAACCGCTCATTCTCGCATTGCCCCGCGGCGGCGTTCCCGTAGCATTCGAGATCGCAAAAGCGCTCGATGCGCCGCTTGATGTGCTGTTCGTGCGCAAGATCGGGGCGCCCGGCCATGCCGAATATGGCATCGGCGCCGTCGTTGACGGGGCTGACCCGCAACTTGTCCTCAATGATGAGGCGATGGAGATTTTCCGTCCTCCACGGGATTACATCGAGACGGAGAAAAAGCGGCAACTCGCGGAGATCGAACGCCGCAGGATGCTTTATGCCGAGGGCAGGCGACCATTGCCGGTCAAGGGCAGGTCGGTCATCTTGGTCGATGACGGCATCGCGACCGGCGGAACAGTGCTTGCGGCGCTCAAGGCCCTTCGCAAGGATCAAGCGGCCCGCATCATCCTGGCGGTCCCGGTAGCGCCTGGTGAAAGTCTGGCTCTTGTGGGAAAAGACGCGGATGAAGTGGTCTGTCTTGCCACGCCCGAACCGTTTCTTTCCGTCGGCCTTCAATACGAGAAATTCGGACAGACCACGGACGAGGAAGTGATCAGCCTGTTGCGGGAGGCGGAGCGGTTCGGGAATAGCTCAATGGGGCGCTAAGGCGTACAGTCCGATCGTCATTCTCGGGACAAGCCCGAGAATGACGGCGAGAGGGACTCTAATGGGTCGCTTGTGAATGCTCGCCGCCGGGCTTCGAGATGCTGCTCAAGGCGTCTCCGGCTTCCATCTTGTCACCATTCCTCGATAGATCGCCAAGAGAGACGATGCCGACGAGCCGTTTCTCCCGGTTAAGAACGGGGAGGCGGCGCACCCGCAAATCCCCCATGTTTTCAAGCACATCCTCGATCTCTTCATCATCGAAGCAGTATTTGACCTCCGGGCTCATGACATCACGCACTTTGGTGTCAGGGCCTTTGCCCAGCGCCACCCCCCGGACGGCGATATCACGATCGGTGATCATTCCAACCAGCCGGTCGTTGTCGCCAACAGGCATTACTCCGGCGTCGAGCTTGTTCATTATCTTTGCCACATCCCGAATTGGCTGGTCGGGACTGGCGATCTTGACATCCCTCGTCATGCAGTTTCCAACTTTCATGGCACTCTCCATTGGTTGCGAGGCACCCGCCGCCGAATTGATATGAAGGGGAACAATTCTTTGGCGGTAATGTTCCATCGCACCCGAATTTTGCGTTCCAATTCCTTTCGGATACAAAAAAACCGGCGTCACTGACGCCGGTTTTTTATTTGGATTTAGCTGCGGTTTCTTAGAGCGGTATGCAATTAAGTTGAATTGGGCATCCCACTCTAAGTCTTTGTTTTAGCCGCATGACCTTATCCGAAAAGTCTGCAACTTTTCGGGATCATGCTCTAGAAGAAACCCTTCTTCTGCCACCAGCCGCCGCGTTTCGGCTTTTCGCCTTCCGCGTCGGTGGTGCTCGATGTGACGACAGGTTCGCTCGCCTCGGGCGGCGTGATTGCCGGGACCGCGGGCGCGGGAGCCTCTTCCGGTGTCTCTTCGGCCTTTTCCTCGATCTTGGGCGTTTCCGCCACCGGTTCAGGCTTTGCGGCTTCGACCACCGGCTCTGATTGCACTACCTCCTCTACGGGAGCGGCCTTTTTTCGGCTTTTGCGGGCTGGCTTTGCCGGCTTCTCTGCGGCAGGCGCCGTGTCGAGATCCTGCACAGCCTCGACGACAGCCTCTTCCACAGGCTTGGCCTTGGCGGAGCGGCGTCGCGCCGGCTTCTTGGGCTCAGGCTCAGCGCCCTCCACGCTCGCGGCGGCTTGCGCGTCTTCCAGGGGAGCCGCCGCGCTCGTTGCCTCCACCGCAACCAACATCCCAACCGGCTCGGCGGCGGGAACAGTCGGCGTCACGGCAACCGGCGCTGACGCGTCTTCGCCGCCGGATACGGCTTCCAAGCCGCCATTGTCGGTTGCCACATCGTCGGAATGCCGGTTCCTGCGTCCGCCACGGCGACCGCGACGGCGCTTCTTGGCGCGCTCTTCGTCCGCTGCTTCCGCATCCGCCGGCGCCGTGGATTGGCCAAGGGCAGGGGACTCCTCGTCCTCGTCCCCGGATGCCTCGCCAGCTTCGCCCTCGGCGGACTGGGCATCGGTCGTCGTGCCGCTTTCATGGGCCTCGCGGTCCCGTCCGCCCCGGCGGCGACGGCGACGCCGGCGCTTGCGATCACCCTCATTGGCGCGGTCGTCCTTGGCCGATACAGTCTCTTCCGCTTCGGTTTCTTCGTCCTCGACTGGAATTTCCAGCTCCTCCACCTCATCCTCGACCGGATCCGGGTAAAGGATCACAACGGGGGCGGGCGCGATGGGACCGAGCGCCGGGGTGCCCTTGTCGATGGCGAGATGCTGCGAGCCGATGGTGTCATCCGCCTCGATATCGATCGTCAGGCCAAAGCGGGCTTCGAGATCGGCGAGGTTCTTGCGCTTGTGGTTGAGCACATAGAGCGCGGTCGAAACCGGCGTACGCACGATGATGTTGTTCTGCGAATTGCGGATGAGGTATTCCTCGATCGAGCGCATGACATGCAGCGCCACGGACGAGGCGGACCGGATAAAGCCCGTTCCGCCGCAATGGGCGCAAAGCTGCATCGTGCTTTCGAGAACCGATGCGCGGATGCGCTGGCGCGACATTTCGAGCAGGCCGAAATGCGAAATGCGGCCAACCTGGATGCGCGCGCGGTCGTCCTTCAGGCAATCCTTCATGCGTTTTTCAACGGCACGATTGTTGCGCTTTTCCTCCATGTCGATGAAATCGATGACGACAAGACCGGCGAGGTCGCGAAGGCGCAATTGCCGCGCCACTTCCTCCGCCGCCTCCAGATTGGTCTGGAGTGCCGTGTCCTCGATGGAGTGCTCGCGGGTGGAGCGGCCCGAGTTGACGTCGATCGAAACCAGCGCTTCCGTCTGGTTGATGATGATGTAGCCGCCGGATTTCAGCGTCACCTGCGGTTGCAGCATACGGTCGAGATGCGCCTCGATGCCGTTGCGGGCAAAGATCGGCACCTGGTCTCGGTAAGGCTGAACCACCTTGGCGTGGCTGGGCATCAGCATCCGCATGAAATCCTTGGCCTCGCGGTAACCCTCTTCACCGGCAACGAGAATTTCTGTGATGTCCTTGTTGTAGAGATCGCGGATCGAGCGCTTGATCAGGCTGCCTTCCTCATAGACAAGGGCAGGGGCGGTCGATTGCAAGGTCAGGGCGCGGACGTTCTCCCACATGCGCATGAGATATTCATAGTCGCGCTTGACCTCCGGCTTGGTGCGGTTGGCGCCTGCGGTGCGCAGGATCACGCCCATGCCCTTTGGCACTTCAAGCTCGGTGACGATCTCTTTCAGGCGTTTGCGGTCCACCGGGCTGGTGATCTTGCGGGAAATGCCGCCGCCGCGCGCCGTATTGGGCATCAGCACTGAATAGCGTCCGGCCAGCGAAAGATAGGTCGTCAGCGCGGCGCCCTTGTTGCCGCGCTCTTCCTTGACCACCTGCACCAGCAATATCTGGCGGCGCTTGATGACTTCCTGAATTTTATACTGGTGGCGGCGCTGGAAGCGCTGATGCGTCGGCACTTCCTCCAGCGCATCCTCCGCGCCTACCGATTCAACGATGTCGGCCTCGTCCTGCGGGCCTTCATTGTCGTCGTCGCCATCCTTCCGGCGCCTTCTGGATGAAGGGCGCGTCGCGCCTTCGTCAGACGAGCCTGCCTCATCGACGGCATCAGCGGTTTCTACCGTGTCCTCGTCCGGGGCAGCTTCGGAGATGACGTCGGCTTGCGCTCCGGCAGCGATGGCCGTCACGTCGAGTTCTTCGTTACCATCATCCGTGGCTATCTCGCCGTCTTCGCCGGCGTCCGCTTTCGAACTGCCGTCTTCCGTCCGGCGGCGCTTGTCCCGGCGCCTGCCGCGACGCGCCCTGTCGTCACGCTTGGCGTCGCCCTCGTCATCCTCATCTTCTTCGCTCGCAGCCTGTGCTTCGGCTTCGAGAAGAGCAATACGGTCGGCGACGGGGATCTGGTAGTAATCGGGATGTATTTCGCTGAAGGCGAGAAATCCATGGCGATTGCCGCCATACTCGACGAATGCGGCCTGCAGCGAAGGCTCTACGCGCGTCACCCGCGCCAGATAGATATTTCCCTTGAGCTGCTTCTTGTGCTCGGACTCGAAGTCGAATTCTTCAATCCGGTTGCCGCGAACCACGACAACGCGGGTCTCCTCCTGGTGGGAGGCATCGATAAGCATTTTGTTGGACATTATTGTTTTTCCTTCCGGCGCCAGAGCACGCGGCGAAAGAGCTGGCCAACGTCTGGGAAACGTTTGACCGCATAGTTGCGCGCTTGCCGGATAATTCAAGGTTCGCCGGGAGATAGAGAGCGGCCCGCACGCGCAATTGCCTTGCGGCGATCACGGTATTCAGGCTGGCACTGGTCAATTCCACATGACCCATATCTATTTCCGTACGAAACGACCTCATACATGGTCCGGGGGCCGGACCGACCTTTTATGCTCGCATGGAGCCGGTGAAGGCGTCTGAACGAACGCTCTTCATCCTTTTATTTAAGCGGAAACGAAATACTCGATCGCTTTCCGCAAATTCCGTGCCGGTTACCGGCGTTCACCCGCCTTTGCCGTTCCCTCGCCCAAGACCGTTGCAACGAACTTTTCTTCAAGTGTTGCCGGAATTGATTCCGACGGCAAATTTGTAACCCGACTTGCTTTTATGACCTGATATGGTCGATGACAAGACCGAATGTCGCAACAACGTTTCGTTAACCATCGGAGATTACTCCTTGTTTACGGATGAATAGGGCGCGTTGGAATTCATGAACTGGGAGAAAAAAGACATTTTCAACTGTCTTTGGCGCTCATCTACGGGTATTTTCCTGTTTTTGTTCGCCCTGATGGGGCCCGCCAAGGCAGGGGACGCGCTTTCCGCGCTCACTTTCCGCATGGCGGGCGATGAGCTGCGCACCCGCGTGGTGGTGATATTCGACGCCAAGCCGGAGCTCTCGACATTTCTTCTCGAGCACCCGCACCGATTGGTGATCAATCTGCCCAAGGCGAATTTCGGCTTCGACCGGAGCTCGCTCGAACCGCGCGGGCTTGTCACCAATGTCCGCTACGGGCTGGTCGGCGATGACAGGTCGCGGATGATCCTCACCTTGCGCGGGCCTTTCAAGGTGGAGGGTGTCCGCGTCGTAAAAAACGAGAATGCGCCGGGCTATCGACTGATGGCGGATATCGTTGCGTCGTCCGACCGGGAATTCGCGGAGGCCATCGCGGCGCAGAATGCCGGGACGGGAGCGACGCTCGCTGTATTGAAGGGTGACCGTATTGGCCAATCAGAGGAGCCGGCGCCCCCGCATGTCTTCACCGTGATGATCGATCCCGGCCATGGAGGCATCGACGCAGGCGCGGAAGGCCGGCATGGCGTCAAGGAAAAGGAGGTGACGCTGGCGTTCGGTCGCGAGTTCCGTGACATCCTTGCCAAGAACACGGATATACGGGTGTTGATGACGCGTGAGGACGATACATTCCTGCGCCTTTCCGAGCGGGTGCGCATCGCCCGGCAGCATGAAGCCGATCTCTTCATCTCGATCCATGCCGACACGATCAATCTGGATAGTATCCGCGGCGCGACCGTCTATACCCTCTCCGACAAGGCATCGGACAGCATGGCAAGCGCAATTGCGGAGCGCGAGAACAAATCGGACGCCATTGCCGGCATTACGCATGAGGAGCCGCCTGCGGTCTCCGACATTCTCGCCGATCTCATGCGCCGGGAAACCCATGCCTTTTCGCTCAACTTCGCAGGCAAGGTAGTCCACTCGCTGCAAGATGAGATCAGTCTTATCAACAATCCACACCGTTCCGCCGGTTTCCAGGTCTTGCGGGCGCCGGACGTGCCGTCCGTGCTGGTGGAGATTGGCTATCTATCCAATGCCGAGGACGAGAAGCTGATGACCGATCCGGCGTGGCGCACGCGCGTCGCTAATCGTCTGGCGGAAGCGGTCAAGGTGTTTTCGGCAGTCAGAACAGGCGAGATGGCGAACCGGTGAGGTACCCCTGCAACAGGTTTCCTCATTTCGCATGGCGAATCTTTCGCCTTCGTGTTTAAATTCTGGATTACGGCGAAGCCTCCTTGCCTTTGTCGTATTTGACGGCCAGTAGCCTTGAGCTTGCGTTAAAACGGGTAGTCTGAAGGCAGGAATCCGGACACATATGGTAAGACTCATCGGGTATTTCTTCGGAATCGGCGCTGTGGCCTTCCTGCTGGTGGCGGGCGGCATAGCTCTTTACGTCGGCAATGTGAGCAAGGATTTGCCGAACTACGAGGTGCTCGCGAAATACGAACCTCCGGTGACGACCCGTATTCACGCCGCCGACGGCAGCCTGATGGCGGAGTTCGCCCGGGAGCGCCGTCTCTTCCTGCCCATCCAGGTCATCCCGGATCGCGTCAAGGCAGCCTTCATTTCCGCCGAAGACAAGAATTTCTATGAGCATCCCGGTGTGGACATCAGCGGGCTCGCGCGTGCCGTAGTCACCAACGTCAAAAATATCGGCTCCGGTCGCCGCCCCGTTGGCGCCTCCACCATCACGCAGCAGGTGGCAAAGAACTTCCTGCTTTCCTCGAACCAGACCTACGACCGCAAGATCAAGGAAGCGATCCTGGCGCTGCGCATCGAGCAGGCCTATTCGAAGGATCGTATTCTCGAGCTCTATCTCAACGAGATTTTCTTCGGCATGGGCGCATACGGCGTGGCGGGCGCATCACTCACCTATTTCGACAAATCGGTCAGTGATCTCTCCATCGCGCAGGCAGCTTATCTCGCCGCGTTGCCGAAAGGGCCGGCGAACTACCATCCCTTCCGCCAGGCCGATCGCGCCATCGAGCGCCGTAACTGGGTCATCGACCGCATGGCGGAGAACGGCTATGTCACGCCGGACGAAGCGACCGCTGCAAAGGCGGAACCGCTTGGCGTGACACCCCGCGACAATGCCAACAACCTCTTCGCTTCCGAGTATTTCACCGAGGAAGTTCGCCGTCAGATCATTAATAAGTATGGCGTGAACGCGCTCTATGAGGGCGGTCTTTCGGTTCGCACCACCCTTGATCCCAAGGTGCAGGTCATGGCGCGCAACGCGCTTCACACGGGCCTTCTCAAATATGACGAAAGCAGGGGATATCGCGGCCCGTTCAAGCACATTGAATTCGGATCCGACTGGGGTGTGCCGCTGGGTGAGATCAATGCGTTCACCGACGTGCCTGAATGGCAGCTCGCGACCGTTCTCGATGTGACCCCGCAAGGCGCGGAAATTGGCCTGCAGCCGCCGCGCGAGGTTTCCGGCGCGCGCTCGAAGGAACGCAAGGCCGGCACCATCGCCGCCGCTGATATGAAATGGGCCTACCGGCGTCTCGTCGATGGCAAGCGCGTCGCCGTCAAATCGCCCGAGGGCGTGCTGAAAGTGGGTGATGTCGTTTTCGTCGAGAAGAAGCCCGATAGCGACAACGCCTATCTGTTGCGCCAGCCGCCGAAGGTGCAGGGCGCCGTCGTTGCGATGGACCCGCATACGGGCCGCGTCCTGTCGCTGATCGGCGGCTTCTCCTATTCGGAATCGGAGTTCAACCGCGCCACCCAGGCGCATCGTCAGCCGGGTTCGTCGTTCAAGCCGTTCGTCTATGCCGCCGCCCTCGACAATGGCTATACGCCGGCCTCCGTCGTACTGGACGGCCCGATCGAAGTGGACCAGGGCGGCTCGCTCGGCATCTGGGCGCCCAAGAACTATTCGGGCAAGTTTGCCGGCCCCTCGACGCTGCGCTACGGCATCGAACAATCGCGCAATCTCATGACCGTACGTCTCGCCAAGGACATGGGCATGAATCTCGTCGCTGAATATGCCGAACGGTTCGGGATTTACGACAAGATGCTGCCGGTTCTCGCCATGTCGCTCGGTTCGGGCGAAACAACCGTGCTGCGCATGGTTACGGCCTATTCGACCATCGCCAATGGCGGGCGCAGCATCGTTCCCTCCATGATCGATCGTATTCAGGATCGCTATGGCAAGACCGTATTCAAGCACGATCAGCGCAAGTGTGATGGCTGCACCGCTACCGCCTGGGTTAATCAGCCGGAGCCGGAACTGATCGATGAGCGCGATCAGGTGCTCGACCCCATGACCGCCTACCAGATCACCTCGATGATGGAAGGCGTGGTCCAACGCGGCACGGCACAGATACTCAAAAGCCTTGACCGGCCTCTGGCCGGCAAGACCGGCACCACCAATGACGAAAAGGATGCCTGGTTCATCGGCTACACGCCGGATCTCGTGGTCGGCGTCTTCATGGGTTACGATACGCCGACCCCGCTAGGCAGCGGCTTCACCGGCGGCGGCTTGGCCGCGCCCGTCTTCAAGGATTTTATGGAGCAGGCGCTCGTAGGCAAGCCGAAGGTCGACTTCCGCGTGCCTGATGGCATGAAGCTGATCGCCATCAATCGCCGCAGCGGGATGCAGGCTGAGCCGGGCGGCCCCGATATCATCATGGAGGCGTTCAAGCCCGGAACCGGCCCCGCCGACACCTATTCCGTCATCGGCATGGATAGTTTCCAGGAAGGCGCGCCGATCGCGCCGCAGTCGCCGCAGGCCACCCGCGCGATCACCTCCGGCTCTGGCGGGCTGTATTGATAAATTAGGACTTCGAACCTTTACACGCGGTGGGGCTGTTACTATGTTCCGCCGCACTTTCAACACACAAGATAGCTGCAAGGAACGGATAGCGAATGCGAGCCGAAATCGAGACGCTTGTCGACGAAATCAAGCAGGGCGTAGGCCTGCTGAGGAGGCATCTTTGACTGGGATCAGTCACTGAAAAGGCTGGAATATCTCAACCAGCAAGCCGAAGATCCCAATTTGTGGAACGATGCCCAGGAAGCCCAGAAGCTGATGCGCGAGCGTCAACAGCTTGAGGACAGCATCTCGGAAATCCGCCGTCTCACGCAATCGCTGGATGAAAGCATCGAACTCATCGCCATGGGCGAGGAGGAGGGCGACAAGGCAATCATCGCGGAAGCCGAGGATACAATTCGCGAATTGAAGCGCGACATCGACAAGCGCCAGATCGACACGCTGCTTTCAGGCGAGGCTGACGCCAACGACACCTATCTGGAAGTGCACGCCGGCGCGGGTGGTACCGAGAGCCAGGATTGGGCCTCAATGCTGTTGCGCATGTATACGCGCTGGGCCGAGCAGAGCGGCAAGAAGGTGGAAGTGCTCGAACTGCATGATGGCGAGGAAGCGGGCATCAAATCCGCCACCATCCTCGTCAAGGGCCACAACGCCTATGGCATGTTGAAGACCGAGTCGGGCGTACACCGGCTTGTGCGCATCTCGCCATACGATTCGAACGCCCGGCGGCATACGTCCTTCGCCAGTATCTGGGTCTATCCCGTCATCGACGACAATATCGAGGTGGCGGTGACGGAAGCCGATGTGCGCATCGATACCTACCGTGCTTCCGGCGCGGGCGGCCAGCACGTCAATACCACCGACTCCGCGGTGCGCATCACGCATATCGCCAGCGGCATCGTCGTGCAGTGCCAGGCGGAGCGATCGCAGCACAAGAACCGTGCCACGGCATGGTCCATGCTGCGCGCGCGCCTCTACGAGGAAGAGCTGAAAAAGCGCGAGGAGGCCGCCGACGCCATCGCCGCCTCCAAGACGGATATCGGCTGGGGTCACCAGATCCGCTCTTACGTGCTACAGCCCTACCAGTTGGTGAAGGACCTACGCACCGGCGTGGAAAGCACCAGCCCGCAGGATGTCCTCGACGGCGAACTCGATCCATTCATGGAAGCAGCCCTTGCCCACCGTCTCCACGGCGGCGGGGAGGCGGTCGAGGATATTGCTTAGAGCATGATCCCGAAAAGTTGTAGACTTTTCGGACAAGATCATGCGGCGAAAACAAGAGCATGATCCCGAAAAAGTTGTAGACTTTTCGGACAAGATCATGCGGCGAAAACAAATGAGAGGAAGCCCGGTGAAGATTTGCCGGGCTTTTTAATTCAGAGGCTTACCCACGGTCACGATAATCACGCGCGGATGCACCCTTCGCGATGCCTGCAAGCGCTTCTTTCATCGGGACCGGCACCAAAAGAATACCTGTTCCCTTGGGAATAAAGGCAAAAGTCAGCCCCGGCTCCCACTGCCGGGCGGTCCGAATCTCTTTCGGAATCGATATCTGGAATTTCGAAGACAGGACTGCGGTCTTGCTACTCGCCATGCTGCGACTCCATCGTTATGGACCACCGCTCGAAAGAAGAAAAAGCGGTTCAGGATTTAATTAAAGCAGGTTTTCCCATTGTCGCGCGCCATGCACGACACGGACGATTTCCGCGTATTCATCAACCTGGCGGTATAAAATCAGGTAGTTGCCGACGGGGAAAGTTCTTAAGTCAGGTCGTACATCCGGCCTGGCTATGCCCATGCCGGGCATTTCTCCGATCCGCTGGCAGAAGCGATGAATTTCTTCAAGCCAGCGCCGAGCCGCCGAAGGATTATCGTCAGCGATGTAAAGAGCGATGGTTTCGATATCCGCCTCGGCCTGTGGTAGAAGCCGATAGCTCATTTCGTCCCATGCCGAGAAATCTTATCTTCAAGTTTTTGCCTGATGCGGGAAAAGCCTTCCTCGCCGTCGACAGCAGAACCGCTGCTTGTCCCGATATCCCACAGACGTCCCAGTTCATCGATGGCCTTGGCCCGCTGGGCTCGCCGGTGCTTCCAGTCGCGAAGGGCCTCGCGCATGACCTCGCTCGCCGATGCATATTCACCAGTCTCGACCGCCTCGCGCATCATCGCCGTCATTTCGGGGGTGAGGGCGACACTCACTTTCTCCACATTGGCCATAGGCATCTCCATTTGTCAAAAATGGTAGCCAAGTTTACCACCAAGGGCAAGGAGATTAAAGCAACTGCTCGATCTGCCGCCCCGTCTTCAAAAAACTCGCCGGATTGACTGCCGTTCCGTTGCGATGGATTTCGTAATGGAGGTGGGTGCCGGTCGAGCGCCCGGTATTGCCGGCCTCGCCGATGGGGGCGCCGAACGGCACCCGCTGGCTCTCGCGCACCAGAACCCGGCTCAAATGGGCGTAGCGGCTGGAAAAGCCATTGCCGTGATCGATCTCCACCATATTGCCATAGCCGCCATTGCGCCCCGCCTTGGTGACGATACCGGTGGCGGTCGCCGTCACGCGCTGCCCGCTCTCAGCGCGAAAATCGATGCCGGCGTGGAAGGCGGGCGTTCCAAGCAGGGGGTCGCGGCGCATGCCGAAAAGGCTCGTCACCGGCATTTCGGGCGCGGGATTGGCAAGCGGCAGGGTGCGCACCGTTTTCTTGAGACGGTCGAGCCGGTTCAGCGCGGTATCGAGATCCTGCAATTGCAGGTCGAAGTTCTCGATGCTTTCCGATGGCGACTCCGGCACTATCAGCGGGCCGCCCATCCCTGCATCCATGCCGGTCTTGTCATCCTGCGCCTCAATCTTCAGCCCCGCGGCATTCAGCGTGCCGGCGATGTTATCGGCGGTCTCGAAGGCGCTCTCGGTCAGGTTCCGCACCTTGTGGATTTGCGCCGTCTCGATCTGGCGGAGCGAGCGGTTGATGGTGTGGAAGATTTGTTCGGCCTTCTCGGCCGTAGACTCCCCCGCAAGGCCCTCCGAAGGGCGTAGCGTATCGGCCTCCGTTCTCTGCGGGGCCGCTCGGCCGGGAACCGGCCCTGTTATGATGGGATCGATGCCCATGAATGCGGCGTCAGCGGGATCGTCGTTCAGGAGCAGAAGCTGTGTGTGCTGCTCAGGCGCCGTTTCGGGCTTTTTCGGAAGAGGGACGTCGCTCGCACGTTTCAGGAGGGGTGCGAGCCGCCCGTCGCGGCGGCTCAGCGTCTTCTGCCGCTCGATCAGCTCGGCCACCTTGTCTTCCATCATCCGCTGGTCGAGCAATTGCCGGCTGGTGATCCTGTCCACCTGCACCCGCAGCGCCGATATCCGGTCCTCGTAAAGTTGTTGCACGCGGGCCTCACGCGCGATGTTCGCGCCGATCAGATCATCCCGAATCACGAGGTAGAAGGTTGCCAGAAGATAGCCGATCGCGGCCAGCGCGCAGACAGACGCGCCGACAAGGAGCACCCATGGGCGAATGGCGAAGTGGCTGATGGCATCGCCGCGCGCTATGATGATCGTGTGCGGCTCTTTTCGCTGTCCGAAAATGGGGAGGCGCGGATCGGTCACGGAGCTTTAAGCCTATCGCATTGTGAATGGATAAGCCATTACACCCGATTATGGTTAATGAAGGCTTGCATCATTTTCCGCCGCCAGAGCTTCTGCTGCCTGCAATACATCCGCGGCGTGTCCCGGCACCTTTACCTTATGCCAGACGCGGGCAATTTTGCCGTCGGGGCCGATCAGAAACGTCGTGCGCTCGACGCCCATATATTTGCGGCCGTACATGCTCTTTTCCACCCACACGCCATAGGCCTGGAGCACGGCCTTGTCTTCATCCGCAACGAGATCGATGTTCAATTCGTACTTTATCTTGAACTTGTCGTGCTTTTTCACGCTGTCCGGCGACATGCCGATGACGGTGGCACCGATCCTGTCGAAATCGCCTTTGAGGCGTGAGAATTCGATGGCTTCCTGCGTGCAGCCGCTGGTATCGTCCTTGGGATAAAAATAAAGCACGACCGGCTTGCCCCGGAGCGCGGTGAGGGAGAGCATGTTGCCGCCGTCGCGAGGGAGGGAAAAATCCGGTGCGATGTCGCCAATATCAGGGGAAGCCATATCAATGCCTTTCTTTTTGTGGATGCGCCTATGGGTGGATGGATATTCGACGCGACAGGGCGCCGACAGCCTATCTTCCGAAATAGTAAATTATAAGATGCTTGCGGGAATCGTCCATGGCGTCCCGGCGGGGTAGACTCTAACTCTTAGCGTGGGAATTTGACTGCGAAACCCAAAAAAATCCGCTTTCGAAAGCGCGATATACAAGAGTTGCAGCTCTACCCTTCCGCTTGGAAGCAGCGAACCCCTCCCGTCCGCGGTCCGCGCAGACCGCGCTCGCTCGTCTCCCTTGCTGTCCGCTCCGTGTTATCGGTCCTTATTCTTCTTGGCCTTGTTGGCACGGCGGGTTTTTTTCTGCTGCGCAGCGGCATCAGCGGGGAGCGGCTCACCCAGGAAGCGCGGGCGGCCTTACAGACAGTAGCAGGCGAGGGGGCGGCCACTTCGCTTGCGGGCGCCCGTATTTCTCTCGACCGGGATTATCATATCGCGCTTGAAGCGGACGATGTCTCCGTTACGAACCCCGAGGACGGCATTGCCGTAAAGGGCATTCGCTCGGTTCGTCTGGGGCTGGCGCCGCTGGCGCTTCTTCAGGGAGAGGTGAGCATAGCGCAGGTCGAGATCGACGGCGCGGAGATCGATTTATCGGATACGGGTGAAACGCAAGGGTTGTTTGCAGATCTGCCCCGCAATTCGCAGGGACTCATCGATTTCGACGCAGTTTCCCGATTGCTGTTCGAGGAAATCGCGCGGCGTGTAGCAGCTCTCGACAAACGTTCGACACGCTCGATCCTGGTCCTGAACACCGTCATCCATTTCAAGTTGATGGGGAAGGAAAAGACGCTCGATGTCCGGCAGGCTAGCCTGACGGACAAGGACGGGAAAATCGCCTTGGCAGGGACGTTCGGCTGGGAAGGGCAGACGGTCACGCTGGCAGGCTCGGCGCAGCATGACGAGCAAGGGAGGGTTTCTGCTTTCCGGGCAACGCTTGACGGCATCCCGCTCAATATCGGTTCTCCACCGGAGATAACGGAAGAGGTGGCAGGCGGAAAGCCCAACCCGGCGCATTTTCGCTTATCCGGGCAAGCAAATCTGGAATTAAGCGGCGAGGCCGCCGTTGGGGATAAACCGGCCGAGATAGACGGGCGGCTGAACGTTACGGATGGCAGCATGGATTTAGGCCGCGAGGCTGATATCCCGGCCCGCGCCGCCCTCAATTTCAGGCAGACCGCCGGCAGCGGTATGGTGGAATTGCAGTCTTCGGCCTTGTCGTTGGGCGGCATGGAGATGCAGTTCACCGGCGCCATCAGTCATCAACCATCTGACCAGGCGCCGGGCGCTGCGTCGGAACCTGCCTATCGCTTCAAGATCGCCACCAGTTCCGCGGTTTCGGCGCCACGCGATTCGCCGGAGCAGCCGCTGCCCTTCGCCGCGCAAATTACCGGGCGTTATCTGAATGACCGGAACCAGCTCGATTTCAATGAGATGAGCGTGAAGACGGCTGGCGGCGAGCTCTACGGGCAGGGGCGCATGACCTTCGGAAACGGCTCGCCGGAAATGATCTTTCTTCTGAGGATTCCCGAAATGCCGGTGGCCGCGGCCAAGCAGCTTTGGCCCATCGATGTGGCGGACGGCGCGCGCCGCTGGGTGCTCGATAAGCTCTACGGCGGAAAGCTGACGAATAGCCAGATCGACATCGCTTTTCCCGCAGGGCGGTTCAATGGTCCCGGAGCGCCGGCGCCGCTAACGCCGGAGGAGATCAAGGGCGATTTTTTCGTGTCCGACACGCGTTTCGATGTGGTGGGGGACCTTCCGGCGGTGCGGGATGCCGCAGGCCGCGTCAACATTCGCGGATCGCACACTACGATAACGCTGGAGAAGGGCACGGCCTATACGCCCAGCAATCGCCAGGTGGATGTGTCGAACGGTACGCTCGTTATTCCCTGGGGGCCGCAGCGGCCCGTGCTGGCAGACCTCGATCTCACCGTGAAAGGCGATGCGGCGGCAGTCGCTGAAATCACGAATGATAAGCCGATAGACGCATTGAAACACGCCCCTTTCACGCCGGAGGAAGTATCCGGCAATGTTTCGTCCCGTATTTTCGTGACGTTTCCTGTGAGCAGCAACGCCCCCGAGGGTAGCCTCAAATGGAACGCCGACCTCGATTTCTCAGACCTCGATATCCTCAAGCCAATCGATGGCCAACAGATAACGGACGCGAAGGGCACCTTGAAGATCACTCAAGGCGCGGCGCAAATTCAGGCAAACGCCAAGCTGAACGGCATTCCGGCAACCGTCGAGATGGTGGAGCCTATCGAGGATTCTACCGTCAAGCGGCAACAGACGGTGACGCTTGAAATGGACGACAAGGTTCGGGCAAAGGAAGTACCTGAGCTGAATGGCGTCCTTTCCGGTCCCATGGCTGTGGACCTTGGTATGGCGAAGGGCAATGAGCGCCCTGTGAGTGTCGATCTCACCAGAACTGCAATCGATATTCCCTGGATCGGCTGGAAGAAGGGTGCCGGTGTGCCCGCCAAGGCAACGATGACGCTCATTGGCGACGATTTGACCGACAAGGACGTCGAGATTAAAAATCTCACGGTTTCCGGCGATGCCTTCCGGGTCGAAGGCGATCTATCGCTTGCCAAGGGCGCGCTTCGCCAAGCCACACTCAGGCAGATCCGCTTCAACCGGACCGACAACATGGCCGCCAGGATCAGCAGGATCAATGGCGGTTACCGTGCCGATATCGAGGGGAAGTCCTTCGATGCGCGCGCGCTATTGAAGCAGATGACCTCTGCCGGGAGCGATGCCGAAGATGGCGGCGACAAGACCCGCCTCGTGATCAACGCCGAGCTGGATGAGGTCATCGGTTTCAATTCCGAGACGTTGCGGAATGTATCCGTCTCGTATGAAGGTGCCGGCTCGACTGTTTCCGGCCTGTCCATCAATGCCAAGACCGCCTCGGGAAAGGCGTTTACCGCGACGAACAATGTCCAGAACGCCGCCAAGTCCGTCTCACTCCAGTCGTCTGATGCCGGGGCGGTGCTGCGCTTCTTCGATTATTACGACAAGATGGAGGGCGGGACGATCAGCATCAGCCTGACTTCTCAAGGCGGCGGTCCGATGCAGGGACAGGTCGATGCGCGGAACTTCGCCATTGTCGACGAGCCGCGCCTCTCCAAGATCGTTACCAGCCCGCCTCAGAGCGGGGGCGCCAGTCTGAGCGAGGCGGTCCGCAAGGATATCGACGTATCACGTGTTCACTTCGATCGTGGTTATTCGCAGATCGAAAAAGGCCCGGGCTATGTGGCTTTGAAACGCGGCATCGTTCGTGGCCCGCTGATAGGAACCACCTTTCAAGGAATGCTTTACGATTCAAAGGGCAACATGTCGATCACGGGCACTTTCATGCCGGCCTATGGGCTGAACCGGCTGTTCGGCGAACTACCGATTCTGGGCGCGCTCTTGGGCAACGGGCGCGACCGGGGGCTCATCGGCATCACCTACAAACTCGCCGGCAATGCCAAGCAGCCGCAGATCATCGTCAACCCGATTTCGGTCATGGCGCCTGGGATTTTCAGGTCGATTTTCGAGTTTCAGTGACGGCTTTTTTCCCTCCCCCTTGCGGGGAGGGTCGGACCGCAGGTCCGGGGTGGGGGTGGTGAAGGATAGAGTATAACCGCCTCCACCCCCATCCGCCCGCTCCGCGGGCAGCGCTCCGCTATGGCTCCGCGCGTTCGTCGCTGGAAAAGCCAAATCGTTGGCTTTTCCTCGGCCTGCGGCCGAACGCTCCTCACTCCCCGCAAGGGGGAAGGAGGGCGCGCGCGGATTTTTAAACCGCCCGAACCAGAATATGCTTCTTCCGCCCCAGCGATAGCTTGATCACGCCTTCGCCGGTCAGCTGATCCGCACTCACCACCGCGCGTTCATCCTTCACCGGCTCGTCATTGATCCGCACCGCGCCGCCCTGGATGTGACGGCGGGCCTCGCCGTTCGAGGCTGCAAGCCCCGCCTGGACGAGCAGCGCTTGCACACCCATGCCGGCGTGAAGCGTGTCGCGGGGAATTTCAACGGAGGGAAGATTTTCGGCAAGCGCGCCTTCCTCGAAGGTCTTGCGGGCCGTCTCCGCCGCCTCTTCCGCGGCGTTCCGCCCATGCAACAGCGCCGTCACTTCTGTGGCGAGGATCTTCTTCGTCTCGTTGATCTCCGAGCCGCCTAATGCCGCCAACCGCGTGATCTCGCCGAGCGGCAATGTCGTGTAGAGCTTCAGGAAGCGCTCGACATCGGCATCCTCGGTGTTGCGCCAGTACTGCCAGAACGCATAGGGGCTGACGAGGTCGGCATTGAGCCACACCGCGCCCGTGGCCGATTTGCCCATCTTGGCGCCCGACGAGGTGGTGAGCAGCGGCGAGGTCAGCGCATAGAACTGGGCATCGAGCATCCGGTGGCCGAGATCGATGCCGTTGATGATATTGCCCCACTGGTCCGAACCGCCCATCTGGAATGTCACGCCGTAACGCTTGTGCAGCTCCACGAAATCATAGGCCTGGAGGATCATGTAGTTGAATTCGAGGAACGACAGCGACTGCTCGCGGTCCAGCCGCAGCTTGACCGAGTCGAAAGACAGCATCCGGTTGACCGAGAAATGCTGGCCGACATCGCGCAGAAATTCAAGATAGTTGAGGCCACGCAGCCAATCGGCGTTGTTGACCATGACGGCGTCCCTCAAGCCATCTCCGAAAGTGAGATACTGGCTAAAGCAGCGCTTGATGCTTTCGATATTGCCGGCGATGGTCTCTTCCGTCATCAGCTTGCGCGCCTCGTCCTTGAAGGACGGGTCGCCGACCATGCCGGTGCCCCCACCCATCAGCGCGATGGGGCGATGGCCGGTCTGTTGCAGCCAGTGCAGCATCATGATCTGAATGAGGCTGCCCGCGTGCAGGCTCGATGCGGTGGGATCGAAGCCGATATAGCCGGTGACGATCTCCTTCTGGAACAGCGTGTCGAGGCCGGTTTCATCGGAGACCTGATGAATGAAACCGCGCTCGGAAAGTGTGCGAAGAAAATCGGATTTAAAGCCGGACATCGTCCCTTTTCCTGTCTGTCATGAGAAGTGTACTGAATGGACGAGGGGCTTAACATCATTCCGTGTCGAATCACAAGAAAGCAAGCAAGTGACGGATATAAAACAGGCGATCGGGCTGATGAGCGGCACATCGATGGACGGCATCGACATCGCGCTGGTCCAGACCGACGGGCGTTCCATCGTCGAACGCGGGCCATCGATGAGCATCGCTTATCCGGACGGCTTCCGCGCCCGCCTGAAGCAGGGGCTGACGGATGCCCGCGCCATCCGCGGGCGTGACGAGCGGCCCGGCATTCTCGCGCGGCTCGAACGCGACCTGACGCTGCATCACGCCATCGCCGTCAATGATTTCCTGCATGTCCATGGCATCGACCGGAAGGAAGTCGATCTTATCGGCTTTCACGGCCAGACGGTGCTGCACCGCCCGGATGATGGCCTGACGATGCAGATCGGCGACGGCCAATTGCTCGCCGCTGAAACGGGTATTCCGGTCGTCTACGACATGCGAGCCAACGACATGGCGCATGGCGGGCAGGGCGCGCCGTTGATACCTGCATACCATGCCGCGCTCGCTTCGGGACTTAGGGAAAAATGCGAAGCGCCCATCATCTTCGTCAATATCGGCGGCATTTCCAACCTCACCTATGTCGGCGCGGACGGAACGCTTGCGGCCTTCGACAGCGGGCCGGGCAACATGCTGATCGACCAATGGGTGGAGGCGCATACAGGCGCCGCGTTCGATGCCGATGGCGCGATTGCCGCAAGCGGTACTGTGGATGATGCGCTCGCCCACCGCTATCTCGCGCATTCGTTCTTCACCGGCAATGTCCGCCGCTCGCTCGACCGGGGCGATTTCCTGCCGCCGGAGAAAGGCCAGATATCGCTTGCCGACGGCGCACGGACGCTCGCCTTCGTCAGCGCCGCCGCGATTCTGAAATCAGCCTCGCATTTGCCACAGCGACCCAAAACTTATGTGGTAAGCGGCGGCGGCCGCAAGAACGCCGCCATCATGCAGGCGTTGGAAGGGTTGGCAGCGGGCGAGGGCGCGAAGGTATTGAGCGCCGATGCGCTGGGATTGGATGGCGACGCCATGGAGGCGGAGGCCTGGGCGTACCTTGCGGTACGCTCGTCCGAGGGACTGCCGCTCACCTGGCCCGCGACGACAGGATGTGACGTTCCGGTGAGCGGGGGTGTGGTGGCCTATCCGGCGTAACGCGCTTTGCAGCCCCTCCTTCCGTCATCCTCGGGCTTGACCCGAGGATCCACGGCTAGGAGGCGTGAACGGGACTATCATCCGCCACGGGATCATAAAATCATTACGTGAAAGATTGATCGCTTCCGCTTTCTGGATGCGTCGGGGTTCGGTGGGCAGTCAGCGCCCCCTAGCCGTGGATCCTCGGGTCAAGCCCGAGGATGACGGAAGGAGGGGTATCACCGCAACCGCTTCAGCTTCGTCTCCACCAGCTCGCCATTCAAACGCCGGTCGAGATAATCCTCGCATTCGGCGATAAGCTCATCGCCCATGCCTGAGAAGAAGTGGTTGGCGCCGGGCATGGTCTTTTGTGTGATGGTGATGCCCTTCTGGGTTTTCAGCTTGTCGACCAGTCCTTGCACATCCTTCGGCGGTGCCACCTTGTCCTGATCTCCATGGATGATGAGGCCGGAGGAGGGGCAGGGCGCGAGGAAGGAGAAATCATAGGTGTTGGGCTGCGGCGCGACCGAGATGAAGCCTTCGATTTCCGGGCGGCGCATCAGAAGCTGCATGCCGATCCACGCGCCGAAGGAATAGCCGGCTACCCAGCACGTCTTGGAATCCGGGTGCAGCGACTGAACCCAGTCGAGCGCGCCTGCGGCATCCGACAATTCACCCGAACCATGGTCGAACTCGCCCTGGCTGCGGCCAATGCCACGGAAATTGAAGCGCAGGGTGGTGAAATTGCGCTGCTGGAACATGTAGAACAGATCGTAGACGATCTTGTTGTTCATCGTGCCGCCGAACTGCGGATGCGGATGAAGAATGATCGCGATCGGCGCGTTTTTCTCCTTCGACGGCTGATAGCGGCCTTCGAGACGTCCGGCTGGTCCGTTGAAAATGATTTCGGGCATGTGTACTCCACTCTCGCTCGCTAGAGCATGATCCCGAAAAGTCTACAACTCTTCGGATAAGATCATGCGGCTACTACCAAATCGGCGATTCTTAAAGCTGCGGCCTTGACGGCTCGGCGCATCGCTCATAAAACTTGACTTTAGAACTCTTCAAAACTGGACGCGCGTCCAGTAGGTGCGGTTTAATAGGCTGTTCCGGGTTCGAATTTCAAGGAAATTGCGCCAATATGGCGCATCGACAGGCAAATGAGGAAAGAGTCGCGGGATATGAGCGCCAGCCGCACCTATCTTGACTACAACGCAAGCGCGCCGCTGATCGGCGATGCGCGCGATGCGATTGTATCGGCGCTCTCCCTCACAGGCAATCCTTCCTCCGTCCATACGGAAGGCCGCGCCGCGCGAGCACTCGTCGAAGCCGCGCGCCGGGATGTCGCCGCGCTCGTCAACGCGCGGGCCGATCATGTGGTCTTTACATCAGGCGCAACGGAAGCCGCATCTACGCTTCTGACGCCACACTACACCATGGGCCGCGCTTCCCTGCGGCTTTCGCGGCTCTATGTCGGGGCGACGGAGCACCCCTGCATTCTCGCGGGCGGGCAGTTTCCACCTGAGCATATTCATGTCGTACCCGTCGATACCAATGGTCTTCTGGACCTCGCCGCGCTTGAAGAGCTGCTGGCAACGCATGACAAGTCGGAAGGATTGCCGCTTGTCGCCGTGCAGGCGGCGAATAACGAGACCGGTGTTATCCAGCCGACAGCGGATATCGCTGATATCGTCAAGGCAGCGGGCGGTCTTCTCGTGGTTGATGCGGTGCAGGCGGCGGGGCGCATTCCTCTCGATATTACAAACGCTTGCGGCGATTATGTGATTCTCTCCTCGCACAAGATCGGCGGACCCAAGGGCGTCGGCGCCGTCGTCGCTCATTCCGATCTGGTCATGCCGCGCGCACTGATCCGGGGCGGCGGGCAGGAAAAGGGACATCGCGGCGGCACGGAATCCTTAGCTCTCATCGCCGGCTTCGGCGCTGCGGCGAAGGCCGCGCGGGAACGGCTTGAGAATGGCGGCTGGCCTGCCGATATCAGGGACATGATCGAATCCGGCCTCCGGCGCATTGCTCCCGATGCAATTATTCACGGGGCAGATGCGCCGAGACTGCCCAACACGATTTTTTTCTCGCTTGGGCATATGAAGGCCGAAACCGCGCAAATCGCCTTCGATCTGGCGGGTGTAGCGCTTTCCGCCGGTTCCGCCTGCTCTTCGGGCAAGGTCGGGGCGAGCCATGTGCTGACAGCCATGGGACATGCGGAAAACATGGGTGCCTTGCGCATATCGACCGCGCCGGAAACGGATGCGGAGGCGGTCAACCGCTTCCTCGATGTGCTCACCGCGATCATGGCGCGGAAAAAGCAGCGCGAGGTTGCTTGAAATTCCGGTACATCCGGTTTTAAACGCGTGAAAGCGCTACTACATATAGGGCAGCAAAATTGCTGCTTGACGTTTCGAACTGTCGGGCCTTGACCCCGACCTGGATGGAGAACGCCAATGCCTGCCGTGCAGGAGACGATCGAACAGGTCCGCAATATCGATGTGGACCAGTATAAGTACGGTTTTGAGACCTTTATCGAGACCGACAAGGCCCCCAAGGGCCTCAATGAAGACATCATCCGCTTCATTTCGGCGAAGAAGAACGAGCCGGAATGGATGCTGGAATGGCGTCTGGAGGCCTATCGCCGCTGGCTGACCCTCGAAGAGCCGGTCTGGGCGCGCGTCGAGTATCCGAAAATCGACTTTCAGGATCTCTACTATTACGCCGCGCCGAAGAACCAGACAGGCCCGAAATCCCTCGATGAGGTCGATCCGGAGCTGCTTGCGACCTATGCCAAGCTCGGTATCCCGCTGAAAGAGCAGGAAATTCTGGCGGGCGTGCGCAAAATGGGCGAGCCCTCGGACGAGGAAGAGGCTTCGGACAACGTCTATAATTCGGGCCGCGTCGCCGTCGATGCGGTGTTCGACAGCATATCCGTCGTCACCACCTTCAAGAAGGAGTTGGCGAAGGCCGGCGTGATCTTCTGCTCGATTTCCGAAGCCATCCGCGAGCATCCGGAACTGGTGCAGAAATATCTGGGCTCGGTGGTGCCGACCTCGGACAATTTCTACGCGACGCTCAATTCCGCTGTCTTCACCGACGGCTCCTTCGTCTATGTGCCGAAGGGTGTGCGCTGCCCGATGGAGCTTTCCACCTATTTCCGCATCAACGAGAAGAACACCGGCCAGTTCGAGCGAACGCTGATCATAGCCGACGAGGGAGCATACGTCTCCTATCTCGAAGGCTGCACCGCGCCGCAGCGCGACGAGAACCAGCTGCACGCCGCCGTGGTCGAGCTGGTCGCGCTCGATGATGCGGAGATCAAATATTCCACCGTCCAGAACTGGTATCCGGGCGACAAGAACGGCAAGGGCGGCATCTACAACTTCGTCACCAAGCGCGGCGATTGCCGTGGCAAGAACTCGAAGATTTCGTGGACGCAGGTCGAAACCGGCTCCGCCATTACCTGGAAATACCCGTCCTGCATCCTGCGCGGCGACAACTCGCGCGGCGAGTTCTACTCGATCGCCGTGTCGAATGGACACCAGCAGATCGATTCCGGTACCAAGATGATTCATCTCGGCAAAAACACGTCGAGCCGCATCATCTCCAAGGGTATCTCGGCGGGGAATTCGAACAACACCTATCGCGGCCAGGTTTCCGTCCACCGCAAGGCGGCGAACGCGCGCAACTTCACCAATTGCGACTCGCTGCTGATCGGCAACGACTGCGGCGCGCATACCGTGCCTTACATCGAGGCGAAGAACTCGACCGCCCAGATCGAGCACGAGGCGACGACCTCCAAGATCTCCGACGACGCGAAGTTCTACGTCATGCAGCGCGGCATTCCGGAGGAGGAGGCCATCGCGCTCATCGTCAACGGCTTCGTCAAGGAAGTCATCCAGGAGTTGCCGATGGAATTCGCCGTCGAGGCGCAGAAGCTGATCGGGATCTCGCTTGAGGGGAGCGTGGGGTGATGAATGACAAGGTCGAGAATCTCATTTTGGAACATCTTCGCATTGTTCGCGCCGACATGTCTTCAATGAAGGAAGAGATGAGCGGGATGCGTTCGGAAATGCTCATCATTCGCCAGCATATGGCAGGCCTTCTTGGAGGCCAGACTCTTCACGACGCCGAGGTCGCCGGCCTGAAGGTCCGCCTCGACCGTATCGAAAAGCGGCTCGACCTGGCTGAATAAACACGGATTTTGAAAGAACAGAAAATGCTTGAAATCAAGAACCTGCACGCCCGCATCGCCGAAGACGGCACCGAGATCATCCGTGGCCTGAACCTGACGGTGAAGGACGGCGAAGTCGCTGCGATCATGGGGCCGAACGGCTCGGGCAAGTCCACGCTTTCCTATATCCTCGCCGGTCGCGAGGACTATGAGGTGACGGAAGGCGACATTCTCTACAATGGCGAGTCGATCCTCGGCCTCGACCCGGCGGAGCGCGCGGCGAAGGGCATCTTCCTCGCCTTCCAGTATCCGATGGAGATACCGGGCGTCGCCACAATGGAATTCCTGAAGGTCGCCATGAATTCGCAGCGCAAGGCGCGCGGCGAAGAGGAATTGAAGATTCCGGAATTCATGAAGCGCGTGAAGGAAGCCGCCGCTCTCCTGTCGATGGACCCGGCGATGCTGAAACGCCCGCTCAATGTCGGCTTCTCCGGCGGCGAGAAGAAGCGTGCCGAAATCCTGCAGATGAAGCTGCTGGAGCCTTCGCTCTGCGTCCTCGACGAGACCGATTCCGGCCTCGATATCGACGCGTTGAAGATTGTTTCGGAAGGCGTCAACGCGCTTCGCTCGCCCGACCGCTCCATCATCGTCATCACGCACTACCAGCGTCTGCTCGATTATATCGTGCCTGATAGCGTGCATGTGCTCTACAAGGGCAAGGTCATCAAATCCGGCGACAAGACGCTGGCGCGGCAGCTGGAAGAGAACGGCTATGCCGATGTCATCGGCGAAGCGGCTTAAGGATGGGTGCGATGAACGTTCACACTCAAACCCGAACACCGGCGGAAACCGCGCTGATCGACGCGTTCGCTGAATGCGTCGGCGAGCTGCCCGGCAATGCCGATGTCGCCATCGCGCGTGATACGGCTATCGAGGCGCTGAAGATCCAGGGTCTTCCCTCGCGGCGCATCGAAAGCTGGCACTATACCGATTTGCGCACCTTGCTGCGTTCCGTCGCGCCCTTCGACTCCGCCGCAGGCTCGAAGCCTATCGCGCCGCTGATATCAGGCTCGACGGTTGCGGCGGTTTCCAACGGCGTGGCCGTTTCGGCGGGCCATGCGGAAGGCGTCACGCTTGAGAAGCTCAGCGAGAAGCTTGCCGACGGCACATTCGTCCAGGCATTGGCAACGCGCGGCACCGACGATGCCATCGGCGAAATCAACGCGGCCTATGTCACCGACGGCTGGGCCGTCGATATCGCCGATGGCGTGGAACTCGAAGCGCCGCTCGAACTGCAGAATGTGCAGAATTCGGGGCAGGGCCATGTGCGCTTTCCCGTTCGCGTGGGCAAGCAAGCCAAGGCAACGATCATCGAGCGCCAATATGGCGGCGAAGAGGAAGCGTTTTCCTCTTCCATCAGCCATCTGACCGTTGCCGATGGGGCGGAGATCATCTGGATCATCCTGCGCCAGTATGGCGATACGTCGGTCAATTTCGGTCAGTTCAACGCCACGCTCGGCAAGGACGCCAAGCTCACGCTCTATATCGTCAATGCCGGCGGCAAGCTGGTGCGCCAGGAAGTGCATCTGCTGGCCAAGGGCGAGGGCTCGGATTTCCAGCTGCGCGGCATCAATCTGCTCGGCGGCGAGAGCCACACCGATGTCACCATGACGGTCGGCCATCTCGTGGAAAACACCACCTCGACCGAGATCGTGCGCAATGTCGTCACCGGCAGGGCGCGCGGCGTTTTCCAGGGCATGATCCGCGTGAACAGAATCGCGCAGAAGACCGACGCCCGCATGGCCTGCAACACGCTGCTTCTCTCCGACGATGCCGAGTTCGACGCCAAGCCGGAACTCGAAATCTTCGCCGACGACGTGGCCTGCGGCCATGGCGCGACGGTGGCGGAAATCGACCCGGCCCATCTCTTCTACCTGATGGCGCGCGGCATTCCCGAAAAAACGGCGCGCGGGCTGCTGGTGAAGGCCTTCGTGGCCGAGATCATTGAAGAACTGGAAAACGAGCCGCTGGTCGAGGCGCTGGAAGGCATATTGGAAGAGTGGCTGGCCGCGCACGGGTGAGGGCAAATTCGGTTTAGACTGGAATAGCGCATTCCCCTGGCTTGCCGGCCATCTCCGCTCCTCCAGTCGTCATCCTCGGGCTTGACCCGAGGATCCACGGCTAGGAGGCGGGAACGGTACTATCGGTCGCAACAGGATTGTAAATCACTGAGCGGAATATCGAAGAATAAACTTTGCTTCCGTCCGCTGGAATGCGTTGGCGCGGTGGACAGGTAGTTACTTCCTAGCCGTGAATCCTCGGGTCAAGCCCGAGGATGACGATGGGAGGGGGCGCAAGCGATAATGTTCTAACGCTTTGCCTGCCATTAGTCGGCATCGCCTTTACAGCCGTCATCCTCGGGCTTTACCCGAGGGGGGCGCGGACAGCGGGATCGGTTAGGAAACATGGACCAGAAAACACATACGGCACCGGCCTTCGACATCGACGCAATCCGTCGTGACTTCCCCATCCTCTCCCGGGAAGTCCACGGCAAGCCGCTTGTCTATCTCGATAATGGCGCGTCGGCGCAGAAGCCGCAGGCTGTTATCGATACGATAAGCCACGCCTATTCCAACGAATATGCTAACGTCCATCGCGGCCTGCATTTCCTCTCCAATGCAGCGACCGATGCCTATGAGAAGTCGCGTGAAACCGTCCGCCGCTTCCTCAACGCCGCTTCGGTGGACGAAATCGTCTTCACCAAATCGGCCACCGAGGCGATCAATACCGTCGCCTATGGCTATGGCATGCCCAATATCGGCGAGGGCGACGAGATCGTGCTTTCGATCATGGAGCACCATTCCAACATCGTGCCGTGGCATTTCATCCGCGAGCGGCAGGGCGCGAAGCTGGTCTTCGCACCGGTTGACGACGAGGGCGTGTTCCACATCGAGGAATTCGAGAAATGCTTGACCGAGCGCACCAAACTCGTCGCCATCACGCATATGTCGAATGTGCTTGGCACGGTGACGCCGATCAAGCGGATCGTCGAGATCGCGCATGCGCGGGGTATCCCGGTGCTGGTCGATGGCAGCCAGGGCGCGGTGCATCTGCCCGTCGATGTGCAGGAGCTGGGCTGCGACTGGTATGTCTTCACCGGCCACAAGGTCTACGGCCCCTCGGGCATCGGCGTCCTTTATGGGCGGGCCGAGATGCTGGAAAAGATGCGTCCGTTCCAGGGCGGCGGCGAGATGATCGAGGAGGTGACGGTGGAAAACGTCACCTATAACCACCCGCCGCACCGCTTCGAGGCCGGCACGCCGCCCATCGTTCAGGCCATCGGCCTTGGCGCGGCGCTGGAATATATGGAGCGGGTGGGCCGGCAGGCGATCTTCGCGCATGAGGAATCCTTGCGCGATTACGCCCACGAGCAACTGGGCAAAATCAATAGCTTACGCATTTATGGCAACGCGCCGGACAAGGGCGCGATCGTCTCCTTCAATCTGGAAGGCATCCACGCCCATGACGTATCGACGGTGATCGACCGGGCAGGGGTGGCCGTACGCGCCGGTACGCATTGCGCCCAGCCGCTCTTGAAACGGTTCGGCACCACCTCGACATGCCGCGCCTCCTTCGCCATGTATAATACCAAGGCCGAAGTCGATGCGCTCGTGGAGGCGCTGGAAAAGGCCAGAAAGTTTTTCGGATAGGACCATGGAAAACAAGACCGAGACGGCAGAACCTGAAACGACAGACAAGGCGGTCTTCTCCGCTTCCGCCATTCCGCAGGAAGAGCTGGCGCGGATGACCGACGATATCATCGCGGCGCTGAAGACGGTGTACGACCCGGAAATTCCGGCCGACATCTATGAACTCGGTCTCGTCTACAAGATCGATATCGAGGACGACCGGACCGTCAAGATCGACATGACCCTGACCGCACCGGGCTGCCCGGTCGCCGGCGAAATGCCGGGATGGGTGCAGAACGCGGTCAGCGCCGTCGAGGGCGTCTCGTTTGTCGAGGTCAACATGACCTTCGATCCGCCCTGGACGCCCGACCGCATGTCGGAAGAGGCGCAGGTCGCGGTGGGGTGGTATTGAGCGCAACGCCTTCCCTCCCCCTTGCGGGGAGGGTGGCCCGAAGGGTCGGGTGGGGGTGGCGCAGAACAGAGCGTACCCGTCTCCACCCCCATCCGCCCGCTCCGCGGGCACCTTCCCCGCAAGGGGGAAGGAGGGGCCTACCTTTATGGTGAACCGTCCGTAAACTTTTCCCCGCTACACCGTCCCATGGGGTACTTGAGTAGGGGCGGGGCAGTATGATCATCCGGCATTTTCTGAAGTGGATCGATGGTGCATGCGTTGCGCAGCGCTGCGCGGCTGCAAGCGCTCTGGCGCATGCCTACCTTCAGTCGGACCTTTCTTCCGATGATAGGCGCGCTACGGAGGCGGCTTTGACGCTGCTTCTGGAGGATACCTCTCCAAAAGTGCGCGCCGCGCTGTCTGAATCCCTGTCGCTCAGCCGTGATGCGCCGCTGTCGCTGGTGACGGCGCTTGCCGGCGAGCAGGTGGAAATATCCGGCTTCATGCTGGCGCGCTCGCCGCTCCTGAGTGATATGGACATGATCGACCGCGTCGCGATGGGCGATGAGGCGGCGCAACGGCTGATCGCCATGCGCCCGCAAGTGTCGTTGGTCCTGTCGGCGGCGATTGCCGAGGTGGCGAGCCCTACGGCGTGCGTCGATCTCCTGCGCAACAGCACCGCCCAAATTGCCCCGATGAGCTTGCGCCGCATGGCGGAGCGGCTTGGGGCTGAGCCGAGTGTTCGCGAGGCATTGCTGCGGCATGAGAATTTGCCCGCCGACTCCCGCCATATGCTGGCGGTCAGGATAGGCGAGGCGCTCGCCGGGATGCAGATCGTCACCGCGACGATGGGCAAGGGCAGGGCGGAGCGGGTTGCGCGTGACACCTGCATCAAGGTTTCATTGGATATCGCCGACCGGAGCGCGCCTCAGGACCATGCCGCGCTGGTCGAGCATTTGCGGGAGAGGGGCGACCTGACCACCGCCTTGATTATTCGCACCGTCGCCTATGGCAAGATCGATTTCTTCGGCGCGATCCTGGTGGCGCTGTCCGATCAACCGCGAAGCCGCGTCGGCGCCATCCTGACTGATGGCCGCGACAATGCGCTGGCGGCGCTGTTCCGCAGCGCAGGCCTGGCCGACGCGACGCACCGCCCGCTCATCACCGCCCTTCATGCCTGGCGTCAGGTCGTCAAGGGTAAGCTCGTTGCGGGTCCATGGGAAATCTCGCGAAAGATGCTATCCACCGACAGCCGCTTCAGCCCGGCAAATGGCGATCTTGAAGCCTTGCTGCGCAGCATCCACCTCGACGCCGCGCGCGAAAACGCGCGGGACTATGCTGTTGCCATGCTCGCGGCCTGATTGCCTTGCCCCTTGCTTAGAGGTCGCCCTGACGTATACTCAAACAGGGCTTATCGGGGTGACGCAGAAGTGCTTTTTAGAAATTTTCTGGTGGGGGCGGTAGCAATTCTGTTGGGTGCCGGTAAAGCATCGGCCTTGACGTTCTCAACAACGCCTCTCGACAATTCGGCGACCGTTATACTCGTATCGGGCGTCTTTGAACCTTCCGAAAGTCTGGACGATTTCACATCGCTGGTGCAGCGCGTAGGGACGACATCAGCCGTCGTCATGTTCAATAGTCCAGGAGGCAATCCCTCGACTGCTATCCGGGTAGGCAGGCTCATTAGAGCCCTTGGCCTGCGCACATTCCAAATGAGAGGGATGGAGTGTTCTTCCGCTTGCGCGCTCGCGTTTATGGGGGGCTCCATAAGAGTTGCGGAAACCGGCGCGATTGGTGTTCATAAATCCTCCTTTTCCGAGGGAGCACCGATATCTGTTGATGCTGCTGTGTCTTTCGTCCAACTTCAGACCGCTGAGACCATCTCCTATATGACGGAGATGGGAATTGATCCCAGTCTTCTGCAGCTTTCTCTGAGATATGAGAAAGACGATATGCGCTATCTTTCAAAGAGCGAGATGGCTCAATATCGTGTGACTAATTTCGATTTTGGCGCGGAAGCATCGGTTGCTAAGTCGGTCACGCAGCCTCCCGTTCCTCAGATGGAACCCAGTTCACCTCCAAATTATCGGATAGCCGGTGATGGCGCTCGTTTTCATATACCATTAGCTAAATCCGGGGCGCTCAGAGTGCCTAAGGGACAGGAATATCTACGCAGCGGAGAAGACCAAGCCTCTGGAAAAATTGTGCGCATGAGAAATGGAGACCGTGTAGAAATTGTCTCCGTGGGTGCGCGATGGTATAAAGTGAAAGCGAAAGAGCGAGAGGGCTACCTGCATCATAATTGGGTCAAGGTAGACCAGTTTTTAAATAAGCCTTTCGGGGATCGCTACATCCAGATCAAGAGCTTTGATAACTATGCAGATGCTGAATCTTACGTTCGGAGTTCACCTCTTCCCGTTACCGCCTACCTTGCCACAAATAAATGGTATGCTGTTGTGCTGGATAAGACCATGCCAGCAGACAACGCAGCAGATTTACTGAAACAACTGAAATCTCGCGGGGCGGTTCCCGACGACGCATTTATGACTGTTGGCAACACGTATGTGAGGAGTGTGTGCTGTTCGGAGTGATGGGGGCGCCCAAACAGTCATATCAGGCACTTCTTCAAAAAATGCAGCCATGTATCATTGCGCCGGATCGTCAGGCGCGGCAGGCCGAAGCTGTCGTCGCTGGGCAGGGTTTTGCGGCGCTCCGTCGTCACCGCATGGGTAAAGCCAACCTCGCGCGCCATGTCGCGTAGCCGCGCATTCTCATCGCCGTAAGGGTAGGCGAACGATGTCACCGGGGCGCCGAGAATATCCTGCAATACGTCCCGCGAGCCGCCGATCTGGCGCTTCGCTTCCTTGAGAGGAACATCCGGCAAATGAACATGGTCGAGCGTATGCGCGCCGACCTCATGGCCAAGCGCGGCCCATTCGCGCAATTGCGTCGGCGACATGCAGGGGGTGGGCTGTATGCCTATGGGAATATCCCATTCGTTTTGGCCGCCGATCTGGTTGGCGACGAAGAAATTCGTCGCGGTGAAGCCATGTTCCTGCAGCACTGGCAGCGCATTCTCATAAACATTGCGGAACCCGTCATCGAAGGTGATGACCGCCACCTTTCCATGCGCGCGGCCCTCTATATAGGGCACGGCGTCACGCAGCGACAATCCCTTGTAGCCCAGCCGCTTCAGCCAGCGCATCTGGCTTCGGAACCGATCCGGATGAACGATCATGCTGCGAAAGGGCATTTTGTGCGCCGGAGGGATATGTATCTGATGATACATCAGGATGGGAACTGTCATGCCGGGCGCTTCCCATGTTTCCGGGATAACGATCTTATCCGCATCCGATAGATCGGGCGAAGGATTTCCCGCGAAAGCCGATGCATGACGGACCGTTTCTGCTTGAGCGTGCTGCCGCCCAGATGCGCCGATACCTCCTCCACGCCGCCCGGGTGAACCGATAGTGGATTGACCCCCGTCACCCAGCTCATCTGCATCAGCGTATCCACCGGACGGTCGAATTGTTTAGTGACCGCTAGCAATTGCTTTGCCGCATCGCGACCGACAAGTTGCGCCACCATGCCCAGGCCCACTGGAATGGGCTCAATGATGCGAGTGCCTTCCTTCCGAAACCGTTCCGGACCGGTTTCCTTGCCCGGGCGGAAGGGCAGGCGGATGAATTGGCTTGGCTCAAGATAGGCGCGTGCGGCGTTCCATGCGTCCGCAAAATCGCTATTGAGCGCGACATCATCCTCGATGACGAGGCCGGCGGCGAGATTCTGGTCGACAATTGCCTGCCATGCCTTGCGATGGGAAAGGAAGCAGGCGATCTCGTTTATGCTGAGCCGGAACGGGTAAGGCGGCTTGTGCAGATGGCGGCGATAGACGCGCTCGATTTCGGCTTGGCCAAGCCGCCGCCCATCCACCGCGTCGATGATCTCAGCCGGGATCGGCAGCTCGGCGATCAGCTTTTCCACTTGGCCGCGACGATCCGTGGCGCGATCCAGATGAATGATGAATGCTTTTATGGCGTCTGACTTCATTTTGATGATCTACGAAGGTCGAAAGATGCGCCGCGCAACGGAGCCTACGAAAACGCCGGCAAATCCGCCCGCCGCCTTGATGAAGAAATCGGTGACTTCGCCATGGCGCTCCGGCGCAATGCGCTGCAGCAACTCGAACAGCGCGGCCGACCCCACGACGAGCGCAAGCACTGAAATCCAATGTTTCGGATAGGCGAGGACGAAGAGCGCGCCGACAATGAAGAATGCGAAAAACCGTTCCAGATCGACCGGCTCGCCTGTCACCGGGCGCAAGTTCAGCGGCCCCACCGTGACGGCAAGAATGGCGATCAATACGAGCCATGCAAGGCAGCGCAGATAGAAATTCATCAACTACTCTTCCGTTGCATCGCTGTTGGGGTCGCCGCAGGGAATATACAATATGCTGGTCAAAGCCGCCTTAAGCCCATTGCTTAAGCTGCTCTCCTCACGCGCGATCACATCGACGCCCATGCACCAGCGGACCATTTTCGGCGAATGCCCGAATTCGGCGCCCAGATAATCGGAAGCATAGGCCATGCCTTCCTCGCACCCATCTGTCTTGCAGAAGCCGCCTTCCTTGGCAAGCTCGTGCAGGGCCTTTTGCCCTTTCGCCATTGTCCATTGCTGCAAAGCCACTCCGCCGGCCAGCAGCATGGCGAGACATGCGGATCCCGCAAGGGCAATTTTCTTCGTGCGGTTCATGGAACACCCGGGAGGGAGAGGAATTTTCCGCCCTGCATATCAGGGCCACCCTGCATATCAGGGATTGGCAAAATCAGGAATTGGCTACCTCCAAAGAGGGCTCAAGGGATGCCCATGTCTTATCCATGGCATAGGCCGGAGCAAACGGCAGGGAAATATGGCCGTAGCGCAGCGAAATCTGCTGCCCGGCGGTGCTTTTCTTGGCTCTATCTACGACCGCGAGATAGAGGGCCGATGCCAGCCCGCTCCTGTCGGCCCCTGCCTTGCAATGGATGAGGATCGGCTTTTGCGCTTTTTCCAGGATGGCGATGAGCTGCGCCGCCCGGGCCTGCGTCAACTCCTCGCCGGCGGACATTCTGAAATCGATAAGGGTGATGCCGAGCTTGGCTGCTTCGTGCTCCTCGGCCCTGTACCAGCGGGAATCCGGGCTGGCGCCACGCAAATTGATGATGGTCTTGATCCCATATTCCTTGCTGTAGGCGTCGATCTCGGCCGGTGTCGGTTGCGCTGAGCGATAGGCCTCGCCGGCGGCAATAACGTGAAAATTGTCGGTCAATTGCAGGCCGGCGCAATAGAGCCCGATGGCTGCGATCGGCGCGATCGTCAAACCGGTGGTCATTCCAATCCGGCTTGTAGCCAAGACACGCAGAACGCCAATCATATCAGAACCTCGAACTATTGTTTAATAATTCTAATCTGCAACAGGAAAATGAACGCGCAAATAATGGCATTTTCGAGTTCCAGAGCATGATCCCGAAAAGTTGCAGACTTCCAGGTAAGATCATGCGGCTAAAACTCTAACGTATTCACGCGCCATAATTTTTGCCGATTGCAAAAAGGTTCCGCAAATCGATTTCGGTTTCGGCAATTATGAAGTAGGTCCACGAGTGACAAAGCGGCGACCCATTCTGACCGGAAAATCCGATGGCTGAAACCGAACCAAAAGACAGCCCAAAAGACAGCATTGAAGCGGCGGATAGCCATGAGCCCGACATCTATGGCGAGGATGGCGCGGTGCGGTCTTCCTTTCTCGCCCGCGTCGGGGCGGCCATCGCCGATCGCGACGTTCTGTTCCTGCGCGCGCATGTCGGCCATTTGCACCCATCCGAGCTTGGCCATATTCTGCAAGTGCTCCAGCCGGAGCAACGGCAGGCGCTGGTGCAGCTTCTGGGCGAAGAGTTCAATTTCGAGGCGCTCACCGAGGTAGACGAGGCCATCCGCCTCGAAATCGTCGATGCCCTGCCCAACGAGCAGATCGCCGAAGGCGTCCAGGATCTCGATTCCGACGATGCGGTCTACATTCTCGAGGATATGGACGAGGAAGACCAGGAGGAAATCCTCGCCAAGCTTCCCTTCACCGAGCGGATAAGGCTTCGCCGCGCGCTCGACTATCCCGAGGAAAGCGCCGGCCGGCGTATGCAGACGGAATTCGTCGCCGTTCCGCCTTTCTGGACCATCGGTCAGACCATCGACTACATGCGCGAGGACCACGACCTGCCGGATCGCTTTTCCCAGGTCTTCGTCATCGACCCGACCTTCCGGCTGCTTGGCGCCATCGATCTCGACCGGATCCTGCGCTCAGGCCGCGCGGTCAAGGTCGAGGACGTCATGCAGGAGACGCGCCACGCCATTCCCGCGACGATGGATCAGGAAGAGGCGGCGCAGATCTTCGAGCAATACGATCTTCTCTCCGCCGCCGTGGTCGATGAGAACGAGCGGCTTGTCGGCGTGCTTACCATCGATGACGTGGTCGATGTCATCAAGGCGGAAGCGGAAGAGGATATCCTGCGTCTGGGCGGGGTCGGCGATGAAGAACTGTCGGACTCGGTTTTTTCCATTTCCCGCTCGCGGGTGCCGTGGCTCATGGTCAATCTTCTGACCGCCTTCCTTTCTGCCTCCGTCATCGGCCTGTTCGAGGCGACCATTCAGGAGATGGTGGCGCTCGCCGTCCTGATGCCCATCGTCGCCTCCATGGGCGGCAACGCGGCCACGCAGACCATGACCGTCACCGTGCGCGCCATCGCGACGCGCGATATCGATATCTACAATGCCAGCCGTGTCATCCGGCGCGAGGCGATCATCGGGCTTGTGAATGGCATAATTTTCGCTACCGTCGTCGGCCTTGTTGCGGGCGCGTTGTTTCATAATCCGCAACTCGGCGGCATCATCGCCGCCGCGATGGTGATAAACATGCTTGCGGCGGCGCTGGGCGGAATTCTCATTCCGCTGCTTTTGCATCGCGTCGGCGCCGACCCGGCAATCGCTTCCTCCGTCTTTGTCACCACGGTGACGGACGTTACCGGGTTTATGGCTTTTCTCGGACTGGCGACCTGGTGGTTCGGCGTCCATCATTAACTGATTAAATATTGGCGCAATTGACTTTTACGTAAACCATGGACACAACAAACCATTGGATTTCAGCCGGAGTAGGCAATGCGCGAGTACTACACGATTACTGAACTCACCCGTGAGTTCGGCATTTCGACAAGAACCCTGCGCTTTTACGAGGATGAAGGGCTGATTCATCCCTTGCGGCGCGGCCGCACCCGTCTGTTTCGTCCGGCCGACCGGCATTTGCTCAAGCAGATCCTGCGCGGCAAGCGCCTGGGCTTCTCGATCGCGGAAATCCACGAAATCATCCAGATGTACCGCGAACCGCCGGGCGAGTCCGGCCAATTGCGACTCCTGATGAAGCGCGTCGAGGAAAAACGCGCCGATCTGCGCCAGAAGCGCCGCGATATCGAGGAAACGCTGGGCGAACTCGACCAGATCGAGGAGGCCTGCATCGGGCGGCTGGCGGAACTGGGTGTGAGGACGTGAAGCCCGACTTCGGCATTTTCAAAATTAATCTCATTGTTTCGGTCGATGGGGGCATTTGACCGGGCTTTTCACCTGATGCGGAGAGAGGGAACTATGCGGGGAATTATCATTGCGAGCATGGCGGTCTTGCTGACGGCCTGCGGGTCGCCCTCAATCGAGGAAAAGTCGGAGTTGAGCGCGCGGACCGAACGCGAAGCGGAAAGCTATATCAAGCAGAAGGGGGCGGCGATTGCATTCAGGGCGACTGCCGCCAAAAACTTTTGGACCAACAAGCCGCGTGAGTGCGGCAATGTTTCATTGACACGGGTCGAAGGCGACCGTCAGTTGGAAACTGTGGAGGTCCGGACCGTCAACGAAGGCTTCAGGTTGGAGGGCATGTCGGATGGTCGCGAAGAGGGCTATCGGATAAGGTTCACACCAGTCCAGCCAGGAAAATACATCGTTACCGGCCTGAACTGCAATGCGGGTGAAGTCGGCCGCGGTAATGGATACGGCATCTTTTTCGGCAAGACGGACAAGCGCCCGGTGGCAGGCGCAAACACGATCATCATCGGACCTGGAGAAATCGTTGATGCGGGTGCGCTGGATTTTATGCTGCTTCGAATGAATTACGGCATTCTGGTTTCGCATCCGGCCGCGAGCGGATATCGGGCCATGATACAGAAAAACATGCCGAACCTGTATCACCGGATTACATTCAAGACATTCACGTTCGGCGGAGTATAACGGGCAGGCTTTGCTCGCTCTCCTTCTTATAGCTGTTTAGTCCCGGCATTTGATGGAATCGCTTGGTGTCCTTTTGCGCCGTTGTCGTGAATGGATAGGTTGAGGCATGGATTCCTGTGCTTGTCACAGGAATCCATGCCTCTACGGTGAAGTTGCCGCACCCGGCAAAAAAGTATCGTTCCACCCAAAAGTGAACCGCTCAAGTATCCGGGTTACCCTGCGAGAATCGCCTTCCAAAGGCTAAATTGGCTGGACTTTTTGTTCAGTCTGTGGCAACTTTTACGTGTATTATATATAAATGCCCTTTTACAGAGAAATGATTGTCTTAAATCGATATGGAGGCCGGCGATGGGTGTCGCTTATGAATTTCTCGTCCAGTGGAGGCCATCGACGGGTGACTGGAGTCTTTATCAGTACATAGATTCGAATGACTCGCTTCATCTGGTCAAGAAAGGCCAATGGTGGAGTGTGCGGTCGGGACACCAGCTCATTCCCATCGGCAATTACGTCATCGATAGGGAACTGGCGACGAACAGGTTTCGCTTGTGGCTGGTCGACATCGCGCGGACGGACTTTCTGCCGACCCTGGTGACACAGGGGGATCTGAGCGCCGATCTGGACCCGTCGGCAGACATTATACCATTGGGCAATTATCTGTTGCTGTATTGGCCGGCCACCGGCGCCTATAAATGCCGTCGTTTCGATCCGTTCAGCAGCACATTGATGCTTCCAGCAGGAAGCCCCCAAAACATCACTGGAAATTGGCGAACGGTCATAAATTCAGACCTGGCGCCTGTCGCGGGCTATGTCGTTTGCCGTGACAGGAATAGCGGCGCGTGCCGGACCTGGATGTTCGATGGAGGAAACGCGTCGGATATTCTGCCGAACCCGCCAATTGCCGGAATGCAGTGGACGATCGATCCAGGCATGAATCTCTGCACGCTGGGCGATAAGGTGATTGCCTGGAGCAATGGATCCGCTGATATCACCGTTTATCCTGTGGATCCAACCCAACCATTCCCGCTCCAGCCGGCAAAGACGATCACGGCGTGGGAGAGCTCGTTGCCCGCAGATACGGTGGTATTCGGCCTCACGCCGCTCATCCCCTTGAACCTGCCGAGCGGAGTTCAGGGCGATGCCGACGGTCCGGGAACGATCCCCTGGATGCGGCAGAACATCAAGAAGATCGTGTATCTGATGCTGGAGAACCGGTCTTTCGATCACCTCATGGGCGATCTTTATAGTCAGGGCAGCGTCGGGCGTTTCATCGGGTCAAACGCGCCTTTCGACGGGGCGAGCAGCACGAACTGCAACACGGCTGAAAGCGGGCAGCGCTTCTATCAGTCCAAATATTCAGGGACAAACCTCAATTATCCGACCGACGACCCGGACCACTCCCATTCCGGAGTCATGCATCAACTTACCGATGACATAGCAGGTAAGTGGCCGCGTTTTTATCCTACGATATTCACCTTCGGCGATGGTGGGCAGACCTATTGCTTCGGCCAGAGCGACAGCGATAAGCGCTGGTTTATTTCGCCGGTTTCGGCATCTGTGGGCGTTGGCGACGAAACGGCAAGCGGCAATTGGAATTCCTTCTATCCGGCAATGTTCGCTTTTGTCGATGAAGGACAGACTTATTGCTTTGGGCAGACCCGCGATAATAATCATTGGTTCGTTTCGCCGATTTCGGCCAGCGGCGTGGGAGATGCTGTAGCGCAGGGCAATTGGGCCCGGTGCTACCCGACTACATTTCCTTTCGTCGATAACGGTCAAACATATTGCTTCGGCCAGAGCGATAGCGACAAGCGCTGGTATATTTCACCCATATCGGCAAACGGTGTGGGAGCCGAGACTGCAAACGGTTATTGGGCCGATTTTTATCCGACGATGTTCACCTTCGTGGACGGAGGCCAGACATACTGTTTTGGACAGAATTCCCGAACGAAATACTGGTTCGTTTCTCCGATCTCGGCAAACGGCGTAGGAGATGCCGTAGCGCAGGGTTATTGGGACGATTTTTATCCGACGATGTTCCCGTTTTCGTACGACGGCCAGACATACTGTTTCGGCCAGAGCGACAGCGACAAGCGCTGGTTTATTTGGCCGGTTTCGGCAGTTGGCGCGGGAGATGCGGTCGCCCAAGGTCATTGGTATCATTTCTATCCGGCAATGTTCCCCTTCGTGGACGCAGCGACGACTTATTGCTTCGGGCAGAGCAGCAGCACATCCTGGTTCGTCAACACGATTTCGCCGAAGGGCTGTCCGGCAAGTCCGCAAATGCAAGGGTTCGTCAACGATTATAATCTTTCCAAATCATTCGAGATTATGAACTATTACGATTCGAGCCTGCTCGATCCGCTGACCACGCTGGCAAAGCAGTTTGCGGTTTCCGATGCATGGTTCTGTTCCCTGCCTGGCCCTACCGACCCGAACCGCGCCTTCTCGCTGACGGGATCGTCCTTCGGTCTTGTGGCTAATTTCGAGTCAGGCGCAATTTATAACAATTGGCCGAATGCGCCGCGCCGGCCCTCCGTCTGGGATACGCTATGGGCGCATGGTAACAAGGACTGGAAGCTCTATGATCAATCCCTCTGGGGAAATTTCCACTATACCTATCATCTGTTTCTGGAAGGGCATATTCAGGAAGTAAATCAGTCTCCGGATACCTTCCGGGCAGACATTAGTGATTTTTATTCCGCCGCCCGCGCCGGAACGTTGCCTGCCTTCAGTTTCATTGAGCCGGCGTGGATGGGAAATTCATCCGGCGTAACGGCTAACTCGTGCCATCCGCCCTCGGAAATGGAGCCGGGGCTGCAATTGGTGGCCGACATTTATAACGCCTTGAGCCAGGGCCCCGACTTCGACCATACGCTGTTTATCATTACCTTCGACGAGCATGGCGGGATATATGATCACGTTCCGCCGCCTCCCGCCAACAATGCCTATCGTCACGATAGCAGTGAAAATTTCGATCTGCTTGGCGTACGGGTGCCGACGCTCCTTATTTCGCCCTGGATCGATCAGGCGACCGTGTTCCGTCCGACGCAATCCGGACGCCACTATGATGCAACATCGTTCCTTGCAACCTTATTGCTATGGCAAGGGATACCCGCGTCGAACTGGTGGTTGGGAAATCGCATACGAGCAGCCGCAACGTTTGAATCTGTCTTTCAGAGCACAAATATTCGAACGGACGCACCGCGCATTGTAGCAGCGCCACCCACCGATCCCAATCAGTTGGATATGCCCATGCATGATCTCAACAAGCTCATGATCGTGCGTATTGTGTATACTCTCTGTGCGGGAGTTTTGTCGCTGGAAGAGACGGAGCGGGAAGCGCGGGAAATTTGCGCCCTTGGGAGCACCAGGCTTGCTGCGCAAGCTTTGGATAAGCTCGAGGCTCGTGTGCAACGATTACATGAATCGCGGTCACAGTGAGTTAGTTTCCTCGTGCCTCGCTCTCCTTCGTACATATATCGGCAATGCCGCGAACCTCAGGGCTTTGCGTCGATATCCGGTTTTCGAACAACTCGTCGAATAGCTTCGTCTGATCGAGCTTCGCGGTGACGCAGGAGCAGAAGCGGCGGCAGAATTGCCCGTCATTGGTCGCCTGGCAGCTTTGCTCGCAGGTTTGCACGAACATGGCGTGCTGGTCGGCCATGGATGGCGGAAAAAGCTGCGCGATGAGGAAGACGCAAGAGATCAGCACCGGCTGGTGAATAAGGTAGAAGGCGAGGCCGTGCCTGCCGATGAACCTTAGCGGCCTGTCGAGCGCGGCCAGGCCGGTGCCGTTGCGCAACAATGGCATCAGCTGGAAGCGCTGGAACAGGCGCGCCAGCGCCATGCCGGCCAGCACTGCGCCGAACCAGGGGAAGAGCGGCACATAATCATTGGAGCGCGGGAACGCGGTCGAGAGCCCGACCCACCAGAGGGCAGGGCTGTTGAAGAACGCCGACTGGAAAAAGAACGGCAGGGCGATGACCGCCGCTGCGCAAATCACCAGTACCGGGATCGGTAGCCAGAGAAACAGCAGGCCCAGCACGCTCGCCAGCGCAATCTGGTGCAATATGCCGAAGAAGATGAAGCTATCGGGGATGGCGTACCAGGTGATGAGGGTGATGGCGAGCGCGGCGCCCGCAATCTCCGCAAACCGGATTGCGAATGGCCTCCAGCGGATGCCTTTGCCCTGTGCCAGCACCAGGCTGAATCCGACGAGCACGAGAAAGCTCGACGCGATCATGCGCGCGAACAGTTTCCAGCCGCCATGCCCCGTCGTGCCGGGATCGAGATAGCCGAAGAACTCGAAATCCCAGCCGGTGTGATAAATCGCCATGGCGATGAGGGCGATGCCCCGCGCGATATCGATGCGGACAAGGCGCATTCCCTTTTCGGGTGGAGAACCTGTGGCGGTCTGTTCAAGCGGCATGGGAATTCCGGCTTTTGTCGTAGGCAGCTAAGCGCAGGTCGGTAGCCGGCGCCGCATTTTGTGAAAGTTGGTCCATCGTCAGGATGCTATACTAGAGCACGTCTCCCAAAAGTGGGAACCGGTTTTGGGACAAAGACATGCTTGAAAATAAAACTCTAAAGCGCGTTGACTCTAATCGTATCCAGGCAACGCGCTTTAGAGTGCAGACGAAATGGACCGGCATGTTTCTATCTGTATTCGATATCTATAAGATTGGAATAGGGCCATCGAGTTCTCACACGATGGGGCCTATGACGGCGGCGAGCCTGTTTCTGGCCGAGTTGAAGGACGGCCACTGGCCGCGACCGGCTGGCGTCAAGGTTTTCCGGTTAAAGGCGCGGCTGCACGGATCGCTGGCCTTTACCGGTGTTGGGCACGCGACGGACCGGGCGGTAATTCTGGGTCTTTGCGGCTATTTGCCGGACCGGATTGATCCCGACCACATGGCCACGATCATCGACAAAGTGCGTGCGGAAAAGCGCATCCACCCGGAAGGCCATCCCCCCTATCGTTTCGATCCGGATAGCGATCTGGTCATGGACCGGAAGGTCGCGCTATCAGGCCATGCCAACGGCCTTGCCTTCGAAGCCTATGATGTCGATGAGCGCCTCTTGCTCCGCCGTGTCTATTATTCCATCGGCGGCGGCTTCGTTGTCAGCGAGGAGGACCTGAACAAGCAAAAGAACGGCGGCGTGGGCGCGGAAGTGGTTGATGTGCCTTATCCCTTCGCCGGCGCCACCGAAATGCTGGCTATGGCGCGGACCAGCGGCCTTTCCATCGCGGAAATGAAGCGGGCCAACGAAGAGACGCGAATGAGCCGTGCCGCGCTGAATGAAGGCTTGGACCGTATATGGGACGCGATGCGCGCCTGCATCGAGCGCGGACTTACGCAGGAAGGCATCATGCCCGGCGGTCTCAAGGTGCGCCGCCGTGCGCGTCATCTGCATGACCGGCTGGAAGAGGAATGGCGGCAGAACCGGCGCAATCCGTTGCTCGCCAATGACTGGCTCTCAGTCTACGCCATGGCGGTCAACGAGGAGAACGCAGCGGGTGGGCGCGTCGTCACCGCGCCTACCAATGGCGCGGCGGGCGTCGTGCCTGCGGTCCTGCGCTATTACACCAGGTTTCATGAGGATGCGGATGCGGCAGGCATCCATGATTTCCTGCTGACATCGGCGGCAATCGGCGGCATCATCAAGCACAACGCCTCGATTTCAGGCGCGGAGGTAGGCTGCCAGGGCGAGGTGGGGTCGGCTTCCGCCATGGCTGCGGCTGGGCTTGCCGCCGTAATGGGTGGTACGCCGGAGCAGATCGAGAACGCGGCGGAGATCGCGCTGGAGCATCATCTCGGCATGACCTGCGATCCCGTGGGCGGGCTGGTGCAGGTGCCTTGCATCGAGCGCAATGCGCTGGGCGCCGTCAAGGCTGTCACCGCCGCCTCGCTGGCGCTAAAGGGCGACGGTACCCATTTCGTGCCGCTCGACGCCTGCATCGAAACCATGCGCCAGACTGGCCGCGACATGAGCGAACGCTATAAGGAGACGAGCCAAGGCGGGTTGGCGGTCAATGTGGTCGAGTGTTGAGAAGAATAAGGGAATAGGGCAGTAGGGGAATAGGGCCGTAGCGCAATATGTTGTTTATGATGTTGTTTATGCGAACATACTCACCTATTCCCTTATTCCCGTACTCCCTTTATTGGCAGTTCCATGCCCCTTCATATCGTAAAACTCTGCGTTGGATGCGACAGCATCGAGGATCTTGCCGCCTGGATCGATTTTCGGCTGGACGAGAAGCGCGCCGCCGGAGAACTGCCGGAACAGTTTCATACCACGCGCATGGTGCCGAAGCGTATCGATGAGCTTCTCGATGGCGGCTCGCTCTATTGGGTCATCAAGGGCAACATCCAGTGCCGCCAGCGGCTCCTGGATGTGAGGCCTTTCACCGATTCCGACGGCATTCACCGCTGCCATCTGGTGCTTGAGCCGAAGCTTGTTCCCACGCAGTGGCAGCCGCGCCGGGCTTTTCAGGGCTGGCGATATTTGAAGGCGGAGGAAATCCCCGCTGACGAGGCGAGCGGGGACGGAAGAGCAGCAATGCCGGTGGAACTGCGCCACGAACTTGCGGCATTGGGGCTGTTATAAACTGCCCGTTTGCTGATAGAGCGTGACGCTATTATCGCCTTGATAAAGCGCGCAAATGACATGATCCTGCTCAATAATCGAAAGCGACGAAGCACTAGGTTGAACAGGAGGCATCTGGGGAAAAATCTGCTGATTGGAATTTGTATCGATGACTATAAATTCAGAGCCATCAGGAACACTGATATATTGAAGCCCACTGCTATTATCGATCGCTGTGCCCTCTCCGGCGCTTAGTGGCGCGTCCAGCATAATTGGCGAGCCGAAGGGTGTAGGAGGAAGCGTGGCAATGCTGAAAATAGCCACACCACGGTCATTACCTATGTCGCCCACTGGTAGATAGAGACGTGCGTGATCCTTATCCATGGCCGCGCCTAAAGCTAATCCCCCAGCACCCACTTCCTTTATGCTATTGGAATCATTCTCAATCCAATACAGTATCGGGGGGATGGCCATCGCAAAAAATATTGTGCCGTTATAATAGCAAAATTTAGTGGCCAATTTTTTTGCGTAAATACGGACTGGATAATAATTTGATTGTTTCGTGTCGAGATTATAAACCCATATCAGGCCGGAAATCTCTCCAAACGAAAAGCCGGTCACAAGCAGATTATCGAATACGGCCATTTCCGGCACGGTGAAATTATTTTGTATATCAAGGTTCACCGGACCACCATAACCGATCACATCGACGATATTGAATGCTTCCCCGTCACCGTACACCTTGATGCCGTAGCCCGATATCTCGTGATTGTTCGGCGCTCCGTAAAGACGCTGTCTTTGTGGATCATATGCGATATTCAGATTGGTCTTATAAAGCCCTGATGATGGCTCCGCCGTTGCCTGTCCATTCTTATAGGAAACCGGAACGACCTCGCTTCCAATGACGCCGGGCGGCTGTGTGATAAGTACGTAAAATTTCTGAGCTGCGTCGTTCGCAGCGACAGTGACTGCCGTATTTGTGAATTGGACCGAGCCTAATGAGTTCAAAGAGATAGCCATAAATATCATCCTCAGATCAAAATATTTGTTTAAAATGAATGAGCGTAGCGTATGCATAATCAGCATACACTACGCTAGGTAGAAATCAATAATACAATTTAAGATTGATAGCGCCCTGTCACTGGAACCTCATCCAGATCGCCTTTTTTCCACGCGCATCCGACGTATTGAGATAGACCGGGGCAAATGGCAACGATGCCCGGCGTGAGCGCGCAGCATGGCAGAGCAGGAGCGCCACGAGATCGCGGGTGGTGAGTGTCGATCCCGATCGTTTTAGATCGGCCAGGCGGACGGCGGCCTGATGCAGCGCCTGCATGTTGAGCAAGGACGCTTCCGGCCTGGCGCGTGTGGATTGTACTACCGTTGTCTTTTGCTTTTTCGACATGAGAAACCCTTCTACTAACAACTATTCCGGGTTTTGGTAAATAATGATTGGACAAAGTATCACCCAATCCAGAATTATTCTCAATTTGCTATAGTAAAGCAATTGAAATTCTTCTTTTTCAGAAGTGCACAGGCATTTAATGCTGCGGTGTTGGTTTCGAAGCCGACAAAACGGGCGCGATAGAAGGTCTTCGATTTCTTCTCGAAGGTTTCGGTGCGGGCTGTCACGCTGGCAAGGCTCTGTCCGGCTTCAGCGGCAGCCTTGGCAAGCATTGCCTGAGCCTGCTCGGAGCTTGGCAGCGAGCCGATCTGGATCGCCCAGCCGCTGTTGGCCTGAGCGTCATTGGAACGGGCTGAAGCGGTTGTGACGGGATCGACGTGAGCAGGTATTGCAGCTTTCGGCGCGCGAGCGACCGAGGCGACCGCAACAGCGGCGGCAGGCCGGGGCGCTGGGGCGGCAAGCGCGGTTATCACTTCGTCATCCGCGTCGCCTTGGCCGACCTCTTCCTCCGTTTCGACGCGCGCCATCGGCACAGGCGCATCGTTGGCTTCAGGCAGATCGACAGGCGTGACCTGAACGGGGGCCGCGATTGGCGCCGTATCCTGCGCGGCGATGAGCGGCTCGCCGCCACGGCGCGAGGCGCGCGGCAGATATTTTGCAATCAGCGAAGCCATGTGCGCATCGCGGGCGCCGCCGCTCGCGCCGCCCATGACGACTGCGACAACCTTGCGGCCGTCAAGCTTGACCGAGGAAACCAGGTTATATCCGGAATCGCGGGTATAGCCGGTCTTGATGCCGTCAACGCCCTGCACCTTTCCGAGCAGGCGGTTATGGCCCCGGATCGTGCGGCCTTTGTAATTGAAGCTCTGGGCCGAGAAATAGGCGAACTCACGCGGGAAATGCTCGCGCAGCGCGATGCCGAGGATCGCCATGTCACGGGCGCTGGAGCGCTGCGAGGCGTTGGGCAGGCCGTCGGCATTGCGGAACACGGTGTTTTTCATGCCGAGCCGGCGCGCTTTCGCGGTCATCATCTGCGCGAAGCGCTGTTCCGAGCCGCCGAGATACTCGCCAACCGCGGTCGCGGCATCGTTGGCGGAACGGGTGATAAGGCCGTAGATCGCATCCTCCGCGCGGACCGACTGGCCGGGCTTCAAGCCCAGCTTTGTCGGCGGGCGCGATGCGGCATATCGGGAGACCGGTATCGGCGTATTCTTGTTGACGCGCCCGGCCTGCATTGCCTCGAAAAGCATGTAGAGCGTCATCATCTTGGTAAGCGACGCCGGGTAGCGGCCGGCATCCGCATTGGCGGAAAACAGCGTCTCGCCCGTATTCGCATCGACGACGATGGCTGCATATTTGCCGGAGCTAGCATAGGCGGACGGAACGCTCGTGGTGGAGCAACCGGAAATGACTGTCAACGCCAGGATGGCTTGGGCCGCTTTCGTGAATACGGAGGCGGCTTGACGGAACGCTTTACGCACGATGACTACCCTGCCTGGAATGCATGTGTGGTTTGGACTTGCGTGCATTAGAAATGCCGCATGATTTCAGTCACCGTATCGGCGATAGCGTTACCAATCCGTTTATGATTACCGGCCGGTTCATTTTTCATGTGGTTTTGAGTTAATTTTGATTAATATTTCTGTCAAAATCAGCGAGAATTCGCTTAAGGCGCCGTGATTTGCGGCAACGGATTCTTTTCCGCCCGGTGTTACATTTAATTCCGTAACTGGTGTTGCAACCGTGAAATGAGGGCTTAAAATCGCTGAGCCGCACCCTACATTATGGAGCAGCGCTTGAGCCACAGGGTACTGGGTGTTTTAAGACGATGATCCGTTTCGAATTGGTCATGCAGGACGACGATACTGGGGGTAGTGGCAGCGGTCTTGGCCGTGGCACCGCCGTCATTACGCGTACGAAGCCGAAAACGAAGAAGCCGAGCCTCTATCGGGTTCTTCTCATCAATGATGACTACACGCCGATGGAATTCGTCATCCATGTGCTGGAGCGCTTTTTCCAGAAGAACAGGGAAGATGCCACCCGCATCATGCTCCATGTTCACAATCATGGCGTCGGCGAATGCGGAGTCTTTACCTATGAGGTCGCGGAGACCAAGGTAACGCAGGTTATGGATTTCGCCCGCCAACACGAGCATCCGCTGCAATGCGTGATGGAGAAAAAGTGAGGTCTCATGCCATCATTCTCCCCAAGCCTTGAAAGGGCGCTCCATCAAGCCCTGACAATCGCCAACGAGCGGCATCATGAATATGCGACGCTCGAGCATCTTCTCCTCTCCTTGATCGATGATCAGGATGCCGGCGCGGTAATGCGCGCCTGCAATGTCGATGTGGAGCATCTGCGGCGCACGGTCACCGAATATGTCGATCGCGAACTCGACAATCTTGTCACGGGCTATGACGAGGATTCGAAGCCGACGGCGGCGTTCCAGCGCGTTATCCAGCGCGCGGTGATTCACGTCCAGTCATCGAACCGCGAGGAAGTGACGGGCGCCAACGTGCTGGTGGCGATTTTCGCCGAGCGCGAGAGCCACGCGGCGTACTTCCTGCAGGAACAGCAGATGACCCGCTATGACGCGGTCAATTATATCTCGCACGGCATCTCCAAGCGGCCGGGCGCGTCGGAGACGCACAACCCGCGCGGCGCGGAAGCCAATGGCGAGGAGCACCAGGCCCCGGAGCAGGATGAAGGCGCTAAAAAGAAGCAGGACGCGCTCACCGCCTATTGCGTCAACCTCAATGACAAGGCGAGGGCAGGGCGCATCGACCCGCTGATCGGGCGCGATACGGAGATCAGCCGCACCATCCAGGTGCTCTGCCGTCGCTCCAAGAACAACCCGCTCTATGTGGGCGATCCCGGTGTCGGCAAGACCGCCATCGCGGAAGGCCTCGCCAAGCGCATTGTCGAAGGCGACGTTCCGAACGTCCTTCTGAACGCGACTATCTTCGCGCTCGACATGGGCACGCTGCTCGCCGGCACGCGCTATCGCGGCGATTTCGAGGAGCGGTTGAAGCAGATCGTCAAGGAGCTGGAAGACTATCCCGGCGCCGTCCTGTTCATCGACGAGATTCACACCGTTATCGGCGCGGGCGCGACTTCGGGCGGGGCGATGGATGCTTCCAACCTGTTGAAGCCTGCCTTGTCATCCGGCGCGATTCGCTGCATCGGCTCGACCACCTACAAGGAGTTCCGCCAGTTCTTCGAGAAGGACAGGGCGCTGGTTCGCCGCTTCCAGAAAATCGACGTCCAGGAGCCGTCGATCCCCGACGCGATCGAAATCATGAAGGGGCTGAAGCCCTATTTCGAGGATTTCCACAAGGTGAAATACACCGTGGAGGCGATCAAATCGGCGGTGGAGCTTTCGGCCCGCTATATCAACGATCGCAAGCTGCCGGACAAGGCCATCGACGTCATCGACGAGACGGGCGCGAGCCAGATGCTTCTGCCCGAGGCGAAGCGCAAGAAGACCATCGGCGTCAAGGAGATCGAGGCGACGATAGCGACCATGGCGCGCATCCCGCCGAAAACCGTCTCCAAGGATGACGAGGAGGTGCTGTCGAACCTCGATGCAGAGCTGAAACGCGTCGTCTACGGTCAGGATCTGGCCATAGAGGCGCTTTCGGCCGCGATCAAGCTCGCCCGCGCGGGCCTGCGCGAACCGGACAAGCCCATCGGTAGCTACCTGTTCTCCGGCCCGACCGGTGTCGGCAAGACGGAGGTGGCCAAGCAGCTTGCTAGCTCGCTGGGCGTGGAACTGCTGCGCTTCGACATGTCGGAATATATGGAGCGTCACACCGTTTCGCGGCTGATCGGCGCGCCTCCCGGCTATGTCGGCTTCGACCAGGGCGGTCTTCTGACCGATGGCGTCGACCAGCATCCGCATTGCGTGTTGCTGCTCGACGAGATCGAAAAGGCGCATCCGGATCTGTTCAACATCCTGTTGCAGGTTATGGACCATGGCAAACTGACGGATCACAACGGCAAGCAGATCGATTTCCGCAACGTCATCCTGATCATGACCACCAATGCGGGTGCGACGGATATGGCGAAGGCGGCCATCGGCTTCGGCTCCTCGCGGCGCGAGGGCGACGACATGGAGGCGATCAACCGGCTGTTCACGCCGGAATTCCGCAACCGTCTCGATGCGATCATTCCATTCGGGCCGCTGCCGGTTCCGGTCATTCATCAGGTGGTGCAGAAATTCGTGCTGCAGCTCGAGGCGCAACTCGCCGACCGTGGCGTGACTTTCCAGCTTACCGACGATGCCATCGCCTGGCTCGCCGACAAGGGCTATGACGAGCGCATGGGCGCGCGTCCGCTTGCCCGCGTCATTCAGGAGCACATCAAGAAGCCGCTCGCCGATGAGGTGCTGTTCGGCAAGCTCAAGAAAGGCGGCACGGTGCGCGTGACCGTTGGCGAAAAGTCGGACGGCGCCAGCACGCTGCTTCTTGAATCCATTGCGGATGAAGTGCCGGTGAAGCCACAGAAGGACATCCCGGCGGAAAAGAAGGCGGCGGCGAAGAAGCGACCGCCCGCCAAAAAGGCGGAACCGGAAAAGGTGGCCGCCGACAAGCCAGCCCCCCGCGCCAAATCATCGGTACCCAAGGTGCCGAGGAAGGGATAAGGCTCCCCGCTTTGAGACATCGAAAGCCGCCCTTTCGGGGCGGCTTTCTTTCTTTCCGTCATTCTCGGGCTTGTCCCGAGAATCTGCCATAAGAAAAAGATAAGCAATTACCGTCCTGAGAGATTAGGCCACGGTAGATTCTCGGGACAAGCCCGAGAATGACGGCCTTTGCCTCTTACCCCTGCTTCACACTCGCCAGACCAACCGCGGCGGCGAAATAGAACGAGCCGGTGAGTCGGTTTTGCATCAAGATACGGACATTGCGGCGTTCAGGATCCGGCTATGATCCGCTTCGGTTATTTTGCCGCGCCAGCATGTCAAGGATCGTGTCGCGGAGTTCGCGCTTGGCCTCCTTGGCGCTCATCTCCTCTGCGGCGGCGGCCGATGCAAGCGCCTCGGCTGCGCCCAGCATCGCCCTCAGCCCGGCGAAACTGACGTTTCCGGAAGGCGAGGCCCGTTCCAGGGCATTGCGGCACTTTGCCAGGAACGCGCTCTCGCCTTCGCGTTTGACACGCTCCAGTTCCGGCGAGCCGGACAGCGCGGCGATCACGCCCGGTATCTCGCGGCCTTGCGCCAGCACGCAATCCACATAGGCCTCGGCGAGGACTTTCGCTCGCACCGGAGCGGCTTCGGCGCTGCCGGCAATTGCCGCATCGATCAGCGCGTTCTGCCTGGCATCGAACTCCTTGTAGAGAGCGGCCAACAGGCCGTTGCGGTCCTGAAAATGATCATACACCACCGGTTTTGTCACCCCCGCCTTGATGGCGAGATGCCCGAGTGTAAGCGCCTCCGTGCCTTCCTGCTGCACGATGGACCAGGCCATCGAAATCAATTGGCGATATCGTTCATCGCGCGTGAGCCGCTGTCGCGGAGCCATCGTGCGGTCCGCCTCATTTTGTTTCATGCCGGTGCTTGACATCGCTATATACCATAAGTAACTTACCATCAGTATATAGCCATCCCGCCGGACGGGCAACAAAAAAGCAGGAGCCAGGACCATGCATGCGCTTATCGTCGTCTCGCATCCCCAGAAGCAATCCTTGACACATGCGGTAGCGGCGGAGGTCATGGCCGGCGTGACGTCCGAAGGCCTGCATACCGCAGAAATTGCCGATCTCGCGGGCGAGGGGTTCGATCCACGATTTTTCGAGATGGACGTTGCGGCATTCCTGCGCCGGACGCCGGTTCCGCCCGATGTCGCCGCCGAGCAGGCGCGGTTGGATCGGGCGGATGCCTTGGTCCTGGTCTATCCGGTCTACTGGTGGTCGTTTCCCGGCCTGCTGAAGGGCTGGATCGACAGGGTGTTCTCGAACGGATGGGCCTATGACGACTTGCCCGAAATGGGCATCGTCAAGAAGCTGGAGAGGCTGAAGGTGCATCTCGTCGCTATCGGCGGCGCTGATTTACGAACCTATGCGCGCCGTGGTTACTTTGGCGCCATGAGGACGCAGATCGAGCAGGGCATCTTCGATTATTGCGGCGCCCCGGTGGTCAAATCGGAATTGCTCCTGCCGCCTGAGAATGGCGACTGGGCGCCACGGTTGACCGAAGCGCGCACGATCGGCACCCTTGTTTTCAGGGATACCCGTTTGCGGAAAGCAGCCGACGCAGCATGAGAAACGAAGGGGGACCAAGCGGTATCATTCGTGTCACCCCCGCTTTACACTCGCCAGCCCAACCGCAGCGGCGAAATAGAACGAGCCGGTGAGGCGATTGCGCATTAGGCCGCGCGACGCCAGAAGGCCGCGCAGGCGGTCGGCCGCGAGCGCCCAGCACGAATCGAAGGTGAGGGCGATGGTGAGGAACGAAGCGGACAGAAGGAGAAGCTGCGGCACGACATCGGCGTCTGGAGAGATGAATTGCGGAAAGAATGCGCCGTAGAAAAGCAGGGTTTTTGGGTTCGAGGACGACACCAGAAAGCCGCGCCAAAAAATCGAGCGCGCCGAACGCGGTTCCGGCTTGATCTGCGTGAGATCGATGCCCGGCGCCCGCCACGTCTGAATGCCGAGATAGACAAGATAGGCCACACCGATCCAGCGCACCCATTCGAACAGCTCACCCGCCAATGCGAGCAATCCGGTCATGCCCAGAACCGTCAGCGCTAGTTGTGGAACCATGGCAGCGGTTGTGCCCAATACAGTAATCAATCCGAACCGCCGCCCATAGGCGATGGAATTGGCCGTGATCAGGGCGACCGTTTGGCCCGGGCATGAGGGCGAGCGCCACCGTGGCGGCAAGGAAGCCCAGATAAAGTTCAATAGACATATTTGTCTCCGTCCCTTTGTAAAGACCGTACGCTAGAATATTCCATTTTTAAATTGAAACGTTGGCGAGGCAGTACCCCCCTCTGCCCTGCCGGGCATCTCCCCCTCAAGGGGGGAGATTACGCCATCATGGCGCTCGCCACCAATCGCAAACGCTCCAGAATAAATGCCGCGACTGATGTCAGCCAATCTCCCCCTTGAGGGGGAGATGCCCGGCAGGGCAGAGGGGGGTATCTAGCGATTCCATTAGAACAGGAATCACGCTAGCACCGAAACGAGCAAGCAGAAACCAGCAGGCACAATCCAAGCATACTTGCCGATCATGCCACAGTGGGGTACTTGCGGGTCCATGCACGATCGCCCCCTCGAATTCTCGCCTGACAGCCACGATTTCGCGACGCATCTGCGCTGGTTCCTGCGTGGCACGGCGCGCATTGTCAGCGTGCCGGCTCTTCTGCTCATGAGTTCGTTCGTCGGCTTTGCCGGGCTCGCCATTGAGAGCGGCATGACGATGGTTCAAACCGTCTTTATGGTTTTGACGATATGGGCGCTCCCGGCCAAAGTGATGCTGATCGGCGCGGCGACGTCGGGTGCAACCTTGCCTGCGGTGGCGGCTTCGGTCGCCTTGTCCTCGGTGCGGTTGATGCCGATGGTCGTGGCGCTGTTGCCGGAGTTGAAGGGCCCGCGCACCCGGCGCATCACGCTGCTTTTCCTTTCCCATTTCGTCGCCGTGACAGCCTGGGTGATGGCAATGGAAGAACTGCGTAATATACCGCGCGACTTGCGAACCAGCTATTTCGCCGGCATCGGTTTGGTGCTGGTCGGTGCCAATGCGCTTATCGTGGTCGCGGTCTATCTGCTTTCAGCATCGTTTCCGCCGATTGTCTTTGCCGCGCTGTTCATGCTCACGCCGATGTATTTCCTGACTTCGCTCTGGCGGTCGGCGCGTGAGAAGGCGGGCCAGATCGCCATGATCGCCGGGCTTGTGCTTTTCCCGATTTTTCATGCTCTTGTGCCGGGGTCTGATCTCTTGTTGACGGGTCTGGTCGGCGGCGTCGGCGCATTCATCTTCCACCGTATCCGACGCGACCCCTTGGAGGCGAAATGACTTGGACTAGCCTGCCCGACTGGTGGTGGCCGTTCCTCTTCATATTGATTGGCGGTTGGCTCGCGACCGATGTCTGGCGCTTTCTCGGCGTTTTTGTCGGCGGTCGAATTCGTGAGGATTCGGAAGCGCTGGTGCTGGTGCGCTGCATCGCCACGGCGCTGGTGGCCGCAGTCATCGCCCAGCTGATCCTTTACCCGACCGGAACGCTGGCAAGCTCTCCGGTCTGGCTTCGCGTCGCAGCGGCGGCGATCGGTTTCACCGTTTACCTCGCTACCGGCAAGCGCATTCTTGTCGGTGTCGCAGTGGCGGAGGTGCTGCTGGTCATAGGGCTTATGGTTTTATAAAAGCCATACATATCAAATAGTTGTTCATTTATGCGGAATCACTTTCAAAGCGCCGCCTTGATCTTCTCCGCATTGCGTGCAAGCACATCAGGCTCTTCCATCTTGCCGCTATGCGGCTTCAATGCCACGCCTTCGAAGCGTGGGATTACATGGAAATGCAGGTGAAACACCGACTGGCCCGCAACGGGCTCGTTGAACTGGATCACGGTCACGCCATCGGCGGCGAAGGCCTTTTTCGCCGCGATGGCGATTTTCTGCACGGCGGCGATGAGCGGCCCCAGCGTCTCCGGCGCGGCGTCGAGCAGATTGCGCGACGGGGCTTTGGGCAGGACGAGGGTGTGGCCTTCGCCCTGCGGCATCACATCCATGAAGACGAGGACGTGATCATCCTCGTAGACGCGCGCGGATGGAATTTCTCCACGCAGGATCCGGGCGAAGATGTTGTTGTCGTCATAAGCTTCAGTCATTGCCGGAATCTCCATTTTGATCTTTCCGAAACGGCGTGTGCTCTCGCAACGCCTCGTTCAACTGTTCGATTTCGCGGCGTTCCCGTATCAGATAATCTTCTACCGCCCGGCGGAAACCTTCATGCGCGATGTAATGGGCCGAATGCGTCGTCACGGGAACATAGCCGCGTGCCAGCTTGTGTTCGCCTTGCGCGCCCGCTTCAACCACCTTCAGCCCCTTCGAGATCGCGAAGTCGATTGCCTGATGATAGCAGACCTCGAAATGCAGGAAGGGGTGATCCTCAATGCATCCCCAATGCCGCCCGAAAAGCCGGTCCGCTCCGATGAAGTTAATCGCGCCGGCGATGTAGCGGCCATCCCGCTTCGCCATGACGAGGAGGATGTCATCCGCCATCCGCTCGCCGATCAGCGAATAGAACTCGCGGTTCAAATAGGGCCGCCCCCATTTGCGGCTGCCGGTATCCATATAAAACGCGTAGAACTGATCCCAGATATTCTCGGTCAGGTCGCTGCCCGTCAGCCAGTCAATGCTGATGCTGTTCCCAAGCGCCTCGCGCCGCTCCTTGCGCAACGCCTTGCGCTTGCGTGAGGCCAGCGTTTCGAGGAATTCATCGTAACTGCCGAAGCCATCGTTGATGAAATGGAACTGCTGGTCCATGCGGTGCAGGAAGCCCGCCTCAGCCAAGGTCGGCAGTTCGTCTTCGGGCAGGAAGGTGACGTGGGCGGAGGATATCCCCTGCTGTTCCGTCAACTGGCGAAGCCCGGCGGCCAGCGCCTGCCGCACGGCTTGGGAGCGTAGTGATTTGTCGTGGAGAAGGCGTGGTCCCGTGGCTGGCGTGAAGGGCACCGCAGCCTGATATTTCGGATAATAATCGCCGCCGGCGCGCTCGAAGGCATCCGCCCAGCCGTGGTCGAAGACATATTCGCCCTGGCTGTGGCCCTTCAGATAGCAGGGAACCGCGCCAAGCAATTGCCCCGCCTCATCCTGAAGTCGCAGGTGCCGGGGCAACCAGCCATTGGCGGGCGCAACACATCCCGATTCTTCGAGCGAGGAGAGAAAGTCATATGAAATGAATGGGTTGTAATCATTAGCTTCTCTGGATGTTCCAGAGAGCCCCTCCCATTCATCGCGCGTGAAAGCTTTAAGGCCATCGCAAACGGCCAAGACAAAACCGCGCTCGCTTTGCTCCTGTCCGCTCATGCCTCACCCATCACGCCAGCATCGAATCCGGATTGAATCCTTCGAAGGTAATCTGATCGGCGAAGAGATTGCTCTGGGCTTTATCGGCCTGGTTTCTCACAGTCCAGGTGATGACCGGCATTTTCAGCTTTTCCCGCACGAAGGCGACGAAGGGGTTCGGCAAATGGTGGACATTGTAGGAGATGAAGGCAAGCTCATGCGCCAGCATGGCAAAATGCGCCTCGATATCTCTGGTCTTCACCCCCTCCGCCGTCAGGCCGCCGGGAATGCCGGGCGCATCGGCGGGAAAGCGCCGCACGAGATGGTGGTCGAACGACATGATGGCGGCGTGGCCCTCGTAGGCGTCAAGTTCAGCCGCGACAGCCGCCACCAGCCCGTCGTCGCGCCCGGCAATGCCCTTGAGTTCGATGATGATGGGAACGCGGCCGGCGATGAGCGCAAGCGCCTCGCGCAAGGTCGGCACCCGGTCAGCCGTGCCGCCGATGGCGAGGGCCGTAGCCTCCGCCGCGTTGATGAGATGGATTTGACCATCCCTGCCGCACAGCCGGTTCAGATCCTCGTCATGAAAGACGACCGGGACGCCATCGGCCGACAGGTGCACGTCGCATTCGATGGAAAACCCTGCCCTTGCCGCCGCATCGAATGCGGAGAGCGTGTTTTCCCAGCATTTGCCATTAAGATCATGCAGGCCGCGATGAGCGATGGGACGTCTCGTCAACCAGTCGAGTCCAGCCATGATCAGGCGGCCTCGATGATTGCTTCGATCTCAACCGGCGCATTGAAGGGGAGGGACGCCATACCCACCGCCGAACGGGCATGACGCCCGGCATCGCCCAATACGGCGACGAACAGATCGGATGCGCCATTGGCAACGAGATGGTGCTCAATGAAATCCGGCGTCGAGGCGACGAAGATGGTGATCTTGACGATGCGCTTGATGCGGTTCAAATCGCCCAGCGCCGCCTTGGCCTGCGCCAGCACATTGATCGCCGAAGCACGCGCGGCTTCCTGTCCCTCTACCACATTGAGCCCATCACCCAGCAGCCCGGCGTGAATAAGTTTGCCATTGACCAGCGGCAATTGCCCTGACGTGAAGAGCAGCGCGCCGCTTTGCGCATAAGGCACGTAATTGGCCACCGGCGCCGCTGCTTCGGGAATGGTGATGCCGAGGGCGGCAAGCCGTATCTCTATGGTTTCGCTCATGGTAGTTTACTCTTTTCTAGTATACGCGGGAATCGATGGATGTTCGGTGGAGGTTGCGATTTTTGCCTCGCTTCCGCCACGAGTTTTTTTATGATGAGGCAACAATGAAACGGAGAATCCTTGATGCGTTCGATAAGTGTTCTGGTTGCCGGCGCTAGTCTTGCCAGTGTTGCGTTTGCTCCGTTTCCGGCGTCCGCGGCCAGTCCTGTCGTGCTCGTTCCTCACCGCGCTGTCTATGATCTCCAGCTTGACAAGGCCGATGACAAATCCGGCATCACCGGGCTTGCCGGCCGCATGGTCTATGAGTTCAATGGCTCGGCCTGCGAAGGTTATACCACCAATTTCCGTTTTGTGACCCGCATCGACATGGAGGAGGCGCCGCAGCGCATCACGGACCAGCAGACGACGACTTATGAAGCTGGCGATGGCAACGAGTTCCGTTTCGTCAACAAGACGTTTATCGACAAGGAACTGAACAAGGAAGTGCAGGGCGACGCCCGGCTGACCCCGACTGCCACCGACGTCACGATCACCAAGCCGGAAGCCAAGAAGGTCACGCTCGCCCACTCGCAGTTTCCCACGCACCACATGGAAGAGTTGATTGCCAAGGCGGAGGCCGGCGAAAAATTCTACCAGACCACGCTGTTCGATGGCTCGGAAGACGCCGATAGCGTTTCGCATACCACTGTCGTCATGGGCAAGGAAGGCGCCGCCGCCAGCGATGAGGAAGCGAAGGCAATGGGCAAGCTCGCTTCCGAAAAGGCATGGCCGGTCAACATCGCCTATTTCGACGACAAGGAAAATCAGGAAGGCCTGCCGGTCTACCGCATCGATTTCAAGCTCTACCGCAACGGCATCACCCGCGATTTGAAGATGGATTACGGCGATTTCTCCATCAAGGGCAAACTTGTCGATCTGCAGGTGTTCGACCAGCCGCAGAAGGCGGCGGATTGCAAGCGGTGAGGGTAGATAAGGCGAGAGGGGGAGTAGCAATTAGAGGCTATGTGTCAGAGAACATACCCTCTATTCCTCTATCCTCTCCCATATCACCAGTATTTGTTCGGCTCATTGTTGCAGTCTCATTATAATTTCATAGATATTGTATGCTTCGCTTCCTTCCGGTTATCTATTCGAAGGAGAACGTTCATGGATGTATCCACGAAAAGCGCTGCCAAGGGCATTTTGAGCACGGGCAACGGCCGCATTCATCACTCCATATACATCACGCTTAAAGACAAGAGCGAGGCTGCCGTTCGGAAGCAGCTGGAACTCGGCGAAAAATATCTCAGCGATCACCCTGGCGAGCTGTCCTTCTTCGCAACAGTGGTGGCGCGCAATCTAACCCGCCACAAGCAGGTCGCCTATCTCTTCAATGAGGATAATTTCGACGTCGCTTTTCACATGATATGGGCCGATGCCAAATCGCATGATGCCTATCAGGTCTCCGATGCGCACGTGAACCACTTCATCCCCCAGAGCAATCCGAATTGGGTGAAAATCCGCGTATTCGACTCGGTTGAAGTGTGACGCCCTCCCTTCCGTCATCCTCGGGCTTGACCCGAGGACCCACGGCTAAGGAGCGCTGATCTCTCGATCACGCAACGGCATTTCAGTTGTCCTAACGTTGATTATGATCTTGTAGCGAATATAGAACCATTTTCGCCTCTTTGCCGTGGGTCCTCGGGTCAAGCCCGAGGATGACGGAAGGGAGGGACCTACTGCCTGCCTCTTGCATTCCTTCTCCTTTTCCGCTAACAGCCGCAGCATTCCACACACGGGGTTGGGTCGATATCGGGAGAAATCCGATATGGCCTCCGGTGGCGGGCAACCGCCTCTTCCCGTGGAGGTTCAACCGGAAAAGGACTAAAGCAATGGCATTGCCTGATTTCAGCATGCGCCAGCTTCTTGAGGCTGGCGTTCACTTCGGACACCAGACGCATCGCTGGAACCCGAAAATGGCGCCTTATATCTATGGCGACCGCAACAACATCCACATCATGGATCTGGCCCAGACCGTTCCGCTCCTGCATCAGGCGCTGAAGGTCGTTTCCGACACGGTCGCCCGTGGTGGTCGCGTCCTCTTCGTCGGCACCAAGCGCCAGGCGTCCGACATCATTGCCGATGCTGCAGAGCGTTCAGCCCAGTATCACGTCAATGCCCGTTGGCTCGGCGGCATGCTGACGAACTGGAAGACCATTTCCAATTCGATCCAGCGCCTGCGCAAGCTCGATGAGATCCTTTCCGGCGATGCCCAGGGCTTCACCAAGAAAGAGCGCCTGAACCTCGACCGCGAGCGCGAGAAGCTCAACCGCGCGCTTGGCGGCATTCGCGATATGGGCTCGACGCCCGACCTTATGTTCATCGTCGATACCAACAAGGAAGCGATCGCCATCCAGGAAGCCAAGCGTCTCGGCATCCCGGTTGTTGCGATCATCGATTCCAATTGCGATCCTGACCAGATCGATTATCCGATCCCGGGCAATGACGACGCCTCGCGCGCCATCTCGCTCTATTGCGACCTGATTGCCCGCGCTGCCCTCGATGGCATCGCCCGCCAGCAGGGCTCGTTCGGCATGGATATCGGCGCTCAGGCGGAAGCGCCTGTTGAGCCTGCGCTCGATGTTCCTGCTCCGGAAGGTGAAGCCTCGGCGTGAGCATGATCCCGAACCGAAGGTCAGCGTCAGCAAAAAGTTGCAGACTTTTCGGATAAGATTATGCGGCTGGAGAAGGCTTCATACGCCCGTTACGGCGGGTAAATAGTTTTAAAATAGCGCCGGTGCCAAGCACCGGAAAAGTGGGCATACCGGCAACGGTATGCCTTCGCTTTCATTGAGAGGCGATAATGAGCATTTCAGCATCCCAGGTAAAAGAACTTCGTGAACTCTCCGGCGCAGGCATGATGGACTGCAAGTCCGCGCTGGCCGAAACCAACGGCGATATGGAAGCCGCCATCGATTGGCTGCGCAAGAAGGGCATTTCCAAGGCCGATAAGAAGGCCGGCCGCACCGCCGCGGAAGGCCTGGTCGGCGTTGCCACGAACGGTAAGAAGTCCGTTGTAGTCGAAGTCAATTCGGAAACCGATTTCGTTGCCCGCAACGATGCCTTCCAGGAAATCGTCCGCAACGTCGCCAACGCGGCGCTCGGCACCGACGGAACCACGGAAGCCGTAGCTGCGGCAACCTATCCCGGCTCGACCAAGTCCGTCACCGAGGTGATCAAGGACGCGATCGGCACGATCGGCGAAAACCTCAGCTTCCGCCGCTCGGCTGCCTTGAGCGTCGCGGACGGCGTTGTTGCAACCTATGTGCACAATGGCGTTTCGGATGGCCTTGGCAAGATGGGCGTTCTCGTCGCCATCGAGACGACGGGTGATGCCGATGCCGCTCAGGCGTTCGGACGCCAGGTTGCCATGCACGTCGCGGCAACCAATCCGCTGGCGCTTACCCCGGCGGAAATCGATCCGGCCGTCGTCGAGCGAGAGAAGGTGATCTTCGCGGATCAGGCCCGCCAGTCCGGCAAGCCGGAAGCGATCATCGAGAAGATGGTCGAAGGCCGTCTGCGCAAATTCTATGAGGAAGTCGTCCTTCTCTCGCAGGCTTTCGTCCTCAATCCTGACCTCACCGTCGAGGCGGCGCTGAAGGAAGCGGAAAAGACGATCGGCGCTCCGGCCAAGATCACCGGCTTCGTCCGCTTCGCTCTCGGTGAAGGCATCGAGAAGGAAGAAAGCGATTTTGCAGCTGAAGTGGCCGCAGCCGTCAAGAAGTAAATTCTAAAAGGCTTGAGTTTCGAAGGGCACCGCGTGACATCGCGGTGCCCTTCGTGTATCGGGAACCGATAATATCTATAATTTACCCGGAAGAGGGGATATCATGTCTGACGCGCCCATCTATAAACGTGTCCTGCTGAAAGCCTCGGGCGAGGCGCTGATGGGTGATCAGGGCTTCGGGATCGATGTTTCCGTGGTGGACCGCATCGCCGCCGATATCGCCGAGGCGAAGGCGCTTGGCGTCGAGGTTGGCGTGGTGATCGGCGGCGGTAATATCTTCCGCGGCGTCGCGGTTGCATCCAAGGGTGGAGACCGCGTCACGGGCGATCACATGGGAATGCTCGCGACCGTCATCAATTCGCTGGCGCTGCGCACCTCGCTTTCCAAGATTAGCGTCGATGCCGTCGTCCTGTCGGCCATTGCCATGCCGGAGATTTGCGAGAGCTTTTCGCAGCGTCAGGCGACGGCCTATATGGATCAGGGCAAGGTTGTCATCTTCGCCGGCGGTACGGGAAATCCGTTCTTCACCACCGACTCCGCAGCTGCACTTCGCGCGGCGGAAATCGGCGCAGATGCCCTCTTCAAGGGGACGCAGGTCGATGGCATCTATTCCGCCGATCCGAAAATCCATCCCGATGCCATGCGTTATGAACGGTTGACGCACAAGCAAGTGCTTGATCAGGGGCTGGCCGTGATGGATACCACAGCGGTTGCCCTTGCGCGGGAGAACAACATTCCGATAATTGTCTATTCCATCCACGAAGACGGCGAGTTCGCCAAGATTCTGCTTGGCAAGGGACGCTGCACAACTGTTTCCGGCGAATAATCTGGAGCATGGTCCCGAAAAGTTGCAGACTTTTCGGATAAGATCATGCGGAGAAAACCAAAACTTAGAGCGGATTAATTGCATCCGCTCTAAGAGCGGAAGGAGAAATAAGAAGCATGAGCGACGCTCTAGACCTCAACGATATCAAGCGCCGCATGGAAGGCGCCATTCAGTCATTCAAGCACGACCTGGGCGGCTTGCGGACGGGCAGGGCATCCGCCAGCCTGCTGGAGCCGATCACGATCACGGCCTATGGCTCGGAAATGCCGATCAACCAGGTAGCCAATATTTCGGTTCCTGAATCCCGTATGCTGTCCGTTTCCGTGTGGGATAAGTCCATGGTCGGCGCGGTGGAGCGGGCAATCCGCGATTCGGGCCTGGGCCTCAATCCGATCACCGACGGCACGACGCTGCGCATCCCGCTGCCGGAATTGAACGAGCAGCGCCGCAAGGAACTGGCCAAAATAGCGCATCAATATGCGGAAGCCGCGCGCGTCGCGGCCCGCCATGTGCGCCGCGATGGCATGGACCAGTTGAAAAAGCTGGAGAAGGACGGCGATATCAGTCAGGATGACAGCCGCGTCCTTTCCGAAAAGGTGCAGAAGCTGACCGACGATACCATTTCGGAGCTGGACAAGATGCTGGCGGCCAAGGAAGCGGAAATCATGCAGGTCTAGCGCGCGATCCCGAACCGAAGGTCAGCGATTGCAAAAAGTTGCAGACTTTTCGAATGGGAATCATGCGTTAAACAAGAACTGCATTTTCTGCTTCCGTAGTGAACCGGGGGAGCCAATGCCCATATCCAATCCACGCCATATCGCCATCATCATGGATGGCAATGGCCGCTGGGCGAAGGCCAGGGGGCTGCCGCGCGCCGCCGGACACAAGGCGGGTATGAGCGCTTTACGCGAAATCGTGCATAAGGCCGGCGAGATCGAGCTTGGCTGGCTGACGCTCTTCGCCTTCTCCTCGGAAAACTGGTCGCGTCCGCGCAGTGAGGTCAGCGATCTGATGGGGCTTCTAAAGCTCTTCATCCGTCGCGATCTTGCCGAGCTGCACCGCAAGAATGTGCGCGTGCGGATTATCGGCGAACGCGCCGGATTGGCGCCGGATATTCGCAATCTTCTCGTGGAAGCGGAAGCGCTTACCGCCGGCAATACGGGGCTTAATCTGGTTATCGCGTTCAATTACGGCGCGCGTGACGAGATTGCCCGGGCGATGCGCGTGTTGGGCGCGGAAATCGCCGAAGGCCGGCTGGATCCTTCGGCTATCACGCCGGAAACCATCGCGACAAGGCTCGAAACCGCTGATATCCCCGATCCGGACCTCATCATACGCACCAGCGGCGAGATGCGTCTGTCCAATTTTCTGCTCTGGCAGGCCGCTTATTCGGAATTTCTGTTCGTGCCGTGCTTCTGGCCGGATTTCAAGCCGGCCAATCTCATCGATGCGATCGAGACGTTCCGGATGCGGGAACGCCGCTTTGGCGGAATCGAAGCGCAGGTCCACGAGCAGGATATTGCGCTGTAAGCTGCATCGGCTTGCATCGGAAAGGTGCTCAATGTCCAATCTCCAGACGCGCACCATCACCGCCATCATTCTGGGCGTGGTCACGCTTCTCATAACATTTTTCGGCGGAACATGGTTCACGCTGCTCGCGATTGCGATAGGCGCGGCGGTGTTCCATGAATGGGTGTCACTGACGGCGGCGCGCCAGACGCCGCTTTCCCGCATTTTCGGCTGGTCGTGGTTCGCCCTCATCGCCGCGTCGCTTTTGTGGGGGGGCGGCGCGCTCGCCTCCATCGGCGCGCTTTTCTTCGGCGCTGCCATAATGGCGGTTTTAACATGGAAGAGTGGCAAGGCATGGCCGACGTCCGGCCTTCTTTATGCCGGCCTTCCGTCGATTTCCTTGTCTCTGTTGCGCGGGGATGAGCCATTCGGCTTCACCGCCATCGTTTTTCTCTTCGCTGTCGTATGGGGAACCGATATCGCCGCCTATTTCACCGGCCGCGCGATAGGGGGGCCGAAGCTCGCGCCGCGCTTTTCGCCCAACAAGACGTGGTCGGGCGCGATCGGCGGCGCGGTGGCGGGAGTTGCCGCCGGTACGCTGGTCGTCTCGCTGCTGGCGGAGCCGGTCACGTTTCTCGCGCCGCTGCTGGCATTTGTCCTTTCCGTGATTGCGCAGATGGGTGACCTTGCCGAATCCTGGGTCAAGCGGATATTCGGCGCCAAGGATTCCGGTCGGCTTCTGCCCGGACATGGCGGATTCATGGATCGCGTCGACGGGCTTGTGGCTGCCGCCGTGCTCATGTACCTCATTGGCGCGATCTTCGCTCAACCGGATGTGCCTTCGGCCATCTTTTTTAGCATTTAAGTAGTTACGATAGCGGCCCGCGAATGTGAGGCACGCCTCGCCAGGAGCACAACAGTGGGAGACTTCGTCTCATATCTTTTCGGCAGCAACAGTCTGCTCATAGGGACGATCGTACCGTTCCTCTTCGTGCTGACGGTTGTCGTCTTCGTCCACGAGATGGGGCACTATCTCGTCGGGCGCTGGTGCGGCATCGGCGTCAAGGCGTTTTCGGTGGGGTTCGGTCCTGAACTCATCGGATTTACCGATCGCAAGGGTACGCGCTGGAAATTGTCAGCCATTCCGCTCGGCGGCTACGTCAAGTTCGTTGGTGACGAAGGCGTGGCGAGCGCGCCTTCCGAAGGGGAAGCGGAAAGCTTGAGCGAAGCCGAAAAGGCGGTTGCCTTTCATCATCAGTCGGTGTGGAAGCGCGCGGCCACGGTCTTTGCCGGTCCCGCCTTCAACATCCTTCTGACGATTGCGATTCTGGCTGTGTTTTTCTTGCTCTATGGCCGCGTGATCGCCGACCCCATGGTGGCGGAGGTGCGTCCAGGCAGCCCGGCTGCAGTAGCCGGATTCGAGCCGGGCGACCGGTTCCTGACGGTCGATGGCGAAAAGGTGACGACATTCTCCGATGTGCAGCGCTATGTCTCCGGTCGCGCGGGCGATCCGATTCGCTTCACCGTAGAGCGCGGCGGCCGGGACGTGCCGCTGACGGCGACGCCCGAGCTTATCGAACAGACTGACCCGTTGGGCAACAAGGTCCAGGTCGGCGTCATTGGCGTTGTCAATGACGAGGCGCTCGGCAAGTTCCGGGTGGTCGAATATGGGCCGCTCGAATCGGTGCACCAGGCGGTTCTCGAAACCGGCTTTATCATCGGGCGCACGGGCGAATTCTTCAGCCGCTTCTTCGCCGGTCGCGAGGACAAATGCCAGCTGGGCGGTCCCGTCAAGATCGCCACCATGGCGGGCAAGGCTGCAAGCCAGGGCTTCTCCTGGCTCGTGCAGCTGACAGCCATGCTTTCGATAGGCATCGGGCTATTGAATCTGTTTCCGCTTCCGCCCCTTGATGGTGGTCATCTGGTCTTCTACGCCGCCGAGGCGGCTCTGCGCCGGCCTGTGCCGGTCGCCGTACAGGAAATTTTCTTTCGCGTGGGCTTTATAACTGTCATGGGATTTATGGCATTTGTTCTCTTCAACGATATATTCGTCTGCTGAGAGAAGTGCTAAGAAGAGACACGGAAAGAGAGGGAGATTCCAGGGAAGCGGTGGATAAGTTTACCCAGAACGCGAGAATCGCGTGGCGCGGATGTCACGCATCGAAGCGAAGTAAACAGAATTTGACCGCGGCGCTTGCTTGTATCAAAAAACCAGTTATTACGGTGGTTTGAGATAAGTGCTTTTCTGGGATCTCGCCCCGGGGACAACGAGAAAACAAAGGTTGAGAAGGCCAATGACGGCAAGTTCGAAATTCTTTGGCGCCGCCTCCGCGATCGCCATGCAAGTGGCTCTTGCGGCCTCTGGTTCAGCCACGGTTTCCCTGATTGCGTTCGATGCCGCCGAGGCCGCCGTTGTCAGCCGGATCGAGGTTCGCGGTAACAGGCGCGTCGATGCGGCGACGATTCGCGATAACGTTGGCATTCAGCCTGGAAAGGCTTTTTCGAACACTGATATCGACGCGGCTATAAAGCGTCTGTTCGCAATGGGGCTTTTCTCTGACGTTCAGATCAAGCAATCCGGTAGCGCGCTGGTGGTCACCGTCAGTGAATATTCGGTGGTCAATAATGTGCTGTTCCAGGGCAACAAGAAGATCAAGGATCCTCAGCTTGCTGCCGCGGCGCAGCTGAAGGCGCGTGAGCCTTTCGATCCGGTCAAGATGGAGGCAGACAAGCAGGCGATCCTCGATGCGTATCGCCGCGTCGGTCGTAATGATGCGACCGTCAATGCTCGCACCATCGATCTGGGTGAGGGTCGCGTCAATGTGGTCTATGAGATCAACGAAGGTGGGCGCACCAAGATTGAGGCTATCAATTTTGTTGGCAATGAGGCGTTCGGCGGTCGTCGTCTGCGTGATGTCATTGCCACCAAGCGCACCAATCCTTTGTCATGGCTGACGCGCGGTGACGTTTATGATGAGGACAAGCTGCGCGCCGACGAGGAAGCGCTGCGTCGCTTCTATTACAATCGCGGTTACGCCGATTTCCGGATCGTTTCTTCGAATGCCGTTCTTGATCCGGCGACGAACGAATACACCATCACCATCACCGTCGACGAAGGGCAAAAATATACCTTCGGTGATGTGCAGGTGGAGAGCACCATTCCCGGGCTTGATGCTCAGGCGCTTCAGGCTGACGTCAAGACGCAGCCTGGTGCTACCTATAGCGCCAAGAATATTGAAACGTCCGTCATCGACATCACCGAGCAGGTGGCCGGCAAGGGGTATCCCTTTGCCAAGGTCGAGCCGCGCGGCGATCGCAACTTTGAAAACCATACGATCTCTGTGGTCTACAGCGTCGAAGAGGGTGTGCGCGCCTATGTCGAGCGGATCGAGATTCGTGGCAACGAGAAGACGCGCGATTATGTCATTCGTCGCGAGTTCGATTTGAGCGAAGGTGATGCCTTCAATCAGGTTATGATTCAGCGCGCCAAGCGGCGTCTGGATGCCCTCGATTTCTTCCAGACGGTCAATGTCTCGACTGTGCCTGGCTCTGCGCCGGATCAGGTCGTCCTTGTTGTCGATGTGGTCGAGAAGCCTACGGGCGAATTCTCCGTGGGCGGTGGTTACACCACTGGCGGCGAGACGCCGGGCGCGTCCGTCGAGGCTTCGATCACGGAGCGCAACTTCCTCGGTCGCGGGCAGTATGTCCGCATCGGCGCCGGCGGTGGTCAGGACGATGCGCGCAACTACTCATTCTCCTTCACCGAGCCGTACTTCCTTGGTCAGCGCATTTCTGCGGGCTTCGATGTCTTCCGCAAGTCATACTCGTTGAAGGATAAATATGATGTCGAGCAGACGGGCGGTACGATCCGCTTCGGTCTGCCGATCACCGACAATTTCTCTGCGGGCGTGGCTTATAACTACGTGCAGGAGAAGTATGACATCGACGGAAATATGCTTGATGAATATGGCAACCCGGATCCTGATTTGATCGCTCCGGCAATCATCGAGGCGGCGGAGGAAAGCCCATGGATCAAGTCATCCATCAGCTATTCGCTGACTTATAATTCGATCGACGACGTCAAGAACCCGCATGACGGCATCTTCGCTCGCTTCACGCAGGAATATGCCGGTGTCGGCGGCGATGCGAATTATCTGAAATCGACTGTCAAGGGCAGCTATTACAAGACGATTTCCGAAGAAGCCGATATCGTTGGTCTCTTGAGTGCCGGCGGTGGTTATATTCACGCCTTCGATAAGGATGGTGCGCGTATATTCGATATGTTCAAGAACAGTTCGGATATCATTCGCGGCTTCAAGTATAACGGTATCGGTGCCTACCAGCGGTCGGGTGACCAGGAGCGCTACTACCTTGGTGGCACGACCTATGTGAATGCCACTGCGGAAGTGCAGTTCCCGATGCCGGTGGTTCCGGAAAGCTTGGGAATCCGTGGCGCGGTCTTTGCCGATGCGGCGACGCTCTATGGTACCGAAGTTGAGGGAACGGCGGCTTATCCGGTTGAAGGTGACGAAAGCAAGTTGCGCGCTTCTGCGGGCGTCAGCTTGATGTGGGCTTCGCCCTTCGGTCCGCTGCGCTTCGACTACGCCTGGCCGATCATGAAGGAAGAGACGGACAAGGTGCAGAACTTCAATTTCGGCATTTCGAGCAAGTTCTGATAGATTTGCCTCCTCCCGGGGCTTATCAAGGCCCCGGGAGAGAAAGTGTTTTGATGGCAGATCCTGTTTTTTTCACGCCGTCGCGTCAGTTGACCATCGGCGACATTGCTGAATTCACCAGTGCAAAGCTGCGTGATGCGGCGCTGGCTTCGCGCGTCGTAACGCGTCTTGCGCCGCTTTCGGATTCCGATTCCTCGGCTCTCGTCTTCCTTGAGGGCAAGAAGCATTCAGGAAACCTTGCCAATCTTCAGGCAGCGGGCGCTCTCTGCACAGAGGAGTTGCAGGGCCATATCCCGCCCGGAATCGCAGTTCTCCTGACGCGCAACCCTCACCGGGCTTTCTCCGCCATAGGCAGAATGCTGTTTCCCGCCTCCGCACGTCCTGAGCCCTGGCTCGGCGAAACAGGCATCTCCAGGAATGCAAGCATCCATCCGAGCGCGGTGATCGAGGCTGGCGCCACGATTGAAGCGGGCGCCGTCATTGGGAAGGGCGTCGCTATCGGAGCTGGAACCGTCGTTTCGGCGACGGCCGTGATCGGGGCGAATTGCCAGATCGGGCGCAATAGTTTCATTGCGCCCGGTGTCTCCGTCCAGTATGCCTTCATCGGCAATGGCGTCCATCTGCATCCGGGCGTTCGCATTGGGCAGGATGGCTTCGGCTATGTTCCCGGTAGCGGCGGCATGGAAAAAGTGCCGCAGCTTGGCCGCGTCATTATCCAGGATGATGTCGAGATCGGCGCCAATACGACGATCGATCGTGGCGCGCTTGCCGATACCGTCATTGGCGAGGGTACAAAGATCGATAATCTCGTGCAGATCGCCCACAATGTGCGCATCGGGCGGCATTGTCTCATTGCCGCCCATTGCGGCATTTCGGGCAGCGTCACTATCGGCGATATGACAATGCTCGGCGGTCGCGTCGGTCTTGCTGATCATCTGACAATCGGTTCTCGCGTGCAGATCGCGGCGGCAAGCGGGGTAATGCACGACATTCCGGACGGCGAGAAATGGGGCGGCTTGCCCGCGCGCCCGTTCAAGCAATGGTTCCGGGAGGTCGCCGCGCTTCGCAGTATCGGACAGTCAAAGAAGGAGAAAACTTCGGATGAGTGAAACCGGGCAGGCCAGTTTGAACGCGGCCGACATTCAAAGGCTGCTGGCAACCTTGCCGCATCGCTATCCCTTCCTTCTGATCGATCGCATCGTCGATATCGACGGCGACCGGTCGGCGACGGGCATCAAGAATGTCACGATCAATGAGCCGCATTTCACCGGTCATTTTCCTGACAATCCAATCATGCCGGGTGTTCTAATCATCGAGGCGATGGCGCAGACGGCGGGCGCGATATCGCTCATGCATCGCGGCGCCGACAAGCCGGGGATTGTCTATTTCCTGACCATCGACAATGCGAAGTTCCGCAAGCCGGTCGTGCCCGGCGACCGGCTGATGATCCATGTGAAAAAACTCAGGCAGCGTGCCAACATTTCGAGATTCGAGTGCATCGCGGAGGTCGACGGCGTCCGAGTAGCCGAAGCCGAAGTGGCGGCAATGATTGGCATCGCCGAAGACAAGCAAGCGTGAATCCATTATGAATGAGACTTTCATCCACCCGACCGCCCTGGTCGAAAAAGGCGCGGAGCTTGGGCTTGGCGTTTCCGTCGGGCCGTTCTGCCATGTCGAGGCGGGCGCCGTCATCGGCGACAACGTCAAGCTGATGAGCCACGTCGTGGTTACGGATGCCACCACGCTGGGCGCCGGATCGAAGGTCTATCCGCATGCGATCCTTGGCTGCGATCCGCAAAACGCCAAGCACAAGGGCGGCCCGACGACGCTTAACGTCGGGCGCAATTGCACCATCCGCGAGGGTGTCACCATGCATCGCGGGTCGGATTCGAGCCGTGGCTACACATCGGTCGGCGACAATTGCTCCTTCCTCGCTTATGCGCATGTCGCGCATGATAGCGACGTCGGAAATCATGTGACGTTCTCAAATAACGTGATGATCGGCGGCCATTGCGTCATCGGCGATTACGCGATTCTCGGCGGCGGCGCGGGTATCCATCAGTTCTGCCGTGTCGGCCATCATGCCTTCGTTGGTGGTCTCGCCGCGCTCGTCCATGATCTGATCCCCTATGGAATGGCGATCGGTGTTCATGCGCATCTGGGCGGTCTCAATATCGTAGGGATGAAGCGCTCCGGCATGACGCGGCCGGAAATCCACAATGTCCGCCGTGCGACGCGCATGTTGTTCGACCGCACCAAGCCGGTCAGGGAAAGGGCTGACGATGTCCTGCAAGCCATGCCGGATTCGCCCGCCGTCGCCGATCTGATTTCGTTCATTACCGTGGATACCAAGCGCGCCTACTGCACGCCGCCTATCCACGCCGCCAGTCACGGCGGTAGCGACGACGAGAACTGAGGCGTGCCAGTGGCGCCCGGTATCGATGCCGCAGGCCGCACGGCCATCATCGCCGGCAATGGCATCCTGCCGCTAAGGGTCGCCGAAAACCTGGAAAAGCAGGGCAGGCCGCCCTTTATCGTCATGATACGCGACGAGGCTGATCCCGCGCTTCATCGCTACGATCATGCGGAAATTTCCATGGTGGAGTTCCGTAAGCTGATCGGCTCGATGAAGGCCGCGGGCGCGCGCAACGTGGTATTGGCGGGCGGCGTCCGCAGCCGTCCGCATTTTGCCGATCTCAGGCTCGATGGCCCGACACTTGCCGCTATACCGCGCATGATCCGCGCGCTGGGCAGGGGAGATGATGCGCTGTTGCGCGCCTTCATAGGCCTTCTCGAATCCTATGGTTTCAAGGTCGTCGGCGCGCATGAAATCGTGCCTGATCTGCTGGCGCCTCCCGCAGGTTCACTGACCCTCACGAAACCCGGCAAGGACGATTGGCACAACATCACCCTCGCGCGCGAGGCAGCGCATATGCTGGGCGTTCTCGATGTGGGGCAGGGAGCAGTCGCTATAGGTGGTCGCGTCGTGGCTCTTGAGGGGGCAGAGGGCACCGATGCCATGCTGGAACGCATCGCGCAATTACGGCAGGCCAAGCGTATTCCGCAAAAGGGCGGCGTCCTTGTCAAATGCGCCAAGCCGGCGCAGGATGAGCGGGCCGATCTGCCGAGCATCGGCCGATCGACCGTCGAGAACGCAGCACTGGCTGGCTTGTCCGGCATAGCGGTCGAGGAGGGGAAGACCTTCATCCTGGGTTTCGGCGAAGCGATAGCGGCAGCCAATGCGAAGGGCATTTTTATAGAGACATTTGCTTCGAAGCCGGACTGAGGTGAAGGAAGTGGGACAAAAATTGCCGCTTAAGATCGCGATTATCGCCGGCGAGGAATCAGGGGATATTCTCGGAGCCGATCTGGTCGATTCCCTGCGCGCCCGGACGGATCGCCTCGTCAATCTGGTCGGGGTCGGCGGCAGCCATCTGCAGGAGCGGGGCTTGAAAAGCTTTTTCAACCCCGACGAGATTGCGCTCATGGGGTTGAGCGCCGTTCTGAAAAATCTGCCCAAGCTGGTTTGGCGCATCGGGCAGACCGCGAAGGCGGTGGCAGCGGCGAAGCCCGATTGCCTCATCATCATCGATAGTCCGGATTTCACCCACCGCGTGGCGAAAAAGGTCCGCGCCGCTGATCCCGCGATCCCAATCGTGAAATACATCGCGCCCACCGTGTGGGCATGGCGCCCGCAGCGCGCCAAGGCCATGCGCGCCTATGTCGATCATGTGTTGACGATCCTGCCATTCGAGGTGGATGTATTGCAGCGTCTGGGTGGTCCGGCAGCTACTTACGCCGGCCACCGTCTGGCGAGCTACCAGCCGGTTCTGGATGTGCGGACTGCCCGTATGCGGCGCGAAAAATTGCGGAAGCAGGGGGAGGAGCGGACGCTGCTCGTGCTGCCGGGATCGCGGCGCTCGGAGATCAAGACGCTGATGGAGCCGTTCGGCAAGACGGTGGCCGAACTGGCGGCGCGAGTAGGAACGTTGCAAATCATTCTGCCGACGTTGCCGGCCATCGAGCCAATGGTTCGCGCGCTTGCCGCCGATTGGCCGATAAAGCCACTGATCGTCACGGGGGAGGATGCCAAATGGCAGGCCTTCGCAGAGGCGGATGCAGCGCTAGCCGCCTCTGGCACCGTATCGCTGGAATTGGCGCTGGCGCATGTCCCGACCGTTCTCGCATACAAAATCGACTGGTTCGCCAGACAGTTCCTGGCGCCGCGCATCACGACATGGAGCGCGGCGCTGCCCAACATCATCGCCGACGAAGCGATTATCCCTGAGCATTTCAACGAGTTCGTGCGGCCCGGATTGCTGGCCCGCGAGCTAGACGGGCTGATGCGGCCCGGACCCGTGCGGGAGGCGCAGATGGCTGGCTTCCAGCATATCGCGGACCTGATGGCAACGGAAAAGCCCGCAGGCGAAATCGCGGCGCAGGCGGTGCTGGAATTGGTGGATGGGGTGAAGAAGTAGTAGAACTCCGCCGAACTGCTCAGCGCGCTTTTCGCGCATTATACTCCTCGTTCATGCGTGCCAAAAATTCATCGAAATCGAATTCGGTGGCCAATCCGGATTCTTCACGCGGCGTCGAACGCCTTCAGCTTCGCCTCGTGATCATCGGACGAAGCTACGTTATTCATCGTTGGGAAAAAGCGGAGTACTTCGCAGCATTTCGACACCTCCATGCTTCCCACAATACCACAGTTTTGCTCGAAGTAAAAAAAACAAAAAAGAAGCTTCGTTCAACCCGAAGCCTCTTTCCATCAGAGCAGATCGTATCTGCTTACTTCCGCTTGGCCACCGCTACGAAATCGCGCTCCGGCTCTCCTGTATAAAGCTGGCGCGGGCGGCCGATTTTCTGCTGCGGGTCCTCGATCATTTCCTTCCACTGCGCGATCCAGCCGGCGGTGCGCGCGACGGCGAAGAGGACGGTGAACATCTCGGTCGGGAACCCAAGGGCCTTCAGCGTGATGCCGGAATAGAAATCGATGTTCGGATATAGCTTCTTTTCGATGAAATATTCGTCCGTGAGGGCGATCTTTTCCAGCTCCAGCGCAACATCGAGCAGCGGATCGTCCTTGATGCCAAGCTCGCCCAGCACTTCATGGCAGGTCTTCTGCATGATCTTGGCGCGCGGATCATAGTTCTTGTAGACGCGATGGCCGAAGCCCATGAGGCGAAACGGATCGTTCTTGTCCTTCGCCTTGGCGATATATTCGGGAATGCGGTCAACCGTGCCGATTTCAGCCAGCATATTGAGCGCCGCCTCGTTGGCGCCGCCATGCGCCGGACCCCAGAGGCAGGCTACGCCTGCCGCGATGCAGGCGAACGGATTGGCGCCGGACGAACCGGCCAGGCGCACCGTCGACGTGGATGCATTCTGCTCGTGATCGGCATGGAGGATAAAGATGCGGTCCATGGCGCGGGCAAGCACAGGATTGACCTTGTATTCCTCGCAAGGGACCGCGAAGCACATGTGCAGGAAGTTGGCCGCGAAATCGAGATCGTTCTTCGGATAAACGAAGGGTTGGCCGATATGGTATTTATAGGCCATCGCGGCCAGCGTCGGCATCTTGGCGATCAGCCGGACCGAGGCGACCATGCGCTGATGCGGATCGGTAATATCGGTCGAGTCGTGATAAAAGGCGGACATGGCGCCGACGCAGCCGACCATCACCGCCATCGGATGCGCGTCGCGACGGAAGCCGGTGAAGAAGCGGCTCATCTGCTCGTGCACCATGGTGTGATGCGTGATGCGATAATCGAAATCCGCCTTCTGCGTCTTGGTCGGCAGCTCGCCGTAAAGCAGGAGATAGCAGGTCTCCAGAAAATCGCCATGTTCGGCCAGCTGGTCGATCGGATAGCCGCGATAAAGCAGCACGCCTTCGTCACCGTCGATATAGGTGATTTTCGATTCGCAAGAGGCGGTGGAGGTAAAGCCGGGATCGTATGTGAAGGCGTGGGCGTTCTTGTAAAGCGGACCGATATCGACGACGTCAGGCCCGACGGAGCCCTTGCGGACTGGCAGCTCGAAGGTTTTACCGTCAAGGGTGATGCTTGCTGTGTTCTGTGACATAGTCGTTCCTTTCAAATCCTTCGAACCGTCCCTGGAGCCGCAGCATGATTCCGAAAAGTCAGCAACTTTTCGGGATCATGCTCCAGGCCGCCAAACTAGCCCAAAGCTGCGATGTTGCAACGCGGAAATTCATCCACGAGCCCGGCATGTGTAACGAGACCGTGATATCTTATAAGCGACACCAGCATGGTCCCGAAAAGTTGCAGACGTTCAGACAAGACCATGCGGCTTGGCCACTAGCATGGTTCCGAAAAGTTGCAGACGTTTCGGACAAGACCATGCGGCTTAGCAAAGCATTTAGTCGATCTGATCCGTGATTCTGGCAATAGATTCCTCCCGCCCGAGTATGGCCAGCACATCGAATACGCCGGGAGAAGTGGCGCGTCCTGTCAGTGCGGCCCGCAGGGGTTGTGCAATCTTGCCTAGCTTCAAGCCGGTTGATTCCGCGTGAGCGCGCACGGCCGCATCGAGGCCTTCAGCCGTCCATTCAGCCGCCTGCTCAAGCGCCGGTAGCACCCCTTTCAGGATGGCGCGTCCTTCGTCATTGAGGAGCGAGGCGGCTTTTTCATCGAGCATAAGGGGGCGCAAAGCGAAGATGAATTTCGCGCCATCAGCGAGTTCCACAAGTGTCTTCGCGCGCTCCTTCAGGCCGGGCATAGCGGCAAGCAGTTGGCCGCGCTTTCCGTCATCGAGGGCGGCCAGAAGTTCCTGCCCACCTTCAATTTCCGGCAGCACGGCAACAAGCGCCTCGAAAAGCGCCTTGTCATCGCTCCCACGCATATGGTGACCGTTGATCGCCTCCAGCTTCTGGAAATCGAAGCGTGCCGCACCCTTGTTGATGCCCGTCACATCGAACCATTCGATCATCTGCTCGATCGACATGATCTCGTCGTCGCCATGGCTCCAGCCGAGGCGGACGAGATAATTGCACAATGCCGCCGGCAGATAGCCCATGGCGCGATAGGCCTCGACGCCGAGCGCGCCGTGCCGCTTGGAGAGTTTCGCGCCATCGGCCCCGTGGATGAGGGGAATATGCGACATGGATGGCACCGGCCAGCCCATGGCGTCATAGATGACCGTCTGGCGCGCGGCGTTGGTCAGATGATCATCACCGCGGATGATGTGCGTCACGCCCATGTCGTGATCGTCCACCACGACGGCGTGCATATAGGTGGGGTTGCCATCGGAGCGCAGGATGATGAAATCATCGAGATCCTTGTTTGGAAAGCGAACCTCGCCCTGCACTTGATCATGCACCACCGTCTCGCCGGTTTGCGGCGCCTTGATGCGAATGACAGGTTTGACACCGGCCGGCGCTTCGGACGGATCGCGATCGCGCCAGCGCCCGTCATAGCGGGGCGGGCGGCCTTCGGCGCGGGCCTTTTCGCGCATTTCGTCGAGTTCCTGGGGGCTGGCATAGCAATAATACGCCTTGCCCTTGGCGACCAGCTCTTCCGCCACTTCGCGATGGCGCGGCGCGCGCTCATATTGGGAAATGGCATCGCCGTCCCAGTCGAGGCCGAGCCAGCGCAAACCGTTGAGAATGGCATCGACCGCGGCCTGCGAAGAACGTTCCCGGTCGGTATCCTCGATACGCAGCAACATCTTGCCGCCGGTATGCTTCGCATAGAGCCAGTTGAACAGCGCCGTGCGCGCGCCGCCGATATGCAGATAGCCGGTCGGCGAGGGCGCAAAGCGGGTAATCACGGGTGAGGACATGATAACTCCGGTGAGTGCGGGGCCGGATCACAGCCCCACTCGATTTCGGTTGGCGTTCATGTAGCATAGGTGGCTGGCGGTGCAAGGGTAGTACAGGGTATTGGCCGCCGGGTGGGGACCGAATGAGGGGCGGACACGAGCTGGAAGAGGCTGACGAACGGGCGCTATTGAAGCGGCCGGCCTATTTCCTGCCGCCTGTGGTCACGCCGCGGGAGCCGAAGACAGCCGACACGCCGGTAAAACCGCACGCGCTTGTTCTGCCGACGCGCAAGACTTTCATCGCGTGGCCGCGCGCATTTGGCGCGTCTCTTGCGGCCTTGTTTCTACGAGAAGATGAGCACGGCACACGTTTTCTCTTCCTGCCGGTCTTTGCGGCAATCGGCGCCATTCTATATTTTTCGTTTGCCTTCGAGCCCAGATGGCAACCGCTTGTTTCCGGATCAGCCGTGCTCGCCTGTACGCGCATTCTCGCGCGCAAGCGCCAGATTGTAGCATTGGCGCTGACCTTCGCGCTCGCCGTCGTGGCCGGAATGCTGGCGGCGAAGACGGAAACGATGCGGCGCGCCACGCCCATGCTTGGCGGGGACATCACCACGCGCGTGACCGGGCGCATCGTCGCCATGGAGCAGAATACCGATGGCGGATGGCGCGTGACGCTGGATGTGCTTGCCACCGCGCGGCCAACGCTTCGCTACGCGCCCGAACGCATCCGTATTTCTGCCCGCGACCTGCCGGCATCTGCCGATATCGGTTCCGGCCTTTCCGGCTTCGCGCGGCTGCGCGCCCAGTCCGGCCCGGTGCGACCGGGAAACTATGATTTCGCCTTTCATGCCTATTTTAATGGCATCGGCGCGAACGGTTTTTTCTTCGGGACGCCGAAAAGCGTGGCGGTGCCCGCGCCGGCGGATTTTCACACTCGGTTGTCGTTTCGGATTGCCGCACTGCGGCAGGGCATTACGGAAAGCATCGTCTCAGCTCTTGGCGGGGAGGAGGGCGCAATCGCGGCGGCCCTCATCGCCGGGCAGCGGGAAGGGATCAGCGAAGAAACCAACGAGGCGCTGCGGCTGAGTGGCCTTGCCCACATTCTCTCCATTTCCGGCCTGCACATGGCGCTCGCGGGTGGTCTGGTCATGCTGACCGTACGGGCGCTTGCGGCGATCTTCCCCGGCTTGGCGATGCGGCATCCGGTCAAGAAATATGCGGCCGGGGCGGCTCTCCTGGCCTCGGCCTTTTATCTCATGCTGTCGGGCGCCGATGTTGCCGCGCAGCGCAGCTTCGTCATGCTGGCGGTGATGCTCATCGCCGTGATGATGGACCGCTCCGCTATTACCATGCGCAATCTGGCCCTGGCGGCGCTGGTGACCATCATCTTCATGCCGCATGAATTGCTCGGCCCCAGTTTCCAGATGTCGTTTTCGGCTACCGCGGCGCTGATTGCGGCGTTCGGCTGGTGGACCGGCAGAAAGCGGAACCAGACGGAAGAGGTGGCATCACGATCCTATGCGGCGCGGGGCTTCTTGCACAAAATCGCCGCCTCGGTCGGCGCAACTGCGGCCACCTCGGCAATCGCCGGGACGGCAAGCGGCATTTTCGCGCTCTATCATTTCAACAACGCCGCGCCGCTGGGCCTGCTTGGCAATGTGCTGGCGCTGCCGGTCATATCGGTATCCGTCATGCCCTTCGCCGTCCTGAGCCTGCTGGCAATGCCGTTTGATCTCGAATGGCTGCCATTGCAGGTGATGGGTGCCGGTATCGAGGTGGTCAAATGGATCGCCCATGAGGTGGCGTCGATCTCACCTAATACCAATCCCGGAATCATGCCGGTTTCGACGCTGTTGCTATGGTCGGCGGGTCTGGTGCTTGCGCTGTTCCTGAAAACGTGGCTGCGCGCTATTTCATTGCCCTTCTTAGCCGTAGGTCTCCTTCTCTTCGTCCATGAAAGCGGTCCCGATCTGATCGTATCGGAGGACGGACGGTTGGTCGCGATGAGAACCGGCGATGGCGCGCTGGCAATCAATCGCAAGCAGCCTTCGCAGTTTATTATCGAAAACTGGCAAAAAGCCTATAACGCAACCGGTATCGTGAAGCCGCAAGCCAATCCCGAAGCGCCCGTACTCGGAAGCTTCACCTGCGAGGACGGCGTTTGCTCGGCCGAAATGCGCAATGGGCAGACGCTGGCCTATACCGATGCCGCGGGAGGCCGGAACACCGCCTGCGCCATCGGTGATTTCGTCATCCTCGCCTTTGCCGGAAAAGATCTCTCTTGCGGCACGGACGAAAAGACTGTGGTTACCCTGCGTGATCTCGCGATCAAAGGGACATTGGAAGCGAGACTGCCGCAGCATGATGCCGGAAGCGGGACGATGCTGACCTACGCCATCGGGGCGCCCGAACGCGTTTGGAGCCAGCACCGGCTGTTTACACGGGCGGCACGCGGGCTGCCGGAAAAGCCGCGCTTGAAACCGGGAACCGGGCAGAAGCCGTTCGGCAAACCGAAAGAGCGGGCAACTGATCCTGGTCAGTAGCGACGGATCAGGCCTACCAGCTTACCCTGTACCTGAACCCGATCCGGCCCGAAGATGCGCGTTTCATAAGCCGGGTTTGCCGCTTCCAGCGCGATCGAGGCGCCCTTGCGGCGGAAGCGCTTGAGCGTTGCTTCCTCGTCATCGACCAGCGCCACAACGATCTCGCCGGGGCTGGCTGTATCGCCGCGCCGGATAACGACCGTATCGCCGTCGAATATGCCGGCCTCGATCATCGAATCGCCTTTGACCTCGAGCGCATAATGATCTCCCGGCCCAATCATTTCCGGCGGCAGGCTGATCGTGCGGGTCTGGTTCTGAATGGCGGCAATCGGAACGCCGGCGGCGATGCGTCCCATCACCGGGACTTGAACGGGAGCATCCGTCGCGGCGTCACTGTCTTCCTTGGCCACGGTAGCGCGCGGGCGGGAAGGGGCCGCCGCCGCATTGCGCCCCAGGCTGCCCTCGATGATGCTCGGCGCGAATTTCTTCTGCGCGTTCAGCCCCGGCGCGATCGAATCGGGAAGGCGCAGCACTTCCAGCGCGCGTGCCCGGTTGGGCAGGCGGCGGATGAAGCCGCGCTCCTCCAGCGCCGTTATCAGCCGATGTATCCCCGATTTCGATGCGAGGTCGAGCGCAACTTTCATTTCGTCAAAGGAAGGCGGAATGCCCGATTCCTTCAACCGCTCGTGAATGAAAAGCAGAAGTTCATGTTGCTTGCGCGTCAGCATCGAGTGGTTCCTTCAAAGGAATCAGAAATAAAACAAACCCAGAACAAAACACTATATGTTCCAGTCTTGTTCCGCAAGCGTTTTAATTTGGTTAAAATGCGGAAAAGATATGAAAATCCATTTTAAGGCTGCAGCGCCCGGCCCACAACGACGCGCTTGCGCTGCTGGAAGGCGCGACTTTACTTCTCGCGCTGTCTGATGATCAGCAGGTTATGGAGCGTGCTGTGAAAGCCGCACTGGCGGATGTCGCCAGTGCGCAGAGCGCCTCCGGCTAGATATCCAGCTCTTCCACAAATGCCGCGTTTTCCTGGATGAAGCGGAATCGCGCCTCCGGTCTGGTGCCCATGAGATCGTCGACGGCTGTTTTGGTCTGCGCCGCCATATCCTCGGCGAGCGCTACCCGGAGCATCATGCGCTTGCGCGGGTCCATCGTCGTTTCCTTCAGCTGCTCCGCGCGCATTTCGCCAAGGCCCTTGAAACGTCCGATTTCCACCTTTCCCTTGCCGGTAAACATGGTCTTCAGCAATTCTTCCTTATGCGCGTCGTCGCGGGCATAGGCCGTCTTGCCGCCCTGCGAGAGGCGGTAGAGCGGCGGCACGGCCAGATAGAGATGGCCGCCATGGATCATCTCGGGCATTTCCTGATAGAAGAAGGTGATGAGCAGCGAGGCGATATGCGCGCCGTCCACATCCGCGTCGGTCATGATGATGACGCGGTCATAGCGCAGATCCTCTTCGCGATATTTGGATTTCGTGCCACAGCCGAGCGCCTGGATAAGATCGCTGATCTGCTGGTTGGCGGAAAGCTTGTCACGCCCCGCGCTCGCGACGTTGAGGATCTTGCCCCGCAGTGGCAGCACGGCCTGGGTTGCGCGATTGCGTGCCTGCTTGGCGGAGCCGCCTGCCGAATCGCCCTCGACAATGAAGAGTTCCGCGCCCGCGGCGGCATTCTGCGTACAATCGGCGAGCTTGCCGGGCAGGCGTAGCTTGCGTACCGCGCTTTTGCGGGTGACTTCCTTTTCCTGTCGCCTGCGTACGCGCTCCTCGGCGCGCTCCACCACCCAGTCGAGCAGCTTGGAGGCCTCCTGCGGGGAGGCGGCTAGCCAATGGTCGAACGGATCGCGAATGGCATTTTCGACAATGCGCTGCGCCTCGGTCGTCGCCAGCCTGTCCTTGGTCTGGCCGACGAATTCAGGCTCGCGGATGAAGACGGACATCATGGCGGCAGCCGAAATCATCACGTCGTCGGTGGTGATGATCGAAGCGCGCTTGTTGTTGGTCAGCTCCGCATAGGCTTTCAGTCCGCGTGTCACGGCGATGCGCAAGCCCGCCTCATGTGTCCCGCCTTCCGCCGTCGGAATGGTGTTGCAATAGGAATTCACGAAGCCGTCGCCGCCATACCAGGTGATGGCCCACTCGACCGCGCCATGGCCGCCTTGTTTCTCGGTCTTGCCGGCGAAAATCTCGCGCGTGACCTGATATTCCTTGCCGAGCGATGCGGAGAGATAATCTTTCAGTCCGCCGGGGAAGTGGAAAACCGCCTTTTCCGGCGTGTCCTTCTTGGGATCGAGCAGTGAGGGATCGCAGCTCCAGCGGATTTCCACGCCGCCGAACAGATAAGCCTTGGAGCGCGCCATGCGGCAGAGCCGGGCGGGATCGAACTTGGCGCTTTTTCCGAAAATATCCGGATCCGGGTGGAAGCGCACACGCGTCCCGCGGCGGTTATGCACCTCTCCCAGTTCTTCCAGGCCGCCCAGCGGAATGCCGCGCGAGAACCGCTGCCGATAGAGTTTTCGTCCGCGCGCCACCTCCACCTCAAGCAAATCCGAAAGCGCGTTGACGACAGAAACTCCGACGCCATGCAGACCGCCCGATGTCTCATAGGCCTTGCCGTCGAACTTGCCGCCGGCATGGAGCTTGGTCATGATGACTTCGAGCGTCGATTTACCCGGAACCTGCGGATGGTTCTCGACTGGGATGCCGCGCCCATTGTCGGTGACCGTCAGGAAGCCTTCGGCATCCAGATGCACCTCGATGAAATTGGCATGTCCCGCCACCGCCTCGTCCATGGAATTGTCAATGACTTCGGCAAAGAGATGATGCAGCGCTTTTTCATCCGTGCCGCCGATATACATGCCGGGACGCAGGCGCACCGGCTCGAGGCCTTCGAGAACGCGGATGGCGGAGGCGTTATAGTCCTCGTTGTCGATGCGCAGCGGCGCGCGTTGCGGCGCGGCGAGCGGCGGGACGGGCGACGGCGCCTTGCTAGGCGTCAAAGCTGGCGTCACGGAAACAACGACTGCAGGCTCGGCATTTCTCTGCATCGCCTGCCGGTCGCGCGCGTTGTTCACAACCATCGAGAAGAGATCGTTATTGTCATCCATATGATCGGACCGGCCCCGTTTCAGTCACTCACGAATTATCGAATCAACCGGATAATGCCACGCTTTATCGCAAAATGCGACAAGAGTTCGCTTTCTGTTCCCGTGTGGAATTATGATATCCGGGGATTGCTTTCCAATTGTTGATCTCGTTTGCCGCAAGAAGATGGCAAAAGTCAAACCACTGCTTGCCACGCGCCGCAAACGCGATGGTTCGCTGTGAGGCGATGGCGTATGGATATTTCGCGATAGAGGCTAATCCAGTTCGTTTACAGGTCCATAGATGCAGGAAAAGATGCAACCCCATGCCAAGGGCATGATCGTCATGGCGAGCGCGATGCTGTTCCTGCCGCTTCTCGACGCGATCGGAAAATGGCTCGCGACGGTCGATAGTGTGCCACCGGCGACAATCTCCTTTTCCCGCTTCTTCGTCCAGTCGCTGCTGACGGCCGCCATTCTTCTTAGCCTGGGCGGCTGGAAAGGGCTTCGAACGCACAATCTCAAGGGAAACCTGTTCCGTGGCGCGATAATGGGGGTGGGCAGCGTCTGCTTCTTCGCGGCGGTCAAATATATGCCGCTCGCCGACGCCACCGCCGTCTTTTTCGTCGAGCCGCTTCTCTTGACCCTGCTTTCGGCTTTTGTCCTCAAGGAGCAGGTAGGCTGGCGGCGCTTGACCGCCGTCGCGGTCGGCTTCATCGGCACTTTGATCGTCGTGCAGCCGAGTTTCGAGCTTTTCGGCTGGGTCTCGCTGCTGCCGCTCGGCACAGCGGCCTGCATGGCGATCTATCTTGCCATGAACCGCAAATACAGCATCGCCGACAGCCCGCTGGTGATGCAGTTTTACGCCGGCATTGGCGGGGCGGCGTTCACCGCGCCGGTGATCATCGCGGGTGAAATTGCCGGCCATGCCGATTTGGCCTTCGGCCTCGCCACGATGCCGCTTTCTTGGGCGCTGCTGGCGGCGCTGGGTTTGATCGGCACCCTCGGCCATCTTCTGGTAGTGCAAGCCTTCCGCCTCGCACCCGCCTCGATGCTCGCGCCGTTCCAGTATCTCGAAATCGTCATGGCGGTGCTGATCGGTCTGTTGGCTTTCGGTGAATTTCCGACACCGTCGAAATGGGTGGGCATCTTTATCATCGCCGGGTCGGGCATTTATGTCTTCATACGCGAGCGCAGGGTGAAAGAAGGGGTGGCGGATGAGAAGCGGGCGAAAGCGCTAGCTTAGCGATCAACCGGCCCGAACACGCTTTCGAACGCCCGTGCGAGCGCTAGATCCACATCTTCCATCGTCAAGGGCAACCCCAGATCGACAAGGCTGGTGACGCCGTGCTGCGTTACCCCGCAGGGCACGATGCCGCTGAAATTGGTCAGTTCCGGCTCGACATTGATGGCGATACCGTGGAAGCTCACCCAGCGACGCAGGCGGATGCCGATGGCCGCGATCTTGTCTTCCGCAAGCGATCCGTCCGCAAGACGGGGCTTCTCAGGACGCGCAACCCAGACGCCAACACGATCCTCCCGTCGCTCGCCACGAACGTTGAACTCCGCCAATGTGCGGATGATCCATTCTTCCAGTGCAGTGACGAACGCGCGCACATCCTCGCGGCGACGCTTCAAATCGAGCATGACATAGGCCACGCGCTGGCCGGGGCCATGATAAGTATATTCGCCGCCGCGTCCCGTCTGGAACACGGGAAAGCGATCGGGCGCGAGCAGGTCGCGTGCCTTGGCGCTAGTCCCGGCGGTGTAAAGTGGCGGATGCTCGACGAGCCAGACGAGTTCCGGCGCGGTTCCTTCACGAATTGCCGCCACGCGGGCTTCCATGAAGGCCAGGGCGGTTGGGTAGTTTGTCAGTCCCTCTGCAACGAGCCATTCCACTGGAGGTGAACCGTAGGTGGGAAAAAAGGCGACGGGGAGGGCGGAGCGTTCCTTGCGCCACGAAATTTGCGGGGCGTTTGAATCGGTGAGGGTGGCTGTCGTCATGATCGAAGGTCGCTGATTATTTGATTAGCGCAAAACATGCTGGTTGCAGCGGTAAATAGCTGCCGCGACCATCTCTATTAGAACCACCCAAAGCCCTTTGCCATCATGCCAGCCAAGCCAATTGCAACAGTTATAATACAACCGAAAAGCAACCGGAAATCAGCACGCGCCTCACTTCGCAAACCGCGAATATCCTCACGTGCATCGGCGCGTATCCCACGGATATCAGACTTAATGTCCGATATGTCCACTTGGATATGCTCGAAGGCGGCTTCTAGTTTTGCGACACGTGCTTCCATGCCATTGAATGTGTCACCTCCGCCACTGAAATTCAAGTTTTCGTCCATTCCCTGCTCCCCCGGCCATCACTATCAATTTAGGGACAAAACAAATTGGGCGCAACGAATGAGCGGCGGTGCTTCGTGGTTGGTTTTGGGGTGGGGCACCTTAAAAGGTAAGTAGTTGCTTTAAAACAAAAAACCCAGCCGAAGCCGGGTTGTTGGTGCGGTCGAGAAGACTCGAACTTCCACGGGTTGCCCCACAGCGACCTCAACGCTGCGCGTCTACCAATTCCGCCACGACCGCTCCGTGGTAGGGCCGAACTCATCGGCTCGCGGCATGTAGCAAATGGATTCCTGGGACACAAGCCTAATATCGGTTCCCATGCATCTTTTTTCACAAGCGCTAAAAAACACGAGCCGCAAGCGGCCTGGATCGCGTTGTGTTTCGCGCGTGTTAAAGAAGCACCCTCTGCAACCGTTTGATATCGTTGAGGTGCTTCATCGTTTCCCTGTAACCGACGCTGATGGCTTCATCGGCGCGGTGGAACTCGGTCAGGCCGATATGCCCGACCGACGGCAGAAGCGAAATGTCGGCTGGATCGCCTGCCGCGCGGGCGCGGGAGATACGGTCCTGGATGATGTTGAAGGCCTCCATCATCACGCCGGTTATGCCCATGCGCGTCTCGTCCGATGTCACGCGGCGCCCGCTGACCTCCGCGCTCAGCATCTGCTCCTGTTGCAGATTGACGTGCTTGACCACCGCCGCGCGCCCGAACTGGTCGTAATGCAGATTGACGGCAAGGACGAGCGGTTGCTCATTCGCACGGCAGACGGAAACGGGCACCGGATTAACCAGCGCGCCATCGACCAGAAGCCGGTTGCCGAGCCGCACCGGCTCGAAGATGCCGGGCAGGGCGTAGGAGGCCCGCATTGCGCTGACCAGCGAGCCATGCTCTATCCAGATTTCGTGGCCGGTGCGCAACTCCGTGCAGACGGCGGTGAAAGGCTTGCGCAGATCGCCGAAATTCACGCCGTCCAGGTGCTCGCGCAAGCGCCCGTCGAGCTTCATGCCGCCGAATAGGCCGTTGCCGCGCAATGTTATGTCGAGAAGGTTGAACATGCGCCGGCGCGTCAGGCTGCGGGCGAACTCCTCCAGCTCGTCAAGCTTGCCCGCCAGATAGCAGCCGCCGACCAGCGCGCCGATGGAGGTGCCGGCGATCATCGATATCTCGATGCCCGCCTCATCAAGCGCGCGGAGCACGCCGATATGCGTCCAGCCGCGGGCCGCGCCGCCGCCAAGCGCGAGCGCAATGGGGGTCTTGCGATCCTCAGGCGGGGCGACAGGCTCAACCGGCAGCCCGGAGCCGTTCTTTACGTCACCGTTTTCCGCATTGCCATTTGCCGCCGCCTGGCTTCTTTTACGCGAAACCCATTCGAGCACGCTGCTTACTCCTCATAGAAATCATAATGATTTTACATGGAAAGAGGTATCGAATGACTAAATATTGCGAAAAGATGACAGCCCGCGCCAACAACACGGGCTTTTGATGGCGGAACTGGAAGTTAATCGTCCATGCCCAGCGTTGCTTTGCCATTCTCCATTGAGACAACACGATAGAAGCAGGAGCGGCGCCCCGTATGGCAGGTTGGTCCATCTCCGGCGACCCGAACCTCAAGCCAAAGGGCGTCCTGGTCGCAGTCCGTGCGCATTTCCACTACCGTTTGGAGATTGCCGGATGTTTCGCCCTTCTTCCACAGGACTTCACGCGAGCGGGACCAATAATGCGCGATACCCGTTTCAAGCGTCAGGCGCAGCGCCTCCGCGTTCATGTGGGCGACCATGAGCAGCATTCCATCGTCCGCGTCGGTGACAATAGCGGTGATGAGGCCTGCGGCATCGAAGCGTGGCGCGAAGACCGCGCCTTCTTCATTTTCGGCTTTGTCGGCGATGAACCCGGAAAAAACAGGGTTCATTTCAACCCAGCCGTATCATGGTCATGAAGCGCGCTTGCGCATTCGCGTCATCGCGATAGGTGCCCCGGAAGGTGGTGGTGATAGTGGTCGAGCCCTGCTTCTTCACGCCGCGCATCGACATGCACAGATGCTCGGCCTCGATCATGACGGCAACGCCGCGCGGGTGCAGGATGGTGTCCATGGCGTCGGCAATCTGCGCGGTGATGCTCTCCTGCGTCTGCAGGCGGCGGCCGAAGACATCCACGAGGCGGCCGATCTTGGAAAGCCCGACGACCCGGTCATCCGGCAGATAGGCGATATGCGCCTTGCCGATGATCGGCACCATATGGTGTTCGCAGTGCGAGAAGAAGGGGATATCCTTCACCAGAACCGGGTCGTTGTACCCCGAAACTTCCTCGAAAGTGGTGCCCAGCACCTCTTCAGGGGATTCGTTATAGCCGGAAAACAGCTCGCCATAGGATTTCGCGACACGCTTCGGCGTGTCAAGCAGGCCTTCGCGGTCCGGGTTCTCTCCGGCCCACAAAAGCAGGGTGCGAACGGCGGCTTCGGCTTCCTCGCGTGTCGGGCGTGTCAAGGTCTTTTCCCCCTGGCGCGCGGCGTTTTCACGGAGGTTCAAAATAGCGTCCATCAGTATCTCCCGTAGTCTCCTTCGCGGAGGAGACGAGTTAAACGGACAATACAACGATGCGCTGACCAGAGCGGCGGTGTATTGATGGCGAACGGGCCATATCGGCATCCGTTCTGTCCCGTAGCGCATATGCCGGCGATTCATGCCTTGGCGCTTGCGGAACGTATCTTATATAGATTGAAATTCGCCTAATCAAAGGCCGGCGAACCGACGATATTTAACAAATTACGAAGGACCGGGCGCTGTGATCGACCAAATTTATAACGTGCGCATATTGGAGTTGGCCGGAAACATCCCGCTTCTGGGGCGTCTTGACGCGCCGGATGCGACCGCCACCGCCCATTCCAAGCTATGCGGCTCGACCGTCACGGTCGACCTGCAAATGCGTGACGGCATCGTCACCGGTTTCGCCCATGATGTGAAAGCCTGCGCTCTCGGTCAGGCTTCGTCTTCCATCATGGCGCGCCATGTGATCGGCGCGACGGCGGAAGAGTTGAAGGCAGTGCGCGAAACCATGCTGAAAATGCTGAAAGAGAACGGCGCGCCGCCAGAGGGGCGTTTCGAGGATTGCAAATTTCTCGAACCGATCCGCGATTATGGCGCGCGTCACGCATCCACCATGCTGACTTTCGACGCGGTGGTCGATTGCATTGGCCAGATCGAGAAGAAGGGCGCGGAGGCGGCTTGAGCCATGTGCCGGGACGATGACGATCCCCATGAAACGGCTGCCGCTCCACGCAAGCGCTACAGCCGCAATTTCGACGGCCCGTGGCGCAAGACACCGGACCGCCTCATCGGAACGGCGCTGGTGCGGCTCTATCAGCTGACGCTATCGGGCTTCATCGGCAATTCCTGCCGCCATCTGCCGACCTGCTCGGAATATGGCTATGAGGCCATCGCCCGTCATGGCCTTTGGACCGGCGGATGGATGGCATTGTTCCGCGTGATGCGCTGCGGCCCGGGCGGCACGCATGGGCTGGACCCTGTGCCGGAAAAGCTTGGATCCGACCTTCTCTGGTATCTGCCCTGGCGCTATTGGCGCTGTTCGGCTTCGCGGCGATGAACGCCGCTTTAAAACTACATTAACGGTATCAATGCTTGATGCATCTCTAAATTAGAGGCAGCACTGTGGCCTTTTTCGAGCCGCAATTTGCCTGCATTCGACCTTTCGCATTCACATTTCCGCGAGCCAGTATGTTGAAATTGTCGTCCCGCCTGTCGTGTATCGTCGCATCCTTTGCATTTGGAGCCAGCCTTCTTTGTACGTCTGCCGCAATGGCAAGCACATCGTGGGTGATATTCGACGCCGATAACGGGCAAATTCTCGGTCAGGACGATGCGAATGTGCAGCGGGCGCCTGCTTCGCTGGCGAAGATGATGACGCTCTATCTTGTATTCGAAGCCTTGAAGACCGGCAGACTGCATTGGGACGATGAGATGCCGGTTTCGGAAAATGCGGCTGCCAAGGTTCGTATGAAGCTCTATCTGAAGCCCGGCAGCACGATTACGGTCCGTGACGCCGTCAATGGCATGATCGTCATTTCGGCAAACGATGCCGCCACGGTGCTGGGTGAATATATGGCCGGCTCGGAAGAAGCATTCGGGCGCCTGATGACGGCGCGCGCCCGGCAACTCGGCATGAAGAGCACATTCTTCGTGAATCCTTCCGGGCTGACGGCGAAGATGACGCAGCTCACCACCGCCCGCGATATGGCCGTGCTGGGTATATCGCTCCGCCGCGATTTTCCGCAGCAATATGCGCTGTTCTCGCAGCGCTCGTTCACCTTTCGAGGCAGGATACTGAACGGCCACAACAATCTGATGTACCGTTATCAGGGAGTGGACGGCATCAAGACCGGCTATACCGATGTGTCGGGGTACAACCTCGTTTCATCCGCCGTCATTAACAAAAAGCATCTGGTCGGCGTGGTGCTCGGTGCCGGATCGGCCCGCCAGCGTGACGATCAGATGGCAAAGCTGCTGACGCGTTACGGTGGGGAAGGGACGGGCGCTCCGGAGCAAATCATGGCTGCGGCAAAACCTCGATCCGCTGCCAAACAGAATGCCGTGGCTGAGCCGAAGGTGGATGTCGTGGCCAGCCTGATCGACGATTCCCGCGTGGAGCAGGGAGATGGCGGCGCGTTGGCCGCTGCTTCCGCCGCGGCGTGGGCGATTCAACTTGGCGCACCGCCGACGCTCGCCGGCGCGCAGAAGCTTCAGGCGGACCTGCGTCCCGCGGTTGACAAGGTCGCTCCGGGACTGAAAGCGGTGATTTCGCCTGCTGAAAAACGCCGCAAGGTTTATCAGGTGCGCTTTGCTGGTTTCAAGAATTCGGCTTCCGCCGAGAAGGCGTGCGAGCAGTTGAAGCGGCAGAAAATCGACTGCCTGCCGATTCAAAACTAGAGATTGGAATAGTTTCGGTGTGCTAGCGCGGCATTGCCGCTTGCCCTGCCGTCATTCTCGGGCTTGTCCCGAGAATCTGCCGTGGTCTAATCTGTTAGGGCCGGTAGTTGCTTACCTTTTTCCTTCTGGTAGATTCTCGGGACAAGCCCGAGAATGACGGCCACGGGGATGCTCGCCCGCCTTTACTGGTTCGGCAAAACGAATTAGAAGCCAAGCTTCATTTCATACGCATGAACGGCAACCACCCGCATTCGTTGGCGGGACTGGATAGGAAGAACCATGTCGAACCTCGTTTCCCTCGAATTCCCCGATGGCTCCAGGCGCGAATACGACGCCGCGATGACTGGCGCCCAGCTGGCGGAATCCATTTCCAAATCGCTGGCGAAGAAAGCCGTGGCCTATGCCGTCGACGGCACTGTGCGCGATCTCTCGGAGCCGCTGGTCGCATCCGGCAAGGTAGAAATCCTCACCCGCGAGGACCCGCGCGCGCTGGAACTCATCCGCCACGATGCGGCCCATGTGCTGGCGGAAGCGGTGCAGGAAATCTGGCCGGGAACGCAGGTGACGATTGGCCCCGTCATCGAGAACGGCTTCTATTACGATTTCGCCAAGAACGAGCCCTTCACGCCGGATGATCTGCCTGTCATCGAGAAGAAGATGCGCGAAATCATCCAGCGCAACAAGCCGTTCTCCAAGCAGGTCTGGTCGCGGGACAAGGCAAAGGAAGTCTTCGCCGGGAAGGGCGAGAGCTACAAGGTCGAGTTGATCGACGCGATCCCGGCGGATCAGGACGTCAAGATCTACCATCAGGGCGACTGGTTCGACCTTTGCCGCGGGCCGCATATGGCCTCGACCGGGCAGATCGGCAATTCGTTCAAGCTGATGAAGGTGGCAGGCGCCTATTGGCGCGGCGATAGCAACAATCCGATGCTGTCGCGCATCTATGGCACGGCGTTTGCCAACGATAACGACCTCAACGCCTATCTCCACATGCTGGAGGAGGCCGAGAAACGCGATCACCGGCGGCTTGGACGCGAGATGGACCTGTTCCATTTTCAGGAAGAGGGGCCGGGCGTTGTCTTCTGGCATTCCAAGGGCTGGCGCATGTTCCAGACACTCGTTTCCTACATGCGCCGCCGTCTCGATGGCACCTATGAGGAGGTAAACGCGCCGCAGGTGCTTGATTCCTCTCTCTGGCAGACCTCCGGTCACTGGGGCTGGTACAAGGAGAACATGTTCAAGGTCCAGTGCGCGGATGACGAGGCCGAAGACCAGCGCGTCTTTGCGTTGAAACCCATGAACTGCCCCGGCCATGTGCAAATCTTCAAGCACGGCCTCAAATCCTATCGCGATCTGCCGATCCGGCTTGCGGAATTCGGCGCGGTGCATCGTTACGAACCATCAGGCGCGCTCCACGGGCTGATGCGCGTGCGCGGCTTCACGCAGGACGACGCGCACATCTTCTGCACCGAGGAGCAGCTTGCCGCGGAGTGCATGGAGATCAACGATCTGATCCTCTCGACCTATGCCGATTTCGGCTTCAAGGAAGTGGTGGTGAAGCTCTCGACCAGGCCGGAGAAGCGTGTCGGCTCCGATGAATCCTGGGATCGCGCCGAAAGCATCATGATGGATGTGCTTGATCGCATCGAGGAGCAATCGGAGGGTCGTATCAAGACCGGCATCCTGCCGGGCGAGGGCGCGTTCTACGGGCCGAAGTTCGAATATACGCTGCGTGACGCCATCGGCCGCGAGTGGCAATGCGGCACGACGCAGGTGGATTTCAACCTGCCGGAACGCTTCGGCGCCTTCTATATCGACCAGAATTCGGAGAAGAAGCAGCCGGTGATGGTGCATCGCGCCATCTGCGGCTCGATGGAACGCTTCCTCGGCATCCTCATGGAGAACTATGCCGGCCATTTCCCGCTATGGCTCGCGCCGGTGCAGGTGGTGGTGGCGACGATTACCTCGGATGCCGACGACTACGCGCGGGATGTCGTGCGCCGCCTGAAAGCCGCCGGACTGGTCGCCGAGGCTGATCTTCGCAACGAGAAGATCAATTACAAGGTGCGCGAGCATTCCCTCGCCAAAGTGCCGGTCATCCTCGTCTGCGGCAAGCGCGAGGCGGAGGAGAAGACGGTGAACATGCGCCGCCTCGGTTCGCAGAACCAGGAGTCGCTGACACTCGATGAGGCAATTGCGCGGCTTGGCGATGAAGCGACCCCGCCGGATGTGAAGCGGGCGAGAGGGGTGGCGCTCGCTTAGCATTATTGAGCGTAAACGGAAACGTCTGCGGGACAGTACCTCTGTACTGCCGATAGGTTCGCACCCTCCTTCCCCCTTGCGGGGAAGGTGCCCGCGGAGCGGGCGGATGGGGGTGGCTGCGATTGCGCGCCTAATGACAATCGTAGCACGCTGCCTTTACCACCCCCACCCGACCCTTCGGGCCACCCTCCCCGCAAGGGGGAGGGAGGGGGCGGCGATGCCCGCCCTTCGACAGGCTCAGGAGGGTAGAGGGGGGGCGCTGTCCGGCCGACATATCCACTCGATGCCCAAATACCTCAGCGCTTATGGCGATCAGATATCATCAGGACATATCAATGGGCTTCGCCAACTCCGAGCAATCCGGCAGAGGCAATTCGACATCTTCCGTTCCGGGATACGCAAGCAACTCCCCAAGTGTTTTCTTTTTGCCCGTGAGGCGTTTGTATTCGTCAAACGACATAAGGACATGCGCAGGCTTGCCCCAATTGGTAATGATCACAGGTCCGTCCTTGGCCGCGCGTCTGGCACGGCCAAGATGCCGACTTAATTCGTGGCTTGAAAGCGTGGTAATTGGCATCGCAAACACCTTTTCGCTGTGGTTACGATACCGCATTGCATAGCGCCGTACAACTTTCCCGCTTCTCGTATATCTAAATACTCTTCCCAAGCCGTCCCGCCAGATCCTGAATGAACTGCCACGCCACACGCCCGGAACGATTGCCGCGCGTGGTCGCCCATTCCAGCGCTTCGGCATGGAGTTTCGGCTTGTCATGGTCGAGGCCGTAATACTGAGCATAGCCATCCACCATCGCCAGATAATCGTCCTGGCTGCATTTGTGGAAGCCTAGCCAAAGGCCGAAGCGGTCGGAGAGGGAGACCTTTTCCTCCACCGCTTCCGACGGATTGATGGCCGTCGAGCGCTCGTTCTCGATCATGTCGCGCGGCAGGAGATGGCGGCGGTTCGATGTGGCGTAGAAGATCACATTCTCCGGCCTGCCTTCGACGCCGCCTTCCAGCGCCGCCTTCAAGGATTTGTAGGACGTGTCGTCATGATCGAAGGAGAGATCGTCGCAGAACAGGATGATGCGATAGGGGGTATTCTTGATGCTGTTCATCAGCAAGGGCAGGCTGTTGATATCCTCACGGTGGATTTCGATGAGCTTCAGCGGCGCGCGGTCTGGATTTTCAGCGTTAACCGCCGCCTGCGCCGCCTTCACCAGCGATGATTTGCCCATGCCGCGCGCGCCCCAGAGGAGCACGTTGTTGGCCGGCAGGCCATCGGCAAAGCGGCGGGTATTGTCGAGGAGAATATCGCGCACATTGTCCACTGCCTGGATGAGCGAGATATCGACACGATTGACGTGTGTGACGGGATCGAGCGCAAGGCGCTCAGGGGTCCAGACGAAGCAATCGGCAACGGTCAGATCGGCCGCCTTCATTGCTGGTGGCGCGATGCGCTCCAGCACCGCGATCAATTGGTCGAGCTTTTGCGACAGCGTATCCTCGGTCATTTCGATGCCCTGCATATCTTTCCCGGAAGCGATGACTTATCATGCGCTTACAGAAGCGAAAAGTGCGGGGTAAGGCATTGCCAGTTGCCTTTCCGGCGATAACCATTGTATTGCGCTGGACTAACAAGGTTTTGCACGAGGAGTTTCCCTATGCCCTTTATTACCCCGGCTTTCGCCCAGACCACCGGCGGCTCGCCATTCAGCCCGGATATGCTGATGAGCATCCTGCCCTTCGTCCTGATCTTCGTGGTGATGTATATGCTCATCATCCGGCCGCAGCGCGCGCAGTTGAAGAAGCGCGAGGAGATGTTGAAGGCGATCCGCCGCGGCGACACCGTGGTTGCCGGCGCGCTCATTGCCAAGGTGACCAAGGTTATCGACGACAATGAGGTTGAGGCCGAGATCGCCGAAGGCGTGAAAGTGCGTATGCTGCGTGCGCTTATCAGCGATGTCAGGACAAAGGGCGAGCCTGTCGCCGACAACAAGAAATAAGTTTGGGATTCGCGCGGCATGGCCATTTCAGGTTCCAAGGGGGGCATCGAGATTCGCGCTGCCCATTTCCCCGGCCGCGCGCCCATCGATGCCTATGGCAATGGCGGCTTCCGCTTTGCCGATATGTCGCATAAAGGCTCCATCCTGTGCTTGCCGTCAGGCATTCACGGATGGGAGCCGAAGACGCCGCCGATTATAAGCATCCACGATATCGGCAGGATCGTCGAGGAAGCGGGCGGTATAGAAATTCTGCTCGTGGGCACGGGAACAGAACTGCGCCCATTGCCGCAGGATTTGCGCGCTGTTCTGCGCGAACACCACATTTCCGCTGACCCGATGAGCACCGGCGCCGCCGTGCGCACCTATAATGTGCTGCTTGCGGAAGACAGAGCGGTCGCCGCTGCCCTCATCGCTGTCGAATAAATTCGATGGATGCCAACGAAACCCACTGCATGGATCTCCTGCGCGAGGCGGACCGCGACCGCTATCTCTCGGTGCTTTATGCGCCGGAGGAAAAACGCGGGTCCCTTGCCGCACTCTATGCGTTCAATGTTGAAATAGCGCGCATCCGTGACCTGGTGCACGATCCGCTGCCCGGCGAAGTGCGGCTGCAATGGTGGCGCGATCTGGTAAGCGGCACAGAGCATGGCGCTGCGGCGGGACACCCCATCGCCGCGGCGCTTTTGAAGGCGATTGAGGAATATCGACTCCCGCGCGCGGCCTTCGATAATTATTGCGAGGCGCGGATATTCGATCTCTATGACGATCCAATGCCAACCCGCAATGATCTGGAGGGCTATTGCGGCGAGACCGCATCAGCCCTGATCCAGCTCGCAAGCCTCATCCTCGATAGTGATGCCGCGCCGCGTTTCGCCGAGCTTGCCGGCCATGCAGGCGTCGCTCAGGGCGTGACCGGCCTGTTGCGTCTCCTGCCACTCCATCGCCGCCGAGGGCAGGTTTTCATACCGGCCGATATTTTGCAGGCGGTTGGTGTCAGTCGTGAGACGTTGCTGGCCGGCAATGACAAAGGCGCGCTCGACCGCGTCGTTTCCGCCATGGTCGCTCTGGCATGGGAACACCTTGCCGCGTTCGATAGGGGCAGGGGAACGCTGCCCGCCACGCTCAAACCCGCCTATCTGCCTATTGCGCTAGTACCTGCCTATTTAAAGGCGATCACACGCAAGGGCGGGAATGAGGCAACGCAGCTTATCGAGATTTCACCGCTGCGCCGCCAATGGATCATGTTCCGGGCGGCGGCTGGCGGGCTGTGATGCATTAGTAAATACCACCGCAGATATAATTTGCGGATTGAGTTTCATTCTGGTAATTTTGGTTGCAATCATACATTGCATTTACAAGTTGTATTCAACTTTATATATATGGGGAATTATAATGCGTGTAAAATCGATCATGCTGGCCGGCCTGGTCAGCGTCATGAGCTTTCCAGCAATATCCGCGGAACCGCTTGCATCTTCGGAAGGCGATCCGAAGGATGCCTGGCGCCAAACATTGAGAGCGACTCCGCCGCCTGAGGCAGGCTGCTTTGAAGCAAGCTATCCCAGCACGGCTTGGGAGCAGGTTACTTGCGCGGAGCCATCCCAAAAACCGTTGCCATCCAAGCGCCCGCAAACGAAAGTTGTTGGCGGTAGCAACGATTGGAGCTTGCAAGCCCCGGAGCCAATCAAGATTGCGGTGGGCGAATTTCCTCGTGGAGAAGTGGGGTTAGCGCCCGATAGCGACCCCTATTATTCCCTGCAGCTTAATACAAATATGGCATACTCAACACTTTGCGGCGACAAGAAAGACAATAAAGACTGTGTTGCTTGGCAGCTATTTGTATATGATTCAGGTTTAGGAGCGTTAACTGGAGATGGGGCCTTGTATGTGCAGTCCTGGTTGTTCAATTACAATAAGCCGTGCCCAGCTGGGTGGAATCAATACGGTGGTGATTGCATGAAGAGCACTAGGCCATCTAAAGTTCCAACAATTTCTGTTCGCGAGATTACGAATATAAAAATGTCGGCTTTTCTAGGAATAATGGGAGAGGACGGAGTTACAATAGAATATAATGGAAGAATGTATGTCAACTCGGCTGCTCCGAATATCCCCGATATGGCCTCTATCTGGAACTGGGCGGAATTCAATGTTTTTGGAGAGCTTTATTCCGAGGAGATAAAATTTACCAAGGGATCTTATTTGGATGTCAGGCTGGGCGCGCAATATCCAAGCGACCAAACTGTTGCTCCGACTTGCGTTCGTGGTGGAAATATCGGCCAAACCAATAATATGACATTAAGCCCCTCATGCACTGTCGTGCCCGCGGAAACTCAATCCAATCCTTATGCCAATCCTTACATCGAATTCTCGGAATCGGTCCTATAGCCCATCGATCCAGTCCATAAGATAGATGGACAGCACAGCAGCGATTACTCTGCCGCCGCCACCGGCGGCAGACATCTTGTGCAATCATAAATTGAAATATTTTGTACAATTCCACTTTAAAGTCATTTCATTGGAGAAATTATAATGCGTGTAAAATCGATCATGCTGGCCGGTCTGGTCAGCGTCATGAGTTTTCCAGCGATATCCGCGGACCCGCTTGCATCGTCTCAGAAGCCTGTGAACCATTCTTCACAAGCGAAGGGACAAGCCGCTGGCGCCAATTTGTCGCAGGAGGACTGGAGCGTGCAGATGACGGATATCCACCCTCCCGCGGCTGGCTGCTTCCAGGTGAGCTATCCCAACACAGCGTGGGAAGAGGTGCCTTGTGGCACAGCGCCATCTCGTCACAGAAAGCCGCCGAAGCATGGAAAAGAAGTTTCACGAACTCCCGACGTCAATGCTCGTGCAGGCGATCTCGACGACTGGATCCTGCAGGCCCCGGGGTTGATCTCGCGAGCGACCGGCTCTTTTCCCCTCGTCAAGGGGGTGACCGACGAATATGATGACGTTTTCGGCAAGAACAATTATACCCTGCAGCTCAGTACCAATACAGGGCACACCAACGCCTGTGGTAGCTATTCAAACTGCTATGTTTGGCAACAATTTGCTTACGATCCAGCTTACTATTCAGGTCTCCCCGGTGGATTTCCCCCTGGAGGATTATTTATAGAATATTGGATGTTTGGGTATGATGGTGAGTGCCCATTTCCCTGGGATCAGTATGATGCTACTACCTGTGTGATGGATGGAGACGGGGCCTTTTTACCTGCAATACTACCCACAGAGCTTCAAAATGTGAAGCTATCGGCATACGCAGGCCAGAACGGCCTGGACGGGATCAAGCTGGAATATAAGGGGACAATGTATGGATTCTCGAAAAATGCCGATGTTCTCGATATCTCCACCATCTGGAACTGGTCGGAATTCAACGTTTTTGGTGAAGGGGATGCCTCAAAGGCTATTTTTAATCCGGGATCGTCTTTGACCGTGAGGCAGGAGGCGGCCTACAGCAATTACAAAACTGCTCCGCCTAAATGCGTTCGCTGGGGAATTACCGCTGAGAGCAACAATCTGACATTGGGGCAGTGCACTGTTGTGCCTTATGGCGTCAGTTCATATTCCAGGCCCAACATCAATCGCTACCCTTACATTGAATTCACTGAACGGGCGGGCGTGTCAGCGCCATGCACAAAAGAGAACTGCTAGGTAGACAGCCAAGTGGCAGCCACCTGGCTTCGCATGAAGTGCGACGCGAATAAAACTGGGGAACGGTTCCTGGCAACAGGAACCGTTCCCCAAGCTGCCGGAAATTCTCTACTCCGCCGCAACCGCTTCTTCCGGCAACCCCAGCCACATCCGGCAATCTGCCAGCGCGCGGGCGCTGAGCGCGCGCTTCTTGGCATTGGTCTTTTCCTTGCCGCGCAGGCGCTTGCCTTCCGCCTTCGGCGTCTCGATCGGCGGGAACAGGCCGAAATTGACGTTCATCGGCTGAAATGAGCGCTTGCCCGGCTCGTCGTCCGAAACGATATGACCGCCGGTGATATGACCGAGCAGCGCGCCGAAGGCTGTCGTCACCGGCGGCAGCGACGGCTCTTGGCCGCGATATTCGGCGATGGCGAAGCGTCCGGCGAGCAGGCCGATGGCCGATGATTCCACATAGCCCTCGCAGCCGGTGATCTGCCCTGCGAAGCGCACACCCGGCCGCGATTTCAGCCGCAGCGAACCGTCGAGCAGCACCGGCGAGTTGAGATAGGTGTTGCGATGCAGTCCGCCGAGCCGGGCAAACTCCGCATTCTCCAAGCCGGGGATAAGCCGGAAGATCGCAGTCTGCGCGCCATATTTCAGCTTCGTCTGGAAACCGACCATGTTGTAGAGGGTGCCCAGCGCATTGTCCTGGCGAAGCTGCACCACGGCATAGGCCTTTACATCAGGATTATGGGCATTGGTCAGTCCCATCGGCTTCATCGGTCCATGGCGCAGCGTCTCAGGTCCGCGCTCCGCCATCACCTCGATCGGCAGGCAGCCGTCGAAATAGGGCGTGCCTTCCCATTCCTTGAATTCGGTCTTCTCGCCATCGATGAGCGCCTGGACGAAGGCTTCGTACTGTTCCCTCGTCATCGGGCAATTGATGTAATCCTTGCCTGTGCCGCCCGGTCCTACCTTGTCATAGCGCGACTGGAACCAGCAGACGTCCATGTCGATGCTATCGAAATGGACGATCGGCGCAATGGCGTCAAAGAAGGCGAGCGCATCGGCGCCTGTCTCGGCCCGTATGGATTCGGCCAAGGCCGGGGCGGTGAGGGGACCCGTCGCGATGATGGTATGCCCCCAATCTTCAGGGGGGAGGCCGGTAATTTCCCCGCGCTCGATGGTGATCAGCGGGTGGGCTTCGAGCTTTGCGGTGACGCCTTGGGAGAAACCGTCCCGGTCAACAGCCAGCGCGCCGCCGGCGGGAACCTGATGCGCGTCGGCGCTCGTCATGATCAGCGATCCGGCCAGCCGCATCTCCGCATGGAGTACGCCGACGGCGTTCGTCTCCGCATCGTCCGAGCGGAACGAATTGGAGCAAACAAGTTCGGCCAATCCATCCGTCTTGTGCGCATCCGTGCCACGAACAGGCCGCATCTCATGCAGGACAACCGGGATTCCAGCCTCCGCTATCTGCCATGCGGCTTCCGAACCGGCAAGACCGCCGCCGATGACGTGAATGGGCTGTTTTGAATTGGGCATTTGCTTCAGGCTCTCTTGCGCCGAGGGGAAACCAGTTTCCGCTTGTATAGTTTCGGCTGTCATGACGCATGAAGGCACAAAAAACAACACCCGCCGCGGGAGGAGGTGCGGCGGGTGTCGTTTTGGAAGGGCTGACTGGGAGGAGGTAGCCAGCCTTCGATCGCTCAAGCTTGGGAGGAGGTAAGCCCTTGCGATATTCCGAAGCATGATCCCGAAAAAGATTTTCCGGATAAGATCATGCGCAAAACGAAACTATTTAGCGAGCGCTCGAATGGCGGGCGACGTGCGGAATGTCGGCGCGGGAAATGCCAAGATCGGTCAGTTCGCGGTTCGACAGGCGGTTCAGTTCGCCAATGGTTTCGCGGTAACGGCGCCAGTTGTTGTAAGAACGAAGCAGTTTCATTTTCAGGCCTCTATTTTATTTCTCATCGGGATTTGTTGAGTTTGATATAGCCTGGATGCGCCTCTACTTGGAGGCTCAAGAATGCATAGCTGACCTGCGAATGCTGCAACGCGACATTAATCGATTTTAATCATCGTGACGCACGAATGACACAAGGTAGGGAACCTGTCCGATTCTTGCGGTTCTTACCGGCGCAATACTGCGATAAGCTGCGCCGGCTTTGCGCCGGCACGAATCAGGAGTTCAGCGTGGCATTTCCCTATTCCACCCGGGCGCAAATCGCCCGCTGGCAAGAAAAAGGCTTGATAGACGGCAAAACGGCTCAGGCGCTCGTTTCCGATCTCGACGACACGCGCGGCCGTGGTTTCGGTCTCGGCAACGCGCTCGCCGTTCTCGGTGCTCTTCTGCTTGGTGCAGCAATCATTACGCTTGTTGCCGCCAATTGGGATGTGATGCCGCGCTTGCTGCGTGTCGGGCTGATCTTCGTTGCCATCTGGGCCGGTTATCTCGGCGGCGCATGGCGGCAGGCGCAAGGCGACCGGATATTCGCGCCTGCACTCTATATCTTTGGCGCTCTCGCATTCGGTGCAGGCATAGCGCTTGTCGGGCAGATGTATCACCTCTCCGGCGATACGGCATCGTCCGCATTGATCTGGACGGGCGCGGTAATGGTGTCCGCGGCGCTGTTGCGGTCGCAAGCGCTGGCGGCGACAAGCATGTGCGTGGCCATCTTCTACCTCTTTTCATTCGTCGGAGATGGCTTTTATCCCGACAAGCATTATCTATGGGTTGCACCGCTTCTGGCGACATTCGGGGCGGGGCTTGCCTGGTGCACGAAAAGCCGCGCCACGGCGCATCTCGTGGCGCTGTTCCTCATTGCTTATTTTCTCGTCGCCTATTTCGATCTCGATTCGCCTGCGGTGGCTTGGGTCGCTATCGGTATCGGTCTCTGCTTGTTTCTGATCCAAAACCTCCGTTCCGGTCTTTTCGCCCGCTTTGGGAATTACGGCCCTGCGCTGGGCAGCTATGGCCTCGCCGCCGCCCTCATTGCGCTGGCAATGGAGCAGTTCGAGGATATTGCCCAGGATGCCAACGGGCAGGTGATGTTCGGCATCCTCATCCTGGGGGTCTCGATCGGCGCGCTGATGCTGGCGGGACGCAGGAATGCGTCCGTTCGCTGGATCGCCTATGCCACATTCTCGCTGGAGGTGCTTTACCTCGCCTTCGTCACCGTCGGGACCTTGGTTGGAACATCGGGATTTTTCCTGACCGCCGGCATATTACTGCTGCTGCTGGCGGTGTTCGTGGCGCGCATGGAGCGCCGCCTTCATGAAAATTCGCCGAAGGCGGAGATAAACTCATGAAAAATAACAAGCATTGGCTATTCGGCATGGCGGCGCTCGCCGCTCTTTTCCAGTCCGGCATCCTCTATGCGGCGATTGAAAACCGCGCTTCGATCCTGCGCGATGGCAAGGACATCGTGCTTCTAACCCAGCCGGTGGACCCGCGCGACCTGATGCGGGGCGATTATGTCATCCTCGGCTATGCCATTTCCTCGATCCCTCGCTCGCAGATCACCGGCACGCCGGATAGTGACCATGCGGATATATATGTGGCGATGAAACCGGGAGCGGATGGGAATTGGCAGCTCTCCCGCGCCTCGTTCCAGCCTATCGGCGATATTGCTCCGGATGAGGTTGTGCTCAAGGGGCAGACACGCTTTCCCGTGCCGACGCAACCGGGTGCGCTTGTCAGCGTTAATTACGGAATCGAGCGATATTACATCCCCGAAGGCGAAGGCGCGAGAATCGATGAAGCGCAAAGGCAGCGGAATATTCAGGCGGTTGTCGCCGTTTCCCCCTCTGGTGCGTCTCAGATAAAGGCGCTGCGGGAGAACGGGCAACCTCTTTACCGGGAGCCGCTCTATTGATTGTTGGGTGAATGCCCATTCCCTACCAAAATCAACGGCTTTTTTCCTTTGAACCGTGAAAATTGGGTGATATAGAGACCGCGCTTTCGGAGGCTTGTTTGGCCTGGAATAGAAGCTGGATAAGGCATTCTGTCATTCCAGGGTTTGGTTAGCCGCATGATCTTGTCCGAAAAGTCTGACAGCTTTTCAGGATCATGCTCTAGAAGCGGATGTGGCGAAATTGGTAGACGCACCAGATTTAGGTTCTGGCGGGAGACCGTGGGGGTTCGAGTCCCTCCATCCGCACCAAAGGCCACGAAGAAACAGTTTCTCTCCCGTTCGCCTTGGATAATAGGCCGGTGACGGCGGGACAATGCAACGAAAGCACGATCTCAAAAAGTTTGAGGCTTTTTGGACAAGATTGTGCGGCTAGACAGTGAAGGTTTGGACATGCAGGTTACCGAAACGCTCAATGAAGGGCTGAAGCGCGAGATCAAAGTCGTGGTTCCGGCCAAGGATCTCGAAGCGAAGCTCTCCGAGCGCCTCGAAAGTGCCCGCGGCAAGGCGCGCATCAACGGGTTCCGCCCCGGCAAGGTGCCTGTGTCGCACCTGCGCAAGACCTATGGCAAATCCTTCATGGCCGAAGTGGTCAATGAGATTCTCAGCGACACCCCCCGCTCGATTCTCTCCGGCCGCAACGAGAAATCGGCGACCCAGCCTGAAATCGTCATGACCGAAGATGAAAAAGAGGCCGAAAAGGTTCTCGACGGCAAGGCCGATTTCGTCTTCTCGATGAACTACGAAGTGTTGCCGAAGATCGAAATTCAGGACGCTTCCGGCATTGCCGTGACGCGCGAGATTGTCGATGTCTCCGACGAGGAAGTTGATGAGCAGGTCAAGCGCGTCGCCGCTTCCACCCGCTCGTTCGAGGCGAAGGAAGGCAAGGCCGAGGATGGCGACCGCGTCACCATCGATTATCTGGGCAAGCTCGACGGCGAGCCTTTCGAAGGCGGTACCGACACGGACGCGCCGCTGGTGCTGGGTTCCGGCCAGTTCATTCCGGGCTTCGAAGAGCAGCTTATCGGCACCAAGGCCGGCGACGAGAAGCAGATTACGGTGACGTTCCCCGCCGAATACGGCGCGGCGCATCTGGCCGGCAAGGAAGCGACCTTTGACATCACCGTCAAGGAAGTGGCCAAGCCCGGCGAACTCGAGCTCAATGACGAGACGGCCAAGAAGCTCGGCATCGAGACGATGGATCGCCTGCGCCAGCTTATTCGCGAGCAGATCGAGAGCCAGTACGGTTCCGTCACGCGCCAGAAGGTGAAGCGCCAGATCCTCGACGTGCTGGACGGTCAGTACCAGTTCGAAGCGCCGCAGAAGCTTGTCGATGCGGAGTTCAACAACATCTGGGCGCAGATCAACAATGATCTGCAGGAAGCCGGACGCACCTTCGAGGACGAAGAGACGACCGAGGAAGCGGCGCGCGAGGAATATCGCAAGCTCGCCGAGCGCCGCGTTCGTCTTGGCCTCGTTCTCTCCGAGATCGGCGAGAAGGCTGGCCTCGAAGTGACCGAGGAAGAGTTGCAGCGCGCCCTTTACGATCAGGTCCGCCGCTATCCCGGCCAGGAGCAGCAGATCTACGAATTCTTCCGCCGCACCCCGGACGCCGTCGCCAATCTGCGCGCGCCGATCTTCGAGGAAAAGGTGGTCGATCACCTTCTTACCTCCATCCAGGTGACCGACAAGAAGGTCACCAAGGAAGAGCTGATGGCCGATGACGAGGCCGACGAAGCAGGCACCAAGCCCGCCAAGAAGGCCGCGCCGAAGAAAAAGGCCGCTGCGAAGAAGAAGACCGACGAGGACAAGTCCGAAGAGGCTTAATCATTCTCTGACGATGGATACGAAAAGGCCGGGCGTTGCCCGGCCTTTTTTTTGCAACTCGTCATCCTCGGGCTTGTCCCGAGAATCTGCCGACCCCTCAGTTAGTGCATTTCACTTTTGGATGGAACGATACTTTTTTGTCGGGTGCGGCAACTTCACCGTTGAGGCATGGATTCCTGTGACAAGCACAGGAATTGTCTGTTTGTTTCATGCTTAATTGGCGCTGAGGCTGGATGCGATTCCCGGGATGGCCACCCCGGGAAT
>NZ_QJTF01000007.1 GCF_003217235.1 Paramesorhizobium leguminum | reverse complement strand
ATTCCCGGGGTGGCCATCCCGGGAATCGCATCCAGCCTCAGCGCCAATTAAGCATGAAACAAACAGACAATTCCTGTGCTTGTCACAGGAATCCATGCCTCAACAGTGAAGTTGCCGCAGCCGACAAAAAAGTATCGTTCCATCCAAAAGTGAAATGCACTAGACCGCCTCATGCCTTGCGCTCCCACCTCCGATCCGGCGTCTGCTGCCAATAGGTCAGCGCGTGCCCCTCGTCCTTCAGCGCCTTCCACTGGCTTCGCGCGCGTTCCAGCTGCTCCTGGTCGTGGCCATCGAACATGACGACGAGGCGCTCGTAGTCCCCTGCCCGGCTGATCTGTGCGCCCTCTACGACGAACCGTACCGTCGCGGCGTTGGGGTTGGCGTCGGTTGTGGTGAGAATGATCGGTTGTTCGGCCGGGTGAGGCTCACTTTCCGTTCCATGCGCCAGGAACGAAACATCGGACCATGTCCACAAATGATTGTCCAGCGCATCGCGGCGCTCATCGGTGATCGTCTGAATCGCCACCCGCCAGCCGCGTGACATGGAGCGCTCCACGAGGCCCGGCAGTGCTTCCTCAAGCGTCGATTCGGTCAGGTGGTAGAACAGGATTTCAGCCATGGGAGGCACCCCCCTCTGCCCTGCCGGGCATCTCCCCCTCAAGGGGGGAGATTGGCTGATATTCGCCTCTTCGTTCACCCTGCAACGTTTGCGACTGATGCCGAACGTCCATGAGAGCGTAATCTCCCCCCTTGAGGGGGAGATGCCCGGCAGGGCAGAGGGGGGTGACTCGAAACACGCTACGCCTCAAAATTATCCCGCACCAACCGATCAAGCAGCCGCACACCAAACCCCGAAGCCCAGGACTGGCTATATTCGTTGTTCGGCGCGCCGATGGCGGTTCCCGCGACATCGAGATGCGCCCAGGGCGTCTCGCCGACGAAGCGCTTGAGGAACTGCGCAGCGGTGATCGAGCCGCCATTGCGGCCACCAATATTCTTCATGTCGGCGATCTTGGAATCGATCATCTTGTCGTATTCAGCTCCAAGCGGCATCCGCCAGAGCTTTTCGCCCGTGGCCTCGCCTGCCGCCGAAAGTTGGCCAGCGAGTGTATCGTCATTGGAGAAGAGCCCAGCGCGATGCAGGCCGAGCGCTACCATGATTGCGCCCGTCAGCGTCGCCAGATCCACCATGAAACGCGGCTTGAACCGGTCATTGGCATACCAGAGCACATCAGCCAGCACGAGACGGCCCTCCGCGTCCGTATTCAGCACCTCGATCGTCTGACCCGACATCGAGGTGACGATATCGCCGGGACGCTGCGCGTTGCCGTCCGGCATGTTTTCGACAAGCCCAATGATGCCGACAGCGTTGACCTTGGCTTTGCGCGCGGCGAGCGCATGCATGAGGCCGGTGACCGCGGCGGCGCCGCCCATGTCGCCCTTCATCTCCTCCATACCCGACGCCTGCTTGATCGAGATGCCGCCGGTATCGAAGACGACGCCCTTGCCGATGAAGGCGACGGGGCTTTCGTTTTCCTTGGCACCATTCCACTGCATGATGGCGATGCGCGGCGGACGGACCGACCCTTGCGCCACGCCAAGAAGCGCGCCCATGCCAAGCGCCTTCAATTCATCTTCCGCGAGGATCTCGACCTTGACGCCAAGCTTCTCCAACTTGAAGGCTTCCTCGGCAAATTCCACCGGGCCCAGCACATTTGCCGGTTCATTGACGAGATCGCGAGCGAGCCGAACACCTTCAGCCACGGCTTCAGCGCCAGCGAAGGCCTCTTTCGCAGCGGCGGGATCGGCGGTTTGCAGCGTGACCGTCACGTTGCCCTTCGGCTCTGAATCGTTGTCGTCGCTCTTTTTGGTCTTGTACTTTTCGAAGCGGTAGGCGCGCAGAAGCATCCCCAGCGCAAAATCGGCGGTGTTTTCCGGTGAAAGCGCTGTCTCGGGAAGCGCCAGTACCGCGGAAGCCGTTTTAGCGCTGCCGAGCTTGGAGAACGCCGCGCCGCCGATCTTGAGCCAATCATCACTCTTGAGCTTCGCCGGATCGCCGACGCCGACCAAGACCAGCCTATCAATCCCGGCTCCCTCGGGCGCTATCGTTTCGACGGTCGCGCCAAGCTTGCCCTTGAAGTCATTGATTTCGATAAGGCGGGAAATCAGCGAAGCGTCGCCGATAGATGCTCCGGCCTGTTCTGCGAACTTGCCGCCCTCGCCAACCAGAACGATAGCGACATCTTTTTCAGCAGCGGAGAACGCGGAAAAGCCGATTGCGGGATGTTTGGACATGATAACTCCGAAAAGAGGCATGGAATAAAGAAGCGGAAATGTCTACTTCATGTGAAACGAAGCAGGCAAAACGGCAAGGGCCATGACATGATTTAGAGCGATTCCAGCCCTACGGAATGCATCCGTCCGGCTGCAAAGTGCATTAATAATTTGTTTACCGCATTTCTTCGCCTATTTTTAGCCAAAGGCCGGATACGAATGAAAACTGGGACAAGACCATATTCATCTAAAACAGATGGTATGAAAACAGGGTCAGGATGTAACTCTTAACAACATGCGATTAATCGAGTTCTACATCCTGCGCCGCGTCGCGCTCATGTTTTTCGCTGTCCTGGGGGCGGCGGTCGGTATCACCTGGACAGTCCAGGTGCTGCAGCGCGTCGATTTTCTCACCACAAGCGGACAGACCTTTCAGACAATCCTGACGTTCAGCTCGCTGCTCCTGCCCTCCGCCATTCCGCTGGTGATGCCCTTCGCGCTCGTCATCGCGATAACGCAGACGCTTTCGACCATGAACCAGGATTCGGAGCTGGTGGTGATCAACGCCGCCGGCAGCCCGCGTTCGGCGGTATTCAGGCCGATCCTGCTCTTTGCCGTCGCCATCTCCATCGCCTCGTTCACAATCGCCAATTTCGTCGACCCTTATGCCCGGATGAACATGCGCGAGATGATTGCGAGCGCCGGCGCCGATCTCATCAATGTCGTGCTGCAGGACGGTACTTTCCGGCAGATCGGCGACAATCTCTATGTGCAGATCGCGGAGCGCAAGGAAAACGGCGAGATCGGCGGCTTGTTCATCGCCGATTCGCGGGACCCCAATGTCGATCTCATCTATTACGCAGCGGACGGACGGGTTGCCCGCAGCGGCAATGACGATGTGCTTCTGATGGAGAACGGCGAGGTACAGCGGCGTGATGTGAAGACCGGGAATGTCTCGATCATCAAGTTCAATTCCTACGCTTTCGATCTCAGCCAATTCGCTTCAACGGCGGATGAGAAGACGATCTTCGCCAAGGACAGGCCGCTCAGCTATCTGCTCAATCCAGATCCCAATGATCCGCAGTTTCAGCAGAAGCCGATGCGCTTTACCGCCGAGCTCAACAAGCGCCTGACCAATTGGCTCTATCCGATCGTCTTCGCGCTCATTGCGCTTGCGGTGGCGGGCGATTCGCGCTCCTATCGCGAAGCTAGGATCTCCGCCTCCTTCACCGCCATCACCGGGTCGCTCATCGTCTATTGGGCGGGCTATTTCGCCAGCGAGCGCGCCGACAAGAGCTTCGATTACGTTTATCTGATGTACACAATCCCGATCTGGGTCAGCGCGGTTGCCATCTACCTGCTCGCAACGGGGCGTCGCTTCGGGCTACCAGCCTGGTTGTCAGACCGGATCAATGACCGCTTCGATGCTTTGCGCACGTCCATAACCGCACTTTCCCGCCGGACGGCGAAGCGGACTGGAGGCGGACAATGATCGGCTGGACTCTGGGGCGTTATGTCTTCATGCGCTACGTGAAGATGACGCTCTATTTTATCGTCGGAATCTTCGCGCTGGCGCTCCTTCTCGACTTTACCGAGAACGCCGGCAAGCTATCCGCCCTGCCGGACTATACCGCTTGGGGCGCGCTCGCCATTTCGGCCATGCGCATCCCGTTCATCATGCAGCAGATGATTCCTTTCGTCGCGCTGTTCTCCGCAATGGCGACGTTGATCTCGCTCAATCGCAAATATGAGCTCGTCGTGGCGCGCTCGGTAGGGGTGTCGGCCTGGCAGTTTCTCCTGCCCGCCTGCCTCGGCGCGTTTCTCTTCGGGCTGGCGACGATCTTCGTACTCAATCCGCTGGCGGCGTATGGTTATTCCAAAGCGGAGGAAATCCAGGCAGCCTGGACTGGCGGACGTTCGACAGATTCGTCGGAATCGCGCGTGCCATGGCTGAGACAGAAGACCGATGAAGGCGAAACGATCATCGGAGCCAAGCATATCCTCAATCGCGGCGCCACGCTGGTGGACGCAACCTTCATCGAGCTCAACAAGGACGAGACGATCGGGGTGCGATACGACGCAAAAACCGCGCAGCTGGAGACGGGATATTGGCTCCTCACCGACGTGACGCGATTCGCGCTGGCGCAGGAGCCGCAGAAGATCGCCCAGATGCGCGTTGCGACCGAATTGCGTCCCGAATTCGTGGAAGAACGGCTCGCCGCGCCGGAAGCGATTCCCTTCTACGAACTGCCTGGAAAGATCGAAGTTGCCCGGTCATTCGGCTATTCCGCGAATGCATTCGATATGCAATTTCAATCACTTCTGGCTTTGCCAGTGCTTTTGATAGCGATGACGCTGATTGCCGCTACCGTATCGTTAAAATTTGTGCGATTTGGGCAATCAGGCACAATGATTCTGGGTGGCGTGATTGCCGGCTTCGTGCTTTATGTTGTGACAGTTCTGGTCAAGGCGTTCGGGACGGCTGGCTTCGTGCCGCCGTTCGTGGCAGCTTGGGCTCCAGTCGTGATCGCAATGTTTTTCGGGGTCTCCTTTTTACTGCACAAGGAGGATGGTTAGTTGGGATTGAATAAAGCCCGCATGGTGTTGTCTGCGCGGCTCGCGTCGTTATTGCGCGGGACAGCCTTGGCATGCGCTTTTGTGGCCCCCGCCCTATCCGTCTCGTATGCGCAGACGGAGAGCGAGCTATCCAGCTCGTTCAAAACCAACCCCAACGCCAAGATGGTGTTGCAGGCGAACGAACTCGTCTATGACAACGATGCCCATACCGTCACCGCGCAAGGCGCAGTGAAGATCGAGTATGACGGGAATCGCCTCGTCGCCGACAAGGTAACCTATAATCAGACCACCAGCCGGATGCTGGCGGAAGGCAATGTCGAGATCGTCGAGGCCGACGGTAACCGCATCTATTCAGATAAGATGGATGTCACGGACGATTTCCGCGAAGGCTTCGTCAACAGCCTGCGCGTCGAGACTGCGGACAACACCCGATTCGCCGCCGAGAGCGCCGAACGCAGCAATGGCGAAATCACGACATTCAACAATGGTATCTATACCGCCTGCGAAGCCTGCAAGAAGAACCCCGACAGGCCGATGCTGTGGCAGATCAAGGCGCGCAAGATCATCTGGAACGGCACCACGAAGACGGTGCGCTTCGAGCGCGGCCGTTTCGAGATGTTCGGCCTGCCGCTTGCCTATCTGCCAGCTTTTGAAATGGCTGACCCCACCGTCAAGCGCAAAAGCGGCTTTCTCTTTCCCGCCTTCCGCTATCAGGAGGATTTGGGCTTCGGCGTGCGTGGTTCATACTTCTGGAATCTCGCGCCCAATTACGACCTGACGTTTTCCACCACTGCCTATACCCAGCAGGGTTTCCTGGGTGAAGTCGAATGGCGTCACCGGCTGGAGAACGGCAGCTATAATTTGCGCGCGGCCGGCATTCATCAGATGAAACCTGGCGAGTTCGACGATTATACCGTCGATCAGGAGAGTACGAACCGCGGCATGGTGGGGTCAAAGGGGCAGTTCGAGATCAATCCGCGCTGGACCTTTGGCTGGGATGTGGTCGCCCAGTCGGACAAGAATTTCAGCCGCACCTACGGCCTGCCCGGCTATTCCGACCAGACGATCCGCAACGAGGTCTACTTAACAGGGCTCGGGGAGCGGAGCTATTTCGACCTGCATTTCTACAAGTTCAACGTGCAGGAAAGCGTACTGCCGGGCGATCCATGGGAGATCAATTCCAAGCAGCCCTGGGTGCTGCCGAGCATTGATTATTCCTATGTCGCGCCGGAGCCGGTCTATGGCGGCGAGCTGAACTTCGACATGAACGTTCAGGGTATCTATCGCGAAAGCGCCGACTTCACGACCACGCCCTATACTCGTCTGGCCGGCATCAATGGCTCGAGCGGCCGGATTACCGGCGAGGCGGAATGGAAGCGTACGTTCATCGCGCCGGGCGGCCTCGTCATTACTCCGCTGCTTGCGCTGCGTGGTGATGGCATCGGCGTCGACAGCAGTTTCAATCCGGGAGCATATCCCGGCAGCACGGTGGATGTCGTTCGTTCGGAAGCCTTCCGTGCCATGGCGACGGCTGGCCTCGAGGTGCGGTGGCCGATCCTGTTCTCTACCACCAGCGCGACCCACGTCATCGAGCCGATGGCGCAAATCTTCCTGCGCAACAACGAGCGTTATGCCGGCCAGTTGCCGAACGAAGATGCGCAAAGCTTCGTCTTCGACGCGACGTCGCTTTTCCAGCGTGACAAATTCTCGGGCTTCGACCGTGTCGAGGGCGGTCACCGCGCTAATCTGGGGATTCGCTATTCCGGAAATCTCGGCAACGATTGGGCTCTTTACGCGCTTGCCGGACAGTCTTTCCATTTGGGTGGCGTGAATTCCTTTGCCGAAGACGATTTCGTCAATGTGGGCGCCGAGTCGGGCCTCGAAACAGCGCGCTCGGACTATGTCGCCATGGCCGGCTTGTCGAATTCAAAGGGCTTCTCTTTCGCCGCGCGCGGCCGGTTTGACGAGGAAACGTTCGATTTGCGGCGCGGGGAGCTGGAAGTGCAGCAAAGCTGGTCGCGGCTAACCGTTTCAGCGCGCTATGCCTATATCGATGCCCAGCCCGAATATGCCTATCCGTTCGACCGGCAGGAGATTTCCGGAAGCGCCTCAGTGAAGGTAGCCGAACATTGGAATATATTCGGATCCACGACCTATGATATCGTTTCGGAGACGTTGACGAACGCATCCGCCGGCTTTGCCTATGATGACGAATGCTTCACCTATTCCATGAGCTATATTCAGACACGAAACCCCGGCGAAAACGAACCCAAGCATGGAATAGGCTTCAATATTTCGTTCCGCACACTGGGCGATTTCGGCACCGCTACGCAGCAATAATGCAGATCAACCACGAGGCCATCGTTTCGCCGCACTACGCCACTTATAGATGCAGGAGACTATGCGCATCTTGCGATCAGCATTCCGGGGACCAGGAAGTGACATGATGAAACGGAGCAAGCGATTTTTCGCCGCCCTTCTGGCAACCAGCATAGGCGTCGCGGTTTCCAACGAAGCTTTCGTGCCACCCGCCAGCGCGAATGAAATCAGCGTTCTGGTCGATGCCAATCCGATCACCAGCTATGACGTCCAGCGGCGCGCGGCCTTCCTCAAGCTGCAGCGCAAGACGGGCAATCTCAATCAGATAGCCAAGGAAGAGCTGATCAACGACATGCTGAAGCGCATGGAGATGAAGCGCCGCGGCATCACCGTCTCCGACAAGGAAGCCGACGAGGCGTTTGCCGGGTTTGCCTCGCGCAACAAGCTGACGCCGGCGCAGCTTTCCGAAGTGCTCAACAAGGCAGGTGTTACGCCTGAGCATTTCAAGTCTTTCATAACGGTGCAGATGGGCTGGGGTCGCGTGTTGGGTGCCAAAGCGCGCTCCACGGGCATGATCAGCGAGCAGGATGCCGTGCAACGCATGCTGCAAAAGGGAGGCTCCAAGCCGAGCGCGACAGAATATCGTCTGCAGCAGGTGATTTTCGTCATTCCCGCAGACAAGCGCGCGGCCCTGATGCCCAAGCGCCGTCAGGAGGCCAATGCCTTCCGTTCGCGCTTCCAGAGCTGCGACACCACGCGGCAACTGACCAAGGGCCTATTGGATGTGACAGTGCGCGATCAAGGCCGGGTGCTGGAACAGCGCCTCCCCAGCGATTGGGCCGATGATGTCAAGAAGACACCGGTTGGCAGGACGACCCCAATCCACGATACTGATAAGGGTGTCGAATTTCTTGCCGTCTGCTCGACGCGCCAGGTTTCAGATGACCGTGTCGCCCAACTGGTCTTTTCGGTAGAGGATGCGGAGAAGAAGCAGGGCGGCGACAGCCAGGGGGAAAAGCTCAGCGACGACTACCTCAAGGAGCTGCGGGCGAAGGCCCGCATCGTTAATCGGTAAATATTGCCGTGCGCCTGGCGGTTTTCATGGAAACGCTGGCGGGAGGGCACACCTTTTCCTACCGTCATTCTCGGGCTTGCCCCGAGAATCTGCCATAAGAACAAAGAAAAGCAATTACACCGCTTAACAGATCAGACCACGGCAGATTCTCGGGACAAGCCCGAGAATGACGGCCATGTGGGAAGCTGTTCTGATAATAAAGGCTAGCGTAGGATGCCCCGCTCAACCCAACTCCATCCTGCTCTAGCCCTCAGCGGCGGCGATCCCTCGGGCATCGGGCCGGAGATAGCCATCGCCGCATGGAAGTTGCGAAAAACGTTGGATATTCCAGCGTTTTTTCTTCTCGTCGATCCGGGCCTGATTGCGGCCCGAGCACAAGCCTTGGGCGAAACCATCGCATTAAAAGCTTGCGCGCCGGAAGACGCGGCAGCGCTGTTCCAAGATTTCCTGCCGGTCGTTCCGCTGAACAGCCGCCAGATCGACAATCCCGGCAAGCCCCTTGCGGCAAACGCAGCCGGCACGATTGAAGCGATCGAACGGGCGGTTGATCTCGCCCTCGATGGCAGAGCCGCTGCGGTTGTCACCTGCCCCATCGCCAAGAAGCCTCTCTACGAAGCGGGCTTTGCGCATCCCGGCCATACGGAATTCCTCGCGGCGCTGGCAGAGGCGCGCACGGGCAAAATGCACAAACCGGTGATGATGCTGGCGGGGCCGGAGTTGCGTGCCGTGCCGGTGACGATCCATATCCCGCTTGCCGAAGTGGCCAAAGTTCTGACGACGGATGAGATCATCGCCGTTTCCCGCATCACCGCGCGGGAGTTGCGGGAGAAATTCGGCATAGCGAACCCGCGCCTGGCTATATCCGGACTTAACCCGCATGCCGGCGAAGGTGGAGCGCTGGGCACGGAAGATGACGCCATCATACGTCCCGCCGTCGAAGCGCTTACTGCGGAAGGCATTGCGGTGCGCGGTCCCCTCCCCGCCGATACGATGTTCCACGCGGCCGCCCGCGCCACATACGACGCGGCGATCTGCATGTATCACGACCAGGCGCTGATCCCGGCAAAGGCACTCGCTTTCGACGAAACGGTCAATGTCACGCTTGGGCTACCTTTTATCCGCACCTCACCGGATCACGGCACAGCCTTCGACATCGCCGGAAAAGGCATCGCCCGTCCAGACAGCCTGATCGCGGCGCTGCGGCTGGCGCGCAAGCTGGCGGATAACGCACGTAAATGAGCATCGACAACCTGCCCCCTTTGCGTGACGTGATCGAACGTCATGGCCTGAATGCCAAGAAATCGCTTGGCCAGAACTTCCTGCTCGATCTTAATCTGACCGCGAAGATCGCGCGGACGGCGGGCGATCTTGCCGATCAGCAAGTGATTGAGGTCGGCCCCGGCCCGGGCGGGCTGACGCGCGCCCTGCTCGCGCAAGGGGCGCTGGTGACGGCGATCGAGCGCGACGAGCGCTGCCTGCCCGCACTGGAGGAGATCGCCTCGCATTATCCGGGGCGGCTGACCGTCATCTCCGGCGATGCGCTTGAGCAGGATTTCGCGGCGCTTGTCACATCGGACAGGAAACCACGCATCGTCGCCAACCTGCCCTACAATGTCGGAACGCAGTTGCTTCTAAACTGGCTTTTGAGCGAACCCTGGCCGCCCTTCTATGCCTCGATGACGCTGATGTTCCAGCGCGAAGTGGCGGAGCGGATCGTCGCCAAGCCCGGCAGTGAGGCTTATGGCAGGCTCGGTGTTCTCGCCGGGTGGCGAACGGAGGCGAAGATCGCCTTCGACGTACCGCCACAAGCTTTCACGCCGCCGCCGAAGGTTACGTCATCAGTGGTGCATCTCATGCCGCGCGAGGCGCCTTTGGCTTGCGACGCCGCGAAGCTTGGCCGCGTGACGCAGGCCGCCTTTGGCCAACGTCGCAAGATGCTGCGCCAGAGCATCAAATCGCTGGGCGGCGAGGCGTTGCTGGGAAAGACCGGGATCGACCCGACGCGCCGTGCGGAGACTTTGAGCGTGGAAGAGTTCGTCACGCTGGCGAATGCGATTTGAGGGAATAAACATACTGCCTTATTCCCCTATTGCCCTACTCCCTTACGTTACGGCTCTTCCTCAAGCAGCCCCTGCACAAACTCAAACAATCCCGGGCGGCGGTCGCGGCGCAGGCGTTCAGCGGAGACGATGGCCTTCACCGACGCATAGGACCGGTTCAGATCCTCGTTGATGACGATATAGTCGTATTTGCTCCATTTCTCGATCTCGAAACGCGCATTGTGCAGGCGGGTCTCGATCACCGCGGGCGTATCTTCCGCGCGGCGGTTGAGCCTTTGCTGCAACTCGCGCATCGTCGGCGGCAGGATAAAGATCGATACGACGTCGGCGGGCATCTTCTCCTGAAGCTGGTCGGCGCCCTGCCAATCGATATCGAAAAGCATGTCGCGGCCTTCTGCGAGCGCATTCTCTGCGGTCTCGCGCAAGGTGCCGTAGAAATTGCCATGGACTTCCGCCCATTCGATCAGCGCATTTGAGTCACGCAGGCGCTCGAACTCGCGCACGGATATGAAGTGGTAATGGACCCCCTCGATCTCGCTTGGACGGCGCGCACGCGTGGTAACGCTGATCGACAAGGAAAGGTCCATCTCCTTATCCTCAAGAAGAAGGCGGGCAATGGTGGATTTCCCCGCGCCGGATGGAGAGGAAATCACCATCATGAGGCCGCGGCGCTGGATAGCGCCTTCTATAGAGGGGGTTGCCATGAAATTTTACTCCAGATTCTGCACTTGTTCGCGAAACTGATCGACAACCGCCTTCAACTCAAGCCCAATTGCCGTAATCGAGGCGGCATTCGACTTTGAGCACAGCGTATTGGCTTCGCGATTGAATTCCTGAGAGAGAAAATCGAGCTTGCGCCCGATTGGGCCGCCCGCGCCGATGAGCTTTCGGGCGGAGGCGACATGGGTGTCAAGCCGGTCGAGCTCTTCCTGGATATCGGCCTTGGTGGCAAGAAAGGCCGCCTCCATATGCAGGCGCGTTTCGTCGAGACCGCTTGTCGAATCCAGAAGCAGCGCCACCTGGGCGGCGAGGCGGGCGCGAATGGCCTCAACACTGCGCGAGGGATCGTTGCGGGCTCGCTGCGCCAGTTCAGCGATTGTGTCGATCTGATGTCCGAGTATTACGCCGATAGAGCGGCCTTCCGCGCGCCTCGCTTCGCCCAGCGCAAGCAGCGCGCCATCAAGCGCGGCCATGATCGCGCTATCCAAAGCCGCCTTCGCCGCTTCGTCCTCCACTTCCTGCGGCTCCACAAGCACACCGCGCAGGGCGAGAATGCCGTCGATGGCGGCCGGGGCCAGCCCGTACTGAGAACGCAGGCGTTCAGCGATCTCAAGGATGTTCGCGAGATAGGCGTCGTTGAGCGCAACCGCGCCCTTGGGAGCTTGCCGCTCGATTGTCAGCGCGGCTTGAAAATTGCCGCGCGAGAAATGCCGCGCCAGAGCGGCGCGGGCCACCGGTTCGACAGCCTCGAAGCCTTGCGGCAGCCGAAAGCGCGCGTCGAGGCCCTTGCCATTGACGGAGCGTATCTCCCAGATGATGCGCGCATGGTTATCTTGAACGGCATGGCGAGCGAAGCCGGTCATGCTTTGTAATGTCATTGTTGTTCCCCGCGCTGCGTTCTGGGTGGTTTGTGTGTAAAATACCCCCCTCTGTCCTGCCGGACATCTCCCCCTCAAGGGGGGAGATTGGCTTATCCCGTCCGCTTTTCCCTATCATTAACATAGCAGAATAGAACACCATGATTGATGCCAGCCGATCTCCCCCCTTGAGGGGGAGATGTCCCGGAGGACAGAGGGGGTGATAAGGTTATGCGCGCTTACCCCTACTGTCTCGCCGCCGCTTCCGGCACAACCTCGCCGCCCGTCACCGCTGGCGCATCCTGCCCGGCCTTCGCCGCGTCGTCCTTTTTCTGCTGTTCAACAGTCCGCCAACGGCGGACATTTTCGTTGTGCTCTCCCAGCGTTGCGGAAAAGACATGGCCGCCGGTGCCGTCGGCGACGAAATAGAGTTCGCCCGTCTGGATTGGATTGGCGACAGCCTCAAGCGCCGCGCGGCCTGGATTGGCGACGGGTGTGGGGGGCAGGCCGTTGATCAGATAGGTATTATAGGGCGTCGGCTTGTCGATATCCGATTTGTAGATCGGCCGGTCGGCGGGCTTTCCCTTGCCGCCGAACAGCCCGTAGATGATCGTCGGGTCGGACTGGAGGCGCATGCCTTTCTGCAGCCGGTTCAGGAATACAGCGGCCACGCGCGGACGCTCCGACGCGATGCCGGTTTCCTTTTCGACAATGGAGGCAAGCGTGACGAATTCGCCCACATGCTTCAATGGCAGGCCGGGGCTGCGCCTGGCCCAGATTTCATCGATCAGCTTCTGCTGCTCGGACTGGAGCTTGGCGACGATTTCCGCCCTGGTCGTGCCGCGGGTAAAGCGCAGCGTCTCGGCCAACAGGCCCCCCTCGGGCGGAAGCGTGGCGGGCATATCGCCGGTGAGCGCCTCATGGGCGGCGATCCGGTCATATATCTGCTGGACTGTCAGCCCTTCCGGGATCGTGAGCGAGACGAGGATCGTCTTGCCGCTGCGCAACGTTTCCATGATATCGCGCATGGAGGCATGGGCCGGGATTTCATATTCGCCGGCCTTCATGTCCTTCTCATAGCCATAGGCGCGGATGCCATAGCGGAATATGCGCGCATCAGAGATAAGGCCGCGCCGCTCCAGCCCATCGGCAATCTCGACAATGCCGCTGCCGCGCTTGACGAGATAGGTGCTGGCGGCGGGCGATGGCCCGGTTGCATCGAATTGCTGCTTGCCGAAATAGAACAGCGCGCAAGCGCCGGCGGCGGCCAGCACCAGCACCGAGACCATGAAATTTGCGAAGACGACGACCTGGCTGCGCGCGTGGCGCGAGCGCCGGGCAGGAGATGGCGGCGGCGTTCCGGGCTCGGGCCTCAGCGCCTCGCTGGCGGATTTCGGCACGATCGGCTTGTGCGCCGGCACGGCACCTGCCGGAGCCTCACCCGATACATCCTCGGGCATCTCATTTTCCGGGGCGTCGTTTTCGGATTTCGCGTCTGAATTCACTCGACCACCTCAGTTCCCATGCTTCTTCCCCCATGCGGCTTACAACATCTTTGCCAGCCGCATGGTCTTATGTCCACACGGTCTAAAGGTCTGGGGCGATTGCGGCGAAAGAACGGATGAATCCGTCGCGGACAGCTATGTCCACAGGCCTCGCATTTGCCGTAGCTGAAAGAGCTTTCCGACCGTCATTCTCAGGCTTCTCCAGAATCCGCAGCGGCCTGATCTGTCAGAACGAAAATTGCTTTTCTTTTCCGTGTCGGCAGATTCTCGGGACAAGCCCGAGAATGACGGCGTTTCAACCCTAAGCCTGATAGCGGCGCAGCACCAGCGAGGCGTTCGTACCCCCAAAACCGAAAGAATTCGACAATACCGTATCGATCCGGCGTTCACGCGGTTTATGCGGAACGAGATCGATTTTGGTGTCAACCGCGGGATTGTCAAGGTTGAGAGTCGCGGGCGCGATGTTATCGCGAATCGCCAGCGTGCAGAAAATCGCCTCCGCCGCGCCGGCGGCGCCCAAAAGATGCCCGATGGACGATTTGGTCGATGACATGGAAACCTTCGACGCCGCATCGCCGACGACGCGCTCGACGGCGGCAAGCTCGATGGTATCGGCCATGGTCGATGTGCCATGCGCGTTGATATAGTCGATCTGCGAGGGCGAAATTCCCGCCCGCTTCAGCGCCATTTCCATGCAGCGCTGCGCACCCTCGCCGGTCTCGGTCGGCGCGGTAATGTGGAAGGCATCGCCGGAGAGGCCGTAGCCGATGACCTCGGCATAAATCTTCGCGCCGCGCGCAAGCGCGTGATCGAGATCCTCAAGCACGACGACGCCGGCGCCTTCGCCCATGACAAAGCCATCACGGTCCGCATCCCAGGGGCGGGACGCGCGCGTCGGGTCATCGTTGCGGTCGGTCGAAAGCGCCTTGCAGGCGGCGAAGCCGGCGAGTGAAATGCGGCTCACAGGTGATTCCGTGCCGCCGGCCACCATCACATCGGCATCGCCGAAGGCGATCAGCCGCGCCGCGTCGCCGATGGCGTGCGCGCCGGTCGAGCAGGCGGTGACGACCGCATGGTTCGGCCCGCGCAGCTTGTGCTTGATGGAGACATGGCCGGACGCGAGGTTGATCAGGCGTCCGGGAATGAAAAAGGGAGAAATACGGCGAGGCCCCTTGTCGCGCAGCGTATAGCCCGCCTCGACAATGCCCTCGATGCCGCCGATGCCCGAACCGATCAGCACGCCGGTGCGAATCTGATCCTCGTCGCTTTCGGGGTGCCAGTTGGCGTCGTTCAGCGCCTGATCCGCCGCGCCCATCGCATAGACGATGAAGGGATCAACCTTGCGCTGCTCTTTGGGCTCCATATGGAGATCGGCATTGAAGGTGCCATCCGTGCCATCGCCCACAGGGACGCGGCAGGCGATCTGGCAAGGCAGATCGTCAACCTCGAATTCGGTTACGCGGCGCGCGCCACTTTTTCCGGCCAGGAGCCTTATCCAAGTCTCTTCCACGCCGCTTGCCAGCGGCGACACCAGCCCCAAACCCGTGATTACGACACGCCTCATATTACACCCTTCGATGTTTATCCAGAGCGCTTCCTGTTTCGACGGAATCGCAAGTACCCCCTCTGTCCTGCAGTGGGGGTACCGTGCAAACGTCTCCGCCAAAATATGGACGCTTTGCCTCTCAGGCCTAAAGCACATTCAGCAGATAGAATCCGGGCCGGAGGCCGAATGGCACCCAGCCCGGAGATCGTCTGATAATCAGGCCTTGGCCTTATCGATGAACTTGACGGCGTCGCCGACCGTCAGGATCGTCTCGGCGGCATCATCCGGGATTTCGACGCCGAATTCTTCCTCGAAAGCCATGACCAGCTCAACGGTATCAAGGCTGTCCGCGCCGAGATCATCGATGAAGCTCGCGCCTTCCGTTACCTTGTCGGCATCTACGCCCAGATGTTCCACAACGATTTTCTTGACGCGTTCTGCGGTGTCGCTCATTTCCGAAACCTCGACCTGTTTGTTGTTCCCTGCCTTGGTTAGCGGCATGGGTGAATGTAATCAAGCTATAAGATACCTGTCGCCTGCCGCTTCAACGGAGCAACGGATACCCTGTGGATATTCCTTTCGGAACATGATCGGCCCCGCAACCCATGCGGTTCGCCAACTCTGCGCGCGCCTTACCACGGTTCGGCTGTCGCGCAAAGCGCATTTTGGCCGTTCATCTGCCCGTTTTGGGCTGATTTGCGGCTAAAATTAGCAAAAACCTCTTCCTAGAGGCTCTCTGTCCATCCTCAATTCCCGGACTAAGCCCCGAGAATGGCGACCAGAGAGCAAGGTCAAATCATCGCCATGCCGCCATTGATGTGCAGCGTCTGCCCGGTGACATAGGCAGCCTCATCGCTGGCCAGATAGACAACGGCGGCGGCGATTTCCGCGCCGGTCCCCATGCGCTTCATGGGGATCGCGCCCATGATGGCGTCTTTCTGCTTTTCGTTGAGCTTTTCGGTCATGGCCGATTCGATAAAGCCGGGCGCTACGCAATTCACCGTCACATTGCGAGAGGCGATCTCCTGCGCCAGCGACTTGGAAAAGCCGATCAGCCCTGCCTTCGAAGCGCAATAATTCGCTTGTCCCGGATTACCGGTAACGCCGACGATGGAGGTGATATTGATGATCCGGCCATGGCGGCGGCGCATCATCGGATGGGTCAGTTCGCGCGTGAGATTGAAAACCGAAGTGAGGTTGACATTCAGCACCGCGTCCCAGTCCGCGTCGCTCATGCGCACAAACAGGCCGTCCCTGGTGATGCCGGCATTGTTGACGAGGATATCGATGCCTTCGAGTTCCTTTTCCGCCTTTTCGCCGAGCGCCTTGACTTCCGCGCGCTCCGAAAGATTGGCCGGGAAAATCTTCACGCGCTCGCCAAGCTCGGCGGCCAGAGCCTCCAGCTTTTCCACGCGGGTGCCGTGCAGGCCGACGATAGCGCCCCGAGCATGAAGGGTGCGGGCGATGGCCTCGCCGATCCCCCCGGTGGCGCCGGTTATGAGGGCCTTGCGGCCGGTAAGGTCAAACATAGCAAGTTTCCTTTAAAGGACGGCGCGAGCCGCCTCAATTTCCTCCGCCGTGCCGACGGCGGTTCCGGTCATTTCTTTCGATATGCGACGGGCGAGACCAGTCAGCACCTTGCCGGAGCCGATCTCGTAAAGCGTGGTGACGCCGTTTGCCGCAAACCATTCGACGGTTTCGCGCCAGCGGACCTGTCCGGTTACCTGCTCGACCAGAAGCCCGGCGATTTCATTCGCATCGGTCACCGGCGCAGCACGGACATTGGCAATGAGCGGCACGACAGGGTCGTTCTTCTTCACGTTTGCCAGCGCCTCGCGCATCGCTTCCGCCGCGGGCGCCATCAGGGCCGAATGGAAGGGGGCCGAAACGGGCAGCATGATCGCCCGCTTGGCGCCCCGTTCGGTTGCCAGCGCGGCAGCCTTCTCCACGGCGGGTTTCGTCCCGGAGATGACAATCTGCCCGCCGCCATTGTCATTGGCGATCTGGCAGATACCTTCGAGAGATGCCGCTTCGCAGATCGCCTGCACATCGCCATGTTCCAGGCCGATGATCGCCGCCATCGCGCCCTCGCCCACCGGCACGGCGCGCTGCATGGCGTTGCCGCGAATGCGCAGGAGACGCGCGGTATCGGCCAGCGAAAAGGTTCCCGCCGCACAAAGAGCGGAATATTCACCCAGCGAATGGCCGGCAACATAGGCCACCTTGTCCTTCAGCGAAAAGCCGTTCGCCTCCAGCACCCGGATGACCGCCATGGATACCGCCATCAGCGCGGGCTGCGCGTTGGCGGTCAGCGTCAGCGTCTCTTCCGGCCCTTCGAACATGGTGGCGGAAAGTTTCTCGCCCAGCGCTTCGTCCACCTCGTCGAACACGGCGCGCGCCTCGGCAAAGTTTTCCGCAAGCGCCTTGCCCATGCCGACCGCCTGGCTGCCCTGTCCGGGGAATGTGAATGCTACGGCCATCGTTGATCTTAAGCCTCTTTTAACAGAATTCGATATTGGCGCGCGGTGTGACCATCGGCAACACAGAAGTCAAGTCCGGTGTGCCGAAAAGCCTGTATCGGAGCGAAATGGGCCCAAATCCGGGCGAAAATCATCATATAAACCGGGTTCTCAAATACCGGAACCAAATGCGGCCGCACCCGTTAGGCTGACGTAAGGAGAGCGCCAGAAGCGAACTGCTTTTGGCTGTGAATGAAAACCCACATCTGACGAAACCAACTTCAGGAGAGGATCATGTTCGACCTGAACACGATGACTGCTGCACTCCTCGCGCTTTTCATGAGCGCAGGCGCTGCATTGGCGCAGAATGCCCCTTCAAACTCAGATAACGGCCCAACATTTCCACGGACAGGAACCGATGCGCCAACGCCGGGAAACTCCATCGGCAACACGCAACTGGACCAAAGCACCTATGACGCATTCGTTGACGATCAATCGACGGGTTCCATCCGCGACCAGGGCGAGTTCATGACACGCTACCAGGCAATGACGTCGGAAGAACAGGCCAAGGTCCGCGAAGCTTGCGGCTCGATGCAACAGGAAAAGACCCAGTATAGCGATAAAGTCCAGGGCATCTGCAAGAGCATATCAAACCCCTGATGCGGCAACCGCATCCTCCCATAGCGAAACGCCGGCCGCCGAGCCGGCGTTCGTCTTGGCTAGCGGATTTCGATCTTAGCGATCTGCGCATGTAAGGCAGGGAGGTCCCTTTGAATGGTCTTCCAAACGATTTCAAAATCCACCTTGAAATAGCCGTGAGTCACGGCGTTGCGCATCTGATAGGCAACCGCCAACGGCAATTCCGGGTACGCCGCCGCGAATTCCGGGTGATGCTTTTCGATATTGTTGCTGGCCTCGCCGATGATCTCAATATTGCGGATTACGGCATCTTGCACCAATTGGCTGCTCAAAAACGCGCCTTCGTCCATATCTTCGGTGTAGCGGTCGATACGCTCTATGGCTTCAATGATATGCGCCAGATAAGCGGCCAGGCGTTGCTGGTCGCGGGTCACACAGGACGCGCCTCTGCGAGTATCCTGGACCGGAAGTGGTCAGGCAGCGCATTGGGCGTGAGCACATCCACCGGCACGCCAAGCAACTGGCCCAATTCGAGACGAATTGCACCAATGTCGAACAGCGTCATGTCCGGCATCGGATCAATGAGGATGTCCAAATCGCTGCTATCGGTGTCGTGGCCATGCAGTGCGGAACCGAACACCCGAGCGTTGAGGGCGCGGTGAGATTCGACCACATGCCGTACCGCGGCGCGGTTGGCGGCCAAGGCTTGCGATGGCTTCATCCGTTCCTCCTGCAACAACATCCCGAAATGTTCATGCCAAGCCTATTCAAATCAGAAGAACGCCTTCAAAATCAGCGAGGCAGTGCCGGCGATGATTAAACCAAGCATCCAGCTGTGCAATCTCAGCGTTGCTTTGATGTCCTTGATATCCGTGTCGTGACCAGCCACTTCTTCCGCCGCCTTTTGAGCCAAATCATCGGTGACATTTGCCGATTTCAAGGCCCGATAGAGGTTTCCCGACATAACAGTCATGCCTTCACCTCTTCAATATAGCGGATATCGTTCTTATTTTCCATGTCGCCCCCCATTATCCCAAGCTTACAGTTACATTTAGATTGAAACCGGCCTGATTTCGAATCCTTTGTTGCCAAACCGCCCACAATCCCGTATTAGCCCGCTCGTTCATTGCTCGGCGTCAGCTGGGGGCTGAACGGAGGGCCGGATTTTATCCGTCGAAGCCTAAAGTGCTTCTGCCTCCCGTGTCTCCGCTCTCGATCGTCTCGACCACGCGTCCTTTCTTCACCGGTTCTTCCGGCATGAGAGAAGTCGCAGAGGCTTAGCCGCTGGTGCCTTGCGATGGTAAATGAAGAAAGGCAGAGACAATGGCTCTTTATGAACATGTGCTCCTTGCCCGACAGGACATAACGCAGCAGCAGGTCGACGCGCTTGTAGAACAGTACAAGGGTGTCATCGAGGCCAATGGCGGCAAAGTCGGGCGCATTGAAAGCTGGGGCCTCCGTCCCCTCACCTATCGCATCAACAAGAACCGCAAGGCGTATTACACGCTGATCGATATCGACGCTCCGGCGGCGGCTGTCAGCGAGATGGAACGCCAGATGCGCATCAACGAAGATGTGCTGCGCTTTCTGACGGTGCGCGTCGAGAAGCACGAGGAAGGCCAGTCGGCCATGCTCGCCCGCCGTGACGACCGCCGCGAACGCGACGACCGTTTCGGCCGCGATGACGACCGTCCGCGCCGTCCGCGCGATGGCGACCGTGACCGCCCCCGCGATGGCGATCGCGACCGTCCGCGCCGTCCGCGTGACAACGAAGCAGTAGCCGGAGGTGAGGCATAATGGTCGACATCAACCAGATCCCGACCCGGCGTCCTTTCCATCGCCGCCGCAAGACCTGCCCGTTCTCCGGCGCCAACGCGCCGAAGATCGATTACAAGGACGTCAAGCTCCTGTCGCGCTACATTTCCGAGCGTGGCAAGATCGTTCCGTCCCGCATCACCGCCGTCAGCCAGAAGAAGCAGCGCGAGCTCGCCAAGGCGATCAAGCGCGCCCGTTTCCTCGGCCTGCTGCCTTATGTGGTGAAGTAATAAATATGGCAGTAGGGCAGTAAGGCAGTAGGGCAATATGTGACTAAAAACATACTGCCCTACTGCCCTACTGCCCTACTGCCCTCGATACCCTTCCGCGATGGGCGCGGCAGGCGAAAATCAAAACCCGAGTTGGGGTGAAGTCCGGCGACAGCCGCCACCTCTAACTGCTTCGGCAGGACAGCGAGCGAACATGAAATTCGACGTAACATCGGCCGGTGTCGGCATATTGGCGGGGCTTGCAGCCGCGCTGTTGTCGGCTGGCGCCATCGTCCAGTCGGGCGTGGCGATGTTTCTCTATTTTCTCACCCCGCTGCCCATCTTCATCGCCGCGCTCGGCTGGGGCACCATGGCCGGCATCATCGCCGCAGTGGCCGCGACCGCGGCCATTGCGATCGTCGCGCCCATGGCGGCGCTTCTCGTGGCGCTGACAAGCATTATCCCAGCCGCTACCGGCGCTTATTTCGCCGGCCTTGCTCGCCCCGCAAGCGAAATGGGCGGCCCGAAGGACGCGATCGTCTGGTACCCGCTCCCGGATATCGTCCTGCGCCTCGCGCTGATGGTCGGCGGCGGTCTCATCATCATCGGCATCATCATCGGGTTCGGCGAGACGCTGGCGCGCGAATTCGCTGACGCGATCATGACGGGCCTCTCGCATGCCAACCCGAATTTCAAGCCAAGCCCTGAGATGCGCGACAACCTCGCCGCGATCATGGTTGTGGCTCTTCCCGCCATCCAGGCGGCGAGCTGCCTCATCGCGCTTGTCGGCAATTTCTATCTGGCGCTGCGCGTCACGGCGCTTTCCCGGCGCCTGCGCCGTCCGCGCGACGATTGGCCGGCGACGCTCAGGATGCCGCGCCTCGGCCTTCTCGCCTTCGCGTTCAGCCTTGCGCTGGCCTTCCTCGGCGGCGGCATCGGCCATGCGGCGGCAGCCATTGCCGGCGCGCTCGGCGCGGGCTTCCTTCTGGCCGGCTTCGCAAGCCTGCATTTTCGCACGCGCGGCGCCCCGTGGCGCCCTGTCGCGTTGAGCCTCGCCTATATCGCCGTCGCGCTCTTCGCCTTCGTGCTGTTCTTCTTTCTCATCGCGGGATTGTTCGACACGTCGCGCAATGCCCCGATGTCAAAAGCTTCTCCCGAAACTCCACCAACCGACAAACCACACTGAAAGGACAAAACCATGGACGTTATCCTGCTTGAACGCATTTCCCGCCTCGGCCAAATGGGCGACACCGTGAAGGTCAAGGACGGCTTTGCCCGTAACTTCCTTCTCCCACAGGGCAAGGCGCTGCGCGCCAACGAGGCCAACAAGAAGAAGTTCGAAGGCCAGCGCGCCCAGCTCGAGGCCCGCAACCTGGAGCGCAAGAACGAAGCCCAGGCTGTCGCCGAGAAGCTCGACGGCAAGACGTTCATCGTCGTGCGCTCGGCCGGCGAAACCGGCCAGCTCTACGGTTCCGTTTCGACGCGCGACATTGCCGACATCCTGACGGCGGAAGGCTTCACCATCGGCCGCAATCAGGTTGAACTCAACACGCCGATCAAGACCATCGGCCTGCACGAGATCAAGATCGCGTTGCATCCGGAAGTCGAAGTCACCGTTACGATCAATATCGCCCGTTCGGCGGAAGAAGCCGAACGCCAGACGAAGGGCGAGGATCTGACTTCCGCCCAGGCAATCTACGGCATCGAAGACGAGCCTCTTTCCGAGGAAACCTTCGATGACGAAGACGGCGAAGACGACAACGCCTGAATCTGGGCCTGAATCTGGGCCTGAATCTGGGCCTGATCTGGCAGGTATGGTTCTTCTATTAGTAAACTAGAAATGATGATGCCCGGCCTTATTGCCGGGCATTTTCACTTTTCAGACACGGAAAAGCGCTTATCTTACCATTTTTCGTGGTCCCGCAAGGGATTCTGCGGATGGTGCGGTTGTCGCATGAGCATGGTTCCAAAAAGTTGACTAGCTTTTTGGATAAGATCATGCGGCTAAGAGTTTCTCGTGTTTGCCGCGCCGCCCGTGAATTCGGAAGCGGGGCCAGTCTCGGTTTTATGGAGATTGGTTGATGAATGCGCTTTTAAATACCGTATTGACTCATCTGATCCGGCGGGGGGATCTCACAGTAACCGACGCGAATGGCGTCAAGCACCGGTTCGGCGACAAGACCGGTGATCCGGTGCGGATCAAATTCAAAACCCGCCGGGCCGAACGCAACGTCGCGATCAATCCCGCGTTGAAGCTCGCGGAAGCCTACATGGCGGGCGATATCGACTTCACCAAGGGCGATATGTATGCGCTCCTGCAGCTCGTCTTCGAGAATGCCGGGCCGAACGGCGCTCAGGAACCCTGGATACGGGCCATCGACAGCGCGAGGCGCGCGGGGCGGCGGTTGCAGCAGATCAACACGATCGGCCTTGCTTCATCGCATGTGCGCCATCATTACGACCTCTCCGGCGATCTCTACCGGCTGTTCCTCGATCCGGACCTTCAATATTCCTGCGCTTATTTCGAGACGCCGGATACCACGCTTGCCGAAGCGCAGCTTGCCAAGAAACGGCATATCGCGGCCAAGCTGTTGGTCGAACCTGGGCAAAAGCTGCTCGATATCGGCTGCGGCTGGGGCGGTCTCGGCCTCTATCTGGCGAAGTACCTTCAAGCCGATGTCACCGGCGTCACGCTCAGCGAGGAACAACATGCCGTCGCCAACCGTCGCGCGGCGGAGGAAGGGCTTTCAGCGGAAGCGCGGTTCAACCTGCAAGACTATCGCACCTTGAAGGATCCTTTTGACCGCATCGTCTCGGTGGGCATGTTCGAACATGTCGGCGTCAATCATTTCGCCGAATATTTCCAACAAACGGCAAGGCTGCTGAAACCCGACGGCGTGTTTCTGCTCCATGCCATTGGGCGCAGCGACGGACCCGGCGCAACCAACCCGTTCATTCGCAGATATATCTTCCCCGGCGGCTACATACCGGCGCTCTCGGAAGTCCTGCCGCATATCGAGCGGGCGGGACTCGTCGTCACTGATATCGAGATACTCAGGCTGCATTATGCCGATACGCTGAAGGCCTGGCGTGAAGCCTTCATGGCCAATCGCGACATTGCCAAGTCGATCTATGACGAACGGTTTTGCCGGATGTGGGAGTTCTACCTCGCCGCATCGGAAAGCGCATTCCGCTGGCAGAACATGATGGTGTTCCAGATCCAGATCGCCCACCGGCAGGATGCCGTGCCGCTCACCCGAAATTATATCGAGGCGGAGGAAAAACGCCTGAAACGCCTGGACAGCGCGCCAAGGGTGGCGAACACAGAAACAATGCCATCGCTGGGGGCGACGGGGAGGTAACAATGGCGCAAAGCAAGAGAATAGTCGCAGACGTTGCAGGCGACATGAAAAAGGGCGGCTCAATGGCCGCCCGTGTCACTCATCTGCAGTTTGGTTCAAGCGGCGCGATAGGTGGGTATGTCCGACGTGTCGATTTCGCGTTCAGCGTGCCACGCGTCATAATCAGCCTGCAGATGTAGCCACACAGCAATTCCGCCTCCAAATGCTTTGGCGAGGCGAGCCGCTACCGTTGGGGAAACGGGTTTGCGTTCCGCTAAAATGTCATGCAGATGCTGGCGAGATATGCTTAAAAGTTTGGCGACATCCGCCTTGGTGATGTCGAGGTCTTGCAGCATATCAGCCAAAACAGCACCGGGATGGGAAGGGCAACGATTAGGGTCACGGATTGCGGGGTAAGTAGTCATGTTCTTGTCTCCTAGTGGTACTGTTCAAAATCAACATCGTATGCGTCTTTGGCGTCAAATTCGAATGTAATGCACCACGGTCCATTGACGTGAACGGTGTATCTGATTGGATTAAAACCTTTGAGCATGTGGAAGTTATAGCCCGCCCTGTTCATATCTTCTGCAACGGATGCAACGTTAAGTGTTGCAAGCCTTAGAAGTATCCGTTTATGCATCTTCGCATCAATCTTGGCGGTTTTGCCCATTGACCAGAGTTCGCCCAACGACTTGTTTTTGAATGTCTTTATCATGATCTATATGTAAGCTAAAATACGACATTAGTCAACTATTAGACTACATTATCAGGGTGAAAATCACGTGTGGCAAGTTGGAGGGCGCTTGCGTGACATAGCTCAACCCGGCTCTGACGATGGAAGCCGGAGCGCCGTCAAAGACCAAATGCGCCTCATCGATCGGGATCATGAGACCGCTAAACAAATTGAAATTGCCTCAACCGGGCATACAATAATCAAGAAAACGGTTCTCGCGCACGTCGAAGAGCTTTCCCGTCACATTCAGCGCGGGATCGGCAAGTGCCACGATCTTTTCCGCCACCTCCTGCGGATGCGGCAAGGTTTCGGGGTCTTCGCCCGGCATGGCCTGCGCCCGCATGGCCGTGCGCGTTGCGCCGGGATTGACCGAATTGACGCGGAGTTTCATGGCTTTTGTTTCATCCGCCCAGCTGCGCGCCATCACTTCGATGGCAGCCTTCGAGGCAGCATAGGGCGCCCAGAAGGCGCGGGCGGAATGGGCGACGCCGGACGAAAGCAGGATCGCGCGTCCCGCATCCGATTGGCGCAGCAAGGGATCGACCGAGCGGATCAACCGCCATGTTCCGGTAACATTGACCGTCATGACCTTTTCAAAAGTCTTGGCCTCGACATGGCCGATAGGTGAAATCGTGCCGAGGACGCCGGCATTGGCGACCAATATATCCAGCTTGCCCCAGCGTTCGTGGATGGAACCGCCGAGGCGGTCGATACCAGCCATGTCGGTCAGATCGAGAGGCACCAGCGTGGCGCTACCACCGAGCGCCTTGATATTATCGTCAAGCTCTTCCAGCCCGCCGACCGTGCGGGCGACGGCGATGACATGCGCGCCGCGCTTCGCCAGTTCCAGGCTGAGGAAATAGCCGATGCCGCGCGAAGCACCCGTCACCAGCGCCAGCCGGCCGTTCAAATTGATGGTCATTTATAGCTGTTCCCGTATTTTATAGACGCTTCCCCGACTTACCGGGTTTCGCCTCCCCACCGTCATTCTCGGGCTTGTCCCGAGAATGACAACAGGAACAATTATCCGTTGCTGGCGAGAAGCGGCAAGTTGTGAACGTTGCCGGGGCCTTCCTGATCGAGAAGCCGGGTCGGATAGTCGCCGGTGAAATAATGGTCGGTGAATTGCGGCGCTTTCGGATCACGCGGCTTGCCGCCCACAGCGCGGTAAAGCCCGTCGATGGACAGGAACGCCAGCGAATCGGCGCCGATATAGCGGCACATCGATTCGAGGTCCGTGTGCTGGTTGGCGAGCAGCTTGTCGGCCTCCGGCGTGTCGATACCGTAGAAATCCGGATGATAGATCATCGGGCTAGCCACGCGCATGTGCACCTCGCTGGCGCCGGCATCGCGGATCATCTGCACGATCTTGAGCGAGGTGGTGCCGCGCACGATGGAATCATCCACCAGCACCACGCGCTTGCCCTCGATTACCGCGCGGTTGGCGGAATGCTTGAGCTTTACGCCGAAGGCGCGGATCGATTGGGTCGGCTCGATGAAGGTGCGCCCGACATAGTGATTGCGGATGATGCCGAGCTCGAAGGGAATGCCGCTTTCCTGCGCGTAGCCAATAGCCGCCGGTGTGCCGCCATCAGGCACGGGAACCACCACATCGGCTTCGACAGGCGCTTCCTTTGCAAGGTTGATGCCCATATTCTTGCGCACGGAATAGACACTGCGGCCGCCGACGACCGAGTCGGGCCGGGCGAAATAGACATATTCGAACAGGCAGGGCCGCTCCGGCTTAGGATTTTGCGGCTTGATCGACTCGATGGTGATGGAACCGTCCGCCTGAATTTCGCAGATCACCACTTCGCCATTGTGGATATCGCGGATGAACTTCGCGCCGATGATATCGAGCGCGCAGGTTTCCGAGCAGAAAATCGGCTTGCCGTCGAGTTCGCCCATCACCAATGGCCTGATGCCGATGGGATCGCGCGCGGCGATCAGCTTGGTGCGGGTCATGGCGAGCATGGAATAGCCGCCCTCCATCTGCCTGATCGCATCGACGAAGCGGTCGCTTGAAGACGCGGAGCGCGAGCGCGCGATCAGGTGCAGCACCACCTCCGAATCGGAGGTGGACTGGCAAATCGCGCCCGAGGCGATAAGCTGGCGGCGTAGCGTCAGCCCATTGGTAAAATTGCCGTTATGCGCGATGGCGATACCGCCGACTTCCAGTTCCGCGAAAAGCGGCTGCACATTGCGCAGCGCCACTTCGCCGGTCGTCGAATAGCGGGTATGGCCGATCGCCATGTAGCCGGGCAGCTTCGCCAGCGTCGCCGGATCGGTGTAGTGATCACCGACGAGACCCATGCGCTTTTCGGTGTAGAATTGCTGGCCGTCATAGGAGACGATGCCGGCCGCCTCCTGCCCGCGATGCTGCAGGGCATGCAGCCCCAACGCCGTCAGCGTCGCTGCGTCGGGATGCCCCAGAATGCCGAAAACCCCGCATTCTTCATGCAAGGTATCGTCGTCCAGCGAAAAGAGCGTCTCATTGCCAGAAGAATCGGTCATTGCTAGCCAAGGCCTTTCGATTGGGCATGTCACGAGGATATGGGATCGCAGCGATCAAAATTCAAAACCATTAGAGCGGGAGGTTGATCGGCTCCCGCTCTCATACACAAACCCGGCGCTTTTTAAAAGCGATCCCTTATCAAGTCTTATTCAGCGGGCGCGTTATCGGTCGGAGCTTCATCGCTGCTGCTCTGTCCATTGGTTCCGGCCGGAGCGTCCGGCTTCGGCTTGATCTTGCTCAGGATGCTCGACTCCGGATCTTCCGGCAGGAGATTGACCAGTTTCTGGCCCAGCGAATCGAGGAGTGGTTTGGATTTCGCATTGGCAATCCAGGCGGGCTGGTTGCCCGCGACAAGCCAGTTGAAAAACAGCATAGCCACCACCACGAGAAGCACACCACGCGCAGCGCCGAAGACAAAGCCCAGCGTGCGGTCGAGCGCGCCAATACGGCTATCGATGATGAAATCGGCGATTTTCATCGTGATGACCGACACGATGATCAACGTGACGATGAAAACAGCGCCTGCGGCCGCGATCTTGGCGATGGTTTCATTGCTGATATAGGGCTGCACCAGCGGAACGATCGGCGCGTAGAACAGATAGGCGGCGATTGCCGCGAGCGCCCATGAGGCGACCGAAAGCACCTCACGGGAAAAACCCCGCACCATGGCAAGCACGGCGGAAACCAGCGTTATTCCAAGAAGGATTCCGTCAAGTAGCGTAATTGGCATTGTGGCCCCTTAAATCATTCCCCGTCACACATGCTCGTTTCCGGAAAATCTGTCAACTTTCCGTGGTGCGTTTCCAAAAGGGAGTTGATTTCAAACCGAGTCTTCACCATGCGGTGGCCATTGCTGCGCGCCGTGCAGGACACGCACCAATGTTATTGTATCTTCCACGGTGTAAACCACGATAAATGGAGTGCGAGAAACCACCATTTCGCGGGATCCTTTCGCCCGTCCTTCCCGGCCGGAATATGGAAATATCCGCAGTTGCTCAACCTGATGTTCTATCCCGTCTCGCATTGCCAGCGCCATCGAAGGCGATTCCTTAGCAATATGTCTGGTAATGCTTTTGATATCTGCACGATAGCCTTCGCTGCGGATAAGCCGCATCGGCTAGCGATCCTGTTCTGCGATCAGGCGTAACAGTTCAGCGCGTTCGCGCGCGGAAATAATTTTCCACTCCTCCTCGTCGATCAAACGCATCGTACCGTTTTCAATGCTGTCCAAGGCCTTTTGCACCTCAGCCCGAAACCATGCGTCATGCTCCGCCGCCTCGAGGCTGTTGGCAGCCTCGTCGCTTAGGTCTGGATGCTTGCGGGACCGTGCCATGTTACTGCCCTTCGGCAAAAATTGACGATGTAGCTAAAAATGGCATGCGCTGGCCTGCAATTCAACGGTGATCATTCTCTCCGGCTCTTCCCCGGCCCCGATGCTGCGATGCGCGCCACCAGATCCGGCAGGGATTGGGTCTCTGTCAGGCCAAAGCTCGAGGACTTGGACAATTCCCCGCCTCCCCCCGGCAGCACCGCCTGGCGGAAGCCGAGTTTTTCCGCTTCTTTCAGCCTTTGCACCGCGTGAGCGACCGGGCGGATGGCGCCGGAGAGGCTGGCTTCGCCGAAATAGACGCAATCGGCGGGAAGCGCGACGCCCGCAATGGAGGAAACAAGCGCCGCCGCAACCGCGATATCGGCGGCGGGCTCGCTGATGCGGTAGCCTCCGGCGACGTTCAAATAAACATCGTGCTGGCCGAAGCGGACGCCGCAATGGGCCTCCAGTACCGCGAGAATCATCGAAAGGCGGTTACCGTCCCAGCCGACGACGGCGCGGCGCGGGGTACCGAGCGTCGAGGGGGCGACCAGCGCCTGGATTTCCACCAGTACGGGCCGCGTGCCTTCCATCCCGGCGAAGACGGCGGCCCCCGGAGCCTTCTCGTTGCGCTCCCCTAAGAAAAGCTCGGATGGGTTCGACACTTCGCGCAAGCCGACATCGGACATTTCGAATACGCCGATCTCATCCGTCGGGCCGAAGCGGTTCTTGACGGTGCGCAGGATGCGGTAATGGTGGCCTCCCTCGCCCTCGAAATAAAGCACGGCGTCGACCATGTGTTCGACGACACGCGGTCCGGCGATCTGGCCTTCCTTGGTGACGTGACCCACGAGGACTACAGCCGCACCGGTCTGCTTGGCGAAGCGGATCATCGCCTGCGCGCCCGCGCGCACCTGCGTCACCGTGCCGGGCGCGGAATCGGCGCTGTCGGTCCACAGCGTCTGGATGGAATCGATGATGACGAGATCGGGCCGGCGGGTTTCGGAAATGGTCGCCAGAATGTCCTCGACATTGGTCTCGGCGGCAAGTTCCACCGCCGTATCGGCGGCATGGAGCCGCTGCGCCCGCAGGCGTATCTGCGCCACCGCCTCCTCGCCCGAGACATAGACGACGCGATTGCCCCGGCGCGCCAGCGCTGCGGCGGCTTGAGTGAGAAGCGTCGATTTGCCGATGCCGGGATCGCCGCCGACGAGCAGCGCCGAGCCGCGCACGAAGCCACCGCCGGTGACACGGTCGAGTTCGGCGATGCCGGACTGGATGCGCGGCGCGTCCTCGATATCGCCGGAAAGCGTGGTCAGCGCCACGGCGCGGCCCTTGCGCGGCGTCTTGCCCGGCCCGCCGCCGATGCCGCCGGACGTGCCTTCCTCGACAAGCGTGTTCCACTCGCCACACGCATCGCATTTACCGGCCCAGCGGGTATGCACCGTGCCGCAGTTCTGGCAGATGAATTGGACGCGGGCTTTAGCCATGAGGGGCTTTCTCAGACGAAGCCGCTCCAGGAGCACCCCCCTCTGCCTTGCCAGGCATCTCCCCCTCAAGGGGGGAGATTGACTGACATGGCTCACCGCGTCCATTCTGCAAGGTTTGCGATTGATGCCGGGCGTCGATGAAGGCGCCATCTCCCCCCTTGAGGGGGAGATGGCTGGCAAGCCAGAGGGGGGTGGATGACGGGAACCGCACGTACAAACTTATCTAGCCCCACCCACATACCGCCGATGATACCGCCGTCCAAGGCTCGTCAACAGCTCATACCCCACCGTGCCTGCGGCGCGCGCCACGTCATCGATCGCGATATTCGGCCCAAAAAGCTCGACATGATCACCGATCCTAATCTCGCCTTCCGGCACATCGCTCACGTTGAAAGAGGTCAAATCCATGGTCACGCGGCCGATCACCGGGACGCGCATTCCCGCGATGAAGCCGTGCGCGCCTGCCGCGACGGTTGCGCGCACCGGCACGCCGGAGCCTGAGGCGGCGCGCGGGTAGCCGTCGGCATAGCCTACAGAGCAAACGGCAATGCGCGTGTCGCGGGCGAGCGTCGTGGATGCGCCGTAGCCGACCGCCTCGCCCTTCGCCGCCTGACGGATCTGCACGATCCGCGCTTCGGCCGTGACCACCGGCTTCATGGGATTGGCGACGCCGCCCACCGCCTCGCCGCCATAAAGCGCGATGCCGGGCCGGGCGAGATCGGAAAGATAGCTCTCCCCGAGGAAGATGCCTGCGGAATTGTCCAAGCTTGTTTCAATATCCCCGAAAGCCGCGCGCACCCTTTGGAAAGTCTCAAGCTGACGACGGTTCATATCGTGCGATGGGGTATCGGCGCAGGCGAGATGGCTCATCAGGAGCACCGGGCGCACCGATTTCGCAGTTGCGGCAAAGGCGATGGCTTCATCGGGCGTGAGACCCAGCCGGTTCATCCCGGTATCGACATGGATGGCGCAAGGCTTGCGCCGGCCATTCCGGGCCCAGAGCGCGATTTCATGCTCGGAACCAAGCACCGGAATGAGATCGGCATCGGTGAAGGCGGGTGCGGCGTCTTCGAACAGCCCGTTCAGCACGAACACGCGGGCCCTTGGCGCGGCATGGCGCACACTCAGGCCTTCCTCGGGCAACGCCACGAAGAAATCATTGCAACCGGCAGCGACCAGCGCGGGAACCACCTGCGCGATGCCGCAGCCATACGCGTCCGCCTTGACCACGGCGGCGGCGCGCCCGGGCCGCGATTGCGCGTCGAGCATCCGCCAATTGGCGACAAGAGCGTCGAGATCGACCGTCAGTCGGCCACCGGCCAGAAGCCGGTCGGCGCCGGTGCTCAGTGCCGGCTGGTCCGGGGGAAGAGATATGGCTTTATTCATAGCGGCTATTCATAGCGATCCGGCAGGTGCGATTCCTCGGCCAGATCGGTAAAGCGCGTGAACTCCGCCTGGAATGCAAGCTTGACGGTGCCGGTCGGTCCGTGACGCTGCTTGGCGATGATGACTTCCGCCTTGCCGCGCGCCTCGTCCATTTCCGCCTGCCATTTGAAAAACTCTTCCGTCCCCGGTTTCGGTTCGCGGTTCTTGATATAATATTCCTCGCGAAACACAAACAGCACTACGTCGGCGTCCTGCTCGATCGAGCCGGACTCACGCAAATCCGATAGCTGCGGGCGCTTGTCCTCTCGGCTTTCGACCTGACGCGAGAGCTGTGACAGCGCAATGATCGGAACATTGAGTTCCTTGCCCAGCGCCTTCAGCCCGGTGGTAATCTCGGTGATTTCCTGCACGCGGTTCTGCGCCGAGGCCTTGGATGATCCGGTCATCAGCTGCACGTAATCGATGACGAGCACATCGAGGCCGCGCTGGCGCTTCAAGCGCCGCGCGCGGGCAGCAAGCTGCGCGATGGAGATGCCGCCGGTCTGGTCGATATAGAGCGGGATCTTCTGCATCATGTGCGAACAGGCGACGAGCTTTTCGAAATCGGTCTCGGTGATTTCGCCGCGCCTGATCTTGGACGACGAAATTTCCGTCTGCTCGGAAATGATACGGGTGGCGAGCTGCTCCGACGACATTTCGAGCGAGAAGAAGCCGACGACGCCGCCATTGACCGCCTTGATCGCTCCATCCGCCTGTTGCTCACCTTGATAGGCGTTGGCGATATTGAAGGCGATGTTGGTGGCAAGCGAGGTCTTGCCCATGCCGGGACGTCCGGCAAGGATGATCAAATCGGAAGGCTGCAGGCCGCCCATGCGCCCGTCGAGCGTATGGATGCCCGTCGAGACGCCCGACAGATGCCCGTCACGCATGAAGGCGGCGTTGGCCATATCGACAGCGGTCTTGACCGCGTCGGTAAAGGACTGAAAGCCGCCATTGTAGCGGCCCGTCTCCGCGAGCGCGAACAATTGGCGCTCGGCATCCTCGATCTGCGCGTGCGGCGCCATATCAACCGGCGCGTCATAGGCGACATTGACCATGTCTTCGCCAATGCCGATAAGCGCGCGGCGCGTGGCGAGATCGTAGATGGCGCGGCCATAATCTTCCGCATTGATGACGGTCACGGCTTCGGCTGCGAGGCGCGCCACATATTGGAACACCGTCATATCGCCGACCTTATCCTCCGACGGAAGGAAGGTCTTGATGGTGACCGGGCTCGCCAGCTTGCCCATGCGGATCAAATCGGACAGGATTTCATAAATCTTGCGATGGAGCGGCTCATAGAAATGGGGAGGCTTCAGGAAATCCGAGACGCGGTAGAACGCATCGTTGTTGATAAGCATCGCGCCCAGCAGCGCCTGCTCCGCTTCGATATTGTTCGGTGCCTCGCGATAGAGCGGGCCGCGGCCGTCGCGCGAGGAATCCTGCGCTCCACCACGCGCTTCGTCAAATTTCCGTATAGCCGCTTCAGCCATGATTCCAATTACCTCTTATGCAGTTCGAGGTAGCGCCGGTACGACCGCGAAAGCAATGCGTAAAGCCGGTCGATTCCATGGAGGAACAAACCCGTACCATGATTCACACCGATTCACAGTTTTCCGCAGCTTCGTGAAGCTGCGGCTTGACTCTGACTTATTGTTGCGGGGGCGATTCCGAAGACTCAGGTTCCGGCAACGCAGTCGCCTCCGCCGCCATGCGCCTGTGCCAGGCGGCCACGCTGAACGGCAGGAAGACGAGATAGGCGAGCGCCGTCAATGTCAGCGTTTCCCACGTGTAGCTCATCAGGAAGGCCACATAGAGCACGACGCCCAGAATGAGCGGCATGACGACATCGCGGCGGATGAGACTGCCCGCCGCCTTGCCATTGTAGACCGGCAGGCGGCTGACCAGCAGGAAGGCGATGGCGACGGTGTAGATCGCGGCGGCGAAGGCGAGCAGCCGCGTGGGAGCGAAACCCAGAAAGCCCAGATAGACAGGCAGCAGCACCAGCATGGCACCCGCCGGCGCGGGGACGCCAATGAAATAATTGCCCTGCCAGAGCGGAATGCGCGGATTCTCGATCATGACGTTGAAACGCGCGAGCCGCAGGCAGCAGGCGATGCAATAGAGCAGCGCCGCGATCCAGCCGAAGGTGCGGGCCTGATCGAGCATGAAGAAATAGAGCACCAGCGCCGGGGCGACGCCGAAATTGACGATATCGGCGAGCGAATCCATCTGCGCGCCAAATTTGGACGATCCCTTCATCATCCGCGCGACGCGCCCGTCCACGCCATCAAGAAAAGCGGCGAGGAGCACCATCGAAACGGCCATCTCGAAACGGTTCTCGAAGGCGAGCCTAACGCCGGTCAACCCGGCGCAGATGGCAAGCACCGTGATCACATTGGGAATGACCATCCGCATGGGGATCTGCGAAAGGCGCGGCCCCCTGCCCTCTTCGGCGGGACCGTTCGGCTCGAAGGGTGGAAACGGTGTTTCCATCGGATCAAGCCGTCCTTACTGTCGGCGCAAGCTTTTCGCTGCCGAATTCCGCGATGATCGTTTCGCCGGCAACTGCCGTCTGGCCGACGGCGACGCGCGCGGCGGCCCCTTCCGGCAGATAGACATCGACGCGGGAGCCGAAACGGATGAGGCCAAACCGCTGGCCCACAGCCAGATGGTCATCCTCCCTCGCCCAGCAGACGATGCGCCGCGCGACGAGGCCGGCGATCTGCACCGCCGCGACCTTGCCATGGGGGCTTTCGATGACAACGCCGTTGCGCTCGTTCTCCGCGCTCGCCTTGTCCAGATCGGCATTGAAGAATTTGCCGGGACGATAGGCGATCCTGTCGATGCGGCCCATCACCGGCGCGCGGTTCACATGGCAGGAAAAGACATTCATGAAAACGGAGATGCGCAGCATCGGTTCGACGCCGAGGTCCAGCTCGCGCGGCGGAATGGCCGGGCCGACGGAAGAAACCTTGCCATCGGCAGGGCTGATAACCAGCTGGTCATCCTGCGGCGTCACCCGCTCCGGATCGCGGTAGAAATAGATGCACCAGATGGTGAACACCATGCCGATCCAGAACAGCGGATCCCAGAGCCAGCCAAGCACGAGCGACGCCAGGAAAAACGCGGCAATAAAGGGATAACCCTCTCGGTGAATGGGCACGAACGTGTTGCGGACGGTATCGAAAAGGCTCATCGGTTATTCCTCGATTTTCCCCACTCTTTAGTGGAGAATACGGCGATGGGCAAACGTGATTGTGCGCGGTCGCGCTATGGATTAATCGGCGACACCAGTGTTGGCGCTCCAATGCCCGGCAAAGAGTGCGAGGGGAAACGGTTGCCGAATGAACCATGGAGTGGTACATAAACCAAGTATTGGAGGCGCGGAATGATCGTCGGGTTTCGGGACGAATGGCTGCGGGCCTTTTTCGTGGAAGATGTCCACTCCCGCAATATTGCATCCGATCTTGAAAGCCGATTGTTCCGCAAGCTCCAGATGATCGACGACGCAATGACCGATCAAGATTTGCGTGTGCCGCCCAGCAATCATTTCGAAAAACTGCGCGGCACGCTTGATGGCCTGCATTCGATCCGTGTCAACAAACAATGGCGGCTGATCTTTCGATGGGACGGCAGTCGCGGAGAAGCGTCGGAACTCTATCTCGACAACCATATCTATCGATGAGGTGACGGATGTTGATGACCAAACGCAAGCCGGTGACGATCGGCGAAATCCTGCTGGAAGAGTTCATGCAGCCGCTCGGCCTGACGCAGGCGGCGCTGGCCGAGGCGATGGGCGTGCAGCGCAAGCATGTAAACGAGTTGTGCAACGACCGGCGCAACGTGACGGCGGCGACCGCACTCATTCTGGCGCGCGTGTTCGGCAACAGCCCGGACTTCTGGCTGAATGCGCAGCGGCGCAGCGACTTGTGGGAGGCCATGCACAATCCCAAGGAACTGGCGCGGATCGAACGGGCGAAGCCGCTAGCGACGGCGGCGTAGACGGAACACGACTTTGCAGCGGGGTAGTGAAAAGACCTCCTCACTCCGCCGCCGGCACGCCCCGCTCCAATATGCCCAACTCATCCTTCTCCCGCACCTGCCGCAGGCGTTCCTCGGCTTCGGTGGCCTCGCGCTGGCGGTCCCACATGGAGGCGTAGAGGCCTTTTTTGCCGAGGAGCGAACGGTGGGTGCCGCGTTCGGCGATCAGGCCGTCCTTCAGCACGATGATTTCGTCCGCGCCGATGACCGTCGAGAGCCGGTGCGCGATGACGAGCGTGGTGCGGCCCTGGCTGACGATATCGAGCGCCGATTGGATTTCCTGCTCGGTGGCGGTATCGAGCGCCGATGTCGCCTCGTCGAGGATGAGGATCGGCGGGGCTTTCAGGATGGTGCGGGCGATGGCGACGCGCTGTTTTTCACCGCCGGAAAGCTTCAGCCCGCGCTCGCCAACCATGGAGCGATAGCCGTCCGGCAGGAGCTTGATGAAGTGCGATATCTGCGCCAGTTCGGCGGCGCGCTCGACCTCTTCCTCCGGCGCCGACATGCGGCCATAGCGGATATTGTAGGCGATGGTATCGTTGAACAGCACCGTATCCTGCGGCACCATGCCGATGACCTTGCGCAAGCTCTCCTGCGTCACGTCGCGGATATCCTGACCATCGACGGTAATCGCACCCTTCTGAATATCGTAGAAACGGAACAGAAGCCGCGAGATCGTGGATTTGCCCGCACCCGACGGGCCGACGATGGCGACGGTCTTGCCGGCGGGCACCTCGAAGCTGATGCCCTTGAGGATAGGCCGCGCCGGATCATAGGCGAAATGCACGTCATTGAAGCGGATCGCTCCATCGGTAACCGCGAGCGCGTTGGCGCCCGGCTTGTCCTGCACTTCCTGCGCGACATCCAGCAGATCGAACATCTGCTCGATGTCGGTCAGGCCCTGGCGCACTTCGCGGTAGATGAAGCCGATGAAATTGAGCGGAACGGAAAGCTGCATCAAAAGCGCGTTGATGAAGACGAAATCGCCCAGCGACTGCGTACCCGCCATCACTTCCCGTGCGGACATCACCATGATGATACCCATGCCGGCGCTGAAAATGACGGCCTGGCCGAAGTTCAGCCAGCCGAGCGAGGTCCAGGTCTTGGTCGCGGCCTTCTCATAACGTGCCATGGAGGCATCGAAGCGCTTGGCTTCCATCGCCTCGTTGCCGAAATATTTGACCGTCTCGAAATTCAGGAGCGAGTCGATCGCCTTGGTGTTGGCGTCGGTATCCGAGTCATTCATCTCGCGGCGGATGCCGATGCGCCAGTCGCTCGCCTTGATGGTGAACCAAGTGTAGAGCCAGACCGTGACGGCGACGACCGCGAGATACCAGAAACCGTAGGCGAAGGCGAAGATGATTGCCGTCAGCGCGAATTCCAGAATGGTCGGCAACGTATTGAGGATGGTGAAGCGGACGATGGTCTCGATGCCCTTGGTGCCGCGCTCGATGACACGCGACAGGCCGCCGGTGCGGCGCTCCAGATGAAAGCGCAGCGACAGCTCGTGCATATGCACGAAGGTCCGGAAGGCAAGCTGGCGCACGGCATATTGGCCGACGCTGGCGAAAAGCGCGTCGCGCAACTGGTTCAGACCCGCCTGCACGATCCGCGCGGCATTATAGGCCACCACCAGCATGACCGCGCCCAGGAACAAAGCGGGGATATAGTCGGGCGCCTGGAATTTGCCGTTCAACCTGTCCGTCGCCCACATGAAGAAATACGGGACCAGGATCAGCACGATCTTGGAGACGACGAGATAGACCGTCGCCCAGACGACGCGCATCTTTAGATCGGGCCGGCCATCCGGCCACATATAGGGCCACAGGTTGCGTATCGTCTGCAGGGTCTGACCGGATTCGGCGGAAACGGTTTTTGCGTTTTTCTTATTCGACATGATTTTCTGATTTTTTCCGCTGAATTACGCAGCAGTCGGCAAGAGTGCCCAAATGGGCTCGGATGGCGGCCAGCGCCTGTTGGTTGACGCTATAGCGGGATGACTGGCGCTCGGGCCGGTAATCGACCAGCCCGGATTGCACCAGCACTTTCAGATGTTGCGAGACGGTGGATTGCGCAAGGTCGACGGTGGAAACGATTTCCTTGCAGCAGCAGGCATCCTGAGCAAGCAGATGGCGCAAAATGCGCAGGCGCGCACCATGCCCCAGCGCCGCGTAAATGCACGCAGCCCGCGCCTCTTCGCAATCGCCGGGGGGCGAGAAGTCCAAGCTTTGGGTGGGGGAACTCTTCATCGTAAATCGTCGATATACGATGAAGAGTGTTTCCGCAATGTGTGGAACAGTAACTTTTTAGTTCCGCGCCTTCAGCTGGCGTTGCGCCTCTTCATCCACCAGCGGCTCTTTCGGCATGGAGAAGACCTGGCCGGGCCATATCAAATTCGGGTTCCTGATCCGATCGGCATTGGCGAGGTAGATCGTCGTATAGCGGATGCCCCTGCCATAGGTGCGCTTGGAAATCGTCCAGAGATTGTCGCCCTTGCGGATGATGACAGACCCGGCGGCGCTTTCGAGCGGCTTTGCCATTGTGGCATTGGAGGCCGTATCGACACTGCGTTCCGTAACCAGGGCGGGTTGAACATTGACGGCATTGCCGGCCGGGGAGGCAATAGCCGAAAGGTTTTCCCCCGGCTCGCGACGGAAAGGAACGCTGGCGCTGGCAATCACCGTGCCATCCTTTTCGAGAAGATCGGCGCGAATGATGTAATCGCCCACAGCGAGCTGATGATGGCTCTGCACGAGGAAGCGAGAGGTCGGCTCGACCTGCGCCTTACCCAGGAGCGCGTCATTGGCATAGATGGCGACCTGTTTGCCCGGCACACCTTTACCCGCGACAAAGATCGTATTGCCTTCGATTTCCACGGCCTCAACCGTAATGGGCTCCTGCTTTTGCGGGTCAGCCGCCGGCGCTGCCGCGGCAGCCGAAACGGACGGTGGCACAGCCGGGCTTTGCGCCGGAGCGGCGGAGGGAGCGGCGGCCTGTGGCGTCGTGATCATCCGGCTTGCCTGTCCCGGCTCCTCGACCAGCGCCAGCACCTGGCCATCCTCCTTCTCGGGTACGGAGACGATCGCCGTCTGCTCCGATGTCGCGGCCTTGCTGTCGGCGCCGGTGGCGCGAAGCACCAGTTGATGGTCGCCGGGCTTCAATGCCCGGTCGAGCGCGACGGCGAAATCGCCGTTGGCGGCGGCCTTGGCGGAACCGACTACGGTCGATCCCGCAAGAACATCAACGCTTGCCGCGGGCGCGGCTTTGCCGGCGATGACCACTGAGCCATCCGGCTCGACGCGCAAGACATCGAAGGAGGGAGCGGCGACGCCCGCCTTTTCGGCGGCAGGCGGCATGATCTGAGGTGTTTCGCCTTGCGGTGTTTCAGTTTGCGGGTTTTCAGCTTGCGGGTTTTCAGCGTTCTGGGCTTCGGCTTTCGGAGCTTCCGCCTCAGGCGCGGCGGATGGAACAGCCGCCACGGACGGCTCAGGCGCTTTCGGCGCCGTGCCCGGAAGCACACCCAAATAAGCCGCTATCCCAGCCGCGGCAATTACCGCGACGAAACCAAACAGCGCATAATATCTTCGTCTCTGCATGTCCCCGGTCCCTTTTTCTTACGATCTATCGCGTTTTCAGCGGCTCGACAAGAAAATGCCGGACTTTATAGCCGGTTAATTCATAACGACCGTCCCTTCAGTCACCGCTTGACGGTTTCAAGCCAAACTGCACTACTCCCGGCATGAACAAGATTCGATCCATCTGCGTCTACTGCGGCTCGTCCCCGGGCCTCAATCCCATCTACAAGCAATCCGGCAAGCTGCTTGGCCGCTCGATTGCCGAACATGGGCTTGAACTTATCTACGGCGGCGGCACCAAGGGCATCATGGGTGCTGTCGCCGATGGCGCCCTGTCGGCGGGCGGCAAGGTGACGGGCATTATCCCGAAATTCCTGATGAACAAGGAAGCCACCGAACATGCGCTCGGCCAGCTTTCGGAGCTGATCGTCACCGACGACATGCACCAGCGCAAGCACCTGATGTTTAGCCACGCGGATGCGTTCGTGACGCTGCCCGGCGGCATCGGCACGGTGGAGGAAATCGTCGAGATGATGACCTGGGCGCAACTCGGCCATCACAGGAAGCCGATGGTGCTGGCCAATATCAACGGATTCTGGAACCCTATGGTCTCGCTCTTCGACCACATGCGGGCGGAAGGGTTCATCCATACGGCGCATCTGGTAAAGCCGCTGATCGTTGCCAACGCCGAGCATATCGTTCCCGCCATTCTCGACGCCGCCTCCGGGGCCAAGGCGGAAGGCGACGAGGCGATTATCGAACGGATGTGAATTTAGTGAGCGGTGAACAGTGAGCGGTGAGCGGTGAGTTAGTAACGAAAGCGCAAATTTCTTTTCACTGCTGACTGCTTACTAGCTCACTGCTCACTATTCACTTGATGGGGCAAAACATGGCGGCACAGGTCCGAGTCCACGAACCAGCCGCCTTCTTTCGCGATGCGGGCATCGTTGGGTTTTATGCGTTCGATGCATCGGGGGATCGTGTGGGGGCGGACGGCGCGCGCTGGGCATGGACCCATTATGCGCTGACCGATACGCGCGGGCGCAAGGCCATTGCGGCGGAGGATGCGCTGCCTTCCTTCATCAGGGAAAGCCTGCTGGCGAGTTCCGATCGCTTTTACATCGAATATGAGGAGGGCTGGATGTTCGGCGAAATGCCGGACATGCAGCACGAGCACTATGGCGACGGTCGCGCGCCGGGTTATTTCCGGTTTGCGTTCGATGACAGCCGTTTCGTCAGCGGACGGAAGCATCCGCTGCAATCGGTGGACGACATCCGCCAATCACTCGACCAAGGCCTATTGAAGCCGTCCAATCCGGCGCGGCTGTTCGAGCGTATCGTGCGCCGGTATCTCGAACGGCTGAAACTACGGCTCTCAGAGCTTGGCCAGAAACTCGATTCCATCGAAGATCATATCGTCGGCGATGCCTGGGAGGGCGAGAGCGAGCGGCTGGCACCCATACGGCGGCAGATCGTCTCCTCGCATCGCTACCTCTCAGTCATGGCAAATCTTTTGCGGCATCTGGAGCAGGCCCACCGCAAGGAATTCCCGGAAGAACTGGCGGATATCGTCGAAAACTTGTCGCAGCGCGCGGGCGCCCTCTATCAGGAAAGCGAGCAACTGCAATTGCGCGCGCGGCTTCTGCAGGAAGAGCTGATGGCCAAGCTCGCTCACCGCTCCAACCGGCTGCTCTATGTGCTTTCGGTGATGACGGCGGTGCTGATTCCCTCAACGGTGATTTCCGGCTTCTTCGGCATGAACACGGCGGGAGCGCCTTTCGCCGACGCGCCGCACGGCTTCTGGACCGTGGCCGTTTTCGCGCTGGCGATTTCGGCTGTGGTGTTCCTCATCGTCCGGCGGATCGGCGGTTCGGGGCGTTGAAGCTCTGATTTTTAAGCGGCGCTCGCGTGTTCGAGTTCATGTGCACCCATGATTCCGCGAACATGGCGCTTCGGAGAGGCATTGAACAGACGGGCATATTCGCGGGTGAATTGGGAGATGCTCGCATAGCCGGTTTCGAAGGCGGCGCTGCTTGCGGAAAAGCCTTCGTCGAGCATGAGGCGGCGCGCTTCGATCAGGCGAAGGCGCTTTTGATATTGGCCTGGTGTCAATGAGGTCATGTGCAGGAAGTGCTTGTGGAAGGCGGTGAGGCTCATCCCTGCCGCAGCCGCCAGGCGCTCGACGGGCACGCGGGACCGATACTCCTGCCTGAGGATTGCGATGGCCGCCGCCAAACGGCTCGCATATCCATCGGGAGCCGCGAGCGCCCGCAAGGCGGCGCCATGCTGGCCCGCGAGCAGCCAATAGTGCAATTCCCGCATGATCCCAGGATGCAGCAGCGGCGTGGCATCCGGATGGTCCAGCAGGCGCATCAGCCGCGTGGCGCAGTCCAGCATTGCCGCATTGGTATCTTCCGCAAACAGCGTGCGAATTTCCGACGGGGGCTGCGCGGGCATGGCGCCCAAATGCGCGGTCAGCTCGCGGAGCATGGTCATCTCCAGTTCGACGGCGATGGCCATATAGGGCTCATTCGCGCTCGCCTGAACAATGCGGCCCACGACAGGCATATCCGCGCCCACGATCACCGACTGGCCGGCGGAAAAGACGCGTTGCTCCCGGCCCACAGTCATGCGCTTGCCGCCCTGCAGAACAAAGCAAACCAGCGGGCGATAGATCGAGTGCAGATCGCCTTGCGGCGACCCAACGCACATGAAACGCAGGCCCGGCACCGGCGTCAGCGCCAGGCCATCGGCATTTGCATGCCGCGCGGCATAGCTGCGAACGGCGTGTTTGAGGTCGTCCATCGATATCTCCTTTGGCAAGGAGGGTATAGCACGCCTGAAGTCAAACATCACCCAGACTGCAGGATCAGGCAAGTTTTGCGCATGGGAAGGCAAGTTCCCTGGGCCATGCTGCGGTATGGCTATCCAGGCGGTATCGATGCCCGCGACAGAACGAAACGGAAAGGAACCCCCATGTCCGAACAGAATAAAATACCGAGGCGAACCGTGCTTGCGGCTGCGGCGATGAGTTCCGCCGTATTGGCTGTCGGCGCGGCGCGCGCGCAAACGTCAGGTCAGGCGCCAAGCCAAGCGCAGGCAGCGAACGGCAAAGTGGCTGTTGTCACCGGGTCGTCGCGCGGTATTGGCGCGGCGACGGCAAAGCGCCTTGCCCGCGAGGGCTATGCGGTGACCGTCAATTGCGTTGTGAACCGCGATCTTGCTGCCGGAATCGTCAAGGAAATCGAAGCGGCCGGAGGGCGCGCGATTTGGGTGCAGGCGGATGTCAGCGATCCCGATGCGGTGCGGCGACTATTTGACGAAAACGACCGCGCTTTCGGCGGCGTCGACGTGGTGGTGAGCAACGCCGGCATCATGCGTCTCGCGCCCTTCCGCGACATGAGCGACGCCGACTTCATCCGCATGGTCGACGTCAACCAGAAGGGCAGCTTCTTCGTGCTGCGCGAGGCGGCGCGGCGCGTTCGCGACGGTGGCCGGATCATCGCGCTTTCCTCGAGCATCACTCAGCTGCGCAGCCCGACCTACGGGCCTTATGCCGCGACCAAGGCCGCGCAGGAGCTTTTTGCGAATGTTCTGGCCAAGGAACTCGAAGGCCGGATGATCTGCGTGAACGCCATGGCGCCGGGTTTGGTAAACACGACGCTCTTCACCGACGGAAAGACGCCTCAGCAGATCGCGGGCTTCGCCGCCCGCACCCCGCACAAGCGGCTTGGCGAGCCCGAGGATATTGCCGGCGCAATCGCCGCGCTCTGCAACTCGGACGGGGCCTGGATCAACGGGCAGACAGTGTTCGCCAATGGCGGCGTGGTGTGAGGGAGCGGTGAGCGGTGAGCGGTGAGCGGTGAGCGGTGAGCGGTGAGCGGTGAGCGGTGAGCGGTGAGCGGTGAGCGGTGAGCGGTGAGCGGTGAGCGGTAGGTAAATAAGAGCGCCCTATCCTTGTCTACTGCTCACTGCTCACTGCTCACTATATTATTTCTCACTATATTTTTGCTCACTGCTCACTATTTTTCTTCCGCGCCTCAGCCAAACTCGACCATGTGTAAATCGCCAGACCCGCCCATATCAGCGCGAAGGCGATGAACTGGACCGTCGAGAACGGCTCCTTGAACCAGAACACGGCAATGAGGAAGATGATCGTCGGGCCGACATATTGCATGATTCCGATGGTGGTATAGCGCAGGAGCTTGGCGCCGAAGGCATAGCAGATGAGCGGCGCGGCGGTCACCGGACCGGCCATCGTGAGCAGGAACACGTTCCAGGACGGTCCGGCCACGAAATGGTCCTGACCTGTCCCGAGCAGCCAGAAGATGTAGCCCAGCGCCGGGATGGACAGGATCAGCACCTCCAGCATGAAGCCCTGCGAGGGGCCGATGGGGAGCGTCTTGCGGAAGAAGCCGTAAAAGCCGAAGCTCAGCGCCAGCGCGAGCGAAACCCATGGCAAACCGCCGGCCTTGACGGTGAGGAGCACCACGGCGGCGACCGCCAGCCCCACGGCCACCATCTGCGCCCGGTTGAGGCTCTCCTTGAGAAGCACCGCGCCGAGGAGCACGTTCAGAATCGGGTTGATGTAATAACCAAGCGCCGTCTCCAGCGTCCGCCCGTCGGCGATTGCCCAGACATAGATGCCCCAGTTGACGGTGATCAGGCCCGCGGTCAGACAGGCCATCAGCAGCATCCGCGGATTGCGCAGCGCGGCGGCGATATCCTTCAGGTTCCCCATCAGGAAAAGCACGATCGCGGCGGCGGGGATCGACCAGAGAACGCGATGCGCCACCACCTCCGCCGGCGGAATATGCGACACCTGCTTCATGTAAAGCGGCAGGAAGCCCCACATCAGGAAGGCGGAAAGCGCAAAGCTGAAACCACGAACGCCGTCCGATATGGGGGCGCGGTCAAGGGTGTTGTCTATCATGGGAATTGCCTCGCTTAGAGCGATCTTGATTTCGATGGAATCGCTCTATGTTCTTACCCCCCTCTGTCCTGCCGGACATCTCCCCCTCAAGGGGGGAGATTACGCCTTCATGCCCGTTCGGCACTAATCGCAAACCTTGCAGAATGAAGGCGGAGGGCGATGTCAGCCAATCTCCCCCCTTGAGGGGGAGATGCCCGGCAGGGCAGAGGGGGGTGAGAACATAGAGCGATTTCCATAACCGCATTCGTCCGCTCTTGCGCCCAAGTTCGCATAAAATCCATTGAATTATGCTGATTGAAGCATCAGTTCCATTGATGAAACTTACTCCGCCGCCACCAACCCCGCCATTTCGCGGTTCTTCATCAGCTTATAAACCACCGAATCCATCAGCGCTTGAAACGAAGCATCGATGATGTTGTCCGAGACGCCGACCGTGCGCCAGCGGGCGCCGGTGCCGTCCTGCGACTCTATCAACACGCGGGTGATGGCCTCGGTGCCGCCATTGAGGATGCGCACCTTGAAATCCACCAGTTCCAGATCCTCTATCTCGCTCTGGTAGCGGCCCAGATCCTTGCGCAGGGCGATGTCGAGCGCGTTGACCGGGCCGTGACCTTCGGCAACGGACATGCGCATTTCTCCGTCTATCTCGACCTTGACGATGGCCTCCGACACGGTCTTGATCAGGCCATTGGAATCATACCGCCGCTCCACCAGGCAGCGGAAGGAAAGGACGTTGAAGAATAGCGGAATGGCGCCCAAAAGCCCGCGCGCCAGAAGCTCGAAGCTCGCATCGGCGCTTTCATAGGCATAGCCCGCCGCCTCGCGTTCCTTCACCAGAGCAATGAGCGTATCGAGGCGCGGATCGTCCTTGGCCACCTTGACGCCGCAGCGTTCCAATTCTGCAATGAAATTGGACTTGCCCCCTTGGTCGGACACCATGAGGCGGCGGCGGTTGCCGACGGCTTCCGGCGGCACATGCTCATAGGTTGCCGGGTCCTTCAGAAGCGCGGAGGCGTGGATGCCCGCCTTGGTGGCAAAGGCGGATGCGCCGGCATAGGGCGCCTGCTCGTTGGGGGCGCGATTGAGAACATCGTCGAAGGTATGCGACAGGCGGGTGATGCCGGCGAGCGCATGCGAGCCGATGCCCGTCTCGAACCGGTCGGCCCAGTAGGGCTTCAGCATCAGCGTCGGGATGAGCGCGATGAGATCGGCATTGCCGCAGCGCTCGCCAAGGCCGTTCAGCGTGCCCTGCACCTGGCGAACCCCGGCATCGATGGCCGCGAGCGAGACGGCCACCGCCTGGCCGGTATCGTTATGGGCGTGGATGCCGAGCCTTTCGCCGGGCACGACATTCCTGACCGCATGCACGATTTCCGCCACCTCGCCTGCTTGCGTGCCGCCATTGGTGTCGCACAGCACCACCCAGCGGGCGCCCGCCTCATAGGCGGCGGCGGCGCAGGCAAGGGCGTATTCGGGATTGGCCTTGTAGCCATCGAAGAAATGCTCGCAATCGACCATCGCCTCCTTGCCGGCCATGCGGGCGGCGGTGACGGAGGTGGTGATACCCTCCAGATTTTCCTCGTTCGTACAGCCGAGCGCCACCCGGACATGATAATCCCAACTCTTGGCGACGAAGCAGACGGCATCGGAAGCCGATTGCAGCAGGGCCGACAGGCCGGGGTCGTTCGAAGCGGAAACGCCCGCCCGCTTGGTCATGCCGAAGGCGACGAATTTGGCGCGCGCGGTCTGCCTGCGCTTGAAAAAAGCCGTATCGGTGGGGTTCGCCCCCGGATAGCCGCCCTCGACATAATCGACGCCGAACTCATCCAGCATGGCGGCAATCGTCTTCTTGTCCTCGATGGAAAAGTCGATGCCGGGCGTCTGCTGGCCGTCCCGCAGCGTCGTGTCGTAGAGATAGATGCGTTCTTTTTTCATTGGCTATCGCTCCTCAAGCGCCTGCTTTTATATCTTCTTTCGCCAAATCCGGGGAACGTTATTTTGAGGGCGGCCAATGGTCCGTATCGTGGTCTGGGTGTTGGTAGGAGATGAGCGTACTCAGGAATTCGGCGGATTGCGTGTCCTCCATGGAGGTATGTCCGGGGAGCAGCGAGAGAGTGTCGGTATAGGGCAGTTTGTTTTCCACGCCCCATTGCACGGTCATCTCAATCTTTTCCGGATGATCGAAGGCGCCGATGGCGAGCGCGATGCCATCAGGCGCCTCATAGGTGAGCGGCGTGCCGCAGTTTTCGCAGAAGCCACGCTGGACGTGGTTGGAGGATTGAAAGCGTTTCGGCTCGCCGCGCGTCCAGGTCAAATCCGCCTCTCGGACGGAAACGAGCGGCGCAAAAAGGCTGCCGAACGCCTTCTGGCACATGCGGCAATGGCAGATGGAACCGTCGTGAAGCCTGCCTTCGATACGGAAGCGAACCGCGCCGCACTGGCATCCGCCGGTGTAAATGGGGGTGTTTTCGAGGGTCATTGGAGAATCTCCTCCGGTTGGGCTCCGGCAACCGTCACGATATGCCGGCATACGGCATCAATGTCGCGGAGGATGTCATCGTTCCAGAAGCGGAGGATGGTGTAGCCAAGCGCTTCAAGTTTACGGGTACGCGCCTGATCCGCTTCGGCAATTCCCGCATCGCCATGCTGCGAACCATCGACTTCGACAATCAGCTTCTTCGCGGAGCAAGCAAAATCGACGATATAGCCGGCGATGGGAAGCTGGCGCCTGAAGCTCAGCCCCATCAGCCGATGAGCGCGCAATTCATTCCACAGCTTGAGTTCAGCTTCCGTCATTGCCTTACGCATCTTGCGGGCATTCTGGCGGTTGATTGGGGGGACGTCCCGGTGAGACTTCACAACGTGCCCCTTTCCCAGTCCAGAAAATCAAGCGATGTGCGCGTCATCTCACCCCCCTCTGTCCTGCCGGACATCTCCCCCTCAAGGGGGGAGATTAGCTGACACGAACCTCCCTGCTTACCCTTCGACTTCTGCGATTGGTGGCGAGCGCTATGAAGGCGTAATCTCCCCCCTTGAGGGGGAGATGGCTGGCAAGCCAGAGGGGGGTGAGATGCCGTGCTCATCGCTTGACCTCTAATTAATGGGGGCGCTGTCCCCCCAGCGTTTCCGCTGATCGGCTCCTCACCTTTTCACCTCCCAGGTCGTCACACGCTCGCCGGTTGCCGGATCCTTGCCGTCCTTGAGGTGAATGCCCTGTTCCAAAAGCCCCCCCCGAACTCGGTCGGCTTCGACGAAGTTCTTTTCACGGAGGAACACCAGCCGTTCCGCGATACGCGCTTCGACCTCGGCCCCATCAACAGCAATATCCCGCGCCTTGCCGGCCAGCCATTCGGTTTCCGTATTCTCCAGCAGTCCCAGCAAATTAGCACCCTTTTTCAGGCTACGCTTTGCCGCTTCCGATCCCTTGAACGCCTCGCCGCGCAGCTCGTGCAGGACGGCAATTGCCTTCGAGGTGTTCAGATCGTCGGCGAGCGCATCGAAGAGATCGGCGCTGACATCTTCGCCCGCGTCCACATCCCCCACGGCGCGATACCACCCATCTAACGTTCTCTCTGCCTCGACCAGCGCATTCGCCGTAAAATCAATCGGCTGGCGATAATGCGTCATCAGCATCGCAAGCCGCAGCACCTCGCCCGGCCAATTGCGGCCGCCCAGCTTCTCGGTCGCAAGCAGTTCATGGATGGTCACGAAATTCCCCAGGCTTTTCGACATCTTCTGGCCCTCGACCTGGAGAAAGCCGTTGTGCATCCAGATATTGGCCATGCGGTCGCTACCCAACGCGCAGCAGGATTGGGCGATTTCGTTTTCATGGTGCGGGAAGACGAGGTCGATGCCGCCGCCGTGGATATCGAAGATGTTCTTCTCAGGATCATCGCATTCGAGACCGCCGCCGAAGGGTTGGAGCAGCTTCGCCATAGCCATGGCAGAGCACTCGATATGCCAACCGGGGCGGCCGGGGACCGCTATTCCGGCGGGCGACGGCCAGCCGGGCTCCCCCTCTTTCGACGGTTTCCACAGGACGAAATCCATCTCGTCGCGCTTATAGGAGGCGACATCGACGCGGGCACCGGCGATCATCTCGTCGAGCGAGCGGCGGGCGAGCGCGCCATAGCGCGGCAGACCGTTGGTTCCGTTCATCGAGGCGACGGAGAATAGCACGTGATCGTCCGCGACATAGGCGAAGCCGCGTGTCACCAGCCGGTCGATAAGACTACGCATTTCCGCCATATGCTCGGTGGCGCGCGGCTGATGGGTCGACGGCAGGCAACCGAGCGCACCCACATCCGCCTGGTACTGTGCGTCGGTCGCCTCGGTCACCTTGCGGATCGCCTCGTTCAGCGGCAGATCGGGAAAATCACGCGCGGCGCGGGCGTTGATCTTGTCGTCCACGTCGGTGATGTTGCGCGCATAGGTGACATGCGCCTCGCCATAAACGTAGCGCAGCAGGCGGAACAGCACGTCGAAGACGATGGCCGGGCGCGCATTGCCGATATGGGCATAATCATAGACCGTCGGCCCGCAGACATACATGCGGACATTATCCCGATCGATGGGGACAAACGCCTCCTTCTGGTGCGTCAGCGTGTTGTAAAGGCGTAAGCGCGGCGCTTTCTCGCTCATGCGAAAATCTCCCCTGCCCCAGTCAATGGAGCGACATGTTGCTTTGACCGGCTGACCGGGGCGTTTGTCATCTTTTCAGGGGGGCAAGGAGACGAAAACGGCCGGGCCAGCAAGCTGCTAACCGAAAATGATCGCACAAATACAAATCGTTGCGGATGGCGTTTTCATGGATTGCACTATCTCTGCCCGTGTGGGCGCCGTCAAGAGCTAACGGGGAAGGATATACGTGGCCGCGCTGCAACACTGCTTATGGTTAAACAGAATTAACCTGAATACCCCAAATCCGGCGGCAAGCAGCCTTTTTTCAGTCCGATTCCAACGAAGAATAAGGGGGACAAAAACAGGAGCGCCAAATGACGAAAAAAGCCATCACCCTGCCACGCGACAGGCTGACCGAACATTATCGCGAAATCGGCCCGGCGGCCCTCATCGCCGCCCTGCTTTCCGCGCCACGCCGCCCAAATGCGCGCAACGACAATCGGCGTCAATCAATCCTGGCCGCATGATCTTATCCGAAAAGTCTGCAACTTTTCGGGATCATGCGTTAGCCGGCAAGAAATCGGCTTGAAAGGCTGATGCCGATACCGGCCATGACGATACCGATGAGGCAATCGAGAATGCGCCAGGCGGCAGGTCTGGCGAAGACCGGCTGGAGCAGACGCGCGCCATAGCCCAGCCCGAAGAACCAGGTAAACGATGCGACGACCGCGCCGATACCATAGGCGATGCGGCCCGTCCCTTCGAAACGCGCCGAAAGGCTGCCCAGAAGCAGCACCGTATCGAGATAGACATGCGGATTTAAAAAGGTGAGCGCCAGGCAGGTGGCGACCGCCGCCTTGAGGCTCGCCGCGCCTTTGCCTTTCGTATCCATCGCCTCCGGCTTGACCGAGCGGCGGAAGGCCACGAAGGCGTAATAAAACAGGAACGCCGCCCCGCCGAGCGTGACCGCCGCAATCAAACCCGGCGATTGCGCGAGCAATGTTCCGAGGCCGGCCACGCCCGCGGCGATCAGGAGCGCATCGGACAGGGCGCAGATCAGGCACAGCACGAAGACGTGCTGGCGCAAGAGGCCCTGACGCAGGATAAAAGCATTCTGCGCGCCGATGGCGATGATGAGCGAGGCGCCCAAGAGGAAGCCGGAGAGAGCGGCGGAGAACATTTGCGGGGTTTCCTAAAAATCTGGCTAGCGCTCTATCAGAACATCGAGAGCTGCCCATCTTCTTTTGGCGGTTCGGCTTGCCCCGTCAAGTCCACCTCAATCCGCTCCTGAATATCGGGCGAGACATTAGTCACCTTGTTGACTCTATCGGATACCGGGATGGCCTCGAAGAAATCCGCCTGGACGGGGCGCATCAGGTGAGCCACATCTCGCGGCAAATTGTGCTTGTCGAGCCAGGGGACGAAATCTTCGGGGCTGATGACTACCGGCATCCGCTCGTGGATCGGACGCAAGGTCTCATTGGCGGCGGTCGTCAAAATGCCGCCGGTATCAATCTGCGAGCCATCGGCGCTTGACCATGTTTCCATGAGCCCGGCGAAAGCGATGAGCCCGCCATGGCGCGGGCGCACCCAGTAGGCCTGCGCCTTGCTGCGCCCCTCGCGCCGCCACTCATAAAAGCCGGAGGCCGGCACCAGAGCGCGGCGGTAATGCAGCGCGGCGCGGAAGGAGTTTCTCTCCGCCGCCGTTTCGCTGCGGATATTGAACATCAGGGGGAAATCGTTCGGGTCTTTCGCCCATGCCGGGATGAAGCCCCAGCGCACAAGTTCGTCGATCCGGTCCGGGCGGTTCGAGCCGGGCGGTGGAGTCTCGGCTGCCATGATCATCAATATCGGCTGCGTTGGCGCGATATTATAGCGCGGCGGGAAATCCTCGCCCACCATCGCGGCGAAAAGCGCCTCGACCTCCTGCCTGCTCGCCGTCAATGAAAACCGTCCACACATGGCAATGATGTTCCGCATGAAATCCGGCTTGTCAACATCGCGGCTCTTTAAGCATACTCACGGCCATGGTCATCTCCCTCATCCATGGTGTTTCGGTCATCTGCCGGCGCGACGGGCGCTTTCTGCTTGTAGAGCGCGGGCGCGAGCCGTGGAAGGGCTGGCTCGCCTTTCCGGGCGGCAGCCTTGAAGAGGGCGAGACCCCGGTGGAAGCGGCGCGACGTGAATTGATGGAAGAAACCGGACTTCTGGCGGAAAAACTCACGCATTTCACCACCGTCGATCTCAGCCAGGACAGCGGCAGTGCATATGATACGAGCTATTATCTCGCCGTCTACCGCGCCGATGGCGTGACGGGTGACGCGGTCGCCGCCGACGATGCGGCAGCGATACTGTGGCTCGATCTCATGGAAATGGCTCGGGCCAAAATTACGGAGAGCACACTTATCGTGGCGCGGCAGGTGGCTCACCTGGATGAAGGAATGCAATAAACCGGCATTAAGCTTGTTCCAAGATGGTCTCTTGAAGCCGGGAATGTTTCGCGCCAGAAGAATGGAAAGATCGGGGATTCTCTTGAAACAGGCATGGGTAGCGATAGTGGCGGTCAGCCTGATGGTGCTGCCGGTAGCGGCGGCGGACGATCCGCCTTATGAGGCCAAGCTCACGCGGCTGGCGGAGATCTTGGGCTCGCTCCATTATTTGCGCAATCTTTGCGGCGAGGAGGGAAGCGAATGGCGGGACCGCATGAATGCCATAATTGCCGCCGAAAAGCCCGAGGAAGTGAGAAAGGCGCGGATGACCGCAAGCTTCAACCGCGGCTACCGGGCATTCAGCGAGATCTATACGAGCTGCACCGATTCGGCGGTTGCGGCGATTGACCGCTACATGAAGGAAGGCGAAAGCCTGTCCAACGAGATCGGCGCGCGCTATGGCAATTAAGATCGCGTGATCCCCTGGAAGTCGCAGACTTTTGGATAAGATCATGCTTTTAAGAATGCGTTAACTGCTGGAATCATCGGCGCTGCCGGTTGATTAAAATTGGTGGTAATCTGTTAACGGGCTCTAAACCGGCCAAAACTGCCCCGTTAGCGATCCAAAGTATCAGTATCAGGCCCAGGGTGAAATGATGGCACAAGTTCCAACCGATCTCGACGAACTCATCGCCCGCGAGAAGAAGCTTGCCGCGATCGAATATCAGAACGAGGTCTGGGCCGATGGTATTTCGGAAGGCATCGAGCCGGAAATCCTGGCCGAGGCGGCATTTGCCACCGCGCTGACAGAATTGATCCGCGACGCGGGTGACGAATCCGCGCTGGCCTTGATCGAGAAGATGCGGGAGCAGATCCTCGCCGGCGAATTCGTCACCGACCGCGTATTGCAATAGAGATCTTTGACGTTCTTGCGGAAGTGCGAAAGGGCTAATTGATTGGGCGCAGTGCTCTTCCGCATGGCCGGTTTCTATGCCACCATGCGTTGTCATTCATTTTCTCGTGCTTTCCCAGAATCGTAGCCATGCCCCAAACAAATCACCGTTCCGCCGTCGCGCTCAGCCTCTGCCTTCTCCTTGCCGGTGCGGGAGCGCAGGCGAATGCGCGCGCAGCTGACGGGCTGCAACGGCTGGCTTTGAGCGATATTCAAGAGCAGGCCCAGGCTCCGCAAAAGAGCGTGACGGGCGACACCAATCCAGCCACGCAGATCCCGCTGCCGGACCCTGTTCAACAAGCGCCCGCGCCGGAACAAACTCAGCCACTGGCGCCCGCGCCGACGGAAGCAGAGCCGGCTGAGAATGTCGATCCGGCGCGTCCGCAGGTGAAGGAAAACGGCACGCCGGCAGTGGTGGAATATGATTTCAGCAAGTTGCCCGCGCCGGTAAGGGAAATGCGCGAGCGCATTCTCGCAGCCGCCAAGTCGGGCGATATCGAAGCGCTCCGTCCGCTCATCGGCACCGGCGAAAACATGACCACCCTCTCGCTCAGCGGGTTCGAGGGCGATCCGATCGAGTATCTCAAGGGGCTTTCCGGCGACAGCAACGGACAGGAAGTGCTCGCCATCCTCGTCGACCTGCTGGATACCGGCTACGTCCATCTCGATGCCGGCGGCCAGAACGAGCTTTATGTCTGGCCGTATTTCTTCGCCTACCCGATCGACAAGCTGACGCCGAAGCAGATGGTCGAACTCTATCAGATCATCACCTCCGGCGATTTCGAGGAAATGAAGACTTTCGGCGCCTACATCTTCTACCGCATCGGCATCAGCCCGGACGGGAAGTGGCAGTTTTTTGTCGCGGGGGATTGAGTTAGAGCATTTCACTTTTGGATGGAACGGTACTTTTTTGTCGGCTGCGGCAACTTCACTGTTGAGGCATGGATTCCTGTGACAAGCACAGGAATGACGGAAGGTTGGCTCTTAACGGCTAAATTCCAACGTTTCTTCCTGGAGAGAACGGTTCCCGGTAGAGGAAAAAACATTTCCACCCGTCGTTCCTGTGCTTGTCACAGGAATCCATGCCTCGACCTATCCATTGACGCCAACGGCGCAAAAGGACACCAAGCGTTTCCATCAAAAGAGGAAGCTCTCTAGTGAATAGTAAAATGGTGAATGGTGAATAGTTGCTGTTACCATTCACTATTCACCATTCACCATTCACTATCTTCACGAACTCTACCACCCCTGAAATCCGCTCCAACCGCTTGAAACGCGGGGCGTCCACCGGTTCCACGGCATGTTCGAACGACCATGTGAGGTCATGCGGGATATAGATGCCCCAGCTGCCGGCGGCGATGGCCGGAATGATGTCCGATTTCAGTGAATTGCCGACCATCATCGCATGATCAGGGCCGTCGCCATGGCGGGCGAAGATGCGCTCGTAGGTGGCTATGTCCTTGTTGCTGACGATCTCCACCGCGTCGAAGAATTCGCTCAAGCCCGATTGCGCCAGCTTGCGTTCCTGGTCGAACAGGTCGCCCTTGGTGATCAGGACAAGTCGATAGGAACCGGCGAGGCGCTCCAGCGTTTCGGGCACATGCGGTAGCGTTTCCACGGGATGGTTCAGCATCTCGCGGCCCGCATCCAGTATCTGCCGGATCACATGTGCGGGCGCCCTGCCCTCCGTCACCTCGATGGCGGTTTCGATCATCGACAGGGTGAAACCCTTGATGCCGAAACCGTAGAGCTGAAGATTGCGGCGCTCCGCCTCCAGAAGCCGCTCGGTCAGATGCTCTTTTTCAGCGTAATCGGCGAGCAAAGACGCGAAGCGCGCCTCCGTGAGCCGGTAGAACTGCTCGTTCTGCCAGAGCGTGTCATCGGCATCCAAGCCGATGGTGGAGAGCGGTTTTGCGCGCATAAGCGTTATCCTAGAGAATTTCATTTTTAGATGGAAACAACTGTGCGCCCTTCACCCCCGTGGTTCGAGGCTTGGCTCACGCTCGCGCCTCACCATGAGGGTGAAGGGTTGCAGCGCCGCAGTAGCCCTCATCCTGAGGTGCGGAGTGAAGCGAAGCGGAACGAAGCCTCGAAGGGCGAGGGCGCTTGGCGATTCCATTAAACCATGGACCGGTCTAGAGAATCCCGCTCAGGGCGCCGTTATGCTTGACGGGCTCGAACTCGATAATATCGTAGCGCGCAAGCCCATGCTGGTGGAACGGGTCTTCGGTCAGAATCGTCTCCAGTTCCGCGCGGCTCACCTTGCCGCTCGCCAGGATGATGCCACCATCGCGCGGGTTCTTGGGGCCCGACGCCAGGAATATCTCCCTGGCGTAGTAGACATCGAGAAATTCGCGGTGGAGCCGGATGTGCTCCTCGATATCCGTCAGAGGCTTCACGTAAGTCAGGTTGACGATGTACATGCTCTCTCTCCCGTTTTGAGGTCAGCGCCTCGGCAGCGCTTCGAGAAATTCCACCGGCTCGCCCCGCGACGACGTGACGATCTCCCCCTCCCACATCACCTTGAGACCACGGACAAAGGTGCCAATCGGCCAGCCGGTGACGGTCTTGCCGTCATAGGGCGTCCAGCCCGCGCGGGAGCCGGCTTGCGCGTTGGTGATGGTCTCGCGGCGCTTCATATCCACAATCGTCAGGTCGGCATCATAGCCGACAGCGACGCGGCCCTTGCGGGCCATGCCGAAAATCCGGTTGGGGCCGTGCGACGTCAGATCGACGAAGCGCTCGATGGAAAGCCGCCCGGCATTGACGTGATCGAGCATGATCGGCACCAGCGTCTGCACCCCGGTCATGCCGGAGGGTGAGGCCGGATAGGGCTTCTGCTTTTCTTCCAAAGTATGCGGCGCGTGGTCGGAGCCCAGCACATCCACCACGCCCTGCCCTATGCCATGCCAGACGCCGTCGCGATGGCGCGCGGCGCGCACCGGCGGGTTCATCTGGATCAAGTTGCCGAGCGTCTTGTAATCCTCCGCGTCGAGCGTCAGATGATGCGGCGTCGCCTCGCAGGTCGCCACATCCTTGTGGCCCTTGAGGAATTCGATCTCTTCGGCGGTCGAGATATGCAGCACATGGATACGCGCGCCAGTTTCGCGCGCGATGCGCACCAGCCGCTGCGTGCAGGAGAGCGCGGCGATCTCATCGCGCCAGACCGGATGGCTTGAGGGATCGCCGGAAACACGCAGGTGTTCCCGCTCGCGCAGGCGGAACTCGTCCTCGGAGTGGAAGGCGGCGCGGCGGCGGGTGTTTCCGAGGATCGAGCGCACGCCCTCGTCATCCTCCACCAGAAGATCACCCGTGGAGGAACCCATGAACACTTTGATGCCCGCCGCGCCCGGCAGGCGTTCCAGCTCGGCCACATCTCCCGCATTGTCGCGCGTGCCGCCGACCCAGAATGCGAAATCGCAATGCATCCGGTGGCGTCCGCGCTTCACCTTGTCTTCAAGCGTTTCGGCGGAGGTGGTCAGCGGCTTGGTGTTGGGCATCTCGAAGACGGCGGTAACGCCGCCAAGGACGGCGGCTCGGGAACCGGTTTCAAGGTCTTCCTTGTGCTCCAGCCCCGGCTCGCGGAAATGAACCTGACTGTCGACCACGCCGGGCAGGATGTGCAGGCCGGTGCAATCAATGATTTCACCCGCCGATTTCGAATCGAGGCTGCCGATGGCGGCGATGCGGCCGTCGCGGATGCCGATATCGCGCAGACCCTTTCCATCCTGATTGACCAGCGTGCCGCCCTTCAGGATCGTGTCGAAAGTCTCTGCCATCTGGTTTTCTCCGTCTTGCGGGGTTTGATAACGGGGCTTACGTATCACGAGAAGAAAAGGGGTAAAAGACATGGAAGCGCCGGTTCAATCGACAATCGAGCCCATACGTTTGAATGACCGGGCGCTCGTCCTCGTCACCGGCGAAGAGGCTGAGAAGTTCCTGCAGGCCATCATCACCACCGATCTCGACGATCTGAAGCAAGGCGAACTGAAGCCCGGCGCATTGCTGACGCCGCAGGGGAAGATCCTGTTCGACTTTCTTATTTCGCGCATTGAGGGCGGCTTGCGCTTCGATCTTCCCCGCGACCAAGCGGCGGATTTCGCCAAGCGGCTGACGCTTTATAAGCTCAGGTCCAAAGCGGAAATTTCGCTGCAAAATGAATCGTATATTAGCGTTTCCTGGAGGAATGATTCCGAGGCCTCATATAATGATTCAATCATATACGACCGGCGTTTTCCCGACGAGGCGAAGGTGTTGCGTCATTATGGAAGCCCCTCACCCTTACCCTCTCCCCGTAAAGAACGGGGAGAGAGGGACATGGACGTATCCGCCTCATCCTTCTTGCCAGGTGCAGGGGAGAAGGAAGAGGCAACAGTGTCGGTGCCCCCCTCGCCCCGCTTGCGGGGAGAGGGTAAGGGTGAGGGGCTAGCGGCTGACGAGACTGCATGGACCGCCTTGCGTATCGCCCATGGCGTGGCCGAAGGCGGTCATGATTTCGCGCTTAGCGATGCCTTTCCGCATGACGTCAATCTCGACCAGACGGGCGGCGTCTCTTTCCGCAAGGGTTGTTTCATCGGGCAGGAGGTGGTCTCGCGGATGCAGCATCGCGGCACCGCGCGCCGGCGTGTTCTGATCGCTACGGGCGATGCGGAGCTGCCTGGCACCGGTACGCCTATAATGGCAGGCGGGCGCGAGGTCGGGACGCTGGGCAGCGTATCCGGCAACAAGGGACTGGCGCTGGCGCGGATCGACCGGGTGAAGGATGCGATGGATGCGGGGACGCCGATCCTTGCCGGCGATGTGACGGTGACACTCGCCATCCCGCCCGCTGCGCGGTTCGGCTTTCCCGAAACGTCAGAGACCGCCTGATGGCCGGGGACAAGACGCGGGCATGGCAACGGATGCTATCGGGGCGCAGGCTCGACCTGCTCGACCCGTCGCCGCTCGATGTGGAGATATCCGACATCGCCCATGGCCTGGCGCGGGTAGCGCGCTGGAACGGCCAGACCGCCGGGGACCACGCCTTCTCGGTGGCGCAGCATTCACTGCTGGTGGAGCAGATTTTTATCCGCATCGTGCCGGAGGCTTCGCCCGAAAGCCTCATGATCGCGCTGCTTCATGATGCGCCGGAATATGTCATCGGCGACATGATCTCGCCGTTCAAGACCGCTGTTGGCGGGGACTACAAGGCGGTGGAGACACGGCTGCAGGTGGCCATTCACTTGCGGTTCTCACTGCCATCAGCGATGACGGAAATGCTGAAAACGCAGGTCAAGCGCGCGGACCGTATCGCTGCCTTCTTCGAGGCGACACGGCTTGCGGGCTTTTCACAAACCGAAGCGGTGCGCTATTTCGGGCGGCCACGGGGGATCGCGCCAGAAGGGCTGGATTTGACTCCTCGAGCGACGCAAGAGGTGCAGCAGGATTTCCTCGCCCGGTTTTTCGCGCTCGACGCCGCGCGCAACGGAAAGGTCTAGCGATGCCTGATATCGTCGTCTCCCCGCTCTCGCGTCTCGCCGAAACCGCGCTGATGCACCGTCCGCGCGACATGGTGACGTTGCTCAACATCGGCACACTGATCGACCGGCCGGACTGCATCGTCCCCGACCGGCATCTCTTCCTGGGCTTCAACGACATTGTCGAAGACATGCCGGGAATGACGCCACCCTCGGCGCAGCATGTGGAAAAGCTGATCGGCTTCGCCAGCGGCTGGGACCGCGAGGCGCCGCTGCTCATCCATTGCTTCGCCGGCATTTCGCGCTCGACCGCCGCGGCCTATGTCGTGGCATGCGCGCTCAATCCGGATATCGACGCGGCAAAACTCGCCACGCTTTTGCGCGAGCGCTCGCCATCGGCCACGCCGAACATCCGGCTGGTGCGGCTTGCCGACGATATGCTTGGGCGTGGCGGGCGCATGGTGGATGCGGTGAATGCGATTGGCCGGGGCGCGGATGCGTTTGAGGGCGTGCCGTTTGTTTTGCCGCTGGAGGTTTAGGGCGGCTCATGTTTATCCGGAATCGCCTTCACACTGAGAAACAGGCGCCTTCCTCAAAACGGGAGCCGCTCTAATGCCCCCCGCCGCCACCGCCGTCGAAATCGGTCTCTCTGCGGCCATCGTCGCGGTGATGGAGAACGAGCCGTTGATCCTTTGCGCGCCAGGCTCGGCGCTTGATGGGCTTCCCTTCGGCCCGTTCGATCCCCTCGCCCACCGCACGCTCGAAACGGGCCTCCGCGCTTCGGTGAGCGAACAGACGCGGTTGAAGCTGGGTTATGTGGAACAGCTTTACACCTTCGGCGACAGGGGCCGGCACAAGATTTCGACGCAAGATGGATCTCATGTCGTCTCGGTGGGGTATCTCGCGCTTACCCGCGCCGCTATCGCCGAGGATGGAAGCGCCGCCGCGCAGACGGGGCACTGGCGCAAGTGGTATTCTTTCCTGCCATGGGAGGACTGGCGCGGCGGCAAGCCTGCCTTTATCGACGAGACTATCCTACCCGCGCTCAAGCGCTGGGCGGCGGAAAAGCATGGGGAACTGCAAGCCCAACGCCTTCTCCCGCGCCTGACGCGGCTGAAACTGGCCTTTGGCCTCGACGGCATTTCCTGGGATGAGGAGCGCGTACTGGAACGCTATGAGCTTCTCTACGAGGCAGGGCTGGTCGAGGAAGCCTATAATGACGGCAATGCGCCCTGTCCCCCGCCCGTCCCGCTCGGCCGCCCCATGGCCTTCGATCACCGGCGGATTCTTGCCACGGCGATTGCGCGGCTGCGCGGCAAGTTGAAATACCGCCCGGTCATCTTCGAATTGATGCCCGCCTCCTTCACGCTGACCGCGCTTCAGGACATGGTGGAGGCGATTTCCGGTCGCCATTTGCACAAGCAGAATTTTCGCCGTCTGGTGGAAAGCAGCAATCTGGTGGAGCCGACCGGCGCGACGCTCACCCAGATTCGTGGTCGCCCCGCTGCCCTCTACCGCTTCCGTCATGAGGTACTGGGGGAGCGCCCGGCGCCGGGGTTGAGGGTGAGGTAGTGCCGGGTCCACCGTGGTGGATGAAGTCCTTGAAATATGGCACTATGTGTTATATCTATAAAACTCACCATCGAGGCGGCTTGTGCGAATCTTTAAAAACACATGGTTCCAGAAATTCGCACGAAAAGAACAGATAAGTGACGCAGCGCTTTGTGAAGCGGTTGCCCGTGTTGAAAAGGGCTTGATTGACGCTGATCTTGGCGGGGGCGTTCTCAAGCAACGGGTTGCACGTCCAGGTCAGGGCAAGTCAGGTGGTTACCGCACGATTATTTTGTATCGGCAAGAGCAGCGAGCATTTTTCGTTTTCGGTTTTGCAAAGAACGAGCGCGAGAATATCGACAGAGAAGAAGAAACCCATTTCAAAAAGATGGCAAAGGATGTGCTTGCGCTGTCCGACACGCAAATAGCAGAGATGGTAACGAGAGGATACTTCTCGGAGGTAAGTGACGATGGCGAAGACATATAAAAGCGAGATAATGGCCTCAATCCATGAGACCATGGAGGGCATGTTTGAGATTGGTGCTATCGACAAGCAGACCATGCGCGAGTTCGACGAGGCGTGCCTGACGACCGTCGAAACTCTAGCGCCGGAGGAAATCCGCGCTATACGCGAGCGTGAGCACCTGTCGCAGCCAGTCTTTGCCCGTTATCTCAATGTCAGCAAGGGTTTGGTGTCGGATTGGGAGAGGGGCGTCAAGAAGCCCGGTGGACCAGCGCTGAAATTGCTGACTGTTGTTCAGAAAAAAGGATTGCAGGCTATAGCCTAAAGCCCCGCCTTCCCAAACAAATCCGCTGCCCAGTCAACAAAGGCCCGGACCTTGCTGCTCAAGTGCCGGTTTGGCGGGAAGACGACGAAGATCGGCATCGGTTCCGTCTTCCAGTCGGGCAGAATCGGCTGCAATGTTCCGTCGCGAAACGGCTTTTCCGCCATCAGGCGCGGGATCTGGACAATGCCCATTCCGGATTCGGCGGCGGCGAGATAGCTGATCGCCTCGTTGACGGCGATGAGATAGCGTCCAAGCACCTCCAGCTTTTCGCCGTCGCGCTCGAATTCCATCGGCAGTTGCTGCCCCGTCTGGGCGCGGAAATAACCCACCACATAGTGATTGGGCTCCAGCTCGCTCGGATGACCGGGCTCGCCCAGTTTCTTGAGATAGGAGGGAGCCGCGCAGGTGATGAAATGCAGTTGCGCGATGCGCCGGGCAATCAGCGACTGGTCGGTAAGATCGCCGATGCGGATCGCGCAATCGACGTTCTCCGCCAGAATATCGACGGGCCGGTCGGAGACGCCAAGATCGATGCGGATGCCGGGATATCGCTCCTTGAAATCCCACAAGGCCGGAATGAGAATGAGATTTGCCAACGCGCCCGATATCTCGACCCGGACGCGCCCCTGCGGCGTTCCTTGCGCGGTGGCCATGCTGCCGTCCAGTTCTTCCAGATCGGCCAGAAGCCTGAGCGCGCGGTCATAATAGAGCGCGCCATCATGCGTCACCAGCACGCGGCGCGTCGTCCGGTTCAAAAGCTTGGTGCGCAAATGCGCTTCCAGGCTCTGGATAAGCTTGGTGACGGTCGCCTTCGGCATAGCCAGCGATTCGGACGCACGCGAGAAATTGCCCGCCTCGACCACGCGGACGAAGGCGCGCATGGCAGCCAGTTGATCCATCCCCTATCCCCCTTTCCAGCAATGCAGGATTATTCACCCACGGAAACAGTGTTGTGGCGTAGTTGGGATTTTTTCCGGCGCAAAACAATACCATCTTAGAGACACATTGTGCCGTGCAGCATTCCTACTGACAAAATGGTGTCAGGAGGGCTGTGACATAGGTAAGTCAACCAAATGCCTTCGTGACGCCGGATTGTGGCCAACGAAGGCGGAGATTGAAGCATATGGGAGCGAACTGGACAGAGCAGATGCTGGATAGCAGCGCCGGGCCGGTGCCGGTGCGCATCTATCGTGGGGAAGACCTCGCGAAGACGCCGCCGCTGGTGCTGCATCTGCATGGCGGCGCGTTTCTTGACGGCTCGGCGAAATGCGGAGAGCTGGTGGCGTCGCTTCTGGCCGATGCGGGCGCGGTGGTGGTGGCGGCGGATTATTCCATGGCTGCCAAAGAGCCATTCCCGGCGGCGCTCCAGTTCGCATACGGGCTTCTCGGATGCCTGTGCAAGGAACGCGGCGACTTCGCGGCCAAGAAATCCTCGCTCTTCGTCGCGGGCGAGGAAGCGGGCGGCAATCTCGCCGCCGGGCTGGCGCTGAAGGCGCGTGACGTGCATCTGGGCGCCCTGCAAGGGCAGATCCTGCTTTCGCCGATGCTCGATCCGAGCGTGGCGACTGGCTCGTTCCGCAAGGCGCAGGCGGGCGAGATGAATTGCCGCTGGGCGGATGGCTGGAACCATTATCTCGGTTTCGGCGCGTGTCACCCATATGCGGCGCCGGGATATTCGATGCGTCTTGCCGGTGTCGCGCCCGCATTGGTGCTGACGGCGCAGGACGATCCGATGCGCGACGAAAGCCTGAACTATGCACGACGCCTGCGGGAGGCCGGCGTCATGGTTCAGGATCATGTATTGACCGGCAAAACCGGATGGCCCGGCGCCTATAGCGATTGCTCGGGCGCCAAGCCGGCTTGGGGGGAGACTGTATGCGGCTTTTTCAAGGAGTTTTTCCAGGAGACGGGAGCCCTCCCCCACTAAGCAAATCCAGGAAAAGTGCGAAGCGGCTTTCCGTCCGGATTTGCGTAAAAACAAAGAGTTAGAGCGGTCTTAACCGCTCTATCCCAAGCTGAACCACGATTTTTAACTGCTGGCGTCATACGCCATTCACGGAGATCATCTATGAAGAACTTAGCCAAGCGCCGGCTCCTCTGGAGCGCCGGCCTAGCCCTTGCTGCGTCCATTTCCGGCGCGGCGCTCTATGCCAATTTGCCCAATGTGGCGCAAGCCGAGACCAGTGCGGCCGCGCCAGCCGCCAACCCGGCCATCCCCGTATCGGTCGCGGTAGTGGAGCCGCGCGAGGTGACCATCTGGCAGGAATTCTCCGGCCGTCTCGAAGCAGTTGACCGCGTCGAGGTTCGCTCGCGCGTCGCGGGCGCCATCCAGTCGGTGCATTTCCGCGAGGGCGCGCTGGTGAAGCAGGGCGACCTGCTCGCCACCATCGATCCGGCGCCTTTCGAGGCGGCGGTCGCGCGCGCCGAAGCGCAGGTCGAGGCCGCGCGCGCGCGGGTGGATCTCGCCCGGCTCGAACTGGAACGCGGACAGAGGCTCGTTTCGTCGCGCACCGTTTCGCAGAGCGATCTCGACCAGCGCGTCTCCGCGGCGCATGAAGCGGAGGCAAGCCTTCGTTCCTCCGAAGCCGCGCTACAATCGGCGCGCCTCGATCTCGATTACACGCAAGTGCGGGCTCCCATCGCGGGCCGTGCCGGCAAATTCGAAATCACGGCGGGCAATCTGGTCGCGGCGGGGTCCGGTTCGCCGGTCCTGACGACGCTGGTCTCCGTCAACCCGATCTATGCGAGCTTCAATGTCGATGAAGAGTTCGTGGCGCGCGCGCTTTCGCAACTCCCGGCGGTCAAGAACGGAGCGCCTGCCGTCGAGCAGATTCCTGTGCGGATCGGCACATCCGGTACGAATGCGGTCGTCGAAGGGCGCCTGCAGCTCATCAACAACGAGGTCGATACGGCGAGCGGAACGGTGCGTGTCCGCGCCGTGCTCGATAACGCGGAGGGACGGCTTATCCCCGGCCAGTTCGCCCGCGTCGAGATGGGCGAGCCGAAGCCTGAGCGCCAACTGATGATCAGCGAGCGGGCAATCGGCACCGACCAGGACAAGAAATTCGTCCTCGTCGTCGGCGCCGACAACAAGATTGCCTATCGCGAGGTGCGGCTTGGCGAAGCGAGCGGCGGTCTCAGAGTCGTCAAGAGCGGCCTTGAGGCCGGCGAACGCGTCGTTGTCAACGGCTTGCAGCGGGTGCGCCCCGGCGCGCTGGTCGAGCCGCAGGTGGTTGCGATGGTGCCGGATGAACAACCGTTGGCGACTGCTCAACGCTAAGCATCGGAAGCGGGCGCAGCCCGCGTTCCATTTTTCGAATGATCTTGTTCGCGACGGGAGAGAGCTTCCGTCGCTAGCCTGTTCTCTAGCTCTAAAATCACACTCCCAGAGGGAAGTGACATGAACATATCCAGATTTTTTGTGGACCGGCCCGTCTTCGCGGGCGTGCTGTCGGTCCTGATTCTGATAGCGGGCCTGCTTGGCCTGCGCGCCCTGCCGATCTCCGAATATCCGGAAGTGGTGCCCCCATCCATCGTGGTGCGCGCGCAATATCCGGGCGCCAATCCGCGCGTTATCGCCGAAACGGTGGCGACACCGATCGAAGAGGCGATCAATGGCGTAGAAGGCATGCTCTACATGTCCAGCCAGGGCACCACTGACGGACTGATGACGCTGACCGTGACCTTCAAGATCGGCACCGACCCCGACAAGGCGCAGCAGCTTGTGCAGAACCGCGTCAGCCAGGCGGAACCCCGGTTGCCGGAAGAAGTGCGCCGTCTCGGCGTGACCACGGTGAAAAGCTCGCCCGACCTCTCCATGGTCGTGCACCTGACTTCGCCGAACAATCGCTATGACATCACCTACTTGCGCAATTATGCGGTGCTGAACGTCAAGGACCGGCTGGCGCGCATCGACGGCGTCGGCCAGGTGCAAATCTTCGGCGGCGGCGACTATTCCATGCGCGTCTGGCTCGATCCGCAGAAGGTGGCGGAGCGCGGCCTTTCGGCAAGCGACGTGGCGAACGCGGTGCGCGGACAAAACATCCAGGCGGCGGCCGGCGCCATCGGCGCGGCGCCGAGCGTTCCCGGTCTCGACTTCCAGCTTTCCGTCAACGCGCAAGGGCGGCTCAAGACGGTCGAAGATTTCGGCAACATCATCGTCAAGACAGGCGCTAATGGCGAGATCACGCGCCTGCGCGATATCGCCCGCATCGAGATGGGCTCGTCGGAATATTCGCTGCGCTCCCTCCTCGACAACAAGCCGGCGGTGGCGTTGGGCATCTTCCAGGCGCCGAACTCCAACGCCATCCAGATTTCAGACGAAATCAGGAAGGTGATGGACGAGGTGCAGAAGACCATGCCGGAAGGCATGAAATACGAGATTGCCTATGACACGACGCAGTTCGTCCGCGCCTCCATCGACTCGGTCGTGCATACGCTGCTCGAAGCCATCGCGCTGGTGGTGCTGGTCGTCATCCTGTTCCTGCAGACATGGCGCGCCTCGATCATCCCGCTCGTCGCCGTTCCCGTCTCCATCATCGGCACGTTTGCGGTGATGTATGTCTTCGGCTTCTCGATCAATGCGCTCAGCCTCTTCGGCCTGGTGCTCGCCATCGGCATCGTCGTCGATGACGCCATCGTGGTGGTGGAAAACGTGGAGCGAAACATCGAGGAAGGCTTGAGTCCCCGCGACGCGACCTATCGCGCCATGCGCGAGGTTTCCGGGCCTATCGTCGCGATTGCGCTGGTGCTGGTCGCCGTGTTCGTGCCGCTTGCGTTCATCTCCGGCCTAACGGGGCAGTTCTACCGTCAGTTCGCGCTCACCATCGCGATCTCGACTGTCATCTCGGCCTTCAACTCGCTGACGCTCTCACCGGCGCTGGCGGCCCTTCTGCTGCGCGGTCATGATGCCCCGAAGGATTGGCTCACGCGCGGCATGGACCGGCTATTCGGCTGGTTCTTCCGCGGCTTCAACCGCGCTTTCGGCGCAAGCTCCAATGCCTATAGCGGTGGCGTGAGGCGTATTCTGTCGCGCAAAACCATCATCATGGGGCTTTATCTCGTTCTGGTGGGCCTCACCTTCGTGATGTTCAACAAGGTTCCTGGTGGATTCGTGCCGGGTCAGGACAAGCAATATCTGGTCGGCTTCGCGCAATTGCCCGATGGGGCAACACTCGACCGCACGGATAAGGTGATCCGCAAAATGGGCGAGATCGCGCTGGCGCAGCCCGGCGTGGCGAATGCCATCGCCTTCCCCGGACTGTCGATCAACGGCTTCACCAACTCGTCGAACGCCGGCATCGTGTTTGTGACGCTGAAGCCTTTCGAGGAGCGAACGACGCCGGAGCTTTCGGGCGGTGCCATCGCGATGCAGTTGAACCAGAAGTTCGCCGGCATCCAGGAAGCCTTCATCGCCATGTTCCCGCCGCCTCCGGTGCAGGGAATGGGCACGATCGGCGGCTTCAAGATGCAGATCGAGGACCGCAACGGCCTTGGTTATGAAGCGCTGGACCAGGCAACCAAGGCGTTCCTCGCCAAGGCCTATGCCGCGCCGGAACTGGCGGGGCTATTCTCGAGCTATCAGATCAACGTGCCGCAGCTCTATGCCGACATCGACCGCGCCAAGGCGCAACAGCTCGGCGTGGCGGTGACCGATGTGTTCGAGACGTTGCAGGTCTATCTGGGCTCGCTCTATGTCAACGACTTCAACCAGTTCGGACGCACCTACTCGGTCCGGATGCAGGCCGATGCGGCCTTCCGTGCACATCCTGAAGACATCGGCAAGCTGAAGGTCCGCTCCGCTTCGGGCGAGATGATCCCGCTTTCGGTGCTGCTCGATGTGAAGCCCAGCGCCGGGCCGGACCGCACGGTGCGCTATAATGGCTTCCTCTCGGCTGATATCAATGGCGGGGCCGCGCCGGGCTTCTCGTCCGGCCAGGCGCAAGCCGTGGTGGAGAAGATCGCTCAGGAGACTTTGCCGCCCGGCATCAGCTTCGAGTGGACGGACCTGACCTACCAGCAGATCATCGCCGGCAATTCGGGGATCATCATCTTCCCGCTGGCGCTGCTTCTGGTGTTCCTGGTGCTGGCGGCGCAATATGAGAGCCTCGCATTGCCGCTCGCCATCATCATGATCGTGCCGATGGGTCTTCTGGCGGCGCTGACCGGGGTGTGGCTCAGCCATGGCGACAACAACATCTTCACCCAGATCGGGTTGATCGTGCTGGTGGGGCTATCGGCGAAGAACGCCATCCTGATCGTGGAATTCGCGCGAGAGCTCGAATTCGCGGGCATGACACCGAGGGAAGCGGCAGTAGAGGCAAGCCGGCTGCGCCTGCGCCCGATCCTGATGACCTCGCTGGCCTTCATCATGGGCGTGGTGCCGCTCGTTCTCTCCACCGGCGCCGGCGCGGAAATGCGCCAGGCCATGGGCATCGCGGTGTTTGCGGGCATGATCGGCGTGACGGCCTTCGGCATCTTCCTGACGCCGGTGTTCTATGTGCTGCTTCGGGCTGCAACTGGCAACAAACCGCTGAAGCACACCGGAGAAGGGACGATACCGCTGCCGCCCGCCGATGGCGCAAGCCACGCGCCGGCGACGCAAGCGCACTGAAGAAACAAACCCCGCGAATGAAAATTCGCGGGGTTTTCTTTTGCCTGATAGCCTAGACTTTCGCCGCGCTTGATTGATACTGTTGCGTTAGGGGGCTATGTTGTGGCCATGAGCAATCGAGAGCGGTGTAACCGATGAAAGCAGATGCCTTCAAAAAAGGGTTCATGCGCGGGTTTTCCGCTCCCTTCTTGTTTTTCTCGCCGATAGAAATACGCCGCCCGTCTCAATTCAACGGTAGCGTTGCGAAGGCTTGGGCCGATGTCGGTCGTGTCCTGTCCGATGCTACGGCAGCGCAGGGGACTTATCTTGAGCAAAAAGCCGACAAGTCCAAACGATCAAAGCGCCGATAGCGCGCCGCTTAAATCTCCTGGCCAAATCGAGCGCGTCCCGCCGGAAACACCGGGCCTGCCGTTCGTCCGATTCATGGAGAGTTTGCACGTTGAGGGCCTTGATCTCGAACGTGAAGTAGATCGCGGAATGCGAGGCGCCCTCCCTCCCCCTTGCGGGGAGGGTGGCCCGTAGGGTCGGGTGGGGGTGGTGACGTTTGCGCCACATTCGCATAGGAAGTGCGACCGTCACCACCCCCATCCGCCCGCTCCGCGGGCACCTTCCCCGCAAGGGGGAAGGGAGGCGGGCCGATCCGCTACTTCTTCATCTTATAAACCTGCTCCTCGCCCGGAAACGCCCGCGCCTTCACATCCTCCGCATAAGCCTTCACCGCTTCCTCGATCGCCGCGCCCACCGCGCCATATTGCTTGACGAATTTTGGCGGGCGCGGATTGAGGCCCAGCATATCCTCCAGCACCAATATCTGCCCGTCGCACTCCTTCGAGGCGCCGATGCCGATGGTGGGGATGGCCACCTCGCGGGTGATTTCGGCGGCAAGCGGCTCGACGATGCCTTCCACCACCACCGCAAAAGCGCCCGCCTCCGCCACGGCCTGCGCATCCGCCTTGATCGCCGGCCAATGCGCGGGGTCGCGGCCTTGCGTCTTGAAGCCGCCCATGGTGTTGACCGCCTGCGGCGTCAGCCCGATATGGGCCATGACGGGAATGCCGCGCTCGGTGAGGAAATGGATGGTCTCGGCCATGCGCGCGCCGCCCTCGAGCTTCACCGCGCCGCAGGCCGTCTCCTTCATGATGCGGGCAGCATTGCGAAAGGCTTCCGACGGGCTTTCCTCATAGGTGCCGAACGGCATATCGACCACGATCAGAGCACGTTGCGAACCGCGCACGACGGCGCGGCCATGCACGATCATCATCTCAAGCGTGACGCCGATGGTCGAATCCATACCGTGCATGACCATGCCGAGGCTATCGCCCACCAGCATGAAATCGGCGTAGCGGTCGACAATCGCCGCCGTGTGGGCGTGATAGGCGGTGAGCGACACGATCGGCCTGCCGCCCTTCATCGCGCGGATTTCCGGGGCGGTGATGCGGCGGGTGACGATTTCTCGGCTCATGGGGCACCTTTAGTGAATGGTAAAATGGTGAATGGTGAATGGGAAAGGCAACTATTCACCATTTACTATTCACCATTCACCCTATCACCCTTTGATCAATCAATCGTACCTTACCGAAGCGGACGGTCAAAAGCACGACGACGGGTTTGGTAAACTTTCCCGAAACCTTGGACAAATCCTCCGCATCGCGGATATCAACCGCCTCGACCGTACCGCGCGGTTCGGCTTTGAGTACCGTAAGGATGGCTTTGCGGATCGCGGTTATGGAGCGTTCGCCCTGCGCGGCAAGCGCTTGCGCGGCGGCAAGCGATTTCGACAGCACCACCGCGGCGTTGCGGTCCTCCGGCGTCAGCATGGCGTTGCGCGAAGAACAGGCAAGCCCGTCCGCCTCCCGCATGATCGGCACGCCTACGATTTCCACCGGAATATCCAGATCCGCCACCATGCGGCGGATGATGGCGAGTTGCTGATAGTCCTTTTCGCCGAAGAAAGCTTGGGTTGGCTGGACGATGTTGAAAAGCTTGGAAACAACCGTGGTCACGCCGCGAAAATGGCCGGGGCGGATGCGGCCCATGAGAATACGCGAGAGATGCGTGGTCTCGACAATGGTCTCTGCGCCGGGGCGATAGATTTCCGCCGCATCGGGCGTGAAAACATAATCGACGCCTTCGGCTTCGAGCAGTTTCAGATCGCGTTCGAGATTGCGGGGATAGGTGGCCAGGTCCTCGTTCGGGCCGAACTGCGTCGGGTTGACGAAGATCGACGCCACCGTGACGTCGCAGGATTTGCGCGATTGGCGGACGAGCGTCATATGGCCGACGTGAAGATAGCCCATGGTCGGCACCAAGCCGATGGTCTTGCCGGAACGGCGTTCCAGTTTAAGCGCCGCGCGCAAATCCGCAATGGTGGAGATGACTTTCATCGGCGAGCACCCCCCTCTGCCCTGCCGGGCATCTCCCCCTCAAGGGGGGAGATTGGCTGATATCGCTCTTCCCACTCATTCTGCAATTCTGGCGATTGATGCCAGCGTCGATGAAGGCGCAATCTCCCCCCTTGAGGGGGAGATGGCTGGCAAGCCAGAGGGGGGTGAGATGACAAGCGATTTCGCTTAAACATGAGATGTCCCAATCCCTATATCCAGCCCGACATCCAGCGTCCGCGCGGCCATGGTGATCTTCGAGGTCGAAATATAATCGACCCCGGTTTCCGCGACAGCCCGGATCGTTTCGAAGGAAATATTGCCGGAGGCTTCGAGCGTTGCTCGACCTCTGCCTATTTTCACGGCTTTTTCAAGAACCGGAACCGGCATGTTGTCAAGCAGGATCACATCCGCGCAGACGCTAAGCGCTTCCTCAAGCTGGGCGATGGTATCCACCTCGACCTCGATTTTCACCAGATGTCCCGCATAAGCCCGCGCGGTTTGAATAGCCTTTGCCACGCCGCCCGCCACCGCGATGTGGTTGTCCTTGATGAGGATCGCATCGTCGAGGCCGAAGCGGTGGTTGGTCCCGCCGCCGCAGCGCACGGCATATTTGGCGAGGGCGCGCATTCCAGGCACGGTCTTGCGCGTGTCACAGACTTTGGCGTTGGTATCAGCGATGAGATCGGCGAATTTCGCCGTATAGGTGGCGATGCCGCTCAAAACCATCAGGAAATTCAGCGCCACCCGCTCGGCGGAAAGGATGGCGCGGGCGCTGCCCGAAATGCGGGCGATGGGTTGGCCTGATGTCACCCGCTCGCCATCGCGAACGAGGCTCTCGAATTTCACCGCCGGGTCGATCAGCGTGAAAGCGGCTTCGGCAAGGGCGAGCCCTGCAATGACGCCCGCCTCGCGAGAATTAAGGACTGCCTTCGCTTCCGCGCTTTCGGGAATGGTGGCATAGGTGGTGATATCGCCGGCGCGGCCCAGATCCTCAAGAAGCGCGGCGCGCACCGCCTCCTCAACCATCAGGCGCGGTAGAACAGGTGGATTGGCTTTGGCTGATGTCATCAGGCGAATTCCATATGGCTTTGTGCGAACTTTTCGGCTTCCGCCAGGGTGATGAGAGATCGCCGCTGGCATTCCGGCCTCGCTTGCGGGAAATCGGTTCGATAATGCGCACCCCGGCTTTCCTCACGCTTGAGAGCGCTGACGGCGACGAGCTTTGCGGTGGTGAGCGTATTGGCGAAGGCGGCGTTGCGGTTGGTGCGTTCAAGGCCGAGGATGATGCGTAGCCCCTCCTCCATGCCAATGCGATGGCGAATGACGCCGAAATGTGCGCTCATGGTTTTGCGCAGGAGGGCGTGGGGGGCGCAATCGACCGCTTGGTTAAAATGGATACCCCCCTCTGCCCTGCCGGGCATCTCCCCCTCAAGGGGGGAGATTGGCTGATAGGCTCCCTGGCGTTCACCTTCAACATCTGCGGTTGATACCGACCGTCGATGACGATGCAATCTCCCCCCTTGAGGGGGAGATGTCCGGCAGGACAGAGGGGGGTGCTCTTCCCTCAGCGTTTTCTGATCCGAAAGATTCATCTCAACATTCCCCGCCACCCGCGCCGCAAAAACCACCGCCTCCAGCAGCGAATTAGACGCAAGGCGATTGGCGCCATGTACACCTGTGGAAGCGACCTCGCCGCAGGCCCAGAGGCCTTCGAGCGAGGTGCGGCCTTGCGCATCGGTCAACACGCCGCCCATGAAATAATGCGCCGCCGGGACGACCGGGATCGGCTGCGTGACCGGATCGATGCCGGCTTCGCGGCAATAGCCGTACACGGTGGGGAACTCCTCGGAAAAGTGTTCGCCTACCGCCTTGGTGCAATCGAGCCATGCGCCGCGACCGGCCATGATTTCAGCGAAGATGCCGCGCGCCACCACATCACGGGGAGCCATTTCTCCATCGGGATGGTGAGCAAACATGAAGCGCTCGCCCTTGTTGTTGACCAGCGTGGCGCCATGGCCACGCAGCGCTTCCGTTGCGAGCGGCGCGGGATCTTTTCCCACACCGAGCGCAGTCGGGTGGAACTGCACGAACTCCATATCGGCCAGCGTGGCGCCTGCTCGCGCGGCCATGCCGATGCCGCCGCCGCTCGCTTCCGGCGGGTTGGTCGTCACCTGGTACAGATGGCCGATGCCGCCGGTGGCGAGCACCACGGCGCGGGCAGGGAGATGGCGGCCGTTTGCGATAACGCCCGCAACATGGCCATCGTTCATAATGAGGGTTTCGGCGATGAAGCCTTCCAGAACACGGATCGACGGCGTGCGGCGCACCGCCTCCACCAGCGCCTGCATGATGGCGCGGCCGGCCATGTCGCCGCGCACCCGCACCACGCGGCTTTGCGAATGGGCGGCTTCACGCGAAACCTGCAGCCTGCCGCCGAGATCGCGATCAAAAGGTACACCGTAGCCGAGAAGGTCATGGACGCGGGCGGCGGCCTCGCTCACCATTCCCCTCGCGATTTCCTCGTCCACGATGCCATCGCCCGCCGCGAGCGTATCGGCGAGATGCTGCTCGATCGTATCGCCTTGGGATACGGCGGCTGCAATGCCCGCCTGCGCCCAAGCCGACGACGCGCCATGGCCGATGGGGGCCGCGGCAAGAACGGTGACCGGACGGGGGGCGAGCTTGAGGGCGCAGAACAAGCCTGCGAGGCCGCCGCCGATGATGAGGGTGTCAGCGGGGGGCATGGCAAACATCCCCCTCTGCATGGCCATCTCGCGCTAGACGAATACCCCCCTCTGCCCTGCCGGGCATCTCCCCATATCCTACCAGCGTCATCCTCGGGCTTGACCCGAGGATCCATGGCAGAGAGGCGGAAGCGGTCATGTCATTCTCTATTGGATTGCAGGCAACACCGGGAATACAATCATCGAGACTGGACTGCGTTGCTGCTGAAGGGACTCTCAGAGCCCCCTTGCCGTGGATCCTCGGGTCAAGCCCGAGGATGACGACGAGAGAGGCTCGGGGAGATGTCCGGCAGGACAGAGGGGGGTGAGCAACAGCCAACATTTCGACTACGCCAGTCAATTCTTCAAATTCACCATCCGCTCCACCGCCCTGCGCGCCCGTTCGGCCACCGCCGGATCGACATGGATTTCCTCGCGCATGAAGACGAGGCTTTCCAAAATCTTCGGCAAGGTGATGCGCTTCATGTGCGGGCAGAGGTTGCAGGGCTTGAGGAACTCCACGTCGGGCACATCAGCCTCGATGTTGGAGGCCATCGAGCATTCGGTGACGAGCAGCACCTTGGCCGGGCGGTTCGTCTTGACGTAATCGATCATGCCGCTGGTCGAGCCGGCGAAATCCGCGATGGCGACGACGTCCGGCGGGCATTCGGGATGGGCGATGATCTGGATCGACGGATCGGTAAGCTTATAGGCGAGCAATTCCTCCGGCGTGAAGCGCTCATGCACTTCGCAGCGGCCCTTCCAGGTCAGCACCTTCACCTTGGTCTGCGCGGCGACGTTTTGCGCCAGGAATTCATCGGGAATGCACAGGACCCTATCGACGCCGAAGCTTTCCACCACCTGAAGCGCATTGGCGGAGGTGCAGCAGATGTCGCTTTCCGCCTTCACCTCGGCGGACGTGTTGACATAGGTAACGATGGGTACGCCCGGATAGGTTTCGCGCAGCAGGCGCACATCGGCGCCTGTGATCGACTCGGCGAGCGAGCAGCCGGCGGCCATGTCGGGCATCAGCACCGTCTTTTCCGGGTTGAGCAGCTTCGACGTCTCGGCCATGAAATGCACGCCGCCCTGGACGATGATTTCGGCATCGACGCGTGTCGCCTCGCGGGCGAGCTGCAGCGAGTCGCCGACGATATCGGCGACGCAATGGAAGATTTCCGGCGTCTGGTAATTGTGCGCCAGGATGATGGCGTTACGCTCTTTCTTCAGGCGATTGATCGCGGCGACATAGGGCGCATGGACAGGCCATTCGATGCGGGGGATATGATGCGCTACGCGCTCGTAGAGATGCTCGGTCTCGCGCGCCACATCAGGCGTGAATTCGAGCGAGGGCATATCCATAATGCCGAACCGCTCTGCCGCCGTTTTCTCCACTACGCTGATTGCCATCCCACTCGCCGCCATGTCGCATCCTCCCTCTATTTATACTCACTTTGAGCATAAATGAGTCCAAAAGAAAAACGGCCTTGCCGTTGGCGTAAGACATAAGACCATATGGCGCGGACGACAAGCGGGCGTGTCATAAAAGTTTCGCACCCTCCTTCCCCCTTGCGGGGAAGGTGCCCGCGTTAGCGGGCGGATGGGGGTGGCGACGTTTGAGCCGAGGTCTCCGGCAAAAGCGCAAACGTCACCACCCCCACCCGACCCTTCGGGCCACCCTCCCCGCAAGGGGGAGGGAAGGAGCCAGATCAATTTCCGTGAAGGATCGTTCAAACCAATTCGTTTGTAGCATGCGTTCGATTGATTAAATTGAGCGTTCCGATACTTCAGGATTTCCCGCCATGACCGCCTCGACTGCCCTCGCCACGAAGCAAAATCACCTGCCCTGGCTCATCATCGCCTCGGGCTGCCTGATCGCGCTTCTCACCTTCGGGCCGCGGTCAGCCATGGGGATATTTCAATTGCCGATGCTGACGGAAAAGGGCTGGGACCGCACGACGTTCGGTCTTGCCATGGCGTTGCAGAATTTGTTCTGGGGCGCGGGGCAGCCGTTTTTCGGCGCGATTGCCGATAAATACGGGACCTGGCGCGTGCTGCTTCTCTCCGCGATCCTCTATGCGAGCGGCCTTCTGATGATGGCGCATGCGGATTCGCCCACCATGCTCTATGTCAGCGGCGGCATTCTGGTCGGGCTGGGCGTCGCCGCCGGCTCGTTCGGCATCGTGCTGTCGGCCTTCGCGCGCAATGTGACGGCGGAAAACCGCACCTTCGTCTTTGGCTTGGGCACGGCGGCGGGTTCGGCGGGCATGTTCGTCTTCGCGCCCATCAGCCTCGGCCTCATCGAGCGTTTCGGCTGGTCGGACGCGCTGGTCTATATGGGCCTCGCCATGCTGGTGATCCCGATTCTGGCGATCCCGCTTCGCGGCAACGGGGCGAGCGGGCGCGTCGCGCAGGATACGTACAAGCAGTCGATCGGCGCGGCACTGCGCGAGGCGCTGGGGCATAAGAGCTATCTGCTGCTTACCTCAGGCTTTTTCGTCTGCGGCTTCCAGGTGGCGTTCATCACCGCGCATTTTCCGGCCTATATCGCGGATATCGGCATCGAGCCGCAATATGCGGTGTGGGGGCTGGCACTGATCGGCTTCTTCAACATCATCGGCTCGCTCGCCTCCGGCATCATCAGCCAGCGCACATCCAAGCCGATCTTCCTGGCGCTGCTCTATGTCGCGCGCTCCGTGCTCGTCGCGGCCTTCCTGCTGCTGCCGCAATCGGGCGTATCGGTGCTGATTTTCTCAGGGCTGATGGGTCTGCTCTGGCTCTCCACCGTGCCGCCGACGAATGCGCTCGTCGCCATCATGTTCGGCACACGCCATCTCGGCCTGCTGGGCGGCCTCGTATTCTTCTCGCACCAGATCGGCTCATTCCTCGGCGTCTGGCTCGGCGGCTATCTCTATGACCGTCTCGGCTCCTACGACCCGGTCTGGTGGTTCGGCGTCGTGCTCGGCCTTTTCGCGGCGCTGGTGCACTGGCCGATCCGCGAGCGGGCGGTGGAAAGGCCGGCGCTGCGGGCGGCGGAGTGAGGGCGATCAACGGGAGTGACGCGGCTTGTCGTTGTGTTCCCGATCTTTTCGGGTGATGAAGAGCAGGAAAGCGACGATAAGCAATGTGGCTGCCGGTACCGTCAACCAGATGACGAAGTCTTCATAGGTCATTGCTTTAGCCTTATTCCCCGGGGTGCAGCCGATCCTTGGGCCTGGTGAAGTAGGAAACGCCAAAGCCCATCGCCAGAACAAGCAGGGGCGCTCCAAAAAAGGCATATAGTTCAAAGAGAGTCATGACGAGAGCCTCCTTAGCTCATGCCATACTCGCTGCTGCGGCTTAATTCGATTGCCGCGGTTTACTATTATTTTTGGCCCGGTCTTTGCGGGTGATGAAAAGCATCACTGCCATTATCAGCAATGCGCCGATAGGACCAACCATGAAAGCCATGAACTGTGTGAAGCTCATTGGTCCAACCCTTTCAAGAAAAAGCGCGCACCTAAATGTACAACGCTAGAGACAAAAACGCAAATAATGCTCACCGTGAAAGTTGAGCCAGCTGGTCCTTCATTTGTACCAATTCCGGTAATTATCGGAGCAAATGCGCCAATAGCAAAAACTGCGATAGCAATGCCGTTAAAATAGGTTGCCGTCAGTTTCGTGCGTTCGTTGCGAATTAGTGTCATATCTTCCCCTCCCCAACACCAAAATATCTGCATGACGTGGGAGAAGAATCAATCAGGAAAAGGCGTTTTTACCACCTTCCCCAACGCCGCCATGAACCCCGCCCGCGCTTCCGGCGGCGTGAGTGCGCGCGGTTCCCAGACATGGCGCATCAGGAAATAGCCGGTCATGCGAAAGGCGGCATCGACTTCGGCGAGTGAGACCGCACGGATGTGGGTGTTCGATACGAAATCCGGCATCGGCAGAAGTTTGTCGGCCCATGGCGCCCCCGCGTCACGCGAGACCGCCCTGCCCGATTTCGGCGAGACATAGGCGAGATGCTGGCGGCTGCCCGTCGCGGCACAGGCGGTAAGGTCGAGGCCGAAGCCCAGTTCCTCCAGCATCATCACCTCGAAGCGCAGCATCAATTCGCCCGCCGCCAGCGGATCGTCGAAATGCTCGATCATCAGCCCAAGCGTCTCGAACAGGCCCGGATGAGGGTCGCGTTCGGGCAACAGACGTAAATGCGCGGCGGCAAGCTGGATGCCATGGAGCGCTACCGGCATCTCGATGAGGCGGGCGGCGGCGAAGCTCAGGGGCTCGACCTGGAAGGTGCCCAGATGCTCATCGAGGCGAGCGTACCATAACGCGTCAACACGGTTTCCCGGCTGAAGCAGCGGCTGCTGCTTGCGCGAGCGCCCTCCCCGCACGACGCCCAGATGCCGTCCATGGGCGCGGGTCATCAATTCGACGATGGCGCTCGTCTCGCCATGCCGCCTCATACCGAGGATTATGCCTTCATCGCGCCATTCCATAGGATTCCAGTGAGCGGTGAGCGGTGAGCGGTGAGCGGTGAGCGGTGAGCGGTGAGCGGTAGGTAATGAATAGTAAGGCGTTATTCTACTGCTTACTGCTTACTGCTCACAGTCTCACTGCTCACTGTCCCGGAAATTCCAGCCCCATTTCCCTATACCGCTCGGGATCATTGCCCCAATTGTCGCGCACTTTGACGAAAAGGAAAAGATGCACCGGCTGTTCCAGCATTTCGGCGATTTCCTTGCGGGCCGACTGGCCGATGACCTTGATCGTCTCGCCCTTGTGGCCCAGCACGATCTTCTTCTGGCTTTCGCGCTCAACATAGATCACCTGCTCGATGCGGACCGAGCCGTCCTTCTTTTCCTCCCAGCGCTCCGTCTCCACCGTCGAGGCATAGGGCAGTTCCTCGTGCAGGCGCAGGTAAAGCTTCTCGCGCGTCACTTCCGCTGCGAGCTGGCGCATCGGCATGTCGGAAATCTGGTCTTCCGGGTAGTACCACGGGCCGAAAGGCAGCGCGTTTGCGAGATAATCGCGCAGATCCTTGCAGCCGGAGCCGGTGAGCGCCGAAATCATGAAGGTGCGGTCGAAGGCGACCTTCTCATTGGCTTTCGCCGCGAGCGCCAGAAGCGAGGGCGGATCGACCCTGTCCACCTTGTTGAGAACAAGTATCTTCGGCTGCCGCACATCCTTGAGGCTGTCGAGGATCGCCTCGGCATCCTCGTTGAGCCGGCCCTGCGCATCGATGATGACCAGCACCAGGTCGGCATCGCGCGCGCCGCCCCAGGCGGTCGTCACCATGGCGCGGTCGAGCCGCCGTTTCGGGCGGAAGATGCCGGGCGTATCGACAAGCACGATCTGGGTACGGTCATGGATGAGGATGCCACGCACCAGCGCGCGCGTCGTCTGCACCTTGTGCGTGACGATGGAAACCTTGGTGCCGACGAGCTGGTTGACGAGCGTGGACTTGCCCGCATTCGGCGCGCCGATGAGCGCGACGAAGCCGGAGCGAGTCGGCTCAGCGGCTTCTCCCTCCCCGGCGGATATGGATTTATCTGTCATTATTTTTCTTCTGTCTTTGTTTTCCGCATGATCTTATCTGAAAAGTCTGGATCATGCTTCCGGACGCATCCAAACGCCCTCACGATATAAAATTTCAATGGCTGCGTTCTGTTCCGCGATGCGCTTGGAGCGGCCCATGCCTGTGGCCGGCGCGAAGCCCGCTACGGTCACCTCCACCGTGAACTGCGGATCATGGTCCGATCCCGTGCGGCTAACGATCTGGTAGCGCGGCTGCGCTCCGCGCTGCCTGTGCGCCCATTCCTGCAATTCGGTCTTGGCATCGCGTCGGCCTGCCTCAATTTCCTCGGAGCGCGGGCCCCAATAGCGCTGGATGAAAGGACGCACCGTTTCCAGACCGCCTTCCAGATACATGGCTGCGATCAAGGCTTCGATGACATCGGCGCGCACGTTCATCAGCCGCTTTTCAGTCATCAGCATCTTGATGTCGGCGCCGGTGCGGATCAGCGCATGGAGACCCATTTCGTCGGCAATCGCGGCGCAGGTTTCGGCATTGACGAGCGCGTTGAGCCGCACGGACAATTCACCCTCGGCGGCATTGGGAAAGGCGGCGAACAGCATTTCCGCCACCACCAGCCCCAGCACCCGGTCGCCCAGAAACTCCAGCCGCTCATAATTGGCGCCGGCCTGGCTCCGCGCCGATGAATGGGTCAATGCCCGCTCAAGGCGCGCGGTGTCGCTGAATGTGTGTCCGGTCCGTTCCTCAAGGAAGCTCGCGATATCGATCTTGCCCGCCATGCCTACTCGGCTTCCAGCTTCTTGAGTGGCGGCTCGGAATTGACCGAGGTGAGCAGGCGGCTGAGACGCAGTTCCGACGGCCAGCGCCACAGCTCGAGCGGGCTTGCGCCCCCTGCAATGGAGAAGAAGATGACATTGGCGCGGCCAACGAGATTCTCGAACGGCACGTAGCCGACAGTGAAACGGCTATCGAGCGAGTTATCGCGGTTGTCGCCCATCATGAAATAATGGCCGGCGGGCACTTCGAAAACGCGCGTGTCGTCGCCGATCGAATTGGGAGAAAGCTCAAGCGTGTCATAGCTGACACCATTGGGCAGCGTCTCGCGATAGACATCGACCGGGCGATTCTGCTCGGTGACATCGGGATTGTTGATCTCTCCGATCTTTTCGCGCTTGACCGGCACGTCATTGATATAGAGCACGCCCTGGCGCATCTGGATGCGATCGCCCGGCAGGCCGACGACGCGCTTGATGTAATCAATCTTCGGGTCGCTCGGCAGCTTGAAGACGACGATGTCGCCGCGCTTCGGTTCGCTTGCCCAAATGCGCCCGGAGAAGATATCCGGCGAGAAAGGCAACGAGAAATGCGAATAGCCATAGGAGAATTTGGAAACGAAGAGATAATCGCCTTCGAGCAGCGTCGGCCGCATCGAGCCCGAGGGGATGCTGAACGGCTGAAATAAAAGCGTTCTGATGATCAGCGCGAGGACCAGTGCCTGCACGACGACACTCAAGGTTTCGCCGAAGCCGCCGGATTTTTTAACTTCGCTCTTGTCGGACACGCTCATCAATTCTCCGATTGCAACAGGGCGTTCTTTTATTTTCCGCAAGTTCTCTGGAAAAACAGTTCCTGTTTTTTCCGGGAAAACCGCTTCACACTTTTCCTGAACTTGCTCTATTAGCCGCTACGATTGCGCGAAGCAATCCAGCCCTATTCTAATCCCCGACGATTGGTAAAGATCAAGACGCAGGCAGGGCTTCTATGATGACAAATGCCTGCGCGAGAGGGAAATCATCGGTGATCGTCAAATGTATGGCGGCGATATGGCCTGATGGCGTGATCCGGGCGAGCCGCGCCGCCGCGCCGTTCGTCAACGCCATGGTCGGCTTGCCGGAGGGCAGGTTGACCACGCCCATGTCGCGCCAGAATACGCCCTGCGCCATGCCGGTGCCAAGCGCCTTGGCGCAGGCCTCCTTGGCCGCGAAACGCTTGGCGTAGGACGCGGCGCGCTGGTTGCGGGCATCCGACTTCGCCTGCTCGACAGGTGTAAAGATGCGGTTGGTGAAGCGCTCGCCATGGCGCTCCAGCGTTTTCTCAACGCGGCGAATATCGATCAAATCGCTGCCTATGCCTATGATCATGCCGCTGATTTCAATCTTTCGAGGCGCTTGTGGCGGTAGGCTGTAACCGCCCATCGCGCCGCTACATATACGACCAGCGCGAAGAACAGGCCCAGCGTGAGAGCGCCGAACAGCATTGGCTTCAAGACCGGCCCCCACATGTCGGAAAGATTGAAATGCTGGAGCATCCCGCTCAAATGCGCAGGCATGTCCGACGAAGACAGATTGCCGGTAAGCAGGAACCGGCCGAATTCAAACGTCGCGCCCCAGATGACCGGGATGGTCAGCGGATTGGCGAAGGTCGTGCCAAGCGCCGCGGCGGCGATATTGCCCGCGCAAAGATAAGCGAGAATAATGGCGATGATGATGTGAAAGCCAAAGAATGGCGTAAATGCCGCGAAAATGCCCACAGCCAGACCCGCCGCAATCGCATGCGGACTCGCGGTGATACGCATCACGCGCTTGCCCATATAGCGCAACGAGCGCGAAAACGACCGGCGCGGCCAAAGCCAAGTGCGCAGCCGTTCGCTAAAACCAGCTGGTTTGCGGCGTTTGAAAAGCATTTCCTTTTATACGCGGCGAGAGAAGAATAGGCAAGGCGACCGGGCAAACCCTTCGACCTACTGACGGGCACATGTAAGGAAATAGTTGACATAGTGTCAGGATACGGCTTACATATTAACGAATGATCGAGAGCTTTCGAAGCAAGCCCCTGAAACGGTACTGGACCAAGGGTGACGATGCCGGGATTAGGCCGGATTGGCGAAAGAAGATCCGCATTATCCTGTCTCGCCTCGATGCGGTTCGCGATCCGGCCGAGATGAACGTCCCAGGCTTTGGTTTTCATGCCTTGAAAGGAGACCAAACGGGACGCTTTGCCGTTTCGGTTTCCCGAAACTGGCGGATCACTTTCTCATGGGAAGGGGAGAACGCCACGGATGTTGAAATGGAGGACTACCATGGCGACTGAACCATTGCGCCACCCGTCCATAGAGCCGACCCATCCCGGCGAGATGCTGGGTGAGATCATGATTCCGGCCACCGGCAAGAGCAAGGCGGAGATTGCGCGTCTGCTCGGCATTTCGCGGCAAACGCTCTACGACATTCTGAAGATGAAGCAACCCGTTACGCCTGCGATTGCCGTGCGATTGGGCAAGCTCTTCGGGGATGGACCCGGCGTCTGGATAAGGATGCAAGCCGCCTATGATACATGGCATGCCGAGCGTGAAATCGATGTCAGCAGCATAGAGACTTTGAAAGTCGCATAGACGATAGACCAACGGCGCGGTTGGTCGATCATATCACAATATGGTAATGCGCCGTGTTTTTCCCATGACAGTGGACGCTATCGAGCAAGGCAGACCTTCCCTTGCTTTCCCCGTTGCCGTATTGCCCTGTTGCCCTTCTCATTGTCTCCATCCGGAGCCCTATCGTGACCGATACCACCGCTGCGACCAATCCGCCCGTTGCTCATACCGCTGAGACGACGGCCATCGGCATCATTCTGGCGATCAGTTTCTGCCATCTGCTCAACGATATGATGCAGTCGCTGCTTTCTGCGATTTATCCGATACTGAAAGACAATTATCATCTCGATTTCTGGCAGATCGGCCTGCTGACTTTCACTTTCCAGATAACGGCATCGATCCTGCAGCCGGTCATCGGCATGTATACGGACAAGCGACCAATGCCCTATTCCCTGCCGGTCGGCATGGGCTTCTCCCTCGTCGGGCTTGTTCTGCTGGCAATAGCGCACCACTATCCGCTGCTGCTGGCGGGCGCCGCATGTGTCGGCATGGGGTCGTCGATCTTCCATCCGGAATCGTCGCGCGTGGCGCGCCTCGCTTCCGGCGGGCGGCATGGGCTGGCGCAATCGCTGTTTCAGGTTGGCGGCAATTTCGGTTCGGCGGTAGGCCCTTTGCTCGCCGCCTTCATCGTACTGCCACGCGGCCAGGGAAGCATTGCGTGGTTCTCCATCGCCGCGCTTATCGGCATGTTCATCCTCTGGAGGGTCGGCGACTGGTACGCGCGCTACCGCTCGACGCATGCCAACAGGCCTTCCGCCAACCGAGCGCTGCCATTGCCGCGCAGACAGGTGGCGGTCGCGCTCACCGTGCTGGCGATCCTCGTCTTCACGAAATACGTCTATATGGCCAGTCTGACCAGCTATTATACCTTCTACACGATATCCGAGTTCGGCGTTTCGGTGCAGGCCTCGCAGCTTCTTCTGTTCCTGTTTCTGGGCGCGGTAGCGGCGGGCACCATCCTGGGCGGCCCCATCGGCGACAGAATCGGCGCCCGCGCCGTCATCTGGTTTTCGATCCTCGGCGTACTGCCCTTCACGCTGGCGATGCCCTATGCGAACCTTCCGGTGACGGCGGTGCTGACCGTGGTCATCGGCTTCATCCTTGCCTCGGCCTTTCCAGCCATTGTCGTCTTCGCGCAAGAGCTGGTGCCGGGCCGGGTCGGCATGATCGCCGGGCTGTTCTTCGGCTTCGCCTTCGGCGTGGCGGGCATAGCGGCCGCAGCGCTCGGCCTTGTCGCCGACGCCAAGGGCATATCGTTCGTCTACACGATCTGCTCCTACCTTCCGCTGCTTGGATTGCTGGCAGTGTTTTTGCCGAACATACGAAAGTAGGAGGAAGCGCCCCCTACACCGCCACCCGGCTGGCTATTTTCGCCCTCCAATGGGATGTGGCCGCCACCGGCACCGCAGCGACGCCGCCGTGAAACCGGCATGAGCTATCAACAGTGGCGGCAGCAATGGCGATTGCTCAAGGCGGTGGAATTGCTCGCCGGACACAGGAGCATCACATCGATCGCCTTTGATCTCGGCTTCGCCAGTGACAGCGCCTTTATCGCCTTTTTCAAAGGAATGACGGGGCATACGCCCCGCGCGTTTATGGGATCGTCGGTGCGGTAATTTAAAGCCGTTCCTGTTTTGATGGAATCGCTAGGCGCCCCCCTCTGTCCTGCCGGCCATCTCCCCCGCGAGGGGGGAGATTATGCCTTCATAGACGTGCGGCACCAATCGCAAATGTCGCAGAATAGGGGGGCGAAAGCCGTATCAGCCAATCTCCCCCCTCGCGGAGGAGATGTCCGGCAGGACAGAGGGGGGCGCTGTCCCGCCAGCGTTTCTATTGTTTTAAATATTCCGGCTTCCCGGCTTCACCGCTGGAATCGCCGCCAGTTCGGGCGGCAGATTGTCGGGCGCGTAGGCGGGAACCTCATATTCGGCGAGGGCGATCAGTCTTGTGCCGACATCGGCCTTGCCGGCGGAGCGGTCGACGATGCAGGCGGCGGCGAGCACTTCCGCCTTCAAGTCCTTCAGGCAATCGATGGTCTCGCGGATCGACAGGCCGGTGGTGACGATATCTTCGACAATCACCACGCGCGCGCCTTCCGGGATTTCGAAACGGCGCAGACGGAAGACGCCGTTCTCGCGCTCGACCCAGATCGCGGGCGCGCTTAAGTGACGCGACGTCTCATAGGCGGGAATGAGCCCGCCGATTGCCGGGCCGACGACATAATCGATCCGGCCCAGCCCCGCTTCGCCGATCTTTTCGGCCAGCGCCTTGCAGAGCTTCTCGGTCTTGTCGGCATGCATGAAGACGCGCGCCTTTTGTAGAAAGACAGGACTGCGCAAGCCGGACGTCAAGATGAAATGGCCTTCCAGAATGGCTCCCGCCTCGCGGAAAACGGCTAATACGTCCTTAGTGTTCATATGGCGCCTTCCTTTTTGGCTAGTTAATTTCTCCCGTCGTAACTTTGGCAGCGTAGAGGCATGGATTCCTGTGACAAGCACAGGAATGACGAGGTGGAGCGCTTTTCGCCTAGACGATTCCCCGCCAAGAGCCAAATTTCCGTCATTCCTGTGCTTGTCACAGGAATCCATGCCTCAACCTTCCAATCACGACAGCGGCTCAGAACATATCTAGCGCTTCCATCAATGAAACCGCCCTATCCATTCACCCGCCGCACGTCGCTGACGCAGGCGCTTTCCTTTAATTGCGAGATGATGCGGTTGAGGTGCTTCAAATCCCAGACTTCGATGTCCATGATCATCTCGGTGAAATCGGGCGCCGTGCGCACCATCGACAGATTGTGAATGTTGGCATCGTTATTGGCCGTTACCTGCGCGATTTCGGACAGGGAACCAGGCGAATTGATCGCAGTAACGCTGATGCGCGCGGGGAAGCGCTCCTTCATCTGCTCGTCGATATCCCAGCGCACGTCGATCCAGCGCTCAGGCTGGTCGTCATAGGCGGTGAGCGCCGGTGACTGGATCGGATAGATCGTGATGCCCGCGCCCGGCTGCAGGATGCCGACGATGCGGTCTCCCGGTACCGCGCCTTCCGGTGAGAAGCGCACGGGCAGGTCGCCGCTCGTTCCCCGGATCGGCAGGGCACGCTTGCCGCCATTCACGGCCTTCGCGCCCTTTGTGGATGTCATGGCGACCGCCTCGCCGCCTGCTTCCGCCTCATTGCCTACTTCATTGCCTTCCGGCACCTTGAAGATCATGCCGGCGGCGTTCTGGATATTGAACCAGCCCTTCTCACCCCGATTGGCAGGGCCGTGCATCGTGGCGCGGTTATCCTGATAATCGGGGTGGACGGCTTTCACCACATCGGTGGAGGGCAATTCCCCGCGCCCGACGGCGGCCAGCACATCCTCCACATCCTTGCGCGCCAGACGCGGCAGGCCGGGCTTGAGGCCATCCTTGGAGAAGGTCTTGCCGGCGCGCTCGAAGGCACGCTCCAGAATGCGCATACCCAAGCCGGAATATTGCTTGCGCACGGCGGAACGGGTGGCGCGGCGGATGGCGGCGCGGGCCTTGCCGGTGACGACGACCGATTCCCAGGCGGCAGGCGGAACCTGCGCCTTGGAGCGGATGATCTCCACCTCGTCGCCATTCTGCATCTCCGTCATCAGCGGCATGATGCGACCGTTGATCTTGGCGCCGACGCAGCTATCGCCGACATCGGTATGCACCGCATAGGCGAAATCGATGGGCGTCGCGCCACGCGGCAGCGCGATCAGCCGCCCCTTGGGCGTGAAGCAGAACACCTGATCCTGAAAAAGCTCAAGCTTGGTGTGCTCCAGAAACTCTTCCGGATTGTCACCTTCGGCCAGCGCCTCGATGGTCTGGCGGAGCCAGGCATAGGCATTGGTCTCCGTCGAGATGACATGCGGATTTTCCGCGCTGCCGCGATCCTTGTAGATGGAATGAGCAGCCACGCCATATTCGGCGATTTCGTCCATCTCTCGGGTACGGATCTGCAACTCGACACGCTGGCGCGACGGGCCGATGATGGTGGTGTGGATGGAACGGTAATCGTTCTGCTTCGGCGTCGAGACATAGTCCTTGAACCGCCCGGGTACCATCGACCAGGTGGTATGAATGATGCCCAGCGCCTGATAGCAATCCTCCAGCGTATCGACGATGACGCGGAAGCCGAAAATATCCGACAATTGCTCGAAGGAAAGCGCCTTGGTCTCCATCTTGCGGAACACCGACCATGGCTGCTTCTGGCGGCTCTTGACGGTGGTCTTGATCCCTTTCTTGTTGAAAAGGTCGGAGAGATCGCGCTCGATCTTCTGTAAAACGCCGCGGTTCTTCTCCAGAAGCTCGGCGAGACGGTCGGTGATGGCCTTCCAGGCTTCGGGATTAATATAGCGGAACGCCAGTTCCTCCAGCTCCTCGCGCATGTCCTGCATGCCCATGCGGCCGGCGAGCGGCGCATAGATATCCATCGTCTCCTCGGCAATGCGCAGGCGCTTGTCCTCGCGCATGACACCCAGCGTTCGCATGTTGTGGAGCCGGTCGGCGAGCTTGACCAACAGCACCCGCACATCCTCGGAGATCGCGAGCAGGAGCTTGCGCAGGTTTTCCGCCTGCACCGCCTTCCGGGAAACGAGGTCCAGCTTTTTAAGCTTGGTCAGCCCTTCCACCAGCTTGCCGATATCGGGGCCGAAGAGCTGGTCTATTTCCTGCCGCGTCGCGGTCGTATCCTCGATGGTGTCATGCAGAAGCGCTATGGCAATCGTCGCCTCGTCGAGATGCATGTCGGTGAGGATGGCAGCGACTTCGAGGGGATGAGAGAAATAGGGATCGCCGGAGGCCCGCTTCTGGCTGCCATGCTTCTGCATGGCATAAACATAGGCCTTGTTGAGGAGCGCCTCGTTGACGTCCGGCTTGTAACGCTGGACGCGTTCCACAAGCTCGTACTGGCGCATCATCGACTGGCCTCTCTTTTACACACACATACTTCTTACACAAACATGCGCCGCAGCTTTGGGCCGCAGCGCATGTCGAAATTGGCACCAGAGAAGTAAATACGCTCTTATAATTCAGCACCTAAGCGCAAAAAGCGTACCAATTTCCGATCAATAATCGTCGTTCTTTTCCGGAGCGACCAGACCCTCGATACCGGCGAGGAGCTCCTCTTCCGACATGCTGTCGAAGGAGACGATATCGTCTTCGCCCGCCTCGGCTATCTGGACTTCAATATCCTCGACTTTGCCGGTCAGCTGCGGCACGGCGGCGGGTTCCGGCTCGTCCACTTCCACATGCTTCTGCAGCGAGTGAATCAGATCTTCCTTCAGATCGCCCGGCGACAGCGTCTCATCCGCGATTTCACGCAGTGCCACGACGGGGTTCTTGTCGTTGTCACGATCGATGGTGATATGCGCGCCCTGGGAAATCTGGCGCGCGCGATGGCTTGCCAGCAGTACCAGCTCGAACCGGTTTTCAACCTTGTCGACGCAATCCTCTACAGTGACGCGGGCCATTGCTGCCCCTTTCATTTTTTTAAGTCATTCAACGGAATTCTCTCGCACATAGCGCTTGCGCCGGCAAAAAACAAGCGGAATGAAGCCTGGCATCATTTCCGCCTAACGCCATATTCGCGCCTTGATTGCATTGCAAGCAACCTGCAATTGCTTGGATTTTGTTTTCCGGCATCGTACAAGAAAAAAATGGCCTGGTTAAACGCCATCAGCCTTCCACCCACCCATATTTTCAGCCGGACCGCACCGACATCTCAAGCGGACCGCAAGAATGGATTTTTGAGGCATGTTTGATTCCCGCGAGAAGATCGCGCTCTTTATTGACGGTGCCAATCTCTACGCCGCTTCAAAGACCCTTGGCTTCGATATCGACTACCGCAAGCTGCTCAAGGCCTTTCAGAAGCGCGGTTACCTGCTTCGCGCCTACTATTATACGGCGTTGGTGGAGGATCAGGAATACTCCTCGATTCGTCCGCTGATCGACTGGCTCGACTACAATGGCTATCGAGTCGTCACGAAGGCAGCCAAGGAGTTCACCGACTCGACAGGGCGCCGCAAGGTCAAGGGCAACATGGATATCGAATTGACCGTCGATGCCATGCAGTTGACGGACACTGTCGATCATTTCGTCATCTTCTCCGGCGATGGCGACTTCCGCTCGCTGGCGGAGGCACTGCAGCGCAAGGGCCGCAAGGTCAGCGTTGTCTCGACGCTGGTGACTCAGCCGCCGATGATCTCCGACGATCTGCGCCGCCAGGCCGACCATTTCATCGATCTTGCCTCGCTCAAGGCCGAGATCGGGCGTGATCCCTCCGAACGCCCGGCGCGCCGGGTCGAGGTGGAAGAAGAAGACGGCGATTATTGATAGCCGGCTCCAGCCGGGCCATTAAGAGCCATGATTTGCGAGCCATCGCCCGATTGCGCGATCTGCCCTCGGCTCCATGCCTTTCTTGCCGAATGGCGGGAAAAGGAGCCGGGCTGGCACAATGCGCCTGTGCCGCCCTTCCTGCCTGTCGGCAGTGACGAGACCGTCGAACTATTGATCGTTGGTCTCGCGCCGGGACTGCGCGGGGCGAACCGCACGGGACGCCCCTTCACCGGCGATTATGCCGGCGATCTTCTCTATCGCACATTGGGCGATTTCGGCTTCGCGCGGGGAAAATTCGAGGCGCGACCGGACGATAGTCTGAAACTAGAGGGGACTGCCATCGTCAACGCGGTGCGCTGCGTACCGCCGGAAAACAAGCCGACCGCCACTGAGATCAATCATTGCCGGCAGTTCCTGGTACCCGCCATCCGCCGCTTTCCCCACTTGCGCGCAATCGTCACGCTCGGCACCATCGCGCATCAATCCACCATCCGCGCGCTCGGACAACCGGTTTCAAAGCATCCTTTCGGCCATGGACGGATGAGTATCGTCGACGGTATCCGGGTTTTTTCGAGCTATCACTGCTCGCGTTATAACACCAACACCGGTGTGCTTACGGAAGAGATGTTCCGTGACGTATTCAGGGCGGTGCGGGAGTTTCTAGGGTGATGCGCGCATTATTTTTGACGCCACTTCCCGTTCTCTAGCTTCTGATAAAATCTCTGATACAAAAATGTATTCGAGAGAGAAAGCAGAATGCGTTGGGACCAGCCAGCGCACCGATGGAGATGGGCAACATCGGCACAGGCGAGTGCCTCGCTCTCGAACTACGGAGGTGAGAAATGATGTGGTATCCTATACCGCCCATCACGATCACACTGCAGATACGAAAAACCCGGACGGGCTGGACAGTTACCGTCCGGATCATTTTCGTAGGATAGCAGTAAAACCGGCTCCAGGAGTTCGCGCTCCTGGGGCCACTCCGGTAATGTATAAGCAATACCGCCAAAATTCAAGATGCGGGAAAATCATCCCTTATCGCGCAGCAGCCGCGATTTCTCCCGGTTCCAGTCGCGCTTCTTCTCGGTTTCGCGCTTGTCGTGCAGCTTCTTGCCGCGCGCTACCGCGATCTCCAGCTTGGCGCGGCCGCGATCATTGAAATAGAGCTTGAGCGGCACCACCGTCATGCCCTCGCGATCCACCGAATTGGCAAGTCGCGCCATCTCACGGCGGCTGACCAGCAGCTTGCGCAGCCGGCGCGGGTCGTGGTTGAAGCGGTTGCCTTGCGTATATTCCGGTATATAGGAATTGATCAGCCAGAACTCGCCATTCTCGAAGCTCGCATAGCTTTCGGCGATGTTGGCTTGATTGGAGCGCAACGATTTAACCTCCGTGCCTTGCAGCACGAGGCCCGCCTCAAGCGTATCGAGGATTTCGAAATTGTAGCGCGCCTTGCGATTATCCGCGATGATCTTGCGCGCCGGAGCATTCTTTGGTTTGTTCATGACGGTTTTGTAAAGGGAATAGGGGAGTAGGGGAATAAGGGAATAGGAAAAAAGTGGAACCGGTGGAGACACCACCTACTCCCCTACTCCCTTATTCCCTTAATTCACCAGCCCCGCATGCTTCAACGCCAGATCGATACGCGCAGCGGTCTCGGCCTCGATCGGCACCAACGGCGAACGCAGCGTGTTCTCGATCTTGCCCAGGCGCGCCAAGGCATATTTCGCACCGCCCGGATTGGGCTCAATGAAGAGCGCCTTGTGTAACGGCATCAGGCGATCCTGAATGGTCAGGGCCTTGGCGAAATCACCTGCGAGGCAGGCTTCCTGAAACTCAGCGCAAAGGCGCGGCGCGACATTGGCCGTAACCGAAATACAGCCCAATCCGCCATGGGCATTGAAGCCCAGGGCCGTCGCATCCTCACCGGAAAGCTGGATAAAGTCATTGCCGCAAGTCATGCGCTGCTCGGAAACGCGCTCGATCTTGCCGGTCGCGTCCTTGACGCCGACGATATTCTTATGGTCGCGAGCCAGCAGCGCCATCGTTTCAGGCGTCATATCGACAATCGAACGGCCGGGAATGTTGTAGATAATCACCGGCAGCGACAGCGCCTTGGCGATTTGCGAATAATGCGCGTATAGCCCGCGCTGGTTCGGCTTGTTGTAATAAGGCGTAACCACCAGTACGGCATCCGCGCCGGCCTTTTCGGCATGCTGGGCAAGCTCGATTGCCTCGCGCGTGTTGTTGGAACCCGCCCCTGCGATGACCGGAACACGGCCCCTCGCCTCCTCGACGCAGACCTCGACGACACGCTTGTGCTCTGCATGGGTGAGCGTCGGCGACTCACCCGTGGTGCCAACCGGCACCAGCCCGTGCGAGCCTTCCTCGATCTGCCAATTCACCAATGCGCGAAAGGCTTTCTCGTCAAAGCCGCCATTATTGTCAAATGGCGTGACAAGTGCCGGAATGGACCCCTTCAGCATCGGTATTGAACTCCCAGAAATTTAGGCCGAGAAACAGGCAAGCAGGAAGCCTGCCGTAAAGCGCTGCACCATAGTCTTGCCACAGGGCTGGGGCAAGCGCATTTGACAGACGTTCAACATGGCTTTCAAGCCGCATGATCTTACCTGGAAGTCTGCAACTTTTCGGGATCATGCGCTAATTTTTGGTTAATACTCTCTTCACCGGGCGCCGATAACATGCGTCCTGTCGTGGGTCCAAACAAGGCGACCGATGTTCATGCCCGCAGCAGTTTCACAACGAAATATCTGGCGCAACGCTCTTCTTGCCGGCTCCGTTCTGACCGCGGGAATGACGGTGGCGGACGCGGACCCAGGGCTGATGAAGCCGGATTACCTCACCACATCCGCCGTCGTTCAGCCGAAGCGGCCCAGTGTTGCAGGGGACAGCCTGAAAACCGGGCTCGACGCGCTCTACAACAAGGACGCCGCAACGGCGCTGGCGATCCGCAATACCATGCCATCCCAATCGCTCGACCGTCACATATTGACATGGGCGATAGGCCTATCGGGCGCTGACGATCTCACCAGCGCGGACATTGCGGCGGCGACGGCGGAGCTTCCCGGCTGGCCCGGCACCGCGGCGCTGCGCCGCAATTTCGAATATGCGCTGGTCAAGGAAAATCCGTCGGCGGAGGCCGTGATATCGGCTTTCGGAAACACCAGTCCGAAGACGACCGAGGGGATGATCCTTCTCGCCCGCGCCCATCTGGCAAAGGGGAATACCACGCGGGCACGGCAAGTTCTCGCCCCTACCTGGCGCGAGGAGAAGCTGGATTCTGGGGATGAGCAAATCATCCTGCGTGAATTTGGCCACATCCTTTCACGGGAGGACCACCAGCGCCGCATGGTGCGGATGCTTTATGACAACCGCATCCAATCGGCGGGGCGCGTTGCGAAACTCGCCAACGCGCAATCGCTTTACGAGGCGTTTGCGGCCATCGGGCGCAAGTCGCCCGACGTGGTCAAGAAACTTGACGCCGTCGAGGGCGCATGGCGCGCGGATCCGATCTACATCTTCGCCAGAATAAAACATCTGCGAAGCAAGAAGCAGTACGCCCAGGCGGCGGAGCTGATGCTGAAAGCGCCGCGCGACACGCACACGCTGGTGGACCCGGATGCATGGTGGGTGGAGCGGCGCATTCTTTCGCGTGAGTTGCTGGATTTGGGCAAGCCTGACATAGCCTATCGGCTTGCCGCGGCGCATACAGCCGAAACCCCGGTTTTTGCCGCGGAAGCGGAATTTCATGCCGGCTGGTATGCGCTGAGATCGCTGAAGGACTCGAAAACGGCGATGAAGCATTTCGCGCGTATCGCTGCGATTTCCTCGCGCCCCATGTCCGCCTCACGCGCGCACTACTGGATGGGTCGCGCTGCGGAAGCGGGCGCAGAGGGTGACGCCAAGGCGCATTACGCGCAAGCTGCGCATTATGGTACGACGTTTTACGGCCAGCTCGCTGCCGCAAAGCTCGGGCAGACACGGCTGGAACTGCCCCATCCCAAGCCAACGGAGGCCGACCGGACGCGCTTCGAAGCCCGCGAGGCGGTGCGGGCGATTCGCCGGCTGGAGGCGATCAGCTATGGTACGCGGGCGGAAATGCTCTATCGCGACCTGGCGGAGGATCTGGACAGCACAGGCGAACTGGCGCTTTTGGCTGACATGGCGGAGCGCAACAACAAGCATTATGTGGCTCTTCGGGTCGGCAAGGCGGCGGCGCAGCGCGGGCTTGATGTCGGGGCGCTTTCGCATCCCATCGGCGCTATCCCTGAAAGCGCGAATATTTCGGGCTCCGGCAAGGCGCTGGCCTATGCCATAGCCCGGCAGGAAAGCGAATTCAATGTTGGAGCCGTTTCGAGCGCCGGCGCGCGAGGTCTCCTGCAACTGCTGCCGGCAACCGCCAAGGAAGTGGCGCAGCGCGCCGGGATGAGCTTTTCCAAGCCTCGCCTGACGACCGACGCGGCCTATAACGCCACGCTCGGCGCACATTTCCTTGGCGAGCAGATAGACCGTTTCGACGGCTCCTATATTCTCACCTTCGCGGGCTATAATGCCGGACCCCGTCGCGCCGATGAATGGATCGCCAAATATGGCGACCCCCGCGGCAAGCGGATCGATGAGATCGTCGACTGGATTGAGCGCATCCCCTACACCGAAACGCGCAATTATGTGCAGCGGGTGATGGAGAATTACGAGGTCTACAAGGCTCGGCTTTATGGCAAGATGGATATCGAGGGGGATTTGATCGCAGGACGGGTGAGCGGTGAGCGGTGAGCGGTGAGCGGTGAGCGGTGAGCGGTGAGCGGTGAGCGGTGAGAAAAATCACTGCTTTTTGTTATTCGCAAGATGTCCTTGGCGCCTGCAGCAAAAAAGGGGCAGCGCGCCCCTCTGTCTTCCCGGACATCTCCGCCGCGCGGGGAGAGATCAGCTGATATATTCTCTCACAGGTTCATTCATGTTGGATATTGTTGCCGAACATCTATGAAAACGTAATCTTCCCCTTACGAGGGAAGATTTCCGGCAGGACAGAGGAGGACGCTGTCCCGCAACCGTTTTCAGCAGGGGATCATGCCCTAGAGCGGGCATCCCGCTCTAAATCTTTGTTTTAGCCGCATGACCTTACCTGGAAGTCTGCAACTTTTCGGGATCATGCTCTAGGCTTCCTTGTCGGGTTTTTTCCCGTAGACTTGCTCACCGCTTTGGTAATTGTCGATTTCACGGCCGTTTCGGTTTTTCTCGCCGCTGTCTCAGCCTTTACCACCGCGCCCGTCACCGCGGACGCAGCGGCCTTTACGGCTGGCGCCGCATTCGTGGCTCCCACTGCCTTGGCCGCGCCGGTCACGGTTTTGGCGGCGGCGGTCAAAGGCCTGACGGCGGAGGCCGATGTGGCTTGGGGCTTGGCCGGGGAAGAAGATTGCCTCGACGAAGGTGCGACAGATCCCCGACCTTGGCCTACCGATGTCGCGCCGCCCTGTGTTCTGTGGCTGGTCGAAACCTTACCGGCTTCCACGCGCCGGGTGAAATCGGTGCGGGCGCCGCTCTTCAGCATAGCCGCTTTTCCGGTCCAGTTTTCCCGCTCAACGCGACCGGGGAAGCCGATCTTCCTGTTGACCCAGGCGATTTCCGCAGGGGTCCAAGCGGCAATCTGATCATAATGGTAGATACCCAAGCCGTTTAAATCCCTTTCCAACTTATCGCCTACCCCGTCGATCAAGGTCAAATTGTCGCGCTTGCCGCCGCGGGGCGCTTTCAACAATCTTGGGGCGGATGCAGCCACAGTGGCGGGTGAAGCAACAGTTCGAGTTGCCATCGACGTGGATAACGCAGCCGCCCGGCCCTTTGCAGCGGGTCTGGCCGCGGACGAGGGGACCGAGGATGACGATGCGGGGGACTTGGACATTGGAATCACCGATGCGCCGACGGAAGCAACGGCGGCGCTCGCCTTCGCTGCGGCAGATTTGGCCGCGTCGGCCATCGACCTGCCGGCGGGAGCGCGCAGTGGCGTGACCTTTGCCGACGCAACACTTGCCGAAGCCCCGGCGGGAGTCTTGGCCGTTGCCCTCGATCTCGCTCCCGATTTCTGCGAAGCGGCCACGGGAGGCGCAGCATATTTTGCCGCTCTGGCAGCCGCGCCGGCTCTGGGCGCATAGGGAAGCGCCAAGGCAGACGCCGCGGTGCGCGTTCCAGCGGAAGCATTGAAACGGCGATACATCGACGCGATGAGGCAACCGAGCACAAATGCGACAGCGATCAGTATGGCCAATTGAATGATGAGCAACAACATGCGGACTTCTCCTTCAGGCGGAAGGCCATATTCGGCACAGATGAATTGTCTCAACCATTCCCGGCACACCCCCGGGAACAGACATGCATATGTTCGTCGGCGCGGTCAGGTCCGCCGCGCAAGGAACACACACCTCGATTACGCATGATACTCGTTACGCATGTGGTTTACTTGATCCAAGCAAACCGGCGAATTCACGAAATACAAGGAATTCGCGCAAACATACTTTGGTAAAAGCCTGGCCATCCAAGGTATATTGCATGATACATACTAATACACGGCATTTCTTACCGAATGACTTATACCGACATAAAGCCCAATAAAAAAAGCCACGAGCAGAACAGGCCAAAATGTACTTATCAGATACATCATTTTTATCCCTCATGATTCGCTTAAGCAAAATAACACAGAAAAAGAAACTGTGAATTATTTTGCATATTATTTAGCTATACTTTCCGACGCCGATCAGTTGGCCGGCGGAACGATCCGCGCCGAGGCAAGCCTGCCCTCACCCGGCAACTTGCCCGCGACAGCGGCTGTCAGCCTTTCGTAAGCGTCCTGCCCGGCGGCCGCGCCGCGGATCGTATAATCAAGGCCGCTAACGGATACCTCGCCTTCTTTCATATCCGCCAGCTGAGCAAGCGCGAAGCCGACGAGCGCGGGAAAGCCATCCGGCGCACCGCGCGCGACCGACAGATCGTCGGTAATACGGACGCCCGGCATGAACCGCTCGACGACACTCACGATATCAGCGCGGACAGATCCCGGAGGTACATCGCCGGAAAGGGTCAATCCGTGGCTCGACTTTATAGCGCGGAATGCGAACGGCTCCGCGACCGGCGGCAGCACCGAGAGATTGCTCACGCTGCGAACGCCCGGGATCGCCGCCGCAACCTGAGCAGCGGCGACCTGGGCCGGCTCGTCCGGCGCCGTGCCACGCAAGGACAGATCGCGACCATCGGCATCGACCGTTGCCCAGCGTTGATTGTTTCCTATGAGCGCGGCGGAAGCGCGCGATACCAGATCATGTTCGACCGGCGCTGTACCGAACCATGCAGCAAGCGCCGTCAAGACTGTCGTTGTGGCCACGCCGGGCCAAACCCAACTGTGCATAGCTATCCTCTCCTCTTTGCGTAAGAACGCGGATTTATACGCACGATACGAAAACGCACTCCGCCAGTACTGCGAAGCAGGAGAATCGAACTCTCGCCGATAATGAAATTTAGATCAAGCTTAGATGTGAATAATTTACATATAATACTGTTGATAGAAGCTAAAAAATACTCCTGACTAAAACTCTATATTTAAATGTGGCTCTACTGATAGCGATTTCTCTTTCAAGAAGCGAGAATTCATAATTATTAATATTTCCAAAGGCTCCTCTCCTGCGCCCTTGGCAAGGGAGATAACGCCTTCGAGACCTTCGGCTCATCGCAAATCCATGCGACTGGAGGTCAGAAAATGAACATCAAGAGCCTTCTCATCGGCTCCGCTGCGGCACTCACCGCAGTTTCCGGCGCTCAGGCTGCCGACGCCGTCGTCGCCGCCGAGCCGGAACCCGTTGAATACGTTCGCGTTTGCGATGCTTACGGCGCTGGTTACTTCTACATCCCCGGCACCGAAACCTGCCTGCGCATTTCGGGCTATGTCCGTTTTGACGCCGGCGCCGGCGATCTTCTCGGCAAGCGCTCCTTCGACGTGAAGGACCTCGCCGAAGGCGAGCTCAATGAGAACGACACCTGGAACCTGCGCACCCGCTTCACGCTGCGCACGCACACCGCCTCCGAGACCGAACTCGGCACGTTGCGCACCTATACCGAGACCCGTTTCCAGTATGATTCGAACAGCGTCGACTACAATATCGTCGATGGCGACGGCAACACCATTGCCACGTCCGAGCGTACCGAGGCTGGCTTCGATGACGCGTCGCTGAACTTCGCCTACGTCGAACTGGGCGGTCTGCGCATCGGTAAGGACGAAACTGCATTCCGTACGTTCGTCGGTTATGCCGGTAACGTCATTCTCGACGATCAGCTCGATGGTGCTGGTTACGACACGATGCTCATCAGCTACACCTTCACGGGCAAGAATGGCTTCTCGGCCATCCTGTCGCTCGAACAGGGTGATGACGAGCACACGATCGACAGCTACCTGCCGCACGTTGTCGGCGGTCTGAAGTACGCTCAGGGCTGGGGTTCGATTGCTGCCGTCGCTGCTTATGACGCCAACGTTGAAGAGTGGGCTGCCAAGGCTCGCGTTGACCTCAACGTCAATGACGCCTTCTCCGTCTTCGTGATGGGCGCCTATCAGTCCGAAGGTGATATCGCAAACTACCGCGAAAACTACTACGGCACTTGGGGCGGCGATTGGATCGGCTGGGTCGGCGCAAGCTACAAGCTGAACGACAAGGCGACCTTCAACGCCCAGGTTTCGTATGACGAGTCCGAGGCGCTCGGTGCATCCGCCAACGTTGCTTACAAGCTCGTTCCGGGCTTCACGATCACCCCGGAAGTTGCTTACTACAAGAACTCCGACGATCTCAGCGGCAACGACGACGATGCTTGGGGCGGCATGATCCGCTTCCAGCGCTCGTTCTAATCCAATCTGGATTTGACTTAATGAAACCCGGCAGCTCTGGCTGCCGGGTTTTTTCGTTTGAGTTAATAAGTCCGCTGTTTGCCCTCTCCTCGATCTTCGCGATTTCGGCAGAGCAAGCGAAGGGTGGCGGAACTAACCCCATAGAACAGCAAAAAACCCGGCAGCGTGAGCTGCCGGGTTTCTTTTGAACCAATCCGGATGGATTAGAACGAGCGCTGGAAGCGGATCATGCCACCCCAGGCGTCGTCGTCGGTGCCGGACAATTCTTCCGAGCTCTTCACATAGAGAACTTCCGGGGTAATCGTGAAGCCGGGAACGAGCTTGTAAGCAACGTTGGCGGCAACAGCGAGTTCCTCGGCTTCGTCATACGAAACCTGGGCGTTGAAGGTCGCCTTGTCGTTCAGCTTGTAGCTTGCGCCAACCCAGCCGATCCAGTCACCAGCCCAAGAAGCGTAGTTGTTCTCCGAGTAACGCGAGAGGTCGCCCTCAGACTGCCAGGCACCCATCACGAAGACAGAGAAGGCATCCGAGACATTGACATCAACACGGGCTTTAACGGCGAATTCCTCAATGATGGAGTCATAGCCGACGGCAACGCCGACCGAACCCCAACCCTGAGCATACTTCAGACCGCCAACGATATGCGGAACATAATCGTTGATCGTGTCGTTCTCGCTACCCTGCTCAAGCGAGACGATGGCCGAAAGGCCATTGCCTGCTGTGAAGGTGTAGCTGATGAGGTTGGTGTCGTAGTTGTCGCCTTCCAGCGTATCGTCGTTCATGACGTTGCCGGCGTAGCCGAGGAAGGTACGGAACGCGGATTCGTCTTTACCGATGCGCAGACCGCCCAGTTCGATGTAGGCGAAGTTGATCGAGACGTCATCGCCCTGAGCGAACGCGCCGGGCACCTTCACCGGGCTATCAGGCGTGTAGTAATAGTTCTTGTCGCCATTGTTCGTGTCGTACTGGAAGCGCGTCTCGGTGTAGGTGCGCAGCGTGCCCAGTTCGGTCTCGGAAGCAGTGTGCGTACGCAGCGTGAAGCGGCTGCGAATGTTGTAGGTGTCGTCACCTTCGTCAATGCTGCCATCGCCGAGGCGATAGTTCCTGCCCTGTGCGCCGAGAAGATCGCCGGCACCAACGTCAACGCGGACGTAGCCCGAAATGCGCAGGCAGGTTTCGGTGCCGGGGATGTAGAAGTAACCAGCGCCGTAAGCATCGCAAACGCGAACGTATTCAACGGGTTCCGGCTCGGCGGCGACGACGGCGTCGGCAGCCTGAGCGCCGGAAACTGCGGTGAGTGCCGCAGCGGAGCCGATGAGAAGGCTCTTGATGTTCATTTTCTGACCTCCAGTCAAAGTTAAAAATGGGTCTGGGCATTCTGATTTGGCTGAAGGACAACCTGTCCCCATCCCCCGAAAAAGTCGCCCCGAAGCGCTCCTTCTTCCCGAGTGACCATACTCGCAGGGTTTCGTGTTTCAACACCCAATCACATTCTACCGGGTTTTGCACTCCGCTATGCCCTCCCTCTGTTGCACAAATGACACGAAATCGCCTCAGACTCGGCTTGTGCGTTAGATGTTGATAATATGTGAGCGGTGGAGTCGGTGGGTTTGATGCTGAAAAACGCGCCCGGTTTATCCCACAAAAGAGGGAATCGGGTGGAATCGGCAAGGGTGGGGGAGCATCGCTGCGGAGGGGCCCTGGTACTGCGCTATAGAGCGCATCATTATCAGATAGAGGAACCAAAACAGGAAAATCACCTGGCAAGCCAACATCGCGCTGATTTTCGTGCAGTGGTAAAATTGCGGCTTCAAGGGAATGGCAGAGAGGGTGGGATTCGAACCCACGAGACCCTTTTGAGGTCTACTCCCTTAGCAAGGGAGCGCCTTCGGCCACTCGGCCACCTCTCCAGCAAAGGCGAGATAGCCGGTAAATTTCAGCAATTCAAGAGATTTGCGAGTGATGTGTTCAAATTATTTATGAAGACCGCCTTAGGGTGCGTTGAGGTTCAATGCGCAGGCAGCAGCATAACCATCGCGCCCGGCCTGATAGGTTCGCAGATCCTCGGGACAAGCCCGAGGATGACGGCCACATCGAGCCAGCGATAACCGCCGCATAAAGCCAAGGCGCTAACCAGAGGACCCACGACAAGACATGCAATAGTTGTATTTTAATAATTCTGCCTACTTATACGAGCGATACATAAGCGCCCGGAATTCCCTTCTTCCCGCACGCGATTTTTCACTGCCCTTCACGCGAATTAACTAACTATCTGATTTCATTTATCTTTTCCATCCGCCTCCGACTCTTGACTGGAGGTCAGAAAATGAACATCAAGAGCCTTCTCATCGGCTCCGCTGCGGCACTCACCGCAGCGTCCGGCGCTCAGGGCGCCGATGCCGTTGTGGCCGCCGCCGAAGCGGAACCCGTTGAATTTGTCCGGGTTTGCGACGCGTATGGCGCCGGCTATCTCTATATTCCGGGGACAGAGACCTGCTTTCGCATCTCCGGCTATCTGCGCTACGACATCAGCGTCGGGGATGCCCTTGGGATGACCGCGCTGGATCGCCGGGATTATCGTGGCACCCTTGCGACCGGAGTTCCGCCAACGGGTGACGATCTCGACTATCACGACACCTGGAACAAGCGAATGCGCTTCGCGCTGCGCACGCACACCGCCTCGGAAACCGAGCTCGGCACGCTGCGCACCTATACTGAAACCCGTTTCCAGTGGGACACGAACAACAACACAACCCAGATTCTCCAAATGGATGATCAGCGCGACAAGGGCTTTGGCGCCTGGGCCCAGAATGACGACGTGACGCTGAACTTCGCCTATATCGAATTGGGCGGACTGCGCATCGGCAAGGACGAAACCGCGTTCCGCACCTTCCTCGGCTATGCCGGCAACGTCATCAACGATGACAAGATAGAGCCGGAAGGCTACGACACCACGCTCATCAGCTACACCTTCACCGCCGGAAGCGGCATCTCGGCCATCATCTCGCTCGAACAAGGTAACGAGTGGTGGACTATCGACAGCTATACGCCGCATGTCGTGGTCGGCGCCAAGTGGGCGCAAGGCTGGGGCTCCATCGGTGTTGTCGGCGGCTATGACGCCAACATGGAAGAATATGCGATCAAGGCTAGAGCGGACCTCAACGTCACCGACGAGTTCTCCCTCTTCGTGATGGGCGGCTGGCAGTCCCAGGGCGGCTATGACTACTACCAGGATAATTTCTACGCTTCATGGGCCGGCGACTGGATCGGCTGGGTTGGCGGCACCTATCAGTTCAACAAGCAGACAAGCTTCAACGCCCAGGTCTCCTATGACCAGGCCAAGCAAATGGCCGTTGCCGCCAACGTCGCCTACGAGCTGGTCCCCGGCCTCGTGATCACGCCGGAAGTTCTTTACGTGAGAGACACCGTCGAGATTCCCGATGGCATAGACGACGATGTCTGGGGCGGCATACTCCGCTTCCAACGGTCATTCTAAAACGGGACAACAAGAAGCGGCGGCAATACTCTGCCGGCGCTTCTTAATTCTAAGCCACGTTCACGCAAGTGAGCGGATGTTGAAACAAGACTGTGAGGAGATAACCAGAGAACTTACACTTTACAATATTGGGGGAAGCACCAACGAGAGGCGGGAATCTTCGTTGGTAGTGGGATGATGGATGATGCCAATACACAAGTTAAGTAAACTCGACTTGTTTTTCGTTAATACATTCGTTAATGCTTCCTTCAATACTTTGTATTTGGGGAGGCAATAATGGGTGTTATGAAAAACAGCGCCATTGGAAGCGGTGAAGTCTATACGCCTATTATTGGCTATAATATAAACTACACCTCCTCCCAAAGTATTAATCACAGACTGGTCAATCAGCATTCTCTCGCTGAACTTACAGGACGGTATATAAACATTCTTTGGGACGATGGTTCCCACAAGTACAATGTGAAATCCTTCCTCGGTGAGATCGATGAGATATTGAAGGGCGAGCAATTCAATGGCTTCAGCCAGGAAATGCTTGACCGGGTCGTCGGTACGCTTCGTGAACGCGGCAATAGCAATGCAACCATCAATCGGAAGATGGCGGCGCTGAGCAAACTGCTGCGAAAGGCGTACAAGATGGGAGATATCTTCAATCTGCCGGAGTTCATTCGCCAGAAAGAGCGAGCGGGACGAATCCGTTTTCTCGAACAGGACGAGGAACTGCGTCTTTTCGCAGCCATCAGGAGCCGCTGCGAGGAGAGCTACCGTCTTTCGATGTTTCTTGTCGATACGGGGTGCCGCCTCGGCGAGGCGATCGGCCTTACCTGGAACGACATCCAGGACCAGCGCGTCACCTTCTGGCTGACAAAATCCAACCGCAGCCGCACCGTGCCGTTGACGCGGCGGGTGCGCAAGGCGCTGGACATTCCCCATCAAGGACTGAAAGGCCCATTTTCGATGCTCAACCAGGTGCGCTATCGCGCCATCTGGAACGAGGCGAAGATGGAGGTTGGCCTCGGCAAGGACGATCAGGTGGTGCCGCACATCCTGCGCCATACCTGCGCCTCGCGCCTGGTGCGCGGCGGGATCGATATTCGGCGCGTCCAGATGTGGCTTGGGCACCAGACATTGCAGATGACCATGCGCTACGCGCATCTGGCGACGAATGATCTGGATTCCTGCGTGAAGGTGCTGGAGGTGCGGTAGGGACTGATGCCCTACGGCGCCCCCCCCCCTTGTCCTGCCGGCAGGACCGAGGGGGGCGCCGTAGGGCGCCGTCACTTAAACATATCATGATGTCGCAGCCATTTTCCGCTATAAATCACCCCGCAGATAATCATCTAAGCGCGGGATACGGAAGCGATGCACCCCTATCGTCCATTCATCATCGCCGGTGGCTTGAGCGGCGCGGCGGCAATGATCGCCTATGCGGCTTCCGCTCATGGCGGCAGTGCCAATCTTGGCCTCATCGCGCCGCTGCTGCTTGCGCACGCCCCTGCTCTCTTGGCGCTCGCTCTGCTGGGCGCAGGCAGGATGACGGCGCGGCTTGGCGGATGGGCCACGCTTCTGGGCCTCGCGCTGTTCACCGGCGATTTGCTGATGCGCGACATGACAGGTGGCCGGCTCTTCCCTTATGCCGCGCCCACTGGCGGAACGCTGATGATTCTCGGATGGCTCATCATTGCCGCGATTGGCCTGGAAAAACGCGAGACTTCATAGAAATTCATTAAACAGGGCTGCCGGAAAAGAGCACTTGACGGCTTTAAATATGCATGATTATGTATATGTATGACTATGCATATCGACTTATTCGAAACGCTTGCCGACCCCACTCGCCGCCGCATTGTCGAGGCGCTGCGGGATGGTGAGCGGCAGGTGAATGACATCGTCCGGCAGGTTGGAATTCACCAGTCAGGCGTCTCCCGCCACCTGCGGATTCTGCACGAGACGGGCTTTGTCTCGGTGAGACCCAACGGGCAAACCCGGCTCTACGCGCTTCGTCCGGAGCCCTTTCGCGAATTCGAAACATGGCTCGCCGGCTACCGGCGACTATGGGAAGACCGCCTCGACCGCTTCGGCGCCGCGCTCGAGGAACGACGCAAGCAAAATGATTCAACCGAAAAGGAACATACTGATGAATGAAGTGAGCACATCCGCCGCAACCGATACGCCGCAGGCGAAGGTAATCATTGAGCGCACATATCGCGCGCGTGTCGAAGATTTGTGGGAATTGTGGACGACGAAGGCCGGCTTTGAATCATGGTGGGGGCCTGAAGGCTTTCGCGTCGAGGTTCACGCGCTCGAGGCGCATACGGGCGGCGCGCTGGAATATGACATGATCGCGGATACGCCTGAGATGATCGCCGCGATGAAGGATATGGGCCAGCCGGTCTCTCACAACACGCGCGGATGGTTCGACGCGTTCGAGCCGCACGCGCGGCTGACGCTCAAGCATATGATCGACTTCATCGCCGGCACCGAGCCTTATGAGAGCACGATCGAGGTCGATTTCCACGCTTCGGGCGACAACGCACGCATGGTCGTCACCCTTCATCCCCACCGCGATCCGCATTGGACGAAAATGTCGGCAGAGGGTTTCAGCAGCCAGCTTACGAAGCTCGACAAGCGATTCGAGCAGAAATAGCAGGCTTCACAATGCAGTCGGGGCGCCATTGGCGCCCCGCTATCTTTCAATAATTTTTGCGCTTTACCGGGAAGCTTACGATGTTTGCTTGAGCCTTGCATTGCAGAGGCTGTAGAAACCGCCACCCTTCTGGATCCATTTCAGGCCGCCAAGCGCGTTGGCCTGCTTGTTGGCGTAATACATTTCGAGGCAGGTGTGCATCCGCGCCTTGGCCGGCTTTTCATTGGCAAATTTCGGATCGATGCCCGCCGGGAAGCTCACACCAGCCGGCGCGACGACGGAGGGAGCGGGCGCTGCCGGCTCCCGGAAGGCTTGACCACTGACCGCAGCGGCATCGGCGCCGGGGCCGCATTCGGCCGTGCGGAACTCGCGCCACTTCATGCCACCCAGCATATTGGCATCCTTGGCCGCCTCATATTTCGCGCTGCACTCCTTGCGGCTCAGCCCTTTGGCGCCGTTGGCGGCTGCGGCAGTGGCCTCATCCTTGGCGACGGCAGCGGCGCCGGCGGCAGCGGCGGCTGCAGCGGCTTCCGACGCTGAAACGCCAGGAGTACCCGTGGCAGCGCCCGATGCAGCGGCGTCATCATCCGATGCGCACTGGGTCTTGCGGAAGTCGTTCCACTTCATGCCGCCCAGTGTTCCCGCATCCTTGGCAGATTTGTACTTTACACTGCATTCCTTCATCGACAGCGCATTGGCCGGTGATGAAATGGCGAGGGTGGCCGCTCCCATGAGAACGGCAGCACCGGCTAGACTTGCGATGGATCGGATAAGCATTTCTCAATTCTCCTTGAGTCGGGGCGCTGAGACAATGCACCCTCCAGTTTTCTCCATCAACTACTGTAAATATTCAAGGTAAAATTTCGGTTCACGACTTTAGAGCGGTATGCAATTAAGTTTAATCGGGCATTCCGCTCTAAATCTTTGTTTTAGCCGCATGATCTTACCTGGAAGTCTGCAACTTTTCGGGACCATGCTCTAATGAGCACGGCGGAACCATGAATAAACTTATCTTACATTATGGAATGTATTTTGACGCCGGGCTTTATCCGAAAAATCCGCGATTTGCGGGATCATGTTCCAGTATATTATCAGTTCATCACAATCTGAGCTTCTTCCGCGTTTTCACGCGCCGGCTGCGATATCGCGAAATCAAGCCTGACTGGCAGATGATCGGAACCGACGGCGCGAAGCGTGGCGATCTTCGCAATACGCACGGCGGGGCTTGTCAAAATCTGGTCGATCGGCAGCCCGATATAGGGTCTGAGCCCGGCGGGCAGCGCAAATGGCGCATAGGTTGGCCCGATGCCTGATGCCCGATGTGTACCGGAGGCGGTTTCGATCCGGCGCACCGCGTTGCTCCATGGCACGGCGTTGAAATCACCCGCGATCAATAATGGGCCCTCCATTTGCGCCAGATGCGGGAATATAAGGGCGATGTCTTGCGGCTGATCGAACGGCCATGGCCATCCCAGATGCAATGCCACGACCGTAACGGGTGCACCGCCGAGATCGAAGCGCGCGAAGGCCATGCTCCCATCGCCGACGCAGCCTGACTGGCCATCTTCCGCGAAGGGGCGGCGCGAGAGGATGCCGACGCTCCAGGCATTGGTGCCATTGCGGCAATATTGACGGTAGGGATAGCCCGCCTCCAGCAGTTTCAGCGTGGGCTCCCATTGTGGCGATGCTTCCTCAAGGGTGATGATATCAGGCCTTTCGCGCCCAATCAGCCGCAGCACCTCCGCCGGCTCGCGATTGTTATAACGCAGGTTGAGCTGCAAGAGGCTGTAGAGCGCCTCGCCTTTTTCTGCCGCCCGTGCGGCGCTCGCGCCGGACAGAAATCCTTGCGTCACGCCCAGCGTCGTCGCGAAAGCTGTAACGCTCAAGACCAGAACCATCGCCGCCTCGCGCCAAAGGGCGGTGAAGAACAGCGGCAGGGCCAGAAGAGCCATGATTACAGCGATATGCGCGCGGAAATGGGCAAAGGAATCGAGCGCCGGGTGCAGGCGACCGAGGAAGCCCAGCACCAGAGGCACCGAAAGGAGGAGCGCGGCACCCAAGAGCAGAAAGGCGAAGAGAGAGGCGGTGTTTCTGTCGGTCATGTTACGTGGTTAGAAATGATTGCGGTTTGGTGATGGCTGGCGCGGAAAGTGCTCTATGTTCCCACCCCCCTCTGTCCTGCCGGACATCTCCCCCTCAAGGAGATTACACTTTCAGCAATGTCGGCATCAATCGCAAGCATTGCCAGAAAGAATGCGGAACGTTGCATCAGCTAATCTCCCCCCTTGAGGGGGAGATGTCCGGCAGGACAGAGGGGGGTGAGATGAAGCGCAACCTCGAACTGTATCAATCTACTGAAACGCCGTCTCGAAAAAACTCCTCAGCTTGCGCGAGTGCAGCCGTTCCGGCGGCATGGCTCTCAGCTTTTCCAGCGCGCGGATGCCGATGCGCAAATGTTGCGCGACCTGGCGCTTGTAGAACTCGGTCGCCATGCCGGGCAATTTCAGTTCACCATGCAGCGGCTTGTCGGAAACGCATAGCAGCGTGCCGTAGGGAACGCGGAAGCGGAAGCCGTTGGCGGCGATGGTCGCCGATTCCATGTCGAGTGCCACGGCGCGCGATTGCGACAGGCGCTGCACCGGGCCGCGCTGGTCGCGCAGTTCCCAATTGCGGTTGTCGATGGTGGCGACCGTTCCGGTACGCATGATCCGCTTGAGATCATAGCCTTCGAGCCCGGTGATTTCCTCCACCGCCTCTTCCAGCGCCACCTGCACTTCCGCCAGCGCCGGCACCGGCACCCAGATTGGCAAATCATCGTCGAGCACATGATCCTCGCGCACATAGGCATGTGCCAGAACATAATCGCCCAATTCCTGCGTGTTTCGCAGCCCGGCGCAATGGCCGAGCATCAGCCAGGCATGCGGCCGCAGCACGGCGATATGGTCCGTGATCGTCTTGGCGTTGGAGGGGCCGATGCCGATATTGACCATCGTGATGCCCGATTTATCCGGACGCACCAGATGATAGGCCGGCATCTGCGGCAGGCGGTGCAATGGCAGGCCGATGGACGGCGCGTGATCGCCCGAGAGGGTGACGAGATTGCCGGGCTCGATGAATTTCTCGTATCCACCGCCACCTTCCGCCATCAGGTTGCGCGCATAAGCGCAGAACTCATCGATATAGAACTGATAGTTGGTAAAGAGAACGAAGTTCTGGAAATGCGCGGGGCTTGTCGCCGTGTAGTGCGCCAGTCGGTGCAGAGAATAATCCACCCGCTGGCCGGTGAACGGCGAGAGCGGCATGGCTTCGCCGGGCGCCAGTTCCGCATCGCCATTGACGATGCGGTCATCGGTCGCCGCCAGGTCAGGTACGTCGAAGATATCGCGCAGGGGCCGGGAAAAGGCATCCGCGACCGACGCCTTGATATGCGTTCCTTCAAGGAAGGCGAAATGGATGGGGATTGGAACCAGCGATTCCTGCACCGTTATGGGCACACCGTGATTGCGGATCAGAAGCCTGATCTGCTCGTGCAGATAATTATCGAACAGGTCGGGACGGGTGATCGTTGTCGAATAGACACCGGGGGTCGAGACATGGCCAAAGGCCAGGCGCGTGTCGACATGGGCGAAGCTCGATGTCGAAAAGCGCAACTCGGGATAATAAGCGCGGTAGCGCTCCGCCTTGACATCGCCCTCGGCCAGCCTGTCGAACGCATCGCGCAGGAACGCGGTGTTGCGCTCATAAAGCGCGCGCAGCGCGTCCACCGCCGCGCGGGCATCGGTGAATTGCTCGGGTTCCTGATGAGGCGGCGTTTGAATGCCGGTGTGATGCGGTTTGACGATTCGGTTTTCCATAGTCCTTTATAATAGGCAAAATTGGCGGATTTGGGAGGGATTATCCCGCGCGCTCAAGGCTGACGAAAAGGACGAGACCCGCGCGATGATTGTCCGGATCGCTGTTTGCATGAAGCGCGGCGAAAGCTCCTATCGGGCCGATGAGCACGATGACGAAGAAAACCATACGCAGCAGGATGGCGGCAGACATCGATGCTCTGGCGATCGTCGTTTTGGCGATCATTGAAAATCCATCCTGCTCCGCTGCGAAAGATCGATCACCGGCTTCTGCGCGCCGGCGTTGCGGACCTCATGGATAACGCCGCCAGTGAGAATGGCGAGCCCCATGAGAAAAAGGCTGAAAATAGTAAAGCGGCGCAGCAGCATCGTGTTCATCCCTGGTTGATGATCCAAGGTATCCAATTGAGGCTGAATGCAGGCTGAGAGCGCCGTTCATCCGCCGTTCAAACAATTTTACGTGAGGTAATGGCGAGCTTCTTGCTGTGTTTGAGAGCATGGTATGATCCTGCCCATACTTACCCCTGCCCGATTCCCGGAGATTTTCATGACGACGCAGACGAAACCGATCGAGCTTTATTATTGGCCGACGCCCAACGGCTTCAAGATCAGCATCATGCTGGAGGAACTGGGCGTTCCCTATGAGGTCAAGTACGTGAATATCAACAAGGGCGAGCAGTTCGAACCGTCGTTCCTGAAAATCGCCCCGAACAACCGGATGCCCGCCATCATCGACCCGGAAGGTCCTGATGGAGAGCCGATATCGGTGTTCGAGTCCGGCGCCATTCTGCAATATCTTGGGCGCAAGTTCGGCAAGTTTTATTCCACCGACGAGCGCAAGCGCGTTGCGACCGAGGAATGGCTGATGTGGCAGATGGGCGGACTTGGGCCGATGTCCGGGCAGGCAGGCCACTTCCGCCTCTATGCACCCGAAAAGATACCCTATGGCATCGAGCGTTATACCAACGAGGTCAACCGGCTTTATGGCGTGATGAACCGGCGGCTCGAAGGCCGCGATTATCTGGCCGATGATTATTCCATTGCTGATATTGCCTGCATCGGCTGGGTCAGCGTCTACAAGAACTACGACCAGAAGCTGGAGGATTTTCCCAATCTGAAGCGCTGGTTGGAAACGGTAACCGCGCGCCCAGCCGTCCAGCGCGGCCTGGCACTTGGCAAGGAAGAGCGGGAACGGTCCAACCTGGCGACCGACAAGGATGCGCAGAAGGTGCTGTTCGGGCAGAAGGCGCGGTAGGAAAATCCATATAGCGAAGCGCCCTATGAATACCCCCCTCTGCCTTGCCAGGCATCTCCCCCTCAAGGGGGGAGATTGGCTGACATGGCTTTCGGCCTTTATTCTGCAACGCCTGCGATTGGTGCCGGACATTCAAGAAGGCCTAATCTCCCCCCTTGAGGGGGAGATGCCTGGCAAGGCAGAGGGGGGTATTTTGGCACTTCCCTCCCTTACTATTCAAAAACTCTACTGCCGCGCCAAACTCTCGCTCTTGCAGATCAATCCGCCCATGACGCAGCCGGCAAGGGAAAGCGTGTTGCCTTTGACCGAGGCCTTGCCCGTATAGGTCTTGCCCTCGTCGAGCTTGTTGACCTTGCCCTTGTACGAGCCGCCGGTGCCGGACATGGAGCTCATTGACTTGCCCTTGTATTCCCCCGTCATCACCGTCCCGCAAAATGTATTGGTTCCACAGGCTTCATATTTGATGATGGTGCCGTTGGGCCGCTTCCATGAGCCGATAATCGGCTCCTCGGCGGCTGCCTGCCCGGCAGTTAGCGTGAAAATGGCTGCTGTCAGCATCAATGCGCGGATCATCTGGTTCCTCCCTATTTAAGCGTCGCACACGGCAGAATATCAGGCTCGATGACGTCTTCCTCCACCGCATCGGCCTTACGCAGACGTAAAGGTAAACCAACCTTGCCGTCGATGCCAACCGAATCTTTGGTTAGCGCAAGGTTGATTTCTGAACTCAGAATTTTACGCGAATTTTCGGCAAAAGCCTGCAAAATCCGGCTTCTTATGTTTAACGGGAGTTGAAATTTACTCGCCCGTAGGTTTTTGTTCGCCCCCGGTTAAGCATCATCCTTAACGGCCATTTCAAGCCTGTCTGGCAATCTCTGACTTACAAAAGAACACTGGGTCGAAGACAAAAAAGTCAACGAAAACCGGATGTTCGCTTTAACAGGGATTTAGGACAATGGCACGGTTTGAATTGCGTAACGAAGAGGCGGGCGCCATGGGCGCGTCCGCCCAGACCGACATCCTCTTCGAAATGGGCATGATGTATGCCACTGGACGCGATTGCGAGACCGATCTCGTCGCCGCTCACAAATGGTTCAACATCGCTGCGATCAAAGGCAACGAACGCGCCGCGGTCATGCGGAGCGAGATTGCGGCCGGCATGAGCAAGTTGGATCTCGCCACCGCACTGCGCGCCGCTCGTGAGTGGATGACGACGCACTGAGCGTCTTCCGGAGGTTGGGAAAATGTGCATCAAGAGCTTGCTTCTCGGCGCCGCTGTGGCAGCCCTTGCCGCAGTTTCCAGCGCCGGCGCCGCTGACATCCCCGCCGGTGCCCAGGCCGCGCCGGCCGCTGACGACCAAGACAGCTATGTCATCGATTGCGGTGGCGGCTACTTCTATATTCCGGGCAGCAAGACCTGCCTGCGCATCTCGGGATATGTCCGGTTCGACGCCGATGCCGGCGACGCTCTCGGCATCAAGGGCATCGATCGCCGGATGTTCTATGACAGCAGCAACCCCCAGGGCAAGCTGAACGACACGTGGAACCTGCACACCCGCTTCGCGTTGCGCACGGCCACGGTTTCAGAGACCGAGCTCGGCCCGCTGCGTACCTATACCGAAGCGTATTTCCAGTATGACACGAATACCGCGCCATACACCATTACGCTTCCACCTTTGACACCCGGCGGGCCGCCCATCGTGGAAACATACAACAGCGCCTGGGCCAGCTCCTCCAACCCCACGCTGAACTTCGCCTATATCGAACTTGGCGGCCTGCGCCTCGGCAAGGACGAAACCGCGTTCCGTACCTTCCTCGGCTATGCCGGCAATGTCGTCAACGATGACATCATCGAGCCGAACGGCTACGATACCATGCTCATCAGCTACACGTTTACGGGCAAGAATGGTCTTTCGGCCATCCTCTCGCTTGAGCAGGGCTCCGCAGAGTACACCATCGACAGCTATACGCCGCATATCGCCGGCGGTGTGAAGTATGCGCAAGGCTGGGGTTCGCTCGGCGCCGTTGCCGGCTACGATGCCAATTTCGACGCGTGGGCGGTCAAGGCCCGCGCGGATTTCAACGTGCACGATACCTTGTCCGTCTTCGTGATGGGCGGCTGGCGATCCGATGGCGACATAGAGAACCTCAATAACAATTTCTACGCTTCCTGGGGCGGCGATTGGATCGGCTGGGCAGGTGCCAGCTATCTGCTCACCGACAAGGCGATCGCCAATTTGCAGGTTTCCTTCGACGATTCCAAACAACTCGCTGTTGCCGCCAACGTTGCTTACCAGCTTGTCCCCGGCTTCACGATCACGCCTGAAGTTGTCTACAAGAAGAATTCCAATGAAATTCAGGGCAATGACGATGGCATCTGGGGTGGGACCATCCGCTTCCAGCGCGCGTTTTAGTGCATTTCACTTTTGGGTGGAACGACACTTTTTTGTCGGGTGCGGCAACTTCACCGTTGAGGCATGGATTCCTGTGACAAGCACAGGACGGAAGGTTTGCTGTTAACGGCTAGTTCCAACGTTTCTGCCTGGAAAGAACGGTTCCCGGTAGAGGAAAAAACATCTCCACCCGTCATTCCTGTGCTTGTCACAGGAATCCATGCCTCAACCTATCCATTCACGACAACGGCGCAAAAGGACACCAAGCGATTCCACCAAATGCCGGGACTAAACACCTAGAACGGCGGGATGCTTTCGAGAAAAGCCCTGACCTCCGCCGGATTGCGCAGGTGAAATACGCGGATATTTGAGGGTAGCGAGCGCATGAGCCTGAGTGCCCGGATCCGGCCGTTGCGCCTATAGCCGGCGACCCATTTGATGAATTCCCAGTCGAAGCGCTCCAGGCAGCCTTCGGCCATATCGGGCCGCGTTCCTCCATAGTTGAGTGCCGTTCGCCGCATCACGCGCCAAAGACGGCGCACCGTGCCTATATCGAGGAAGATGAACGTGTCGGTGCGTTCAATGCGCGCCGACATGGTCGCGGTATGGTTGCCCTCGAAGACCCATTCTTCGCGTTGCGCCGCACGCAGAACGAGCGCGGTGGTCTCTGCCGGCGCACGCTTGATCCAGCCGGGCTTCCAATACATCGGATCGATATGGATGACAGGCAGCTCCGTTCGCTCGCCGATTTGCCTGGCGAGCGTGGATTTGCCGGAACCGGCGCCGCCGATGATCATGACGCGTTTCATGGGTTTAGGGCAGTAGGGCAGTAGGGCAGTAGGGCAGTAGGGCAGTAGGGAAATATGTATTGGTCAAATGAATAAGGCAATAAACATACTGCCTTATTCACTTACTGCCTTACTGCCCTAAATCCTTACCGCTTCAACGACACGAGCGAAAACAACGCCCCTTGCGGGTCGATGCAGCCGGCGATCCAGCTATCGCCGGGCACCTGCATCGGCTCCAGGACGATTTTGCCGTTGTTCTGCTTTACCCGCTCCAATGCGGCATCGAGGCCATCCACCCAGAAATAGAACTGCCACATGGGCGCAGGCACGCTTTCCGGCTTGGTCATGATGGCGCCGCGCATTTTTCCATCGATGTCGAAAAGCTGATAGACGCCCCCGTCGGGCATATCCATGCCTTGGCCCTTGGTCCAACCGAACTGGCTGGAATAAAAGTCGAAAGCGCTGGGGCCGTCGGCGGCATAAAGCTCGTTCCAGCCGACGGTTCCGGGCGTCTGGTCGGGCAATGGCGGCTGGCTCTCCATGCTCGGCGTCATCAGCATGAACATGGCGCCGCCCGGATCGGCGACGACCGAAAATCGCCCGACTTCAGGAATGTCCGCGGGCTCGCGATAGACCTTGCCGCCGGCCTTGCGCAGGGCTTCGGTCGCAGCATCGACATCTTCCGCGAAGATATAGGCCAGCCACATCGGGCGCGCGCCCATGGCTTTTGCCTCTTCGGGGATCGTCATCAGTCCGGCAACGCCCGTCTCGCCTGCCTTGGCGATCACATAGGGCATCTCTCCCGGCCAAGCCTCGGTGTTCCAGCCGACGACCTTTTTATAGAAGTCCTCCGCTCCGGCGAGGTCCGACGTCATCAGTTCGTACCAGATAAAGTCCGATTGCTTGGGCATTTCGCGTTTCCCTTTATGTTGGGGTTGGTCGGTGTTTCCACGGCAATCCTTATTACCCGGCCATACTACACCGGGAATGGTCGCGTGCCACCTCTCCTGACAATTGAGGCAGAAGCCCTCCTGACAGAACAACTGACAAAATACTGGCAGTTGAACGGGCTAATCGTTTGCTCTAGCTTCGCCCGCGCAAAAGAAGGGCGGCGCGGAATGAAGCTGGTTTCATGGGTTGCGGGTGTGGCTTTGGGCTTGGGTCTCGCCACCGGGGCACAAGCGGAATGGAAACCTTCCGAACGGATCGAAACCTATGCCGTCAGCGGCCGGACGCCCATTGAGCTCTACCGGTCGATCGGTGAGAATGGCCCGAAACTGAGCCTCGGCCCGACCATCGCCTACACGACATTCGATCTCAAATGGTCGCGCAAATATGTGCCGGAAGGCGGCGGTTGCCGACTGGCGCGGGCGGTGCCGCACCTCACCATTATCTACAAGCTGCCGAAGCCGTCAGGCTCACTGCCGCCCGACACGCAAAAGCGGTGGGATGTTTTTATCGCAGGGATCAAGGCGCATGAGCGGGTGCATGGCGAAATGATCCTCGACATGGTGAAGAAGATCGAGGCGGTGTCTATCGGCCTGACGGTGGCGGACGATCCCGGCTGCCGGAAGATACGGGAGGAGCTAACCAAGCGCCTCGCTGCGCTTTCGCAGCAACAGCGCAGCAAGAGCCGTGATTTCGACAAGCGTGAGATGAGCGACGGCGGGAACGTGCACCGGTTGGTGCTGGGGCTGGTGAATGGGTGACCCTCCTTCCCCCTTGCAGGGAAGGTGCCCGCGGAGCGGGCGGATGGGGGTGGTTGGGATAGAGATGACTTCGAAAAGTTATGAACTTACGAAGAAGTGCACATAGCTGAAAAAGTGCAGCTTGCCGGCAATTACACCGCGCTGCCTTTGCCACCCCCATCCGCCCGCTGACGCGGGCGTTCGTCGCTGGAAAAGCCAAATCGTTGGCTTTTCCTCGGCCTTCGGCCGAACGCTCCTCAACCCCGCAAGGGGGAAGGAGAGCCTCCGCCCCCTCACATATTCACATAAACCGGCCCCTCGCCGCCCTGCGGCGGGACCCAGTTTATGTTCTGGTTCGGGTCCTTGATATCACAGGTCTTGCAGTGGACGCAGTTTTGGGCGTTGATGACGAAGACGTCCTTGCCGTCCTGTTTCACCCATTCATAGACGCCCGCCGGGCAATAGCGTTGCGACGGGCCGGCGTAGATGTCGAGCTCCGATGTCCTCTGCAACTCCATGTTCTTCACCTGAAGGTGGACCGGCTGGTCCTCTTCGTGGTTGGTGTTGGAGAGGAAGACCGAGGACAGACGATCGAAGGTCAGCACACCATCGGGCTTGGGATAGTCGATCTTTTGCGCCTCGCTTGCGGGTTCCAGCGTCTTGTAATCGGGCTTGCCGTGCTTCAGCGTGCCGAAGGGCGACCAGCCGCCGGTCAGCGTGTTGATCCACATGTCGAGGCCGCCGAGCGAGACGCCGATGATGGTGCCGAGCTTCGACCAGAGCGGCTTGACGTTGCGCACCTTTTTCAGATCGTTGCCGATTTCACTATCGCGCCACGCATCCTCGTAGGACGAAAGCTCATCATTGGCGCGGCCGGCGTTTATTGCCTCCGCGACATGCTCCGCCGCCAGCATTCCCGACAGCATCGCATTGTGCGAGCCCTTGATGCGCGGCACGTTGACGAAGCCGGCCGAGCAGCCCATCAGCGCCCCGCCGGGGAAGGAAAGCTTCGGCACCGACTGCCAGCCGCCCTCGGTGATGGCACGTGCACCATAAGAGAGCCGCTTGCCGCCCTCGAATGTGCCGCGAATGGACGGATGCGTCTTGAAGCGCTGGAACTCCTCGAAGGGCGAGAGGTAGGGGTTCTTGTAGTTCAAATGGACGACGAAGCCGACGGCCACCTGATTGTCGCCCAGGTGATAGAGGAACGAGCCGCCGCCCGTCTTCATATCCAGCGGCCAGCCGAAGGAATGCTGCACGAGGCCGGGCTTATGCTTTGAGGGATCGACCTGCCAGAGTTCCTTCAGGCCGATGCCGAACTTGGCGGGCTCCTTGCCCTCATCGAGCTTGAACTTGGCGATCAGCTCCTTGGCGAGCGAGCCGCGCACGCCTTCGCCGATCAGCACATATTTGCCGAGCAGCGCCATGCCGCGCGTAAAAGCGGGACCGGGCTCGCCGTTCTTCTCCACGCCCATGTCGCCGGTGGCGACGCCGATCACCGCGCCCTTGTCGTCGTAGAGCACTTCCGTCGCGGCGAAGCCCGGATAAATCTCGACTCCCAGCGCTTCCGCCTTTGCGCCCAGCCAACGGCAGACGTTGCCGAGCGAGACGATGTAATTGCCGTGATTGTTCATCAGCGGCGGCATCAGGAAATTCGGCAGCCGCACCGACCCGGAGGGACCCAGCACCAGGAAATGATCGTCCGTCACCGGCGTCTGGAACGGGTGGTCCGGATCATCGCGCCAGTCCGGAATGAGCTTGTCTATGCCGATCGGGTCAACCACCGCACCGGAAAGAATATGCGCGCCAACCTCGCCGCCCTTCTCCAGCACCACGACGGAGAGATCGGGGTTGATCTGCTTGCATCTGATCGCCGCCGACAGGCCCGCCGGCCCCGCACCGACGATGACCACGTCAAATTCCATGCTTTCGCGTTCTGGAAGCTCATTTTCAGGAAGCTTATGCGCCTCGCTCATTCATTCCTCCATGACGACTTGTTCCCCGGAGCCGTCTTTTGTTACCTGTTATTCTACTGTGATATAGAGTCGCCCGGCAGGTCCTATGCGGCCAATTGTCCGGGGCAATTGTGGCATTCATGCATAAAATATTTTACCTTGACGTAAACGTCAATAAAATCATGGATTTTATGGCCTGTCCGCGCAATGGACGACGCAACCGCATTCCTGATAAGAGGCCTTTATGGCAATTGAGCAGGAACCGATAGATATCGAAGGGTTGCTCCGCTTTTATGCGGAAGCGGGCGTGGATTGCGCTTTATCCGACGAACCCATCGACCGGTTTGCCGAAGTGGCGAAACCGAAAGCGGTGCCGCAGGCGCGTGCTGGCGGCGGGCAAGAGACCATGCCGCAGCGCCCGTCCGCCGGAACCACCTCCCCTGCCCCGGCTTCCCGAGCTGCGCCACCAGCTCCCGCGTCACCCCGCCCGGTCGTGCCTGATGATGCGCAGGTGGCGCTTGCCCGCGAGACAGCGGCCAAGGCGGCGACGCTTGACGAATTACGGGAAGCGCTTGCCGCGTTCGATGGCTGCAATTTGAAGTTCACAGCCAAGAACATGTGCTTCGCCGATGGCGACCCCGCTTCCGGCATCATGTTTATCGGCGAGGCGCCGGAGAGCGACGAGGATATCGAAGGCCGGCCTTTCGCCGGGCGTTCCGGGCAGCTTCTTGACCGGATGCTCGCGGCAATCGGGTTGGAGCGGGCCCATGTCCATATCGCCAATACCATCCCCTGGCGACCGCCCGGCAACCGGGCGCCGACACCGCTGGAGACGGAGCTTTGCCGCCCGTTCATCGAACGGCTGATCGAACTTGCCGGCCCGAAGGTGCTGGTGGCGCTCGGCGGCCCGGCGGCCAAAACCCTGACCGGTGCCGAGGGAGCCATTTTGCGGCTACGGGGCAATTGGAAGGAACATGTAACGCCGTCCGGCATGACGATCCCGGTAATGCCGACGCTGCATCCAGCCTATCTGCTCAAGAACCCCGCGCAAAAGCGTTTCGCGTGGCGGGATCTGTTGGCGGTGAAGATACGGTTGAGGGAGTTGGCAGGATGAACCAGCTCTCCCTCCCCCTTGCGGGGAGGGTGGCCCATAGGGCCGGGTGGGGGTGGTTCAGTATTGAGCATAACCGTCTCCACCCCCATCCGCCCGCTCCGCGGGCACCTTCCCCGCAAGGGGGAAGGAGGGCGCATCGTTATCTCCGCCATCCATTCGTCACCAACCACCGCTAAACCCATGTCGGAATTGGACAATCGTTTGCGTCGCAATTCCTTGTATCCTTATGCCTCAAAACCGAGGTCTTCCATGGCTGGCCAACTTCTGCCGATTGCCGCGCTGCTGTTCAGCACGTTTCTGATGCTGGTGGGCGGCGGGCTTGCGGGCATTCTTCTGCCCTTGCGCGCCGGGCTTGACGGCTGGTCGCCCACGACCATCGGCTGGATGGGCACCTCTTATGCGCTGGCTTTTACGCTGGGCTGCCTGATCGTGCCGCGGCTGGTGCGCCGGGTCGGGCATGTGCGGGTCTTCTCGGTGCTCCTGACCCTGCTCAGCATGTCGCTGCTTCTGCACGCGCTGGTGATGGAGCCTGTCGCCTGGATGATTTTCCGGGGAATCGCCGGTTTCTCGCTCGCCGGCGGTTATATGATCGTCGAAAGCTGGCTCAACGAGCGCGTAACCAACGAGACGCGCGGCAGGGTTTTCTCGATCTATATGATCGTCTCGATGCTTGGACTGCTCGCGGGGCAATTCATGCTGCCTTTCGGCAATCCGGCCACGCAGACGCTTTTCATCATATGCGCCCTCATCTATGCGAGCGCGCTCATTCCAACCGCGCTTTCCAATGCGCAGTCGCCAAGGGCGCTGACGCGGGTTTCGCTCGATCTCAAAGGTCTTTACCGCCGGTCGCCCGCTGCGGTCGTGGGCGCGCTGATCGCCGGGATCGTCGCGGGCGCATGGGGCTTTCTGGCGCCCGTCTATGGTGAACGGATCGGGCTTTCCACGCTCGGCATCGCCGCGATGCTCGCCACGGCGATGATCGGCGGCTCGATCTTTCAGTATCCGCTCGGACGGGCCTCCGATTTAGTCGACAGGCGCTATGTGATGGTGGCGGCGGGAGCCGTAGGGCTTGTGCTGGCCATGGCGATGGTGCTTATTCATCCGGGACCGGGGTGGCTTATCTATGCAATCATGTTCCTGTTCGGGTCCGTCCTCTATCCGATTTACAGCCTCAACACCGCGCACGCAAACGATGCCGCCAACCCAAGCGAATTCGTAACGATATCAAGCGGGCTTTTGATCGTTTACGGCATCGGCAGCATGATCGGGCCGCAGGCTGCCGGGCGGCTGATGGATGCCTTCGGACCTTCGGGTCTCTTCATCACCATGGCCGTCTGCTACACGCTCTATGCCGCGCATGCTCTCTGGCGCATCCTGCAGCGCAGCATCCCAATCGTGGTTGACCAGAAGACGGAATTCCAGTTCCAAAGCCCGGAAATGCAGCAAACGCCGGAAACGCTGCAGTTGGATCCGCGTAGTGAAGCAGCTCAGGATTAGGACATTCGACCCGCCGCTTGAGCCCGACGGTTGCGTTCGGCTACCACCAGCCGGTGCTCGCGATAGATGATGAAGATGCCGGCGCCGATGACTATGGTGCTGCCGACGATCATTTGCAATGTCGGGACCTCGCCGAAGATCAGATAGCCGATGGCGAGGCCGAGCAGCATCGAGGTATATTCAAAAGGCGCGATGGTCGACATCTCAGCGTAGCGGTAGCATTGTGTGAGGAAAATCTGCGCGATGCCGCCGGCGAAGCCCGCGCCGACCAGCATCGCGGCCTGCGCCGGTGTCGGCATCACCCAACCCAGGGGGATGCTGAAAAGCGCCATGACGGTGGATGTGATCGAGAAATAGATGACGATGGTGGGCGTGCGCTCCGTCTGCACGAGCCGGCGCACCAGCAGCATGGCGATGGCGCCGCAGCCCGCGCCCGCGAGCGCCGCACCCGCGCCCAGCGTCTCATCCATGCCGAGTTCGCCGCTCGAAAAAACACTCATGCGCGGCCATAGGATGACCAGCACGCCAATGAGGCCGACCATCACCGCGCTCCAGCGATAGACGCGCACGGTCTCATGCAGCAGGATCGCGCTGAACACCACGACGAAGAGCGGCCCGGCATAATTGAGGGCTATGGCTTCGGGCAGCGGCAGCTTGGTCAGCGCATAAAAGCTGAAGCTCATGGAAGTGACGCCGATAAGCCCGCGCCAGACATGGCTGAAACCCGCATTGGTGCGGAACACGCCTTTGACCTGATGCGTGAAGGCCAGATAGGCGACGATGGGAAAAATCGCGAAGAATGAGCGGAAAAAGACGAGCTGGCCGAGCGGGATGGCGTCTGCCGCCTTGAGAAGGCTCGACATGGCGACGAAGACGCAGACGGATGCAACCTTGAAGCCGATGCCAACCATGACCTTTGGTTCGACACGGGTTTCGACAGGCTCCGGACGCGAGGGAGCGTTCAAGGCAATAGTCCTTAAGAAGCGGTATGCGGCGGGTACGGTCCTGCATAGGCCGCATTCATGCAGAATGCCAGCGATAATGAATGCGATTTTTGCCGGCATCGTTGTGCGTTGCGGCGAAGAGGAATAGGAAGGCCGGATGCAAACTACGCAAGGATGATCGATCATGCGCACGGATACCGGCCAGCTCTTCCGCCTGGAGGATTATCGCCCGACGGACTATCTGATTCCGGAAACCGAGCTTGTCTTCGATCTTCACCCCGAGCGCACGATTGTGCGCGCAACGCTTGTCGTCCAGCGCCGCGAGGGGGTGGATATCTCGCAGCCGCTCATTCTCGATGGCGATGAGCTGAAGCTCGTCAGCCTCAGCATCAACGGCGCGCCGCTTGGCGAGAACGGCTATCAGGCGACACCGGACCGGCTGGAAATCACTGATCTGCCGGAAGAAAACCGCTTCACCCTCGAGATCGTCACCGAGATCAATCCGACTGCCAACCGCCAGCTGATGGGCCTCTACCGCTCCAGCGGCGTCTATTGCACGCAGTGCGAGGCGGAAGGGTTCCGCCGGATCACTTACTTCCTCGACCGCCCGGATGTACTCTCGGTCTATACGGTGCGTATCGAAGCATCGAAACAGCAAGCGCCGGTGCTGCTTTCCAATGGCAACCCGGTCGAGACCGGTGATCTTGGGCCGGATAGGCATTTCGCCGTGTGGCACGACCCGCACCCGAAACCCTCCTATCTCTTCGCGCTGGTGGCGGGCTCGCTCGGGTCCATCAGCGATAGCTTCACCACCCGTTCGGGCCGCAAGGTCGATCTCGCGATCTATGTCGAGCACGGCAAGGAAGCGCGGGCGCTCTACGCCATGGATGCGCTCAAGCGCTCGATGAAATGGGATGAGGATGCGTTCGGGCGCGAATATGATCTCGATGTCTTCAACATCGTCGCCGTGTCCGATTTCAACATGGGCGCGATGGAGAACAAGGGGCTCAACGTCTTCAATGACAAATATGTGCTCGCCGACGCCGAAACGGCGACGGATTCTGACTATGCCGGTATCGAGGCGGTGATCGCGCATGAATATTTCCACAACTGGACAGGCAACAGGATCACCTGCCGCGACTGGTTCCAGCTTTGCCTCAAGGAAGGACTGACCGTCTTCCGGGACCATGAGTTTTCCGCCGACCAGCGTTCCCGCGCTGTCAAGCGTATCGCCGAGGTGAAGACGCTGAAGGCGCATCAGTTTCCCGAAGATACCGGCCCCCTCGCCCATCCGGTGCGCCCACGCCAATATCGCGAGATCAACAATTTCTACACGGCGACGGTCTACGAGAAAGGCTCCGAGGTGGTGCGGATGATCCGCACCATTCTCGGACCGGAGCTTTTCCGCAAAGGCATGGACCTCTATTTCGAGCGCCATGACGGAGAAGCGGCCACGATTGAGGATTTCATCAAGGCGTTCGAGGACGCGGCAGGCCTGGAATTGAGCCAGTTCGCCCTCTGGTACGAGCAGGCTGGAACGCCTAACCTCTCCGTCAGCTTCGATTACGATGCCGCGGAAAAGACCTTCGCCATCGAGTTCGAACAATCCTTGAAGGCGACGCCAGGCCAAAACCGCAAGAAGCCGATGCATGTGCCGATCGAATTCGGCCTCATCGGCCCGGATGGCAGGGAAATCGTTCCCGTATCGGCTGATGGCATGGAGGTGACAGGCAATGTCATCCATCTGCGCCAGCGCAACGAGACTGTGCGCTTCACCGGCATTGAGGAACGTCCCGTTCCCTCGCTGCTGCGCGGTTTCTCCGCGCCGGTGACGCTGGCAAGCGAGCTGCCGCGGGAGGACTTGATATTTCTGGCACGGCATGACGGCGACCCGGTCGGGCGCTGGCAGGCGCTGACCAAGCTTCTCACGGGCAAGCTGATCGCAGGCGTCAAGCGCGTGCGTGGCGGCAAGGCACCCCTCATCGGCGTCGATATCGTCGGCCTCGTCGGGGAGATCGTAGCCGACGAAACGCTCGATCCGGCCTTCCGCGCACTCTGCCTGACGCTTCCCGGCGAAAGCGACATTGCCCGCGAGATGGGCAGCAATATCGACCCGGATGCCGTGCTGGCAAGCCGCGACGCGCTGGTCAAGGCGATCGCCGTGGCCCATGCCAAGCCGTTCGCGATGCTTTACGATGCGCTGGTCAATAGGGGCGTCTTCTCGCCCGATGCGGCGAGTGCGGGACGCCGGGCGTTGCGCAACAGTCTTCTCGATTATTTGAGCGTGGCGGAGGGAAATCCGTCACGGGCCGCGGCGCAATATCATGCGAGCGACAACATGACGGATCGGGCGGCTGCGCTGGGCGTGCTCGTCCACCGCTTCGGCGGTAGCGAAAGCGCGGCTGCAGCATTGGCGGCATTCGAGGCGCGGTTCGGCGGCGACCCGCTGGTGATGGACAAATGGTTCAGCGGGCAGGCCACGCGGCCCGGCGCGGCGGCGCTCGACACGGTGAAAGACCTGATGCGCCATAAGCTCTTCTCGCTCGATAATCCCAACCGCGCGCGCGCTCTCATCGGCGCCTTCGCCACCGCCAACCAGACCGGCTTCAACCGCGCGGATGGCGAGGCCTATCGGTTCTTCACCGAGACAATCCTGAAGATCGACAGGGAAAACCCGCAACTGGCGGCGCGGCTTTTGACGGCGCTGCGCTCCTGGCGCTCACTGGAACCCGTGCGGCGGGAACACGCCCGCGCGGCGCTGGCGCTGATTGCAAACGCGGACAAGCTTTCCACTGATGTGAAGGATATTGTGGAGCGGACACTGGGGTGAGTAGCGGCTAACGCCAGTCATAGCATTTGGTGATTCGCCCGAATCACAGACCGTCATACTCGGCAATCCGATTAATTTTTTATTAAAGGCTGGACAGGCCGAATCGGTTTTGATTCATTGGACATGGTTCGGACGTGCGGTATCCCGAATCGCTTTCAATGGAAGTTCAAACTCAGAGGGGCCAGGGGATGGCAAATGCGGACGCGTATGACGCGCCGACGGGGAGGTATTACACCTCCGGGAAGAGACGACGGCGCACCGGGCTTTCCGGTCATGCCGGTCTGCTCGCCGACCCCGCTTATCAAAAGCTCGTATGGCTCGAACCCTGGCTTCGCCGTTCGATCCCGACGCTGATCGTCCTTTTCCTGATCGTTCTCGCCGTAGCGCGCGTACTGTCGCTCATGGCCTGGCGCGACGATATCGAGCGCAATACCCGTTCGGCGCTGGCGCTGGCCACCACGCATGTCTCATCCATGATCGACCGCGTGGCCAATACGAGTGACGATAATGTTTCTACAGCGGAGATACGCGATATTATCGCGGATTTTCGCACGCGCGGGCTCATTCCGCAGGCGGCGAGAATCGCCGTGGCTGACAGAAATTCCGCCATCGTCGTCGCACCGGGCATGGATAATTTGCTGGCCAAGAACATCGAAAGCGTGGTCGCGGATGGACAGCCGCTGTTCCTTTTCGGTGAGCGCGCCGGCGTGATGCAGGTAAAATTTGCCGGCGAGGAGGCGTTTGCCTCGCTGGGCCGCACGGGCAACGGCAACTTCACCGTGCTTGCGAGCGAACCCAACGCCTCGATCTATGCGGAATGGCGACGGATCATGTCGCTCAACATCACGCTTTTTGCCGGGACGGCGGGCGTGATGCTGGCAATCCTTTACGCCTATTTCAGCCAGGCGGCGCGGGCGCGAGACGCGGACAGTCTCTCCGAGCAGATACAATGGCGGATCAATCTGGCACTCGCCAGAGGTCGCTGCGGCTTGTGGGACTGGGACATGGCGCGCGGGCGCATGTACTGGTCGCGCTCCATGTACGAGATGCTGGGCTATGAGGCGCATGACGCCATCCTTTCCTTCGGCGACGTAGCGGCGATCATCAACCCGGAGGACGGCGACCTCTATGCGATCGCCACGCAGGCAGTGGCGGGCGATATCAAGCAGCTCGACAAGGTGCTGCGGATGCGCCACGCCGACGGCTATTGGGTGTGGATGCGGGTGCGCGCCGAAGTCGCCGCCGAGGGCGACATGCATCTCGTGGGCATCGCCTTCGACGTAAGCGAGCAACATCGTTTCGCGCAACAAACGGCGGAAGCAGACATGCGCATCCGCGAGGCGATCGAGAATATCTCGGAAGCCTTCGTGCTGTGGGACGCCAACAACCGCCTGGTGATGTCCAACAGCAAGTTCAACGAATATGCCGGGATGCCCTCCGCCGCCCTCACGCCGGGCGTGACGCGAAACGAGATACAGCCGCTGATCCGGCCTGTTTCGTTCGAGAGGCGAATGGTCAATGAAAACGATCGCAGCGGGGCGCAAACCTTCGAACGCCAGCTTGCCGACGGGCGCTGGCTGCAAGTCAACGAGCGGCGCACGCAGGATGGCGGGCTGGTTTCGGTCGGTACCGACATCACCCAGCTGAAATTGCATCAGGAGCGGCTGGTCGACAGCGAGCGCCGCCTGATGGCGACCATCCACGACCTGAGCCTTGCCCGCAAAGGCGAGAAGGACCGTGTGCGCGAGCTTTCCGAGCTTGCCAGCAAATATGCGGTGGAGAAGGAGCGCGCCGAAAGCGCCAACCGCGCCAAGTCCGAATTCCTCGCCAACATGTCGCATGAGTTGCGCACGCCTCTCAACGCCATCATCGGTTTCTCGGAGATCATGAGCCAGGCGACCTTCGGCCCGCTCGGTTCCGACCGCTACGAGGAATATGTGCGGGATATCCACACCAGCGGCGCTTATCTTCTCAACGTCATCAACGACATTCTCGACATGTCGAAGATCGAAGCCGGGCATTTCTCGCTCGACCGGGCAGAAATCGATCTCTGCCCGCTCATTCACGAAGCCGTCCGGGTAATCTCGCTGCAGGCGCAGGAGAAGAAGATCGCGGTGCAGACCAATATCGCCGAGACGATGACACTCAATGCCGACCGCCGGGCGATCAAGCAGGTGCTGATCAATCTGCTCTCCAACGCGGTAAAGTTCAGCACCGAAGGCGGACGCATCTCGGTTCGCGCGCGCAAGACCGCCAGCGCGCTTGTGCTTGCCATAGAAGACACGGGGTGCGGCATTCCAAAAGTAGCGTTGAAAAAGCTGGGTCAGCCCTTCGAGCAGGTGGAGAACCAGTTCACCAAATCCCATGCCGGCTCAGGGCTGGGTCTGGCGATCTCGCGTTCGCTGGTCAGGATGCATGGCGGAACATTGAAGATCCGTTCGACCCAAGGAGTCGGTACGATCGTGTCGATCCGCATTCCTGTGGATGCGGTCGAGAGCGAGAGCGCGGCGGCGTGATTGGAGCGTGCCGGTTGCCCCTCGGAGACTGCATTATTCCCCTTGATTATCATGAGATAGTACGTCAACTACCAATCGTTTTTAAGGCGCACCCCGTTACAGGACGGGCTGCGCTTCTTGTATTATTGGCCAAAGTAAGAAGGGGCTTGCGGGAATGACATTATCAGTACAACAACAAATGCTTATTGAGCAACGTATTACGAATGAAGCGAAATCGACCGGTGCAGCCTATCTGCTTTGGGTCTTTCTGGGCGGTCTTGGCGGACATCGCTTCTATCTTGGACGGACAGGGACCGCTTTTGTTCAGCTTCTGCTGTGCATCTTGGGGTGGGCGACAGTGGCAATTGGCATCGGTATTGTTCTTCTGATCGTATTAGCTATGTGGGTGCTGGTCGATGCCTTCCTTATTCCCGGAATGGTTCAGGAACAGAAGGATAACCTTCGAAGCAGCCTATCCATGACCGCAATGCTGGCGAACGGAGCCGCGCAGCCGCCGCAGGCGTAACGGCCAAGCTCCTTCTATCCTGTCATGCCGCTGCAATCCTCATCACCCCCTCAAAATGCGCCCGCACTGTCCGGGCGACCTCATCCAGATGAGCCTCGACTTGCCTGATATCCGGCAGCGCGGCGGTGCGGCATAGGAGATCGACCAATCCGGGAGGGAGATCGTCCCGGTCCACCCCGCCTGCGAGGCAAAGCCGGATTGTCTGGCTCAGCCAAGCGTAGAGACGCTGGGCATCGACCAGATCGTCGATGACCTGCGGCGCAGCGATGGAGGGTGAGAGGTGGCGCAGGACGTCTTCAGTCGCTGTCGAACGGTGTTTGGTCGATACATTGCCGGTCAGCACGGCAAATTGCGCGATGAACTCCAGATCGATGATGCCGCCCGGTTTCAGCTTCAAGTCCCAGAGATCGCGCGGTGGCTTTTCCTCTTCGATGAGTGCGCGCATTTGCGCTACATCCTTCGCCGTCTTACCTTTATCGCGCGGCAGCGCGAGGATGGACGCGATTTCCTGTTCGATGTGTTTGACAAGTGTCTCGTCGCCCGCGATTGCGCGGGCGCGCGTCAGCGCCATGTGCTCCCAAGTCCACGCCTCTGTACGCTGATATTTGCCGAAGGCGGCAATGTGCGTGGCGACCGGGCCTTTGTTGCCCGATGGGCGCAGACGCAGATCGACCTCATAGAGAACACCTTCGGCGGTGGGCGCGGAAAGGGCAGCGATCAGACGCTGCGTCATGCGGATATAATATTGCGACGGGGCAAGCGGCTTTTCGCCGCCCGATTCCTCTGCGTCCTCGTCATGATCGTAGAGGAGGATCAGGTCGATATCCGACCCCGCCGTCAGTTCCCGGCTGCCCAGCTTGCCCATGCCCAGGATTGCCACCCTTCCGCCAGCGACCGTGCCGTGACGCCGGCTGAACTCCGCCAGAACGGCGGTGAGCGTCTTGCTGATCATCAGGTCAGCGAGGTCTGAAAAGGCCCTGCCCGCGCGGGGGCCGTCTATGGCGCCCGTCAGCAGGCGGATGCCAATGAGAAAACGGTGCTCGGCTGCGAAGATGCGCAGGCGGTCAAGCGTTTCCTCATAGGAAGCCCCTTGATTCAGAAAGCTTTCCAACCGTTCTTCGAGATAGACGCGCGTCGGCATTTCGGCAAAGATCGCCGGATCGAGGAGACCGTCGAAGACATGCGGCTTGGCCGTAATAATATCGGCCAGGCGCGGCGCGGCGCTCAGAATAAGCACCAGCAGCCCGAGCAATGACGGGTTGGATTGCAGCAGGCTGAAAAGTTGGATGCCGGCGGGTAGTCCTTTCAACAATTCGTCAAAGCGCAGGAGCGCCTCATCCGCCCGCCCGGTCTCGCCGAATGCCTTCAGCAGCGCCGGGGTCAATTCGGTCAGGCGCTCCCTTGCCTCAGCCGAACGCGTCGCCCGGTAGCGGCCGAAATGCCAGGTGCGGATGACGCGGCAGATATCGCTCGGACGCTCGAACCCCATCTTCGACAGGGTTTCCAGCGTTCCGGGATCATCGGTGTCGCCGGTGAAGACCAGGTTGCCCGCATCGCCGCCCAACTCCGGCGCCTGTTCAAAAAGACCGGCGTAGTGGTCTTCAACTGTGGCAAGCGCGGCGAGGAAATCCTTTGAAAATTCACTCGCCTTCGCATAGCCCATCATGCGGGCAACGCGCAGGAAGCCTTCGTCATCCTCGGGCAGGACATGGGTCTGCTCGTCGGCGATCATCTGGATACGATGCTCGACATCGCGCAGGAAGGCATATTTAACGGCCAGCGCATCGCGGGCGTCAGGTGTTATCCAGCCCCGCTCCGCCAGCCTGCCCAGCATCGCGATCGTCTGCGAACCGCGCAACTCGGGAAAGCGTCCGCCCGCGATCAGTTGCTGGGTCTGGACGAAGAACTCGATTTCGCGGATGCCGCCGCGACCGAGCTTGACGTTATGGCCACGCACGGCGATGTCGCCAAATCCCTTGTGCGCATGGATCTGTCGCTTGATCGAGTGAATGTCGGCAATCGCCGCGTAATCGAGATATTTGCGCCATACATAGGGAGCCAGTTCCGCCAACACCTTGCAGCCAGCCTCGATATCGCCCGCCACAGGACGGGCCTTGATCATTGCGGCGCGCTCCCAGTTCTGTCCGCGGCCTTCGTAATAGTGCAGCGCCGACTCGACGGGAATGGCGAGTGGAGTGGATCCTGGATCCGGCCGCAGCCGCAGATCGACACGGAAGACATAACCATCAGCGGTGCGGTCTTGCAGGATGCGGACCAGACGCCGGGTCAGCCGCGAATAGACATCGACGCAATCGAGCGGATCGCCGATGGCGTTCGAGGTCTCGTCAATGAAGACGATCAAGTCAATATCGGAGGAATAGTTGAGCTCATGGCTGCCTAGCTTGCCCATGCCGAGCACAATCCAGCCGCAGCCGGTTTCAGGGCTTTCGCGGTCGGGAAGCTTGATCTTGCCGGTGCTGTCAGCATCACGCAGCAGGAAGCACACCGCCGCACGGATGCACGCTTCGGCAAGCCGTGTCAGCCAGTTGGTCGTTTGCGCGGTTTCGAAGAGGCCCGCAAGATCGGCGAGCGCGATCAGCACATGGGCTTCCTGTTTCAACTTGCGCAAGCCAGCCATGAGGGTGGTTTCGGTGACATCTTCGCCTTGCCAGGAGATAGAGATATCAGCGAGTATCTGTTCGAGCCGCACTTCAACAGGCGTTTCGCACAGAGCCTCCAGAATAGCCGGACGGCGCAGAAGGACTTCACGAATGAAGGGGGAAAGATCGAGAATGGCGGAGAGGAATGCAGTTGATGACTGGTTGTTGAGTTGCTTCGTGAGCTTTGGACACTCGTTGAGGACCGCGCTTTCGCGCAAATCCGCGAGAAACCCGGCGGCTTTTTCGGCATCGATGGGAATGAGCAGTTTTAGTTTATGTTTGAAAAACAATCCCATATGATCCCACCCCCCTCTGCCCTGCCGGGCATCTCCCCCTCGCGGGGGGAGATTGGCTGATACTACTCTCCGGGCCTATTCTGCAACATCTGCAATTGATGCAGAACCTCAATGAAGGCTTAATCTCCCCCCGCGAGGGGGAGATGCCCGGCAGGGCAGAGGGGGGTGGGATCACAGGGCACTGCTTCCCATCTACCCCCCATTCTCCGGCACCGGAAATACCAGCACCGCGCGCAATCCCGGCTTGTTGTCCTCAAGCCTCAAGCTGCCACCGTGCAGTTTCATCACCGCCTTGGCAAGGCTCAAGCCCAGGCCAAGGCCGGGCTGCGTGCGGCTTTCCTCAAGACGAACGAAGCGTTCAGTCACCCGGTCGTGCTGGTCTTCCGGAATGCCGGGGCCATTATCTGCAATGACGATCAGCAGGGTCTTGTCGTGCCGTTCCATGGAGAGCATCACCGTCGCATCCGGATTTTCTCCACCGGCATATTTGATGGCGTTGTCCACCAGGTTCGAAACCGTCTGGCCGGCCAGTTCGCGATTGATGCGAAGCGGCGTCTCGTCAAGCTCGCCCAAACTCAGCGAAACGCCGGCATCCTCGGCGACCGGTTCGTAAAGATCGGCGACATCGCGTAAAATAGGCGCGGCGGGCATGATCTGCATGCTCTCACTCGAATAGCCCGCCTCAAGCCGGGAGATCATCAATATCGCGTTGAACGTGCGGATGAGCTGGTCCGACTCGGCGATGATGTCTTCCAGCGCGTTGCGATAGTCCTTTGTCAGCTTGTCGCCACTGTTCAGCGTCGCTTCGGCCCGGTTGCGCAGGCGCGTCAGCGGAGTTTTCAAATCGTGAGCGATGTTATCGGAAACTTGCCTCAGCCCGTCGTTCAATTCCTGTATGCGGCCCAGCATGGCGTTGAGGCTACCGGAAAGGCGGTCGAATTCATCGCCCGATCCGCTGACCGGCAGGCGCCCCGTCAGATCGCCATCCATGATACGCTGGGAGGCGGAGGAAAGCTGGTCAATGCGAATGAGCGCGCGGCGGCCGACGAAATACCAGATCAGAAACGCGCCGACGACCATAAGTCCGAGCGCCAGCATAAGCGCGCGGCGCACGATATCGACAAAGCGTTCCGGCTCGCTCAAGTCCCGGCCGACGAGGACGCGCATGCCATTGGGAAGCGCGATGACGACCGCGAGCGCCTTGTGCACCTCGGTCGTACCCTGCTCGCCGTAGCGCTGATAGGTGAAAGCGCGTTCGATCATGCCGTTCGTTTCGAGGACGCCCGGCTGCAGGCTTTCAACATTGCCGGCAAGGATGCGGCCCGTGGAATCGGCGACGAGGTAGAGATAGGCGCCGGGCTGGCGAGAGCGCTTGTCGATGACGCGGACCAGCAATGAAATTCCGCCACGGCTATAAGCCGTGCCAACGCTTGCAACTTCCTCGCTCAGAGCTTGTTCGGTCTGGCTGGTCAGGAGCGAAACCGAGAGGTTGGTCATGTAGATGACGAGGGCGACAGCGCCCAGCATGAACAGAACAAGATAGAGCGCCGACAAACGCGCCGCCGTCGTGCGCATCAGGGCGGCGAAGCGGTTCATCAGGCCTCCGCGGCAGGCGAGCCGTCGGCGGTCGCCTTCAACACATAGCCCGCGCCGCGCACGGTATGCAGCAGCGGCGTCTTGAAGCCCTTTTCGATCTTGCCGCGCAGGCGCGAGATATGGACATCGATGACATTGGTCTGGGGATCGAAATGATAATCCCAGACATTTTCGAGCAGCATGGTGCGGGTCACCACCTGACCCGCATGGCGCATCAAATATTCGAGCAAGCGAAACTCACGCGGCTGGAGAACGATATCCGCGCCGCCGCGCCGCGCCGTATGCGCAAGACGGTCAAGCTCCAGATCGCCGACGCGGTAGATCGTGTCCGCCTCGCGGGGGCTGGAGCGACGCCGCAAGACCTCGACGCGGGCCAGAAGCTCTGAAAAGGCATAGGGCTTCGTCAGATAATCATCGCCGCCGGCACGAAGGCCCGTCACGCGATCATCGACCTGTCCGAGCGCTGATAGGATCAACGCCGGCGTGTCCATGCCCTTGGCGCGCAAGCCTGCGATCACCGCAAGCCCATCGCGGCGCGGCAGCATCCGGTCGATGATGAGGACATCATATTTACCGCTTTCCGCCAGCGCATAACCCGTCTCACCATCGCCGGCGATATCGGCGGCATGACCGGCTTCGGCGAAAGCCTTCTCCAGATACCGGGCGGCCTCGCGATCATCTTCTATGATGAGAATTTTCATGGGCCTCAACAGTGAGATAGTGAGCGGTGAGCAGTGAGCGGTGAGCAGTGAGCGGTGAGCGGTGAATCTGCTCACTGCTCACCGTCTCACTGCTCACCCATTCTAGACGGGCAGCGAGCCGTTTGGCCCGCTGCCCAGCGCTTTTCCATTCGCCACCCAAACCCGCACTGGATTGCCGGGGACGGAAGACTGGAAACAAGTCCCAGGCATCCTCGTGCCTAGCCCTTGGCGATTGGAAGCGCTACGAAGCGGCTCTGGTCGTTGGTCTGGATTTGCAGAAGCACAGCCTTGCGGCCTTCCTTCTCCGCATCCTTGATCGCGGCGTTGATATCGCCTACGTCCTTCACCGGTTTGTTGTTTGCGGTGACAATGACATCGCCTGAGCGGATGCCCTTGTCGGCCGCGTCGCTGTCGGGGTCCACATCGGTCACCACGACACCGTCGCCATCATCCGAGGGAACAACGGTCAAGCCATAAGAATCCAGCGTCTGCGATTCCTGAGGCTGGATCGGTCGTCCCGTGGTCGATTGCTGCTGGTCTTTCGGCATGGAAGCAATGGTGACACTAACGGTCTTGGCCGCGTTCTGACGCCAAACGGTCAGTTCCGCCTTGCTCCCCGGGGCGATTGCCGCGATCTTGCGGGCGAGCTCGCGGGAATCCCCGACCGGCTCACCATTGATGGCGGTGACGACATCGCCCGCCACAATGCCCGCCTTGGCCGCTGGTCCGCCATCCTGCGGCGCGGCAACGAGGGCGCCCTTCGGCTCGGCGAGACCGATCGAATCGGCGATATCCTTGGTCACGGGCTGGATCGATACGCCAATCCAGCCGCGCTGGACATGGCCCGTCTTGATGATCTGGTCGACCACCGTCTTCGCCGTGGAGGCGGGAATGGCGAAGGCGATGCCGACGCTGCCGCCCGACGGCGAGAAGATGGCGGTGTTGATGCCGATCACCTGGCCGTTGAGATTGAAGGTCGGGCCGCCGGAATTTCCGCGGTTCACCGACGCATCGATCTGGATGAAATCGTCATAGGGGCCCGCATCGATATCGCGGCCAAGGGCCGAGACGATGCCCGCCGTCACCGTGCCGCCAAGGCCGAAGGGATTTCCCACCGCGACCACCCAATCGCCGACGCGCACGCTCTTGTCATCGCCCAAGGCGACATAGGTGAATTTGCGTTTCGGGTCATTGACCTTCAGGACCGCAAGATCGGTGCGCGGATCGGTGCCCACGAGTTTCGCGTCAAGTTCGGTTCCATCCTGAAGAACGACGGAATAGGCGTTGCCGTCAGCCACGACGTGATTATTCGTGATGATATAGCCGTCATCGGAGATGAAGAAGCCGGAGCCCTGCGCCACCGGGCGCTCGCGCGGCGGACGGCCCTGGCGCTTGCCGGGACGGTTCGCCTGGCCATCCTGGCCGAACTCCTTGAAAAAGCGCTTCAGCGGATGATTGTCCGGAAGCTGGTCGAAGCCCGGCCCCGAAAAGAAGCCGGGAATGTCGTCGCCAGATGATGTCATCTGCTTGTTGCTGTCCACGCGAACGCTGACCACGGCCGGGCGGACCTTCGCCACCAGATCGGCAAAGCCAGGCTGGGCGGGCGTATCGACGGTGACGGGTTCGGCATAGGCGCGCATCACGGCGCTGAGCGGCCCATTCGCCAGGACGGCACCGGCGAGAGCCGAGGTCAGCGCCACCGCGTACAGGCTTTTGCGATAGAGCGACGGAGACTTTTCTTTCGGCATTCGAAACTCCTTGGGCATAGGGTAAGGGCGGCACGAACAGGGATCATGGCCCATAGTTAGACTCCCCACATATGGGCATTGTGCGCCAGAGATACTAACCGCAACCTTACCGGCAAATTTCCGCAAGATGAAAGTTTCGTAAGGTTCGCAATAAAAGGTTGGCGCGGTTCATATGTTTCGCTGATCTTCGTCCGCCATCAGCGCGGTCAGTTTCCGGCGCTCCTCGTCGGATAGCGGGAGGGCTTGGGCAGTCGATTTGCGGCGCATCGACAGAAAGAGATACCCTCCGCCGAGCAACAGAGCCATCAACGGAAACCCCCACAGAAGAATGGTCTTCGCTTCCAGCCGAGGTTTCAGGAGCACAAACTCGCCATAGCGCGCCACAACAAAGTCGAGCACCTGAGCGTCCGTGTCGCCGGCTTTCAGCCGCTCGCGGACGATAATCCGCAGATCCTTGGCGAGTTCCGCATTGGAATCGTCGATAGACTGGTTCTGGCAGACCATGCAGCGCAGCTCCGCCGAAATGGCGCGGGCGCGTTGCTCTAATGCGGGGTCGGGGAGGATTTCGTCGGGGGTGACGGCGTGGGCGGCGGGTGTGGCCATTATGAGCGCGAGGGAGAGGAATAGCGCTTTCATTGGGCGATTCCTGGTTCAATGGATTCGCCTGTCGCCTCACCCCCCTCTGTCCTGCCGGACATCTCCCCCTCAAGGGGGGAGATTGGCTGAGTGTTCCGCTTTCGCCAATCGGCAACGTTGCAGGATGACGCGCCGTCATCAATGAAGGCCAATCTCCCCCCTTGAGGGGGAGATGTCCGGCAGGACAGAGGGGGGTATTGCCCCGCCAACATTTCCATTCCAGCTTTCGCCATCACGCTGCAGCCTCCGTCCGCGCTATCTTGCGCTTCGCCGGCGCCCCCACCCGCAAGCGCCTATCCAGCAGCGAAACAAACCCGCCCGCCATCATCGCCAGCGCGCCCAGCCAGATCAGCGTGACGAAGGGCTTCCACCAGACGCGCACGACGATGCCGTCATGGTCGAGGCCATCGCCCAGCGAGATGTAGAACTGATCTACGCCATGGGTGACGATCCCGGCCTCGGTGGTGGGCATCCGCCGCGCCGGGTAGAAGCGCCGGGCGGCGATGATGCTATCGACCGGCTTCGCGGCGCTGTCCAGAAGTGTGAACCGCCCCTGCTCTTCCGTATAGTTCGGGCCGGTCGCGGGCGTGATCCCATCATAGCGCAGGCGGTAGCTGGCGACGGGCAGCGTATCGCCCGGCTTCATCGCCACCACCTGCTCCGTGCCGAAAGTGGTAACGCCGACAATGCCGAGCAAGGTAACGCCGAGGCCGAAATGGGCGAGCGCGGTGCCGAATACCGAGCGCGGCAGACCGATGAGGCGGCCAAACGCGGTTCCGGCAGGAACCTTGCCGATACCGGATTTAAGCGCCAGATCGGTCAGGCTTCCCAGCATCACCCAAACCGCAAGGCCGATGCCGAAGGCGGCGAGCACCTCCCGGCCGGACGTGCGGTAGAGAACGAAACCGGTGGCAAGCAGCGCCAGCGCAAAGGCAGTCATCAGCCTTTGCGCCACGCCCAGGAGATCGCCGCGCTTCCATGCCAGAAGCGGGCCGAACGGCACAGCGGCGAGCAGCGGGATCATCAGCGGGCCGAATGTCATGTTAAAGAAAGGCGCGCCGACGGAAATCTTGTCGCCAGTCAGGGCTTCCAAAAGCAGCGGATAGAGCGTGCCGATAAGCACGGTCGCCGTCGCGGTGGTGAGGAACAGATTGTTGAAAACCAGCGCCCCTTCGCGCGAGATCGGCTGGAACAGGCCGCCGCTCGCAAGGCTTTGCGCACGGAAGGCGAAGAGCGCAAGGGAGCCGCCGATGAACAGCGTGAGGATCGCCAAAATGAACAGGCCGCGTCCGGGATCGGTTGCGAAGGTGTGGACGGATGTCAGCACGCCGGAACGCACGAGGAAGGTTCCGAGCAGTGAAAGCGAAAAGGTGATGAGCGCCAGCAGCACCGTCCATATCTTCAGCGCCGAGCGCTTTTCCATGACGAGCGCCGAATGTAAGAGTGCGGTTCCGGCGAGCCATGGCATGAAAGAAGCGTTTTCCACCGGGTCCCAGAACCACCAGCCGCCCCAGCCCAGCTCATAATAGGCCCAGTAGGAACCCATCGCGATGCCGCCGGTCAGGAACATCCACGCAACAAGCGTCCAAGGCCGCACCCAGCGCGCCCACGCCGCGTCGATCCTGCCTTCGATGAGAGCCGCGACGGCGAAGGAGAAGCAGACGGAAAAGCCGACATAGCCCAGATAAAGCAGCGGCGGATGCACGGCGAGGCCGATATCCTGCAGGATCGGATTGAGATCCCTCCCCTCCATCGGCGCAGGCGCGATGCGCGTGAATGGATTGGAGGTGGCAGTGATAAAAAGAAGAAAGGCCGTGGCGATCCAGCCCTGCACGCTGAGCACATTGGCTTTGAGCGCGGGAGGAAGATTATTGCCGAAAAGGGCGACGAGCGCACTGAAGAAGGTGAGGATCAGCACCCACAGGAGCATCGAGCCTTCATGATTGCCCCAGACGCCTGTGATCTTATAGAGGAGCGGCTTTTGCGAATGGGAATTCTCGATCACGTTCAACACCGAGAAATCCGAAACGACATAGGCGTGGACCAGCATCGCGAACGCCAGCGCAATCAGCGCGAAGACGGCCAAGGCCGCCGGCGCCGCGACGGCCATCATGCGCGGATCGTGACGCCAGGCGCCGATGATGGGCAGGACCGACTGCACCAGGACCAGCGCCAGCGCCAGGGCAAGCGCGAATTGTCCGATTTCGGGGGTCATTTGTTCGCGCCCTCGAAAATGAGAGGGAATCGCTTGATGTTCTCACCCCCCTCTGCCCTGCCGGGCATCTCCCCCTCAAGGGGGGAGATTAGCTGACACATCTCTCTCCCTTTATCTTGCAATGTTTGTGATTGGTGCCGAACGTCAATGAAGGCGTAATCTCCCCCCTTGAGGGGGAGATGTCCGGCAGGACAGAGGGGGGTACCTAGAGCCAGCATCTCCATAGATTTCTAATTCCCCTGCCAAACGCCCTTTGCCTTCAGACTATCCGCAACATCCTTCGGCATATACCGCTCGTCATGCTTGGCGAGCACACTATCGGCGACAAAGGTTCCGTCCGGATTGAACTTCCCTTCCGTGACCACGCCCTGCTCCTCACGAAACAGATCGGGCAAAATGCCATCATAGATGACTTTCACGCTTTTGATCGTGTCGGTGACCGCGAACTCTATCCGCGTGCCAGCGCCACGAACCACCGTCCCCTTTTCCACCAGACCGCCCAGACGGAACCGCGCACCGGATGCCATATCTTCGGCGGTCAGATCGGCAGGTGTGCGAAAATAGCGGATGTCCTGGCTGAAAGCGATGAGCATCAGCGCCACCGCAAGCCCCAGAACCCCCAGCGCACCGCCGATCACGGCAAGGCGTTTCTGTTTGCGGCTCATGGCTTCGCCTCCAATGCCTTCTTCAAGCCTAGCGCCCGCTCCGGCGTTTCGCCTTGCAGGCGGATGGCGTTTCTGTAGGCATTGACCGCGTGCTCGAACCGGCCGAGGCGGAAATAGACCGGCGCGAGAATATCCCATCCCCGGCCGTCATTTGGATTTTGCGCAAGATGCGCTTCCGCCCGCGCGATCAGGTCGCCGACCGAATCCCCGGCTGGCTTTTCCGCCACGCGGCCCGCCAACGGCGCGGAGGGAAGGTCGGGTGAACCCGTCAAGCCATAAACGCCCCATGAAATCAGCGGAACGAAGAGAACTGCCAAGAGGGTGACCCAGCGCGCGCCTCGCCCATGGGACGCGCTTTGGCCAGACTGCTCCGTCGTTCCTACGCGCAATATGCGGCGGCCTATCTCGGCGCGCGCCTCACCCGCGCTTTGCGGATCGATCAGGCCGCGAGCGGAGTCCGCGTCCACCTCGCGCATCTGGTCGCGATAGACTTCAAGATCGTATCGCGCTTCTGCAACACCTCCCGCCCTCACCCGCGTCAGCGGCAGGAGGACGGCAAGCGTTGCGGCAAGCGTCAGAAATGCAGCGATCAGCCAAAATCCCATGGCGGCAGACATAGCCGCCCGATGCGGCGAATCCAACTGGAACGTTCATTCATGCGGTGGATAGGGCAATTCGCCGCAAATTCGCTCAGGTCAGCGGCGTCCAGCTGCCGTCCGGATTGCGACACGCAGTTCCGCGCACCGTTTGCGGTGCGCCGTCGATGGTGAAGCTGTGCGTATATTGCCGGCAGTTCTGCGAGCCTACCTGATAGGGCTGCGCCGCCACCACCTCACCCGATGCCCCATCTCCCTTCCAGCTGCTGGCATCACCGGCGCGCGCGTATTCGAGCGCCTTATATTCCGCCTCCAGCGCCTTTTTGCGGTCGGCCTTGTCGAGACGGCTCACGGATGTGCCGATGAGCCCATTGCCCAGCGCACCCAAGACGTCCGAACTGCTCGACGCGGTAGCGGAAGGTGACGAGATGCCCGGAATGAGAGACGGACGCGGGCCGGACGCCGTGCCGCAGGCGGACAGGCCGATCAGGGAGAGGGAGAGAGCGGAGGCGACAGCGAGCTTCATGGTGATCCAATTCATAGACAATGAATAAGCGAATGTTGGTCTATAGCCGCGTGATCTTGTCCGAAAAGCTAGCCAACTTTCCGGGATCACGCTGCAGGTTTATGTCAAGCGATCATAGGCGCAAATGGGATGGCGATCAATTTTCAACAAGAGGCAGAATGATTCGTGCGGCAAGACCGCCCAGCGGCGATTGTTCCAATTTCAGCGTACCCCCATATTCACGCACCGTATCCTGAACGATGGACAGGCCAAGGCCCGTGCCGGGCTTGGTTTCATCAAGGCGGTGGCCGCGCCTCAGCGCCTCATTGATCTTCTCCGGCTCAAGTCCGGGACCGTTGTCCTCTATCGCGATCTCGAAGCCCGCATGGGGGGCCATATCTCCCTTTCCCTCGAAGCTTGCCGGTGAAAGGCTGACTTTTATGATCGAACGTCCCCATTTCGCGGCATTCTCCATCAAATTGCCGACGATTTCCTCAAAATCCTCGCGCTCGCCGGCGAAAATCGCATTTGGAAGATTGTTGTCGAAATCGATCCGGTAAGCTGGGTTGAGTTTCGCGGTCACGCGGATCATCCGTTCCAGAACCGGCAAGACAGGTGTGCGGAAAACCACGCTGCCGCGCTGGGCCGCGATGCGCGCGCGCTGCAGATAATGCTGCACCTGGACCTGCATCGCCTCGCTCTGTTCCACCACCACCCGGCCCTGCTCGCCGCCGATGCTGCGCCCTTCATTGACGAGCACGGAAAGCGGCGTCTTTAGCGAATGAGCGAGATTACCCACCTGGGTGCGCGAGCGCTCGACGATACGGCGGTTGTTTTCTATGAGAGCATTCATCTCGTGCGAAAGCGGCGCGATTTCCGTCGGAAGGTCGCCATCGAGGCGCGTGGAGCGGCCTTCGCGGATATCGGCCAGCGAGGCGCGCACCTTGTCGAGCGGACGCAGGCCGAACAGGATGATGGCGGCATTGATCAGAATGCTGCCCAGGCCGAAAATGCCGAGATACGTATAGAGCGTATTGCGGAATTCGCGGATTTCCTTCTTCACCTCGCTCAAATTTCCCATCACGCGGAAGCGCGCCACGCGGTTGGCGGCGTCCAGCACAACTTCCGTCTCCACGACCGAAAGCTCCTCGCCCTTGAGTCCCTTCTCGTTATAAGTCCGGGTGAAGGATTGGTCGAAAGGGACCTTGGAGAGCGGCACCTGCGGAACGGTATGTCCGGCAAGTGACAGCGATTCGAGACTGCCCTTCAAATTGCTGGTGACGGGCTCCACCGACCAGTACCAGCCGGAAAGCGGGCTGGAATAGCGGATCTCGCCCAGTTCCGGCCGCCCTTGCAACTCTCCCTCCGGCGAAACGCTGACCGCGCCGACGAGACTGAACAGATGGGCCGAGAGCAGGCGCTGGAAACTATGCTCGCTCGCCTCGCGATAGAGCGTGGAGATGACCGTGGCGACGACCATGAGCCCGACGATAACCCAGATCGTCGATAAGGTAACGACGCGAAGCGCAAGGGAGCGCGGGGTCGGAATGAAGCGGAACACGGTCAATGCGGCGCGTCCTTGTTTAAGTTTTGGCATCCCGCTTGATGCGATAGCCCATGCCACGCACGGTTTCGATCAGGTCGATGCCCATTTTCTTGCGCAAGCGCCCGACGAAAACCTCGATCGTGTTCGAATCTCGGTCGAAATCCTGATCGTAGAGATGCTCCACCAATTCGCTCCGGGATACCACCTCATCCATATGGTGCATGAGGTAGGAAAGCAGGCGGAACTCGTGCGAGGTGAGCTTAAGCGGCACGCCATCGACGTTCGCCTTGGATGATTTCGTATCGAGCCGCAGCGGGCCGCAGGTCAGTTCCGACGATGCATGGCCCGCCGCGCGGCGGATGAGCGCCCGCAACCGGGCCAGCACTTCCTCGATATGAAACGGCTTGGCTACATAATCATCCGCGCCCGCATCGATGCCCGCGACCTTGTCGCTCCAGCGGTCGCGCGCGGTCAGCATCAGGACCGGCATGATGCGCCCATCGCGGCGCCAGCGCTCCAGGACGCTGATGCCATCCATCTGCGGCAGGCCGATATCGAGGATGACCGCATCATAAGGCTCGCTGTCTCCCAGGAAATGCCCCTCTACGCCGTCAAAGGCGCGGTCCACCACATAGCCCGCTTCGGCCAGGGCTTCGGAAAGCTGTCTGTTGAGATCCTTGTCGTCCTCGACGATGAGGATACGCATGGCGCTGTTCCCTTTACTGAATTCCGCAACCGGTCAGTTGGAGGGAACCGCGACTTCGACACGGCGCGGGCGTTCGCCATCCCGGCCCGGCACCAGCACCACGACGACGCAAACATTCCGCCCGTTCTGTACGGCGGGCGTGGCCTTGGTGAGGGTTCCGCCCTGCTCGCCTGCGACCCGCTGCCCAATTGCGACACAATCACCGGCCACTTTCACAAGCAGCGCTCCCTTCTGGGGAGACGTCAACGGCAACGCTGCCGCCAAGGCAGCCGAAGAGGCCGCGGCGGTACCGGCAATAACGATCAGGGCAGCGATCAGTTTCGGTGCGGAAAGATGTTTCATCATGGCGCCTTCTATAGCGCTTTCTAGCTGAACAATGAATGAACGGTAAAGACCCCGGAGACCATCACCGGGGTCTTCTCTTACATATTGTTACATATCGTTAATTCAAACCATTAACAATTGCTTAAGAAATGCGCGTTTCAGCATTGAGGCGCCCGAAGATCGCGATCAGGCCGGACAAGGCGGTGACAAGTTGCATGATCGTTTCAACGAGCGACTGCTCATCGAACGCATCCGCGGAAAAGCCGAGCATTCCGGCGACCGAGACGCCAAGCGTCACGGCGGAAGCCCAGATGGTCTTGGAGAGATACCAGGGTTTTATCGCATTCATGGATTTTACCTTTCGTTGGTTGGGTTATAGTCTCACCTCAATCCGGCCATACCGGCCCGGCCCGGTTCTGGCGCTGACCATCGTCACCGCCAGTTCGAATGCTTGGGCTGAACCGCCCAGATCGGCGATCCGGTCCGCTTCCGCGTAAGTCCAGCGCGGCTCACGGACTTCAACCGTACGCAACAGCGAACTGCCCCGCCAAACCTCGACCCGGTAAAGCTCCTGCTCCTCGCCCAGCGGAATATCGGAACCAAGCCAGCTATCGGCATCAATCCGGCTGCGCCTGATCCAGCTTGCGGCGAGGTCTCCATTCGCCAATCGTCTCGCGGCCAGATGAACAGGGCTCAAGGCTTGAAGCGCGCGAAGGCCGCCGGTGGCTTCGACCGTATCGAAATATGCATCCGAGAAATCGCGGCCCGCTGTGCCGATGCGCCAGTTGAGCGCCAGTCCAATTTCAGAAGCCTGCAAGCCGGCGGAAGCGACGGCCTCGCCCAGCAGGACGAACGGCGTGCCGGCCGGTTTCAGGACCGAAGCCTCTTCCTCCGTGCCAAGCTGCCCGCGCAACAGGGAGGTCAGCCGCCATTGGTCTTCCGCCGTTTCCACCGCATCGAGAAACTGGAAAATCTCCCAGCGGCCATTCGGTGTCTGAATGAGACCGGTATTCGCGCCGTTGAAAAGCTGCTCCATCGGCTGCGAACTCAGCTCGCCGGAATAGAGCATTACATCGACCGGATGCGCCCGGATAAACCGGCCGCTGCCGGCCGCCGGCGGCAAGGGGGAAATCAGTTCTCCGACAATTGCACGCTTTCCCGCGAGCGCCCTTAAGACAAAGCCATCCGCCTGCGGCGAGGCATAGGCGCTGACGCCGCGCCAAGGCTTGGCATAGGCCGCGAGACGAAACTGGCCGGTCGCCTCCTCCGCGCCCGGCCATGCGGGCAGATCGATGAGATGAAAAAGCGGCTTTCCCTCATTGGCGGCTGAATTGCCCGGCGGCTGCGCCGGCAATACGCCGGTATCAGGCGAGCGCACATGGGGAGCAATAGCGACGGCCTGGATAGCGCGCGCTGCGCCATCCTCCAGCGAGGTCACGACGAACTCCCTTATCCCGGCATCGCCGGTGAGGCTTATCCGGTCGCCGACCGTCAGATCCGCATACTGCCACGGTATGCCAAGGCTTGTCGTGCGCCGCGCGGCCCAGCGCCGTTTCAGCCAGTTTTCCGCCAGCGCCCTGGCCTGCCCCGCCTCCATCATGCCCGCCAGCGTCAGCGTCTCGGTGCCCTGCCCGTTGCCCTCGCTTCGCACAGCGATTGCGCTGCCGGTCTGGTAATCGCGCAGTGGATCGCTGAAAAATATCTCCACCGCGCCCGGCAGATCGTTGCGGTCTTCGAGAATGGATGTCGCCGGATCGCCCTCATCCGGCATGACCACTTCCTGGATCAAGCGCGGCTCGGATACCCGGCTGGCGCTGCGGAAGACGAACCGGCCTTGCTCCTCGAACGCCTGAACGCCGAAGAGGTCGAGCAAAGGCTCAAGCACCGAACGCGCCGATGATGGCTCGCCGATGACGAAGCCGGAGAGGGTGCCATCGGCGGTGGACGTATCCGGCGCCGGGAGGCCAAAATCCCGAAAGACAGCTTCTATCAGGTCACCGAGCGTTACGCCGCTCAAACGGCCGTTCAGCCAGTGGCCGAGACGCCAATTGTCGGCATCGCCCCAGAGGGCGCGATTGAGCGGGAATTCCGGGAAAGGCCGCATGTCCCAAGCCCAGAGATAGATGCGGGCCGCGTCAAGCATCCCGGCATTTTCCGCCCGGTTCCAGTAATCGAGATGCGCGCCAAGGAAGCGGCTCTGCGCCAGATCGGATCGCGAGCCGTCTGAAAAATAAGGAACCGCGTTTTCGGAGGATTTCGGGTCAGGGAAAACGTTCGGCTGGTTCGGGCCTTTGTCGACGGCGGGGCAACCGAGTTCGGTGAACCAGAAAGGCTTGGACCTGGGCTGCCATGCGGTTGGCGTCGCGTTCTCCGCGCCGCCCACCCGGTTATAGTGCGGATTTTCCCACCAGCTTTTCAAATCCTTGTAGCGGAAGACCCATGGCTTGCCTTGCCCGTCGGTTATGGGCGAGCGGACGCGGTTGCGGCGGTCGGCCTCGCTGGCATAATACCAGTCGAACCCCTCGCCGCCGGCGATACCGGCGACAAGGCCGTCATGATCATATGCGCCGCCGATCCTGTCCGGCCCAAAGCGCCTGTCATCCTCGTCGCGCCAGTCCGATAGCGGCATATAATTGTCGATGCCGACGGCATTCATCGCCGGATGCGCCCAGAGCGGATCGAGATGGAAGTAAACGTCGCCGCTGCCATCCTGTGGATGATGGCCGAAATATTCCGACCAGTCGGCGGCATAGGTCAACTTGCAAGTTGAGCCGAGCTTGACGCGTATCTCAGTGGTGAGCGCCGCGAGACCCGCCACGAAGGGGAAACCGTTCGCCGCGTCTCGCAATGTCGTCAGCCCGCGCATTTCCGAGCCGAGGATGAATGCATCGACGCCGCCCGCCTGCACCGCCAGATCGGTGCAATGGCGGACGAACCGGCGATAGCCCCATTCGCCGTTCAGAAAGGCGGCTATCTGGCTGGCTGCGGTCGCCGTTCGGTCGGCGCTTAGCGGATAACATGTAATACGGCCGCGCCACGGATAGGCCGGCTGGCTTGCCCCGCCATAAGGCGACGGCAGGCTGTTGCCGGCGGGAATATCCATCATGATGAAAGGATAGAAGGTGACGCGCAATCCACGCGCTTTCGCGTCGCGGATTGCGGCGATGACGCTGTCATCGGACGGCGTGCCGCCATAGGCCGCCGCGCCTTGCGCATTGCGCGAAACGAGATGCGCCGTGGCTCTCACCAATCCGTCCACTTTCCATGTCCGGCTGGGCTTGCGGGCAGTTCGCTCCACCACCCCCGGACGGATGCGGCATTGGCCCGCGCGCAGATCGTCGCCGAACCATGGCACGACCAGCGCCACATGCGTGAGATTCGGGCAAAGCGCCTGTAGCTCATCCATCGATGCGTTCCAGTCACTGTGGCCACGTAATGCATTTCGGTTGATCGCCCGCGTCTCACCCGGCTTCGGCTCGTCCGTCACGATCCCGGGTGACAGGCCGAACTCGGTCGAGCCCGGAATGAGCGCGACGGCGGTGATACTTTTCATCAGCGACCCCACCGGGCGCATCACCTCGAACTGGATTTGCGGCAGGCGGCGGCCATAATCGTCGATCGGCAGCCGCTCGAAGACAACATAGGCGGTGCCGCGATAGGCGGGCGCGTTGCCGTCGCCCTGCTTCGCCTCGATCAGCGGGTCGGGCTGCTGGCCTTCCGTGCCGCGATGGACGCGCATTTCGACCGTGGTCTGGTCGAGTTCCTTGCCGTCCATCCATATGCGGCGAATGCCCGCGATCTCGCCTTCCGCCACCGCATAGGCCGCATTGGCGAAATAGCTGTATTCCGTGTTCTTCGCCCCGCCGCCCTTGCCGCCCTGACGCGTGGTCTTCGAGGTTTCCTCGAAGCGCGTGGCCCAGATCAGCGTGCCGGAAAGGCGCGCCGTGCCGTAAACGAACGGCAGCGCCGCACCCTCCTCCGCCGTCGTCGGCTTCGCGCCAGCCAGACGCGGGCCTTCGGTATGGCGCGTCGAATTGATGAGCGCGTTATCAATGAGATATCCGCCCAGCGCCCCCGCCGCCGCGCCAATCGTGCCGCCAAGCGAGCCGAGAAAGCCACCGAGATAAGCACCGGCGGCTTGGAGAACGAGTGTGGCCATGGATTGCGCCTTTTTCTGATGGCACCCCCCTCTGCCCTGCCGGGCATCTCCCCCTCAAGGGGGGAGATTGGCCTTCATCGACGATAGACACCAATCGCCAAGGTTGCAGAGTGGGTGCTGTTAGTAATGTCAGCCAATCTCCCCCCTTGAGGGGGAGATGCCCGGCAGGGCAGAGGGGGGTGAGAGGAAGCGCGCTACAGGAAACCCAAAAACACCCGCAATCCGTCTCCTCCACTGCGGCACCAGCGCCGACGCAGTCACGCGATGGCCCTCATAGGCGTGGATGAAGCGGTTGTCGGGCGCGAGGATGCCCAGATGTTTGGCCGCGACGAAGGGGCGCCAGCGAAACACCAGCAGATCGCCCGGCTGCATCGCCTCGACGGCCTTTTCCGCCATATGCCGCCGCGCCGCCTCGAGCAGCGGATCGCCGCCGCCCGCTTCCGCCCAGTCCGGCGCATAAACTCCTGATTGCTCCGGCTCCATGCCATAGAGCGCGCGCCAGATGCCGCGCACGAGGCCCAGGCAATCGCAGCCGACGCCTTTCGCTGATGCGCCGTGGCGATAGGGCGTGCCGATCCAGTTTTCCGCCTCCTGCAGGACAGCGGATGCGGTTTGCCCCTCACCCTTACCCTCTCCCCGTAAAAACGGGGAGAGGGGGACATCGACGTCGCCGCCTCTTCCTTCTCCCCGCGTGCGGGGAGAAGGTCCGGCAGGGGATGAGGGGCATTCCACGACTTTTGAAATTGTCCTGCTCATGGCACCAGCGCTCCTCCATCGAACTCATCATTCGCGCCGGCGTAGGCATAAGCCGCATCGTTGCCGGGCAAATGCGGGAAGCCGCGATAATTGAGACCATTGCCGAATTTCGCCTTGCATTGCGCAAAGCTCTTGTCGCAACCAGCGATGACGCGGAATGTGTCGCCCACAGCCATGGAGGCATCCGGGATATCGCGCAGGCCAATGCGGACCGTGCCTCCAATGAGAACATGGCTGACCACGACCGCCGTCTTTCCCGCATTTGTCCCGCCGACCCAGTTCAGGCGCCCATTGGCAAACCAGCCGGATTGAAAGCTACCGAGCCCGGAGGCCATAAAGGTTGCGTCCCCGACTTCGATTGCCGTCCCCATCGCGGCATAGCGCGGGTCGCTTGCATTCACGCCGCAGCGCTGGTCGCCCACTTCCGCATCGCAATTGCGCATGACGCGGCGGCCATGGATCTTGTCCAGGGTTGCGGCGCTGCTTTTCAGTTCGGCGGTGAATTTGCCTTGCGCATAGGTGATCTTGCCGACCGTCGATCGGCGCAGCAGAACGTACTCCTGCGATGCGGACCAGTTGACGAGCCATGTCTCCACCGTCGCGCCATCGTAAAGGCCGCGCTCGATATCGGCCCGGTCGATGGCAACCGAGGACAGCGCGCCTTCAACCAGGCACTGTCGACGGAAAGGCCCAAGGCCATGCTCGCCTCGCTGCCGCTCATGCCTGTCTGCGGCTCGCACACGATGCCTGACAGCTCAAGTGGCGTATCATGATCGGTGAAGCCCAGCGCGACGCCATCCTCCCGGCGGATAATCCAGGCAAAACAATGTGTTGTCACAGTTCCGCGCAAATGTGATTCAAGCGCTTGCGGAATGGGGATCATGCCTTCACCTCGATGATTGGAATTGAAGGGATTTCGCCTGCCTGGAACGTGGCGATGCTGGCGGTGAGGCGGTCGGTATCGAACCGCGCCGCGACATCGAAGACGAAGCCGGCGGTGACCGGCTTATCTGCGAGCGGAATGGTGTCGGCTGCGAAGGTGACGATGCCGGTGAGGCCATCGACGGTGAACGCCTCGCCTTCCACCATCTCAACCCCGCCGACGGCTATCTTCACCGAGCCCGCGACCGGTTTGCCGATGGGGCGAACATAAGCGTCCGCTCCATCGCCGTAGCGCTTGACCAGCGGATAAATCGCGGTCCTGCCATCGCCCGTGCCTATCCGCTCATCCTTCGCCACATGATCGAACGGATCACGGAACCGGAAGGCATAAAGCGAGCCGCGCCGCGCCTCGAAGAAGGCAAGGACCTGCTTCAGGTCATCAAGCGAACGCAGCCCTGTTCCCGCATCGAAATGGCGACGGGACTGCGCCCAGCGCGCATTGCGCTTCTCATGGCCGGAGGTGAGCGTGACGATCTCATTGCGCCATTCCGGCCCCGCTGTCGCGCCGAACGAGACGCCCAACGGAAAGCGGACATCGTGGAAGGAGGCGATTTCGGCCATGGATTATAAGCTCCTCGAGCCACGCCTGGCCGCCCTCGCCAGCATACTGGAAACCTGAGCCTCCGACTTGCGGAAGGAGGCTGCGTCGGGCGTTGAAACATTGAAGATGACCTGCGTCGATTTCGCGCCGCCGCCACCCATAGCCACGCCCAGGCGGCCATCCGCGCCGCGGGCAAGTGGCAGGATCGCTTCCGCCCCCGCCTCGCCGGTCAAGCCCAACCCGCCGCCGCCCAAACCGAAATAGGTGGGGCTCGAGACCACGCCGCCCTTGGCGAAGGGTGTCACGCCTCCGCCGATGCCGCCCAGGAAGCCGGAAAAGAGCGATGAAAGAAGCCCTTGCAAGGGCTTCATGCCTGCATCCAAAGCAAGACCGGCAAGATTGGTCGCAAGGCCGCGCAGCACATCGTCCAAACCGCGACCGCTGACCGCCGCGCCCTTCAGCGCCGCCGTCAGGCTGGAGCCGAAGCGATCGGATTTCTTCTGCAGTTCGTCAAGCGTCCGATCGAAGGCGCTGGTATCGGCGTCAATCGAGACGGTCACATTTTCATTCTGGGCCATGGTGTTACCTGTCTGGAAATGCCTGGCAGAGGGCGTCGAACGTCTGGCGCGACGGCGCGTTCGCGGCGCGTGTGGAAAGCCCCAGCGCCGCCGCAAGCTCACGCGGCGTCATGGACCAGAAGGATTGGGGTGTTAGCCGCAGATGTCCTAGCCCGGCGTGCATCACCGGCCCCCAAGGGAAAGGATCAACTGCGGCGTCTAAGGGTTTGGCGAAGATTCGCTTATCCGTTCGGGGGCCGCTCCAAATGTCGCCGTCAGCAGCTCGCTGACGATGCGGGCAAAACCCGCCGCGCCGCCATCGGCTCGCATTTCCGCCACGTCCTGCTCCGTGAGAGTATGGCCGCCGCCACGCAGCCCCGCCGCGATAATGCGAAGCATGTCGCGAGCCGAAAGGCGGCCGGAGGAAAAGCGCGCTATGAGGGCTGTCAAATCCTCGGCCTCGAAGGCAGCCTCCAGCTCGGCAAGCGCGCCCAGCGTGAGACAGAGTGCCCATTCGCGGCCATCGAGAATGGCCGCCACTTCACCGCGATGCCGGTTCACCATCATACGATCTCTCCAAAGGTGATGACGCCCGCCGATTCCAGCGCGATCTCGAAGGTGACTTCCGCATCGTGATTACCGCCATATTCAAGCGCGGTGATCTGGAACTGGCCATCCAGCGTGCCGAAATCGGGCAGGATGACGCGCCAGGCGAGAATTTCGCCGTTGAAGAAGGCGGCGCGGGTGAGCGCGTCGGACGCGGCATCCTTGAAAATACCGGAGCCGGTGATCGAGGCCCGCTGCACACCGGCGCCACTCAAAAGCTGCCGCCACCGGCCCGCAGCGTCGGCATCGGTCACATCGACCGTTTCGGCATTGAAGGCGATGCGCTTTGCGCGTAGGCCCGCGCAGGTTTCATATCCCCCGCCAGCGCGGGCGAGTTTAAGCAATATGTCCTTGCCTCTCTGGGCGGCCATGGGTTTTCTCCTGTGGTGGGGTGGTACTGTTTTGATGAGATCGCCAGGCACACCCCCCTCTGTCCTGCCGGACATCTCCCCCTCAAGGGGGGAGATTGGCTGGGAGGTCCGGTTTCGCCAATCGTCAGCCTTGCAAAATAAAGTGCGGTCATTGGTGAAGGCCAATCTCCCCCCTTGAGGGGGAGATGTCCGGCAGGACAGAGGGGGGTATTGCCCCACCAACGTTTCCATTCAAAAAACTCTAAACCGCCTCGGTCACCGCGCGATACCGCAACAGGCCATGATACCCGTCGCGCTCATCATCATTGCGGGCTTGCGAATATTGCAGTGCCAGGTTGACGAGACGGTGCCCGTCGAGAGTCGGAATGGCTTGCGCCATGCGGGCTGCGATCAGGTCCATGATATCAAGAACCTGTTTCCTGCCGCCCGTGCGTGACCAGACATGGATGGTGAAAAGATGCTCGTCGCCGATTTCGCTGCCGGTGCTCCAGTCATAGACCGTCGTCTGGCCGAAGGTGACATAAGGAAAGGGGGCGATCGCGGATATATGGTCATAGATTTTCGGTCCGCCGAGCCGGGCCCGCAATGCGGCGTCATCGCAAAGGGCGAGATAGACCGCCTTCTGCAATTCCATGGCGGCGCTCGTCATCTGGCTCATCTTTCTTGCTTATGGGTTGCAACATTTTTTCCCGCTGTTCGATCCCGCGCCAGCGCAAGCTTCGGATCAGGCCGTCCATGGTGAGGCGCATGGAGAGTTTCATCGCCCTTCCTCCCGGACCCGGCACAGACAATAGCGTCCGCTTTCATCAGGATCATGAACGCTCAGGACCATGAAACACCGCGTCCCCTTTCGCAGGCGCATTCCGCTTGTCATGTCATCGCGAGATCGTAGCGTGATGCGGTGGGTAATTTCTTCCAGCGGTTGCCCTCCAAAATAGCGTGCCGCATCAGATACCGGCTCGATGCGGCCCCAGAGCGTGGCGACCTCAATCCAGTTCTCCGTAAAGCCGCCGATGCCGTCGGGAACGGGCTGGAGCTGTTCGAGCGCCAGTTCGCTCGAAAACCGCCCGGCGTCGATGAAGACCGTATTCACAGCGAGACCCTGCGCCAGATTTCCACCAGCCGGTCGAAGGCCGGGGGAAACGAAACCGGTTGCGCCTCGCCGTCGAACGCGCCGCGGAATTCATAGAAATGGGCGGTTAGTGTCAGGATAGCGTGTTTCAACGCATCCGGCACATCCGCGCCGGTTTCGCCGAAGCCCGCGATGAAATCGATTTCCAGCCCGCCGAGCGAGGGCGAGCCCGAGCGCTGGCTGAGGTAGAGCCGTTGCGGGCGTGAGCCCTGATGCAGGTGCCGCTCGTTCGCGCCGATAATCACCGGCGTTCCGTCCGGCGCATAGGCCGTGACTTCGACAACCTCCCGCACGGGATAACGGAAAAGCGCGACGCGGCCTGAACGCGGCCAGCGGTCGAGATGAAGGCGCCAGGTCTGGTTGATCAGCGCCAGCCCCGTCTGGGCTTCCACCACCTCGCGCGCGGTGCGGATGAGCTGGCTCAGAAGCGCATCCTCGCTTGTCGAGGAAATTTTCAGGAAAGCGCGCGCGTCGGCGAGCGTCACCGGCTCCACCGCCGGCGGCGTGATGAGATGCATGGTCATGGGGGAGGTCCTTGAGTGAAGGTGGAAACGCTGGTTCCAGGCATACCCCCCTCTGGCTTGCCAGCCATCTCCCCCTCAAGGGGGGAGATTACGCCTTCATGGTCGTTCTGCACGAATCTCGAACGTTGCAGCATGAATGCCGGAGGTCATGTCAGCCAATCTCCCCCCTTGAGGGGGAGATGCCCGGCAGGGCAGAGGGGGGTGTGGCTCAACTATTCAAGCAATCTGCCTCAAGCCCCAAACTTCAACAGCTTGATCGCGTCGAAATCCTGCACGCCGCCGCCGACGCGCTTGGTCGTATAAAACAGCACATAGGGCTTAGCGGAATAGGGATCGCGCAGGACGCGGACGCCGGTGCGGTCGACCACCAGATAGCCCCGGGCGAAATCACCGAAGGCGATGGCGGTTGCATCCGCTGCGATATCCGGCATGTCCTCGGCCTCGACCAGGCCGAAGCCCATCAGCGACGCCTTCGCGCCCACTGCCGCCGGCGGCTGCCAGAGATAGTTGCCATCCCGGTCCTTCAATTTGCGCAAGGTGCTTTGCGTCTTGCGGTTCATCACCCAGTTCGCATTCTGGCGATAGCCGGATTTCAGCGAATAGACGAGGTCGATCAGCACGTCGGAGGCATCGGTCGCAGGGAGCGCTCCCGCAACGCCGGTGGCGATATAGCCCAGCCGGCCCCATTGCCATTCTGCTTCCGCAACGGTGGAATAATTCAAAAGCCCGCGCGGCTTGTTGGCGCCATCGCCAGTGATGAAGGCCGCGCCTTCCTGTTCGGCGAAGGCCGTCTCTACCTCCGCCGAAATCCATTGCTCCACATCGACAGCCGCATCGTCCAGCAGCGAGGCGGTGGCGGCGGGCATGGCGTAGAGTTCCATCGTCGGGAACTGCAATTCGGCGAGCGTAGCGGACGCGGTTTCCGGGCGCGCGTCCTTCTCGCCCACCCAGCCGACCGCCGGGCCGCTGATCGAGAACGGCTTTTTCAACACCGCGCCCGAAACCTGCCTGACGCTGGCGATGGAGCGGATCGGCGAAAGCCGGGCAAGCCGCATGCCGATTTGGGTTTCAAGCTCCGCCGGCACCAGATAGCCGCCATCGGGGCCGGACCCGTAGGAGTGCGCCTTGGCTTCGATACCGCGCATGGCCTGTTCATCGCCCCGGCGGACATAGGTCTCGAAGGCATTCTTATGTTCCAGCGATACCGCCGGGCTACCGCGCCCCAGCGATGGGCGGGCCTGTTTCAGAAGCATCTGGTCAAGCGTCTGCTTCTGCTCCTCAAGGCTGCGGTTGATGCGCTCGACCTTCTCGACGGTCAGCACATCCGGGCTCATGCGCTTCTCGATCTGGTCGAGCCGCTCATCATTGGCCTGCTTGAACGTGTCGAAGGCCGACATGAATTCGTCGAAGGCCTCGCCCACATCATGAGCGCCACCCAGCGCCTTTATTTCAACGCTTTTCGTCTCGGGTAGATTGTGTTCTTCCTGCATCAAACGTTCCTTCTGGTTTAAAACTTTTTCGCTGCGGCGCGGATGCGCTTGGCCAGGCTCACGAATTCCTTGATCGTGGACAGTCCCCTCCTCTTGACGTTGCTCACGCGAGCGGAAGGCAGCATCGGGAAGGTGACCACGGATATTTCCCAGAGATCCGCCTCGCTTATGCGGCGGATGCCGGTTTTGGCCTCCTTGCGGGCCTTGACGGCGCGGAAACCAATGGAAAGCCCATCGATCGCGCCGCTCTTCATCAGTTCCAGCGCATCGCGGGCTTTGGGAACGCCCTTGGCGAGCCGCCCCTCGACATAGAGGCCGCGCGCGTCTTCCCGGATCTGTGTCCAGACGCCGATGGGCTCGTTCGCATCGTGCTGCCACAACATGCGGATGCCGGAGGCGCCACGGGTTTTGAGGGATTTGGCGAACGCGCCCCGCTCGATGATATCGAGGCCCAGATCCACCTCGCCGAACAGACTGGCATAGCCGGAAAAGCTGCCATCGGCGTCTATCTGCTCCAGCGCTACCCCGGCCCGTTTTGTCTCAATTTCGTTCATTGAGCGCTTTCCTTTCTGCAAACCGGGTGAAAATGCCGAGCGCCGACCATGCGGCGAGGCTTGCGGCGGCGGAGCCCATCAGCATCAGTTCGGTGTTGCCGAGCATTCCTGTGATGGAGAGTTGCTCCGCGAGCTTGACCCCCGCCGCGCCGCCGAAGACCAGGCCGCAGATGATGCCGACAGCAAAGCGGATCGCCGCCTCGCGCTTGCCCTTGGGCAGCACGTAGGCGAGCGACACGGCGGACCCGGCAACAGCGCCAGCAGCTTTTGCGAGCCATAGCCAGGCGGTGTCGCCCATTTCGTGGAAGGCGGTCATGGGTGTCTCCATGGTTAAATGCTGGTTTGAGACACACCCCCCTCTGTCCTGCCGGACATCTCCCCCTCAAGGGGGGAGATTGGCTGACACAGATCTCGGCACGCCTCCTGCAACGTTTGCGATTGGTGCTGGATGTCGATGAAGGCCAATCTCCCCCCTTGAGGGGGAGATGCCCGGCAGGGCAGAGGGGGTTGTCTGGAACCGGCATTTCCATCCAAATTCGCTAATACCCCACCGCCTGCCGCTTCTCCTCGTCCGTCAGGAACGAGGCGCTGGAAATGCGCTGCCAGAGCGCGTCGCGCTCCATTGACAATCCATCGATGCGGTCGAGGTCGTGCTCCAGCCGTAAATCGCCGCCATAGAGCGGGGCGAGCCAGTTGCCGAATGCCTTGGCTGTGCGCGCGATGAGCGGCAGCACGGTCAGGCGGTAGAAGGCGCGGTTGGCCTCGGCATAATTGGCGTAAGTGTTATCGCCGGGGATGCCCAGCAGCATCGGCGGGATGCCGAAGGCGAGGGGGATGTCGCGGCTGGCGGCGTTCTTCGCCTCGATGAAATCCATGTCGCGTGGGGAAAGCCCCATCGCCTTCCAGTCGAGACCGCCTTCCAGCAGCAGCGGACGCCCTGCCCCCGCCGCGCCGGTATAGCCGTCCTCCAGCTCGGTCTTGAGCCTCGCGAACTGCTCTTCCGTGAGATTGCCGCCATCCTTCGGGGCATAGACGAGCGCGCCGGAGGGCCGGGCGGAATTGTCGAGCAGTGCCTTGTTCCAGGCGCCCGCCGCGTTGTGGATATCGAGCGCCATCAATGCTGCTTCGAGCGGGGCGAAGCCGTAGTGATCGTCGAGCGGGTGGAACAGGCTCAAATGCAGCGCCTGCCCGCCTGCAGGACCGTCGAGCGGCACGATGCGCTTCACCGCGCCGCAGCGATAGGCGAGCGCGTATGGCCATCCGTCCCGGTCCGTCTCAACGGTCACCCGCTCCGGGCGCAGCAGATGCAGCTCGCGCGCGCCGCTCCCCGTTTCGACACGCTCGACATAGGCGTTGCCCGAGAGAAGCAAATGGCCATAGAGCATCTCGAAGAAATCGGAGCCGCTCGCGCCCCGGCGCGGGCTAGCCAGGAGATCGAGCAGCGGGTGGCGCTCATGCTCCGCCGCGCCTTCGTAAAGGAGCCACGGCACCGCCCCCGCCGCCTCTGCAATCATGCGCACCGCGCGGTGGACAACCGGATTGCGCATGAAGCCTTCACGCGCCAGCGTGGGGTAATCGCGCCCGATCCACGAGGCGCTGCGTTCCATATGCAGGGCCACGAAGCCGGTGGCGGATTTGGTTTCCGGGCGCGCGGGAGTATTCGCGGCGCGCGGGCGCCACGGCCAGGAGAGCGGCATGGGGTTTTCCTTTTGTTTGAGAGGTTGGCGGGCGCGCGCGCTCCCTCCCCCTTGCGGGGAGGGTGGCCCGAAGGGTCGGGTGGGGGTGGCGACGTTTACGCCATTGTCTCCAGCAGAAGCGCAAACGTCACCACCCCCATCCGTCTGCTCCGCAGACACCTTCCCCGCAAGGGGGAAGGAGGGCGTCGCGCATCTCACTCCATCCGCCGTATCCTCGGCACCTTATCCCTGCCCAGCATCAGCTCATTCAGCGCCCAGACCAGCGCATCCAGCCGATCAGGCGAGCGGCCCGACGACAAGCCGCCCGGTGCGAAATCGCACATCTCATCCTCCAGCGCCGGAAAGCGTCCGGCGTGGCGGATGCGGCCTTGCTCGTAGAGGGCGGCGACCGGCTCGGCGCGAAGCCATTTGCCGCGCATCGCCCGCACCGGCCGCACCGGAACGGTGTGGTCCTCGGCTGATATCACCGCCTTAACCATGTCGCCGCCCTGATTGACTTCCGCGATGATCACATCCCCCTCAAGGCGGCGATAGAGCGCGATGGCCGCGCGCGCCCATTGGTAGGGCTTGGCCTGACCCAGACTTTCATCGGCCAGAACCCAGCCGAAACCATCATGATCGATCCCGGCCGCGACGATGCCGCAAGCATCGGAGCTTTTGCCCGAACTCGCCGGTGGATCGATGGCGACGACAATGCGTTTCAGCGGCGGAACCGTCTTGCAGATAATCCCCTCGATCAGCCCGCGCGACCAGAGCGCATCAAGGCGGTCCTCGATCAGTTCGCCGTCCAGTTCCTGCCGTCCGAGCCGGGAGCCGGCATAGCGGCTTTCGATCATCTCCATGAAACCCGGCGCGAGATGGCCGGCATTCTCCGCCGTTCGCATCCGCGTCACGGGAACGGATTTGTCCGCAATGAGGTCGCGCAACAGCGCGACCGGGCGCGGCGTGGTGGTGACGACCTGACGCGGATGCTGCCCAAGCCTCAGCCCGAATTGCAGCATGTCCCAAGTTTCCTGCGGATGCTTCCATTTGGCAAGCTCATCGCACCAGGCCGCATCGAATTGCGGCCCGCGCAGGCTGTCCGGGTCCTCGGAGGAAAAGAACGACGCCACCGCACCGCTCTCCCAGACAAGCCGCCGCCGCGTCGCCTCGAACCGTGGCCGCTCAACGCGCGAAACGGAGAGGATGCCGGATGGCCCCTCCACCATAACCTCGCGTACATCGGCGAGCGTTTCGCCAACCAGCGCGATATGGCCGCATTTTTCGTTCGCGAAGGGCGCAAGGCCTGCGGCCATTCCCGCGACCCATTCCGCACCGGCGCGGGTCTTGCCCGAACCGCGCCCGCCCATGATGAGCCAGGTGCGCCATGGCATCGCGGGCGGTTGCTGGGCGTCACGGCCCTGAAAGAACCACTCCTTGTCCACTGCCATTGTTATGTGATCCGTCAAGCCGACGCTGGATGATTTCGGCCGCACGGAGATTGGCAAGTTCGTCGATCCTTCTGTCGATGCGCGCAAGCGCCTCGCGCAGTTCCTCAGGGCTGACCGATGCGGGACCGGTATCGGCGACGGGGGGCGCGATGTTTTCACGCTCCAGCTCGATCACCGTCTTCAGCGCGCGGGCCAGAGAAACGAGCGCATCGACCGCGCCCTTATCCGGCACCCTGCCCTCCTCGGTCAGGCGCATGAGCTCGGCCCGGATGCGAGCGAGGATTTCTTCCAAGCCGGGGAGTCTTTGTGTGGTGTTCACGTCGGCATCGATCCCCAGCCGGCGCAGGCGAGTGAGATAATTTTTCTCCTTCATGCCAAGGAGAAAGGCGATATCCGCATGGGGAACGCTATATTTGCACGTGAGCCGGTAGCCCGCGTGATTACGCGCCGCTGCCACGCTACCGGGAGCAGTTGCCATGGTGATTTCCTAAGTAATGGCCTGAAAAAGCAGAAGGCTGGCGGGACAGCGCCCCCCTCTGTCCTGCCAACGTTAATTGAGGAGAGGCTAAGAGAAGCAAGGCGTCCGAGGCCATTCTAGGCCCGCCATCGCTGTATCAGCTACACTTTTCCGACGATAACCAAACACTATCAAACCACCGTCACGCAGTCAAGGACTTTTTTCCTACACCCTGTATTTTCTTAGCACGGGAAAAGGAAGGGATTTGGTTACCCTATTCCTTGACCCCTCCTTGCCGTTTTTATTCAAATGCGACACAATCCCCGCGGCGGTGCGGCAAGGTACGAGCGCGTTTGGACGCGGCGTCGCCTCACACGGATGAAGCGAGAGAGGCGGCTATGCGGCGATCGTGGAAGCGGATCGACGCCACCGAATGATGCCATGCGCAATTCCCGGAAAAAACCGCAGGAATCGAAGCGGCGCGAGCCATTTCGTAGCCCGAGGCTGATCGGCCTCGACGCGCGGCTCGACAGCGCGCTCTATAATTTCAGATTTGCTCTCGGAGAATTCTGGGAGAACACGACGATTTTCTTCCGCCGATTCCGGGTGCGCGGAGTTCGCCGGCTGCTTGTGGAGGTGCTGGACGAAGGGTTCACGTTTGGCGTCGGCGGCGCGGTGCTACTGCTGGCGCTGGCAATGCCTGCCTTCGAGGAGACGAAAAAGGACTGGCGGGCGCAGGATGATTTCGCCGTCACCTTCCTCGACCGTTACGGCAACGAGATCGGCCGCCGCGGCATCCTGCATCGCGATGCGGTGCCGATCGATGAACTGCCCGATCATGTGATCAAGGCGGTGCTGGGCACCGAGGACCGCCGCTTCTTCGACCATATCGGCATAGATTTTCTGGGCCTTTCCCGCGCCATGACCGAGAACATGCGCGCCAACAATGTCGTGCAGGGCGGATCGACGATCACCCAGCAATTGGCCAAGAACCTGTTCCTCTCCAATGAGCGCACCATCGAGCGCAAGATCAAGGAAGCATTTCTGGCATTGTGGCTGGAAGTGAACATGAGCAAGAAGGAGATCCTTCGGCTCTATCTCGACCGGGCCTATATGGGCGGCGGCACGTTCGGCATCGCGGCGGCTTCGGAATTCTATTTCGGCAAGAATATCAAGGATGTATCGCTCGCCGAGGGTGCTATGCTGGCGGGGCTTTTCAAGGCGCCGGCCAAATACGCGCCGCATGTCAACCTGCCCGCCGCGCGCGCCCGCGCCAATGTGGTGTTGACCAACATGGTGCAGGGCGGCCTGATGACCGAGGGGCAGGTCGTCGCCGCCCGGCGCAATCCGGCCGGCGTCGTTGACCGCGAAGAGGGCGAAAGCCCGGATTATTTCCTCGATTGGGCGTTCGAGGAGGTGAAGAAGGTGGCAGCCGGCTTGCCGCAACATTCGCTGATCGTGCGGACCACGCTCGACCGCAATATCCAGAAAGCGGCGGAGGAAGCGATCGAATTTCACCTGCGCCAATATGGCAAGGAATATCAGGTCACCCAGTCGGCGGCTGTTGTTCTGGCCAATGATGGCGGGGTGCGGGCGCTGGTCGGCGGGCGCGATTATGGCGAGAGCCAGTTCAACCGCGCGACGAAGGCGCTGCGCCAGGCGGGGTCTTCCTTCAAGCCCTATGTATTCGCCGCCGCCATGGAAAAGGGCATGACGCCCCGCACCGTCATCTCGGACGGCCCGATAAGCTGGGGCAACTGGTCGCCGCGCAATTATGGACGCAGCTTCGCTGGCCGGGTCGATCTGACGACGGCGCTGGTGAAATCGCTGAACACCGTGCCTGTGCGGCTCGCCAAGGATTATCTGACGACGGCGCCCATTGTCGCGCTGACCAAGGCGATGGGCATCGAATCGCCGATCTCATCGCACAAGACCATGGTGCTCGGCACCTCGGGCATGACTGTCATGGACCAGGCGACGGGCTATAACGTCTTCGCCGGCGGCGGTCTGGCAGGAACGCGCCATGCCTTCACGCAAGTTCTCAATCATCGCGGCGATGTGCTGTGGAGCTGGGAGCGGGACGGCCCGGAACCCAAGCGCGTACTCTCGGAAAAGGCGGCGTCCGAAATGAACTCCATGCTGGTGCAGGTGCCCGAATGGGGCACGGGACGGCGCGCCGCACTGCCGATGACGCGGGTGGCGGGCAAGACCGGCACGACGCAGAGCTATCGCGACGCATGGTTCGTCGGCTTCACCGGCAATTACACGGCGGCGGTCTGGTACGGCAACGACAATTTCGGCCCGACCAGGGATATGACCGGCGGCATATTGCCTGCCATGACATGGCAGCGGATGATGAACTATGCCCACCAGAACATCGACCTGAAACCAATTCCCGGCATCAAGGACCCATTCCCGGCCCCGGCGCAGATCGCCAAGGCAAAAGATGCCAAGGACGAAGCGGTGCCGGAGAGCCAAAGCCTCATAGGGCCGCCGCGCATTCTCTCCAGCGCGACGACAAAGGCGCTGCAGGAGCTGAACCAGCGTTTCCGAAGCGCACCGCTGCTGACCGCGCCGGCGGGGCGAACGCGATTGTCGGCGCTGGAGCGATGATTATGATGTTTGGATGGAAGCGCGCGTTAACCCCCCTCTGCCCTGCCGGGCATCTCCCCCTCAAGGGGGGAGATTGGCTGACACGGCCCGCGGTATCCACTCGTCAACAATTGCGTTTGGTAGCGAATGTTTATGAAGGCGTAATCTCCCCCCTTGAGGGGGAGATGGCTGGCAAGCCAGAGGGGGGTGTTGAAGCGCACCACCCAGCTGTTTTCGCTCAATAAAACCATCATGCTCCGAACCATCCTCCCCACGCTCATCGCCCTCATCGTCGCCATCGGCGGCGGGATGGTGAGCGTTTATTATGCGCTGGACCATGCGCCGGGTTTCGGCGCGCTGCACGCCGGGCAGTGGACCGCCTATCCGGCGGCGGGCACACCACAAGCCGATCCTTACACCAAGGCGCGCGATGCCCGCAGCGGGACGCTCGCGCTTGGCGTGGCGGAAGGCGTGACTTTTCAGGCGAGCCGCGACACGGCAGGCCGTCTTTTTGACCGCGATTGTACCTATCGCATCACGGGTCCGACCCCGCCTGCCCGCTTCTGGACACTGTATGCCGCCGACCGGTCGCTGGCGCCACTCCCATCGCCCCCTGACATGCCCCCGGCGATCCATTCCCGCCAACTGCTTCGCCATCAGGACGGCAGCTTCATCATAACGGTTTCGCCCAAGGCGCAAGCCGGCAACTGGCTTCCGATTTCGGGCTCCGGCCCCTTCGTTCTGGTGATGACTTTCTACGATACGCCGGTCGGCAACTCCACCGGGCTTTCCGATCTCACCTTGCCCAAGGCAAGTCTCGTGGCGGAGGAAGGCTGTCATGATTAGGCGGATGACATATGCCTTGGCTTTGGGTCTGCTCGGCGCCGCCATCGTACACATCATCGTGCTGCTGCTTGTCCCCGTCTATTCGGAACGCAACATATGGGCGCAGGTCGTGGCCGGGGGCGATGCCTACCGCTTCCATGTTCTCGAACCGGACAAGGATGGACGCGGCGGGTTCCGGGATCCGCTATTTCAGCTGGCGGCCTGCCGTGTCGATCTGGCTGACGGTCCCGTCCATGTGACGGCCACGGGCAATGTCCCCTTCTGGTCGGTGTCGATTCACGACCGCAAGGGCGAGACGCTCTACAGCGTCAATGACCGCGCCTCGACCGCCGAGGCGCTTGATCTTGTGGTCGCAAATCCTGTGCAGATGGTGCATCTGAAGAAAGATCTGCCGGAGGAAGCCGCGCAATCGATCCTCGTCGAGGAAAATATGGGCAAAGGCTTCGTGCTGATCCGCGCCTTCACGCCGGACCTGAGTTGGGGGCCGTCGGTGCGACGTTTTTTGAGTGATGCGGAGTGCGCTTCACTGCCGATGTGATGTTGGTGAATGGTGAATGGTGAATGGTGAATGGTGATATATTCAATAATATCAGCAACTTAAGCTATAAAATATCCTTGCTACCCACTATTTACCATTCACTATTCACCATTCACCCTCCCATGGTTAACAGCTTGCTAAGTCTTCCGCGCTAGACTCACGGCCAACGGAGCGTACCCCGCATTCCGATATTTATTGAGTTGCTTGCGATTACCGGAGTACCCGCGTGACAAACGAACAGTTCCGCGCCCTGGAAGCCATGTCTGGAACCGGCAAGGTGAATAGCGGCAAGGCCGACGACCTGCTTTCAGCGGCTGTCACCGCATTTACGGCCATCACGCGTCCGGCCCGCAACGATATCCAGCAACTCGAAGATCTGGCGATGCCGCTTCTTGAAAGCGCGACGGCGCGGGGCAAGCGCCATGTGGCGGCGGTGCTGTCGCAACTGGATAGCGCGCCACGCAATCTCATTCTGGCGTTGTGCGACGAGGCGGTGGAAATCGCGGCCCCGCTACTGCTGCGCTCAAGCCTTCTGACCTCGGACGATCTGGTTGATATCATCGCCAGCAGGGGACTGGGACATGCGCGCGCAATCGCCCGGCGACCGGAAGTGGACGGCATTGTGCAGGGCGTGCTTGAAAGCTTCGCCGACCCGGCGATTGACCGGTCGCTGGCCGTCAGGAAGCAAATGGGGGAAACGACAGATACCCCCCTTCGGCCTGCCGGCCATCTCCCGCTCAAGGGGACAGATCACGCTATGGTGAACGCCCGTCAGCCAATCTCCGCCCTCGAGGGGGCGATGGCAGGCAGGGCAGAGGGAGCTGACGCCTCACCCGTTGCCGGTCAAATGATAGACACCGCTCTGCTCAGAGACCAGATGTTCTTCCGCAACCTGCTGGCCGACATGCTTGGCGTCACCTTCGAACAGGCGCAGGCGATCATCGGGCAATGGCCAAGCTCCCGGCTGCCCCTCGCGCTCAAGGCGCTCGGCCTTTCGGCGGAGGCGAGCTATCTGATCATGACTGCCGTGCTTGGCCGCATCGATAGCGACAGGAATTCGCTCAGGGACTTCGTGTATTTCTATCGCTCCATCGACCGCGAGACGGCGCTTGGCCTCGTGCGGCGCGGACAAGCGGATGACATCACCGCCATGCTGCGGCAGAAATTGCGCGAAATGGCAATCGAGGAGGAAGACCTCGTATTGGATGCCGCCAATAGCGACGACATTGCGCCGTTGAAGGCGGCGCGGTGAGCCCTTTACAGTTCCACAACCACAAATAGCGTATCCGCGCCAGCGTAACCCTCGATTTCGACCAGCCAGAGATCGGAATCGAAGCGCGCTTCGCCACGCAGTTTCTCGTCGGCCTCCCATTCGGAGAGGTCTCGCGCGATAGCCACGAAGGCCCGCTCGTCCGGCTTGGCCTCGTCATAGGCCATCTGCGGCGCGGGACCGTAGAGATTATAGCTGCCTGCCGCCGTGCGAACTTTGATGAAGATCGCGCCCGCCTCGGTCGCACCGCGCCGAGCGAGATGAGCGAAGCCGCCCTCGCCGTTGACCCGGCGTATGAGGGCGGAAACCCAGAAGTCGGAGGTCAGGCGCATAGGATGATACCTAAATTTATGTCCGCTAGAACGGTTCCTGGTTTAATGGAATCGCGAGGCATACCCCCCTCTGTCCTGCCGGACATCTCCCCCTCAAGGGGGGAGATTACGCTGTCATTACCGCTTCCGCCAATCATCAACATTCCCAGAATATGTGCCGTCATCGATGCAGGCCAATCTCCCCCCTTGAGGGGGAGATGTCCGGCAGGACAGAGGGGGGTATTGCTTGGAACTATCGCCTCAGCTTAACAACCCAATCTCTTTCATCTTGCCGATCAGCTCCGCATCGACCTGCCCGGTCACGTTCAGGCGGAAGAGTTTCTGGAATTCGCGGATCGCGTCCTGCGTGGTCTTGCCCGGTACGCCATCGACGGTCACCAGATCGTTGCCGAACGCCTTCAGCCCGGCCTGGACGCGGATGATTTCTTGCGATGAAACCGGAACTTCGGGTTGCGGTTGCGCCTGAGGCTTTTCAATCGCCACTGAGCGCGGGGCGACGCCGGCGGTGGTCGCGCGGTCGATTTGCTGCTCTGTCCGCTTTGCCCCGGTTCCGGTGGGCCGCGTCTGGGGAACGGCGATCGTTCCCGGTTCAGCCGGTTCGCCGGCGCGAATGCCGGCTCTCGCCTGCACCTCGCGCCAGGTTTCCAGCGCCTTGCGGGTCTGCGGGCCCGGAACGCCATCGACCGGTCCCTCATAGAAGCCAAGCGCGGCAAGCTTTTGCTGCAGCTTGGCGACCTCAGGATCCCCGCCCGGAGCTACCTCAAGCGCGGGCGCCGGCATTTCTTCTTCCCGGGGCACGGGTTGAGAGGCAGGCTCTGGAGCGGCTGCCTGCTTTTCCGGTGCGGCGGCCGGCATCGATGCTTCGCCGACAAGCTTCGGCGCGCGCGGCGCGGGTTTATAAATCAAGTCCGGCCGCGTCTTGAAGAACACGCCCTGATGCGCCTCGGGCTGATACCAGAGCGCATTGGCGGAAACGAAGCCGAGCGTCACGAGAAAGGCGATCGCGCCGCCGGTCGCCACCGGATTGCGCGCGATGAAATCGCCAGCCACGATCGCCATCGCGGACACGGTTGCGAACAACGCATCGAGAATGCGGCGGCCGAGACTACGCCGTTTTGCGGTTTTGCGCATAGGCGTCCCCTTGCTGACCGGTTTCTTCGCTGTCATGGCGCCTTTCCGCCTGGATGCGGTGGATATCGATCACCGTCCCGGCTTGTTCGTTCTGGTTTTGCAGACGATGCGCCAGCGGCCCATCGAGAGGCAGGCGGACCGTGACGATGGTGCCCTCCCCCTTTTTGCTGGCGATTTCCATCGCGCCTTCGTGCAGTTCCACCAGCCCCTTGACCAGCGACAGGCCAAGGCCGGTTCCCTCATGGGCGCGGGTATAGGCGTTATCGAGCTGCGTGTAGGGCTGGCACAGGCGGGCGAGGTCATCGGCGGCCATGCCTATGCCGGTATCGGCCACCGAGAAGACCAGCATCCGCCCGTTGCGCATGTCCTGCACCGCCGCATCGATGGTGACGCAGCCGCCCTTCTCGGTGAACTTCACCGCATTGGAGACGAGGTTGAACAATATCTGCTGCACCGCGCGCCGGTCGGCAACCAGATCGCCGATGCCGCCATTCAGCCTTTCGGACAGAATCACGCCCTTTTGCGCCGCCTGGCGCCCCATCACGCCGCAGCACAGATCGACCGCCTCGCTGAACTGGAACGCTTCGGGGAAAATGCGATAGGTGCCGGCTTCAAGCTTCGACATTTCAAGAATGGCGTTGACCACGTCGAGCAGGTGCGAACCCGCCTGATGAATAAGGCCGACATATTCACGCTGCTTCTCGTTCTGGAACTTGCACGGCATTTCATGCAGGAGCGCATCGGAAAAGCCGATGATCGAATTCAGCGGCGTGCGCAGTTCATGGCTCGTCGAGGCAAGGAACCGGTTACGGGAAAGCTCAAGATTTTCCGCCTCTTCGCGGGCCTGACGCAGCGCCTCGCGCGTCGCCTCGGCCTGCGAAATATCGCGCGCGACCATGGTGAAACCCGAAAGTTCGCCCACCTGCCTCGCCGCCACAGCTTCGATACGGAAGGGCCGGAAGGCGACCGAACGGACGCCGGTTTCCGGATCAGTATCGACGCGGCGCAGGCGTATCTCAATGCTGATGGCGCAGGCTGGGCTGATGGCTCGAGCTGGCTCGGCCATGCGGAGATCGGCCAGCAGGCTGAGATAAGTCACCCGGTCCGAGACATGGACACGGTCGAGAAGCGGCGTATTGATCAGAACCTGCCTCGGCACGCCGAAGAATTCCGGCGCCTTGATCGAAAGCGAGCGAACGACGCCATCCGGCGAGAGACGTATCACGACGCCATCGACGACAGCCTCGACATCATCATTCGTCTCGGGCGCAACTGTTTCCGCGCGCGCGCTGAAAATGCGCATCGCGCGCGCCAGGAGCGTAGCGACATAGATGAAGGTCAGGAGCGCGGAAATTGCCGTGGGGGTTATCGCCACCGTGGAGGTCTTGGCGATGAGCGCCGCGAAAACCAGCGCGCTTGCGGCAAGGCCAAGCCACATGCTGCGGCGGGTCCGACTGACGAACCAGCTTTCGAAAGGAATAGCGGCAGCCATGACCCAGAGCGCCGGATTGGCGGGAGCCTGACCGAAACCGGCAACGCTCAAGCCTCCGGCGTAAACGGCAAGCCCGGCAACGCCCACCAGCGACGAACGCGGGCTAAGCGAGACGAGCGCGCAGAGAATCATGGCCATTCCGGCGAAGCTGGCAATGGCGAGCCCAGCCTCGATGCTTCCGGAAACCGCGCCGCCCGCAAGGAAAGCCGCGAGGAGCGCAAGCGGCATGGCCCAGAACGCGGCGATCATGCGCTGCGTCGCGGCGTTATCGGCGGATTGTCCGATAGGCGCCCAGCGCCGGCAATAGCTGTCGAACATGCGTGCACCGCCCCCCATGCGGGCGGCTGCCGATTCTAACGTTTTCAGAAGGATGGCGTGCACTCTGCCGTACTCACTACAATGCGTGTCTGTGCTTGCCACAGCCCTCCTCAGCAATCGCAAATGGACATATGAGAATGGCTCCGGCTCGTCAGTGCAGATTGGCGCGGAGGCTTTAAGGAAACGATAAAGTACGCCCGGCCATCGGCAGGCGAGCCTGGTTTTGGCCGACGGCGGCATCGCTTTTTAGCGTATGGTAAACAGAGGGTTGCCCAGACGCGGCGGAATGCGGCGAGATAGCGGCAGCGAGGCCGCCTCGTGCTCCGAGGGGACGCAGCTGCGAAAGGGTGTATTCTTATGCGCCGAACAGCCGCCTATCCCAAAAGACCGGTTCGTGCAGGCTTGCCTCGATAGTCGCGAATTCCGGATGCGCGGGATTGATCAGCACATTGCGGTCGAGCCTTGCAATGATGCTCGGGACCAGAAGCACCGCGCTGCGTTTTTCCAAACACCAGCGCTCGCCAAATGCCTTGCTGACCGTCACCGGCATCGCGTCCCAACCGGGGAGAGACGGTGGTGAAAAGACCTCGTAGCTCAGGCCGCGCGGAAGAGTGATTCGGACATAATGCTGGTTTGGCGGCATTTCCTCAGCGGCCCGCGCCAGTTTTTCCAGCAAGGCGGTGGAATAATACTCGCTGCTATAGATCAGCGGGCTTTCGGACGTGTTCCATCGTCCCGGCGCCAGTGTCGATCCGGTCGCATCGAAGATGGGATAAATTCCGTCCGGGTCGCCGATTCTGAAGCAGGATAGCGTCCGGTCAAGAATTTGCGCCCTCACGGAGCGGTACCATATTTCAATCCACCCAATATATCGCAAACCAGTTCGGCGCCAAGTTCGCTCTGAATAGTTACATCGATCGGACGTTTATCTTCGAGCATCATATGATGACGGAACAGAAAGCGGCGCACAGGCTCCTCACTCTTCCATATGTCCATCGCCACGCCCCATACCCGCGCCACGCGTACCAGTCTTGCCCCTTCTTCCGGCGACAACCGGCGGGCTTTCTTGCGCCGTTCATAGGTCGCCTTCGGGATGAGCCTATATTTGAACTTGGCATCATTGGGCGCCAGAAGATCTGCGATATGTTGAACAGCGCCGACCGGCAAGCCCTCTTCGATACGGTCGATGAGGCCGAAGAGCGACCCCTTCGCCTTTTCGCTCGCCGGTAGTCCGAGAACATCAGCGATATCGGTAAAATGGAACATGGTCACCCCCGTTTCATCTGAGAGCAAATTTAGTCTCAGTTGAGAAACTGCACAAGTTTTTTGATTTCGTTCAAATTTGAATCGAATTTGCCCGGTATTTTCAATTCGATCTTTTCCTCCGTCTGGCATTGTAGCGGGTAAGGAAATAAAGGCAGGCATATGCGCTTTCTTCTAAAAATGGCATTCTGGATGACGCTGGCTTTCGTGGTTCTGCCGCAAACGCCGCTTGCCGAATTGCAGCGTGACATGGCGACATGGGCTGGCGTGACGTTTTCAGACGACTTGTTTTCAGACGACTTGGCCATCGAACCGGCCAAGACGGTGGAAAAGGCAGCCAAGACGCTTTCAACCGCGACAGAGAAGTTTGCCACGGCGAAGGAGAAACTTGAGGATCTCAGCTCGTTTTGCGCGCGCAATGCCTTCCTTTGCGAGACGGGCAAGGCGGCGGTTTCTCAAGGTATGGAAAGCGTTTTGACGGAAACGGCTGATCCCGCCCATACCGGAACCGTGAAACGCTAAAGCAGTTTGCGGAAAAACCGGACGCCAAGTGTTCCACCTGGCTGCCAAATGCTTATTTCCAGCCGCATTTAATGCGACGCCAAGTGTTCCCACTTGGCTGCAAAATGCTTATATGAGCCGCATGACCCAGACGATTGACGATATCATTGCCGATTTCGACATGCTTGACGAGTGGGAAGACCGCTACCGCTACGTGATCGATCTTGGCCGTGATCTGAAACCTTATCCCGAGGATGCTCGCGATGCGGCCCACAAAGTGCAGGGTTGCGTCAGCCAGGTCTGGCTCAAGACCCAGATCGGCCAAGGCGCGGATCCGGCGATTGCTTTCCTTGGCGATTCCGATGCGCATATCGTGCGCGGTCTCGTGGCCATCGTGCTTGCGCTTTATTCCGGCCGCAGGGCCTCGGAGATACTTGCCATCGACGCGCAAGGCATCCTCAAGACCCTCGGGCTTGATGAGCACCTGACCCCGCAACGCTCGAACGGCTTGCGCGCGATGATTGCGCGCATCCGGACGGAGGCGCAAGGTGCCATGGCCAGGGAAGGCGTGCGATAGGCAGGCAGGAACTCTGGTTCCAGCCGCCTCTGCCCGACCGAAGACCTGCCTTACTTCGCGCTATCCAATCTGCGGCCTGTAATCCTCCGTGCCCCATTGCACGATGGTTTGGCTCCCTGGTTTCGACGGGCCGCTCCTTTGATGATAATGCCGGTCAAGCGCGCCCAGCGCCGCCTTGAGCAGCAGCTTCGCCGAGCGTACCGGCCAGAGCCTTTCGCGCTCCACGGTTTCCAGCCCTTTCAAAAAACAGCAAACATCGACAAGCACACCTGACAATTCCGGCCCCACCGCGTCTATTGCCTTCTGGACACGGAAGCGCGAGGCAAGCGCAGCGTCGGTCAGTTCCGCGGTGCCGTTCGCGCCGGTCCGGTTGCGCCCGCCCACGCCCGTTTCCCAATTGGCGCTCGTGCGCGGCATCAGGTTTCCCCGGGTGAAATCGGCGCGCAGCCGTTCCCCCGCCACGAATTCTTCGGCGGTCAGAAACGGTTTCCCATCCGCGCCCTTGCGCCGGTAAAGCTGACTCAACGGCGATTCGGCAAGATTGATGCTGACGGCCTGCATTTCCCCGTCGATTTCAACCATGACGGTGCATATATCCTGCTTCATGCGGCCCTCCCCTCATTGAGGAAGGTGGCCGCCGACAGGCGCTCGAATGCTGCGAGGATTACGTCAAATTCCTTATTCTCGCGCGCGTCCTCGATCAGATGACAGGCGTGCATGACAGTGGAACGGTCGCGACCGAACCCCCGCGCCACCTCCGTCATCGTCATGCTCAAAATTGTGTGTGCGACATACATGCCGATCTGCCGCACCCGCGCCACTTCACGCCGGCAGCGCTCGCCGGAACGCAGCTCATGGCCGGGAACTCCGAAAAATGCAGCCAGAATGTCGATAAAGGCATCGCAAACTTCCACCATCTGGCCGCGTGGAACGCGCCTGCGACGACCCTCCCCCCAAGATTTGTCGATGGCCAGCAAGCGCCCGTGCCTGATCGCCAATGTCACGAGCACATCTACCGCCTCGGACCGCGTATGAATCACACCGGAAAACCCCAAAGACATTCTCTTTTCCCCCTGCTGGAAACTAGGAATATCTTCTTATATCGGGTACTGGCATTGCGTGGATAAGTTTTTTGTTATTCTCACGCAAATTCTAATTAAGCTTCTGCCAGACAAGGATTCTTTCTTCCGTTTAACATGGAGAGGTAGGAATTTATCCTCCGCATACCGCAACGGCATGAAACTGGTTATCCCACACCAGCAAGCGGACCCCACCCATGACCTCCCATCATCTCGCAGTGGAAGCCCAAGCGTTCCGGACGTCGAAGGAAAGACAGCGCGAGGATGCCATGCAGCGCGCAGCACTGCAAATCTTATGCGGCATTGATCTGGAGAGCGTTCTTGCTGCGCGGAAAGACGAGAAAGCGGCGGCGATCCGCCGGCTGGAGCGCCTGATCGAACGCGAGCGGCTCAAGGGAACGGGGGGCCACTGGAGCTACGATCTCAACCGCCATATCGCGCTGAAACAGGCGTTCGACAGGATAAGGGCGACCATGTCGCCCGCTTAGACGCTGAAATCTAGCGCGCGGCGCTCATTCGCATCGATTTGCGCCATTTCAGGAAGTACGGGCGCAATATCCTCCATGCCAGGAGTATCGCAATGATGGCCGCGTAGATTATCGGCTCTGGCCGCCAGGTTTTCAGCGAGAGCATGAAATGGAGGGCGCCGCCTGCCGCCGCCACATAGATGAGGCGATGCAGCTTCACCCAGTTGGCACCCAAGCGCCTGATCGACCAGGCATTGGACGTGACGGCGAGCGGCACCAGAAGCGCGAGGCTGGCCATGCCGATGGTGATGAACGGCCGCTTGGCGATGTCAGCGATCACTGCGTTCAGGTCAAGCGCCTGATCGAGGATCATGTAGACGCTGAAATGCATGAGCACATAATAGAACGCAAGCAGCCCGAGCGCCCGGCGATAGCGCAGCAGATTGATGGAGAAAATGTCCCGCAGCGGCGAGACCATGAGAGTCAGGATGATGAAACGCAGTGCCCACAGCCCGAGACGGTGCTCGAATTCCTTGACAGGATCAGCACCCAGCCCGCCGGTGCTGCCGAGATAGAAGGCCCATAGCGCCGGCAGAAGCCCTACGCCATAGAGCGCCCAAACGAACGCCTTGCCATGATTTTTAGCGCGCCGGGCTATATCGGTGCCAATCTCAATAGCCCGCATCTCAATAATTGGCCTTCAAATCCATGCCGGCATAGAGCGAGGCGACCTCTTCGCCATAGCCATTGAACGGCAAGGTCTCGCGCCGCCCGGACCCGAAAAAGCCGTCCTCGCCGATGCGCCGCTCCGTCGCCTGGCTCCAGCGCGGATGATCGACCTGCGGATTGACGTTGGCATAGAAGCCATATTCCTGCGCGTTCTGCAGGTTCCAGGATGTGGGCGGCTGCTTATCGACAAGGCTGATGCGCACGATCGATTTGATGCCCTTGAAGCCGTATTTCCACGGCACCACCAGCCGGATGGGAGCGCCGTTCTGGTTGGGCAGCGTTTCGCCATAGAGCCCCACGGCCAAAATTGTCAGCGGATGCATCGCCTCATCGAGGCGCAGCCCTTCGACATAAGGCCATTCGAGCGCCTGAAACAGGCCCTGTTGCCCCGGCATTTCTTCCGGTCGCACTACGGTTTCGAACGCCACATATTTCGCCGATGAAAGCGGCTCGACCTTGTTCAAGAGCGCGGAAAGCTGGAAGCCGGTCCATGGGATGACCATCGACCACGCCTCGACGCAGCGCATCCGGTAAATCCGCTCTTCCAGCGGCATCGTCGCGATCAGATCTTCGATATCGAACTCGGCTGGCTTGGCAACGAGGCCATCCACCTTCACCCGCCATGGCTTCGGCTTGAAGTTATCGGATTTGGCCGCCGGATCGGCCTTGTCAGTGCCGAACTCATAAAAATTGTTGTAGGTGGTCACGTCCTTGAGCGGCGTCAGCTTTTCATCGGTAGCATAAGGGCCTGGCTTCGCTTTAAGCGCTTCCGCCCGCGCTCCCGACACGCTGATCAGCCCGGCAGCGACCGCGCCAGCCAGAAACTCCCGGCGGCGAAGATAAATGCTCCTGGGTGTGATCTGCGAGGATGGGACAGGCGGGCTACGGTAGGCCATGCGTCTTTCTCCAAATCTCTATTGGAATATTAGGGCAAAATAAAAACGGCGTCGAGGCGCCGTTTTTAAACTTGGGGGGAGAGGCCGGGAGGGGACCCGGCTGATCCATTGTCGACTGGCTTGAGCTACATGCCAATCACGAAAAGTCTACAACTTTTCGGGATCATGCCGCTTGTCCTGGCCGCATGATCTTGTCCGAAAAGTCTGCAACTTTTCGGGATCATGCCGCTTGTCCTGGCCGCATGATCTTGTCCGAAAAGTCTACAACTTTTCGGGATCATGCTCAGGCATTCTTACGCTTGCGTCCAAGGCCCATGTTCTTGGCCAATTGCGAGCGGGCAGCGGCATAGTTGGGCGCGACCATCGGATAGGTCGGGTCCAGATCCCATTTCTCACGGTACTGTTCAGGCGTCATGCCATAGTGCGTCATCAGATGGCGCTTCAACGACTTGAACTTCTTACCGTCTTCAAGGCAAATGATATAATCATCGAAAATCGACCGCTTGGGATTGACGGCCGGTTTTGGCTTTTCGATAACCGCCATCGCTTCTTCACGGGTACCGACGCGACCGAACGCGGCATGTACTTCCGCGATCAGCACAGGCAATTCCCCTGCTCGAACGGAGTTGTTGCTTACATAGGCAGCCACAACCTCTGCGGTCAAACCGAGCAGTACGTCATCAGTAGAATCATTAATCTCAAGATGTTCCATCAAACTTCCCTCATTATACACCCGCGGAAATATCCTAAGATATTCCCCCGAGGGCATCCACTCTTCAGATGCTGGCAGCAGATCAATTCTTTTGGCTGTGCCTAGCCCATCCCGCGCGAGGCGACCATATCGCCAAGGAAAACCGATCTGTCAATTAATTTGTACTACGACGTGGCTTTTCTTTCCAATATTTAATAAAGTAACATTACATATCAGCGATCACAAAACAACCACACATACATGCTATACCAATGAAACAACCATAAGAAGTTGTGACAATATTTTGACTAAATTATATTGAATATATTTTCAAGTCAATCCGTGAAATGGGTAGACGCGGCCTCCTGCTTTCGATGTAGCGTTCATTAAAAAGCGGAGCATTACGTCAAATTTCCGGCGGCATGAAAATAATTCCGAGCCGATCGTACTCCAAAAATTGCGATGCGACAATTGAGATAGGCGATGCGACAATAAGAAACAGCTGCGCCGCATGCGGTTGTCGAAACCGCCGCTCGAACATAAGTATGGGGCACTCCAAAATTTCAGAGGAACAGCCATGAGCGCGACTGGACAAAGACCGTTGAAGGTAGTGAAGACCGATGCGGAATGGCGCGAGCAGCTGACCCCGGTTCAATATCAAATCACGCGGCAGCACGGCACCGAGCGCGCGTTCTCCAGTCCCAATTTCGACAGCAAGCTGAAGGGGATATACAAGTGCGTCTGCTGCGGACGGTCGCTTTATTCCTCGCAAGCCAAATATGAATCCGGGACGGGATGGCCAAGCTTCTTCCAGCCGATCGAGCCGGATGCGGTGATGGCCGTCGAGGATGTTTCCTACGGCATGGTGCGCACGGAAATCCGCTGTGCCGATTGCGACGCGCATCTGGGCCACGTCTTCCCCGACGGGCCGCCGCCCACGGGCCTGCGCTATTGTATGAATGGGAATGCGTTGGTTTTTGAGGAGGATTGAATTTTAAAGCTCGCGCCAACCTTCCCCCTTGCGGGGAGGGAGAACGCGAACCGGCCCCGCGCTACGTTTCGTCGTTTCATTATAGATAGCTTCCCCACCCGAGGTTCCCCATGACCAAACCCCTCTTCCCCGCCCTCCCCGCCCCCACCACTTCCAAGAACCCGGTCAGCGATACCCGGCACGGCATCACCCGCACCGATGATTACGCGTGGCTGCGGGCGGAGAACTGGCAGGAGGTGTTCAAGGACGCTTCCGTTCTCGATCCCGCGATCCGCGCGCATCTGGAGGCGGAGAACGCCTTTCACTCCGCCCTGATGGACGACACGCAGGCATTGCGCGAGACGCTCTTCGCGGAGATGAAGGGGCGCATCAAGGAAGACGATTCGTCGGTCCCCTACAAGGACGGCCCTTACGCCTACGGCAGCTCCTTCAAGACGGGCGGGCAGCAACCGCGCTTCTTCCGCACGCCGCGCGATGGCGGCGAGGAGAGCATGCTGCTGGATGGCGATCTGGAAGCTGAGGGCAAGACCTATTTCCGCCTGGCGTCCGCCGACCACTCACCGGATCACAAGCGTCTCATCTGGGGTTTTGACGACAAGGGCTCGGAGTTCTATTCGCTCAAGGTGCGCGATATCGAGACTCTCAAGGATTTTGACGACCTCGTCACCGATACCAATGGCGGCGGCGTCTGGGATGCGGCGAGCGAAGGCTTCTTCTATACGCGGGTCGATGAAAACCATCGTCCATCGAAGCTCTTTTATCACAAAATCGGCACCGCCCAACAGGAGGACAGGCTTGTTCATGAGGAACTTGATCCGGGTTTCTTCATGGGCGTGGGCGGCAGCATGCTCGACGATTTCATTTTCATCGCCATCGGCGACCACGAAACCTCGGAAGATTGGATCATTCCGGCCGACACCCCCCTTGCCAAGCCACGCCTCGTCGCAAAACGCGAAACCGGCGTTGAATACAGGCTTGCCGAAGGCGGGGACGTCTTCTTCATCCTGACGAACCTGGGCGGCGCGAAGGACTTCAAAATCATGAGCACGCCCGTCCATGCGCCCGAACGGGAAAACTGGACGGAGGTCGTGCCGGAAAAGCCGGGAACGATCATCTTGAATCATGCCGCCTATCGAGACTTCCTCGTCTGGCTGGAGCGTCATCAAGGCCTGCCGCGCATCGTCATCCGTGATCGCAAGACCGGTGAAGAACACGCCATCGCATTTGCGGAAGAGGCCTATTCGCTGGGGCTGCAGGGAAGCGCGGAATACGATACGGACATTATCCGTTTTTCCTATTCTTCGATGACGACGCCGGCGCAGGAATTCGACTACAATATGCGCACCCGCGAGCGCACACTGCTCAAGACGCAGGAAGTGCCTTCCGGGCACAATCCGGCGGATTATGTGACGCGGCGGCTACTGGCGCCTGCGCCGGATGGCGAGCTTGTCCCCGTCTCGATCCTCTACCACCGCGATACGCCGCTCGACGGATCGGCGCCTTGCCTGCTTTATGGCTACGGCTCCTATGGCATCACCATTCCGGCGAGCTTCAACACCAATTGCCTGTCACTGGCCGATCGCGGTTTCGTCTATGCCATCGCCCATATCCGGGGCGGCAAGGACAAGGGGTTCGCCTGGTACGAGAACGGCAAGCGGGACAAGAAGACCAACACATTCACCGATTTCATCGCCGCAGCGGAGCATCTGGTGGCGGAGAAATTTACCAGCCATGACCGGATCGTCGCGCAGGGCGGCTCGGCGGGCGGCCTGCTGATGGGCGCGGTTGCCAATATGGCGCCACAGGCTTTCGGCGGGATCATCGCCGAAGTGCCGTTTGTCGACGTGCTCAACACGATCCTCGACGAAACGCTGCCGCTCACGCCGCTCGAATGGCCGGAATGGGGAAACCCTGTCACGTCGGAAGCGGATTACGGCACCATCGCGTCCTATTGCCCCTATTCCAACGTCCGCGCGCAAGCCTACCCGCCGATCCTGGCGATCACCGGCTTGACGGACCCGCGCGTAACCTATTGGGAACCGGCGAAATGGGTGGCGAAGCTTCGGGCGTTGAAGACCGATAGCAACCCGGTCCTGTTCCGCATCAATATGGACGCGGGCCACGCCGGCGCATCCGGTCGCTTCTCAAGGCTGGAGGAAATCGCCCATAATTATGCTTTCGCGTTGAAAGTGACGGGGAAAACAACGGCAAAAGCAGCGGATATGGCAGAAGCCTAGGGCCGTTCCTATATCCTTGGAAATTCACATCCGAAGGATTTGAACATGAAACGTCTCGTACTTGCATTGCTCATGGGGTCAGCCGCAGTTTTGCCGCTTGCTCCATTCGCCGCCGAAGCAGCTGTTTTGAAAAATGTCAGCGAAGATGCCGGCCAGCGCTGCGACACACCGCCGGCGGGGAGCGGCGTGATCGTCGGCATCTTCAACGGTGTAAAGGAATCGCCGTTCCTTACCGATGATGACGCAAGGGTGCCCGTCAACGCGTTCCGTTGCTTCACCTCGATGCAGGAATGCCAAGGCTGGCTCTATACGATGCAGAGCAACTACAGCGATTTCGGCGCTCCGACGGCCGTGTTTTGCCAGGAGCATTGATTTTTTGTAGGATAAAATTGCCATATCGGAGAGATCAAGATTAGCCGCGCCCTGTGACAGAACGTTCATTTGATTTTTGTCGTGGGTAGTGCATATTAATGATATGTCAAAAGTCGCACATAAAAGCCGGACAATCCTTGCAAAGAGCCCCACGCGGCAGCGCGTCGGTCTCACAGGCAGTATTGTAACCGGCTTTGCTGCGCTCCTCGCTTTGACCGGACCAAGCAACGTTTCGACGCATTCGAGAAGCGTCAGCCCGACAAATTCCTTACGGGGGGATTTCGCGCGGATTGGCGCCGATATGCGTTCGGTCATCGTAAAAGAGCGCAAAGGTGAAAAAAACTCCCGCTAAAGGCACTTCGACGCCCCAACATATTGAAGAGGCGTACAAATCTCACGAACTTGAATTGAGCGCCATGTGGTCCGGGCCTCTGCCCCCGCCACAAATTCTTGAAGAGTTCAATCAGGTCGTCCCTAATGGTGCTGAACGCATCATAACGGCCTGGGAAAAGGAAACTGAGCATCGCCGGTCAATGGAGCGTCGAGAACTCGGCTTCGTTGCGCTTGAGGCTATTCTCGGCAAGATATTCGCTTTTCTATTTGTCCTCGCCGCCCTCAGCGTCTGCGCCTATGCGGCAGCGGCGGGAGCCGAATGGCTAGCCACGATACTCGGTACAGGCGTCATTGGCTCGGTGGTCTGGGCCTTCGTCAAGGTAAACCGTCCCAGAAATGGCGGATAAAGAAAACCCCGGCGCGAATGAACTGACCCCGTAAAGTTGGACAGTTTAAAGGCTGGGACGATTTAAGGGCTGGGTCCTGTATTGTACAGGGCTCAGCCCTTTGAGTTTCATTT
>NZ_QJTF01000006.1 GCF_003217235.1 Paramesorhizobium leguminum | reverse complement strand
AGGCCTCACGCCTTACGAGTTCATCTGCAAAATCTGGAAAACAGAACCAGAGAAATTCAAAAGAAACCCGCTCCAGCAAATACCGGGACTAAACATCTAAATGGCAGAAATCGTGGAACTGCTCATACAGATGGCCGTGTATGCAGGCTTCCCCGCAGCGCTCAATGGTTTGGCCGTTGCGAAAGAGGTTTTGCCGAACGCAACAGTTGAAAATCGCTACCTAACCACGCCTCTTCACGCCCGCTGTCTGCGGCACCGGCGTCAGCGCAACCCCATCCTCAAACCAGGCAATGAGATTATCGACCACGAGATCAGCCATCGCCCGCCGCGTCGCCTGGGAGGCGGAGGCGACATGGGGCAGGAGCGTGGCGTTCGGCAGATCGATCAGCGCTTGCGGCACATGCGGCTCATCGGCAAAAACATCGAGACCCGCGGCGGCGATCGTGCCATTTCCCAGCGCTTCGATCAAAGCCTCCTCATCGACAACGGTTCCCCGCCCGATATTGATGAGCACGCCATTTGCCCCAAGCGCGCCAAGCACCTGCGCATTCACAGCTTTTTCCGTTCCCAACCCGCCCGGTACCGCAACGATGAGCGTATCGACGGCCTCCGCCAACGCAGGCAGGCTCGGATAATAATCGTAGGCTACCTCATTGTCCTGGTGCCGATTATGGTAGGCGATCGGCAGGCCGAACGCCTCGATCCGCCGGGCGATGGCCTTGCCGATGCGGCCCAACCCGAAAATGCCGACCGTGCGGCCGCGCAGCGACAATTTCGTCAGCGGATAATTGCCTTCTCGCTCCCACTTGCCCGCCTTGAGCCAGGCCTGCGCCTGTGGCAGTTCCCGAACCGTATCGATCAGCAGGCCTAATGCCGTGTCGGCAACTTCCTCCGTCAGCACATCCGGCGTGTTGGTCACCATGATGCCGGCTTTACCCGCATGGACGGCGTCGACATTGTCGTAACCCACGCCGAAATTGGCGATGATTTCCAGATTTGGCAGCGCATCCATGAATTGGGCGCTGACTGCCCCGCTGGCCGCGATGCCACGCACAAGCGCGGCAAGTTCAGGCGTAACCAGCGCCGGATCGCCGATCTCCATCCGCTCCATCCTGAATGTCCTGTCGATGCGCTCTACGACATGAGGATTCATCCGACCGATCACCAGAATCGTCGTGTCATGTGTTCCGGTCATAAATAATCCTCCCTTTTATCGGTTCTTCGGCTTCGCCGTCGATTGCCGGATGCGCAGTTCCGGCTTGATGAGTTCTTGACGCGGCGCCGCGCCGACGCCGTTCAGTTGATCGAGCAGCGCGCGCGCCGCGCGCAACCCAACCTCGCGCTGCCCGTTCCAGACGGTCGTCAAGGCAGGCGTGGCAATCTCCGCCTCCTCCAGATCGTCATAGCCGGTTACCGAAATGTCCTCGCCCGCCACCAGCCCGGCCCGTGCGATCCCGTTCATCAACCCGATCGCCGTCAGATCGTTCCAGCAAACGGCCGCGGTCGGCTTATCGATCAGCGCCAGGAATTGCGGCGCCACCTCGAAGCCGCCCTGCTTGGTGCGCGGGCCGGGAATGCGCCATTCCGGCTTGACCGGCAGCCCGGCCTTTTCCATCGCCGCCACATAGCCGTGATACCGGTCGCGACCGGTGGAGGTCTGGTCGGTGCCGCCGATCATGGCGATACGCGTATGTCCAAGCGAGATCAGATGATTGGTGGCAAGCCCTATGCCGTAGGAATCGTCCCCGCGAAAAACCGGGACGTTGGCTTGTTCCACGGTACGCGCGATCAGCACCACCGGAAGTCCGTTATCCTCGGCAAGCTCGATATCGGCGGCGGGCGTGCCGATGGCCGGCGACATGATGATGCCATCCGCGCCCAATTGCAGGAGCGTGTCGATGAAGGTGCGCTGCTTTTCCACCTGGTCGTAATGGTTCGACAGGATGAAAGTCTGCCGCGAGCGGTCGAGTTCGGATTCTATCGAACGCAGGATTTCCGCGAAAAACGGGTTCATGATGTCATGCACGACAACGCCGATAATACCCGAACGCGAAGTCCTCAAACTCGCCGCGCGGCGATTGTAGATATAGCCGATGGCGCGGGCATGCTCCTTGATCTTGTCGCGAGTCTGGTCCGCCACCAGCGGACTATCGCGCAAGGCCAGCGAGACCGTCGCGGTTGAAACGCCCAGAGCATCCGCTATGGTCGAAAGCTTGATCTTCTGGGCCAACGCGCCTCCCGCATCCTTTGCGCCGATTCTGCAAAATCGACCAATAATGCCGGGATTTATGCCACTCCAACCGGGGAATTGAAAGATTTTTCAGGCGGGGACTCGCCGGATCAAGCCGCATTATTCAACATAGCTATCCTCGGCTGTTTCCTGGATACCCTCCGCCTCGTCGAGAGGCTCCCGCGCCGACAGATTGAATTCAAGCCTGTTAAGCAATTTCAGCAGCGTCTTGCGCTCTTTCTTGTCGAGGCCGCGCAACGCATCCTTCTCCGTTTTGCGGATGGATTTCTCGATTGTTCTGATCACATCGCGACCATTATCGGTGAGAAAGACATGCGCCTGCCGCTGGTCCCTCTCGGAAGCCTGCTTGGTAACGAAACCCTGTGATTGCAGACGGGAAATAGTCTTGGTCACCGTGGGAGGCCGCACACCGAGGCGCTGCGCCAGGACGCCGGGCGACTGCCCGTCCTCCGCGGCCAGCTGCAACATGATCGCATCCTGCCCGGCATAAAGCCCATGTTCCAGCAGCCGCGTTGCAAGCGAGGTGCGCCCCAGCCTCGCGGCCGATTGCAGCCGATACAAAATGACCTGCTTGCGTTCTTTTGTCATTGGTTCCCCACTGCCGAATATTTCGAGATCATAAGCCGGCGTTCCTCTCGGGGCAAACGTAAGATTTGCTCCTTCTTGCCGTCGAGTGCCCGCTTCGATACGCTGGCTTACAAAGATGACAGGAGAATAACATGGCGGCGCAGGAACACGTGACCGGCAAGACCATCGCCGTCCTGCCTCTCGGCGCTCATGAACAGCATGGCCCGCATCTGCCCTTCGAGACGGATACGATCATCGCCGATGGTCTCGCCGCCAGAACCGCCGCCGCCATGCCTCGCGGCCTCGACGTCCGGTTTCTGCCCACCGAATCGGTCGGCTATTCCATCGAACATCTGGATGTGCCGGGCACGCGGACGCTGTCTTTTGACGAGGCGGTAAACCGCTGGGTCGGCATCGGCGAAAAGCTCCATGCGGAAGGCCTCGAGAAGCTGGTTCTCTTTAATGCCCATGGCGGCAATTCCCCGCTTTTGACCATCGTAGCGACTGAGCTGCGCATTCGACTGGACATGCTCGCCGTCGCCACAAGCTGGACACGCTTCGGCCTGCCGGAAGGAATAATCGCCCCTCAAGACAAAGCACTCGATATCCATGGCGGCTTCATCGAGACATCGGTGATGCTGGCGCTGCGCCCCGATCTGGTGAAAATGGAAAACACGCGCAATTTCCCCAACGCTCAATCTATCTTCGCCGAAAATTTCAAATATCTGCGCGCCTATGGACCTCATGCCTTCGGCTGGAAAATGCGCGACCTCAATGCTGAAGGCGTCGCAGGCAACGCCGCTGCCGCCAGCGCCGAAGCCGGAGAAAAGCTGATCGCCCACGCGGTCGCGGGCTTCATCGAACTCCTGCGCGATATCGACCGCTTCGACCCAGCGTTATTTAAAAACAAGCTCTCACGACCGCGCTGAAGCGGAACCCGCATCATCAAGATAATAGTTCTGATATCGATCCATGAAATATTCCGAGCTCCCATAAGAGCTGTATTTCGCAAGCAGCTTCATATCGGTCTTGTTGAGGACGAGCCCAAGCACCTTCGGCAATATCTGGCCTTCCGCCTGCAAGACGGATCTGACGAGCGCGCGCGGCGTGACACCCCATTCCGTCACCACGACGAAACCGTCGGCAAGCGGTGCGAAGGCCTTGGCATCGACGACGGGTCCAAGCGGCGGCAGGTCGACGATGATATATTCAAAGATACCCCGAGCCTCGTCCAGAAGATTTTTCATGGCGGCACGGGAAATGAGTTCGCTTGTATGGGAAATGTGCCTGGGGATGATAGCCGGAAGGATGGCGAGCTTGGTCTTGCTATCGATCTTGACGGCGCTCTGCCATGGAAGTTCTCCCATGAGAACCTCCACCAAACCTTTTTGAGGGTTGAGTGACAGCGCGCGTGTCAGGCCCGGATTGCGCAAATCGGCATCGATCAGAAGCGTCTTCGCGCCGTTTGCGGCGAGGAGCCCGGCAAAATTCGCCGCAACGGTGGATTTACCCTCGTTCGGCAGAACGGAAACGATGCCGATCACCTTGCTCTCCCTGCCCTGCAGCACCACATCGGCGGCAATCTTGGCATTGCGCAGCGTTTCCGCAAAGGCGGAAGCCGGCGCTTCGACCGCGACGCGCATCATGTTGATGGCGCGCGGTGCGGGCTTCTGGTCATCAGGCGAGGAAGTGCCTGAGCCGCCAACGGCAGGAAGATAGCCAAGGAACTTGACATCCAGATACGCGCGAACCTGCTCGCCGACGCGAAAGAACCGCTCGCTGAACTCCCGCCACGCGCCAAGGCCCGCACCGGCAAAGAGGCCAAGAAGCAGGGATCCCGCCAGCACCATCGTCCTCTTCGGGCTGGACGGATCGGTCGGTGTCGATGCAACGGAGATGATCCGCGCCTTGGCAATCGGGAACGATTGCTGCTGCGACGCCTCCTGGTAGCGCTTCAAATAGGTCTGGTAGAGATCGCTGAGCGCCTGCGATTTCTGCTCCAGCTCCCTCAATTGAACGAGCGACCGGTTCGCCGTGGATGTCTCGCCGGTCGCCTTTTTCAGGCTCTCCGCAAGCGAATTCTCGCGCGATTGCGCCACCTCATACTGGTTGCGCGCGCTTTCCGTCATCTGCTGGATTTCCTGGAAAATCTGCTGCCCCACCTCCTGCTGCTCGGTGCGAAGGCTTACGGCCTGCGGGTGATCGTCTCCGAATTGGCTGGTGATTTCCTGGATGCGTTTGCTGATCGTCAGGTAACGGGTCCGCAGCGTCGAAATGACAGATGTGTTCGTCTGGTCCGATAGGACGGCTGCGTTGTTGACAGCCGATTCCTGCCCGCCGTCGGCGATTGATTTGTACTGGTTGTATTGCGCAAGCGCCCGTGCCGTTTCCGCTTGTGCCAGAATGTACTGGCTATTGAGATCTGAAAGTTGTTGTTCCGATACCAGTGCGCCCTTGGCGGCAGTGAGCCCGTTCGCGGCCCTGAAGCGCTCGACCTCGAACGCCGCCTGCTGTGAGCTCTCCTTCAAATCGACAAGACGATCCTGCAGCCATACGGTGGCTCGCCGCGTGGCATCGAAATTCGCGTCCAGCTGATCTGCGAGATAGACATCCGCATAGGCGCGCGCGATGCGCCCGGCGAGTTCAGCATCGTTCGAGATATAGCTGACGTCGATGACGAAACTGCGCCCCTGCTGTTCTACCTTGACGTTGCTCTGGAGAATTGACGCCGCATATCCGCGCCGGGCCGCGGGGTTGGACGTATCCCCCGCCCCACCGCCGAATATACCGACCAGCCCGCGCGCTACGCCTTTAACCCGCGAGACGAGCGAGCGCGGCGGATTCATGAATGTTTCATTTTGGGTCAGATTCGCGCGGTCCACCACCTTGCCGGCAAGTTCAGCCGATTTCAGAATCGCGATCTGACTGAGAATGGCGGCGTCGGTCTGCGCATTGGAAGGCGCGGGCGACGGCCCATCGGCCAGCTTGCCGAGATTGTCATCGAGCAGGATGCTGGTGGAAGCGGTGTAATAGGATGTCGAGAAGATGAGGCTGAGAATGCCGAGCAGAAGCCCCAGCGCGGTAACAATGGCGACAATCTTTGCCTGCCGCCGCGCCATGGCGAGCAATTGTTCGATATCGATGAATTTGTCGGCATCCGGCTGCCCCTTCGCGTCTACCGCGAGCCTGCCGTTAACCGGAATATTGCCTTGATGCATGATACCGCCAATTCTTTATACGCAAACGATGAGCGCGCGGCTCGCGGAGCTACAAACCGCGCGCGCCTATAATAATTTTAAGCCGCTTCGGTGACGGTTGCATGCGAGAGAATGATATCACGCAGCGGCTCGAAGACCTTGCCCCTGATATCCGCCCGCGCCAGCGCGAACGCCACATTGGCTTCGATGAACCCCTCCTTCGATCCGCAATCGAACGTGCGGCCCTCGAACGGAAAGGCGAAGAAATCCTGGGCTTCGGAAAGGCGCAGCATGGCGTCGGTCAACTGAATCTCGTTCCCCGCGCCCCGTTCCTGATGTTCCAATATATCGAAAATACCGGGCTGGAGGATATAGCGTCCGTTGATGTAATAATTCGACGGCGCGACTGATGGAGCCGGTTTTTCCACCATGCCGGTGATCTCGAAGCCGTGGCCGATATCGCGTCCTTTTGCGACGATGCCGTATTTGTTCGTCTCGGTCGGATCGCACTGTTCCACCGCGATCAGGTTGCCGCCCGTGCGGTTGTAGAGATCGACCATGCCGGGCAGGCAGCCGCGCGCGCCGAAGGTCACCATGTCGGGCAGGAGCAGCGCGAAGGGTTCGTCACCGATAATGTCACGCGCGCACCAGACCGCATGTCCGAGACCGAGCGGCGATTGCTGCCGGGTGAAGCTCATGCTTCCCGCCTTCGGCAAGAGACGCTGCAAGGACGCAAGCTGCTCGAGCTTGCCCGACTCGGTGAGGGTCGAGACCAGCTCCGGCTGGATATCGAAATAGTCCTCGATTGCCGCCTTGTTGCGCCCGGTGACGAAAACGATGTGCTCGATCCCGGCCTCGAAGGCTTCATCGACGGCATATTGCACCACCGGGCGGTCCACGATGGTCAGCATTTCCTTTGGCGTGGATTTGGTCGCGGGGAGAAACCGCGTACCGAGACCGGCGACGGGAATGACGGCTTTCTTGACGGTCTTCATCGAAATTTCCTTTTCTTTCGAGAGCGGAAGAAAATGTGTTTACTGTTCAAAACCCCGCCACCTATTCTCCGAGCGATTGCCTCGCTTCTCATTTCATTATGCCCCCCGTCCGTTGCGCTGCTGTCGACGGCATGAGCTGCTTGAGGCGCACCGCGATCGGCATTGAGAGATGACGCAACGCTATCGGATCGCTGAGCGCCACCTTGACGATATCCTTCAACGACCGGCGCTTGATATGCCCAACCAGCGAGATGAAGGATCGCGCCTCTTCGAGGCTTCGCGTCCGCCGTGCCTGAGCGGCTTTCGCCTCGTCATTGAGTTCGAACGTCCCGACGAATTTCCTGTCCGCCTCCAGCATGGAGATGACATGATGCAGCTCAAGGACACGGGAAATCGAGCCGGAACGGATGTGATAGGAATATCCCACCGCCGGCTCGACAACGAGCTTGCCGCCCTGCGCCAGAATGGACGCGAGGAAGATGTAATCCTCGCCGATGCGCAGGCCCTCGTCATAGCGAAGGCCGTGCGCTTCGATGAAGGCGCGCTCGAATATCGGCTTCATATAGCCGAAATTGAAGGTCGATTTGAAAACGAGGTTCGACGCGATGAAATCCGCAAGCGTGATCTCATGGATATTCTCCAGCCGCCCGGCGGGAAACATCGGCTCCCCCCTCGTCTGGCCTTCGCCGATCACTTCGATATTGTCCACCACCGCCTGCGCGCCCGCCTTTTCGGCCCGTGCGATCATCCGCGCCATTCGGTCGGGTAGAACCTCGTCATCGGCATCGAGCACCGCGATCCAGCGGCCCTTGGCGACACCGAGCGCCGCATTACGCGCCCCGCCCGGACCGCTGTTTTTTGCCAGCGTCACCACATGAACGAGGCTCTCCGGATAGGACGCCGCGATTGAAGCGGTGCGGTCAGTCGAGCGGTCATTCGCGACGATCACATCGACGCTGACGCCGCGCTGCGCCAAAGCGCTTTCGATAGCGCGGCCAATCGTGCCTTCCGCATTATAGGCGGCGATGATGAAGCTGACATCAGGCTGCATGGGATTTGCCTCCGCTGGCTGGCGCCATGGCGGCTTCGCCATATTGCTGGATTTCCCGAATGCCCATCAGGCCGCTGATGACGCCCACATGCATGATGCCGCGCAACAGCGAACGGTTGCGATGCGTGGCTGAAAATGCGGTAACGAGCGCCGCGCCAAAGCTGTAAACAGCCTTTGCCGCAGCCAGCGCCACTTGCTTGGCAAGACCCAAACCCACCGCCTTTCCGGCAAGCAGCCGCCCATGCGTCTGGCCGAAGCGGAAGCGTCGCTTGCAGAGCCACGAGAACCGCGCCCGCCCGGCGGGAACCGGCTCATAAACCCACGCCTCCCGCGCATAGGCGATCTTGCCGCCCGCCTCGTAAAGTTCGGAGAAATACTGCGTATCCTCGCCGCCGCTGCGACCGAGCGCCAGGCTGAAGCGCCGCCCGGCGACGGCAGGCGAAGCATTCCGCAGAAGCACGTTGCACGTATAGCCGGTGCGGATTTCGCCCTTCACCCAGACAGGGAATGTCGAGTGGAAATCGCCCTTGCTCATCCAGCGCGGCGCACCCTCTCCATAAGAAGCCCGGACAGGTCCCAGAACCGCATCGGCGTTTCTGTCCTGCGCGGTAGCCATGAGATAGGCCAGCCAATCCTCGCAGGCCGTTTCGTCATCGTCGATGAAGGCGAGGAAATCGCCATCGCTGGCATCGAGACAGGCGTTGCGGGCGATGGATATATTCGAGGCCGGACAATGGATATAGGTCAGCTCGAACGGCAGCGACGGCGCGATGTCCGCGACGCGCTCCTTCGCGCTAGGGTTCACATCATTGTCGGCGACGATGATCCGAACGCGGCAATTCTCCGGCACATTCAGCCGGCCCAGCGAATGCAGCGTCGCCTCCAGTTCCTTGCGCCTGTACGTGCAGACGCCGATATCGATCCGATAGAATGCGTGCCTGGCGCCCTCGCCCTTCGAGGCTTCGTTCCGCTTCGCTTCACTACGCACCTCAGGATGAGGGCTACTTGAGCGCCGTCGCCCTTCACCCTCATCCTGAGGTGCGAGCGCAGCGAGCCTCGAAGGACGAGGGTGAAGGGATGCGTTGAAAATCTCGGTCTTGCTCATGGCGACGACTCCCGGCGTTTGCGGGAACCGAGCAGTTGCAGCCAGAACCCTGTTGACCACGCAAGATGCATGATCATTGCGGAAACCGCGGCAAGCGGGCCGTAGGGGTTGCGCTCGCCCACCGCCATCCAGACGCCATAGCCAAGACAGATTGCCACCCACAGAAAGGCAGGCACGGCAGCCGACCAGTGGAGGACGGCAAGAACGGTGCCCGCCACCACCGGCAGCACCATCAGCGGCAACGCCTGGCGGAGCTTCGGGACGATGCGATGCTTGAGCACGTTCTTCGCCCTGCCCCGGCCATAGCCCAGATATTGCCGGAAGAGCGAAGACGCCGAGGCTCTTGGATAATAGACCATCAGCGTCCTGTCGGTCATCCAGATGCGGAAGCCGGCTTTTGCGAGCCGATAATCGAGTTCCGCATCCTCATTATGGGTGAAGGTTTCGTCATAGCCGCCGACTTGCCGGAAAGCCTCGATGCGCATCAGCGCGTGGTGGCCATGGTCGGTCCAGTGCCCCTTCGCCCCATGGCGATGCTTGGCGCCGCCGTTGCCGAGCTTGGAATTCTGCGCCGAAGCGGTGGCCTTCTGGAACGTGCTGAACCCTTCCGTCGCCATGGCGACGACGACGGAATCCGCACCTTTCGCTTGGGCTTCCTCGATCAGCTTCCCGCAATAATCGTCCGGATATTTCCCATGCGCGTCGATGCGGATGAAACAGTCATAGCCGTCGCCATAGGTGGCGACAGCCAGATTGATGGCCGCGCTCTGAATCCGCTTTTCGTTATGCAGCAGAACGACGCGTGGATTGCGCTGCATCATGTCTTCGACGATCTGCACCGTACCGTCGGTGCTGCCGCCGTCGGCGACAACGATCTTCATGTCATGCCGTTCGGCATCGAGGCTGAACTGTTCGAGCAGGGCGCCGATATGCCCGGCCTCGTTCAGGCAGGGAATGATGATGAGGCATCGGCTGCTCAGCCGTGGCTTTTTTGCGCTTGGCAAATCCGTCCCCTCTCCTGTGTTCATCTCGGTTACATCCCCTCGGTTCGGAAAAATCAGGCCATGGCCTCCACGACAGCATTCTGGCGCATTGGAACCAGCTGGCGCAGCCGACCTACCAACGCGCGGCAATCACCTTCGTCGCAGATCCACGTGCGGGCATCCTGCGCCGCTATCTTTGCCTGTTCCCGTTCGTATTGCTCCGCATCGAGCCGCTCGAACAGGCTAACGAGTTCGCCCGCATCGGGTTTGGACAGCGCAAAGCCGATGCCGCGCGCCTTCAGGAACAACGACGTCTCCGTCCCCTGCATCGCGATCGGCACGCAATGATAGCGGCACCCCTCGTAAAGCCGGTTGGGCAGGAGCCAGTCCGAATTCTGCCCTGCCTCGAAAAAATCGATAGCCCAGGAGAAATGCACCTCGCCATAGATGCGCGCCAGATCCTCCGGGTTTCGATAAGCCCCATGGAACTGCAGATAAGGCTCGGCGGCGACGAACCCGTCGAAATCATCGAATTCCGTATAGGCCGGACGGCCGCGCAGGACGACCTCCACCCTGCCCTCCATGCGGCGTGAGAATTCCGCCAGAAGCGCCAGCGAACGGCGACAGCGCAGGGCGCCGAACCAGCCGATTTTCCAAGGTTCGCCTGGCGCCTTCCTTCCCCCTTGCGGGGAAGGTGCCCGCGTAGCGGGCGGATGGGGGTGGTGACGGTTGTGCTCGACATTCACCACCCCCACCCCGCTCCGCTTCGCGGAACGACCCTCCCCGCAAGCGGGAGGGCAAGGTAGAAGCTCCAGCACCTTGTTCTCGACCAGTTCGACAGGCAGGTCCAACTGCCCGAACGGTTCGAAATATTGCCGGATAAAGGCTGGAGACGAGGTGATGAGCAGCGCCGCATTGCGTGCCAGCGCGCGTTCCGCCGAGCGGATCGCCTTGCCCGCCAGGTCTCGCCTCAGAAGCAGACGGTGAACATCGAGGCATTCATAGACTATAGGAACTTCGTCTGCCCCGCCCTTAAGCTCCCTGCGGTCGCTGGCGGGGACCCCGCCGGAGAAAATCGCCCTCGCCCGGTTGGCCAGCGCCAGCATTTCCAGATTGCGACCGATGATCACGTCCGGCTTGGCCACACGCTTCAAAGCCGTCCCGAGCGTCAACGTCGCCTGCGCGATTGCTGCCAGACGCTGCGCGAACCGGCCATCGCTTGTTTTTCCCAAATCGATGGGCGAAATGCTCGCCACATCCGATACCGGCTCACCGCTGCGCCTGAAACCGACGAGCGTCACCACCGCACCGCCCGCCTGCAGCATGACCACGCGGCGGCGAACCGCCGGGTCGGAAAGATCATGCACCAGGTACAGGACTTGCAGCATGAGATCGTTCCTCAAGCATGATCCAGAAAAGTTGCAGACTTTTCTGATAAGATCATGCGTTCCACCTTACTGAGCATGATCCAGAAAAGTTGCAGCTTTTCGGACAGGTCATGCAGCTAAACAAAGAGCTGGAGCGGGGCGCTTGCTTTCAATCGATTTGCCACCCACTCCGGTTGATCCGAACCCACAAGGTAATACAGCCTTTGCTGCGCTGCAACATTTCTGTTTGATGGCAATCAGCCAACCTTGGAAAAAGGGCTCCCGGCGCGCCCGGCGTCGATAAAATATTTATGATGCACTGCAATATTACTTGAGCGAGCAGGCGACGGATTCGGGAAACTGGCATGAATCCCCCGGCGCCGTGAAAGCGACACGGGTGAACTGCGCCGTGACCGGCTTGGCGGGGCTTTCAAACTCTCCCAGCCATTCCGTCAGATTGTCGCTCGCCCAGAGGCTCAGATAGATTTTCTGCGCATGGGCCGGCAGCGCCGCCGGGTCGGTAACGGTATGAACCAGCTTGCCGTTGATATAATAGCGCATCCGGCCCTTTTCCCAGACGAAGGCATAATCGTTGAAGGCCGCGTCGGCGCCGCCGGGCACGGGAACCAGTTTCTCATTGCCGCCCTTGCCGTTAACGTAGGAATTGAGCTGAACCTGCGAGGTATCCTTTCCCAGAAACTCAAAGTCTATCTCGTCCCAAGGCTGTTTATGCGCAGGGCCGATATAGGTGAAGAAGCCGGTGTTGAACCCTGAACCTGACGCAGCCTTGATGCGGGCCTCATAGGTACCGTGGCCGAATCGTGCATGCGTCTGAATCTCGCCGCAGGCATATTTGCGATCCTTGGTTTGTTTCGGCGCGTAGCTGAGGCTGAGAATGTTATCGGCGACCTTCACCTGGTCACCATCCCAGGTGCAATTCTGATGGTCGCCATTGGCCCAGCCGTCGGAAATGTACCAACGGCTCTTGTCGAGAACGGAGAAGTTTTCGACGAAGGATTTTCCTGTCTTCTGGTCGCCCTCCTGCGCCTGCGAAGGCAAAGCGGTAGCCAGCATGGCCAAAAGCGGACAAATCGTCTTTGAGAACATCATGGACGGTTCCTTTGCGAGAGTGAAATCATCAACCTCGGCTCCCGACGAGCAGGGCGTAAGCACTGGGAAACGTGCGGCGCGCAATCTCGTTCGATAACAACAGGAGCCCTCCGCCCACGGCCAGGGCGCCGGCATAGAACACCACATACTCGCTGGGATGAACCCGGTTCCAGATCATCCAGAGCATCAGCAGAACGGGGTAATGGGCGCAGAAGATCCAGAAGCTTAAGCCCCCCGTCCGCGCCATTTGCCGCCCGATTTCAGACTGGATCAGCAGCGCAGACAGCGCCCAGAACCCCGGAATGCCGATCAGGATGAAAAGATTGCGGATAACTTCGAGCCAATAGGGATAGTCCGGCCCATAGTGATAGAGCGCGGCGGCAAGCAAAGTGCTTGCCGCAAGAAAAGCGGCAAGGACCGGCGCCGCATAAGGGTCCATGCGCCTGAGATCGACCTTGTGAATGGCGAAGGCCATGCCGAGGGAGAAACTGAGCAGGATCGATGGCCGCAGCACGATATAGATCGGAACGGAAACCACCGTCAGCACCAGGAGGATTGCCAGAGTGGGAATAGGATAGCGCGTTACCAGAAAGGCCAGCACGGGCGAAAGGAGGATACAAGCGAAGAGATCGCGCAGGAAATAAAGCGGCAGATTGATCGGCTCGCCATTCAGCGCGAAAAGCAGATTAAACAGATCGGGAAGCCGCGCATGCGTTACATCAGGCAGATAGCCCTCGCCGATACCTCGACTTTGCATTATTAAAACAAAAAGGAAAAAAGCGCCATTCCAGATCAGCAAGGGCAGCAGGATGCTCTGCATCTTGCGTCCCAAGACTTGGCCGTAGTCGAAATTTTTAAGTCCCTTGCGCAACAGGAGATAACCGGAAATCGCGCTGAGACACGGTACGCCCACGCGGAAAACGCTTTCGGCAAGAAAGACACGCAGCCAATCCACGGCCCCGTTATTGCCATTGAACGGCGTCGTTTCCGGCCCGTAGGGCACATGCACCAGCACGATGCCGCATATCAGCGCTATCCGAAGCAGATTGATCCGGGCGGATATATTCGCATCCATCGTCCTGGCGACCCCTCTGTTTTGGCTGCGCCCCCAAAAACAGCGTGTCGAGCAAATTCGGGAGCATGGGCCCGAAGATCATGCGGCTAAAACAATTGAGATCGATGTCCTGCCAATTGTTTGCTGCACCGCACCAATTTCAGGGAACTTGCCTCTGGTGTCAACCGGCAAAAACTTAGGAGGCGCGGCTATCGGCGTCTGCCAGCCCATTCTCGCCGGCAAAATCCGCTACCGTCTCATCGATCCCCTGGAGGAAGGCAAGCTGCTTTTCCAGAAAGGCGATGCGCTGTGTGAAGCTCTCCAGTGCTTGGGACAAATCATCGATCCGCGCCGATACTTTTTCAGTTTCGCCTTCATTTTCCATATTTTCCAGCGAGAATGCCGCATTCATCGCGACTTCATCATAACGGCGCCGAAAGCCATCGCGCTCTTGCTCAATCGCCGCGGACGCCTCACCGAGCGACTGCCTGATACCGGCGAAACGGGAAAAGTCGGTCCCGCGATCTCTGTCTGGGCTTCGTGTGCGGAAGCGAAAAAATGCCATTTCCTTGCTCCATCTCGCTGAAACCATCCATGGCGCCAGCTTGTTTCCCACGCCCGCACCTGTCAAGCGCCTCCAATATTTAGGTGCATTGCACAAATTTTTTGAAATTCCCGATCTTGCCTGTATTGTGTCGTCAATTGCCGCCACGCCCCCTAAAGCAGAGAGGTTTTCATGCGTCCATTCCACTGGGAATCCAACCACGGAAACTTTGGCGACGATCTCAATCTCTGGCTCTGGGATTTCCTGCTTCCCGGATTGCGCGACAGGCATGACGACATTCTCCTCGTCGGCGTCGGCACGGTGCTCAACTCGACATTGTTGCCGAAAAACATCCTGAAGCTGGTGATCGGAAGTGGCTATGGTTATGGGACCGTGCCGCCGATTGCGGATCGCAGCGAGTGGGATATCCATGCCGTGCGCGGGCCGATGACCGCCGCCAAGCTGGGGCTCGACCCGAAGCTTGGTATCGTCGATCCAGCGGTCATGGTCACCGACATGCCGGAATTCCAAAACCTGCCGAAGAAGAACAAGGCCATTTTCATTCCGCACTGGGAATCGGCCATCGGCGGCATATGGGACAGCGTCTGCAAAACCGTCGGCCTCACCTATGTTGATCCCTGCGGCGAAGCCAAATCCGTGATCAGGAAAATCGCCCAGTCCGAGCTGGTCGTCGCAGAATCGATGCACGCTGCTATCCTCGCGGATGCCTTCCGCGTTCCCTGGATCGCGGTCAGCACATCCGGCAACATCAACAGCTTCAAGTGGAACGATTGGGCCGCATCCGTCGGCGCAAGTTACAAGCCGCATCAAGTGCCCGTGTCCACCCGCGCGGAAGCCATTTTCAAGGGCGAACGTTTCTGGGGCATCAATTATGAGAACCGCAGCCATCCCGTGACCAATACTTTTGAAACGCGCTATGCGCCGGACGGAACCGTACTCACCGCCGGCTGGAAGCCGCTGGATTTTTCCATCAAGAACGTCGCCAAGCAGGTCTTGGCCGTCCCCTCCATCCTGGCGCTATGGCAGGCGAGCAAAGCGGAACCAAGCCTTAGCCCCGACGGCCGGGTAAACGAATGCAAGGAGCGCTTCGCTGAAATGCTCGAGGGTGTGCGACGGCAGTATTTTTAGAGCATTTCATTTCTAGGTTGAAACGGTGATATTCTTTTATCGGTGCGGACTGTTTCACCGTTGAGGCATGGATTCCTGTGACAAGCACAGGAATGACGGCAATATGGCTTTTGACACCATGCCTAAACATTTCTGCCTGCAAGACGATGAAGTTTCAGGCGAAGAACCCTCTCTTCCGTCATTCCTGTGCTTGTCACAGGAATCCATGCCTCAACCTATCCATTCACGACAACGCCGCAAAAGAGCGATTCCATCAAAAGAGAAGCGCCCTAGAGAAATCTACTCAGCGGCGCTTCCGGTAAAAAGATAGCGCAGCTCGATGGGTGCCTCCGACGCCTTCGGCCCCCGCCGTTGCAGGAAACCATCGAGCTTGTCGGAAAGTATACCCTGCGCCACCGGCGCGACAGCGGAGGGGCTCTTCAAGCAATAGCCGAGCGCCGCGCCAAGTCCCCCTTGCGCCTTGGTATCCAGAAACTGGCGGTGGTGATACTTCCCGCGAATATGGCGCTCGTGCTGACGCACCGCTTCTCGTCCCTCGCCCGATAGCACGCCGCTTTCCAAAAGCGCCTTGTCCGCATCGGCGAGTTGCCTCAGATCATCTGTCCTGTGCCGCCCGCTCAGCGAATCCGAGCGCACCACAGCGCCGTAGCCGCAATTATTGATGATCTGAAAGCGCGCACCCACAGCGAGCGCCCTTGTATAGAGATCGTAATCCTCGCCAAGCCTTAGATTTTCATTATAGCGCAGGCCATGGCGGTCGAGAAAATCCCGGCGGATAACGGGTTTCAGGAACCCCAATTCGCCGCGCTGTTTACCGCGCCTGGAAATGTTGCGCTCGACGAATGCCGGCAGGTCAAGAAACCGCGGCTCGGAGGAAAACCGCTTGATGGATGAGGCATCGAATCCGCGAAGCTCCTTCTGATCGACAAAGACCATGTTGTCGCCGGCCAAATCCCAGTCCGTCGCCGCCAGAAGGTTGGAAAAACGTCCGGCAAGGAAAAAATCATCCGCATCGAGAATGCTGATCAACGCTGCCGATGAAGCTGCGATAGCCTGATTGCGCGCATGGGAAGGCCCCTGGTTGATATCGAAGCGGATGATGCGCATCCGCCCGCTTCCATCATCAGCCGTACGCGCCGCATTGGAGGTGCCGTCGGTCGAGCCATCGTCGACGACGATGACTTCCGTCACCTGGGTTTCGCCAAGCGCCGACGATATGGCCATGCCGATGGTATCGGCGGCATTCTTCGCGGCAATGATGACGCAAACGCTATCGTCCGATACGTTGGCGACCGTTTTCCGCTTCGCTTCTTCCATCATGGAAACCTTCATCCGCGCGCTGGCCCCGGCGCAAGGATACAATGGTTTCGCCTCCCCGCAAGAGGCATAGAGCAAGTCCAGGAAAAGTGCGAAGCATAAACGCCGCTATGGTGCCTTGGTGGCGGAGGTGTTGAACGGCTGCGAAGGCTTTTGCAGATTTGCCTCGTCAGTTGGCAGCGATTTGCGCCTCCCGGCGTTGCGCGCATTCTCGCGCATCACGAGGAAAAGAACCGCGCCAAAATAGCCGATCTGGATGAGTACCGCGCAAACCACGGTCTGGGTGACGGTCGTCCAGAACGAATTCGTCATCGCATAAGTCGTGGCCGCGAAGGCGATCAGTACGCCCAGCATTCCTATCAGAAACTTCGGAAATCTCATATCGTTTGCCCCCATTCTCTACCCGAGCCGGGGCCTTTCAAACTGCCGCATCTTGCGCCTCCCCTCCACACCCGTGAAACACGCATATGGAAACCCGCTCTCATTATTCTTGGCCCCGACCGCATTATCGGCGAGAGGCTTTGAGATTGTATTAAACCGCCCTAGCCTACGCAATATATAGCTTTACCATCACCTTTGCACCTCGATTCAAACGAGGGAAAATAGATGTGAACAGCAATCGAGAAATTCCTCAGGCAAAATCGCCCCAGCTGGAGCGCTATACAAAACTATCCGTTGAGTTTTATTGCAGAGCAACATAAATTCAAATTTGTATTACTTGAGTAATACGCAGTATAATTACGCAATTAGCGCATGACCCAACAGGGTTGCGCCGATATATTTTACTCCCACATAATGTTATCAGGAATAATAATATTTTATCCGCAGCTTAGCCCACTATTTATTGGACATTAGTTATTGGTAGATCTGCAATCCGCCGAATTAACGCCTTGATTAATATTCATTCGCTTCCCAAAATCCCATAATTAAGCCAACACGACATTGCCCGGCCCTGGATGAGCATGGCATGAATAACAGCATGTTGCATTGCACAAATTTCATGTTATCGTTTGTGCGACCATTCGTGTCCCTTCAATGGAGCAGCATACATGAAGCCTGCAACGAAGTTGGCCAGTTTCCCTTATCTTCAGCCGTCGGGAAAGACGGAAAAGCTCCCTGTGGGCGGAGCGTTGAAACGCTCCTTCGACCTGATTGGCGCGACTGCCGGCCTTATCCTGCTCAGCCCCCTTTTCCTCCTGGTGGCGCTTCTGGTTAAATTTTCCAGCGGCGGATCGGTTTTTTACGGCCATCGCCGGATTGGGCGCGATGGAAACCCGTTCTACTGCCTGAAATTTCGCACCATGGTGCAAGACGGCGACGCGGTGCTTGCCGCCCATTTCGCCGCCAATCCAGAGGCGCGCGTTGAATGGCAGGCGACACGCAAGCTGCAGAAGGACCCGCGGGTCACCAATGTCGGCGCGGTCCTGCGCAAGCTGAGCCTCGATGAGCTGCCCCAGCTGGCGAACGTACTGCGCGGCGAAATGAGTCTTGTCGGGCCGCGCCCCGTCGTCAAGGATGAGATCGAACTCTACGGCCCGGCAGCGGTGTATTACTTCAAGTCACGCCCCGGTCTGACCGGCGTCTGGCAGATCAGCGGCCGCAACGATGTTTCCTATGACGACCGCATCGCATTCGACAGGCATTATGTTGAGAATTGGTCCTTTCAGAAGGACATCATGATCATTCTCAAGACCATTCCTGCCGTGTGCGCATCGCGCGGGTCATATTGATGGCGGCTGCTTCTCGATCAGGAATGGCTGCGATTTCGCGGCTGTCAGGCGCCCTTCTTCCCGCTTTGCTGCTGATAGCTTTTCCCTCCACGGCAGCGGAATACAAGCTGGGTCCCATGGACAAGCTCTCCATCCGCGTGGTCGAGTGGCAAACGGCGGAGGGTACCTTCCGGGAATGGCCGACGATATCAGGCAATTTCACCGTCGGACCGTCGGGCGCGCTCTCCCTGCCTTTCACGGGTGAGCTGCAGGCCGGCGGGAAAACAACATCGCAAATCGCGGGCGAAATCGCCAAGAACCTCCAGCAGAAATTCGGCCTGCGGGATCGTCCCGAAGCAGCCGTGGAGATTGCCGAATTCCGTCCGATATTCGTTTCAGGTGATGTGGAAACCCCTGGGAAATACGCCTACGACCCGGAATTGACGGTTTTGAAGGCCGTAAGCCTCGCGGGCGGAATGCGCCGGGGAGAAACGGGCCAGCGATTCGAGCGGGATTTTCTCAATGCGCGCGGCAATCACGACGTGCTGATCGCCGAGCGCAACCGGCTTCTGGCCAAGCGTGCGCGGCTCGAAGCGGAGCTCGCCAATGCGAAAGAGATCAAGGTTCCGAAGGAACTGGCCGACAACCCGGATGCGCAAAAGCTGATCGGCGATGAGGCGGCGATCATGCTGTCCCGAAAAAATGCCCTGACGCTGCAGCTCAATGCGCTCAATGAACTCAGGACACTCTATCAGAACGAGATCGTGTCGCTGGAAAAGAAGATGGTCGTCCAGAACCGCCAGAAGGACCTGATGGCCAAGGAACTGGCCAATATCGGCGGTCTGGCGGACAAAGGCCTCGTCGTCAACTCACGCGTCATGACGCTCGAAACGTCGTTCGCCGAAATGCAAAGCAAGCTTCTCGATCTCGACACCAATTCCCTGCGCGCCAAGCAGGAAATCAACAAGGCGACCCGCGACGCGACCGATCTGGAAAACAGCCGGAAAGCCGAACTGACGAGCGACATGCAGGCGACCCAGGCCGCGCTCGATGAGGCCAACCTCAAGCTCGCAATGTACAGGAACCTGATGACCGAGGCGCTGGTCAACGCGCCGGCTGCAGCCGCCCTTGCCGGCAGCGGTGAAGGCGAAGGCCCGGTGCTGCAATACAGCATCGTCAGGAACAGCGGGAACGGCGAGACGAAGGAGATCGCGGCGGAGGAAAACACGCCGCTCTTGCCGGGGGATCTGGTCAAGGCTGCGATTTCGAATGTGCGGTCATAGGTCCAGCAGTTTGTACGGTGGATGCTCCGCGACGGGGTCCTGATTTGATGGAATCGCGAGATACCCCCCTCTGGCTTGCCAGCCATCTCCCCCTCAAGGGGGGAGATTACGCCCTCATTGACGTTCGGCATCAATCGCGAACGTTGCAGGATGAGTGCCGCTTGCCGTATCAGCCAATCTCCCCCCTTGAGGGGGAGATGCCCGGCAGGGCAGAGGGGGGTGAGCCGCGTCGACGGGTGTTCTCAAGATCAGGCCACTCCGGCAGCGTCCCCTCGGATCACGCGCCATGAGAATCGCAAAATCCGCCCTGATCCGCCCAGGCCAAAATACCTTCTACGGCGCCTTCGCCGTTGCCGTTTCGGTTTTCATTTTCGCCTACTCAGCCCACTTCGGCCAGATATCCGTGCTGGTATTCTATGCCCTGTGGCTGCCGCTCATCCTGGTGGATTACCGCCATGTGATCGGTAATTACGCAAGGTTTTCCTGGATTTTGACCTTCGGGCTTTTCGCCTGCCTATCCTTCATCTGGTCGGACGCGCCTGCGGTCTCCTTGCGTGCCGGCATCCAGTACATGACCACCATCGTTTGCGCCTTGATCGCATCGCGCACGATCGACGCAAGGACATTGACGAGCGGCATCAGCATTGGCGTTGGAATCGTGCTCATCTATTCGCTTGTTTTCGGCCAATATCACTATGATCCGCTGGACGGCTCCTACAGCTTCATCGGCACATTCTCATCCAAGAACCAGCTCGGCTTCTTCGCCTCCCTCGGCGTCTATTTCGTCTTCGCGAGCTTCTTCATCCTGCCCACCGGCAAGTTGTGGCGCTGCATTGCGATTCCGTTGGGCGCTTTGTCGGCCTACTCCTTGCTGGCTTCGAGTTCCGCCACATCGATTATCGCTACAGCCGCCACCCTCATGATCGTCACGACGTTGAGCGTGGTCTTGAAATTCTCTCCGCGAAACCGTCGCTCGTTTTTCCTTATCGGGCTTGTCGTCGCGGTGATAATTGCGGTCGTGGCGCTCAACACCGGGGCGGTCGATCTGATCCTCGGCGCGTTCGGCAAGGATACAACCCTCACGGGACGAACTTATCTGTGGGATCAGGGTCTGCGCGCCGCCCATGAATCGCCCGTCATCGGCGTCGGATATTATGCCTATTGGGTCCAAGGCTTTTCCGAAGCGGAACGCCTGTGGGAGGAATTTTATATCGACAGCCGCAGCGGCTTCCACTTTCACAATACCTATATCGAAGCGCTTGTGGAGCTGGGTTATATCGGACTCATCCTGATAATCCTTCTCATGGCACAGATCCTCTTTGGCTATCTCAGGCGACTTCTAACCGAAAGCCGGGCACCCCAGGCGCATCTGATGTTCGGCATCACCTTGATGCTCCTGATCCGTTCCTTCTTCGAACTCGATTTCATGACGCCCTACTCGGTCGGGGCGTTCCTGCTTTATTATTCCGCCGGCATATTGGCGATACCGCAACGCGGTGCATCATCCCTGATGGTTCAGCCGTGGCAATGGGAGAAAACGCGTCCGGAGGGGACCGCATGACCCAGCTGAACATGACCCAGCTGAAATCGATACAGGTTCTGCGCGCCATCGCGGCCCTCGCCGTGGTGTTTTTTCACCTGCGTCCTGCGCGGGCTCGTTGCTCCATCGCGGTCTGAGCGAAGGCCAACCCTACCAGTCCCAATTACCGCTGCGCTTGTCCTTCAGCATCAGGACCAGCGAAACGGGCAGACCGATGACCCGCGCCGGATCGAGCTTGAATATCTTTGACAGGACCACCCTGTTCGGCGCCCTGCCCTTCGCCAGACTGCGGGCAAGCAGATAGGCGTAGACCTTGCTGAACTTGGCGAGCCGCGTCTCGATCATCTGCTTGTCTGGCCCGCCCATCTCGAAATTGCGTTTGAGCTTGGTCAGGAAGACGACGAGATAACCGTAGCGGTCGATCGTCTGCGGCAGGTTCCAGTCGAAGGCGGAGAAATAGATGTTCACCCCCTGCCCGCAAATGACATTGCGCTCGGTCGAAAACACCGCTACCCCAGCCTTGGCCGCGAGCGTGATCCACAGCATATGATCCTCGCCGGCGCTACGCAGATCGGTATCGAACCGCGCGTCCGGAAATTTGGCAAAGCGATAGACGACCGTCGATGTCTGGCTCAGATATTCAGCCAGAAACGCGCTGAAGGCGAGCCGCGAGGGCATCTGGTAGATGTTCTCAAGCCCCGGCACGGGAACCGGCGCCGGGCTTATATCCCCCTTCGCCCATTTCTGGAAAATCTCGCTCTCCTCGAACCAGCTCTTGTCCGTGTTGAAGCGCGTGTGGTCGCAGAAATAGAAATCGTAATCGGGCGAAGCGGACAGCGTAGCAATCGCCTTGCGTAAGTGCTCCGTCTTCCACTCATCGTCTGAATCGAGAAACGCCACGAACGGCACCTCCGCCGGATCAAGGGTGGCAAGCGCCAGGTTGCGCGCCGTGCCCGGACCGCCATTTGGCTGGCTGATCAATTCGATCCGATGCCTTGCGTCAAATGTGACGCTCGCTATATCGTCCACAGGCGAAACCGGCGAGGAATCGTCGACGATCACCACCTTTAGGCAGATAGAGTCGGGGATATCCTGCGCGACGACGGAGCGAAGCGCGCGCGCCAGAATCCCCTTCTCGCGCTGATAAAACGGAATGACGACGGCAATGGTTGTATCGGAATTCATCGGCACCTCTCGGAGCTGATCTTAACCGATGTTTTTGACATTACTACCAAGGGGAAGCCCAAAATTGCTGCATTGCACAAATTCATGGGTTTACCGTTCCGTATATGCCCCGTAAGGTTTGAAAAGCCGAAGCATCGGGAGCATTGCATGGACGAGGTGAGGACGAGCCGCAAGATCATCGGGAATGTCGGCTGGAGCATCCTGTCCAAGATTATCGTCTTCTCGCTCAAATTCATCAGCGTTCCGATCCTTGCTCATCTTCTGGCACCTGCGGAATTCGGCGTCGTCGCCACCGGCATGGTCGTCGTGTCCTTCCTGCTGCTGATTGGCGGCGCGGGCCTTTCCTCCGGTCTCATCCAGGCGGAAAAGGAAGATGCGGAAACGCAGGACACCGTATTCTGGACCAATCTGGCGGTCGCGAGCGCGCTCGGCGTGCTCCTCTATTTCAATGCCGGTTTCGTCGCTCGCCTTCTCGGCGCGCCGGAAGCCAAATGGCTGCTTGAGATATTCGCCTTTCTCTTCCCCATTTATCTCGGCGCGGATGTCGCCTCCGCCCTGCTCTCGCGGCGCATGGCCTTCGCCAAGGATGCCTTCTGGAACGTCATATCGGAGGTGCTGGGCGCAATCGCGGCAATCGTCGCCGCACTTGCCGGTCTCGGCGTATGGGCGCTGGTCCTTCAGCAATTCGTAAGCGCCATCGTGCGCTGGGGCGGGCTGATGTTTGCCAGCCGCTACATGCCGCGCTTCCGCTTCTCCTTCGCCAAGCTTCGGGGCCTGTTCGGCTATGGCAGCCGGATCGCCGGGGCGGACTTCGCCAATTTCATCTCGTTCCAGTCGCCGCTCGTGGTGATCACCCGCGCCCTCGGCCTTGCCGATGCCGGCGCCTTCAGCGTTGCCAACCGCCTCTCCGACCTGCCCAACCAGATCGTCCTGTCGGGGCTGATGGGCGTGCTCTTCCCGGCCTTCTCCACCATGGCGGATGAGCCGGAGCGCAGGAGCCACGCGCTGATGCGCAGCACGCAGATGACGAGCGTGCTGCTCGCGCCGATGCTGTTCGGATTCTGGGCCGTGGCCGAACCCGCCATGAGCGTCGTCTTCGGCGCGCAATGGACGTTTGCATGGCCCGTGCTGGGTCTGCTCGCCGCCGCAAAGGGCATCATGACCCCGTGTGGCAGCTTCATCCCCTTTCTGAAAGCCACGGGTCATGCCGGCGTGCTATGGTGGTTCGCCCTGGCGCGCGCCATCGTGGTCGTTGCCGGAACATGGATCGGCGCGATGGTCGATGGCCTGGTCGGCGTGTGCCTGGCACTCTGCATCGTCAACGTCTTCATCATGATCGGCTATGCCGCGGTGGTCTTCAACGTCGCGAAGATCCCGGCGCGAGCCGCCGTCCAATGCATCGTCCTGCCACTTGGAAGCGCCGTTGTGATGGCCGCTCTCGTCCGCATTCTGCTTGGGATTTTGAGGCCGCATGTCGAGAGCGACCTGATCCTGCTCCTCGCCGGCGCCGGCGCCGGAGCGGTGATTTATCTCACCCTCATACTCGCGACCCAAAAGCAGGCACTATCCTCGCTCGTGGCGCTTCGCCGTTAAAGCAAGAACCAATAGAGCAAGAGATCGAGAATATGGCAGGCATTGCCGTCAGTCAGGCGACTTGTTGGAATGCCAGCATTGCGGAATGACGCGAACGGGATGAGCCGGATGTAATATTATAGCATTGCGTATGGCATTCGCACCGCCCTTCCCTTATATGAATTCTCCACCAAAGCATTGTCTGGTCAGGCGTCCGACGCCGAAGAGCCACGAGCCAAAGAGGCACGAGAATGAGCCAAGCCGAAGCAACCGCATCCGCCCCTGAAGCCTCCACGCAGGCCGGCGCCCCGATCCCCGTCACCGTGCTGACCGGCTATCTTGGTTCCGGCAAGACGACGCTTCTGAACCGGATACTCACCGGGAATCACGGCAAGCGCTATGCGGTGATCGTCAACGAGTTCGGCGAGATCGGCATCGATAATGACCTGATCGTCGAGTCGGACGAAGAAATCTACGAGATGAACAATGGCTGCATCTGCTGCACGGTGCGCGGCGATTTGATCCGTGTCGTCGAAGGCCTGATGCGCCGTCCGGGCCGCTTCGATGCCATCATCGTGGAGACGACCGGCCTCGCCGATCCCGTGCCCGTCGCCCAGACTTTCTTCATGGATGACGATGTGCGCACCAAGACCACGCTCGATGCCGTCGTCGCCCTTGTCGATGCCAAGCACCTGCCGTTGCGCCTGAAGGACAGCCGCGAGGCGGAAGACCAGATCGCCTTCGCCGATGTGGTGCTTCTCAACAAGACCGACCTGGTATCGCCGGAAGAGGCGGACAAGGTGGAAGCGACCATCCGCGCCATCAACCCTTACGCCACCGTCTACCGCACCGAGCGCGCAGAAATCCCGCTCGACAAGGTGCTGGACCGCGGCGCTTTCGATCTCAAGCGCGCGCTGGAGAACGATCCGCATTTCCTCGACCACGATCATCCCGATCACGTCTGCGGCCCGGATTGCGACCATGATCATCACCACCACGATCACGGCCATCATCATCACGATCATGACCACCATGATCACCATGATCACCACCACCATCATGACCATGCCTCGCCGATCCATGACGTGACCGTCACATCCGTATCGCTGAGATCAGGCGAAGTCGATCCGGGAAAATTCTTCCCCTGGGTCCAGAAGATCACGCAGGAGCAGGGGCCGAACATCCTGCGCCTCAAGGGCATCATCGCCTTCAAGAACGATCCGGAGCGCTATGTCGTGCAGGGTGTCCACATGATCATCGAGGGCGACCACCAGCGCGCCTGGAAGGACGGCGAGAAGCGCGAAAGCCGCCTCGTCTTTATCGGGCGCGAGCTTGACCACGATGCGCTGAAAGCCGGTTTCGAGAACTGCAAGTAACCCATGCCCACAATAGCCCCGCTTGACCTGACCGGCCATTGCGTCCTCGCGCGCTTTGTCTCCGGCATTCCCTTCTTCGCGCTTGCCGATGGCGCCATCCACCGCCTCGACAACGGCCACAAGGTGTCCGAAGCCCATGACGGGCTTCTTTGCGCCACGCGCTCGACCGACGGAAAATCGCTCCTGACCGGCGGCGAGGATGGGCGCGTCTGCCGCGTAGCTGTCGATGGCAACGTGGAGGAGTTGGCCTCCAACCCGCGCAAATGGATGACCGCCATTGCGTCCGGCCCGCAAGGATCGGTTGCCTACGCTTCCGGGCGCAGCGCCTGGGTGCGTGAAGCGAGTGGCAAGGTGCAGGAGTTCCAGCATCCCCGCAGCGTCGAAGGCGTCGCCTTTGCGCCGAAGGGCATGCGGCTCGCCGTCGCGCGCTATAATGGCGTGACGCTGCATTGGGCGGCGACGACAAGCAAGCCGGTGGAGTTTGAATGGAAGGGCGCGCATACCGGCGTGATGTTTTCGCCCGATGGCCGCTTTCTCGTCACTGCCATGCAGGAAAACGCCCTGCACGGCTGGCGGCTGGATGATAACAAGCACATGCGCATGACCGGCTATCCTTCCAAGGTCAAGGACTGGTCGTGGAGCGTCAAGGGCAAATGGCTCGCCACGTCAGGCGCGCCCGCTGCGGTCATCTGGCCGTTTTCCGGCAAGGATGGCCCCATGGGCAAGGCGCCTCTGGAACTTGGATTCCGAGGTGACGTCATGGTCAGCGCCGTCGCCTGTCATCCGCTGGAAGACATCGCGGCGATAGGCTATTCCGACGGCATGATCCTCGTCGTCCGCTTCACCGACCAAAAGGAAGTGCTCCTGCGCCGTCCTGGCAAGGGTGCCGTGACCTCGATGGATTGGGATGACACCGGGCGACGGCTGGTATTCGGGTCGCAAAGCGGGGATTGTGGGGTGGTGGATATTTCGGCCTAGCGCCCTCCTTCCCCCTTGCGGGGAGGGTGGCCGCGTTAGCGGACGGGTGGGGGTGGCGACGCTTGCACCATGGTCTTCGAAGCAAGCGCAAACGTCACCACCCCCATCCGCCCGCTCCGCGGGCACCTTCCCCGCAAGGGGGAAGGAGGGCGTGGGCGCTACACCAACGCCGGATAATCAATATACCCCGTCGCCCCGCCGCCATAGAAGCTGGCGCTATCAGGCGCATTCAATTCCGCACCCTCTTTAAACCGCTGCACCAGATCCGGATTGGCGATAAACGGCTTGCCGAAGGCCACGAGATCGGCACGGCCTTCCGCGACCGCGTCTTCCGCCAGTTCTTGGGTGTAGCCATTATTGACGATCCACGCTCCGATGCCGCCCGCATCACGGTAGGCTGCCTTGAAGGCCGCGTAGTCAAAAGGCTTGTCGCCTTGGCTGTAGTCGCGCGGCCCGCCCGTATGACCCTCGACGACATGCACAAAGGCGAGACCATAGGGCGCGAGTTTGCCGGCGACATAATCGAAAAGCGGCTGCGGCTCGGGGTCCGACGCGTCATTGGAAGGCGTAACGGGCGACAGGCGAATACCGGTGCGCCCTCCCCCGATTTCGCCCACAACCGCATCGACCACTTCGAGCAGGAAGCGGGCGCGGTTCTCGATGGAGCCGCCGTACTCGTCGGTACGGTGGTTGGTTCCGGCGCGCATGAACTGGTCGAGCAGATAACCATTGGCCGCATGGATCTCCACACCGTCGAACCCGGCCTCATCGATCGCCGCTCGGGCCGCGCGGCGATAGTCCTCGACGATGCTGGGCAATTCGCTCGCCTCAAGCGCACGGGGCTCGGACGTATCCACGAACCCGCCGTTGCCGTCTGCATCGATAATATAGGTCTTGGTCTTCGCCTGGATCGCCGAAGGCGCTACCGGCGCGGCGCCGCCCGGCTGCAGCGAGGTGTGCGACACGCGCCCCACATGCCAGATCTGCGCGACGACCTTGCCGCCTTCCGCATGCACCGCGTCGGTCACTTTCCGCCAGGCCGCCAGTTGTTCCGGCGCGTAAAGGCCCGGCACGTCGGCATAGCCCTGTCCTTGCTGGGTGATGGCCGTTCCCTCCGAGACGATCAGCCCCGCCGTCGCGCGCTGCGTATAATAGGTGACGGCCAGTTCGGTCGGCGTCGCATTGGGCGAACGGTTGCGCGTCAGCGGCGCCATGACGATGCGGTTGGCGAGTTGCAGATCGCCGGCTTTGATCGGGTCGAAGAGTGTGGTCATTCTTGTCTGCCTTTGGTTGGAGTTCAGAGATCGGAGAGCGATTTGAGGAAATCCGCGATGGTTTCCTCATTGCGTTTGTAAAAAATCCATTGCCCGACGCGCCGCGAGGTAACGAGTTCCGCATGGCTGAGCGTCGCCAGATGCGCCGACACCGCCGATTGCGACAGGCCGCAATTACGCTCGAACCCGCTGGCGCAGACACCCATTTCGAACGGATGCTCCTGGGTGAAATGCTTCTCCGGCTCCTTCAGCCAGTTCAGCATGTCGAGCCGGGTCGGATGCGCCAGCGCCTTGAGGATATCTTCGCGGTTCATGGCCGTTTCCTATATCGCGTACAACAGATACATATATCTGATTTACACGATATACAGCTGCATCCTTCGTCACATTCCCGTGAAAGCGCCAGGTGCCCCTCACCCTTACCCTCTCCCCGCATTGCGGGGAGAGGGAGACATAAGCGTCCGCGCGCCCTTTTTCTGCCAGATACAAGGGGAGAAGAAGGGGCCGGCAACGCCGATGCCCCCCTCTCCCCGTTCTACGGGGAGAGGGTAAGGGTGAGGGGCACCTGGCGCTGACTTCTTTCCTGTGGAACACCCATTGCCTTCTTTGCGCCCATGAGCGGTCCGACTATGGTTGCCCTCCCCTCATCAATACGAGACCGACATGGCAGAAGACATCAAGCGCCTCGCTCCCATCATCGCAGCCGAAATCAACGCGCGCCCCGAGCAGGCCGCCGCCGCGATCACGCTTCTCGATGAGGGATCGACCGTCCCCTTCGTGGCGCGTTACCGCAAGGAGGCGACCGGCGGGCTTGACGACACGCAATTGCGCCTGCTCGCCGAACGCCTTTCCTATCTGCGTGAGCTTGAAGCGCGGCGCTCGACAATCGTCGAATCCATCCGTTCGCAGGGCAAGCTGACGCCGGAACTGCACGCCAAACTCGCTTCCGTCGCCACCAAGGCGGAGCTTGAGGACATCTACCTGCCCTATAAGCCGAAGCGCCGCACCCGCGCCGAGATCGCCCGTGAGCGCGGGCTCGGACCGCTGGCCGAGGCGATCCTCGCCGACCGCAAACTTGTCCCTGCTGAATTGGCGCAATCCTACATCACCGACGATGTGCCCGATGTGAAGACGGCGCTCGAAGGCGCGCGCGACATCATCGCCGAAGGAATTGCCGAAAACGCCGACCTGCTCGGGCGCCTGCGTAATCATCTGAAGGACCGCGCCTTCCTGCGCTCGCGCGTCGTGGACGGAAAGCAGGAGGCCGGCGCGAAATTCTCCGATTATTTCGACCATAGCGAGCGCTGGGCGACAGTTGCAGGCCACCGCGCGCTCGCCATGCTGCGCGGTCGCAACGAGGATTTTCTGTCGCTCGAAATCGTGGTCGATGCCGACGATACTTCGCCGATCAAGCCGGTGGAGCGCATGATCGCCGCCGCCTATTCCATCGGCGGCACCTTGCCCGGCGATCGCTGGCTGATGGAAGTCGCGGGCTGGACTTGGCGGGTGAAGCTGTCGCTGCATCTCTCGCTCGACCTGATGCGCGAGTTGCGCGAGCGCGCGGAAGAAGAGGCGATCCACGTCTTCGCCCGCAATCTGAAGGATCTGCTGCTCGCCGCCCCCGCCGGATCACGCGCCACCATGGGTCTCGATCCCGGCATCCGCACCGGCGTCAAGGTCGCCGTGGTCGATGGCACCGGCAAGCTCCTCGACACCGCCACTGTCTACCCCTTCCAGCCAAGGAACGATCTGCGCGGCGCGCAAGCCGAAATCGCCAGCCTCATCCGCAAGCATAAGGTCGAGCTCATCGCCATCGGCAACGGCACGGCGAGCCGCGAAACGGAACGCCTCGTCGCCGACATGCTGGCCGATATGCCCGCGCCAAAACCGCTGAAGGTCATTGTCTCGGAAGCTGGCGCTTCGGTCTATTCCGCCTCGGAAGCGGCGGCGACCGAATTCCCCAATCTCGATGTGTCATTGCGCGGCGCGGTGTCCATCGCCCGCCGCCTGCAGGACCCGCTGGCGGAACTGGTCAAGATCGAGCCGAAATCCATCGGCGTCGGCCAGTACCAGCACGATGTCGATCAATCCCGCCTCGCCCGCGCGCTGGACGCCGTGGTCGAGGACGCCGTGAACGCCGTCGGCGTCGATTTGAACACCGCGTCAGCCTCGCTGCTTGCCCGCGTTTCCGGTCTGGGCGCTTCGCTGGCGGAGGCGATCATCGCTCACCGCAACGAGACCGGCCCCTTCAAGAGCCGCAAGGAACTCTTGAAAGTGCCGCGCCTCGGCAACCGCACCTTCGAGCAATGCGCCGGCTTCCTGCGCATCCCCAACGGCGCGGAACCGCTCGATGCCTCCGCCGTCCATCCGGAAGCCTATGGCGTTGCCAAGAAGATCGTCGCCGCCTGCGGACGCGACGTGCGCGCGCTGATGAGCGACGGCGCGGCCCTGAAGGCGCTGAACCCAAGCGTTTTCGTGGACGACCGCTTCGGCCTGCCGACCATCCGCGATATCATCGCCGAACTGGAAAAGCCCGGCCGCGACCCGCGCCCCGGATTCAAGACCGCAACCTTCGCCGATGGCGTCGATGACATCAAGGATTTGAAGCCCGGAATGCTGCTCGAGGGCACGGTAACAAACGTCGCCGCCTTCGGCGCCTTCGTCGATATCGGCGTGCACCAGGACGGCCTCGTCCACGTCTCGCAACTCGCCGACAAGTTCGTGAAAGACCCGCACGAGGTGGTGAAGGCGGGCGATGTGGTGAAGGTGCGCGTGGTGGAAGTGGATGTCCCCCGCAAACGCATCAGCCTGACCATGCGCAAGGACGGCGAGGCAATGGCCCCGCGCGGCAACAGTCAGCCGAAGAGCACCGGCAAGAGCTTCACCCCGAAGCCGCAGGCAAAACCCGCGGTGGGCGGATTCGGCGCGGCATTGGCGGAAGCGATGCGGCGGAAGTAGGCCGGGCTCCCTCCTTCCCCCCTGCGGGGAAGGTGTCCGCGGAGCGGACGGATGGGGTGGTGAAGTGTCGAGCAAAACCGTCTCCACCCCCACCCGGCCCGGAGCCTGTCCTGGGCTTGCCGAAGGCAAGACCCGGGGGGCCACCCTCCCCGCAAGGGGGAGGGAAGGCGCTCCTCAGCCAACCATCTCCGCCAGATGCGCGACCTGCGAACCCGCCTCGTAATAAATCTCACTTAAACCGCGAAATATCTGTTTCTGCGGGTCGATGACGGGCAATGGCAGTTCCTCCTCGCTGAGTTCCCCGCTGATATGACGCGCCAACACCTCGCCGAAGACCGTACCCGGCGCGATGCCGCGCCCGTTATAGCCGCTGAAGCCGACCACATTGCGCGCGAGGCGATGGAACTTCGGCACGCGGTCGCTGGTCATGCCGATCTTGCCGTACCAAGCCGCTTCGAATTCCACCTCGCCAATATCGGGAAAGATGCGGGCAAGCGCCCGTTTCGCCCAGGCGCGATGCACCATCGTTCCCGTGCCGCGCAATGCGCCGACGCTGCCGAAAACCAGCCTGCCCTGCCGGTCGAAACGGAAGGAGGAAAGCACCTCCTTCGTATCCCACACACCCTGACGCTCCGGCAAAATGGATGCGCGGAGGCCATCGGCAAGCGGCGCGGTTGCAAAATTGAAATAGGGCAGATGCACCAGTTCGCTGCGCACCTGCGGCCAGGGCGCTTTTGTGTAGGCATTCGTCGCGACCACAATCCAGTCCGCCGAAACCGAGCCTTGCGCTGTCGCTACCCGCCAGCGCTGTCCGTCGCGCTTAGCCGAGATGACGGGACTGCCGGTGAAAATCGCGGCGCCTGCCTCGATTGCCGCGCGCGCGAGCCCCCTGACATAGGCAAGGGGCTGAATGGTCCCGGAGCGAAGGTCGAGAAGTGACGCGGCATAGACCGTCGAGCCGACCTTTTTCGCCGTTTCATCGGCGTCAAGCAAATGTACCGGCGCGTGGCGCTTTTCCCATTGTCTGGCGCGCTGTTCGAGCTCTTTCACGCCTTTTTCACCCACACCGCAATGCAATGTGCCGGCGCGTACCGCCTCGCATTCGATCTTATGCTTTTCGATCAACGCGAAGACGAGATCAGGCGCATTGCCCAGCAAATTCAGCACCCGGCGACCGTAATCCGCCCCCAGCACGCCGGGCAGATCGTCCGGCATCATCCACATGCCGGCATTGACAAGGCCGACATTGCGCCCCGAACCACCGAAGCCGATTTCGACCGCTTCGAGCACTGCCACCTTCGCGCCCTTCTGGGCCAGATGCAGCGCGCACGACAAGCCGGTGTACCCGCTACCAACGATGACGACATCGGCATTGATATCGCCTTGCAACGACACCGTTTGCGGCGCCGCGGGCGCCGTTTTTTCCCATAGGCCATGAGAGCGGGGATCGTTCAGCATAGTTTTCTCACTTCAGGTTTCGATCCAGTTCTCATTGATATGAAGCTGCCGAAGAAGCGCTATTTGCGCAAGGGTTCATTCCGGGCCGGAATGAACTCCGGACTGAACCAGCAATTGATAATCGCTCTTGCCCACCTGCCCCGCAATCCAGCTACAGAAAGTCTGTGTCATCGGGTTTTCGTGCTTTCCCTCAGGCACGACAAGATAATAATCGTTCTCGGTCTTGAGCGGCTTGTCGAAGATGATCACCAGGCGCTTTTCCCGCAATTCCTGCTCTATGAGGTAAAGCGGCAAAAGCGCAAAGCCCATCCCCGCAAGCGCGGCCTCGATTACCATCGAGAACTGGTCGAAACGATGGCCGCGATAGGCCGACCGCGCCTCGATGCCGCAACCCTCGAACCATTGCGCCCATATCTTCGGCCGCGTCGCCAGATGCAACAGCGGCTCGTCTTCAAGCGCCGCTGGTTCCGCCACCGGATGCGCCATGAGCAATAATGGGCTCGCAACCGGAACGATGATTTCGCTGCACAGATAGCTGCAGGTGGCATGCGCCCACACCGGCTGGCCATAATGGATGGCGAGATCGAAAGGCTGCTCGTTGAAATCGAACACCGCCGAACGCGACGCGATATTGAGCGCCACACCGGGATTTGCCTCAAGGAAATCCGGCAGGCGCGGCATCAGCCAGCGGCTGCCGAAGGTCGGCAGCGTGGCGATCGAAAGCGAGGACACCGATTGCGCCGAAGCCATGGCGCGCAGCATCGTATCCTCGGTCTGGTTGAGAAGACGCCGCACCTCGGGCAGGAATTTGCGCCCCGCATCGGAGAGCAGGATGCGCTGGCGCACACGCTCGAAGAGAAGCACGCCAAGCTGCCCTTCCAGGTCCTTGATCTGCCGGCTGACGGCGCTCTGCGTCAGGTTCAGCTCATGCGCCGCCTGCGTAAAGCTGCCATGCCGCGCCGCGCATTCGAAAGCTTGCAGCGTGGCGATGTCCGGAATCAGCCTGCGGCTAAGCTTCATTCCCGCCTCGCATCAACATAGTCGAATTCATCGCAACAATGCCCCACATTGCCCTTAAAGAAAGGGATATGATCCGCTTTATGCATGATATGATACAGCCTGCTTCATCCATATTGCGAGGCATTCGACGATGAAAAAAGAGAATTTCGTTTCCGCCGACGATATCCGCTCGGCATTCTCCGCAGCCATGTCCGCCATGTACCGCAAGGAAGTGCCCGCCTATGGCACGCTGCTCGACCTTGTGGCCGACGTTAACAAGGCGACGCTCGACGCCTCGCCGCAATTGCGCGCGCGGCTGGAAGAGACGGATTCGCTCGACCGCATCTCGGAGGAGCGCCACGGCGCCATTCGCCTCGGCACGGCGGAAGAGCTTAGCCTTATGCGTCGCGTCTTCGCGGTCATGGGCATGTTCCCCGTCGGCTATTACGACTTGAGTTCCGCCGGCGTCCCGGTTCATTCCACCGCCTTCCGCCCGGTCGGCGATGCGGCGCTGAAACGCAATCCGTTCCGTGTTTTCACCTCGCTGCTGCGGCTCGATCTCATCGCCGATGAGGCTTTGCGCGATGAAGCCGCGCGCATCCTTGGCAAGCGCCAGATCTTCACACCCCGCGCCGTCGCGCTTGTCGAGAAGGCGGAAGTCCAAGGCGGGCTTGGCCGCGAGGATGCCGACGAATTCGTCCAGGAGGTGCTCGAAACCTTCCGCTGGCACGACAAGGCCAATGTCAGCGCCGAGCTATACAACCGCCTGCACGATGCTCATCGCCTCATAGCCGACGTGGTGTCCTTCAAGGGACCGCATATCAACCATCTCACCCCGCGCACCCTCGATATCGACGCCGTGCAACGACTGATGCCGGAACGCGGCATCGCGCCGAAAGCCGTCGTCGAAGGGCCACCGACGCGCCAATGCCCGATCCTGTTGCGCCAGACCTCGTTCAAGGCGCTGGAGGAACAAGTCTCCTTCATCGGCGCGGACGGAACGTGGAAGCCCGGCTCGCACACGGCCCGTTTCGGCGAAATCGAACAGCGCGGCATTGCGCTCACGCCAAAAGGCCGCGCGCTTTACGACGCCCTGCTTGATGAGACGCGTAAGGTCGTCCGCCCGGCAGCCGATGGCTCCAATGCAGCCGAATATGAACAGGCGCTTCAAGAAGTGTTTCGCGCTTTCCCCGATGATTGGGCCGAAATCCGTACTGAGGGCCTCGGCTATTTCGCCTATTCGACAGCGCCGGATGCCAAAGCAAAGAAACTTTCGGATGCGGATGATATCGAAACCCTAATCGCTGCGGGCGTTATCCGCTTCGATCCGATCACCTACGAAGACTTCCTGCCCGTCAGCGCCGCCGGTATATTCCAGTCCAATCTCGGTGACGATCAGCGCCAAGAATTCGTGGAAAGCCCGAACCAGAAGCGGTTCGAGAGCGATCTGGGCGCGAGTGTGCTGAACGAGTTCGAGCACTATGCCCGCATTGAACGCGAGTCGATTGAGGCGGCGCTTCGCGCGACCAAGGCAATCGAGCCTGTCGCATAAAGCAATAATCGAACAGGAAGAAACGAAAGCATGGACACCCAAGCCAAAATTGATGTAAAGCGCGAAACCGCGGCCCTTCTGGAAAAGCTCGGCATCGAGCCATCCGCCTATACCGGCGGCGATCTTGCCTCCTTCACGCCCGTCACCGGCGAACAGATCGCCAGCATCAAGACGCATTCCGCGACCGATGCGGAAAAGATCATCGACAAGGCCGATGAAGCCTTCCGCAAATGGCGTCTGGTGCCCGCGCCGAAGCGCGGCGAGCTGGTGCGCTTGCTTGGCGAAGAATTGCGCCGGTTCAAGAATGAGTTGGGCCGGCTCGTTTCCATCGAGGCGGGCAAGATTCCGTCCGAGGGCCTCGGCGAAGTGCAGGAGATGATCGATATCTGCGATTTCGCCGTCGGCCTTTCGCGCCAGCTCTATGGCCTCACAATTGCCACCGAGCGCCCCGGCCATCGCATGATGGAAACCTGGCACCCGCTGGGCGTCGTCGGTGTTATCTCCGCCTTCAATTTCCCCGTCGCCGTCTGGTCCTGGAACGCCGCGCTGGCGCTGGTGTGCGGCAACGCCGTGGTGTGGAAGCCATCGGAAAAAACGCCACTGACGGCGCTTGCCTGCAACGCAATTTTCGCACGCGCCGCGAAGCGTTTCGGTGATGCGCCGGAAGGCCTGTCTCAGGTGCTTATCGGCGACCGCGCCATCGGCGAAGTGCTGGTTGACAGCCCCAAGGTACCGCTCGTCTCGGCCACCGGCTCCACCCGCATGGGCCGTGAAGTCGGCCCCCGTCTTGCCAAACGCTTCGCCCGCTCGATCCTAGAGCTTGGCGGCAACAATGCCGGCATCGTTTGCCCCAGCGCCGATCTCGACATGGCGCTGCGCGCCATCGCCTTCGGCGCCATGGGCACGGCAGGCCAGCGCTGCACCACGCTGCGCCGTCTCTTCGTGCATGAAAGCGTCTATGACACCTTGGTGCCGCGCCTGAAAAAGGCTTACGCCAGCGTCTCCGTTGGAAGCCCGCTTGAGACAAGCGCGCTCGTCGGCCCGCTGATCGACAAGGCTGCTTTCGATCACATGCAGAAGGCGCTGAAGGAAGCTGCGGCAAACGGCGGCAACATCACTGGCGGCGAACGCGTCGAGACCGGCCATGCGGATGCTTATTACGTGAAGCCGGCCCTGGTCGAAATGCCAAAGCAGGTCGCGCCCGTGACGGAAGAGACCTTCGCGCCCATCCTCTATGTCATGAAATACAGCGATTTCGACGAGGCATTGCGCGACCATAACGCGGTCGGCGCCGGCCTTTCCTCATCCATCTTCACGCTGAACCTGCAGGAAGCCGAACGCTTCATGGCAGCGGACGGCTCGGATTGCGGCATCGCCAATGTCAATATCGGCACATCGGGCGCGGAAATCGGCGGTGCATTCGGCGGCGAGAAGGAAACCGGCGGCGGGCGTGAATCCGGCTCGGACGCCTGGAAAGCCTACATGCGCCGCGCCACCAACACCGTCAACTATTCGAAGGCCCTGCCGCTGGCGCAAGGCGTGTCTTTCGATATCGAGTAATCTGAAAGCCATTCCTCACCCGGTCTATCTGTGGACCGGGTGAAGTGGTTTTGCCTGTCGGAGCGTCGAGTCTCGGGCGTCATTGCGAGCCGGCCGGCATCGGGAAGATAAGAGACGACGTGAAGCCGGTCCCACCGTTGAAAAGGACCGCCGCGTCGCTGTTCCCGTCGCCGTTGAAATCTCCGACAACGGGCTGAAAGGTAGTAGGCTGAAACGTCACTAACCCCGATGGGGACGATACGAAGGCCCAGTTGCAGCCCGTATTGAGAAAAAACCGCGTTTCCCCTTTATCCAACAGCGTGGCGGCGATATCCGGCAGATTATCGTGATTGAAGTCCCCAACCGTCAGCGAAATCCCGCCCGCCGCGGGAATTTCGTACCCCGGATGGCAGGTGAAAGTCTTGCCATCGCCGGCGCCTTGATAAACAAATATTTTCGTAGCGCTGCCTACTGCAAAATCCAGATTGCCGTCGCCGTCGAAATCCGCCGCCGTGACTGAACGGGGGCTATGCCCCGCTTCGAGCGTGAAACGGACAGGGTTCCGCTCGAACAAGCCCTGACCGGTGCCGAGGTAGAGCCACGCCGCGCCATCTTGCCCCGCGGTGAGAAGGTCCGGCTTGTCGTCCTTGTTGAAGTCCCCGGTCGTCATCATGGGACCAGTAGGTTGCTGGAACCGCTGGAGATCCTGTGCGGGCGGTGTGAGACCGTAGGCTGTGAACTGCCCCTTGCCGTCGCCGAGATAGACCCGAAAGCCGCGCTCGGTTACGAAGACAACATCGAGATTGCCATCGACGTTGAAGTCGGCGGGCGTCGCCGACAGTTTCGGCGGGTTGAGGTCACCATTGCCCTTGCCTTGCAGATAAATAATGGCGCCCTGGGAATTGCTGGAGCCTGTGACGACATCGAGGATGCCGTCGTTGTTGAAATCCCCCGTCACCATCCCGGCAATATCATAGAGATTCGTGGATTGTTGATAAGAAGGGGTCACCCAGTTAAAATCGCCGGCTGGTTTTGCCAGATAAATGTTGACGGCTTGGTCCGGTTTAGAGCTTGCCACCGCCAGATCACTGTGGCCATCGCGATTGAAATCGCCGGCTTCCAGACCGGTCAGAAGCCGCAAGTCATTGCCAAGAATGGCGGGATTGATCACCGCTATATCCCGCAGCGGATCGCCGCAATGCCCGGCGAGGTCAGTGACGCCACCGCCATGGTAAGTGGTGATATAGGTGTAGGCCGCGCAGGCGATACTGGCCCCTCCATCATTCACCACAGTCACACCGACGGGCCCCAAAGCGTGCGGCGGAGCAGTCACCTGCAGTTCCTTATCCGACTTGACCTTCAAATCCGTCGCCGCGACGCCGCCGAGCTTGACCCCGGTCGTCCAGGTCAGATTCTCCCCCTGAATGGTCACCTGGGTGCCAACCGGGCCGCTCGATGGCAGCACTCCGGCGTTGTTGAAAGCCGGGACGGGAGGAGGAAGATTGACAACCGTAACCCAGCCTTTCGGGTTGGTAATATAGAGAGTTTTACTATCCGGAGTCACAGCCATCACTTGATTAAAATCCCACCACAGCGTGTCCGGGTCCCACCACCCAGCGGCGGGATCAAGGAGAGTCAGCGCGCCTGCGGCAGTGTCCGTCTCCACGTCAATCACCGCGCCGCTTCCATCCATGACATACGCGTATTGTCCATCTGAAGAAAAGACGACGTCAAAAGAATCGGACTGATTTGGGGGCTGAATGAATTTAATAACTGTATCTGTAGCCACATCAACTGCTACAACCCCAGATGCTCCAGCATCACAGTATCGTGTTGCAATATAAGCCTTCTTTCCATCCGGAGAAAAAGAAACACCCCCATAGACCATCCAGTTTGCGGTGCAGCCGAAGTTCCAATTCTTGATCGTTCCGACTACTTTTTTATTCTTAATATCGACCACCCATACGTTGATGAAATTGGCGCTGTTTGTCACATATGCCTTTTCCCCATCTGGAGAAAGCGCGAGAATCCTTCCTCCTCCGTGATTCCATGAGTCGGGAGGAAGAATGAAACTCACCTCCTTTGTCGTGAGATCGATGACGGCAATGCCTGGGTCCGGCGGGTTAGCCGGAACAAAGCTTAGATAGGCAGTCGTTCCATCCGGAGAAATTGCCATGGCGCTTACAGACCCGTAAACATTTACGGGGGGATTCTGGCCGTTGGTTTTCGGTAAGGGAATGGTGTCAGTCTGGGTGTTCGTTGCCACGTCGATAACGGAAATCGTGATATCGCCGCCGTTGGGCACATACACGGTTTTGCCGTCCGGCGACACTGTGATAGCGAAAGCGAACCCAGTATAATTTTTTACCGTACCTATTTCAGCGTTCGTGGCCGTATCGATGACGTGAACTGCACTTGGTTGCTGTGACGTCACATACGCCGTTGTACCGTCTGGCGTGATTGCTACTGCAGTGGCAAAGCCTCCGCTATACCCCTGCACCTTCCCTATATCCGTGTTTGGGTCTGCAGCGTACGCATCCACCAACGCTCCCGCCAGCAAACCCGCGGCAGTCACATACGCTGCCACGAACCGGCTTGGAAATACTTTCAAAAAACCACTGAAAATCATCGCAATAGTCCTGAAAAATTGAAAATAGCCATTCTCCCCGGCAAGCGCGCCCCGATGATGGGGCGCGCCGCGCGGATGAGAAGAAAGAAGGTTAGTTCGGATCGACGGTGATGTAGGTAAAAGCTTTTTCGGCCTTGCCTGGACCGCCCTCATTCTCCACGATAACCTCAACTTGCGCTGGGTCACCGCCCGGCGCAGCGGGCGTGATCACCGTCACCGTCTTGTCGTCAACGACGGTGGGGCTCGTCCCCGCAGTCCCCCCGAAGGTCACCCCCGTCGTATCGAGCAGATTCTTTCCGGTGATGGTCACGGAGGTCCCGCCCTGCACCTGGCCCGAGCTTGGCGCCAGCGGCGGAGCGATGATAGCCGCGGCGGGATGCACCTGAATCACCGCCACATTGTCTGAACCGTTGTAGACCACATAGGCGACATCCCCATCATTGGAGGGGTTGGCATCGGGGCGAAATTTCACCCCGTTCAGATGGTTGCCCTCATAGCTATTCAGATCGACCGTATTTGTTTGCGTGTCGGTTGCGACATCGATCACCGACACGGAGTGAGAACCGAAGCCGGTCACATACACAATCGCGCCGTCCGGGTTGGCAGCCACATCGGCAGGAAAAATGCCGTTGAATTTGGCGACTTCTTTCGTCTGCGTGTGAGTGCCGGTGTCGATCACCGACACCGAGTTTGACTGTTGGTTGGTGACGTAGGCCTTTTTACCGTCGGGGGTGATGGCGATATTGAGCGGAGTGTCGCCGGTATAACTCGAAACCGTTGCTGATTGCTGGTGTTTCGAAACATCGATAACGGCGACAGATTCGCTGGTCGCTACATATGCGAATGTGCCGTCCGGCGCGAATGCCACGCCATGGGCGCCCTGGGCGCCGTCGTAGCCGTCCACCGCGCCGGTTTGCGTATCCGTCGACGTATCGATTATCGATACCGACGCAACCTCATCATTATTCGTCACATATGCGAGATTTGCCCCTTGGGCCCGGCTGAACGCGACGCTGTAAGGGCTGGTTCCCTTGTATCCCTTAACCGTGCTTGTCGACGCCAGATCGTCTGTTTTCGTATCGATGATGAAAACCGAATGCGTTCCGGTGTCGAGCACATAAACCTTCGTCCCATCGGGCGCGACGGCAAGGTTGCCAGGCGTGCTGCCTCTGGGCAGATTGATAATCTTGAGCTGCTTATGGTTCTGAGCGTCTATCACAGACACCGTGTTCGTGCCGGTGTTGGGAACGTATGCTTTCGACCCGTCAGGTGTGAAAGCCACACGATTGGGGGCCGTGCCGGTGAACGCGGCAACCAGTTGGGTCGCCCTGTTGCCGGAAGTCGCCTGCGCGGTCTCGGGCACGATGATTACAGCAGCAACAGCCGCCAGACCGATCATGACGGACGCAAGCCCGGACTTAAACCGCCGCGATGCCGTCGTAGTTAGTAGGTTATTCATATCACTTCTCTTCCCTTTATTAATGAAAACATTGATGTTCGTGCATGCAGAATCAGCACGTAAAGAGAGTATAAATTATATAACACAACCTAAGATAGCTGAAAATGTCGGTCGACCAATATGATTACCAAACGGGTAACCGGCGTTGACCAGCCATCTTGGCAAAATGCGGATGCAAATAAGGGGATATTTCAATGGTGCCCCCCTGGGCCGGCATCTTATTGAAATATCAGCGAAAATCATCCTCTATCATCTTGTATCAAGCCCCTTGATCGGCCATACTGTTCCCGTTACGTTCAATATCAGGCTCTATCACGAATATTCACCCAATCGCAGCATGAAAGGTGGATTGGCGGGTGGATGAAAAGAGCCGCTGAGAAAGGCGGATCGAGGTGCGGGCAATAAACCGTTTGAACGCGCGGGCAGTCGCCACGCTGGGACCGGGGAAATACAATGACGGCGCTGGGCTGTGGCTGCACAAGCGGCCTGATGGCGGCGGGCAGTGGGTTCTTCGTGTTACCGTTCACGGCAGACGGAGGGAAATGGGCCTTGGCTCCTTGCTCGAAGTTTCCTTGAAGGAGGCGCGTGAAGCTGCCGAAAAGTGGCGGACTGTGGTCCGCTCGAATGCCGATCCAATCAAGGAGCGGGAACGCCAGAAACGGGAAGCCGCCCGCAACCTTCATTTACTCAAGGATATCGCCAAGGGACGCCTTCGAGAGCCGCAAGGCCGAACTGAAAGGCGATGGTGAGGCAGGGCGCTGGTTCAGCCCGCTTGAACACCACATCCTCCCAAAGCTCGGGAATGTGCCGGTGGCCGATATCGACCAAACGGAGATTAGGAACACCCTCGCCCCGATCTGGCACACCAAAGCCGACACCGCGCGCAAGGCGATCAATCGGCTCAACATCTGTATGAAGCATGCAGCCGCGCTTGGTCTGACCGTAGACTTGCAGGCGACGGAGAAGGCCCGCGCCCTTCTCGGAAAGCAGCGCCACAAGGCTCAGAATATCCCAGCCATGCCCTGGCAGGAGGTTCCGGCCTTCTATGCCTCGCTGACCGATGACAGCGTAACCCACCTCGCTATGCGCCTTCTTATCCTCACTGGCGTTCGTTCCGGGCCGCTGCGCTCAATCCATGAAGACCAGATCGACGGCGATGTTTGGACGATTCCCGCCGAGGCCATGAAAGGCAGGAAGGACGCGACGAGTGATTTCCGCGTTCCGCTTACGGTCGAGGCGATGAAGGTTATCGAAGCTGCCCGCCGCCACGCTCGCGACGGCTTCCTTTTCCCGAACGTCCGCAGTGGCGTCATCAGCGATATGACGCTGGGAATGTTCATGCGCCGCGCCGGCCTGGAAGCCCGCCCACACGGCTTTCGCTCCAGCTTACGCGATTGGATAGCGGAAGCGACGGAAACGCCCCACGATATCGCTGAAACCGTTCTCGGGCATACGGTCGGCGGATCGGTCGAGCGGGCTTATCGGCGCACGGATTTCTTGGAACAGCGGCGGACGCTGATGGAGCGCTGGGCGCGGTTCGTGAGCGAGGGCAAAGGCCAACTGTTGAGGGTTTCTTTTGGATGACTGACGGGAGCACCAGTGAAGCCAGTTCCTGGCGGGACCATGCATCTCTAAGGCGTTGGGACCGCATCGATTGGCTGCACTTGACTGATGGTGAGCGCGCGGAACTAAGACATACGCTTGAGGGCGTTGTGCGCAAGGTGGTGAAGGGCCACGGGATTGAAGTTTTCGAAACTCATGTGGATCCCAATGAAGCCGAAAATTGGGGGGAATACTCTGCGGCCCACTTACTGAAACAGCTGAAGGCGACCGCGCGTACCAGCCTTGGGGACGAGTTCGGTGAAATCGATGCAGCTGCGGCTTTCGCTTCGGAGGCTCTCGCGAGCGGACTAGGCGGAAAATTTGACGGACTACACGATACGTTCATTTATGTGGAGCCTGACGGGACCATTCGCCCGATCCGGCGCGACCGTGGGGCCGCGCTGAAGGCGAAACGCGAGGGGTTATGGTTCGCAAATTTCGACAACATTCAAGAAGCTCGATTTCAAATAAATAAATGGCTCGCCCTCTACCCTTGGCGAAATGCAGACTCGATTCATCAGTTCTGGCGACAAGGTAAGTTTACCCCAAACTCTCCTATAGACCACGCATTGCACATTCTGAATTGGCATAACGTGTACAAGTCGAACATGGCGAGTATCGACACAGAGGACGAGCGCCATGGCCTTGAAGTACATTTCATTGCGAAGGCGGCGTTTATGATTGGGCGGCACTACGAGGCATTACTGCGAAAACCGTACGAGGATTACGCGGTAAAAAAATTGGAAGAAATCGAGAAAAACCGAGCCAACGGCAAGAACGGCGGGCAATCTAATAGACAGTTGAAGATAGAGCGGCACAAGGTTCTCAACCGCCTTGCGTTGGCGCATAAAGAAGATTTCGCTTTCACGACCGATAAAGCCTGTATCCAGAAGGCGAAGCAGCTAGCCGCCGCTTACGATAAAAACAAGGACGCGGACAGCAGGCTTTTCACCGTGAAGGGGAAGCACCTCAGCCCAGAATGGTACGAGGAGTGGCTATCGCAGTTCCGAGCCGTTGCGCGGAAAGTTCAATAAAATCATTAATTTATGTTCAATCCAGCCACTGGTTAGCCGCAAAAGCGAAGCGCTGTATGGCTGACGTGCCTCCCATGAAGGAGGCTTGAATGAACCATAAAACAGAAACGCCGCACTTGCTAGACAGCAGCAAGGACGGCGGATCGGTAATTCAAAGTGGTTGGTCCCCTTCTGATTACCGCAATCCGCCCCTCACCGCAACGAATTTAACAACATCGATCATCGCAAAGCGCTTCCGCCTTCCGATAGCGACGGCGCGCGTCGTTTGCGAGCTTGCCGGAATTGGAGGCGCAGCATGAGCAGGCGGAAATCAGTTCAGTCGCTTACAGTCAAAATTCGGCCGGATGGCGGGCTTGTTACAGTCGTGGGCCGGGATGCTTGGGCGCTCGATCAGCTTCTCCGAGCTGGCGATGCGGGATGCACCCCTTTGCACAATCCCGCGCTGCGCTGGTCGCATTATATCTTCAAGCTTCGGCAAGCCGGTATCGTGGTGGAGACGATCCACGAAGAGCATGGCGGACCTTACGCCGGAACGCACGGACGCTACGTTTTGCGTTCAGATTTGAAGGTGCTTCGCGAAACTTCGGCGGTGACGCTATGAGCGCCGCGAGAGAGATAACCCGCGCGCTGGGCGGTCACTGGCATGGCCGCTATGGCGTGGCGCGCTGCCCCGCCCATGGCGACAAGCGCCCAAGCCTGAGCCTATCGGACAGACGGCAGGCTCTTGCTTCGCTGCCATTCGGGTTGCAGCTTCACGGATATTCTGGACGCACTGAAAGGCCGGGGACTGGTCGAGGGCGAGGGAAACTATTCCCCGCCATCGCCCGCCGACCTTGAGCGTATCCGGCAGGCCGAGAACGACGAAGCGAAGCGCAAGGAAGGCCGCGCACTGGCCTGCTGGCGGGAAGCTCGCCCAATCCACGGCACGATTGTCGAAACCTATTTGCGCCATAGGGGCATTACCAGCACCCTTGCCGATACATTGCGGTTCCATCCCGATTGCTGGCACCCTTCCGGCAATCGCTTCCCTGCAATGGTCGCGCTGGTCGAGGGAGCGCCGCGTCTGGCGGTGCATCGCACATACCTTCGCCCGGATGGTCGCGGCAAAGCGCAGATCGAGCCAGCAAAGGCGATGCTGGGGGCCGTGGCAGGCGGCGCGGTGCGCCTCTCCAGCGGCACCGATAAGCTGATTGTGTGCGAGGGCATAGAAACGGGCCTCTCGCTCCTCTCCGGCCTTGTGCGCGGCTCTGTGGCCGTCTGGGCGGCACTATCCACCAGCGGCATGAAAGCCCTGTCATTGCCGGATAATCCAGCGCTGCTGACGATTGCCACGGATGGCGACGACGCGGGCCGGGAAGCGGGCAACGCGCGGGCGACCCGCGCGGCGTTAGCGGGCTGGAAAGTCAGCCTGTTGCCCGCCCCAGACGGTCGGGATTGGAACGACATTCTCCTGGTGAAAGGAGCGGCGGCATGAGCACGATCGAGCCTACAGCGAAAATCCTTGATCACTTGGTGCGGGAAGAACCGTTTGAGCTTTGGAAGAAGCCCATCCCCATTTCATCCAGCCTGCCCCCCGTCGAAGCATTTGTGCCGGAACTATTACCGGCTGCACTTCGGGGTTATGTTTTTGATGTTTCCGATCGACAGCAATCCGTCCCCGATTTCGTGGCGGTGGCGGCGCTTTGCGGCATCGCCTCCATAATCGGAAATCGTATCCGCGTCGCTCCGAAGCAACTGGATGACTGGATTGAGGTTCCCAACCTATGGGGGGCTATCATTGGACCGCCGTCCGCGATGAAAACCCCGGCGATGCAAAAGGCCCTTGGCCCTGTTTATGCAATTCAGGACGATATGCGGAAGCAGTGGCAGGAGGGCTTAAAGTCCGCCGATATCGATGACGTTCTAGGCAAGATTGAAACCAAGGAAGCAACGAAGGCAGCGGCGAAAGCATACAAAGAAGGCGACAAGGATGCAGCCCGCGCTATCCTTGCCGAAATGACAAAAGGCGACGACGATGAACCGCCTTGCCCGCGCATTGTGGTGAACGACGCCACTGTCGAGAAGCTGGGTGAACTTCTGAATGAAAACCCTCGCGGCCTGCTGCTGGTCCGTGATGAGCTTCCGGGCTTCCTGTCTCAGATGGAGAGCGAGGAACACGCCAGTGATAGGGCCTTCTATCTCGAAGCCTTCAATGGTTCAGGTCAGTTCACCTATGACCGCATCGGGCGCGGAACGGTCCATATCGCCAATTGCACGGTAAGCATTATCGGCGGCGTTCAGCCCTCGCGGATTGCCCCGATTGTCCGAGGGGCGATTACCGGCGCGAGCAATGATGGCTTGATCCAGCGTCTACAGTTGACCGTCTGGCCGGATCCGCGAGCTTCGTGGCAGTGGATTGACCGGCACCCGGATAGAGCCGCCAGAGAAGCCTATGAGGCAGTATTCCGTGACCTTCACGAACTGGAACTAGGCAGCCCGGATAACCCCACGGTGTTCAGGCTTTCAACGCCAGCACAGGGCATGTTTCAGCAATGGATGGAGGAAATTCAAACTGAGGCACGAAACGGCAAGCTGTCTACGGTTCTCGAAAGCCATCTGCTGAAAATGCCCAAGACGGTCGCCAGCCTCGCATTGATATTCGAGTTGGTCGAGGGTGGCCACGCCGAAGTCGGGCCGGACGCCATGGCTCTGGCTCTGGGGTGGGCGGATTATCTGCGAAGCCATGCGAACCGGCTTTATTCATCCGGCAACACAATCGTTGTCGAGGACGGCGCGCGCCTCATACCGGAGCGGCGCGACATGCTACCGGAAGAATTCACCATCCGCGATATTCAGCGGAAAGGATGGCAGGGCCTTACTGACCGCGATGTTTTAGCCGCGGCTGTCGAGCTTCTGGAAGAAACGCATCATTGCCGCAAGTTCGACAAGGCCGCTGGGGCAGCAGGCGGACGCCCCTCAGCATCCTATCGTTGGAACCCCAAGATGAAGGAGGCGAAAAATGGGGCGCTGGCTTGAGGCATTAAAAGACGCGAAAACGTACCCAAGGCAAACCGACAAAACTGACAAAAATACCGAAACTCCATTTTTGTCAGTTCTGTCAGTTCCGTCCGGGGCCGAAAATGAAAATTTTTCTGCTGATCGAGAGGCGAGCGACAAGAGCGAGAAACCCAACGCACCACTTGAGCGAGGGCGGGTTATCCCATTTCCCGGCGCGGAATGGTCGCCCGACACGACGCCTAAGCCAGACGATCCAGAACGCTACGCGGACGCTCTGCTTGCCTATGGCCCCATGTCCTACGGGATGGCGATGCGCATTCTTGGCTGGGGAGGCACCCGCGCCGGACAGGCCGAGGACGCCTTGAGAAAACAGGGCCGTATCGCCTTTGACAAATTTGGACGGGCTGTTCTGAAAACGGAGGATAAAACACCATGACTAAAGCAATGAAGGAAGCGGCGCGATGGCTGGCGACAACGCCAGATGCCGCGAAGCCTCACCCGATAATCCCCCACCTCAGGAAGCAGTTTGGCCTTTCGCCCGTCGAGGCGGTCAGGGCCATCACAGAAAGCCATCTCATCAAAGCGAGGGCGTCATGAGCGAGCAGACTTTCTTAAAACCTCCTGGGACAACGACCCGCTGATGTACCCGGCATTCATGGGCTGCGTTCAATGGGCGCTGGGGACGGATGAAATCATCAAGCGCTATCGCGACGAAACCGGCGACAAGTTCGAGTTCGGCAAGAGCGGCATTGAGCAGATGGTCGATCAGGCGACCGGCGCGGACTTCGCTTTCTTCCAGCGCTTTTCCGATTGGGTGGAGCGCGAAATCTTCGGAACGCCGGAGATGGTTCACGGGGGTAATGGAGCGTAATGGAAGGTAATGGAACCATGACAGCGCATGAGGCAATCAGGCGCGCTATAGCCGCCATTCCGCTTTTCCCAGAAGGCGAGGATCGATGACCACTCACGCCCCGCCTAAATTGGACATTGAGAAATTCCGCAAGGTCTATGCGCTGGTTTCGGGCGGCGCGACGGATGGCGAGCGGAGGGCGGCAAGAGCGCGGGCGGAGGCAGTGGCGAAATCCGCCGGCATGACCTTCGCGCAAGCCGTGTCAAAACTGGACGGCGTGAAACCAGCATCGAAACCGGCTTCAAATCCGTTCGATGACTTATTCAATTCGCCGGAAGCGCGCGCCAGGAAGGCCGAGAGGGAAACCCGCAATGATAAGCTCAGAGCGAAAGTCCTCTCCGCTTATGGATCGGAGGCGGCGGTGTTCGCTCACAATGCGCGTGAGGTGCTGCTTGCCGCCGCCGTCGAGCATATCGCTACATGGGAATACTGGACCGATGATGACGACCGCCAGTATCGGTTTGCGTCCACGTTGGACGGCAAGAAATCTCACCTCTGGGACATGGACAGCATAACCCCGGCAATCCGAGAGGCGGTGACAAAAGCCTATCCATGGCCGTCAAATTTGGACGGGGTGCTAAGAGAGGTAAAGCAATGGGACCGCCTTCGCTGGGACCGGGGCTTATTCAACGGCGGTGGCTGGGACCATCATGCAGAGGTGGAATGCCGCATATCCCTTCTGGAGCACTCCCTTGATGAGGGACAGGCCGCAACATCATGGGAAGACATTCAGGCGCGGTTCGACTGGAAGCGGTATGAATTTGAGCGCCAATGGATTGACCCGACCAAGCGTGAAGACCCCTTCATGGATCGGCTTGAGGAAGATTTTCGCATTCTTCGCGAGAAATCAGAGGGCATCCATACTGTGGATACCCATGGCTCAGATTTGAGCCATACCGTCCGCCGCACCAATGCCGACAAGCGCGCCGCCGTCCTGTCCATGTTGGACGCAAACCCGGAGCTATCGGACAGGGAGATTTCCCGGCGCGTGGGTGTCAGCCCGCAAACTGTGGGCAACTGGCGAAATCGACACACCCCATAAGTGAGGCAAATTGTCGCACCTATATATCTCCCCGGAATTTGATGGAACCTGATAGACGATGAGCGGCGGTGAAATAAGCCAACCGCTTGATAATTAATACGTATTTCGAGAAAGCGCGCCCCTTTCGTGGTAAATTGTGCCACGAAAGGAGATTGCTATGCGTTCAGATGTTGCAATGCCGGATTATATCCACGTCCGGGTTTTCAGGGAAGAAAAGCGGACGCTGGAAAAGCTCGCCCAGGAGAAGGGAACTTCGCTCTCAGAGTTGATCCGCGCTTCGGTGCTCCCCCAAGCTGGGGAGGCTTCCCCGCGATGAACAAGCCGCTTTTACGGCCCTTTAAAGCCCCGGCAGGCGTTTACATTCTGCACCCTGATTTCGTGCAAGGGATAATCCGGCAAGTCGCGCTGCAGAACTTCGATGATGTCACGCGCCGCGTCGATTGGGACGCTGCACGGGCGGAAATCATGCAAATCACCCACATGCTTGCGGAGATAGCCAGTGAGGATGTGCGAGCGGAGGGCGGCAGCGAAATCGAAGCCGAAATACACGCCAACGAAGTTTATGAAAGCTTGGTCGCAGGCGCGACCGGCATACAGTGAAGGAGAGAAGCCATGTCGAATTTTGATCTTCGCTGGCTGGGTATGCCGCAGGTTCCGAATTACCTGACAGCACAGCCCAACCTCATGCCACAAAACATGCTGACCAACCCGCAGCCGCAATCCGGGCCGATAATCGACTTGACGGCGACCGGCTCCATTCCCTCAAAGGAGACAATCCCGAAGGGCGGCATAATGTCGGCGTTCGAGCAGCCGCAGGGAATGGTCAATTCGCCTGTTGCTGTTGGCCGGAACGATCCGAACTATTTCCCGCCTGCACCAGCCGCAAACGGCCCGCCTATCACGCAGCAGGATTATCAGGCGTCGTTGCGCCACCTCCAGCCGCAGCAGGGCGCACAGCAGCCCGCACAGGCGCGTTCAGGTAATTCGGGCGGTAACTTCATGGAGACAGCCGCCGCGTTCTTGCAGGGGCTTGGTTCGGGCAACGGCGTTCTCTCTGCAATCGGCGGCGGCCTGAATGCCGTCAACAACGTCAAGAAGGAGAACCAGACCGTCAGCTATCTCACGGCTCGCGGCGTCCCAGAAGGTGAAGCGGAGATACTCGCGCAGCATCCGCAGGCGGCTATTCAGGTGATCCAGAATTTGCAGAAGGGTGCTGATCCGAAGGCCGCGCTGGAATTGCAGAAGCTGGGGCTGGAAGTGGAAAACCTCCGAAACCCGCAGATCAAACCGACGAGCGATATCCAAGAATATGATTTTGCCCGCCGCCAAGGCTATCAGGGAACGTTCTCGCAATACCAGCAGGAGATCAAGAAGGCCGGGGCGACCAATGTTACTCAGAACGCCGCCCAAGATGAAAGCGAGTTTGCGAAGAAAGCCGCAGGGCGAAATGTCGAGCGGTTCGGGGCGCTGGCTGATGCTGGAACGCAATCCGCTTCGGTGGCGCAGTCCATCCCCGTCATGCGTGAGTTGCTGACGCAGGCACCGCAAGGCCCGGTATCGGGGCGCTTAGCTGAAATGTTCCCAGGCTTCAGTTCTGCCGGGGATGCTTTCACAGCGCAGGTGAACCAGTTGGCCCCAACCTTACGGGTTCCGGGGTCTGGCGCGCTATCGGATAGAGACATGGATATTCTCATGGGGAGCTTCCCACGCCTTCGCGGCAACCCAGAAGCCAACCAGATGATTATGAATATCTTCGAGCGAAAGGCGCAGCTTAATGCGGAGCGCGGCGCTATCGCATCCGGTGCTTTGCGCGGTGAAGTCACTCCGGCAGAAGCTGACAGGCGCTTAGCCGAAATCGACAAACAGCCGCTGCTCGATGAGCGTACCCGCTCGATCCTTTCCAATTCGGGTGGCAATCAAAACGCCCCCGCCGCGCCGCAAGGCGTTGATCCTTCGCTATGGGGCATCATGACGCCAGAGGAGCGCGCACTATGGAAATGACCCTTGAACAGAAAAGAGCCATCGCGCTTGCATCGGCTCGCTTGAGATTGCAGCAGCAGGGCGGTGGGCGGAACGCCACCGGACAGGATGGGAGCCTGAACGCTGAGAATACCATGCGCGCGCTTGGAACCGGCATTCCGGTTCTTGGCGGCCTGCTGAACAAACTCGACGCAGCGACCAACGCCACGCTTGCGCCGGTCGTGGACCCTTTATTGCCTGATGACTTTCAGAAGCTTCCCGGCGAAACGTGGGGAGAACGCTACAACCAGGCGCTGGATATTCAGCAGAGCAAGGACAAGGCGTTTCAGGAAGAACACCCCTATGTGAATACCGGCCTGAATATTGCGGGAGGTGTCGCAGCGACGGTGCCGCTTATTGCCGCTGCTCCCGCTGCCTTCGGTGCCGGTGGCGGCACTGGCTTGGGTGGCCTTGCGAAGAATATTGGTGCAGGGGCCATGTCAGGGGCAGGCATCGGAGCAGCAGACGCTGGCGTTCGGAGCGATTATGATCCAAGCGCCATGAAACAGGGCTTGATGTACGGCGGTATGCTTGGCGGTGCAGCACCTATTGCAGGTCGCGCCATTGGTAAGGGAATCGCCGCACTCACCGGCCCTTCCCCTTCACGAGCACAGCAAGCTTTCACGCGGGCCGCCGCCGCAGACGGTGTTGATGACGTACCGGCTCGCCTCGCGCAGATGGGGCCGGATGCCATGCCGATGGACCTTGGCCCGAATCTGCAATCGTATGCTGGTGCCTTGGCCGGAACGCCGGGCCGCGCGCAGGAGATGGTTCGGTCCGCAGTTTCGCAGCGGCAGGCCGGGGCAGGGCAGCGCGTATCGTCTTCCCTTGATGATGCGCTCGGTCAGAACGTCGATACCGTGGCGCTCGCAGATGACATTATCGCCCGCAGATCGGCGGCGGCAAAGCCGCTCTACGACGCAGCGTATTCCAAGCCTGTTCCCTTCTCGAAAGAACTGGAGGAACTGTTGCGCCGCCCTACGGTCGGAAAGGCGCTCAAGAAAGCACAGGGGCTTGCCGCAGATGAGGGCATTACCTCGCAGCAATGGTTCGCCAATGTATCGGACGATGGCAGTGTTGCGCTGAGAAATGTTCCAGACGTTCGGCAGCTCGACCTGACAAAGCGCGCCCTGGATGACATGATTTCCTCAGCGCAGCGCGCCGGAAACAACAATGAAGCACGGATTTTCATTCAGCAAAAAGACCTTCTGACAAAGATGGTCGATAAGGCGGTGCCAGAATATGCTCAGGCTCGCAAAGCGTTCAGCGGCCCTGCCGCCGTGCTCGATGCGCTGGAAGAGGGGCGGGCCATTTTCAAGAACCAGATGACGCCCAATCAGATACGCACCCAGCTTCTCAAGATGGGGGACGCAGAACGCGAAGCCTTCGTTCAGGGTGGACGCTCCGCTATCGCAGACACAATGGGAACGGCGCGAAACGATGCATTGAAGGGCATCCAGACATTCGAGAGCGGATACAACAAGGAAAAGCTCGCTCTTCTAGTGGGTAAGGACCAAGCCGACCAGATGCTGAAATCGCTTGATGCTGAGCGCGCCTTTCGCCTATCCCGCGACAGCGTGACCGGCAATTCCGAAACATTCGCCCGCGCTCAGGCGATGAAGTATATTGGCGCGAACGCAAAAGAACCGGGCGTTATCCGTGAACTCTTGAACATGCAGGCGGGGAGTGCCGCCGCCAAGTTGGGAGATAAGACCGTTGGGCGCGTCCAATCGGCCTCACAGCAGAAGGTGAATGAAGAACTCGCGCGCTACCTGACCGTAAAGCCGGGGAACCAAACGGACCTGAAACAGGCAATCGACGCTATCAGAGCCGCGCAACGCCGGAAGGACATTACGGCGGATCAAGCTTTGAAATTCGTCGTCAACGTTCAGGGGCAGTTTGCCCGTAAGGTTAGCGGACCGGAAACCGCGCCTAGAGTTCTGGGGCAGGAAGCGCGCAAGCCGCTGGAGATTACGATACGGCCTAACCGCTAGGGTGTTTCGCGGACGTTGCGGGAGGCGAGGAACAGAAGGCCAATCCCAACGAAGAAGCCAACACCAACCCCCATTCCGAAATCACCGTTGATCCCGGTGAGAAGCCAGTGAATGCCACCCATGACTAGGCCGAAAAGAACGAAGCAGATCGCGTAAATGAAGCCCTGTTGGTTTCTGGTCATCCCTAACCCCTATCCTTGCGCCACACTATAGGAGAAAACCGCGTGGGGCGGCAAGGTTCCGAAAATGGGTCCATCCGAATTTGGAGAGACCCCATATGTCGAGGTCGAGGCGCATATCGTCACGCTCTCCGATATGCGCCTTCTGACGAGGTCTCAAAAGTATCAAAATTAGCCAAATCCGATTTTTGATACTTTTGAGGGTTCGGCTCTGGGGCATTTTCATAAAATTCTGAGCCGAAAAAATACGAAAACAGCCCAAAGGCGAACTGACAAAACTGACAAAAATACCCAAGTTCCATTTTTGTCAGTTTTGTCAGTTCCGTTTCAGGGGAATTGCAGAAAAAATTTTGAGCCGGAAGGAGCCTATGAGGCACTGCCTCCCGCTACTCGTCCCCTTCTCTTTTCCTCCGAAGTAGCAGAAGTAGCGGGAGTAGCAGTAGCAACCGGCCCTTAACAGAATTTGGGAGGTGGGACGCGGCAGGGGCCGCAAGAACGATCAAGTGGCAAACTCTACCACTCGAAGCCCCCGCAATTCCCCCAGGAGCCGTTGAACGGCTTCGAACCTCATAGCGTGGCTCGACCAAAGGCGGCGTTTGGTATCCTCGACGGCCAGCGCGCCTTTGTGGGTGCGACCGTTAAAAATCGCGACTGATTGAGGGTGCGCTACATCTTCGCCGTCTATGGCGTCGTAGAATAGCGCCTCAATCAGATAATCCGGCCGGCGAGGATTGCTGTTTATCGAAAGCCGAACCTGACAATCTTTATCATACCCCCTCATGTTGCCGAGAACGGCCCGAACATACTCCGTCTGGTTATCGACTAAGCCCATTATGGTGACCAAAGTCGCGTCCGGTGGCAGTGCCGGTTTCATTCCGGCCTTATAGGTTTTCGGCATTTTGCTCACGGTTTCAATACCCCACCAGGACAGATCACCTGTCCATTTTTAGAAAAGACATACCCCTTCGCCACCAATTCAGATTTCAGCCAAGCGGACGCGATGTAATAATTGGGATGGCCCACGGATATGGAATAGCGGCGCGATGCGCCTCCAGGCGACACTTGCGGCTCTAAGAGCGCGTTTCCGCCGAGATGATGCCCGTTCAAAGAAGCCTCGATAATTTCATTCTCGGACAGGTGCTTTGAAGCGAGGCGGCATAGCAAATCCATCATGCATTTTTCGCTCGCCCAATAGACGGGAATGACCCTTTCGAAGATGAGTTCGGTGCTGTCATAGCCCTCAATCTTCCAATATCTTCGGTCGCCCTTCATTCGGAACGCGGTCCTGCCAGCGCCACTCCCGGCCCGTTTGCCACCTGTCCATTTTCGAGAAATTGGACGCCTGCATTCGCCAAAACAGAAATCAGGGCTTCGATATTCTGATAGTTGCCGCTCAGCACGCCAGAGCCGCCTTCATAGCGTTTCAACGTCTGAATATTGACGTTCGAGGCTTCTGCCAACGCCCTCTGTTCCATCTTGAGAAGGGCGCGCGCCGCCCGCAATTGTTCCGATGTTATCGCCATTTTGATACCTGCGTATAAAAAATTGAACTCACGTATTGACCATATAGTTCATACATGGTACGTAGGTATCATAAACGATATAAGGGAACAAGCCAATGTTCAACCGTTCTGAAATCATGAAGCGCGCATGGCAGGATTATAAAGCCCGGTACGGTAATCGCCCGTTCAAGCGCTCTCTGTTCACTTGGTGCCTGCAAATCGTATGGGCCGAACTGAAGCAAGCGATTGCCTATCGGGTTAACCCGGTGGCGGCGAAGATTGCCGACCTACGGCACGAGGCCGAAATGCTTTCATACAAGCCTTGGCGGATCGATATCATGAACCGCCAGCGTGAGATTGAAGGGCAGATTGCCAGCCTTTTGGCGGCCTGAAATGACGCATAGAAGCGGCATGAATTTCTAAGTGTCATGAAAAAACATAATAAAATCAATTGGCATGACGCTTATGACACTTATGACGCTTATTTTTACCCCCTCTGAGAGTATACCCGAACGAGGGTAAGACCGAACCAACCAACTTAAAAAATGTGGGACAGACCAATGACGGAACACACCATTCCGGCGAGCGCCGAAGGCTTGCCCAATACCCCGCAGACGGACAAACAAAGCCGTGAGGCGGAAGCGCGGGAACTTTTTGCTCTCCTTAGCGAAAACGAGCGCAAGCGCGTGGCGGCGCTTCTGCGTCGTATGGCGGCGGTAATTGATGGCGACGGGGAGGACGTGCAATGAGCGAGGTAATCCAGTTCAAAAGCTCGCGCGGCCCTGTCGCCGTCCAGCTATCAGCCTACCCGCAAGAGGGCGGATGGGTGCTCTATGCCATAGAAACGCTGAACGGTGACGACACCTGGACAATTCGCAACACCACCAAATCCAAGCCTGTCGGCTGGGTTCGCGCGGAGAGCCTCGCCCTTGAGTTGGGCGTCCCACTTCTCCCGCAATCCACCTTTCCGGGGAGGGAGGCGTGATGAAGCCTCTGACCGAAACGCAGCGCATTGCCAAATTTCTCGCTAAATGGCGGACGCTCACCGAAGCTGAAAAGTTGGCGCTTCTCGCCAAGCTGGATCGGCTTGACGTGAAGGAGGACGCATAATGGCACTTTCCGCTGACGATGTGCTCAACATCAAAATCTTGGTTGTCATGTCCAAATTGGACGAACGGCAGAAGCTGGCGGCATTCGAACGGTTCGACCGTGAATGGCCGGAATACGCCGATCAAGCGGAGAAGCTCCTGAACTTGATGCAGGAGCGGGACGCGGTGCTCGATGCAGCAGGGAGGGCCGAATGATGCTGGCGACCATCCGCATATTCCTAGCCTTCCTCCTTCTTCGTATCGCTCGCGGCGTGACGGTCGTTTCCATCTGGGTTCTGCCTAAGGTGAAAGGCGGCGTGGAATGAACAGCCCAGCGATTTACCGCCTTCGTCGGCTGTTGCTCGAACGCTGGATCGATGAAGCGATTGCACTTCTCGACCAGATCGACGGCGACACGGATTTAGAAGACGGAGACGAGGATTATGAAGACGGGCGCGAATATCCGGCGAGGATGATGGGCGGGCACGGGCTTTGAGCAGCCTGCCTCAGCTTCAGGGTATTCGATTCAGAGCTTAAAATTTCTGATTCCGAATTATGGAGTAATGGGGGGAGAAAGGCCCCCGGCGCGAATGGGAACATCGTCCGAATTGGTGAGCGTCACCGGCTTTCCCCAATGGGGGAAGTTCCTTGTCAATCATGTCAATATGGGAAAATCCCATAATACCGCTGGGGGAGATATTTGAGCGCCCCGATTTTGGGGACCGCACCAGCCGCACCGATTAATCCCATATCATACGCGAGCAGACGGCCCGCACCGATTTAAGTAACATCATATCGCGAGCAGAACCACGTTATCCCGGACCGCTGGAGAGGGGCGAGCGAGCGCCCCACCGATTAATCCGGCATCACCACGCGAGAGAAAGCGACCGGCGCGGCGCGGAGAGGTTTTCCGATTTTTGATACTTTTGAGGGTTCGGGTTTTAAGGGTTTGATGAATTTTCCCAACAGGGCAATTTTGTCAGGCGGTCTATGGCCGTTTGAAAAACAATCAAAGAGTATCAAAGCGGGGCGGCATTCTCCAAAGCCATGGAGGCAGGCCGGAGAGTTTCGGGAGCAGTACGCGCGGACGCGGGGCGGCGTGTGCCTTCCCGCTTGAATTAAATCAAAGGAAATCAAACGCGGCTCGCGGCATTCTCGGAGCGGAAATCTGAATTCGTGGAGGGCGCAGCTGGTCTCAGCCAGCGAGAGCCGCCTTGACGGTTTTAACGGGGATGAACAGCCGGAGCGGGTTGGACGGCAAAGGCATGAAGCCGAACTTCTCCGTATAAAGCTTCAGCCGCCGCGCCGTGTTCCTCTCGTTCCCGCAATCCAGAACATCGAGCATGATGACGCGTATTCCCATTTGATCCGACACCATGACGATCCGCTGCATGGCGTCAACGAGAAGCATTTCCCCGAAACCTTGCCCTTGAAAGCGGCTGTCCACGCCTATCATGGAAATATACGCGGCGGCGATATTGCCGTGGCTGGGCCGGTTCTTGGCATATGGCGGCGGGAGGTCCCGGTAATCGACGGAATGAGCATTTAGGGCATAGAAGCCAATGAGTTCATTTGTCCCGGCAGTTAGAACAAACACCCGGATTGCATCAGCCTTCGATAATTTGTTCGCCGTCAGCTTGAGGAAGTTATCGACTTGCGGCACCCCGCAAGAAAAAGCCGCTCGATCATGTTTGTCTGGATCGAACGGCTCAATGGTGCGCAGGTTCGGATTTTCGCTTGTCACTTTGAAATGACCGCCCTTCTATGGCGGGCAAACGCTGCCTTCAAATGTGCGGTCGGCTCAGGAGGATTGTCGAGAAGCGTAAAGAACGCTTCATGATCCACCGGCTGCAAGAGTGTGTGTTCATGAGCGGCAATGGTTTCCATCGCAGCCTTGTATGCCGCACTCATGGTGAAGACCGAGTCATCCACACCGGAAAGAGCAGCGGCGCGCTGAATGGTCCTCTTGATCCGGGGCTTGGTGCGAAAGTTCATTCTCTCGCTGCTTTTCTCGTCAACGCCGCTAACTTCATCATGGAAAGCCAACATATCAGCCTCCTGCGTCCTGTGGTTGGTGCTGTTGATCATACGTACGTCAAAACGGCGTACAGTTCAATAGCAGCGCGTATCACACATTCTCACCCACTGCCATTGTATGTCAGGCAAAATCGTTTTCCGATGGGAAGTCCAACCGAACGACGCGAGGGGGATTAAGGGGTGGATTGGAAAAGCTGAAAATCATCTAACGAGTTGAAAAATAATGGTTTTTCAGAGAAAAATGGTGCCCCTGGCCGGGATCGAACCAGCACTCCTTGCGGAACTCGATTTTGAGTCGAGCGCGTCTACCAATTCCGCCACAGGGGCCCGGACGCTTGCATGCAGCGTCGGATGCGCCGGACTATAATTATATGCACCTTCCCGTCAACAGGAAGATCGCAGTGGACCACATGAATGTTGCGCAGGCGTGATTGCCCGGTGCCGCTTTAGCCTCTAGAGAATGGCCGACCGAACCGACAATTTGGAACGCTGATGCTGCGCAAACTTTACGACTGGACCCTTTCGCTCGCCGCCAGAAAATCCGCCCAATGGTGGCTCGCCTTCATCGCCTTCATTGAAAGTTCTATTTTCCTGGTGCCGGCGGATGTGCTGTTTCTGCCTATGGCGCTGGCCAAGCCTGAGCGCGCCTATCGCTATGCGCTGATTGCCACCATCGCCTCCGTGCTGGGCGGCATCGCCGGCTGGTATCTAGGTTATCACGCCTATGAAACGGTTGCGAAGCCCGTGCTCGAAATGTACGGCAAGCTCGATACATTCGAGCGGCTGCGCAACTCCACCAGCGCCGATGCCATCCTCCTGATGCTGATAACCTCCGGCCTCGCCCATTTGCCGCCAATCAAGGTGGTGACGATCCTTTCCGGCGCGGTGGGCGTCAATATCTGGCTTTTCATCGTTTCAGCCATCGTCGCGCGCGGCGCCCGCTTCTTCTTCCTCGCCTGGCTGCTGCGGAGCTATGGCGAGCCGATCCGCGAATTCATCGAAAAGCGGCTAGGACTCATTGCGGGCGCCGTATCCGTCGCCCTTATTTTGCTGTTTATAGCAATCAAGTATTTGCACTAAAGCCTGAAATAAAGCCGTACAGGATCGGTCCATGTCCCTCGATATCGCCTCGCTCCGCGCACCCTCCGGTCGCACCCAGACCGTTGCCGCCATCTTCCTCGGCCTCGCCATGGCCGCGACTGTCGGCGGAGCGCTAGGCTTCCAGCATCTGGGCGGCTTCATGCCCTGCAAGCTCTGCCTCGAAGAGCGCACCCCCTATTATATCGGCGCGCCATTGATGCTCATCGCCGCTCTCGCCGGTGGCTTGAAATGGCCCGGCTGGCTCGTGCGGGGTCTCCTGCTGGCGGGCGCGCTGCTGATGACCTACGGCCTTGCGCTCGCGGTCTTCCACGCGGGCGTGGAGTGGAAATTCTGGGCCGGCCCCACCGATTGCTCGGCGGCAAGCATGTCGATCACCACCAATGCCGGCAATCTCCTGGGCGATATCAATTCGATCCGCCCGCCCGCATGTGACACGGCTGCAGGCCGCTTCCTCGGTCTCTCCTTTGCCGGCTGGAACGCCGTGGCGAGCCTGATTTTGCTTAGCGTTGGGTTTTATGGCGCATTCACCCGATCGGATAAAAGATCGTAAGGCTCTACCGGGAAACGGATCAGGCCGAGTCGAAAATGGTGATTTGCGAGCACCGGAGCGGAGCGTACTTTTGGGTACGTGAGCACCGGAGCACAGCAAAGCGCCATTTGCAGACCGGCCTCATCCGTTTCCGATCAGGGTTCCAGCTCGACATCCCAATAGAGATAATCAACCCAGCTCTCATGCAAAAAATTCGGCGGGAACAGCCGGCCATTGTTATGCAGATCATGCACGCTTGGCGCAAAAGCCTTTTGCCGTGGCCACATCTTGGCCTCCGCCGGCATCATGCCGCCCTTGCGTAAGTTACAGGGCGAACAGGCCGCCACGACATTCTCCCATGTCGTCTCGCCGCCATGCCGGCGCGGGATGACGTGATCGAAGGTCAGGTCATCATGCGTGCCGCAATATTGGCATTCGAAGCGGTCGCGCAGGAAAACGTTGAACCGGGTGAAGGCCGGATTGCGCGAGGGGCGCACATAGCTCTTGAGACAGACGACGCTCGGCACGCGCATGGAAAAGGAGGGCGAGGCCACTTCATGATCGTATTCGGCAACGATATTCACACGGTCAAGAAAGACCGCCTTGATCGCGTCCTGCCAGGACCAGAGCGACAAGGGATAGTAGCTCAGCGGACGGTAGTCCGCATTTAATACCAGCGCGGGCAACCCGCCGGGCGACACGGCTACCGTCAAGGAATCACCCTCCTTTGGAGCAAGTCCAGGAACGGACCTGCTTGGAAACAAAGAATTCAACCAGCCGACATCTATAATGTAAGCCTGAGGTGACACTAATGTGAAGCGCAAAACGAGAACGAAGGCGTCTCGCCTATCAATTCCTCGTATTTTGGTTTCTTTTTGCAAAGATTATAAAAGGGGAGCGGCCTCTCTGCCGCGAATAACCGCGTAATAAGCCCAGAACAGCCGCGCCGCCACGCCGCGCCATGGCGACCATATTTCAGCGAAAGCGCGCAGATTCTTGGCATCAGGGCGCGCCTCATGCCCGAAGGCATGGCCCACTGCCGCCTGCAACGCCACATCGCCTGCCGGAAATACATCCGGATGGCCTGCCGAAAACAGAAGGTAGACCTCCGCCGTCCATGGGCCGATACCCTTGATGGCCGTCATCGTAGTGATCGCCTCGTCCGCCGGATGGTCGCACAGGCCGAGAAGATCAAGCTTCCCCGCAAGAACAGCCTGCGAGACATGAGCGAGCGTGGCCTGCTTGGGTCGCGACAGGCCGGAAAGCCGCCAAGCCTCCTCGCCAGCCGCCAGATAATTCTCCGGCGTCAGCGGATCGATATGAGCCTTGAGCCTCCCCCAGATCGCCGCCGCGCTCGCGGTCGAGACCTGCTGCGCCACGATGATCGAGGCGAGGCTTTCAAACCCCGGCTCGGAGCGGCGAAGCGGCACACTTGCCACGGCGGCGCGGATAGCGTGAAGACGCTCATCGCCCGCCACCAGCGCGCGGATGCCTTCCTCTATATCGTCAAGCGTATCGATGCGCCGCATTTGGCTGTCCTTGTCTTGCATGATCCCAAAAAGTTGCAGACTTTTCGTAATTGATCATGCGATAAAAAATACGTCCTTCGCTTTAAATCGCAAATGGACCCTATCGGTAATCTTCCGCTATGAAACCCATTTTCCGCTTTGCCCCCAGCCCCAACGGCCTCTTGCATCTGGGCCACGCCTACTCAGCGCTTCTGAACGCGCGCATGGCGGGAGAAGCCGATGGCCGCTTTCTCCTACGCATCGAAGATATCGACACCGCCCGCTGCGCCCCGGAACTGGAGCACCATCTGATAGAGGATTTGCGCTGGCTCGGGCTTGAATGGGAAGAGCCGGTGCGCCGCCAGTCGGAGCATTTCGCGGATTACCAGGCAGCGCTCGACACGCTCATCGAAGCCGGGCTGGTTTACCCCGCTTTCATGAGCCGGGGCGAGGTGCGCGCCCGCATCGATGAATGGACGCGCGATGGCCGCGAATGGCCGCATGACCCCGACGGTACGCCGCATTACCCCACCGACGAACGCACCATGCCAGCCGCTGAACGCCGCCTCCGCATCGCCGCTGGCGAACCCTTCGCCTGGCGCCTCGATGTGGAAAAGGCCATGGCCCGCTACGGCAGGGATTTATACTGGGATGAAACCGGCGCGGGACCGGCGGGTGAGACAGGCCGCATCGCCGCCGACCCATCGCGTTGGGGCGATGTCGTCATCGCACGCAAGGAAACGCCCACGAGCTATCATCTTTCCGTCGTCATCGATGATGCGCTGCAAGGTGCCACCCACGTCGTGCGCGGCCGCGATCTTTTCCACGCCACCGCCGTGCACCGGTTGCTGCAGGATATACTCGGTCTCCCCGTACCGCTCTACCACCATCATGACCTGATCCTGGGCGAAGATGGCCGCAAGCTTTCCAAAAGCCGGGGAGACACGGCGCTCCGTTCCCTGCGCGAGGCGGGAATGCAGCCGGAGGACATTCGGCGGCTGGTAGGGCTATAATCTGCCGGATTTTTGTCATCCCGTTGAAAATGATATTCATCTTTGACGGATTGACGAAACTCTCAGCGTGGGTTTCAACCCTACCCACAATTAACGAGGAGTAGCTGCCATGAGCGCACGCATCGAGATCGACGGCCTGAAGGTCGCAAACGAACTCTATGATTTCATCAACAACGAGGCGATCCCCGGCACCGGCGTCGAGCCTGCCGCGTTCTGGTCCGGCTTTGCGGAAATCGTGGCCGACCTTGCGCCGAAGAACCGTGAACTCCTTGCAAAACGCGATGCGTTTCAGGCGAAGATCGATGACTGGTACAAGGCGAAGCGTGAGACCGGCTTTACGCAAGACGAATACCAGGCCTTCCTGAAGGAGATCGGCTATCTCCTGCCCGAGGGCGAAAAATTCTCCGTCTCAACTGCAAATGTCGATCTTGAAATCGCCGTCACCGCCGGGCCGCAGCTTGTCGTTCCCGTCATGAATGCCCGCTATGCGCTGAATGCCGCCAATGCCCGCTGGGGTTCGCTCTATGACGCGCTCTACGGCACCGACGCCATTTCCGAGACCGACGGCGCCGAACGCGGCAAGGGCTATAATCCGAAGCGCGGCGAGAAAGTCATTGCCTGGGCCAAGGCGTTTCTTGATGACAGCGCGCCGCTCGAATCCGGCAAGTGGGCGGATGTTACCGGCATCACCGTGGAAGATGGCGTTCTCACCCTCACCCTTGCCGATGGTTCGACCACGCGTCTCATGGATATCGGCCAATTCGCGGGCTATCGCGGCAAGCCAGCCTCTCCTTCCGCAGTTCTGCTGGTCAAGAACGGCATTCATTCCGAGATCGTCATCGATGCCGCCCATTCGATCGGCAAGTCCGACCCGGCGCATATTGCCGATGTGGTGCTCGAATCCGCGCTTACCACCATTCAGGACTGCGAGGATTCAATCGCTGCGGTCGATGCCGAGGACAAGGTCGCCGTCTACAGCAACTGGCTGGGCCTGATGAAGGGCGATCTGGAGGATACGTTCGAGAAGGGCGGCAACAAGATCACCCGCCGCCTCAACGCCGACCGGGACTATACCGCGCCGAACGGGGCGCCCCTCACCCTGCCCGGCCGCTCGCTCATGCTCATCCGCAATGTCGGCCACCTCATGACCAATCCCGCTATTCTTGATGCGGACGGCAACGAAGTCCCTGAGGGCATCATGGACGCCGCCTTCACGTCCCTCATCGCTCTGCATGATGTCGGCCCGAACGGACGGCGCAAGAATTCCCGCGCGGGCTCCGTCTATATCGTCAAGCCGAAGATGCACGGGCCGGAAGAAGTCGCCTTCGCTTCCGAACTTTTCGCCCGCGTCGAAAAACTCATCGGCATGAAGCCCAACACGCTGAAGATGGGCATCATGGATGAGGAGCGCCGCACCACGATCAACCTGAAGGAGGCGATCCGCGCCGCCAGAGAACGCGTGGTCTTCATCAACACCGGCTTCCTCGACCGCACCGGCGATGAAATCCACACCTCGATGGAAGCAGGCCCGATGATCCGCAAGGGCGACATGAAACAGGCCGCCTGGATCGGTGCCTATGAAAACTGGAACGTCGATATCGGCCTCGAATGCGGCCTTTCCGGCCATGCGCAGATCGGCAAGGGCATGTGGGCGATGCCCGATTTGATGGCCGCGATGCTCGACCAGAAGATCGCCCACCCCAAGGCCGGCGCCAACACCGCCTGGGTACCCTCCCCCACGGCGGCAACGCTCCACGCCACGCATTATCACAAGGTTGATGTCGCCGAAGTGCAGGAAAAGCTGAAGAGCCGCCCCCGCGCCAAGCTTGACGATATTCTCTCCGTTCCCGTGGCAAGCCGGCCCAACTGGACGCCGGAAGACATCCAGCACGAACTCGACAACAATGCGCAAGGCATCCTCGGCTATGTCGTGCGCTGGGTCGACCAGGGCGTCGGCTGCTCGAAGGTGCCCGACATCAACAATGTCGGCCTGATGGAGGACCGCGCCACGCTGCGCATCTCCTCCCAGCACATCGCCAACTGGCTGCACCACGGCGTCGTCACCGAGAGCCAAGTGATGGAAACCATGAAGCGCATGGCCGCTGTCGTCGACAAACAGAACGCGGGCGACCCCAACTACCACCCGATGGCCGCCGATTACGACAACTCCGTAGCCTTCCAGGCCGCCTGCGATCTCGTCTTCAAAGGTCGCGAGCAGCCGAACGGCTATACCGAGCCGGTACTTCACGCCCGTCGCTTGGAGCTGAAGGCGAAGGGCTGAGAGAGATTTCACAAGCAGATTGATTGACGAGAAAGTGGCGGGGCAATCCCGCCGCTTTTTTATTTTCCTCTACCCGACACGCTCCCATTGACTCCATCATAGTGGATATTATTCTAACATGATGGAAAACGACATCGACCATTTGGACAATGCCATCGGCGAAAACCTGCGCCGCCAGCGTCTGGCGCAAGGGTTGACGCTGGACACACTCGCCGACGCCTCCGGCGTCAGCCGCGCCATGATTTCGCGCATCGAGCGCGGAGAGACGAGCCCTACGGCGCAATTGCTGGCACGGCTCTGCGCCGCGCTCGGCACATCGCTTTCGGCCTTCTTCGCTGATGCCGAACAACCCGCCTCGCCCTTTCTCGCCCGCGATGCACAGCCCGTCTGGCGCGATCCCGACACCGGCTATATCCGCCGCTCGGTTTCACCGTCAGGCACCGGCTCGAATGTCGATCTGATCGAAGTGGAATTCCCGCCCGGCGCCCGCGTCGCCTTCGCCCCGCAGACCGCCAATGCCGGCATCACCCAGCACATGTGGCTGTTTGCCGGCGAGATGGAAATGAAAGTCGGCGAGACGGAATACCGGCTTCACCCCGGCGATTGCCTGTTCATGCCCCTGATGGCGGGCGTAACTTTTCACAATCCCGCAAAGACCCCGGCCCGCTACGCCATCGTGCTTGAACGGCGCTCCGGCTTCTAGAAGAGAATACCCATGATCAAAGTCCTTGATGCAAATGAGACCCGCGCAGCTCTCCCTGCCCTCGCCGAAATTCTCTCCGATTGCGTCAACGGCGGCGCGTCCGTCGGGTTCATGATGCCCTTCTCGCCGGATGACGGCCTGTCATATTGGTCGCGTGTCGCATCCGAGGTCGAGGCCGGCAGCACGGTGCTCCTGATAGCGGAGCATCAAAGCAAAATCGTCGGCACGGTGCAGATCGGCATGGCGCAAATGCCGAACCAGCCACACCGCGCCGATGTGAAAAAACTGCTCGTCCACCGCAAGGCGCGCGGTCTGGGCCTCGCCCGGCAACTGATGGAAAGCCTCGGAACGGAAGCCCGCAAACGCGGCAAGACCCTGCTTTGCCTCGATACCGCCACCGGCAGCCCGGCCGAAGCGATCTATGCCCGTCTCGGCTGGAAGAAGGCCGGGATCATCCCGAACTACGCCCTGTTCCCGGACGGCCGCTACTGCGCCACCACCCTCTTTTACAAAGGTATCTAGAAATCATGCCCCTCATCCGCCATGCGGCCGAAGCCGATCTGCCAGCCATTCTCGCCATCTATAATGATGCCGTGGAAAACACGACCGCCATCTGGAACGAGAAACTTGTCGATCTCGAAGACCGGCGCGCATGGCTGAAGACGCGCACGGAAGCCGGCTTCCCCGTCCTCGTTGCCGAGCGCGACGGCCGGACGATCGGCTACGCCAGCTATGGCGCGTTTCGCGCCTTCGACGGCTATCGCCACACCGCCGAACTCTCGGTCTATGTCGACAAGACCGCGCGTGGCGGCGGCATAGGCCGTCTTCTCCTGACCGAACTGATCGAGGAGGCAAAGCGGCGCGGCGTACATGTGCTGATCGCCGGGATCGAAGCCGGCAATGCCGCGTCCATCGCACTCCATGCCTCGCTCGGCTTCAACGAAACCGGACGCCTGGCCGAAGTCGGCCGCAAATTCGACCGGTGGCTCGACCTTGTTTTCATGCAGCGGATTTTATGATGATGCCGTTGTAGCCGCGCCCCCTTGATAAGACCTTTTAAGAGAGCTATTTATAGCACTCTTAAAAGGCTTGGAGTGGTCGAATGCCGCACGTTATCTTGGCTGAAATTGCGGCCAGCATTTCGGAATTGAAAAAGAACCCGATGGGGACCGTCGCCGCCGGCGAAGGTGCGGCGGTTGCCATTCTCAACCGGAATGAACCGGCATTTTATTGCATTCCTGCCAGCACCTATGAGGCGCTGCTGGACCGATTGGAGGACATGGAACTCAACGCCATTGCCGATGCCCGCAAGGGACAGAAAGAGATCGCGGTCAGCCTTGATGAGCTATAAGCTCAAGTTTTTGGAAGATGCTGAAAAAGACTGGTGCAAGCCGGCTGGTCTACGAAGTAGTCGACGTGGAAATTCTTGTCGTGGTTATTGCAATCGGTAAACGCGATCACGACGAGGTTTACAAGATCGCCGCGCAGCGAGACGTTCGGCATTGACATTTCCCAGCTGGATATTAGTTTAGAATTATTCTAAACAGAGACCCGCCAAATGCTCAGCCGCTTTTTCCGCACAGGGCGTCGCCCCTTTTCCTCGCTGTCCGAGCAGGAAATCCTCGCGCTCGCCATCTCGTCCGAGGAAGATGACGGGCGCATCTATCTCTCCTATGCCGACGGGCTGAAGAATGAATTCCCCCAGACGGCGAAGATTTTCGAGGAGATGGCGGCGGAGGAAAACGGGCACCGCGAGCGGCTCATCTCCCTTTTCCGCAAACGCTTCGGCGAGCGTATCCCGCTGATCCGGCGCGAGCATGTCAGCGGCTATTATGAGCGCAAGCCCGATTGGCTGGTCCGCCCGCTTGGCATAGACAAAGTGCGAGAGACGGCGGAAGCGATGGAGGATCAGGCCTACCGCTTCTATATCGAGGCATCCAAGCGGGTAAGCGATGCATCGACCCGCAAGCTGCTTGGCGATCTCGCCATGGAGGAAAAGCAGCATGAATCACTCGCCAGCCGCCTTGGCCTCAAGCTCACGCCGGGAGATGTGAGGGAGGAAGAACGCGAAACGGAACGCCGGCAGCGGTTGCTCACCTATATCCAGCCGGGCCTCGCCGGGCTGATGGACGGCTCGGTCTCCACCCTCGCGCCCATCTTCGCCGCCGCCTTCGCCACGCAGAACACCTGGTCCACTTTCCTGGTCGGCCTGTCAGCCTCCATCGGCGCCGGCATCTCGATGGGCTTCACCGAAGCCGCACATGATGACGGCAAACTTTCCGGTCGCGGCTCTCCATGGAAACGCGGCGTCGCCAACGGGCTGATGACGACGCTGGGCGGCCTCGGCCATGCCCTCCCCTACCTCATCCCGCATTTCTGGACGGCGACGAGCATCGCCATCGCCGTTGTGTTCGTGGAGTTGTGGGTCATCGCCTATATCCAGAACCGCTTCATGGAGACACCGTTCCTGCGCGCCGCCTTTCAGGTGGTGCTCGGCGGCGCGCTGGTTTTCGCAGCAGGTGTGCTCATTGGAAATGCGTGAGCACCTCATTTTTTAAATTGATGTCGCCTTGCCCTAGTTCGTCTGGCGCAAGCCGGCGTTCGCCGTGCCCCGGTTATGCGTCCGCTCGTAAAGCTCACGCACGATCCGGCTCGCCGTCGTTTCAAACAGGAAAGGCAGAAATGCGTGGATTATCGCAGCACAGGCGGCGGCGAAGAGCTTCGCCGAAAAGCTTGCGGCAAAGGCCATGTGCTCGAAATAGCTCTCGTCGACGGATGCCGGGTGGTCGGTGAAAAGATGTGTGATGCGGTTTGTCATGGCTATTCTCCCCATTGATATCTCTCACACAGTCTAGCGCCTAACCTCCGCAATTCGTCCCAATTTATCCTTGATATCAGCCTTGATTTGGGACAATCATCCCAACATGGCCATAGAACTCGATGAACTCGACCGGAGAATCCTCGCCGAACTGCAACGCGACGGAACCCTGTCAGTGGATGCGCTTTCGGAGCGCGTGAATCTTTCCCGCAATGCCTGCTGGCGGCGCGTGAAGCGGCTGGAGGAGGAAGGCGTCATCACCGGCCGCGTGGCTCTTGTCGATGCGGACCGCGTCGGCCTCGGCCTTTCCGTCTTCATTCTGGTGCGGACTTCGAACCACGATCCGGACTGGCTGAAGCGCTTCCGTGAGGCCGTCGCCACGCTGCCGGAAATCGTCGGCGCCTATCGCATGACCGGCGATCTCGATTATGTGCTGCGCGCCCGCGTGGCCGATGTGAAAGCCTATGACCGGCTTTATCAACGCCTCATAGCCAAAATGCCGCTTTCCGATGTCTCCGCCTCCTTCGTCATGGAGGAGATCAAGGAAACGACCATCGTGCCATTGGAAATCCGTTAGCGATCCTTTATTGCGCCCTTATTGAGATCAATGATTTACTCCGGTGGTGAAAGGGTCCCCCATGTCTACTCTGCCAGAACCCCATTCCGCTCCGCGTCTCGGCATCGTGCGTCTTGCGCATGGTGAGGGCCTTGAACTCCCTTCGTATGAAACCGCCGGCTCGGCCGGGCTGGATTTGCGCGCCGCTGTTCCGGAAGACCGGCAGATCGTGCTTCTGCCCGGTCGCCGCGCGCTGGTTCCCACCGGGGTCGTCTTCGAATTGCCCGCCGGTTACGAGGCGCAGATCAGGCCGCGCTCAGGGCTCGCCTTCAAGCACGGCATCACCTGCCTCAACACCCCCGGCACAATCGATTCCGATTATCGGGGCGAGATCAAGGTGCTGCTTATCAATCTGGGTGACGATGATTTCCGCATCGAGCGCGGCATGCGCATTGCCCAGGCGGTCATCGCGCCGGTGGCGCGGGCAATCGTCGAGGAGCGCGAGAGCGCCGGCGACACCGCGCGGGGAACAGGCGGTTTCGGCTCTACCGGCACGGCCTGAGACGGCAAATTGCCCCTCACCCTTACCCTCTCCCCGTAAAAACGGGGAGAGGGGGGCATTGACGTCGCCGCGTCTTCCTTCTCCCCGTTCTTCACGGGGAGAAGGTGCCGGTAGGCGGATGAGGGGCATTCTTCATCTTAACAATTTGTAAGTATGATTTCAGTTCATCCGCCATACATATGGCTTGGCGGATCATGTTTTTTGATTTGCGCTTGATCGTAACGGTAATCCCATAAATGCCCCATACCACTCCTCAGCCCAATGACAAGAAACCGGCGCAAGCCACGATGTTTCCAGGCAGCATGACCACCCGCCGCAAGCGGCGGCGGCGCATCTGGCCGTGGCTGGCGCTGGCGGTTGTGCTGGCGGCGGGCATCGGCCTCGCCCTTTCTCCCCGCATGGGAAATGAGCCAAGCGCGACCTACCTCACCGAGCCGGTGACGCGTGGCGATATCGAAAATGCGGTTACCGCCGTGGGCAAGTTGAAGCCGGTCAAGGATGTCAATGTCGGGGCGCAGGTTTCCGGCCAGCTCAAATCGGTTCTGGTCGAGGTCGGCGACAAGGTAAAGCAAAACCAGCTCATCGCCGAGATCGACCCCCGCTCGATCGAAACCAAGGTGGCGATCAGCAGTGCGGAGCTCGATAATCTCAAGGCCCAGCTCCAGAGCAAGCAAGCCCAGCTTGTGCTGAAGCGCGCCAATGCGGCGCGACAGAAAGCGCTGTTGGCGACGCGTGGCGTCAGCCAGGCCACCGTCGATCAAGCCGTTGCCGATCTTGCCGCCGCCGAAGCCGACGTGAAGGGGCTTCAAGCGCAAATCAGCAAGCAGGAAGCCCAGCTTGCGGGCGACAAGGTCGATCTCGGCTACGCAAAGATTTACACGCCGATGGACGGCACCGTCGTGGACCAGTCGGCAAAGGAGGGCGAAACGCTCAATGCCAACCAGTCGACCCCAACCATCGTCACCGTCGCCGATCTCTCGACCATGACAGTGGAGGCGCAGGTATCCGAAGCCGATGTCGGCAAGCTGAGGGTTGGGATGCCGGGCTACTTCACCCTGCTCGGCCAGCCGGGCAAACGCTTTACCGGCACGTTGCGCCAGATCAAGCCAAAGCCCGACACCACCAACAATGTCGTGCTCTATTACGCCCTTTTCGATGCGCCCAACCCCGATGGCGAACTGATGGTCGATATGAGCGCGCAGGTTTACTTCGTTATTGGCGAGGCCAGGAATGTCCTGCTCGTGCCCACCGCCGCCCTCAGCACCAGGCCCGGACCGGATGGCAAGCCGCAAACGACCGTGAAAGTCGTCAGCGCATTGGGCGGCACCGAAGAGCGCGTTGTCGAGATAGGCCTCCGCAACCGCGTCCAGGCTGAGGTCAAAAGCGGCCTCAAGGAAGGCGACCGCGTAATCGTGACCACGGATGCGGGCGCAGCAGCGCGCGGACAAGGCGGCAATTCGCGCGGCATGCGCATGCGGATGTTCTGAGCATGACCGCCCCGCTCATCCGGCTGGAGAACATCAGCAAGACCTATTTCAACGGCGATCTCTCGGTCGAGGTGCTGCACGGGATCTCGCTCGATATCGAGGCAGGCGAGTTTGTCGCCATCATGGGCGCGTCGGGCTCCGGCAAATCGACGCTGATGAACATTCTGGGCTGCCTCGACAGCGCCACCGGCGGCCATTACCTGCTCGATGGCGAAGACATATCTGGCCTCGAAGCCGACGAACTGGCCGCCTTGCGTCGCCGCACCTTCGGCTTCGTCTTCCAGAGCTACAATCTCATCGCCACCTCCACCGCGCAGGAGAATGTCGAGGTTCCGGCCATCTATGCCGGCACTCCCGCCGCTGAGCGCCAGGCCCGCGCCGCGGAGCTTTTGACGTCGCTGAGGCTTGGCGACCGGCTGGACCATCGCCCGAGCCAGCTTTCCGGCGGACAGCAGCAGCGCGTCTCCATCGCCCGCGCACTGATGAATGGCGGCCGCATCATCCTTGCCGACGAGCCGACTGGCGCCCTCGATAGCCAGAGCGGCGAGGAAGTTATGGCGCTCCTGCGCTCGATGCACACCGAGGGTCATACCATCATCGTCATCACCCATGCGCGGGAAGTCGCCGAACAGGCAGACCGCCTGATCGAAATCCGCGACGGGCATATCCTGTCCGACCGCACCAAGCGCCGGGCTCCTAATGAGGTCGCGTCGGAAAAACTGAAGCAGGTTTCAAACGGCGGCGTGGCGGCAATCGCGGATTTTACCGAAGCGGTGAAAATGGCTTTGCGGGCGCTTCGCGCCAATCTCTTCCGCACCATCCTGACCCTGCTCGGCATCATCATAGGCGTCAGCTCCGTCGTCGCCATGCTCGCCATCGGCTCGGGTGCGCAGAAATCCATCCTCGACCGCATCAACGCGATGGGATCCGATCTTCTGCTGATCCGCCCCAGCATGGCCAACTTCCGAGGGTCTGGCTCCATCGTCACGCTCGTGCCGGAGGACGCGGACGCCATTGCGGAATTGCCCAATGTCGCTGCCGCCGTACCTGAGGTTACGGGAGCGGTGACGTTGCGCTATGGCAATGTCGATTATCAATCGCAGGCCGACGGCACGATTCCCGCCTTCACCACAGCGAAATCGTGGAAGGTGGAACGCGGCGATTTCATCAACCAGCAAGACGTCTCCACCTATGCGCCGGTTGCCGTTCTGGGAACGACGGTGGCAAAGACGCTGTTCCCCGATGGCGCCGATCCCATCGGCAAATATGTCCTCGTGCAGAAGATCCCGTTCCAGATCATCGGCGTGATGGAATCGAAGGGCGCCGGCCCCGGCGGCAACGACCAGGACGATGTGATCATCCTGCCGCTCTCCACCGCCAATCTGCGGCTGTTCGGCAACAAGCATGTGCGCACCATCACCGTGCAGGTCAAGGACGGGAGCCTGATCAACGCTACCCAAGATCAAATCCAGGCGCTGCTCGACACCAGGCACAATGCCGACGACACGATGATCACCAACATGTCCTCCATCCGCGAGGCGGTGACCGAAACGTCGAACACGATGACGCTTTTTCTCGGTTCCGTGGCGGCCATTTCGCTGCTCGTCGGCGGCATCGGCGTCATGAATATCATGCTCGTCAGCGTGACCGAACGCACCCGCGAGATCGGCGTCCGCATGGCGACCGGCGCCCGCAGGCGAGACATCCTTATCCAGTTCATCACGGAAGCACTCACCGTCTCGGCCATCGGCGGCGCGCTCGGCGTAGCGCTGGGCCTCGGCATCGGCGTCCTCGCCCGCTATCTCGGCGCCCCGATCGAATTCAGCATCGGCCCGGTAGCCCTCGCCTTCGCCTGCGCTTTTGCGACGGGGCTTATCTTCGGCTTCCTGCCGGCGCGAAAGGCATCGAGGCTGCAGCCTGCGGTGGCGTTGTCGTCGGAGTAGGTGATTTAACGAAAAGCACTGGCGCGCTTCCTCTCACCCCCCTCTGGCTTGCCAGCCATCTCCCCCTCAAGGGGGGAGATTACGCCTTCATAGACGCTCAGTACCAATCGCAAATGTCGCAGAAGAAGCCGGACGGGCTGTGTCAGCCAATCTCCCCCCTTGAGGGGGAGATGCCTGGCAAGGCAGAGGGGGGTGTTATGGCGCTGAGTGCTGTTATCAGCTACCGTGCCTTTACTTAAACTCGAAAGGAACAGCAAACGCCCGCCCTGTGACCGCCGGCGGCGGTGCTGCAATGGGTGAGGCCCGGCGTACGATTCCTTCCACGACCTTATCAAGGGCCGGATCTTTAGATGACGCGCGCACCGAAAGCACATTACCCAAAGAATCAAAGCTGAAATTTATAAAAACCCTGCCCGTAATTTCCGGCGCGTGGCGTTTGGCATATCGTTTGAGGTGGGCAAAAACCTTGGCCTGCCATCTTTTGGATTCTGCACCCGAACTGCCAGCGGTCTCGCTATTCCGGTTCGCCGCAACCTTCGCCCCCTCCGTCGCATCCACCTGCGGCGCGGCGGCCTGCTTCTTTACCGGCTTGGGCTTTTCTACCTTCTTCGGCTTGGCCTTCTCGACAACCTTCGGCTTTTCCTGCTTCGGCTTTTCGATCACCTTCGGCTTCTCAACCGGTTTCGGCGCGACCACTTCCGGCTTTTCCGTCTCCACAACGTCGGGGACCGGCTCCATCTCTGGCTGCTCGATCTCCGGAACCGGCTCCGCCTGCGCGATCTCCTGCGGCGGCGTTTCCGGCTGCAGTTCCTCGACCGGCTCGACCACATCAGGCTCGGGCTCTATCGCTTCTTCCGAGGCTTCCTCCGTCTCCTCCTCAGGCACCAGCGCGGGGGCTTCTTCCGCGATGGGCGCCATCGGCTCCGGCGCGAGTTCCATCATGATGGCCGGGGGCGCCGCGCCGTCTGTCTGCGCAACAGGCTGCAATTCGCGGAGCGCATAAGCACCCGCGCCATGCGCTATCAGCATGACAAGTCCTGCCCCGCCCCAGAGCGCCGCATCACGCCAGCCCGTGCGCTGCGGATCGGGGGATTGGGGTGGAATCGGGGGGTGGCCTTGCGGCAATTCAGGGGGGTAAGCGGTCATGGCGCGGTGGCTCCTCCCCCTGCGGGCGCGGTGGGGAGGGTCTCAAGCCCCACCAGCGCTATTTTCAGATAGCCCGCCTGACGCAGCGCATTCATCACATTCATCAACTCGCCATAGCCCACCGCCTTGTCGGCGCGCAGGAAAATGCGGGTATCCTTGTTGTTCTGCGACAGGCGATCCAGCGTCGCCCCCAGCGTCTCCCGCGTCGCGGCATCATTGCCGACATTGAGCGACAGATCCTGCTTCAATGTCACATAAAGCGGCTTGTCCGGTCGCGGCTGCGGCGTTGCCGCGGAAGCCGGCAGATCGACATTGATATCGACGGTGGCGAGCGGCGCCGCCACCATGAAAATGATCAGGAGCACCAGCATGACGTCGATGAAGGGCGTCACGTTGATCTCGTGGTTCTCCTCCAGATCGTCGCCGCCGCCTTCGCGTATCCTTGCAGCCATCGCCCTTACTCCGCCGCCGCCCGAACCTCGTGTGCCGCAGGCATCATGCCAGCAGCGCGGAAATCGACATCGCGGCTCACCAGGCGCTCAATGCCCGCCGACGCATCGGCCAGAAGCTGGCGGTACCCGGTGATCGAACGGGCAAAAACGTTGTAGATCACCACCGCCGGGATAGCCGCGACAAGCCCGATGGCGGTTGCGAGCAGCGCTTCCGCGATGCCCGGCGCGACAACGGCGAGATTGGTCGTCTGCGCCTCCGAAATGCCGATGAACGAATTCATGATGCCCCAGACCGTGCCGAAAAGGCCAACGAATGGCGCGGTGGAGCCGATGGTGGCCAACATGCCGGTGCCCTTCGACATGCGCCGCCCGGCAGCCGCCTCGATGCGCGAAAGGCGCGAGGCGACGCGTTCCTTCAGCCCTTCGCCATGGCCCTTGACCGCGCCTGCTGAAAGCCGCACTTCCTCTTCCGCCGCGCGCACCAGCAACGCGCCCGTGCCCTTCCTGGCATGCAGCGCGCGAAAGGCGTCGTTGAGACTTCTCGCCTCGGTGATTTCCTTCAGCGCCCGCTTGGCCATCACCCGCGCGCCGGCAAGCTCCAGCGACTTGGCGAGCCAGACAGTCCATGTGACGAGCGAGGCAAAGGCAAGGCCGAGCATGACGCCCTTCACCACCCAGTCGGCTGCCATGAACATGCCCCAAGGCGAGAGATCATGCGGCAACTCGATCTTCACGCCCTCGTCCCCGGCGGTCGCCATGGGCTGAGCCTGGAAGGGCGCAGGCTGCGCGGCTGGCGCGGTAGATTGCGCGGGGGCAGTGATATCAGGCTGTTGCGCTACCGGTTCCGTTTGTGCTGAAACGGCCATCGGAAGTAAGATGATCGCCAAGCACCCGAATGCCGCAATGAGCTTCGCCTTGAACATGTCTCGCGCCTCTTCGATCTCTAGATTTTGCGGAAACTCTTAACCAACAATAACATGATAGCGCAAGTCATGTTTTGTGTTTAGCCCAAGACAGTTTGCTTTTTCGTGGAAGCTTGCAGCCGGCACCGTTCCTCTGTAACCCAACGCCCAAAAGCGACCGTCCCGCTTCGCTTTTGCGGCAACGCGATTCACCCGCCCGAACTATTGTGACCCAAGCAAAGTCTGCGTATCCGGAGGACCCATGGCCGACCATTCCTACATATTGACCCTTTCATGCGAGGATGGGCCGGGGATCGTAGCGGCGGTGACGACGGAACTGGCGGCCATCGGCGCCAACATCGCTGAGTCCAACCAGTTCTGGGACCGCCAGACCAACCGCTTCTTCATGCGCATCGCTTTTACCGCGCCTGACCGCGTGTCGAAAGATGATATCGAACGCGGCATCAAGCCTGCGATCGAGCGCTTCGGCATGAAAACCGCGATCGTCGATCAGGCGCGACTGCCGAAGATCATCGTCATGGTATCGAAGTTCGACCATGCCCTGCTGCACCTGCTCTACCAGATCCGCGTCGGCTGGCTTAATGCGCAAGTTGCGGCCATCGTCTCCAACCATGAAGATTCACGCCGCACCGCCGAATGGGAAGGCATCCCGTTTCATTATTGGCCGGTGACGAAGGACAACAAGGCCGAGCAGGAAGAAAAACTCATCACGCTCGTCAAGGAAACCGGCGCCGATCTCGTCATTCTGGCTCGCTACATGCAGGTGCTTTCCGACAATCTCTCGAAACGGCTTTACGGCAAGGTAATCAACATCCACCACTCCTTCCTGCCGTCTTTCAAGGGGGCAAAGCCCTACCATCAGGCGCATGAGCGCGGCGTCAAGCTGATTGGCGCTACCGCCCATTACGTGACGCCCGATCTGGACGAAGGGCCGATTGTCGAGCAGGAGACGGAACGGGTGACCCACGCCATGAGCGCCGACGATTTCGTCGCCACCGGCCGGGACATCGAAGCCCGCGTGCTAGCCCGCGCCGTCAAGCTGCATCTGGAAAGCCGGGTGATGCTGAATGGGCATAAGACGATTGTGTTTGGGTGAAGTGGAATGCCCCTCATCCGCCTGCCGGCACCTTCTCCCCGCACACGGGGAGAAGGAAGAGGTGGGAATGTCTTCGCTTCTTCTGCACCATGGGTGAAGAAGGCGGCGGCAACGTGGATGTCCCCCTCGCCCCGCTCGCGGGGAGAGGGTAAGGGTGAGGGGCAATTCGCTCAGCGGCCCTTCACCAACACCGCCCGCAAATCATTGACATTCGTCCCCGTCGGTCCAGTAACAAACAAATCCCCCACCGCATCGAAAGCCGTCCAGGCGTCATTGCCATCCAGCAGCGCCGCGCCATCCTTCCCCGCCGCGATGAGCCGCGCGGCGGTCGTGCCGTCGGCAAAAGCGCCGGCATTGTCCTCCGATCCATCGATACCATCCGTATCGGCGGCGAGCGCGGTGATGCCCTCAGTGCCGTCTATATCGAGCGCGAAGGAGAGCAGAAACTCCGTATTGCGCCCGCCCTTGCCCTTGCCCCGCACGGTAACCGTGGTTTCGCCACCGGAAAGCAGTACCACCGGCTTCCGGAACGGCCGGTCCTTCATCAGCACCTCCCGGGCAATCGCCGCATGAACATGCGCCACCTCGCGCGCCTCGCCTTGAACAGCATCGGAGAGGATGACCGCCTCGACACCTTGACGCCGGGCTTCAACCGCAGCCGCTTCCAGCGAAACGGCGGCGGAGGCGATCACCCGCGTCTCATGGCCTGAAAAGCGCGGATCGTCCGGCCGCGGCGCATTCGCCGCCTCGCTTTGCAAGTGCCGAAGCGCGGCTTCAGGCAATTGCAGCCGGTAGCGCTCGATCACCTTCAGCGCATCCTCGCGCGACGTCGCATCGGGCACAGTCGGCCCCGAGGCGACAAAGGCCGGATTGTCGCCGGGTATGTCGGAGACGATGAGCGAAACCACCTTCGCCGGATGGGCGGCTGCGGCAAGCCTGCCGCCCTTGATGGTGGAGAGATGCTTGCGCACGATATTCATCGCCGAGATCGGCGCGCCGGAGGCAAGCAACAACCTGTTGACGGCGATTTCGTCTTCCAGCGTCATGCCATCAGGCGGCGCAGGCAGAAGCGCCGAGCCGCCGCCGGAAATCAGCGCCACCACCAGATCGTCCGCCGTCAGCCCCGAAACAGCATCGACAAGGCGCTTGGCGGCGGCAAGCCCCGCCTCGTCCGGCACCGGATGCGCCGCCTCGATGATCTCGATATCGCGGCATTCCGCGCCATACCCATAACGCGTCACCACCACCCCTTCGAGCGGCCCGTTCCCCGCCCTCTCCCACGCCCGCTCGAACGCCCGCGCCATCTGCGCAGACCCCTTGCCCGCGCCGATGACGATGGTGCGCCCCTTCGGTCTCAGTGGCAAATTGGCGGCAATCACACGCTCCGGATCGGCGGCGGCGACCGCTGCGCTGAAAAGAGACGCCAGAAAGGCTTTTGAATCGGTAATGGTCATTGCGCTCCTCCCTCCCGGAATCGGCCCGAAATTTGGAACCGAACCGGCGATAAGCCGTTACCTCAGAACAATCTGGCCTCTATTTCAAGGAGAGATACCATGGCTCGTGTATCGACCACCCTCCGCCAAGCCGAGGACGTCCTCAGGAATGGCTCCAACGGGGATGCGGCGGACGATCTGCAATATCAGGTAACACGATTGAAGGAAGATATTGCCGGGCTTGCCGCCGCTATCGCGGATTTAGGAACGGAAAAGGTGCGCGACGCCAGACGCAGCGCGGCAAAAACCTATAACAGCGCGCGCCGCACCGGTGAGGACACCGTCTCCGAGCTTCACGACCAGCTTGCCCAATCAGCCCGCGAACGCCCGCTGGCAACCATCGCGGCGGCGGCGGGAGTGGGTTTTCTGCTGGCACTGATGGCGCGTCGCCATTGATGCTGCGGCTTATTCTTCCACTCCTGGGCAGCGAAGCAGGCGTGGCAATTCGGCAAATAACACGCAAGACCGCCTTGCTTTCCGCCATCGCATTCTTCGTGCTGACGGGGGTGATCTTTCTGCTGGCGACGATCTATCTGGCGCTCGCCCGCGCTTTTGGCGATATTCACGCCGCGCTATTTGTCGCGCTCGGCTGCTTCGCCTTGGCGTTCATCGGCTTCATCGCCATCAAAATATTGGATGCGCGTAGGCGGCGCCGGCAGGTACGGGAGCACACGCGAGTGGATGGATCGGCGGTGCTGACGGCAACGGCCCTTGCCGTGCTACCTGAACTAATGAAGCGTCCGCTGATTGCCGCGGCGATGCCGATCATTGGTCTGGCGGCCTATGCCTTTCTCTTCAATGGCGAGGGGACCCCGAAGAACCGCCGTCGTCAGGAATGATCAACCCCGCACTTCAAGCGAGGGAAACCGGATGACCGCCCGTGTGCCTGCGTCGCCGTTGTTGCTGTAATGCGGCGCATCACCAAATTGCAGGCAGAGCTGTTCGATAACCAGCATTCCAAGGCCTTGGCGCTTTCCCCGCTTGCCCTTCCCCTTCCCCTGCCCGACGCCGTCATCGGCGACGGCAAGCTCCAGAACGCCGTCCTCGCCGCGCCCGAAGCTGATCGAGACAATGCCCTCCCGATTATCGGGAAAGGCATGTTTGACGGCATTGGTGACGAGTTCGCCAAGGATGATGCCGATGGTAGTAACATCGCGCGCGTTGAGATTGAGTGGCGCGAACGCGGTCTCGAATTTGATTCTTCCGCCCGGAACAAGCGCGGTCGTAATATCCTCGACGACCGCCTGCAGGAATTCATCGGCGCGAACTGTTTCAAGGTCGTCACCCAGCCGCAGGCGGCGATGCGCTGTCGAGATCGTCTGCACGCGGTCACGCGCGGCGATCAGCACCCGCCGCGCATTCTCATTGGTCGCCTCGCGCAGCTGCAGGCTGAGAAGCGAGGAAACGGTGGCGAGCGAATTGCCGATACGGTGATTGCTGTCCTGCAGCAACACCTCGACCCGCCGTCGCTCGCGCTCGGCGACCGCGCGCGCATTCTCCAGTTCCGCCGTGCGCTCCTGCACCCTCTCCTCCAGAAGCACGTTTTCCGACAGGAGCGCGCTCTGCCCCTCGCTGAGCAGCCGCACATAGCGCTGCACCCGGCTGAGGAGGGAATAGGCAAGCATCACCGCGCTGGTGAGGGCGGCGAGAGACGCGATCGTCAGCCAGTCGCGGGTACGGTCTATTTTGTCATTGCGCTGAATGAGCCGCCGGTCTTCCTCGTCCATGAAATTGCGGATTGTCTCGCGCAACTGGTCCATTTTGCCCTTGTCACTACGAATATCCTCCAGCGCTTTACCGAGCTGGCCCTCTACCGCCAGCTGAACCGTTTGTCTCACCCCGCCCTGGATTTGCGTGGTAAGCGCCTCGATCTCCCGTACGCGTTCCTCCTGCGGCGGATTCCCCCGCGCCATGCTGGCAAGCCGGCTCATCGATTCATCGATGGAGAGCGAGGCCGCGTAGTAGAGATCGAGATAGGAGCGTTCCAGCGTCAGGAGATAACCGCGCTGGCTGGTCTCCATATTGGTGACGAGCAATAGCGTTTTGCTGGCCTGCTGGATGAGTTGGTACGTTTTGGAAACGTCGGCAAGTTGATAGTTGATGCCACGCGTGAGAATGACGGTGGATGTCGCCGTCAACAGCACCAGACACAGCGAGATGATGACGGCGAGTTGTCGCCGATAAGCAGCGCGCGTTCGAGGTTCTGGCACTTGTCGCGAAGTTTCGTTCATCTGACCCGCAAGATGGAACCATACAGGATCGGATTATACGCTTCTGCAAACGAAAAGCGAAACCCCGCATTCTTGGATGTGTTCAAGGCCGGATCGGTTTTCACGCGAAGGAGCGTGTCGTCACCGGCGCGGAAAGGGCGTCGGGACCATAATCAGACTGACCGTTGACGCCGAGCAATTCCTGAAGCCGTGCCCGCGCGCGGCTGACGCGGCTTTTGATGGTGCCCACCGCGCAGCCGCAAATCTCCGCAGCTTCCTCGTAGGCGAAACCGGATGCGCCGATGAGGATGATCGCCTCGCGCTGGTCGGCGGGCAGTTGCTCTAGGGCTTTGCGGAAATCCTGCAGATCGAGCGCGCCATATTGCGCCGGCGGCACGGCTAGCTGGTTTGTAAAAACGCCCTCGCTATCCTGCACCTCGCGACCACGCTTACGCATCTGGCTGTAGAATTCATTGCGCAGGATGGTGAAAAGCCAGGCCTTGATGTTGGTTCCCATCTCGAAGGAATCCTGCTTGGCCCATGCCTTCATGATGGCTTCCTGGACAAGATCATCCGCCTTGTCATGCTGGCCGATGAGCGAAACCGCAAAGGCGCGCAGGCTGGGAAGCGCCTGCAGCAATTCCCTTTTGAACTCGGTCGAACCGGGGTCCATGCCGGCGTCCTGGGCGCTATTTTGCATGCCATCACTCCATGGCGGGCACAGTGGATTCACATCCCTGCCCACGCTCCACCCGATCGAGCTTTTCGAGAAGATCGAGAAACCTGTCGGGAATGGTTTCTTCCTGGATCGAGGTGTAAAGGGCCCTCAGCTTTGAACCGATCTCGCTATTGGGTCCCAGTTCATCTCGGGCGCCCGGATGCTTCTCGCCCGAGCTTTGCTTCCCTCGCGGACGAAGATTGCCTTTCTCGCTCATTTTGTCCCAGCCATTCCTTAGAAGTGTGAAGCAAGTCCGGGAAAAGAGCGCACCGTCAGCCACCCGAACTTCTATAACACGCTTGCGTAAAACAATTGCGGCGCATGTTTATGCCGCATTTCGTTCTTATAATGCTCGATAGCGCAAAAAGTTCCATTAATGCGGAACTTTTTTCTTCCCGCAGCGTTTAATAACGGCTGTGCCGTGAGTTTAAAGCAAGTCCAGGAATAGGGTGACACGGTTTTCCGTTCAGCGGGACTTGCCGACAACCAAAGCTTTAGCGGACTGAAGGGAGCTCAAACAAATGTCCTTGTCCACCCGTATAGCGCCACACCTTCCATATCTGCGACGCTTCTCGCGCGCTGTGACCGGCTCGCAGGCTTCCGGCGATGCCTATGTAGCGGCCACTTTGGAAGCCCTGATCGCGGATATTTCGATCTTTCCGCGAACATCCTCCGACCGGATAGGACTTTATCGGCTTTTCTCCAACATGTTCGAATCGACCGCCGTGCGTGTTCCGGCGACAACTTCGGAATTCGCCTGGGAAGCACGCGCCGCAGCCAATCTCGCCGTGATGGCGCCTAAAGCGCGACAGGCTTTCCTGCTGGTTTCCGTGGAAGGCTTCAGCGAGCGGGAGGCCGCTGAAATCCTCGATGTTTCAGAAAAAGAGCTTGCCGCCCTGCTGGCGCATGCCTCACAGGAGATTTCGCGGCAGGTCGCTACAAGGATCATGATCATCGAGGACGAACCGCTGATCGCCATGGATATCCAGCAAATGGTGGAAAGTCTCGGCCATGAGGTTGTCGGAATAGCACGCACGAGACAGGAGGCGGTCGAGCATTATAAATCCGCCAGGCCGCGCATGGTGCTCGCCGATATCCAGCTTGCCGACGGAAGTTCAGGATTGGATGCAGTCAACGACATTCTCGGCCAGAACACCATACCGGTGATCTTCATCACCGCTTTCCCCGAACGGCTTCTGACCGGCGAACGCCCGGAACCGACATTCCTCGTCACCAAGCCGTTCAATCCGGAAATGGTAAAGGCGCTCATCAGCCAGGCACTGTTCTTCGAGGAGAAATCGAAACTGGCTGCGTGATGTGAGCAGTGAGCAGTAAAAACCCATCTTGCTCACTATCTCACTGCTCGCTGCTCACCATTCCCTCAAAAAGGAACTAATCTCCCCTTTCCGGCGTTTCGGGCCTGACATATGGAAAGGGAGCGTCGGCGTTGCAGTCGGCGATGTTGGAATGGCACCACGAAGAGCGCGCCATGCGAAGACAGGCTACCGCACGGGCGGCGTAGTTGGCGCCGGGCTCTGATGATGGGCGCCTCCCTGCTCTCCGACAAGTCGGAGTATAAAGACGCCGTGCGTTTGCGCTCGCTGCTTCGAGCCATCCATAACAGCAACGTCTTCGTGCTCTACCAATCCGCGGATCTCGCTTATGTCTGGGCGGAAAATCTCCCCGAGGCATGGAGCGCCCAATGGCGCGTCGGTGTCTATGACCATGAGCTGGTCCAGGAGGCCATGCTGGCCAGGCTCGCGGCGGCCAAGCAAGGGGTGCTGGAAACCGGCGAGCCAACGCGCGTGGAGATTTGCCTGCCGCATGGCGAACAGTCCCGCTGGTTCGAGCTTTCCATCGACAGCGACCGCGACGATGCCGGCGTCATCATCGGCGTTGTGACCACCGGCGTGGACATAACCGAGCTGAAACGACGCGAGCAGGTGCTGAAAACCTTGCTGCGCGAGGTCAGCCACCGGTCGAAAAACCTGCTCGCGATCATCCAGAGCATCGCCATGCAGACCGCTCGCTACACGGAGACGATCGATGGCTTCCTCGCGAAGTTCCGCGGGCGCGTACAATCGCTTTCCTATTCGCAGGATCTGGTGACGGATTCCAACTGGCGGGGCGCCCGGTTCCACGAACTCGTCCACTCGCAGATGCAGAAATATATCGACATCGGGGATCCGCGCTTCACGCTCTCCGGCGCCGATCCCTACATATTTCCCGGCGCCGCCCTCCATATAGGTCTCGCGGTTCATGAGCTGATCGTCAACTCCGCCGCCTATGGGGCGCTATCGAACGGCGAAGGCACAGTCACCCTCTCGGGCAGGTTCGAGAATGCCGGCACGGATCGCATGTCGCTCTGCATAAAATGGGATGAGAAGATTCCAGGCTCGCTCAAAGGGCAAAACCCCAACGCCCGCTTCGGCAGCGCCGTTCTGGAGCGCATCGTGCCTATATCGGTTGATGGAACCGCGACCTACCGCATCGAGCAGGACAGCGTGACGTATGCGCTAGACGTGCCCCGCTCTCATTTTGAGCTTTAGCTTCTCAGGCAGGATGAAAAAGAAGGATCGCCACGGGCCGGTCTTGTGCCGGAACGCCATGGCGATCCTGATTTCGCGTCTCCATGGCATTGGGCAACCATGGGCGCGCAGTGGCCGCAAGCGTTAGGGGGACTCGCGACCGATGCCTGGCTTTTTCGTGAGGGGGGCGGGGTGCGCCAGACATCCTGCGACCCAAACGGAATACGAGAACGAAGGTTCCAGCAAAAAAGATTTTTGTTTAAATTTTTCACGATCCGGCAAGCGTTTTCTACACTGGGGACCTGTAGCATACCCGCCCCAGGAAGGGCCTTTCGATGAAAACGGAACTACCAGGTTGGTATCTCCGTTTATTCCGTCAAAGGAGTTGAGCCCATGCAACATCTGGCTGCCATCATGGTATTGATTTCTTGCTCGAACGATCTGGTCGTTTGCAACGAACGCCCGGCGCCGACCGTCTCTTATGAGACGATAGCGACATGCAAGGCTGAATTGAAACCGGCAATGGATAACCTCGCCGCCGAGAGCACGAGGCCTTACGGAAAATGTGTCGAGGTCGATCCTGAAATGATGGAACGCGACGCCGCTGTTTATTGGGAAATCGACAAGAACGACGAATTGCAGGTGACGATCCGCGAAGAACATGAAGACCCCGCCGTGACGGCGGAAACTCAAACCACAGGCTCGTAATAGGAACAGGATTGCACTAGAAATGCCTCACATCATTAATTGTGAGGCAATCTTGAACCGAAACCCCGCTTCCCATCCCTTCCTCGACCCACTCTGGCGGCGCATTGCGCTTGTCGCCTTCTGCGCGGCCTGGAGCATTTTTGAGTGGGTGAGAGGTGACGCCTTCTGGGGAACGCTCACAGCCGGCATGGCGGTTTATGGCGCGTGGATCTATCTGTGGAAATACAAGGTAGGGGAATAGGGCAGTAAGTCAGTAGGGCAATATGTTAGAAAAACCGCTTGTTTCAAAAACATACTGCCCTATTCCCCTACTGCCTTACTGCCCTGTCTTCCGCTTTCGCCCATAAAGTTCGAGCCGATGATGCACGATGTCATAGCCGAGCGAACGGGCGATTTCCTCCTGCAGCTTCTCGATGCTGTCTGAGTGAAATTCGATGACATCGCCGGTTTCGATATCGATGAGATGATCATGATGCGCACCGCTCGCCTGCTCGAAACGCGATGGCCCGCCATTGAAGGCATGGCGATGGATGGCGCCGCGCTCTTCGAGCAATTTCATTGTGCGATAGACGGTTGAGAGCGAAATGCTGCTGTCGATGGATACCGCGCGGCGAAAAATCTCCATCGCGTCAGGATGATCCTCGGTGGCGGATAATATATCCAGAATAACGCGCCGGGGCCGGGTGATCCGAATGCCGGCGTCGCGCAATTCCTTCTCATAATCGGGCTTGTGATTCATCGCTCCCATAGAGCCGATTATGCGCCAGTTGACAAGATTTTGCAAAATTTGCGGCTACCGTCACGGACGACCTCTTATGAGTGCGCCCGTCGCGCCTTTTGGCCGGTCTTACGGCCGTGACGGTCTAGGTGCTCCCGATCATGACGCGTCATATAAAGCAGGAAAAGCCCAATCAAGAGAGCTCCAGCCGGCGCAACCAAGAATGTCAGAAGTTGGGTGGTCGTCATGGCTTTAATCCTTTAAGGATCCGTCTCCCGACAATATGTAATCCAAGTGAGACGAAAAAACAAACCACGCCGATAAATATAGAAGAATCGTTATGCCCATTCCAGCCTCTATTAAGACTGGAAACCGTAGGTGCAAAAAAGCCGACTGCGAAAATAGCTATAGCAGCCCCATTCGCATAGTTTGCAGTAAGCTTGGTACGTTCATTGCCGACTGCATCCATTTTCTTCCCCCAGCTTAAGCTGCCCCACAGGAAAAACCCAACTCATTATATTTATGAAAAATGCTGGTACGCCCAAGGGGAATCGAACCCCTGTTCCCGCCGTGAGAGGGCGGTGTCCTGGACCGCTAGACGATGGGCGCCCGGGCAGAGCGCCGATATAGCCAAGCTCGAATGAAAGCGCAACGGCTATTCGGCAAAATAATGCATGAAACTTATTCGATGGCGCCCAACTTATTCGATAGCGCCAAGACGCATCCGCGCGACGATCCGGGACTTGACGTAATCATAGACGATGATTTCCGTGCCGCCATCGGGCAGAAGCGTTTCGAGAGAGACGTGATCGCCGGAAAGGCTCTGCGACAGAAGGCGCGTGCCGGGAGCGAGCGGCACTTGCGATTCGATGATTGCAGGCGGAGCCACCGGCGCGGTGACAGCCTCACCCGGAATATCGGAACGCGGCGGCGCCGTTTCCGCCTCGTCGGAACGCGTAACCTTATAGACAACCGCCACCAGGACAGCCATAAGGCCGATGAGCATGATGCCGATGGAAACCGCCAGAAGCCGCATCATCTTGCGGCGCACCTTTTCCATGGCGGGATCGAGCGGAGGCTCGGCCGCGGGATGGATGCCCGGATAGGCATGCTGGTCAGGATAACTCTGATTATCAGGATACTCCTGATGATAACGGTCCTGGTGCATCGAATGTCTCCAGTTCGCGCATGATCCCAAAATGGTCCAGACTTTTGGAATAAGATCACGCGGTTAGATAATGCGGTTGGGCCGCGTGATAACGAAGGGAAGTGACGATTGAAAGAGCTAATTGCCGATGCGGACGCCGCCGGAAAGCGGCTTGACCAGTGGCTGGCGGCTCAGTTCGCCCCCGATTTGTCGCGCAGCCGCATCCAGCAGCTGATCGCCGATGGCCAGGTCACGGTGGATGGAAATCCCGTGCGCGAGCCCAAGCACAAGCTGCGCGAAGGCATGGCGATCGCGCTGGAAATGCCGGAGCCAGAGCCGGCCGAACCCGAAGGCGAGGATATCCCGCTCGATATCCTTTACGAGGATGACGACCTCATCGTCATCAACAAGCCCGCCGGATTGGTGGTCCACCCAGGCAACGGCAATTGGACCGGAACGCTCGTCAATGCGCTGATCCACCATTGCGGCGATACGCTTTCAGGCATCGGCGGCGTCAAGCGGCCCGGCATCGTCCATCGCCTCGACAAGGAGACGACCGGCGTCATGGTGGTGGCGAAAAACGACCGCGCCCACCGGCATTTGAGCGAGCAGTTCGCCGACCATGGCCGCACGGGCGATCTTGAGCGCGCCTATCTTGCGCTCGTCTGGGGAACCACGGACCGCACCAATGGCACGGTTGACGCCCATCTTGGCCGATCGCACCGCGACCGCACCAAACAGGCCGTGGTGAACGAAGCCCGTGACGACGCGCGCCATGCGGTGACGCATTTTTCGCTGATCGAGAAGTTTGGCGCAAAGGAGGACGCAACGGCCGTCGCCTCCCTCATCGAATGCCGTCTAGAAACCGGCCGCACACATCAGATCCGTGTGCATATGGCCCATATCGGCCACCCGCTGATCGGCGACATGGAGTATGGCGCCGCCTTCAAGACCAAGGCCAACAAGTTGGCCGAACCGCTGAAACAGGTTGTGACCGCATTTCCTCGCCAGGCGCTGCACGCCAGGCTCTTGACCTTCGCCCACCCCGCCGACGATGAAATCATGAGCTTTGAAGCTCCCTTGCCGGAAGATATGGCCGAGCTGGTGGAAGCGTTTCGCGCCCATGACGGACATTAGAATGCCGGCAGGTCGGACACCTTGTCCTGCCGTCTTCTCCGGGCTCCATTGATACGAATTTAAATTTATTCCTCGCGAAAAAGGTGAAACTTTTCGCACCACATTATCGTTCACGTTGGTGTGACGAATTGTTTAGCATGTTAAGGCATCGTGTTTTTGCCAAAATGATGTTTATATAGGTGAGCTTACGCCCGAGGTGCGAAGGGCAATCGGGTGTGCCGGGTCTGCCCATGGTGGGGGCCCGCTTTCCCAAGAGGAGGGTGCTTTATGGCCCAGAGTCTTCCAAGCCTGGTTTCCGGCGATGGCGGTCTTACCCGTTATTTGGAGGAAATCCGGCGTTTTCCCATGCTTGAGCCGCAGGAAGAATACATGCTGGCCAAGCGTTATCTCGAACATGCCGACCCGCAAGCCGCACACAAGCTCGTAACGAGCCATTTGCGTCTGGTGGCGAAGATCGCCATGGGTTATCGCGGATATGGATTACCGATCGGCGAAGTCATTTCCGAAGGCAATGTCGGCCTGATGCAGGCAGTCAAGCGCTTCGAGCCGGAGCGCGGCTTCCGCCTCGCCACCTATGCGATGTGGTGGATCAAGGCTTCGATCCAGGAATATATCCTGCGTTCTTGGAGCCTCGTCAAAATGGGCACCACCGCCAATCAGAAGCGTCTGTTCTTCAACCTGCGCAAAGTGAAGAGCAAGATCCAGGCCCTCGACGAAGGCGACCTCCGCCCCGACCAGGTCAGCGAAATCGCCACCCGGCTGAACGTCAGCGAGGAAGAGGTGATTTCAATGAACCGTCGCCTGTCCGGCGACGCATCGCTCAACGCGCCGATCCGCGCGACCGAAGGCGAATCGGGTGAATGGCAGGATTGGCTCGTCGACAACAGTTCCAGCCAGGAGCAAATTCTCATCGAGCAGGACGAGCTGGAAAACCGCCGTTCCATGCTGACTGGCGCCATGGCTTCGCTCAACGACCGCGAGCGCCGCATCTTCGAGGCACGCCGCCTCTCGGATGACCCGGTAACGCTTGAAGATCTGTCGACGGAGTTCGGCATCAGCCGCGAGCGCGTACGCCAGATCGAGGTCCGCGCCTTTGAAAAGGTGCAGGACTCGGTGAAAGCCGCCGCGATCAGCCAGCAAAAGGCGCTGACCCAGACCGGAGCGGCTCACTGAGTTGCTTGGAGCTCTCTATCCTCCACGTGGAAAACTTCATATTTCCACGTGGAGGCGCGTCTGCCTGAACGTTTCCACCATCACTACAGTTCAGTTGATCTCCCTGCGCATCCCGTGAGATTTCACGTCCGGCAAATAGACACCCCGCCATCCACCAGCAGCGCCGTACCGGTTATGAAACTGGATGCATCCGATGCGAGATGGAGCACGGACCGGGCGATTTCCTCAGGCGCGGCCATCCGCTTGAGCGCATGCAGGTTTTCGACAAAGGCCAAGGTCTCCGCGGTTGCTCCCGGAGCGCGGGTCACACTCATCGGCGTATCGGTGCCGCCGGGAAGAATGGCATTGGCCCGAATGCCCTTGGCGCCATATTCCGCGGCGAGAACCTGGGTAAGACCGATCAGGCCCGCTTTGCTTGCTGCATAAGCCCCCATCCCCGGCATACCAGCCGTATAACCGACGAATGTGGAGGTGAAGATGATCGAGCCGCCACCGCGCTCAAGCATCGCCGGCACCTGATATTTGGCGCCAAGAAAGGCACTCGTCAGATTGGTATCGAGCGCTTCCTGCCACTCCGGCAAGGATAGTTCATAAATTGGTCCGGTTGCACCAACCATACCCGCATTGTTGAACGCGATATCGAGACCGCCGAACCGGCTGATAGCCGTATCGACCACCGCCTTGGCAAGCGCTTCGTCTTTCACATCTCCCGCAACGGCAACAGCTTGTCCGCCGGACGCCTCGATTTCAGCGACCAGGCTGTCAAGCTCCGTTTGCCGGCGGGCGGTCACGACAATGCGGGCGCCTTCCCGCGCAAATAGCTTTGCTGTCGCATAGCCAATACCGGAACTCGCACCGGTCACTATGGCAACCTTATCCTTCAATACATCCATTTTGAGATCCTTCCGTTACACAAGAACGGAACCCAAATCTCAAACACGAGCTGTAAGCGCTATCCGTTCCTTGCGCCCGAATCCCACAAATATTTTTCCAAAGTTCAGTCGAAACGAAAAAGGCTCCGCAACGAGCGGAGCCTTACGCAGCGGCCGTCGGCCACGCTGTTCTTCACTGCCGGCTATTATCCAACCACACCCCAAGCCTTCAGCACCTTATCGAAAACCTGTTCGCCGGGGACGCCTTTTTCAACTGTAATGAGCGCGCGGCGGCCGTTGCGGTAGGTGATCGGGATATCGATCCATTGCTGGCGGCGCATCAGCGTCATGTTGGTGTCTATTGCCGTGCGTGCATCGTTCAACGCCACGATGAAAAAATTATCGGCAATCTTCGCGGGAATGGCGATAAGCGGACTGCCGGCCGATTGCTCGGTATCCTTGAACGTCACGCGCTGCACATTCTCGATCGCCCCGCCGGAGAAATTCTCGGGCACGGAAAAGATCATCTCGATAAGATGGCTCGCCGGCAATGATTTGTCCGTGTTACGCCGGATGGTCATGCGCAGCTTGAGATTGCTTTCCGGAATGGTGACATCGGCGCGGATCGCCGGTTCCGCCGGTTCCCCCTCGCCGGGCGAATCCTGCACTTCCGACCAGACGACAGTCCCCTTTTTGGCGGACCCAGCCTCCTGCCCGCTTTTCTCTTCATAGAAGAAGGCCTGCTGTCCGACCGGGACGGCCGCCTGCGGAGCCTGCGTGGACGCGCCGCCGGCTTGCGGACGTAGCCCTGGCTGGTCGGTGGATGCGGATACCGACGTGCCCTCCCCCACGCCCGGCGTATCGCCGGCCGGTCCGGGATCCGCTTCCGAGCCATCTGGCAACAGCCGTTGCGTCAGTTTCTGCGTTTGCGGCAATTGGCCGGCGCCACTTGCCGCTCCCGCGCCACTTGCCACTGAGGTCGGCTTTCCCGAGGCGGATGTTTTCGTTGGGACTGGCTGAACAGCCGCCTCGTTTGTGCCGTTGAACTGATCCATTACACTGGCAAGATACGGCTCAAGGCGATCCTTGTTGGTCCAGGCGGCATAGCCTGCGCCACAGAGCACCAGAAGCGAGAGAAGACCGAAAACGAGTCCCTTGCCTGCGCTCCGCCGTCTCTCGCGGGCTTCGCTATAGGAATCGTCGGCGAAGGCATCTTCCTCCTCCTGGTCCCTGCCCCAGTCGTTACGCTCGCCCCGGTTGGACGAAAGCATCGCATCGTCTTCATGCGAAGACCGCCGGCGGGGCTTGGCCGACCGCGTTTTCGTGAAATCCGGCGCAGGATGGGCGGCGGCGGCGCGACGTGGAGCCGGCTGGGTGCCTTTGAGAAAATCATCGAGCGGATCGACTGCCGGCTCCGGTGCTCTTGCCGCCGCGCGTCTCGGCGCAGGAGGCGGCGGTACGGGCGCAGCTACACGAGCAGGTGCAGGCGCCCGTAGAGGCGCACTTTGCTCGGCGCGAGGCCTTGCAGGCGCGGGTTTCGGCACCGCGGGCGCGGGCGGAATCGGCCTGGACATCGGCCGCGGAGCGGACGCTGTTGCCGCTGAGGGGATTTTGCCTGCAGCGGAGGTCCTGGCCACAGGCGCCGCATATTGCGCCTCGACTTCGGCAATGGAATCCTCCAACGCCTTGCGCTGCCGACTGGCGACAGCGGCAGGCGCATTGGCGGCAGCAAGCTTCTGCTCGATCGTCGCGCGAGCCTTTTCATAGACGCGTTGCCGCAACTCGGGCGTCGGGTTCGCCTGCGTCTCGATCGTCTTCTTCAGTACCGCTGCAAAATCTGCCATGCCGTGCTGCTCATACTTTGCAAAGAGGTTTTGCTGTTACTTTGGCGTCGCATAAATGCGGCATCCCAGGACCGCTTTCTGCGTCCAAGTAGAATCACTTGGCGTCGCAAAAATGCAGCTTCCTATGACCTGCCCAATAATCACAATAATCCATCGAAAGCAAAATCACGCTGAAATTCTGCCGATGCGAACAACTTTCCCAAGGGATTAATCCTGGAAGGGATCAGTCACTAGTATCGTGTCCTCTCGTTCCGGGCTCGTCGAAAGCATCGCCACCGGCGCGCCGATCAGTTCTTCGATATAGCGGACATACTTGACCGCCTGCGCCGGAAGCTCGTTCCAGGACCGCGCGCCCGCGGTCGTTTCGGACCAGCCGGGCAGCGTCTCATAGATCGGCTTGACCCGCGCCTGCGCGCCCATCGACGCCGGCAGATAATCAATCCGCTTGCCGTCGAGTTCATATGCCACGCAGACCTTGATCTCCTCGAGCCCATCGAGAACGTCGAGCTTGGTGAGTGCGATGCCAGTGATGCCCGATGTGCGCACCGTCTGGCGCACGATGACCGCATCGAACCAGCCGCAACGGCGCTTGCGCCCCGTCACGACGCCGAATTCATGGCCGCGCGTGCCGAGAAACTCGCCGACCTCATCGTTGAGTTCCGTCGGGAACGGTCCCTCGCCCACGCGCGTCGTATAGGCCTTGGTGATGCCGAGCACATAGCCGATCGCCGTGGGTCCGAGCCCCGAACCGGCGGCGGCCTGTCCGGCGACCGTATTGGAGGAAGTCACGAACGGATAGGTGCCGTGATCATTGTCGAGCAACGCCCCTTGCGCGCCCTCGAAAAGAATACGGTCGCCCGCCTTGCGGCGCTCGTCCAGCACGCGCCCGACCTGATCGATATAGGGCAGTATCTCACCGGCCACCGAGGTCAGTTCCTGCATGATGGCTTCAACCTGAATTTCATCGAGACCCATGCCGCGGCGCAGCGCATTGTGGTGGGCGAGCAGACGCTCCACCTTCGGCTCCAGCGTATCGGGCTCGGCGAGATCGATGACGCGGATGGCGCGGCGGCCGACCTTGTCCTCATAGGCGGGGCCGATGCCGCGCTTGGTGGTTCCGATCTTCAGGCCCGAATTGGAGCCCTCGCGGATCGCGTCGAGATCGCGGTGCAGCGACAGGATCAACGGCGCGTTCTCGGCGATACGCAGCACATCGGGCGAAATCTCCACGCCCTGCCCGCGCAGCTTCGCCACTTCGGCCACGAAATGATGCGGATCGACCACCACGCCATTGCCGATGACGCTGAGCTTGCCGCGAACGAGGCCGGAAGGAAGCAGCGAGAGCTTGTAGCTGACGCCGTCGATGACAAGCGTATGGCCGGCATTGTGGCCGCCCTGATAGCGCACGATCACATCGGCGCGCTCCGACAGCCAGTCAACGATCTTACCCTTGCCCTCGTCGCCCCACTGCGACCCGACGACAACCACATTGGCCATAAAGAAACTCTCCGCTCCGGGCGGCGGACCGCCCGCCATAAAATGACAAACGTGAGCTTCTATACAGGCTCAATCCATAAAGCGCGACCTTCTTTTTATGTTCGGAGCACACCAGCCAGCTTTGCATGATTGTACCGGCACGGCTGTAACGTCATAATAAATTATGTACCAATTGCAGCCTGGCATAAAGAAAGACCCCATACGACGGTGGGCTCTGCCTGACCGTATCTTTTTTGGAAATGGGGCATGCGCCATTCTCGCCGGGGTATTCCTGCGAGAAGCTCCTCTTTGCGGCTTCCACGCGGAGCGGATCATTCCAGGTGAAGGTTTCGGGGGAAACCACATTTACGTGACGGATGGAGTAGTCGCGTTCGATTATCACGGATATTCGCTGCGGAGCCGATTACTGCTGCATCATACAATGGGCTGGGCGAACCGATATACCGAAGGCTGGAACTGTCTTCTCGAACGCGTGAGCTTCGATTTGCTGGATACGCGTGATCTGAACAACAACAAGATGCTTGGACCGGATCAATACCTTCACGATCCAATAGCTCGCGCGCAAAGGTTTCTTGATCGAGTGGATCACGTGGGAGCCAGCGCACGAGCACGAGCCAAACAATAAAGGCCCGCCGCGAGGCAGGCCCGATGGATGATCCCGGGTAACTAGAGTCTGTCAGGCTTCAACTGGAACGCGGATCAGAGAAGGCGCATAGTTCTGCCGTCATTCTCGGGCTTGTCCCGAGAATCTGCCATAAGAAAAAGATAAGCGATTACCATCCTGACAGATTAGCCCACGGTAGATTCTCGGGACAAGCCCGAGAATGACGGCGAGAGGGGCGTCCGCATCATGAAACGGGCATCGCCAGAATAGGTGCGAAGCTTTTCGCCAAGTTCGGGCGCATCCACAATCGAGAACCCCTGCTTCTGCCAGAAGCCCGCCGAGCCGTTGACCGCGACGAGCGACATGGTGGTAAAGCCATCGCGCGTGGCTTGCTCCACCATGACAGCTACAACCCGGGCAGCCAATCCGCCGGACCGGCCCTCCGGCAATAGCGCGATATCGTGCAGGTAATAGGTGTCCGAATCATCAGGCAACTGCCAGAGAAGCGTGTTGAGCGTCGGTATCCGGAACTGGCGCCAGGGATGGCTGATGGCATATCCAATCAGGCCGCCCGCCCCTTCCAGAACGAAACAGCCTGCGGGGTAGAGTTTGAGCCGCTCGATATAGACGGCGTCATCCTCGAAGAAGTCGGTGTGAATGGCGGCCGCCATGGCGCTGACAGCGGGAATGTCCTCCCCGCGCATCAGCCGCCAATGACGACTGCCAGTCATTCTACTTTAAGCCTCGGCCACGTCGAATTGCAGCGGACGGGCGGAATTGATCGCCGTGTGGGAACGCAGTTCTTCCAGCACGCTCTCCGGAACCCGCTCATCCAGATAGAGCAGCGCGATGGCGTCCCCGCCCGGATGGTTACGGCCAAGCGAGAAATTGGCGATGTTGACGCCATGCTTGCCGCATACCGTTCCGAGCATGCCGATCATGCCCGGCGTGTCGTTGTTGGTGGTGTAGAGCATGTGCTGGCCAACCTCGGCGTCGAGATTGATGCCCTTGATCTGGATGAAGCGCGGCTTGCCATCCGAGAAGCAGGTGCCGGCGATGGACCGGGTGCGCAGCGTGGTCTTCACCGTCAGCTTGATATAGCCGTCGAACACGCCAGATTTATCGCGCTTGACCTCGGAAACGATGATGCCGCGCTCCTTGACCATGATCGGTGCGGAAACCATGTTGACGTCGGACATCTGAGGACGGATCAAGCCTGCAAGCGCCGCCGAGATGAGCGCCCGCGTGTTCATCGTCGCGGTCACGCCGTCGAACAGCACTTCCACTTCCTGGATCGGCTCGTCCGTCACCTGCCCCACAAACGCGCCCAGCACTTCCGCCAGCTTGACGAAGGGCTTCAAACGCGGCGCTTCCTCAGCCGTGATCGACGGCATGTTGATGGCATTGGAGACAGCGCCCTTGATGAGGTAATCCGACATCTGCTCGGCCACCTGCAGCGCGACATTTTCCTGCGCTTCCGAGGTCGATGCGCCCAGATGCGGCGTGCAGACGACATTCGGCAGGTTGAACAGCTCGTTCTCCGTCGCCGGTTCCACCTCGAACACGTCGATGCCGGCGCCTGCGACCTTGCCGGATTTCAGCCCTTCGATCAGGTCCTTCTCGACGATCAGGCCGCCGCGCGCGCAATTGATGATGCGCACGCCCTGCTTCATTTTGTTTATTGCGTCCGCATTGATGATGTTGCGGGTCTTGTCGGTGAGCGGCGTGTGCAGCGTGATGAAATCGGCGCGGGCAAAGAGCTCGTCCAGTTCTACCTTCTCGACGCCCAGCTCCTGCGCGCGGGCTTCCGAGAGGAACGGATCGAAGGCCGCCACGTGCATTTTCAGCCCAATGCCACGCGCGGCCACGATGGAGCCGATATTGCCGCAGCCGATCACGCCCAGCGTCTTGCCGGTGATCTCCACGCCCATGAAGCGGTTCTTCTCCCACTTTCCGGCGCGGGTGGAGACATCCGCCTCCGGCAATTGCCGGGCGACGGCGAACATCAGCGCGATGGCGTGTTCGGCGGTGGTGATCGAATTGCCGAACGGCGTGTTCATGACGATGATGCCACGGCGCGATGCCGCCGGGATATCGACATTATCGACACCGATGCCGGCCCGGCCGATGACCTTCAGCTTCGTGGCGGCGGCGATCAGCTTTTCCGTGGCCTTGGTGGCCGAGCGGATGGCAAGGCCATCATACTGGTCGATGACTTCGAGCAGCTTGTCTTTGTCCTTGCCGAGATCCGGCAGGTAATCGACATCGACGCCGCGGTCCTTGAAGATTTGCACGGCGGTGGTGGAGAGTTTGTCTGATACGAGAACGCGAGGCATGGGTGATGTCCTTTGATGAAGGAAAGCCTCTTCATCCGACCACTCGCAAGGGGGAGTACGGGAATAAGTGAGTAGGGGAATAGGTGTATGAAAAACATACTCCCCTATTCCCTTATTCCCCTACTCCCTTTCGGATGAGAGGATATCGAATTGATATTGTCGAGAAATCAGGCCGCTTGTTTCAGCGCGGCCTTCTGATTGGCAAAGGCCCAGTCGAGCCACCCGGTGAGCGCTTCGAGATCGGAAGCTTCCACGGTCGCCCCGGCCCAGATGCGCAGGCCCGATGGCGCGTCGCGATAGGCGCCGATGTCATAGGCGACGCCCTCCTTGTCGAGCGCCGAGACGATGCCCTTGGCGAAAGCCGCTTGCGCATCGGCATCGAGCGCCATGACATCAGGATCGACGATGGTCAGGCACACCGAGGTGTTGGAGCGCGTCGCCGGATCGACCGCGAGATTGCCGATCCACGGCGTCTTCTCGACATAGGCGTCGAGAACCGCGAAATTCCTGTCTGCCCGCGCGATCAGCGCATCGAGCCCGCCGATGGACTTCGCCCAGTTCAGCGCATCGAGATAATCCTCGACGCAGAGCATGGACGGCGTGTTGATCGTCTCGCCGGCGAAGATGCCTTCGATCAGCTTGCCGCCCTTGGTCAGGCGGAATATCTTCGGCAGCGGCCAGGCAGGCTTGTAGCTTTCCAGCCGTTCGACAGCGCGGGGCGACAGGATCAGCACGCCATGCGCGCCCTCGCCGCCCAGCACCTTCTGCCAGGAGAAGGTGACGACATCGAGCTTTGAGAAATCGAGGCGTTGCGCGAAAGCCGCCGAGGTGGCGTCGCAGATGGTCAGGCCTTTGCGATCCGCAGGGATGAAATCGGCATTCGGCACGCGAACGCCGGAAGTCGTGCCGTTCCAGGTGAAGACCACGTCGCGGTCGAAATCGACCTTGGCGAAATCCACGATCTCGCCATAGGGCGCTTCGAAGATGCGCACATCGGGAAGCTTCAACTGCTTGGCGACATCCGTCACCCAGCCGGCGCCGAAGCTTTCCCAGGCGACCATGTCGACGCCGCGCTCGCCAAGCAGCGACCACAGCGCCATTTCGACAGCGCCGGTATCGGACGCAGGGACGATGCCGATGCGGTAATCGGCGGGAACCTGGAGAATTTCACGGGTAAGGTCGATGGCGTCCTTCAGCTTGGTCTTGCCGATTTTCGCGCGATGCGAACGGCCAAGAGGAGCATCGGCAAGCGCTTGAAGCGACCAGCCGGGACGTTTTGCACAGGGACCGGATGAAAAGTTGGGATTGGCCGGACGCGTGGCCGGCTTCGAGATCGTGGTCATGTTTTTTCCTATCCTCACAGATAGCACGCCTCTCGGTGGGGAGAGGTGGCCCGCTGACGGAGTTAGGAGAAACGTCGCACCCAGTCAAGAAATTTGTCCGGGCGCGACAGAACTTTTGTGGGGAAACAGCTGCACCCTCAATCCGCACCGCTTTCCCTGCGCGACAAGATGCGGTCGATCAGCCCCCATTCCAAGGCTTCTTCCGCTGTCATGAAGCGGTCGCGGTCCATCGCGCGCTCGAATTCTTCGTAGGAGCGTCCGCAATGCTCCGCGTAAAGTCGCGTCATGCGCTGCTTGGTCTTCTGGGTTTCCTCGGCATGGATGAGGATATCGGACGCCTGCCCCTGAAAGCCTCCCAATGGCTGGTGGATATGGATGCTGGCGTTGGGCAGCGCAACGCGCTCGCCCGGCTCGCCTGCCATCAACAGGAACGACCCCATCGAACGGGCCGTCCCCATGCAAAGCGTATGCACCGGCGCGCGAATGAAACGCATGGTGTCATACATGGCGAGGCCGCTCGTTATGACGCCGCCCGGCGAATTGATGTAGAGGTTGATGGGCTTCTTGGGATTTTCGGCCTCAAGAAACAGCAATTGCGCGCAGATGAGAACCGAGACCGCATCGTTCACCTCGCCGTTGAGAAAGATGATCCGTTCCCGCAGAAGGCGGGAATAGATGTCGAAAGACCGCTCCCCTTTGCTGGATTGCTCTATGACCATAGGGACGAGCTGCATCGCTTCGCGCATCGGCGAACTCCAATCATTCAGAGGTTTGAGATAGGCTTGCCCGCGTCAGGCGGCGAGCATGAGGGGCGGACTGTTGCTGTTCGCAGCCAGCCTCGCATCGGTCAGTTTCTGGAGAATCCGAAGACACGTTCCCCCCGTGCCGTTCGCGGCAACCGTGAACGTCACGGTGCTTTCAAGAAATGGCGGGGCGTCGTCGCGCAGCCTGTATCGAACGGCCTCTCCGGGCGTGATGGTGGTCGCCTCCGCGTCGGCAAGAGCATCCTTCGGCAGCCAGTTTTCCCGAAACTCGGCAATGCTGATGGCGCGCCAGACCTTTTGCGGCGGCTCGTCAAGGTCGAACTCCAATTCAATGCCGTCTTTCTGCTCTTCAGTCTCAGCATTGTTCATTGGTCCATATCCTTCAGCAAGACCTTGAGAGCGTCGATGCGCTGAGGCCAGTAGGCACGATATTTCGCCAGCCATTGCGCGATGAGAGCCAGCCCCTCCGGATCGACCTCATAATTCACGAACCGCCCCTGCCGTTCTTCCCGCACCAGATTGGCGCTCCGCAGCACCGCGAGGTGCTGCGACATGGCCGGCTGGCTGATTTCCATCCCCTCGCGCAAGACGCTGGCGTTCATGCCGCCAACCGCCAGCTTCTCGAAGATGGCGCGCCGGGTCGGATCGGCCAAGGCTTTGAAAATATCATTCTCGATCATGCCAACAGATAAGCACACACTTATGCGATTCGCAAGCCTGTTTCGCTCGCGGACGAATGGTTGAGGTTCAAAGGAAACCATGCCAACGCTATTCCTCAAAGGAATGACCGCCATGGATCGCTTTTCGTCGTTGCAATTATTCGTCCGCGTCGTGGAGCGCGGCAGCTTCACCCATGTCGGGCGGGAACTTGGGCTCGGACAACCGGCCGTGAGCAAGCAAATCGCCGCGCTTGAGGCTCATCTCGGAACCCAACTGCTGAGCCGAACCTCGCGCGGGCTGCACCCGACCGCCGCCGGGCAGGATTTTTATGAATCGGCGATCCGCATTCTCCACGATCTGGAGGAAGCCGAACTTCGTATCGGCCAAAACAATGTGAGCCCCGCCGGCGTGGTCCGATTGGCGACGCCACCGGCGCTAGGCCGCATGTATATCATCCCAAGGCTTCCGGCTTTCTTCGCGCGCTATCCGGACGTCTCCATCGATTTGTCCGTCGCGGAGCGCCGTGTCGATCTTGTGCGGGAGGGCATCGACATCGCCTTGCGCGTTGGGCCCTTGGCGGATTCGACGCTTGTCGCCCGCAAGATTGGAGATTTGCACATGATGGCGGCAGCGACACCGGCTTACCTCGAACAATACGGCACGCCTTCCAGCCCGGCGGATCTGCGCTCCCATAATCTTATCGTCAGCCAAAATCAGGGCGCCACGCAGCCATGGAAGTTCAACGGCCCGGACGGACTTATCCTGTTCGAACCTGAGGGTAATTTCAGAACCAACGATGCCGGGGACCAGCGTGCCGCGGTGCTGGCCGGGCTTGGCATCGCCTACGCCGGACGCGCAATGTTTGAAGCGGATCTGCGGGCTGGAAAAATGGTTCCGATCCTTGAAGACTTCGCACCCGCCCCCTCACCCATCCACGTCATCTGTGCAAGCGGTCGCCGAATGCCGCAGCGCTTCCGTGTCGTCATCGACTTCCTCGCCAAGATGTGCGCCGAGGAGCCCGCCTTGCGTCTTGCGCCTTAACGTCATTCCAAACCGGAATGGTTCCTAGTCCTGATTGCCGTCTACGGTGACATGCAGGAGACGACTAGCTTCCGTCCATCGCTGCACCAACCGGGCAGCTCGACATGGAAGGATCGGAAGAATGGGTAAATTGGACGGAAAGATCGCGGTCATCACCGGCGCCAGCACAGGCATGGGCCTGGCGACGGCAAAGCTGTTCGTGCGTGAAGGGGCTGAGGTCATCATCACCGGCCGGGACCAGGCGGCGCTCGACGCGGCGGTTCTGGATATCGGGAAAGGCGCCGAAGCAATCCGCGGCGACATCTCGAGCCTTGCAGATCTCGACGCCCTGCGAGCCCACGTCGAAGCCCGCCATGGCCGCCTCGACATCCTGTTCGCGAATGCAGGCGTCGGCAAGCCGGGCCTTTTCGAAGAGGTGTCCGACGAGGATTTCGACTTCACCGTCGGGATAAACTTCAAGGGCACGTTCTTCACTGTCCAGAAGCTCATTTCCCTCATGCCGGCTGGCGGCTCGATCATCCTCAACACATCGATACAGGGTGTACGCGGCACCGCCGGCCTGTCGGTCTACTCCGCGACCAAAGCCGCGCTCCGTTCACTGGCGCGTTCCCTCACCGCCGAATACGGCCCCAAGGGCATCCGCATCAATGCGCTGGCTCCGGGCTTTATCGATACGGACATCATGCGCAGAAACGGCCTCAGCGAAGAGATGATCCGCGAGATGAAAACCCAATCAACCGCCCACACGCCGCTTGGCCGAATTGGTACCGGGCACGACATAGCCAAGACCGCGCTGTTCCTCGCGACCGATGAGTCCGAGTTTATAACCGGCGTGGAACTGACCGTCGATGGCGGCTGGGCGCAGGTATAGAGCGCAGCCAATAAAAAACCGCCCCAACGTTCGTTGCGGGCGGTTTTCACATTCTTTGAACTCAATGGGTTTTATTTATAGACCGGCGCCGGGCCTTCATTATAAACCGGCAACGGTTCCGGCTGATAGGCCGCTTGTGCGCCGCCGAATTCGTAGCGCAAGCCGGCGCGGACCTGATGCACGCCGAAGCCATCGTCACGGCCCTGCGTCCCCGTCGCTCCGGCTGCGAGGTCGGACGCATCCCAGCCGAAGGCCTTGCCGCCCTTGATGTGCGAATAGCGGTAGCCGAAGTCGAGCTTGGTGCTGGACGTGATATCTACCGTCATGCCGGCCATCAGAGCCCAGGTGAAGCGCGTGGAAGAGAGGCCGCCATGGTCGGCCCAGTAGTCGACACAGCCGGGAGCGCCGCCATTGCACCAGGAGCGGTTCTTCATCGTCCCATACTTGACGCGCGTGAAGCCCAGACCGCCGCCGATATAAGGCGTCACCTTGCCCCAGGTGATGAGATCGACATAGGCATTCGCCATCATTTCCCAGGCGCTTGCCTTCGACGTGTCATCGAAGGTGACCGTGCCGTCGAACGCACTGCTCGAACCGAAGACATCGCGCTTCCAGTAAGCGAGCGTCGCGTCCGCGCGGAAGTGCTGGTTGAAGCGATAGCCGACGCCGACGCTGAAATCCGTATTGCCGCGCAGCTTTATCTCGTCATAGTCGAATTCGGTCGCGGTACCGCTGTCCCTATCCCAGACGTCGTAGCTGCCATCGCCCTTGGCGTCGAAACTGTGCCCGACATCGCCCCGCAAATACCAGCCTGAGGCAGCCGCTACCGGCGCTGCGACGGCCGGCATTTCCGGTTGGAAAGGAACCGGCTCGTAGTCGGCAGCAAACGCCGGACCGGCCAAAACTGTGTAAAATGAAGCGAAGAGAATGCGCTTGGTGCATGTCATAATCGTGTCCCCCACGGAAACGTGGCAAAGCCGCTTCTGCCGTTACGTTTCTTGATTATTAACCAAAAATCTTAATTCACCGTTAAGCATGGCTGTCGCGAAGCAGTCGGAGTAAGAGGCGCAACCTTACTTGTAAGCAGGAAGTGGCTCGGCAGCATAAGCTACGGCGGATGGCGCGCCGAACTGGTAACGCAGGCCCACGCGGACATCGTGCACGTTCATGCCCTTGTCACGCCCATCCCCCACCCACTCGCCGCCTTCGAACATCTTGCCACCTTTGATATTGCGGTAGCGGTAGCCGGCATCGAGCTTCAGATTTTGCGTAAGATCGATAGATGCGCCTGCCATCACCGCATAAGTGAAGCGCCAGTTCGCCGCGCCTTCCTGGGACTTGCCATAGCGGACATCGTCGAGATCGCTCCACTTCACGCGGGTGCCGCCGATGCCCGCGCCGACATAGGGCGTAATGCCGTTGAAATTGCCAAGATCGATATAGGCATTGGCAAGGATCGACAGTGCCGAGAATTTGGCGCGCTCATCCGAGGCGCAATCCTGATCGCCGTTACAGCTCTCGCCGAACGTATAGCCCTTGAACTTGGCGCGGGTCATGTAATCGGCGGTAACGTCCGCGCGAAAATAATCGGTAAACTGATAGCCGACACCGGCGCCCGCGAGGACCGCGCCCTTCAGGTCGCCATGCAAAGTGTTCTCGCCCGGTCCGCTGCCGCCGCATCCGTCGCAGCCGGGAGTACCATAGGTTGCCTTACGGAATTTGGGCCAGGAATAGCCGATATCGCCGCGCAAGTACCAGTTACCAGACTCCGCCGGCACAACTTCGGGAACAGCCGGTGCTTCCGGCGGGGGCGCCAGATCCGCGGCAACCGCGGAATGAGAGATCCCGGCGACGATCAGCAAGATCGCGCCGGTAATGATATTTCTTGAACGATGCTGCATGGCTTTCCCATCCCGAAACATACCCGGTGCGACTCGCGCGCCCGAATTCCCACTGATTTCAATGTTAGAAATAGATGGGAAAAGTTAAGCCTCGCTTAACCCTGTTTTTTCATCATCTTTGTTAAGAGAATGCAGCAATGCAAAGAAAAAGGCTCCGTTCAGGAGCCTTTTGCATTAGTCTGAGAATGGGAGAACCGCTCACGCAGCCGTGCGGATACCCGAAATCACACTGACGATATCGTTCACCACCGCCTCCACCAGGGTGCGGTCGTCGCCCTCCGCCATCACGCGGATCAGGGGCTCGGTTCCCGAAGGCCGGATCACCAGCCTTCCTGCCGTGCCGAGCCGGTCGCGCCCATCCTCGATGGCGCTCTTGACCGTGATATCCTCCAGCGGCTTGCCGCCGGTGGTGCGGACGTTTTTCAGCAGTTGCGGCACCGGCTCGAACTTGCGGCAGACCTCGCTCAACGGCCGTTGCTGTTCCTGCATGACCGCCAGAATTTGCAAGGCTGAGACGAGGCCGTCGCCGGTGGTCGAGAAATCGGAAAGCACGATATGGCCGGACTGCTCGCCGCCGACATTGAAGCCGTGCTCGCGCATGTGCTCGACGACGTAACGGTCACCCACCTTGGTGCGCGCCAGCGTCAGACCGATATCGGAGAGGAAACGTTCGAGCCCAAGATTGGACATGACGGTCGCGACAATGCCTTTGCCTGTCAGCCGGCCCGCATTGGTCCAGGATTCGGCAATGACCGCCATGAGCTGATCGCCATCGATGACATTGCCATCCCCATCGACCATCAGTACACGATCGGCATCGCCATCGAGCGCGATGCCAAGGTCAGCCCTCACCTCGTGCACTTTCTTTATCAGGCCAACCGGATGGGTTGAACCGCAATCCTCATTGATGTTGACGCCGTTCGGCTCATCGTTGATGGTCACAACGTCAGCGCCCAGTTCCCAGAGCGCCGAGGGGGCGACCTTGTAGGCGGCGCCATTCGCGCAATCGACGACGATTCGCAGGCCTGCGAGCGAGAGATTGCGCGGCAGGGTGCGCTTGGCGAACTCGGTATAGCGATAGATATCACCCTCCACGCGCTTGGCGCGCCCGATCTCACCATTGCCGGCAAGCTTGCCGCTCATATCCGCCTCGATCAACGTCTCGATCTGCATCTCCAGCTCGTCGGAAAGCTTGAAACCGTCGGGGCCGAACAGCTTGATGCCGTTGTCGTAATACGGATTGTGCGAGGCAGAGATCATCACGCCGATATCGGCGCGGAGCGACCGGCAGAGCATCGCCACCGCAGGCGTCGGAATAGGTCCGAGCAGGAAGACGTCCATGCCCGTCGCCGTAAAGCCCGCGACAAGCGCGTTCTCCAGCATATAGCCGGAAAGACGTGTATCCTTGCCGATCACCACGCGCTTGCCCTGGCCCGTCTCCCTGAAAAGGAGGCCGACGGCCATGCCGACCTTCATGGCGATATCCGGCGTCATGGGAAAGCTGTTGGCTTTCCCGCGAATGCCGTCCGTTCCGAAATATTTCCGACTCATGCTTATGCCTGTCTGAGCTGGCGCCGATTTCAGGCTGTTTTATCTCAAAACAGCGGGACGGCGCAATTCCACTTGCCGATATGTCCCATAATAGCGCCAAGGGATGAAAAAGAGGCAAACGAGCAACTCCCCGCACTTTTCCATTCACTTTGTATACACAAACGAAACAGCCGGGCATTGCCCGGCTGTTTTTATACCAATTTGGACGACCACTACCGTCAAGATTGCGGCTGCGGCTCCATGCCGGTATCCGGCTCGTCGCTCTTGCGCTTCCTTGCCGAACCGGCTTTCGGCACGCTTGAACCGCGTGAAGGCGGCGTATCATCACCCAGATCGCGCGCGGGCTTCTTGCCGGCGGTGATCGCCTTCAACTCTTCGCCGGTCAGCGTCTCATATTCGAGCAGGCCTTCGGCGATGGCGATCCATTCTTTCTTTTTCTTGGTCAGAATGCTGCGGGCCGCGGTATAGGCGGTGTCGATAAGCTCACGCACCTCCGCGTCGATCAGTTGCGCGGTTTCTTCCGACACATTCTGCTGGCGCGCCACGGAATGGCCGAGGAAGACCTCTTCCTGATTCTCGCCGTAAGCCACGTGGCCGAGCTTGTCGGAGAAGCCCCAGCGCGTCACCATGGCCCGGGCAAGCTTGGTCGCCTGCTCGATATCGGATGAAGCGCCCGACGTGATGTTCTCCTTGCCGAACTTGAGTTCCTCGGCAACGCGGCCGCCCATCATGATCGCGAGCCGGGAGATCATCCACTTGTAGCTCATCGAGTATTTGTCGCCTTCCGGCAGCTGCATCACCATGCCAAGCGCGCGACCGCGCGGAATGATGGTTGCCTTGTGCACCGGATCGGCAACGGCAACGTTCATGGCGACAATGGCGTGACCGGCTTCGTGATAGGCGGTCAGTTCCTTTTCTTCCTGCGTCATGGCGCTGGAGCGGCGCTCCGCGCCCATCATCACCTTGTCCTTGGCATCCTCGAATTCGAGCATGGTTACAACGCGCTTGTTGCGCCGCGCCGCCATCAGGGCGGCCTCGTTGACGAGGTTCATGAGATCGGCGCCGGAGAAACCCGGTGTACCGCGCGCCAGAACTTTCAGGTCGACATTGGGCGCCAGCGGCACGTTGCGGACGTGCACTTTCAGGATCTTCTCACGCCCGGCGACATCCGGATTGGGAACGACCACCTGGCGGTCGAAGCGACCTGGCCGCAAGAGCGCCGGATCGAGAACATCCGGACGGTTGGTCGCAGCGATCAGGATGATACCTTCATTGGCCTCGAAACCGTCCATCTCGACCAGCAGCTGATTGAGCGTCTGCTCGCGCTCGTCATTGCCGCCGCCCAAACCAGCGCCGCGATGACGACCGACCGCATCGATTTCATCGATGAAGATGATGCAGGGCGCGTTCTTCTTGGCCTGCTCGAACATGTCGCGCACACGGCTAGCGCCGACGCCGACGAACATTTCAACGAAATCCGAACCGGAAATGGTGAAGAAGGGCACGTTGGCCTCGCCTGCAATGGCGCGGGCAAGCAGCGTTTTACCAGTTCCGGGAGGGCCGACGAGCAGCACGCCGCGCGGAATACGCCCACCGAGGCGCTGGAATTTCTGCGGATCGCGCAGGAACTCGACGATTTCCTCGAGATCTTCCTTGGCCTCATCCACGCCCGCGACATCCCCGAACGTGACACGGCCATGCGCTTCCGTCAGAAGCTTGGCCTTCGACTTGCCGAAGCCCATCGCCCCGCGCGAGCCGCCCTGCATCTGGCGCATGAAGAAAATCCACACGCCAATGATCAGGATCATCGGCAGCCACGAAAGCAGGAAGTTGATGAGCGGGTTCGATCCGTCGGTTTCAGGCCGCGCCGTAATGGCTACGCCCTTGCTCTCAAGCCGCGAGACAAGCCCGGTATCACCAGGAGAATAGGTCTGGAAGGAGGATCCGCTGTCCGAATAGATGCCACTGATCCGCTCGCCGGTGATCGTGACCGACTTTACCCGCCCGCTCGAGACATCGCTGATAAACTGCGAATAGGGAACCTCGCGCGACGCGGTGCGCTGCGCCGGACTCTGGAACAGGTTGAAAAGCGCGATCAGGAGAAGGGCAATAATCGCCCACAGGGCGAAGTTGCGATAGTTTGGATTCATGTCGGGTCCAATCGGGTCAGCACATCCGCCCCAAAAGCTGGTAACGGCGATTTTCAACTAACATAGGTTCGAAGCGAGGCCTTGCCAAGGCAAGCATGAACCCTAGCATCAAATCTTATAGGTCTGGTTTACAATGCGTTTGATATAATGCGCGCTTGGCATACGCCCATTTGCAGCCGGGCGTACAAAAATAGCTAAGTCACTATTGGCGGATCGGGATAGTTCGCAAATCCGAACAACCGCCGCACGGCATTGGCGAGCGCAAGGTCATGTCCCGGCAGAATTTTATCGAAAAGCGCGATATGGCGCGTCATCGCAAGGCCTGCCGGCAGGAAACGCCCGCCTGTCACCGCCGGAATGTCCATAAGCTTGCCATCCACATATACCGCAGGCCCGGTCAACGCCGCGGCGCGGCGGATATTCGTCCGGTCGATACCCGCGTTCAAGCAAAAGTCATCGAATTCCATAGAAACAAGCGGCGCGATCCGCACCTGTTTGCCGCCGGATAGACCGTTGGCGATCCTGTAGCGCCCATCCCAGATGCTGCTTTCGCCGGAGGACAGCAGCAATTCCGGCAAGCCACGCGCCTCCCGCCAGATATGGTGCCGGTGCCGGCCTCGCTTGATGATGCAACCGCCAAGTCCCAGCCGCGCCGCGGCTTGTCCTGACAGATGCGTGAAGAGACGTTCGCGCTCCGCGTCGCCCGGCAGGAAGCTACGCCCGCCGATCACCGATGCAAGGACACCAAGCGCCAACGTAGCGACATCATGCCTCGCTTCTTTAAGCGCATTGGCATCGATGCTCACATCTTCCGCCGGCTCGATACGCACGCCGACCCCAAGAAAATCCGCAACCGCCTCGCCTTGCGCCCGTCGGGTTGCGACTGCTTTTGCGATTCTATCCAATTCGGTGGCCAGTTCGGTGGAATGCCCCTCACCCTTACCCTCTCCCCGCAAGCGGGGAGAGGGGGGCATAGATGTTTGCGCATTCTTGTTCATGCCAGGCGCTGGGAGAGAAGAAGAACCAGCAACGCGGAGGTCTCCCTCTCCCCGCCTGCGGGGAGAGGGTAAGGGTGAGGGGCTTCCGCCATCGCCCAATCTCGCCCGAACCCTCGGGCGCTCGAACGCGAGATTCTCATTGGTCGGGTCGTCGAACCATTCGATATTCCGTTTGCGCAAAACGGAGCGCAAATCCTCGCGGCGGGTGTTCAACAAAGGCCGCACCAGCCAGAGCTGCCCGTCGAGCAAGGTGAACCCGGCCATACCCGCTAGCCCCCTGCCCACACCCCGCGCGCCGCGCATGAGAAACGTCTCGATCTGATCGTCCCGTGTGTGACCGGTGACGATAATTCTCGCGCCCGCCTTTCGGGCGGCCTCGACCAGCAGCCGATAGCGCGCCTCGCGCGCCGCCGCTGGAAGGCCGGTCTTTGGCTTCTCCCCTTCCCAGCGCAAGGTTCGATGCTCGATGCCGTGCTCACGGCAAAGCCGCGCGACAGCTTCCGCTTCGTCGGCCGATTCCGGCCTGAGACCATGGTCGATGGTGACGGCGGTCAGCTGGGGCGCATCCGCACCGCGCTGCGCCAGATATTCCTTGAGAAGAAAAAGCAGCGCCAGCGAATCCCCGCCGCCCGATACAGCCGCCACGATCGCCCGCGCACCACCGAAATCGATCGACGCAAAGATCGTGTCTGGATCGAGATCAGCAGCTGTTTTTGGCACGTTCTTCCGTCACCCGGTGGAGAACAGCCTGCGATGCTCCAGGATAGCGCGTCGGCACCTGGGCAAAGGTCGCGCAGGCAACCTCCTGATCCTTCATCTTTGCCAGAGTCATGCCGAGCTTCAACAAATTTTCCGCACCGCGCTTGGAGTCCGGATAATCACGCTGCGTATCGATGAACACCGTCGCGGCTTCCGGATAGCGCTCCTGCCCATAAAGCGATTCTCCCAGCCAGAACCGGGCATCGGCAGTCGAGGGATCCGCGGGATACCGCTTGACATGCTCGCGAAACGCCGTTTCCGCCGCGCGATAGTCACCGGCCAGAATGCTCTGATACGCAAGCTGATAGAGATCCTGCGGATTGTCTGTTTCTGGAAGCGAGGCGATTGCATTGCCGCCCGCCGGAACCGCGCCACTGCCTCGGGTTGCCGCCTCATCCATCGTCTCGCCGATTACATTGCCATTGGCGTCAAAGCGGATGGAGCCAAGGGAACGGGCGGGAAGCCCGTGCTCCGGCGATGCACTTTGCGGTTCAATGGCCATGGAATCGGCGCTGTCAGAAGCGGATGCCACCGGGGCGGCGGACGAGGCATCTTGCGATGCCTCACCCTTCGTCTCGCGCGTTGCGGAAGCGACCGCCCTGTCCTGGCGGCTGCCCGCATCCGAGCGCTTGCTCTTTTCCAACTCCTGGAAGCGGAACTCATTGTCTTCCTGAACTTTACGCATCTGCTCCTGCATCTGGAGAATCTGAAAATTCAGTTCCTCAAGCTTGCCGGTCAGGGAGCGCACCTGCTCTTCAAGCTGGCTGACGCGAGGATCAGCGCCCTGCGCGGCCGCTGTTCCAACGAGCAGTGGCAACAAAGCCATGCTCATCAACAGTTTCTTCAATAGTCCGTTCATTCGTCGTTGGCCCCTTCGATACCCCTGTTTTTGAAGCATGATCCCATCGCCTCAATCGGCTCACTTGCTTATTTATCAATCCATACCCTACTGGAAGACAAGCAAGTTCGGCCAAAATTTGTTTAAAATGAAAAAGCGGCCGCCTGGCCGCTTTTCCTTGATCCTATGTGATGTTTTTGCAAGCAGCAAAAACAAAATTTAAGAGCCTGCGCCACCCAGAACGGTGACGGCACGGCGGTTCTGCGACCAGCAGGAGATGTCATCGCAAACCGCGACCGGACGCTCCTTGCCGTAGGAAAGGGTGCGCATGCGGCTGGCGGGCACACCCTGCGAGGCGAGGTAGTCGCGCGCGGCGGCGGCGCGGCGCTGGCCGAGCGCGAGGTTGTATTCGCGCGTGCCGCGCTCATCGGAATGGCCTTCGATGGTGATCTGGTAGTTCGGGTAGCGCTGGAGCCACTGCGCCTGCTTGGCGAGCGTCTGCTGCGCATCGGCGCGGATGACCGAGGAATCGGTGTCGAAAAAGACGCGGTCGCCGACATTGACCGTGAAATCCTGCGCCGAACCGGCAACGGCGCCGTTCGCGCCCGCGCCGCCCAGGCCAAGATCGCCGGCATTGCTTGGAAGATTTTTCTTGGAGGCGCATCCGGCAACGGCAAGCGACATGAAAAGGGCGACAACGATCGGGCTGCGTGCGATTGTCTGGATACGGCGCATGGGCCGGGGCTCCTTGATAATTTTAATTGTTACGGTGAACAGGTAGTAACCATATCGAGGTTAAGGCGCACTCAAGAATTATGGTTAATTTTCTCTTGGCGTCCCGCCTGTCCCCGAAGGCTGTTTGGCATTCACATTCAAGAGACAATGCGGCGGAAAGAGGGCTTTCCGCCGCCAGATTGTCGCAGTCGGAGTTCCACCCTCCCCCTTGCGGGGAGGGTCGGACCGGAAGGTCCGGGGTGGGGTGGTGAAGGATAGAGCACAACCGTCTCTCACCCCCATCCGCCTGCTCCGCAGGCAGCGCTTCGCTATGGCTTCGCGCGTTCGTCGCTGGAAAAGCCAAATCGTTGGCTTTTCCTCGGCCTATGGCCGAACGCTTCTCACTCCCCGCAAGGAGGAAGGAGAGTTTCGCTAGTCGAGCAGAGGGGACCATGCTGGATCGGAGCCGAAGTTCGGCGTCTGGATCTGCCGCTCGTTGCGCCCCGTCACGTCGATGGTGAAAAGCCGGGCGCCGGCGCCGGGCGGCTGGCGGAAGAACATAAGCACGCGGCCATTCGGCGCCCATGTCGGCCCCTCATTGTGGATGCTGGTGGCCAGCAGCCGCTCGCCCGAACCGTCGGTCTTCATTACACCAATGGAAAACTGACCGCCGGACTGCTTGGTGAAGGCGATCAGATCGCCGCGCGGTGACCAGACCGGCGTTGAATAGGCGCCGTCGCCAAAGGAGATACGGCGGGGATTGGAACCATCAGCGCCCATGACGTAAATCTGCTGGCGGCCGCCGCGGTCGGATTCGAATACGATCTGCGTCCCGTCAGGCGAATAGGATGCCGACGTATCGATGGCCGACGAGCTGGTAAGGCGCGTCGTCGTGCGGCTGCGAAGGTCCATCGTGTAGATATTGGCGCTGCCATCGTCCTGAAGCAGGCTCATGATCACCTTCTGTCCATCGGGCGAGAAGCGTGGCGCGATGGTCATACCCGGAAAATTGCCGACTACCTCGCGCTGCCCCGTATCGAGCTGCAGGAGGTACACGCGCGGCTTGCCGCCGGCGAACGACATGTAAGTGATCTCCTGGCGGCTGGGCGAGAAACGCGGGGTGAGGACCAGGTCGCGCCCATCGGAAAGGTAAATCACATTCGCGCCGTCCTGGTCCATGATGGCCAGCCGCTTGACGCGCTTTTCCTTCGATCCCGTTTCATCGACAAAGACGATGCGCGAGTCGAAATAGCCCTTCTCGCCGGTGAGCCGCTCATAGATGGCATCGGCGATGATATGCGCGATGCGGCGCCAGTTTTCGGGCGAGGTATAGAACTGCTGCCCGGCGAGTTGCTGTCCGGCGAACGTGTCCCACAGACGGAACTCCGCCTTCAGCCGCCCGTCCGCCTCCTTGGTGACGCGGCCCGTGACCAGCGCCTGCGCGTTGATCACCTTCCAGTCCTCGAAGCGCGGCGCGGCATCGGGATTGGAAATCTTCTCGATGAACGCGCCCTTGTTAACAGGCGCGAACAGCCCGGAGCGTTCCAGATCGGCGGCGATAATGGCGGAAACTTTCGCGCCCATCTGGTCTGCCGACAGAAAATCGGTGATCGCGATCGGCAGCGGTTCGACATTGCCCTTGTTGATGTTGATTTCAACAGCAGCCTCGGCAGGCATGAACCCAGCCGTACTGGAAGCCACGAACATGGCCAGGGCTGAAAAAAACGTCCGGATCATTCTCTTCATAATTTCGTGGACCTCGTTTGTCCTTGGGGCCATTCGATTGGCAAAGCTGGTTGAATTCTAGAACATCTCGCTTGGGTCGAAATGCGCGGTGACATCGGCCCAGTCATCGTATTTGTCGCGCGGCAAATTGTAAGGTGCGCAGCGCATGACGGCGCGAAGCGCGCTACCTGCCGCCGCCCTGCTGACCGCGCCATCGCCACCACCGGCGGACGTAACCTCCGGCGTGCCTTCGATCTCGCCCGTTTCGGTCAATTTCATCTTCACCGTCACGCGCAGTCCTTGCGCATCAGCCACGCCGGCCGGCACGTTCCAGCACTTGGATATCTGGCCTTTCAGCGCATCGAGCTCGCTCTGGCTCAGTTTCGAGCCGCCCGTATTCTTCTCGCCGCCAAGCGAGGCCTGTTCGGTAGAGCGCTTCGCACCGCCGCCAGCGGCCTTCTCGCGATTAAGAAGCGCCTTGACCTCATCGGCGATGGCGTCTTTCTCTTCCGACGCGTTCTTGGCCGCAGCCGATGCCGTCTCTTTCGTCTCTTCGGTCTGCTTGCGGTCCGGCGTCTTGGCCGTCTGCGCCTGCGGCGGCTTCGGCTTGGCGTCGGGCGCGGGAACCTTGTCGGGCAGCTTCACGGCTTCGGCGTCAGGGCTTTCCGTCTGCTTCTCGATGGCCTCAGCCACTGCATCCGGCTTCACTTCCTGCTTGGGCTCAGGCTTGGGCTGAACTTCAGTTGCCGGAACCGGCGTCGGCTTGGGCTCGGGCTTCGGTTCCGGCTTCGGATCTGGAATCGGCTCCGGCTTTTCCACCGGCTTCGGCTGTGGCTTGGCGGCGTCCGCCGTCTCCACCGGTTTCGGCTTGGCATCGGGCTTGGGCGGTGTTTTCAGGTCGATATCGTTGTCACCCGCATTCTCGGCATTCTCCAGGGGCGGCTTGGGCTTCGTCGTCGGCGTCACCGCGGCCTTTTCCTTCATCGGAGCCTTCTTGTCGCCCTGCTGGATTTGCGTGATGGATTCGATCGGCACGATATCCACCGGCAGCGCCTCGGCATCCGTGATCTCGAAAGGTTTCGGCGACGAAAAGGATACAAGTCCCCATCCGAGGATGACGGCGTGCAAAATCGCGGAGGATGTCAGGCCAGCCTTCATGATGGCGTCAGCTATTCTGCTCCTGGAGTGTCACAAGACCGATATTCTTGAAACCGGCCGCTGAAATTCGCGCCATGACCTGCATGACGGTGCCGTAATCCGCGCTCTTGTCGCCGCGCACAAAGATACGTTCCTCATAACCCGTCTTGGAAATCGCCTCTAGCTTCGGCACGACCTCGTCGAGGCCGATCTCGGTTTCCTGCAGATAGATCTGCCCCTTGTCATTGACCGAGACGGTGATCGGCTGCGTCTGCGCATTCATCTCCTTGGCCTGCGTCTCGGGCAGGTCGATGGGCACGCCGACGGTCAACATCGGCGCGGCGACCATGAAGATGATGAGCAGCACCAGCATCACGTCCACGAAGGGCGTGACGTTGATCTCGCTCATCAGGGCTTTCCTGCGCCCGCGACGGCCACGGCGGCCGCCGCCAGATCCCTGATTTCCCACCGACATGCCCATGGCTTGTCTTTCCCTCTAAATCCGTTTCCGGCCCTCTAAATCCGTTTCCGGCGCTCGCCTTTACTGGCGAGGCTGAAGCTTCTCATCGATTTGCCGCGAGAGTATGGCGGAAAACTCGTCGGCGAAGCCTTCCATGCGCGCGCTGATCTTGCCCGCGTCGCTGGAAAGCTTGTTGTAGGCGATAACTGCCGGAATAGCGGCGAGGAGTCCGATGGCCGTCGCCAGAAGCGCCTCGGCGATACCAGGCGCCACGACTGCCAGATTGGTCGATTTCGAAGAGGCGATGGCCTGGAACGACGTCATGATGCCTACCACGGTACCGAACAAGCCTATGAATGGCGCCGCCGAACCGATTGTCGCAAGAAAGCCCAGACGGGATTCCAGCTTGTCGTTCTCGCGCGCCAGAGCCACATCCATCGCCTTGTCGATGCGCATCTGCAGCGCAATGGGTGAACGCGCGCCCTTCTCAAAGGATTTTTTCCACTCGCGCATCGCCGCCATGAAGATGGCGCTCGTGCCCGTCGTGCGGCGATCATTCAGATTGCGATAGAGATCCTCCAGCGACTGCCCGGACCAGAACACCTGCTCGAAGCGATCGAGCGCCCTGCGCGCGCGGCCATAGCCAACCGTCTTGTCTACGACGATCGCCCACGTCCAGACCGAGGCGCCGAGAAGGCCGAGCATGACGAGCTTGACCACCCAGTTCGCCTGCATGAACAAGCCCCAGAGGGAGACGTCGGCGCTGGGAGCAGCAAGCGCAATGTTTTCCATAAGTCCACCATCCTCGAATCCAAACGCCCGGCACGGGACCGGGCGGCAAGGGTCGCATTCGTTGTCGCAGTCGCCGCATTTTGTAAAGAGGTTAATAGCCCCCTAATACGGCTTCTTGCGGCTAAATTTGGTGAAAGGAAGGCGCGGGATCAAACGCGGTCCGTTGCCCTCATCTCCGTTCTCGCGCATTCATGAATCCTTATGGTTAAGGATGAGTTATGATTCCAGCATTTTCGAACGCCCTTTCCAAACGATCCCGTTTGTCATAAAAGCCTCTCTTTCCGGTCGCAGCCCACCCGGATCAACAAAACAAGGGACAACGCACATGAAAACACTCGTCGTCTGCTCCGGCGGACTGGATTCCGTATCCTTGGCCCACAAGGTGGCGGCGGAACACGAACTCACCGGCCTCATATCCTTCGATTACGGCCAGCGCCACCTTAGGGAGATCGACTTCGCCGCCAGCTGCGCGAAGCGGCTGGGCGTCGCGCACCATGTCATCGACATCCGTCCAATCGGAGCGCATCTCACCGGTTCGGCGCTGACCGATGACGTGGACGTGCCCGACGGGCATTATGCGGAGGAGACGATGAAGACCACCATCGTTCCGAACCGCAATGCCATCATGCTGGCGATAGCGTTCGGCCTGGCGGCTGCGCAAAAGGCGGACGCGGTCGCCGTCGCCGTGCATGGCGGGGACCACTTCATCTATCCCGACTGCCGGCCCGGCTTCATCGAAGCATTCCAGGCCATGCAGGACGAGGCTCTCGACGGATATGCAAAGGTCAGGCTTTTTGCGCCTTATGTCGAGATCTCCAAGGCGGAAATCGTCAGCGATGGCGCGAGGCATGGCACACCGTTCGCCGAAAGCTGGTCCTGCTACAAGGGCGGGGAGAACCATTGCGGGCGCTGCGGCACCTGCGTCGAGCGCCGCGAGGCTTTCCACCTCGCCGGCATCGAGGACCCGACACGATATGAGGATCCGGATTTCTGGAAAACGGCCGTGTCGCAACACGCCGTTAGGGAGGAACGGTAATGTACCGGATCACCAAGGAATTCCATTTCTCCGCCTCCCATCAGCTGAGCCATCTACCGCCGGAGCATCAATGCGCGCGCCTGCACGGTCATAACTACATCGTGGTCGTCGAGCTTGCCGCTGAAACCTTGGGCGAAGATGGTTTCGTCCGCGACTACCACGATCTTTCGGCCCTCAAGCGCTATATCGACGAGACGCTGGACCATCGCCATTTGAACGAAGTCTTCGGCCATGAAAAGGTAACGTCCGAGTTTCTGGCGAAGCACTTCTTCGATTGGTGCAAGGCGCGTCTCCCTGAGACATCGGCGGTGCGCATTAGCGAGACCCCTAAGACATGGGCCGAATATCGCCCCACCGCTTCGCAGCCATGACCGGGCAGATTATCCGCACCAGCGAAATCTTCGGCCCGACGATACAGGGTGAAGGCGCCTTGATTGGATTGCCGACCGTCTTCGTGCGGACCGGCGGCTGCGATTACCGCTGCTCCTGGTGCGATAGCCTGCACGCAGTCGACAGCGCGTTCCGGCATGAGTGGACGCCGATGTCCCCGGAAGCGATCTTTCAGGAGGTAACCCGCCTCTCCGGCGGAATCCCTCTGACGGTTTCGCTATCGGGAGGCAACCCGGCGGTTCAGCCGCTCGAGCCCCTCATCGAACTCGGACATTCGCATGGATATCGTTTCGCCCTGGAAACGCAGGGCAGCATCGCTCGCGACTGGTTTGCCGATCTCGACGTGCTTGTCCTCAGCCCCAAACCGCCTTCCAGCGGAATGCGGACCGATTGGGACCAACTGGACGCTTGCCTCACGGCAGGTAGCGCCGGACAGGCACAGATCGCGCTCAAGATCGTCGTCTTCGACGATGAGGACTACGCGTTCGCACGGCGGACGGCAGGGCGATACCCGGATACGCCAATCTACCTCCAACCGGGCAATCACACGCCACCCCCGCCGCACGACGATGCGGCGCATGTGGATATCGACGGGATTATGGATCGGATGCTTTGGCTGGTTGCCAAGGTGACGGAAGACCGGTGGTATGCGGCCCGTATCCTACCGCAGTTGCATGTGCTTCTTTGGGGTAATAAGCGGGGTGTGTGAATAGCGTGACATCTATACGCTTTTTCATATTTAGATGGAAACGTAGTGCGCCCTTCACCCCCGTGGTTCGAGGCTCCGCTACGCTTCGCACCTCACCATGAGGGTGAAGGGGCCGCAACGTCGCAGTAGCCCTCATCCTGATGTGTGTAGCGAAGCGGAGCCTCGAAGGACGAGGGCGCGGGCACTAGTTCTGGCAAACGCTAACGCAGGAACAGCTCTTTCCACTCCTTCGGAAAACGCCGCGGCCTCCCCTCCTTGTTGATGAGCGCCGCCTCCACCTTCGCCTCGATCAACAGAACGTCCTCCCGCGAAATCCTCTGCAACATATGGATGCGCGCACCGGAAACATCCTCTACCCGTGTCTCGATCGCCAGAATGTCATCGATGCGCGCGGGACCTCGAAAATCGATCTCCATGCGCCGTACGATCCAGACCAGATGCTCGCCATGCACCCCATCCGCCAGTTCGGAATGATGGATGCCGGTAAGGCGCAGGAAATCGGTGCGTCCGCGTTCGAGAAATTCCAGATAGCGGCCATGATAGACCACACCGGAAAAATCCGTATCCGCGTAATAGACCCGCGCGAGAAGCCGGTGGCCGCTTGTCGTCAACACGCCTGAAAGCAGCGCGTCCCCTGCCCTTGAATTATCGCCGGTAAGCTGATTTGGTTCCGCCATTCCCGCTTCCTCATTATATGATGAAGTGAAGCGATGACACTCTTGGCCGCCATGTTCAAGCTGAAGAAACCGCTATTCCCCGCTCTGGCGCTCGCCGTGGCGTTCGCCATGCCCGCTGCCGCCGCGACGTTCAAAATGAAGCGCGGCGTCAATCTCGATATATGGACCACCTGGCCAGACGAAAGCCGCTGGAACGACGAAAGCGTGCTCCTGCCCTACCCGGAATGGCGCAAGAGCCTTGAGCCACAGGATTTGGCCGCGCTGAAACAGGCCGGGTTCGATTTCGTCCGCATTCCGGTCGACCCCGCCCCATTCCTATCCGATAAGACAATCATCTTCCGCGACAAGCTTTATGAAAGCGTGTTGCAATCCGCCCACCTGGTCAATGAAGCCGGATTGAACGCGGTTGTCGATCTCCATCTCTTCCCTACGGAACGCAGCGTCAGCATGACCAATGTCATGGCCGACCCGGCTCTTTTCGAGCGCTATCTGGATGTTGTCCGCACTATGGGCCGCACCCTTTCTAGGGAAGCGCCGGATAAAATTGCGTTCGAGTTGATGAACGAGCCTGTCGTCGATTGCGATGCGACATCCTCCCCTCGCTGGCCGGGAATGCTGCGGCAGCTTTTCGCCGCCGCGCGCGCCTCTGCCACAAATTTGACCTTGGTACTTTCAGGCGGATGCTGGGGCAAGGCGGAGGCGCTGGCACGGGTAGACCCACGCGATATTCCCGACGACAATATCATCTGGAGTTTCCATACCTATGGCCCTTTTCTGTTGACGCATCAGGGCGCGCTATGGGCGGGCGATTTCATCCGCTACGTTACCGGCCTCCCCTATCCGCCCTATAGTGTCCCGCCAGCCGAACGGGAGAGAACCCTCGAAGAAATACGTCAACGCATCGAAGAAAAGGCGCCCCTGATGCGACGCATCGGACTGCTGGCCTATCTCGATGAGCAATATGCCGAGATCGATACGCCGGAAAAGCTCTCCAACGTCATCGAAGCGCCCTTCAAGACGGTTGCGGCATGGGCTGCAAAATATGGCATCCCAAAGGAAGATATCTTCTTGGGCGAGTTCGGCATGATCCGGCAGGAAGATGGCAATCCTTATCGTATGCCCTCGCAATGGCGCGCCGCCTATCTGCACGACATCACCACACTATCGGAGCGCTACGGATATGCTTGGGCCGTCTGGTCATGGGGCGGCGCCTTCGGCATCACCAACGATGACAAGAACCGCATATTGGACCCCCTTATCCTGAAAGGGCTGGGGCTGAAATAGCTACCCCACAGAGGTCAATCGTCATCCTGAAATAGCCCGATCTGCGTTTGCGCAAGATCGGACGGCGCGGTTAGTCCCAGATGCCGCCATGCGTTGACGGTCAGCACGCGCCCGCGCGGGGTGCGCTGGATGAAGCCCTGCTGGATGAGATAGGGCTCGATGATATCCTCGATCGCATCGCGCGGCTCGGAAAGGCCGGCGGCGATGGTTTCGATGCCGACCGGACCGCCACCGAAATTCCGGGCGATCATGTCGAGATAGCGCCGGTCGAGCTGGTCGAGGCCGATGCTGTCAACCTCAAGCCGCAAAAGCGCCTCGTCGGCTATCTTGCGGTTGACGGTATCGGCCCGAGCCACAAGCGCAAAGTCGCGCACCCGCCGCAACAGCCGCCCGGCGATGCGCGGCGTACCGCGCGCGCGCCGCGCGATCTCCAGTGCACCGTCATCCGAAATGCCCAGTTGCATGATCCGCGCGCCGCGCCGCACGATATGCTCAAGCTCCGGCACCGTATAGAAATTGAGCCGCACGGGAATGCCGAAGCGATCACGCAGCGGCGTGGTCAAAAGGCCAAGGCGGGTGGTCGCGGCGACAAGCGTGAAGCGGGCGAGATCGATCTTCACCGACCGCGCCGCCGGTCCTTCGCCGATGATGAGGTCGAGCTGGAAATCTTCCATCGCCGGATAGAGGATTTCCTCCACCGCCGGGTTGAGCCGGTGGATCTCGTCAATGAACAGCACATCCCGGTCTTCGAGATTGGTCAGGAGCGCAGCCAGATCGCCGGCCTTGGCGATGACCGGACCGGAGGTCGAGCGGAAATTAGCGCCCAGCTCCTTCGCCATGATCTGCGCCAGCGTGGTCTTGCCAAGGCCGGGCGGTCCGACGAAAAGCACATGGTCGAGCGCCTCGCCGCGCGTCCGCGCCGCCTCGATGAACACTTTCAGATTGGCCCGCGCCGCCGCCTGCCCGACGAAATCGTCAAGCGATTGCGGCCGCAGCGTGTTGTCGACATCCTCGCCGCGCTTGTCGGGAGATATCAGGCGGTTGCTATCGTTCATGCCATTCTCACCGCGCCAGTTCCTTCAGCCCAAGCCGGATGAGTTTCGCGGAATCGGCATCCTCTCCCGCCTGCTTCAGCGCCGCCGCAACCGCATTGGCCGCCTGGTCGCGCGAATAGCCGAGATTGCTGAGTGCCGAAACCGCATCGGCGACGGGCGCGGGAGCTACCCCTTCGCCCAGCTCTTGCTTCAGCCCGATGGTGCCGGACGCTTCGCCGGCGAAAGCCGGAGCCTTGTTCTTCAATTCGGTGACGATCCGCTCCGCCACCTTCTTGCCGACACCAGGCGCGCGGCTGACCATGGCGAGATCGCGCAGCGCGATGGCATTGGCGAGTTCCGACGGCGTCAGCGTGCCAAGCACCGCGAGCGCCACCTTCGCGCCCACACCTTGCACATTTTGCAACAAACGAAACCACTCGCGTTCCAGATGGGAGGCGAAGCCATAAAGCCGGATCATGTCCTCGCGGACATAGGTCTCGATGAAGAGCGTCGCCGCCTCGCCCACACCAGGCAGATTGCCGAGCGTCCGCGTCGAGCAATAGGCGACATAACCGACGCCATGCACATCGATAATGACATGATCCTCGTCGATCTCATCGACCGTTCCCTTGAGCTTGCCGATCATGCGATTTGCGCGAGCCTCCCGGTGATACTTTGCCTGTTATGGGCGTGACAGATGGCGATGGCCAGCGCATCGGCGGCATCGTTACCCTCAAAGGTGGCCTTAGGCATCAAAACCTTGACCATCATGTGGATCTGCTGCTTCTCGCCATGCCCGACGCCGATCACTGCCTTCTTGACCGCATTCGGCGCATATTCAGCGACGCTCAAGCCAGCCTGCGCCGGCACAAGCATGGCGATGCCGCGTGCCTGACCAAGCTTCAGCGTGGCGGTAGCATCCTTGTTGACGAATGTATGCTCCACGGCCGCCTCATGCGGCATATGGCTGTGCAAAACCGCGGAAAGCCCCTCATGCAACTGACAAAGCCTGGAAGCAAGATCCATCTTGTCGTCGGATTTGACCGTGCCGGAAGCAATGAAGCGCAGCGAGTTGCCAAGCGTCTCCACCACGCCCCAGCCCGTCCGTCTCAAGCCCGGGTCAATACCGATAATCCGAATCGCTTCTCTCATGTGCCGACCTTACCGTTTGCAAGGCGCACTTGACAGCAGAAATGTGAACAAAAGAGAAACAAAATAGCGAGTAGAAATTTTCTACGCGTTACAACCATCTCTATTTGCTTTGAAGACGATTTGGATATGATCGCGTCGCCGGATTTCGATCCGGCAAATGAAAGGAGGTGAGACGATTGAAGAAAACCGGGCTTACGCTGATTATCAGGTTAACGACTTGGCGGTTCACCCTGACTGTCAGCAAAATTAAGTAAGCACATTGGGATCGGGCTTCGGCCCGGTCCCTCCGGTAAAGGAAGATCGTCTCACCTCCTTCTTAGGATATTACCACGACACCCAACGATTTCAAGGCGCGGCGCAAGCCCAAACGGGTTTACCGTCCACCAAAGGCCGTCTGCAGCAGCACCAGCTGATCCGATACCGGATTGCCGGCCACGCCGGAAATGCCTGGCGCGCCATAGACCTCGTCATCCATGCGCCTAATCCGCTCCTGCAGGCGCAGCGAGCGTTCGACGATATCGATGAAATCCGCCGGCATTTGCGCCCAGCCCGGCAGTGCTTCCGCCGCTGAAGATGTATCGAGACGAACCTTGGCCTTCTCCATCGCCACTTGCTGTCGGGTCAGTTCGCCGTTGCGGGCAGCGCGCTGAAGGAGAAGCCAGGATGCGATCTGCATGAGGCGCGTCGTCAGCCGCATGGACTCGGCGGCATAAAACGGCGTTGCGGAGCGTGGCAGCATTTTTGCTTCGTCGCGGCCCGGACCGTCGAGGTAAGCAGCCGCTTCCTCGACCAGACTCATCCCCTCCCTGTAAAGCGGTTTGAACGAATCGGAGAAAACGACGCGCTCAGCCAGCCTTATGGTATTATTCCGGTATTCGTGTTCGATCATGATCGTCTTCGCAACCCCACACTGCCGTTGTTTCAGGCAGTATCTCCTGAGCATGACCCCCAAAAAGTTGACCAGCTTTTTGGATAGGATCATGCGGATAAGCAATCTTAGAATCGGGCCCATCCGAACCCATTTCCGAGGGTTCGATCACGAACCGGCGATGGGCGAAACAGGCCTTGGCATGAATCCCACTGCAAACTGCATTGCTATACACCGCGACGCAAGAATATGTTTAAGAAAGGGTTAACGCAATCTGCGCATTCCCACAAAATTGTGAACAAAAAAAGAGCCGCGAAAGCGGCTCTCAGGAGTTTAACAGGGAGGCGTCAAACAGAGTGGCGAAACCACTCGGTAAGTATCCAGGAAAACTGGATATCAACCATTTAATACGCTTATCCTTAATGAACGGTTAATCCCGCCAGCTTTCACGGCCCCGTTTTCGCGGCCCCACTTTCATTGCATGAAATCGGCTTACAGGCTCAAGACAGGCTGAAATCCCGGCTTCATCCCCGCACCGTGTGCTTGGGCAGGTCTCTCCTGGGCTTGGACGGGAGCGGCTTTCGCTGCAGTTTTTCCACCCCAACCGATGCGCGGCAGCCATTCCAGATAATAGGCGAGTGCGAACTGCACGACGATTCCGGTGGCGATCAGCAGCGTGTCATAGGGAAGACCACCTGGATTGATGAGCTTCATCACCTGCGCGACCATCGCAAGGATCGTGCCTGCGATGAAGACCGGCAGCGAATGCCTGCCGAGGATCGCCAGCGGATGGTCGGGCGCCGTGCGCGCGAGATTGGAAATCGCCGGGACCGCGACGATAATATAGCTTGCCGCCAGCACATGTAGCAGTCGAGGCATTGAAAGAAACGTCTTGTCGAATCCCGTCAGGACCGCCGGCAGCCCCATCGAAGGGTCGACACCCCACAATGGCAGCCGCACCCATACGAGCGCGAGCAGGAGATAGGCAGCGGAAGCGCCTATCAGCCAGGGATAGGCCGGAATGCGTCCGCCCCGGCGAACATGCACGGTCCCCGCGATGCCTATGACGAACAGGAACTGCCAGGAAAGCGGATTGAGGAACCAGAATCCGGAAGTCGGATAATTGTGAGGCGCGATTTGGTAGATGCCCGCCAGAAGCCAGAATACGCCTGAAACGCCCACCATCAGCCCGAGGCTTAGGCGCGCCAGAAGAAGAAATGCCGGCGTCATCAGCAGAAGCACCGCATACATCGAGAGAATATTATTATAACCAAGCTGATGGCCTAGCGTGACGATGCCGAACAACGCCTCTACCGGATGTTTCATCACGGGCTGGATATTGATCTGCGACAGGAACTCCGGCCGCTTGAGGAAGATCGCCGTGCCGGCAAAGATGGCAAGCGTCGCCATGGTGGTCATGATGTGCGTGGTATAAAGCACTCCCGCCCGCCGCCACATCTTCAGCCCGGTCAGAAGACGATTGCCCGGTTGGAACTTGGTCCCATAGGCGAGCCCCACCGCGATCCCGGAAATCAGCACGAAGGCTTCGGCGGCATCCGAGAACCCCAGGTTCTTATGGGTCAGATGTTCATAGATCGTACCCGGCACATGATTGACGAAGATCGTCAGCAGCGCCAGCGCCCTGAATACGTCGATACGGGTATCCCGCTTAAAATGATTCAGCATCTTAATCTCTGTATATTTGAAGCAACCTTGGGAATCCCAAGTTCACGAAGCAGTTAATCAGGGCAACGAAGGTCAGAATCTACATAGGCCGTATACCGGTTTAAACGATGCCAGCGAAGCCATATTCCCAAGAAATGGGACGGAATTCCGCATCGTCCAGTTCAACTTTCTTGTCCGTTCAAAACATGGCGGCAACACCGTCATAAACGAGCTTCATCCCGGTCAGAAAAACCATGGAGTAGATGAAGGGATAAAAGACCTCAGGCTTCATCCGCCTCACGATCCATGCGCCGGCAAGCGGCGTGGCAAATGCCAGGGGCGCGAGAACGGCGGAGGCCGATAGATTGGTCGCATCGAACTGGCCGAGAGCGAAATAAGGAATGACCTTCACGGCGTTCATCACAGTGAAGAAGATGACGCTGGTGCCGTTATAGATCTTCGGATCCTGTCTCAACGGCAGCGCATAGATCTGGTAAGGAGGACCGCCCGCATGCGCAACGAAACTGGTGAACCCGGCGATCGTGGACCAGAAGGTCGCCGCCGCAAAATTCTGCCGTTTTGGCGTCGCCCGCCCCGCGGCTCCCGCAAGCACATAACGCAGCACGAAAAGCACCGCGACCGCGCCGACGATAAGCTTCACCATGTCGTTGGTGACAACCGCCACCAGCAGCCAGCCGATGGCTATGCCGATAATCCCGCCGGGCAGCATATATTTGAGCGTCTTGACATCACGGTAGCCACGCCAGGCCCAAAGGCTCGCCACGTCCATCACGATGAGGATCGGCAGCATGATCGCCGCCGCCTGCACGGGGGCAATCACCAGCGTCATCAGCGGCACGCCAAGCTGCCCCATCGCGCCGCCGAGCCCCCCCTTGGAAAGGCCGACGAGGATGACAGCCGGAAGAGCGGTTGCATAGAACCAGGGGTCGGCGAGAAGACTGTGCATGGAATGGACTCAGCGGGAACAAGGATTAATACCCCTCCGCCACACCGATGACGAGGTACGTTTCATGCAATACACGACTCACCGCATCGCATTAAGAGGGCTGTTCAACCAGCAAACCATGCTCTATGCCCGAATTCCATCATCTTCTTGACCTTAGGCTTATCCCATGACCGCGCCGAACCATGCCAATCGCTGCCGTATCGTTCTCGTCGCCCCTCCGGTTGGGGATAGCGACGCGCTTGCCGCCCTCTTGCGCAAGGCGCTTTCCGGTGGCGATGCGGCGAGCGTGATTCTTGATTCCGCAGGCCTCGACGAAGCGACGTTCCAGGCGGCGGCGCAAAAGGCCATTCCTGTCATCCAAAGCGCGGGCGCGGCGGCACTGATCCTCAACGATACGCAAATTGCCGGCCGTGTCGGCGCCGATGGCGTGCACATCGAAGGCAAGATCGCCGATCTCGCGGACACCATCGAACGCCACGCGCCCCGGCTGATCGTCGGCATGGGAAACTTGCGCGACCGCCACGGCGCATTGGAGATTGGCGAGTTGCAGCCTGATTACGTCATGTTCGGCAAGGTCGGCGCCGACATGAAGCCCGAGCCGCATTCGCGCAACATCGGCCTCGCCGAATGGTGGGCGCCGATGGTCGAAATCCCCTGCATCGTACAGGCTGGAAACATCCTCGCAAGCATTGAACAGGCGGCAGCGACCGGCGCCGAGTTCGTGGCCCTCGGAGCCGCCATATTCGCAAGCGACGATCCGGCGGAAGCCATGCGCGAGGCCAACCGGCTGCTTGATGAGACAGCGCCGCGTTTCGAGAGCTGAACGGATGAAGCGATTGCCGATCATAGCCCTTGCGATTTCCGCCGCCCTGCCCGGCGCAACCGCGCAGGCTGCAGCGCCAACGGAAAAGGACGACAAGCCGGCCATGCTCAGGCAACCGGCCTCAACCGATACCTTACCGTCCATGGACCGCTTCGGCGACAAGCCGGCCGATGACGCTTTCGGCGCATTCCAACGCGGGCTTTATCTTACCGCCCTCAATCTGGCGCTGCCGCGCGCTGAAAAAGGCGACCCTGCCGCGCAGCTGCTTGCGGCGGAAATTTACGCGCGTGGGCTGGGCGTTCCGGTCAACCAGGCAGAAGCGGCGCGCTGGTATGAAAAAGCGGCGGAGCAAGGCGTGACGGAAGCGCAGTTCCGTTATGGCGCCATGCTGCTGCAGGGCAAGCACATCCCGCGCGATAAGGCAAAGGGCGAGAAGCTGATGCAGGCAGCCGCCGAGGCTGGCAATCCGATGGCGCAATATAATTATGGTCAGCTGATGATGGCGAACCACCCCGGCGAAACCGGGCTGGACAAGGCGTTTCCCTGGTTCATGAAGGCGGCGCAGGCGCGCCTTGCCGATGGCGAATATGGCGTCAGCCAGATCTATGCCAACGGCACGCTGAAAATTCCGCGCGACGACAAAAAGGCACGCGAATTCCTCGAGCGGGCGGCGAAACAGGGTTTCGACACGGCCCAGCTCGATCTGGCCAGCTGGTACATCGAAGGGCGCGGCGGCGTGCGCGATTACAAGGCCGGCTTCCGCTGGATGCACCGCGCCGCCCTTACCGGCAACGTAGCGGCACAGGCCCGCCTCGCCCGGCTCTATCGCGATGGCATCGGCACGGAGGGAAATTCCGTCGAGGCCGCCGCATGGTATATCGTAGCCCGCCGCGCCGGTCTCTCCGCCCACGATCTCGACTCGTTCATGGACGGTCTCGACGAGGCTCAGATAAAGGAAGCCATCGCCCGCGCCGGCAAGCTTCGCTAGGCCCCATTTCAGCTTAATTACATCCTGCTCAGAAAGTTCGCCTGCCTCCAAGCTTGCGCAAATTCGCAATTTATGGTCTTGGGAGCCCCGATTGCTGCGGCTTATGTTATTATCGGCTGAGCCCGCCCCTTCTCAGATTAGATCCGGAACAATTCCATGAAGATCAACGGAAACGAAATCCGCCCAGGCAATGTCATCGAGCACAACGGCAGCCTCTGGGCCGCGGTGAAGACCAACGCGGTGAAGCCCGGCAAGGGCGGCGCCTACAATCAGGTCGAATTGAAAAACCTCATCGACGGCACCAAGCTCAACGAGCGCTTCCGCTCCGCCGAAACGGTCGAGCGCGTTCGCCTGGAACAGAAAGACTTCTCGTTCCTTTACGAACAGGGCGATGCGTTGATTTTCATGGATACCGAGAGCTACGAGCAACTCGAGTTGCAAAAAGATTTCGTCGGTGATCGCGCCGCCTTCCTGCAGGACGGCATGATGGTCACGGTCGAGCTTTACGAAGAAAAGCCGATCGGCATTCGCCTGCCTGATTATGTGACGCTCACAATCACCGAGGCAGACCCTGTGGTGAAAGGCCAGACGGCAAGTGCCTCTTATAAGCCGGCCATGCTCGAAAACGGCATCCGCATCCTCGTCCCACCCTTCATCGGATCGGGCGAGCGCGTGATCGTCGATACCAATGAACTGACCTATGTCCGTCGCGCGGATTAATTAACGAAATGCCGGCGGGGCAATACCCCCCTCTGCCCTGCCGGGCATCTCCCCCTCAAGAGGGGAGATTGGCTGACATCGCCCTTCGCCTTCATTCTGCAAGGTTTGCGATTGGTGCCGCATGTTGATGAAGGCGTAATCTCCCCCCTTGAGGGGGAGATGCCCGGCAGGGCAGAGGGGGGTGTGCCTGGAACCAACATTTGCAAGTAACAGGAATTAAGAAATGGCGCGTTCGGCGATACTCAATGTCATGGTCCAGGCCGCGGTGAAGGCCGGGCGCTCGCTTGCGCGCGATTTCGGCGAGGTACAGAACCTCCAGGTCTCCCTGAAAGGCCCCGGCGATTATGTCAGCCAGGCGGACAAACGCGCCGAGGACATCGTCTATGCGGAACTGCGCCGCGCGCGGCCGGACTACAGCTTCCTCATGGAGGAATCCGGCGCCATCGAAGGCAGCGACGGCCAGCACCGCTGGCTGGTCGATCCGCTCGACGGCACGACCAATTTTCTGCACGGCATACCGGTGTTCGGCGTATCCATCGCACTGGAGCGCCAGGGGCAGATCGTCGCCGGCGTGATCTACAATCCGGCCATGGACGAGCTTTACACCGCCGAGCGCGGAGGCGGCGCCTTCCTGAACGATCGCCGCCTGCGCGTTGCAGCCCGCACAAAATTGTCGGATGCGGTCATCGGCACGGGCGTTCCGCATCTGGGCCGCGGCCATCACGGCAACTACCTGCTCGAATTGCGCAATGTCATGGGCGAGACGGCGGGCATCCGCCGCATGGGCGCTGCAGCACTCGATCTCGCCTATGTCGCCGCCGGACGCCTTGACGGCTTTTGGGAAGACGCGCTTCATCCCTGGGATATCGGCGCGGGTATTCTTCTCGTGCGCGAGGCAGGCGGCTTCCTCTCCGACAAGAATGGCGGCCAGGATATGTTCGAGACAAAATCGATCGTCGCGGGCAATGAGGCCATCCAATCCGCCTTGCTGCAGGTTCTGAAAAAGCCCGTCTAGAGAGACGCGCGTCCGATTGGACGCGTAGAGGACGTTCTAACACTCTGGAATACTGCGTAATTCCATTCCATAGAATCGAATTTCATTGAAGGAATTATGCCGTCGCCCGCGTGACGGCTGCCATAATTTCAGTTAATCTCCGCATCCGGCAATGCCCCTGTTAATACGGGTTATTACGGGTTGAGGAGTGGGAATTCATGGCAAGAGCGAAAGCAACGAAAACGGATCGGGAGTTCGGCGCGGATTTCGATCCCTACAGACTGTCGAGCCCCCGTATCGTCGTTCTGGCGATGGTGATCTTCCTGATTATCGTGGCTTTCCTCGGCGCCATTCTGCTACGCCAGATCCAGGTGTTTTTCTTCACCAATCCCGGCTTGAACGGCCTCATTCTCGGCGTTCTCCTGATCGGCATCCTGCTTGCCTTCGGCCAGGTGCTGCGGCTTTTCCCGGAGATCCGCTGGGTCAATTCATTTCGTGGCGGCTTCGAAGAAAGAAGCGGGCGCGATCCAGTGCTGCTGGCTCCCATGCGCGCACTGATCGGCCGTCGCCAGTCGATGGCGCTCTCCACCAGTTCGATGCGCTCGATCCTCGATTCCATCGCTACGCGCCTTGATGAAAGCCGCGATATCTCACGCTATCTGATCGGCCTTCTGGTCTTTCTGGGCCTGCTCGGCACCTTCTGGGGCCTGCTCGAAACCATAGGCTCGATCAGCCAGACCATTCAGTCGCTCGACCCGAAGGGCGGCAATACAAATGACATGCTGGATGCCCTGAAAACAGGGCTGCAAGCGCCGTTGCGCGGCATGGGCACGGCCTTTTCCTCCTCGCTCTTCGGCCTGTCCGGTTCGCTCATTCTCGGCTTTCTCGACCTGCAGGCGGGGCGTGCCCAAAACCGTTTCTATACGGAACTGGAAAACTGGCTCTCCTCGGTCACCGATCTGGGTTCGGACCTGATCGGTCAGGAAGGCGCGTCCGGAACCACCGATGAACTTCGCGCGCTCGCCGAACGGATGCAGTCCATGCACGATGCCGGCGCCCCCGGTCAACGCACCACCGCGGCGCTGGCCAATCTCGCGGAGGGCATTCAGGGTCTGGTCAAGAACATGCGCAACGAGCAGCAATTGGTGCGCGACTGGATGGGAAACCAGGCGGATGAGCAAAAAGCGACCCGCGCCACGCTCGATAAGCTCGCCACCGCAATCGCCAAGCAACAGCACCGCGAGGTGAAATAGCCATGGCGCTCGCTCGCAATCGCCGCCAGCAGCGGACGGTTGATTACTGGCCTGGCTTCGTCGATGCGCTGTCGACATTGCTGCTCGCGATCATGTTTCTGCTATCGGTTTTCGTGCTGGCGCAATTCCTCCTCTCCCGCGAGGTGACGAGCAAGGATGAAGTGCTGAGCCGGCTCAACAGCCAGATCAACGAATTGACGCAACTTCTCTCCCTGGAACGCAGCAACAAACAGGATTTGCAGGATTCGCTTACCGATCTGCAGGCATCGTTGACGCAGGCGGAAAGCGAACGCTCCCGCCTGCAATCTCTTTTGAGCGCGGGGGCAGGTGCCGGCGCGGCAGCGGAAGGCCGCATCGGCGAGCTATCGAGCAATCTTGAAGCAGAGAAACAGGTCAGTGCCCGGGCGCTATCGCAAGTTGAACTACTGAACCAGCAGATCGCCGCGCTTCGCCGTCAGATCGGCGCGCTGGAAGAAGCGCTGAACGCCTCGGAGTCACGCGACCGCGAATCCAACGCCAAGATCGCCGATCTCGGCAAGCGGCTGAACGTGGCGCTGGCTCAGCGTGTGCAGGAACTCAACCGTTACCGCTCCGATTTCTTCGGGCGCTTGCGCGAGATTCTGTCCGACCGCGAGAACATCCGCATTGTCGGCGACCGTTTCGTCTTCCAGTCGGAGGTGCTGTTTTCCAGCGGGTCGGCCGATATCAGCACCGCCGGACAGGACGAGATGAAAAAGCTCGCCGACGCCATCATCCAGTTGAACAAGGAAATTCCCGGCGACATAAACTGGGTTCTGCGCGTCGATGGCCACACGGACAACGTCCCGCTCGCAGGCACCGGCCGCTTCCGCGACAATTGGGAGCTTTCGTCGGCGCGCGCTGTCGCCGTGGTGAAATTTCTCGTTGCCAACGGCGTCCCGGCCAATCGCCTGGTGGCCGCCGGCTTCGGCGAATATCAGTCGCTCGATCCCGCTGACACGCCGGATGCCAGAAGCCGCAACCGCCGCATCGAGCTGAAACTGACGGAGCGATGAGACAGATATTTTGATGGATGCGCTAGCCACACCCCCCTCTGCCCTCCTGAGCTTTTGTCGAAGGGCGGGCATCTCCCCCTCAAGGGGGGAGATTGGCTGACAGGACATGCGGCTCTTGTTCTGCACGCTCTGTAATTGGTGCTACACACTGATGAAGGCGTAATCTCCCCCCTTGAGGGGGAGATGCCTGGCAAGGCAGAGGGGGGTATCGTGGCGCCAACGCTTCCATCATGAGGGTAGAATAAAATGGCCTTGGGAGGGGAAAATGGCAAACAACGCTGATGTCATCATCGTCGGCGCGGGTCTGTCCGGTCTTGTCGCCGCAGCCGAACTCGCGGCGGCAGGCAAGCGCGTCATCATCGTCGAGCAGGAAGGCGAAAATGCCATCGGCGGGCAGGCCTTCTGGTCGCTGGGCGGGCTGTTTCTGATCGACACGCCCGAGCAGCGCCGTCTCGGCATCAAGGACAGCTTTGAGCTCGCCCGGCAGGACTGGATGGGCTCCGCCGGCTTCGACCGGCCGGAGGACCACTGGCCCAGGCAATGGGCCGAAGCTTACCTGCAATTCGCAGCCGGCGAAAAGCGCGCCTGGCTCCATTCGCTGGGAATGCGCTGGTTTCCCGTGGTCGGCTGGGCCGAGCGCGGCGGCGGCCTCGCCACCGGACACGGCAATTCCGTGCCGCGCTTCCACATCACATGGGGCACCGGCCCCGGCGTGCTCGCCCCCTTCGAACGTCTCGTGCGGGAAGCGGCCGCCAAGGGCCGCATCGCCATCAAATGCCGTCACCGCGTCAGCGCCATTCTCAAAACGAACGGCGCCGTCACCGGCGTCGCGGGCGAAATCCTTGAGCCCACCTCCACCGGGCGGGGCGAAAAATCGAGCCGTGAAGTCGTCGGTTCCTTCGAATTGTCCGCAAGCGCCGTCATCGTCACCTCCGGCGGCATCGGCGGCAATTTCGATCTCGTGCGCCAGAACTGGCCGCGCGACCGGCTGGGCGAGCCCCCAAGCAACATGGTCGCCGGCGTTCCTGACCATGTCGATGGCCGGATGATCGGCATTGCTGTCGAAGCAGGCGGCGCCACCATCAATACCGACCGTATGTGGCATTATACCGAGGGCCTGAAAAACTGGGCGCCCATCTGGACCAACCACGGCATCCGCATCCTGCCTGGTCCCTCCTCCCTCTGGTTCGACGCCAATGGCAACCGCCTCCCCGCCCCTTGCCTGCCGGGCTTCGATACGCTCGCCACGCTCAAGCATATCCTTTCCACCGGACATGATTATTCCTGGTTCGTCCTCACGCAGAAGATCATCGAAAAGGAATTCGCCCTCTCCGGCTCGGAACAGAACCCGGACCTGACCGGCAAGGATTGGAAGCTGCTCCTCAAGAGCCGTCTCGGCAAGGGCGCACCACCACCGGTAGAGGCTTTCAAAGAGCATGGCGAGGATTTCGTGGTCGCCAAGACCTTGCCCGAACTGGTCGAGGGGATGAACGCGCTGACCGGCGAGAAGCGGATCGGCCTCGACCATATGCGAACGCAGATCGAAGCGCGCGACCGCGAGATCGCCAACAAATTCTCCAAGGACGCGCAAGTGGTCGCCCTGCGCAGCACGCGCAACTATATCGGAGACAGGCTGGTGCGCACGGCAAAACCACACCGCATCCTCGACGCTGAGGCCGGCCCCCTCATCGCCGTGCGCCTGCACATACTGACGCGCAAGACCCTTGGCGGCCTGCACACCAATCTGCAAAGCCAGGTGCTGGACGCTTCAGGCGCGCCGGTCCCCGGTCTTTATGCGGCGGGCGAGGCCGCTGGCTTCGGTGGTGGTGGATATCACGGGTATAATGCGCTGGAAGGCACGTTTCTTGGTGGATGCATTTTCTCGGGGCGGGCAGCAGGGCGGGCGGCGGCGAAGGTGTAGGATCTAGACGGAGACGTCAGCGAGGCACCCCCTCTGCCCTGCCGGACATCTCCCGTAACTCTACAGTCGTCATCCTCGGGCTTGACCCGAGGATCCACGGCAAGGAAGCACCAACTTATCCATCGCCTCGACGCGCTCCAGTGAAGAGAACCCGCCCAATATTTCGTCAGATAAATTAATGATCCCGTTGCGGGGTGATAACAGCGTTTTCGCCCCCTTGCCGTGGATCCTCGGGTCAAGCCCGAGGATGACGACTGTAGGGGTGGGGAGATGCCCGGCAGGGCAGAGGGGGGTGTTTCGCGAATCCCTCGAAAGGGCCCCCCTACCTCCCCCTCAATCCAGCTCTATCTTCGCGCTCTCCACAACCGGCTTCCACTTGGCAAGTTCCGCCGTCACATGCTTGCCCAGCTCCTCCGGCGTCGAACCGACAATCGTGGCGCTGAAATCCTTCATGCGCGCGACGACGGCGGGGTCCTTCATCGCATTATTCGCGGCTTCATTGAGCTTGGCGACAACCTCCGGCGGTGTTCCGGCGGGGGCGAAGAGTGCGTTCCAGGTGTAGGTCTCGTAACCGGGAATGCCGGATTCGGCGACCGTCGGCACATCGGGGAAGGAAGCGGCGCGTTCCTTTGTGGTGACGGCCAGCGCACGAAGCGTGCCCGCCTTGATGTGTCCGGAAGAGGAAGGCAGATTGTCGAACATGATCGGCACCTGATTGCCGATCACATCGTTCAGCGCCGGCCCGGAACCCTTGTAAGGCACATGCTGCATGTTGACACCGGCCATGCTCTTGAACAATTCGCCGGAGAGATGCAGCGGTGTGCCGTTGCCTGATGACGCATAGCTCTGGCCATCAGGATCGGCCTTCAGCAGCGCCAGCAATTCCGCGACATCCTTTGCCGGCAGCTTGGGGTTCACCACCAGCACATTCGGCACGATGGCGAGCAGGGACACCGGCGCGAAATCCTTTTCCGCGTCATAGGGCTTGGTCTTGAAGATGAGCGGATTCAACGCGTGCGTGGCGACCGTCCCCATCAGGATCGTGTAGCCATCCGGCTCCGCGCGGGCCACGCGACCGGCGCCGAGGCTCCCACCCGCGCCGCCGACATTCTCCACGATGACCTGCTGGCCGAGACCCGCCGACATCTTCTCCGCGATGATGCGCGCAACCACATCCGTCGAGCCGCCCGCCGCGAACGGCACGACGAGCGTGACCGCGCGTTCCGGAAATTGCTGGGCGCTGGCGGGGCTATTCAGCGCCAGTGAAGCCAGCATGGTGGTGCCGATGGCCATGAGCGCACGGCGGGTAATCATGGAAAATGCCACGTTCTTCTCCTCCCAAGAGCAACGTTAAACCCCCGACAGAATAGACCGGCACGACAAGGAAGCAAGGGCAGATAGAATCTAACCGGCGGCGCTCTTCTCAGCGGCAAAAGCCTGCCCGCCATGATCGAACTGCAGCTTGGCCAAACGCGCATAAATCCCGCCGAGTGCGACAAGGCTCGCATGGGTGCCCTCCTCCACGATCCGCCCCTGATCGAGCACGAGGATGCGATCGGCCTTGAGCACGGTCGCCAGCCGGTGCGCGACGACCAATGTCGTGCGCCCCTGCATGAGATGCTCCAGCGCCTTCTGCACCAGCATTTCACTTTGCGCATCGAGCGCCGACGTCGCCTCGTCGAGCAACAGGATCGGCGCGTTGCGTAAGATCGCGCGGGCGATGGCGATACGCTGGCGCTGGCCGCCGGAAAGCGTCACGCCACGCTCGCCAACTTGCGTGTCATAGCCGTTTTCGAGCGCCAGGATGAAATCATGCGCGAGCGCGGCCTTCGCCGCCGCCTCGATCTCCGCCTCGCTGGCGCCCGGTCTCCCGAAACCGATATTGTCTCGTATGGAAGCGGCGAAGATCGCCACATCCTGCGGAACGACTGCAATGCGGCGGCGCACATCGAGCGGATCGGCGTCGCGCAAGTTCACGCCATCCATGGCGACAGTGCCCGATTGCGGATCGTAATAGCGCAGGATCAGTGAGAAGACCGTGCTCTTGCCCGCCCCCGATGGGCCGACGATTGCAATGGTCTCGCCGGGCTTCGCCTCGAAGCTGATATCGTTCAACGACGGCGCATCGGGCCTTCCCGGATAGCTGAAGCTCAACTGATCGAAAACAAGCGCGCCGCGCCCCGGTTCCGGCATGGCTATCGTGTGAACCGGGGCGGCAATCGCCGGCTTCTCTCCCAGCAATTCCGTCAGCCGCTCGGTGGCTCCCGCAGCCTGCGCCAGTTCCCCCCAGACCTCCGACAGCGCGCCCAATGCCCCCGCCGCGAACACCGCATAAAGCAGGAACTGGCCGAGCGTGCCGGGTGTCATAGTTCCATTCAATACATCGCGCGAGCCGAACCACAGCACCGCCACGACGCTGGAAAACACCATGAAAATGGCGAAGGCCGTCAGGAATGCCCGCGCCAATACCGACGCACGGGCAGCCTGAAACGCGTCATCCACGGCGTTGGCAAAACGCTTGGTCACCAGCGACTCGTTGGTGAAGGCCTGCAGCGTCCGCACCGCCGATATCTGCTCGCCCGCATAGGCCGTGGCATGGGCCAGCATGTCCTGCGCCGCGCGTGAACGGCGGCGCACGGAACGCCCGAAGGCGATGAGCGGCAGCACGACCAGCGGAATGGCGGCGATCACCAGCCCCGAAAGCTTCGGGCTGGTGACAACCATCATTGCAATCGCGCCGAGGCCGAGGATGAGATTGCGCAGCGCCATCGAGGCGGTCGCGCCCACGGCGGATTTGATCTGCGTGGTATCGGCGGCAAGCCGGGAGACGATCTCGCCCGAAAGCGTCCGGTCGAAGAAATCAGGCGACAATGTCGTCACATGGGAAAACACGTCGCGGCGCAGATCGGCGACGACTCTCTCGCCGAGCGTGATGACGAAATAATAGCGCGCGGCGGAAGCGCAGGCGAGGACAGCGGCGAGCACCACCAGCATACCGAAATAATCATTGACGAAATTGCTGTTGGCTGCGGTGAAGCCATGGTCCACCATGCGGCGCACCGCCAGCGGCAGCGTCAGCGTCGTCGCGGCGGCAAGCACCAGCGCGACAATGGCGCCCGCCACCAGGCCCTTGTAGCGGCCAAGATAGGGCGCAAGGCGGCCCAGCGGCGTCATGGACCGTCGATCCCGGCTGGCTGCCTTGATCCCGGTCTCGGTCGAAGATATCTGCGCCATTGCTTCCTGATGTTTGGGATTGTTATTGCCGTCCGGCTGATGTATAGGCTCGCCAACGCTTTTGGAAGCCGTAGTCTTTTTGGGCTGCGGCTTCAAGTTTGCCATTGGGCGGATGTGCCGCAGTTTCGCGCGTCGGGACGTGGTTCACGCCAGAATCCTTCAGGAATGTGACCGATGAAAGCCAATATCCATCCCGATTACCACACCATCAAGGTCGTGATGACCGATGGCACCGAATACATGACCCGTTCGACCTGGGGCAAGGAAGGCGATACGATGAACCTCGATATCGATCCGACCACCCATCCGGCCTGGACCGGCGGCACGGGCACCCTCGTCGACCGCGGCGGCCGCGTCTCCCGCTTCAAGAACCGCTTCGGCAATCTGGGTATCTAAACCGGCTTTCAGGTTTGATTATCGAAAAACCCCGCTTCGTGAACTGACCCCCGAAAGTTGGATGTCAACCTTCGGGGGTCAGTTCACGAAGCGGGGTTTTTTGCTATTATGACAGCGCTATGGCGCAACCAGTTTCAGCTATATCGATCACCGGAAGCTCCCACACCGGCAAGACGACACTTGCTATCCGGCTAGCCGACCGGCTGGGTTGGCCGCTCATCTCCACGGATAAACTCGCCCGTCATCCGGGGCGCCCATGGCGGGATATCCCTCCCGCCGTCGCCGAATTTTATGCAAACCTTTCGCCTGAAACCATCTACTGGTTCTTGCGAGTGCACCATGAAAATATGTGGCCCGCGCTGAAACAGAAGATTGAAGCTGAGGCTCTCGCTGGACACCCATTCGTTATCGAAGGCTCCGCGCTTCGCCCGGAATATTTGGCGACGTTGAATTCCACGGGGATGGTGGTCGTATGCCTCTATGGGGAAACGGATTTTTTGCGCGACCGGATGCATCGTGAGGCGGGGTATGAGGAAGCCGATGCGTACCAGCGGGTACGGATCGGCAAATTCATCGAGCGGTCTCTCCGCGATAATGCGGAAATGCGGGCAGCGGCACAAACGCACGGCATGAGAATTGTGGATGCCAGCGATGCCGCTGCCATGGAAACGCTTCTCCATATGCTTATCGAAAAGGCAACTGCTTAGGCTGTTGTATTGGTCGGAGATGCTGGTGGGACAGTACCCCCCTCTGCCCTGCCGGGCATCTCCCCCTCAAGGGGGGAGATTAGCTGGGAGGACCGATTTCGCCAATCTTCAACGCTGCAGAATAAAGCACCATCATCAATGAAGGCCAATCTCCCCCCTTGAGGGGGAGATGCCCGGCAGGGCAGAGGGGGGTATATCCAGTTGGATCTTCCGTTCAAATGAACGGCTGAACAAAAAACTCCCGGACGAAGCCGGGAGTCTATAAGCACCGAACGTTTAAAAAATCACGCGCTCAGCTTTTCCATAACCTCATCGCTGACCTCGAAATTCGTATACACATTCTGCACATCGTCATCGTCTTCGAGCACATTGAGCAGCTTGAGCAGCGAGCGGGCCTTTTCCTCGTCCAGTTCCGTGTTGGTCTGCGGCTTCCAGATCGTCTTGATCGATTCCGCCTCGCCCAGCGCCGTCTCTAACGATTTCGACACCTCGCCGATATTTTCGAAGGCGCAGATGACCACATGGCCGTCTTCGTCCGACTGCACGTCGTCGGCGCCGGCCTCGATGGCCGCTTCCATCACCTTGTCGGCATTGCCGGTGCCCGGCTTGTAGACGATCTCGCCCACCCGGTCGAACATGAAGGACACCGATCCGGTCTCGCCCATCGCGCCGCCGGCCTTGGTGAAGGCCGCGCGCACGTTGGAAGCGGTGCGGTTGCGATTATCGGTCAGCGCCTCGACGATGACCGATACGCCGCCGGGGCCCCGCCCTTCGTAACGCACCTCGTCGTAATTCTCGCCGTCATTGCCCGCGGCCTTCTTGATGGCGCGCTCGATATTGTCCTTGGGCATCGATTGCGCCTTGGCGTTCTGGATCGCCAGACGCAGGCGCGGGTTCATCGCCGGGTCGGGCAGCCCCTGCTTGGCCGCAACCGTGATTTCGCGGCCGAGCTTGGAAAAGATTTTCGACCGCACGGCATCCTGCCGGCCCTTGCGGTGCATGATGTTCTTAAATTGTGAATGGCCAGCCATGGCACCCCTGCAACTTCCCAGGCATTTTGCAGCCGGATAACATTCGGCATCGCATAAATGCGGCTAAACAAAAGAATCCCGGCCTTATAGAAAAAATGGCCGCCCGCGTCCAGAGACCCCTACAATCGTCATCCGAAGTCCTCGGATTTAAACCTGAGGATGACGAACTGTGTTGGATCGTATAAGGACATGAGCCTTATTCAGGATAGGAGACTACTCTCATGCCCGACACGACATCAACGGCAATCCGCGCTTCGTTCAGCCCCTTGAGGCTCGACAGCCGCTCGACGGCTACGAAGATCGCCGCCGTACTGGCCGGTACGCTCATTCTCGCCGTCACCTCGCAGATCGAGGTGCCGATGCTCCCCGTTCCGATTACGCTGCAAACCTTGATCGTGCCGCTGATCGGCGCGCTCTATGGCTGGCGGCTGGGCGCGCTGACGGTTCTCGCATGGCTCGTCGAAGGCGCGATGGGCCTGCCGGTACTGGCGGGCGGCATGGGCGGCCTGCCCTTCTTCGCTGGCCCCACCGCCGGTTATCTCGCTTCCTTCCCCATCATCGCGGCTCTCACCGGCTGGCTCGCCGAGCGCGGCTGGAACGGGCGCAACGTGCTCCTCGCCTTCACCTCCTTCCTTGCCGCCAACGCGCTTTGCCTTATGCTTGGCGCGGCATGGCTTTCCACGCTCGTCGGTTTTGAAAAGGCCGTTGCCTTCGGCGTAACGCCCTTCCTCATCGGCGCGCTCATCAAATCGGCGCTGGGCGCGGCGATCCTGAAGGCATCGGTGCGCTAAATTGACGACAATTAGCCCTTCACCATCCGCATAAGGGTGAAGGGCGGTTAGCGCCCCTCAGTTCGGAAGACGAAATGAGCCTTAAGCGAATCGAACATGTCCAGCTAGCGATTCCGCCAGGCGGTGAAGATGCCGCTCGCCGCTTTTACGCTGACGCGCTGGGAATGACGGAGATGCCGAAGCCTGCAAATCTGGCCAAACGAGGCGGCTGCTGGTTTGCGTCCGGCGACGTACGCGTACACCTGGGGGTACAGACCGATTTCCATCCCGCCACGAAGGCTCATCCGGCATTTGTGGTTGATGATCTGGAAAGCCTCCGCGCGCGTCTCAATGCGGCGGGGTTCGCTTGCAAAGACGACGAGCCACTTACCGGCTTTTACCGCACCTATGTATCGGATCCATTCGGCAACCGGATTGAGTTGATGGAAGCCATGGTCACGGAAAGCCCCTAAATGACGGTCCGCCTGCGCGCGCATCATCTTCTCTGCATGCTGACCTATGTCGGCAAGGGCTACAGCCCCGCTTTCATCGCCAATTACGATAGAATAGCGGGGCGGCTTGCGGGGGGAGAGGATATTCTGCTGGTGACGGGGCCGGACGATATCTGCGCCCCGATTTTGAACGACAGCGACTGCCACTGCTTCCGGGAAAGCGTCACGGAACGGGACGCCAAGGCTATCGAAGCGGTATCGAGGCTCCTCGCCCGCCCCCTTGATCCCGGCAGCCGGATCAATCTCGACGCCGGTATGCTCACCACGATGCGCAACGCCTTCGCGGCGGGGAAAACCCGGCAGGCCTGCCGGGAATGCGAATGGTTCGAGCTTTGCTCATCCGTGGCGGATGGCGGGTTTGCCGGAGCAAAAATCGCCATCCCCTGACAAGCCATCCCTTACGCCTTCGGCGCGTTCTTCTTCCGTCTGCGCGCCAGCATGTTCAGCCCCTCCACCAGCGCGGAGAAACCCATCGCCGCGTAGATGTAGCCCTTCGGCACATGGTAGCCCATGCCGTCGGCGATCAGCGTCATGCCGATCATCATCAGGAAGCCCAGCGCCAGCATGACGATGGTCGGATTGGCGGCGATAAATTTCGACAGCGGATCGGCGGCAAGCAGCATCACCGAGACGGCTGCAATCACCGCGATCACCATGATGGCGATCTCGTCGGTCATGCCGACCGCCGTAATGATCGAGTCGATGGAGAAAACGAGGTCGAGCAGCAGGATCTGGCTGATCGCCGCGCCCATCGTCAGTTGCACCGCGCTACCGACCATGCTGTCCTTGTGATCTTCCGGATCGACCGTATGATGGATTTCCTTCGTCGCCTTCCACACCAGGAACAATCCGCCGGCGATGAGGATCAAATCGCGCCAGGAGAAGCCGTGGCCGAACAATTCGAAAACCGGCGCGGTCAACTGGACGATGATCGAGATGGTGAAAAGCAGCGCCAATCGCAGCACAAGTGCGGCGCCGATGCCAAGCCGCCTTGCGCGGGCCTGCTGCTCCGGCGGCAACTTGTTGGTGAGGATCGAGATAAAGATCAGATTGTCGATGCCAAGCACGACTTCCATGACGACGAGGGTGGCAAGCGCCGCCCAGCCGGCCGGCTCGGAAAGAAATGACAGATGCTCGGCGATGAAATTCATACCCGGTGTCCCCTTAAAACAATAATACAGCTCGGTAGGTAGGGAACACCCTGCCCACCGTCAATGGACCATGTAGCCAAGCGCCCTCGTGGTTCGAGGCTCGTTGCGCTTCGCTTCACTCACACCTCACCATGAGGACTACTGAAACGCCGGCGCCCTTCATCCTCATGGTGAGGTGCGGAGCGAAGCGGAGCCTCGAACCACGAGGATGAAGGGTTATGACTATGCCCAAAAATCCGGGATCGTTTCTTGCAACCGAGGGCCGATGCGCAAGGGTGCGATCTTTTCGGCAAGTCCGGTGCGGTCGGATATCTCCACGCAGACGCCGGAGAGCGTCGCCGGGCCATTCGCCGCCTCAAAACGCCCCTTCGGCACTTTGGATAGAAAGCGATTGAGCGGTTCTTCCTTGTCCATTCCGAGCGAGGAATCGTAATCGCCGCACATGCCCGCGTCGGACATATAGGCCGTTCCGCCGTTCAAGATCTGCCAGTCGGCGGTCGGCACATGCGTGTGCGTGCCGACGACGAGGCTGGCGCGGCCATCGACGAAATGGCCGAAACACTGCTTCTCGCTGGTGGCCTCGGCATGAAAGTCGAAGATCACCGCATCGGCCTGCTCGCCAAGCGGACAAGCGGCAAGGATTTCTTCCGCCGCCTGGAACGGATCGTTGAGATCGGGATGCATGAACACCCGGCCCATGATGTTGGAGACGAGCACGCGCGCGCCGTTGCGCGCGAGATAGACGCCCGCACCCTTGCCGGCGGTGCCTGCGGGGAAATTGGCGGGACGCAGAAACCGTTCCTCGCGCCGGGCGAATTCCAGCGCCTCGCGCTGGTCCCAGACATGGTTGCCGGTGGTCACCACATCGGCGCCGGCCTGGAGCGTATGGTTGAAAATCTCCTCGGTGATACCGAACCCGCCCGCAGCGTTTTCGCCGTTCACCACGACGAAATCCAGCTTCAAATCGGCAACGAGGCCCGGCAGCTTTTCATACACCGCCGTGCGCCCCGACCGGCCCACCATATCGCCAAGAAAAAGAAATCTCATCGCCTGCCTTTATCAGGCAGGCATAATGGGACGCAAGCCGCTCTCGGTGAGGATTTGTTGAAGATGTACGTCATGCGGCTCGTGGGGCACCTGGTCCACTTCCTGACAATCGAAGGCAAGACCGATCAAGAGCGGATGCAAACCCTTCTCCGCCAGCCGCGCCAGCGCGCGGTCATAATGCCCGGCGCCATAGCCGATGCGGCCGCCATGGCGGTCGAAGGCGGCGAGCGGAACGAGCATGATTTCGGGATCAAGCATCGGCGCGTCCAGCGCCGGCCCCATCGTGCCAAATCCGCTCGCGATGAGCGGAGCGCCCTCTGAGAATTCACGAAAGACGATGGTTTCGCGATTCTGCACCACAGGCAGGCAAAGCCGCGCACCACGCTCACGCAAGTTGGAGAGAAGCGGACAAGGATCGATCTCGGAGCGGATCGGCCAAAAGCCGGAGATTGAGGCGCCGGGTTCGAAGGCGATGTTCGCGCCATGCTTCATGACCGCCAGCGACGCATCAGTGCGATAATCGGCATCAAGCGCATCGCGCCGAGCAAGCGCCTCTCGCCGCAATTGGGCTTTCTGTTCTTTACGGCCCATACCAGTCGCCCCCTTTGGCGTTACGGCCATCCATTCCCTCCTGTCGTCATCCTCGGGCTTGACCCGAGGATCCACGGCAAGGAGGCATTGGCATTTCCGCCGCCCCGGCGCGTTCCAGCGAAGAACCCCGCCTAATATTTCATCAGGTAAATTTATGATCCCGTTACTGATGATAGCAGCGTTTCCGCCTCCTTGCCGTGGATCCTCGGGTCAAGCCCGAGGATGACGACGATAGGGACGAGAAATACCCGGCAGGCCAGAAAGGCTGCCACCAGCGAGGTGGCGACCACACAACCGATGGAGAGGTTGATCCCGGAAACCTACAAAGTAGGTGGGCGCCGTGTAGAAAAGCCCAGGGGCCTTTCCAGGGACAGCTCCCTAGGATCAATTAAGGCCCCGGGGAATAAGTTACTCCTGTCGCGAAGCGCAGTACGCCGATGACGAATATAGGATGGTGTGTCCTGATAGGCTAGAGGGAGTAAGAAATAAGAGAGCATGTTTTATATACTCCCCTACTCCCCTGCTCCCCTGCTTCCTAATTTCACCGCCATCGCCTCGATGCGCTGGACCATTTCGGAGAGCGCGCCCGTCAGCATCGAATCATTCTTGTCGGCCTTGCTCAAGGCGTCGTCGCGCGAGCGGCGCAGCGTTTCCGCTTCGTTTTCGAGGCCTTTCAGGCGCTTCTGCAGTTCGTTGAGCTCGTCCATCACCATGATGCCGGCCATCACGGTCAGCCGCTGATCGCCGATTTCACCGAAATTGGTTTTCAGATGCGTGACATAGCGGTCGAAGCGCTCTGCCAGTCCGGTGAGATGCTGCTCCTGCCCCTCGTCGCAGGCCATGCGATAGGCCTTGCCGTCGATCGTTACCGTCACCGTCGCCATGCGATTTTCTCCTACCGGTCCAGCACGGTGCGGATGGTTTCCATCGCTGTGACAAGACGCCGCGAAACTTCGCGATTCGCGGCTTCGAGACGCTCGGCGCGGGATTCGGAAATGTCCAGCTCCTGCGCCAGCCGGCTGCGGTCGGTGTTCATGCGCTGCACCTCCTCCTCGGCTTCCGCATAGTCGATCTCTTTCTCAAGCCTGAGATCGACCGCCTCCTCCAGCGCGCCCAGCGCCCTGTCCAGCCTGTCCATGACCTGCCTGAGGGTCGTTTCCGCTGCCATGCCTTATTTAATCCCCTCTTGCAACTTGTCGTGCAAACCCATTGCTTGAAAACGGCTCTTTGAAAATATTAGTGCCTGCTTTGATTGTGCGCAACAAGTCACGCCGGCCACGAAAAAGTCATACACTGTTATCGCCTTCATTATGACTTTTTGCTGGCAATGCACAAGTTCGCCGCATCGGCCCGGGGGCAGCCCATGGAACCCAATAGCGAAGCTATGGTTTTGTTGACTCCACTTCCCTACCTGCTATGTGTCGCGTGCTTTTCCGATATCGCCGGAGCCGGCGCGCGCAAGTCCCTGATCAAAGACGGACGAGACCCATGACCAATTCCGAAAATCTCAACCAGATGGCAAATGCAATCCGCTTCCTGTCGATGGATGCGGTGGAGAAGGCCAATTCCGGCCATCCCGGCCTGCCGATGGGCGCGGCCGACATCGCCACGGTTCTCTATACCCGCTTCCTCAAATATGATCCGAAGAACCCGCATTGGCCCGACCGCGACCGTTTCGTCCTGTCCGCCGGCCATGGTTCGATGCTGCTCTATTCCGTCCTCTACCTCACTGGCTATGAGGACATGACGATCGATGAGATCAAGAATTTCCGCCAGCTGGGCTCGCGCACGGCGGGCCATCCTGAATATGGCCATGCGGCGGGAATCGAGACGACCACAGGCCCGCTCGGCCAAGGCCTCGCCAACGGTGTCGGCATGGCGCTGGGCGAGCGCATCATGAATGCGCAGTTCGGCGACGATCTGGTCGATCATTACACCTATGTGCTCGCGGGCGACGGCTGCCTGATGGAGGGCATCAGCCAGGAGGCCATCGCGCTTGCCGGCCATCTGAAGCTCAACAAGCTCATCGTCTTCTGGGACAACAACTCGATCACCATCGACGGCCCCGTATCGCTCTCCGATAACACCGACCAGCCCGCGCGCTTCGCTGCGTCCGGCTGGAACACGATCTCCGTCGACGGCCACGATCAGGAGGCCATCACGAAGGCCATCGAGCAGGCCCACGCCTCCGACAAGCCGACGATGATCGCCTGCAAGACGACCATCGGCTTCGGCGCCCCCAACAAGGCGGGCACCAACAAGGTGCACGGCTCGCCGCTCGGCGCGGATGAAATCGCAGCCACGCGCAAGGCGCTTGGCTGGGAGGCGGAGCCTTTTATCGTGCCCGCCAATATTCTCGATGCCTGGCGCGCCGCCGGTCGCAGTGGAGAGTCCACGCGCGAGGCCTGGGAAAAGCGCCTCGCCGGCGCCGATGCCGATAAACGCGCTGAATTCGAGCGCCGTATGAGCGGCGATTTGCCTGGGGGTTTTGAACAGGCCATCAACGATTACAAGAAGAAGGTTTCCGCGGAAAAGCCGAAGGTGGCGACCCGCAAGGCCTCCGAGATGGCGCTGGAAATCATCAACGGCGTGCTGCCGGAAACCATCGGCGGCTCCGCCGATTTGACCGGCTCCAACAACACCAAGACCAGCCAGACCAAGCCGATCACGCCGGGCGATTATAGCGGCCGCTATGTCAATTACGGCATTCGCGAGCATGGCATGGCGGCGGCGATGAACGGCCTGACGCTGCATGGCGGCATCATCCCCTATGGCGGCACCTTCCTCACCTTCTCCGATTATTGCCGCCCGGCCATGCGCCTGTCGTCGCTGATGGGCATCCGCGTCGTCTATGTCATGACGCATGATTCCATCGGCCTTGGCGAAGACGGTCCGACGCACCAGCCGGTCGAGCAGCTTGCCGCCCTGCGCGCCATTCCCAACAACATGGTGTTCCGTCCCGCCGATGTGGTGGAAACCGCCGAGTGCTGGGAACTGGCGCTGAAATCGACAAAGACGCCTTCGACCCTGGCGCTGACCCGCCAGAACTTGCCGACGGTGCGCACCGAGCATACCGAGGAAAACCTCTCCGCCTACGGCGCCTATGAGCTGGCGGCGGCAAGCGGCGACGCCAAGGTGACGATCTTTGCCACCGGATCGGAAGTCGAGATTGCGCTGGGCGCCCGCGCCGCGCTGGAAGAAAAGGGCATCCCCGCGCGCGTCGTCTCCGTTCCCTGCTTCGAACTGTTCGACAAGCAGACGCCCGCCTACCAACAGGCGACGCTCGGCAATGCTCCGGTCAAGATCGCGGTCGAGGCGGCGATTTCGCTCGGCTGGGAACGCTTCATCGGCGAAAACGGCGTCTTCATCGGCATGAAGGGCTTCGGCGCCAGCGGCCCCATCGAGGACCTCTACAAGCATTTCGGCATCACGGCGGAAGCCGTCGTCGAAGCGGCTGAAAAGAAATTGAAAGCCGCCTAAAGCGGCTTCCCCCACCGGACATTTAAAAACACCTTTGCTCGCAAGTCAGGGAGACAGTGGAAATGGCAGTTCGCGTCGCAATCAACGGGTTTGGCCGCATCGGTCGCAATATCCTTCGCGCCATCGTGGAATCCGGCCGCACCGACATCGAGGTCGTGGCGATCAACGATCTGGGCCCGGTGGAAACCAACGCCCATCTGTTGCGCTATGATTCGGTCCACGGTCGCTTCCCGGCTGACGTCAAGGTCGAGGGCGACAGCATCGTCATCGATGGCGGCAAGCCGATCAAGGTGACCGCGATCAAGAACCCCGCCGAACTGCCGCACAAGGAACTGGGCGTCGATATCGCCCTGGAGTGCACCGGCATCTTCACGACACGCGAAAAGGCCGCCGCGCACCTCACCGCCGGCGCCAAGCGCGTTCTCATTTCCGCGCCCGCCGAAGGCGCCGACCTGACGGTTGTCTATGGCGTCAACGACCACAAGCTGACCAAGGACGATCTGGTCATCTCCAACGCCTCCTGCACGACCAACTGCCTTGTTCCGGTCGTCAAGGTTCTCGATGACGCGGTTGGCATCGACCATGGTTTCATGACCACCATCCACTCCTACACCAACGATCAGCCATCGCTCGATCAGATGCACAAGGATCTCTACCGCGCCCGCGCTGCGGCACTGTCGATGATTCCGACATCAACAGGTGCGGCAAAGGCGGTAGGCCTCGTGCTGCCGCATCTGAAGGGCAAGCTCGACGGCTCCTCGGTGCGCGTACCAACCCCGAACGTCTCGGTCGTCGATTTCAAGTTCGTCGCCAAGCGCGACACGACCGTCCAGGAAGTCAACGACGCCATCAAGGCCGCCGCCAAGGACGGCCCGCTGAAGGGCATCCTCGCCTACACCGAGGAGCCGCTCGTCTCGCGCGACTTCAACGGCGACCCGCATTCCTCGATCTTCGCCATCGACCAGACCAAGGTCATGGAAGGCAACTTCGTGCGTATCCTCACCTGGTACGACAACGAATGGGGCTTCTCCAACCGCATGGCCGACACGGCTGTGGCTATCGCAAAGGTGATGTAGAGTTGAATTAAGTGGATTCGGAATTGCGAGGCGACACCCCCCTCTGCCCTGCCGGGCATCTCCCCCTCAAGGGGGGAGATTGTCCTTCATCAATGACGGCACTTACCTTGCTACGTCCGCGATTGAGTGCCGAACTATGAGAGCTTAATCTCCCCCCTTGAGGGGGAGATGGCTGGCAAGCCAGAGGGGGGTGCTGTGCCCCGCCAACGTTTCCATCCAACACCGGAGAAAACCGATGACCTTCCGCACCCTTGACGATGCCGATATCGCCTCCAAACGCGTTCTTCTCCGGGTCGATCTGAACGTCCCCATGGCCGATGGCGAGGTGACGGACGCCACGCGCATCGAGCGCGTCGTGGACACGATCTCCGAACTTTCGAACAAGGGTGCAAAAGTCATCCTGCTCGCCCATTTCGGTCGCCCAAAGGGTGCGCCGTCAGGTGAATTCTCGCTGCATCAGGTTGTAAAGGCGCTGGAGAAACATCTCCACAAGCCCGTCGCTTTCGCCGAAGATTGCATCGGCGAAAAGGCGGCAAGCGCTGTCGGCGCCATGAAGGACGGCGATATCCTGCTTCTGGAAAACACCCGTTTCCACGCAGGCGAGGAAAAGAACGATCCCGATTTCGCCAAGGCGCTGGCTGCCAACGGCGACATCTATGTCAACGACGCCTTTTCCGCGGCCCACCGCGCCCACGCCTCGACGGAAGGCGTCGCCCGTCTGCTCCCCGCCTATGCCGGCCGCGCCATGCAGGCCGAGCTTGAAGCGCTGGAAAAAGGTCTTGGCGAGCCCGCCCGCCCCGTCGTGGCGATTGTCGGCGGCGCCAAGGTTTCCTCCAAGATCGATCTCCTGATGAATTTGGTCCAGAAGGTCGATGCGCTCGTTATCGGCGGCGGCATGGCCAATACCTTCCTCGCCGCGCTCGGTGTCGGTGTCGGCAAATCGCTTTGCGAGCATGATCTTGCCGAAACCGCCCGCCAGATCATGGCCAAGGCGGAGGAGACCAAATGCGCCATCATCCTGCCCGTCGATGCCATCGTCTCCTGGCATTTCCAGGCGGACGCGCCCAATCATGCTTATGGCCTCGACGCGATTCCCGCTGACGGCATGATTCTCGATGTCGGCCCGCAATCGATAGAGCGCATCCAGGGCGCCATCGATGATGCCGCGACCTTGGTCTGGAACGGCCCGCTCGGCGCATTCGAGCTCCGCCCCTTCGACAAGGGAACCATCGCCGCCGCGCGCCATGTCGCGGCCCGCACCAGGGAAGGCAAGCTCGTCTCGGTCGCCGGCGGCGGCGACACGGTCGCCGCGCTCAACCATGCCGGGGTGGCGGATGATTTCAGCTACGTCTCGACGGCCGGCGGCGCCTTCCTCGAATGGATGGAAGGCAAGCCGCTGCCGGGTGTGGATGTGTTGAAGAAGCAGGGGTGATAAGCGGGATCTGACACGCTGCCCACTGGAACGCACCGTGTATTATGGAAAAGTCAGTGCTCCCTTGCCGTGGATCCTCGGGTCAAGCCCGAGGATGACGACTATAGAGAGAGCATTGCTAAATGGCAGGCGCAACGCTTGCACATTGGCGACTTCGTTCCTCCCCCGTCATCCTCGGGCTTGACCCGAGGATCCACGGCAAGGGAGCGCAAATGTTGCTCTCATTTTGCGGCGGTATCGTAGGCGGTGCGGTGAATAGAGCCTCGAAGCGAGGCACACCTTACCCCTCCACAGAAAAAGTGATCATTCTAAATCGGTTGAAATAAATTCAATCGTTTCAATGATTTGCGCCGCCGTTTCGTTTGTTTCACTCTTTTGTTATGCGGGTTTTCAACCTGAACCAAAGAGTGGAGCTTCGATATGGCCGCCCCAATAGAACGTCTCGAGGATATTGCGATTGCCATGGTTGCCGATGGCAAGGGCATTCTTGCCGCCGATGAAAGTTCGGCGACGATCAAGAAGCGGTTCGACACGATAGGCCTCGCTTCCACGGAAGAAAGCCGCCGCGATTATCGCGAGATGCTGTTCCGTTCCGAAGGCATGAAAAAATATATCTCCGGCGTCATTCTCTATGACGAGACCATCCGCCAGAACGCCGCCGACGGTACGCCCCTTGCCGATATCATCCGCCAGGCGGGCAGCATTCCCGGCATCAAGGTCGATGCCGGGGCGAAGCCGCTGGCAGCCTTCCCCGGCGAAACCATCACCGAGGGGCTCGATGGCATGCGTGAGCGTCTCGCAGAATATTACGCGCTCGGCGCGCGCTTCGCCAAATGGCGCGGCGTGATTTCCATTTCAGACAGCCTGCCTACCTGGGGCGCGGTCAAGCAGAACGCGCAGGCCCTCGCCCGCTACGCCGCGCTCTGCCAGGAAGCCGGCATCGTTCCGATCGTCGAGCCGGAAGTGCTAATGGACGGCAAGCCCGGCGATCATTCCATCGACCGCTGCTATGAGGTCACGCAATGGGTACTGAAGACGGTCTTCGCAGAGCTTTACGACGCGCGCGTCATACTGGAAGGGATGATCCTGAAGCCCAACATGGTCATCGACGGCAAGAACGCCCGCAAGGCCTCCGTCGAGGAAGTGGCGGAAAAGACCGTGCGCTGCCTGAAATCGACCGTGCCCGCCGCCGTGCCGGGCATCGCCTTCCTCTCCGGCGGCCAGTCGGACGAGGAAGCGACGGCGCATCTCTCCGCCATGAACGCGAATTTCGACCTGCCGTGGAAGCTCACCTTCTCCTACGGCCGCGCCTTGCAGGCTGCGGCCTTGAAGGCCTGGGGCGGCAAACCGGAAAACGTCGCCGCCGGACAACGCGCCTTCACCCACCGCGCCCACATGAATTCGCTGGCCGCGCTCGGCGGGTGGGAACCGGAACTCGAAAAGGCTGCGTAAGATAGCCCCAAATTCGTAGAACAAGGCCCGGATCGCCCGATCCGGGCTTTTTCGTTTGTAGCTTCATGCTCCTGACAGAAAGCTGTCAGGAGGGGTATGCGATGATGCTCTCATGAAAAGATCAAGGGAGAAACACAATGGGCATCGTCATAGCTCCGATTTTAAGTGCGATCGCGCACTTTCGTCGCAAACTTAGAGAACGTCGCAGCAGAGCGCATACCAAGCGTCTGATCAACAATCTGCCACGTCACGTCCAAAAGGATATAGGCTGGTCCGGTAGCTGCGAGGAATGGCAGCCGGGCAATTGGCAGCTGTCCTCCAATGCGAGAAAGCGGTAAAATGCGCCGTAAACTCGATTGGAGAGCATGAAAATGGCAGAAAACAAGACGATTGGCCTCGTTTTCATCGAGGGTTACGCCGATTGGGAATTCGGCTTTCTTTCGGGAGCAGCGGTGGGCGAATTCGCCGCGCGTGTTGTCGCGCTCTCGCCGGAAGGCCAGCCGGTCACGTCCATCGGCGGGCTGCGCCTGACGCCGGAACGTGGCGTCTCGGCTGAGGAGAATGTCGATCTCGACGCTATCGCGGTCATCGGTTCGGAAGGATGGTTTAGCGACACTCCTCCTGACATTGCGCCATTGCTCCTGTCCGTTCATGCGCGCGGGGGAATTGTCGGCGGCATTTGCGGCGGCACGCTGCCGCTCGCACGCGCCGGCCTTTTCTCCGGTCGTCCCCACACCAGCAACCGCGCTGGATGGATCGAAGGCAAGATCGGCGCATACGACGGCGCGGAGCATTATCGCGACGTGCCGCATGCGGTCAGCGACGGCCGGATCGTCACCGCTGCCGGCACGGCTCCGGGGACCTTCGCCACGGCCTTCCTCGAAGCGCTCTATCCGGCGGAAACCGCTAAAATTCAAGACATAAGCGGGATGCTGTCTCGCGAATATGGCCGGGTGTAATCCATGCGGCGCGCTGATCGTCTTTTCCAGATCGTGCAACGCCTGCGTGGCGGCAGGCTGGTGACCGCGCGGCAATTGTCCGAACGGCTGGAAGTATCCGAGCGCACCATCTACCGCGACATCGCCGATTTGCAATCGACAGGCGTTCCCATCGATGGGGAAGCCGGTGTCGGCTACATCATGCGCGAAGGTTTCGATCTGCCGCCGCTGATGTTTACGCGCGATGAGATCGTCGCCCTCGTCGTGGGCGCAAGGCTTGTCCGTGCCTGGGGCGGCGCGTCCATGGCGCGCGGCGCGGAGGAAGCGCTCATCAAGATCGAAGCGGTATTGCCGAAGGAGGATCGCTCGCGCATCGCCAACACGCAAGTCCATGCCCCCGCCGCCTATTTGAGCGAGCAGGAGCGGCGGATCATCGATATCGTCGAGCGCGCGGTCGATGGCGGCAGTGTGCTGACCATTCAATATCGCGATCTGGAAGGGCGCGAAAGCGGCCGCGATATCCGCCCGCTCGGCCTCTGGTTCTGGGGCAAGGTGTGGACAGTCATCGGCTGGTGCGAATTGCGAACCGCCTTCCGCACCTTCCGCACCGACCGCATCTCGCTGGCCAGCGATTCAGGCCGCCGCTTCCGCCCCGAACGCGGCAAGACGCTGGCCGATTTTTACCGACAGATGGAGATGCGGGAGTTCAATGCCTACAGGGAGCAGTATTGAGGCCTGCGGCCAGTGAGCAGTGAGCAGTGAGCAGTGAGCAGTGAGCAGTGAGCAGTGAGCAGAAATAAATTCACGGCTCACGGCTCACTGCTCACTATCTCACTGCTCACTTCTATATTCCTATTCTTCGTCTTCCTCATCACTCCGCGAACCTTTCAGCGATGAAAGCTTGGCGAAAATCTTGTCGGCGTCGAGCTCCTGATCTTCGGACGGCTGATCGCGATAATCGCGGTTTTCCGTCGCCGAAGCCGGAAGCAGTGTGCCGCCGGTCTCCTCCGGCGTGGCCGGACGGTTGCGCGAGGCGCGTTCGACTTCAAGGTCGAGATCGATCTGCGAGCAGAGACCGAGCGTCACCGGGTCCATCGGCTGCAGGCTGGCGGAATTCCAGTGCGTGCGGTTGCGGATCTGCTCGATGGTCGATTTCGTCGTACCGATGAGGCGCGAAACCGCCGCATCCTTCAGTTCCGGATGGTTGCGCACCAGCCAGAGGATCGCGTTGGGGCGGTCCTGACGCTTCGATAGCGGCGTATAACGCGGTCCCTTGCGCTTGGTTTCCGGCACCCGAACCTTCGGCTCCGAGAGCTTCAGCTTGTAGTTAATGTCCTTCTCCCCCCGCGCGATTTCCTCGCGGGAAAGCTGGCCTGTAATGACGGGATCGAGGCCCTTGATGCCCTGCGCGGCCTCGCCATCGGCAATCGCCTTCACCTCAAGCGGATGCAGCTTGCAAAAATTCGCGATCTGGTCGAAGGACAGCGCGGTATTGTCGACAAGCCAGACGGCCGTTGCCTTCGGCATAAGAAGCTGGGTGGCCATTAGATATAGTCCTCTTGTTCGTCCGCTCCGGGGGCGCGGGCCGTGGGTAACCACAAATTTCCGGGAAATCACTGCTTATATAGCGACCTTTTCGGCATGGGGCAAGAAAAGCTGAAACAAACTTGCCGTGCATGAATTTGGGGTTTCATGAAACCGTCACGAGACTGTCATCGCACTGAAATGAAGCTGCATGAGGAGTGAGCCGATAACAGGGAGCCTCACTCATGCAACGCCGTTCCGTCTATCTCGCCCTTCTCACCGCGCTGACCGCATCCGCCGCTTTTCCAGCGGTCGCCGAGCCGATTTTCAACCGCATCGCTACTTTTCCGGTGGCAAAGAACCTCCCCGCCGATGCCGACAAAAAGGCGACGACCTCAGCGGAGATCATCGCCGCTTCGCCTGACGGCAACACGCTGGTCTATTCCGACAGCCCCTATGGCGGCATTGGCTTTGTCGACATCACTGACCCCGCCCAGCCGAAGCCGGGTGGTACCCTCAAGGTGGAAGGCGAGCCGACCTCGGTGATCGTCGTGGGCGGAAAGGTGCTCGCGGGCGTCAATACCTCGGAAAGCAAGGCGAAACCCTCGGGCCGTCTCGATGTCATCGATCTCGCGACCCGCAAGGTGGAATCCAGCTGCGATCTCGGCGGCCAGCCCGATTCGGTCGCGGTTTCGCCCGACAAGGCGTTCCTTGCCGTGGCGATCGAGAACGAGCGCGATGAGGACCTGAACGACGGCGAGTTGCCGCAACTGCCGGGCGGCGATCTCAAGATCGTGCCGCTGAAGGATGGCGCGCCCGATTGCGCCGGGATCAAAACCGTCGCGCTGACCGGCCTTTCGGAAATTGCTCCGGAAGACCCGGAACCGGAATTCGTCTCGTTCAATGGCAAGAACGAAATCGCCGTGACGATTCAGGAAAACAACCACATCGCCATCCTCGATGCGGCGAGCGGCAAAATTGTCTCGCATTTCTCCGCCGGCAGCGTCGATCTCGACGGCGTCGATACCAAGTCCGACGGGACGCTTGCCTTCGATGGCAGCGTAAAAGGCGCCCTGCGTGAACCGGATGCGGTGAAATGGCTCGATGACAACCGCCTCGTCGTCGCCAATGAGGGTGACTACAAGGGCGGCTCGCGCGGCTTCACCATTTTCAGCCGCGACGGCAAGGTGCTCTACGAATCAGGCTCGTCGCTGGAGCGGAAGATCGCCGAGATCGGCCACTATCCCGACAAGCGCTCAGGCAAAAAGGGTGTTGAGCCGGAAGGCATCGAAGTCGCGACCTTCAATGGCGTGAAATACATCTTCGTCGCCGCCGAGCGGTCCTCCATCGTCGCGGTCTACAAGGATACCGGCGGCGAGCCGGAATTCGTCCAGCTCCTGCCCTCCGGCATCGCGCCGGAAGGTCTCGTTGCGATACCGGGCCGCGATTTGCTGGTCACCGCCAACGAATCCGATCTGGTGGAAGATGGCGGCGCCCGTTCGCATGTGATGGTCTACAAGCTGGAAGACGGCAAAGCGGCCTATCCGCAGATTATCTCTGCTGACAAGGAGATCGGCTGGGGCGCGCTTTCCGGCCTCGTCGCCGATCCAAAGGAGCCGGGCAAGGTCTATGCCGTATCCGACTCCTTCTATTCGACCGCGCCGACGATCTTCACCATCGACGCGACCAAGCAGCCCGCTGAAATCACCAAAGCGTTGACCGTGACGCGCGGCGGTCATCCGGCGCAGAAGCTCGATCTCGAAGGCATCACCACCGATGGCGATGGCGGCTTCTGGCTGGCCAATGAGGGCGATGCCAAGAAGCTCGTCCCCCATGCCATTCTGCAGGTCAACAAGAAGGGCGAGATCAAGCAGGAAATCGCCCTGCCTGAGGAAGTTCTGGCAGGCCAGACCCGCTTCGGCCTCGAAGGCATCACCCGCGTCGGCGAAGGCGACGACACGACGCTCTGGATGGCCGTGCAGCGCGAATGGGCTGATGATCCGAAGGGAACCGTCAAGCTCCTCAGCTACAAGCCGAAGGCCAAGGGTGGGGAATGGACGGCGGTCCGCTATCCGCTCGACAAGACCGAGTCCGGCTGGGTCGGCCTTTCCGAAATCACCGCCCATGACGGCCAGCTCTATATCGTCGAGCGCGACAATCTGATCGGCGACAAGGCGGTCAACAAGAAGCTCTACCGGGTCGCGCTGGACGGGTTGAAGCCCGCGAAGCTCGGCGGTGAGTTGCCTGTCGTCCAGAAGACGCTCGTGCGTGATTTCATGCCCGATCTGAAGAAGACCAACGGCTATGTCGCCGACAAGCTCGAAGGCTTCGCCATCGACAGCGAAGGCAACGGCTATGCCGTGACGGACAATGACGGCGTGGACGATTCCTCCGGCGAGACGTTGTTCTGGACGATTGGTAAGGTCCAGAAATAAGCCTCCCTTCCCCCTTGCGGGGAAGGTGCCCGCGGAGCGGGCGGATGGGGGTGGTGAAATGTCGAGCATAATCGTCGCCACCCCCACCCCGCTCACTTGCGTATCGCGACCCTCCCCGCAAGGGGGAGGGTAAGAAAGGCTTACGCCACATCCAGCACGATCTTGCCGATGTGCCGCCCTTCCTCCATCCGCTCATGCGCCCGCCAGGCATCGCGTAGCGGGAAGATCATATCCATGACAGGCGCAACCCGCCTTTCCGCCAGAAGCGGCCAGACCTTGGCCTCCAGCTCACGCGCAATTCCCGCCTTGAATTCCACCGAACGCGACCGCAGCGTCGAGCCGGTATGGGTCAGCCGCTTGGTCATCAGCTTGGAAAAATTGACCGTAGCTTTCGCGCCATTGAGAAAGGCTATCTGCACGATGCGCCCATCCATCGCCGCCGCATCGTAATTGCGCTCGATATAATCGCCGCCGACCATGTCGAGAATGACGTTCGCGCCCTTCCCGTTCGTCGCCTCTTCGACGATCTTGACGAAATCTTCCGCGCGGTAATTGATCGCCCTGTCGGCGCCGAGCCGAAGACAGGCCTCGCATTTTTCCGCTGATCCTGCCGTCGTGATGACATAGGCACCGAAGGCGCTGGCAAGCTGGATCGCCGTCGTGCCGATGCCGGAAGAACCGCCGTGTACCAGAAGCGTCTCGCCGGCTTTCAGTCCGCCACGTTCGAAGACATTGTGCCAGACGGTGAAGAACGTCTCCGGAATGGCCGCCGATTCGACATAGCCATAGCCGGCGGGAAGTGGCAGGGCGTTGCTTTCATCCACCACGGCGAATTCCGCATAGCCGCCGCCGGCGACGAGCGCCATCACCTGATCGCCGACCTTGAAGCGCTTGACCTCGCCTCCCACCGCAGCCACCTCCCCGGCGATTTCCAACCCAGGAATATCCGATGCGCCTGATGGAGGCGGATAATATCCCTGCCTTTGCAGTATATCCGGGCGGTTTATGCCCGCCGCCCGCACATGCACCAGAATTTCAGTCAGGCCAGGGTTCGGCACGGTGCGTTTCACCGATTTCAGCGCATGCGGCCCGCCGGGCTCGGCGATCTCGATCGCCGTCATCCGGGAAGGTATGTTGAGAGCCATAGGGATCGCTCCTTGTCGAAGTGTTTGCATCTCTCGCTCATTGGAATGTATCCTTTGGCTTCTATGTGGCAATGGGCGGCGGGGAGGAACGCTGAGAGGAGAACGACATGGCGCTTTTCGACGACGAACAGCCGGTGAGGAAGACGATTCACGAAATCGGACAGGACCTTTCGCTCTTGTCGGTAGCGGAACTGGATGAACGCATCACCGCCCTTCGCGCGGAAATAGAACGGCTGGAGGCCGACAGGGACAAGAAGGACGCCAGCAAGGCGGCGGCGGAAGCGTTGTTTCGGTGAGGTTACTCCCTCTCCTTCCCCCTTGCGGGGAAGGTGCCCGCGTCAGCGGGCGGATGGGGGTGGTGACGTTTGCGCTTTTGCAGGAGACCGTGGTGTAGGCGTAACCACCCCCACCCGACCCTACGGGTCACCCTCCCCGCAAGGGGGAGGGAAGGCGCGAGCCGATTCCGCCAAATATGCCTCGCTTGAATACCACCTGCGCAACCATTTTCATCTTTCGCCATTATTCGGCCATGGGGGCTCTCTTCCCTCGATGGAAATCTTTGTTTACGCAAGCCCGGACGGAAAACCGCTTCGCACTTTTCCTGGGCTTGCTCTTGATTCGGGGGTCGTTTTGTTCCGTTCTTTCGTCCAGATATTCGCGCTTCTTTGCGGCACGGCATTTCTTCTGGCTGGGTCAGGCCTTCACGGCCTTCTCCTGCCCTTGCGCGGTGGTGACGCGGGCTTCGCCATCTCCTCTCTCGGTCTTCTTGGCACCGCCTGGGCGGGCGGTTTCATTGCCGGCTGCCTGCTCGCGCCACGGCTCGTTCGCCGTGTCGGTCATGTCCGTGCCTTCGGCTTTTTCGCCTCCTCCGCCGCGATCATCGCACTCATGACCGGCCTTTTTATCGATTCGACGGTGTGGATTATTCTACGCGCTTTCACCGGCTTCTCCATGGCGGGCGCGTTCATGGTCATCGAAAGCTGGTTGAACGAGCGCGCCACCAACGAAACCCGCGGTCAGATTTTCGGCCTCTACATGATGGTGAACTACGGCGCGGTGATGAGCGGCCAGATGATCGTCGCCGCCGGAGACGTGCGCAACGACGGCCTCTTCATGGTAACCGGCATCTTTCTCTGCCTGGCGCTGATTCCCACCGCCATATCCACCGCCAGCAGCCCGAAACCGCTCAGCGAAGTGCAGCTAGACCTGAAGGCGCTTTACAGGAATTCACCCGTCGCCTTCATAAGCTGCATCCTGATAGGCATCGCCAATGGCGCGTGGGGCACGCTCGGCGCCGTCTATGGCGCGGGTTCAGGGATCGACACCACTATGATCGCCCTGATGGTCAGCTTCACCATTCTCGCCGGTGCGCTGACGCAGATCCCCGTCGGACGCTTCTCCGACAAAATAGACAGGCGTTTCGTGCTCGCAAGCGTCGCCGGCGCATCCTCCCTGGTCGGGCTCGCCATATTCCTCATCGCCCCCACCAACGCCATCGTCATCCTGGTGATGACCGCGCTCTATGGCGGCCTCGCCTATGCGCTCTATCCGGTGGCAGTCGCCCATGCCAATGATTTCGCGGCTTCCGAGAATTATGTGAAAATTTCAGGCGGCCTGCTGTTGCTTTATGGCTTCGGCACCATGATCGGGCCGCTCGTTGCCGCCGCCGCAATGGAATATCTCTGGCCCGCGGCGTTGTTCGCCGTCACCGCGCTGGCGCATGTCTCGATCACCGCCTACGCCCTCGTCCGCTCACGGCAACGCGCGGCGCCTTCGGCAGCACAGAAGGACAGCTTTCAAAGCCTCCCCGAACGCGCCGCGACCCCGGAAGGCTTGAAACTCATTCCTCGCGCCGAAGGCGAGCAAAATTAGAGTTTGCTAGACTAAATTGGAGCGTCTTCCACCGGCCGTCATTCTCGGGCTTGTCCCGAGAATCTACCGTGGCCTGATCTGTCAGGACGGTAATCGCTTATCTTTTTCTTATGGCAGATTCTCGGGACAAGCCCGAGAATGACGGCAGAACAATGTGTGTCATCCTGCCCGCGTCGACAATCCTAAAACAAAAGCGTCGAGGCGCCTGCTCTCGTTGCAAGCGCCTCTCCCTCAATTTTTACTCAATGGCGGGTGACCTGCGTCTTCAGTTTTTCAATCTGGTCCTTGAGCAGCAGTTTCTTGCGCTTGAGACCGGCGATATGGAGATTATCCATTGCCGGGCAGGCCATCGCCTCGTCTATCTCTCTTTCGAGGGCGCCGTGCTTCTTCTCCAGCGTTGCAAGATGGATCTCAATGGCCATGATTGGTTCTCCTTCGGGTTGTTGTCCTTAAAAAGGCTCATAAAACCGACCGGATATGCGTCGATCGGGGTGATGAAGCAGCCTCCTGCTTTTAGCCGCACGACCTCATCCGAACAGCTTGCGCCTTTTCGGGATCATGCTTCTAAAACCGGCTGCACAAACGCAATGCTCGGAAGGTAATCAGGCATTTTTCCGCCGTTTCCGCGGCGCGCCGGTATCAACTATGCGGGAACCGGAAACAGCCTCCGCCTGAAGACTTCGTGACAGAGCGATGACAGTCTGCCACGACTTGAACGCGGTGTCGAATACGGAATAGTAGCATTTTCCCTCATGCAAAAATGTGCTATGGGCTGCGCCGGGGACCAATGAGATCCAAGCAAATAATCAGAAACGGGACGAACCGGATGTCCGATCAGGAACAGGCAGATATACGGCTGGCTGTCGCGCGTCTGAAGCAGGAACATGCTGATTTCGACGCCGCCATCAATGCCATGATTGAGGTGGGCTGCGACCAGTTGCGCATCCAGCGCATGAAGAAGAAGAAACTGGCGATCAAGGACAAGCTTCTGGAATTGGAAGACCGGGTCATCCCGGATATTATCGCCTAAAGCATGATTCCAGAAAAATGCAGGCCTTTTGGATAAGATCATGTTGCTAAAGCAAGGCTATCGGCGCCTTGCCTTGCAGGGCTGTTGCTTTTCGCGTACTTGCCCGTTCAAACCGAGTATTTGCCCTTTCAAACCATGAAGGAAACCGGCGATGGCTGAAACACGGGCCACCGAAAAGCGAGGTGATGTTGCGATCATCATGGGCAGCCAGTCCGACTGGCCGACGATGCGCCATGCCGCCGAGACGCTCGACGCGCTGGGCATCGCCTACGATGCCCGCATCGTTTCCGCCCATCGCACGCCGGACCGTCTCGTGGCCTTCGCCAAGGGCGCCAAGGCCGACGGCTTCAAGGTGATCATCGCCGGGGCCGGCGGCGCCGCGCATCTGCCGGGCATGGCCGCCTCGATGACATCACTGCCCGTTTTCGGCGTGCCGGTGGAATCGAAAGCGCTCTCGGGACAGGATTCACTGCTCTCCATCGTTCAGATGCCGGCAGGCATTCCCGTAGGAACGCTCGCCATCGGCCGTTCCGGCGCGGTCAACGCCGCGCTGCTCGCAGCTGCCGTGCTGGCGCTATCGGACGAATCTCTCGCTGAACGGCTCGACGCGTGGCGGGAAAAGCAAAGCGCTGGTGTCGCCGAGCGCCCGTCGGACGAGGCGTGATCATGCTGCAGCCCGGATCGACGATCGGCATCATCGGCGGTGGCCAGTTGGGCAGGATGCTGGCAATGGCCGCCGCGAAGCTAGGCTTCCGCACCGTCATTCTGGAGCCGCAAGCCGATTGCCCCGCCGCACAAGTGGCTAACCGGCAGATTGTCGCGCCTTATGACGACACGGATGCGCTGGCTGAACTCGCTCGCTCCTGCAACGTCATCACCTATGAATTCGAGAACGTCCCCGTCGAAGCCGCGCTGGAACTCGCGGAGAAAAAACCTGTCTATCCGCCTCCAATCGCGCTTGAAATCTCGCAGGACCGCTTCCGGGAAAAGGCATTTCTCAACGATTGCGACATAGCGACAGCGCCCTGGTATCTGGTGAACGATACGCGAAGCCTCGCCGCCGGTCTGGCAGCTATCGGCGGCCCCGCCATCCTGAAAACGCGACGCCTCGGCTATGACGGCAAGGGGCAGGTGCGGCTCAAGGGCGATGGCAGCGACGATCTGGCGGCAGCGCTTGACGCAATCGGCAATACGCCCGCCATTCTGGAAGGCTTCGTCGCGTTCGAGCGCGAGGTCTCGGTCATCGCCGCGCGGGATCGTGAAGGCGAGTCGCAAGTCTACGACATCGCCGAAAACGTGCATTCCAATGGCATTCTCGCCACCTCCACCGTGCCGGCGGCCATTACGCCGGCGACTGCCGATATGGCCCGCGAGGCGGCGGAAAAACTCATGCATGCCCTCGATTATGTCGGCGTGATGGGTCTGGAATTCTTCGTTCTGGCGGACGGCTCGCTGCTTGCCAATGAATTCGCGCCCCGTGTGCACAATTCCGGCCACTGGACGGAGGCCGCCTGCGCCATATCGCAGTTCGAGCAGCATATCCGCGCCATTGCCGGTCTCCCGCTGGGTGACCCCATCAGGCACAGCGATTGCGTGATGGAGAACCTCATCGGCAACGATATCGCCCGTGTGCCGGAGATTCTGCGCGAACCCCAGGCGGTGCTGCATCTTTATGGCAAGGCGGAGGCGCGGCCCGGCCGCAAGATGGGCCATGTTACCAAGCTTAAACGCAAGAAATAGAGTCGGTTAGCGGGACTTTTTAGCGTCTCGCCTGGCTGCAAAATGCGTCCGCGGGAGTTGACAATGGCCCCTATCCTTGGCTATGTCGCGCCAACCCATTTACGGTATGCCCTAGGGTATGCCTTCATCGATGCCCGGCGACGGGCCAACCAGACCGGTGACTGACATGAAGATCAAGAACTCGCTCAAAGCGCTCAAGGGCCGTCATCGCGACAACCGCATGGTTCGCCGCAAGGGCCGCATTTACATCATCAACAAGACCGCGCCGCGCTTCAAGGCGCGCCAGGGCTGAGTTGATTATGCTGAAGCGGTTGCTTGTCCGCTTCACAAAAAGCGTTTCACTGAAATTCGCATTTGACGTTTCGCTGCGTGCGGTTACCATCGCGCGCATGCGGAACGTTTTTGCCATGCTCGCTCTATCTATCTTTCCCGCGGCTTTGTTAGCCGGGGAAAATACGGCAATAGCGCAGGAGCAAAACCCTGGCGCGGCCCCCTCTCCGGAAAAACTGCCCGACGGAATGACTGAAGCGCAGCAGCGCCGTGCCGATCTCGATCGTCTTTTCGGCGAATTGCGCAAAGAGAGCGACGAAGCCAAGGCGAAGAATATCGCCGGCAAGATTTATGGCCTATGGAACCAGTCGGGCAGCGCCACCATCGACTTGATGATGGGATGGGCCGGCAATGCCATGGCAGATAAGAAATATCCGGTCGCGCTCGATTTCCTCGATGAGGTTACCACCCTCAAGCCCGACTACGCCGAAGGCTGGAATCGCCGCGCCACGCTGTTCTTTTTGATGAATGATTATACCGGCGCCATGCGCGACATAGACCGCACACTCCGCCTGGAACCGCGCCATTTCGCGGCGCTGACAGGCATGGGCGCGATTCTGAGAGAAACGGGCAGCAAGGAATTGGCGCTACGCGCCTATGAACGCGCGCTCGAAGCCTACCCGATGCTGCGTGATGCGCAGAAGGAAGCGGGCGAGATCACGGATGAGCTGACTGATACGCGTACTTGAGGGAAACGCTGGGCGCGCTATGCTCTGCCCGACCGGTTGGGCGCCTTCCTTCCCCCTTGCGGGGATTGAGGAGCGTACGGCCGTAGGCCGAGGAAAAGCCAACGATTTGGCTTTTCCAGCGACGAACCCCGCGGAGCGGGCAGATGGGGGTGGTGATGGCTGCGCTCAATCTGCACCACCCCCACCCGGCCCTTCGGGCCACCCTCCCCGCAAGGGGGAGGGAGAACCGCCCGCCTAAAGAATCAAATCCCCGTCAGCCCATCCGCGCCGATATACGCAATGCGTAGCATGTTGGTGGACCCCGGCGTACGCAGCGGTACGCCAGCCGTGACAATCACCCGGTCACCCGGTTTGGCAAAACCTTCGCGGAAGGCGATATTGCAGGCGCGGTCGACCATGTCGTCCAGATCGCGCGCGTCCTCGGTGACGACGCAATGCAGCCCCCATACGATGGAAAGCCGACGCGCCGTCTCGACGACGGGTGAAAGCGTGATGATCGGCGTCTGTGGCCGCTCGCGCGCCGCCCGCAGGCCGGTGGTGCCCGACGCGGTATAGGTGATGATCGCCGAAAGGCGGAGCGTTTCCGCGATCTGGCGTGCCGCCAGCGAAATCGCGTCGGCGCCGGTCGCCTCTGGCTCAGAGCGTTGTGCATGGATGATGCCAGGATAAGTCGGGTCGCACTCCACCTTTTCCGCAATGCGCGCCATGGTGGCCACTGCCTCGACGGGATAATCACCCGCCGCCGATTCGGCTGAAAGCATGATCGCATCCGCGCCCTCGAACACGGCGGTGGCAACGTCCGACACCTCCGCGCGGGTCGGCACCGGCGCCGTAATCATCGATTCGAGCATCTGCGTGGCGACGACAACCGGCTTGCCGGCGCGCCGCGCTGCGCGCGTGATCTGCTTCTGGATGCCGGGGACGGCTTCCAGCGGCATTTCCACACCCAAATCGCCACGCGCCACCATCAGCGCGTCCGACAGCTCGATGATTTCATCCAAGCGGGTGACTGCCTGCGGCTTTTCGATCTTGGACATGAGCCCGACACGCCCGCGCGCGATCTTGCGCACCTCCGCCAGATCTTCCGGCCGCTGGATAAAGGAGAGCGCCACCCAGTCGATCTCTTCCTTGAGCACCGCGTCCAGGTCCTTGTGGTCCTTTTCAGTCAGCGCGCTCACGCTAAGCGTCGTATCGGGCAGGCTGACACCCTTGCGATCGGAAATTCCCGTGCCGGAAACGACGCGGCAGCGAATCGACTTACCATCGACCTCTTCGGCAATGAGCGTCAGACGCCCGTCATCGATCAAGAGGCGATGCCCAGGCTCGACCGACTGCAGAATTTCCGGATGCGGCAGGAAAACGCGGGTGTTATCGCCAGGCACATCCTGATTGTCGAGCGTGAAAATCTCGCCGGGCGTCAGGCTGACCTTGCTGTCTTTGAACTTGCCGACCCGCAGCTTCGGCCCCTGCAAATCGGCGAGAATACCGATAGGCCGGCCCATTTCACGCTCCACATTGCGGATACGGCGTACCAGCGCGCGCATCGTATCATGGTCGGTATGGCTCATATTGATGCGGAACACATCCGCGCCGGCCTCGAAGAGCTTACGGATCATCGCTTCCTCAGACGAGGCCGGTCCAAGCGTTGCGAGAATTTTGACCTTGCGGCTGCGTCTCATGGATTATTAGTTCCTGTCACTGTCGGATTTTCTGGAGGCGCCTCATCTGTCAGCTGGACCATCCAGCTCGATTGCTCTCCCGTATCGTATTCCTGAAAGCCGGCGCGCTGGAAACCGCGCGCAAAGCAGTCGTTGACCCCAGAGACCTTGAACTCCTTGTCAGCGACGCACATGTTGACCGGCCCGGCCCAGCGCCCCCCACCCTCGGCATCCTCGGCATAGAGATAATAATAGCGCTGGGAGAGCGGCCCTTCGATCAGCGTCTTGCAGCTGGAACCGTTGATATGCCACCAGCCTTCGGTGATCCATCCTGTCTTGGCGCGGTATCCTATCGCCACGCCGACGAGATTCTGCGTCGCATTGCAAACGCGAAAATCGGCGCGCGCCTCCGTTCCCATGAGCATCATGCCCAAAGCAAGAGCGCCGAAAAAGGCCGTGAGGTGTTGAGCGCGCATTCGCGAGCCTGCCACGTTTGAAAATCCCATGTTTTTGGTTGCCCTCTTTTCCGCAGTTTCGCGAATGATGTCAACGCGCCAATCAGGATACCAGAGTATGATCCCAAAAAGTTGCAGACTTTTTGGATAAGATCATACGTCTTGAAAACGGTATGATCCCAAAAAGTTGCAGACTTTTTGGACAAGTGTTGCAAACCGCCTGCTCGCATGGGAAATCGGTAATTGAATGGCAGGAGAACCGGCATGATTGAGCTTGAAGAGCAGCGACGCATCGAATTCGAGGCGGCAGCCTTTCGCGCGCTGGTCGAGCATCTGCGCAAGCGCGATGATGTCCAGAATATCGATCTCATGAACCTGGCCGGCTTCTGCCGCAACTGCCTCGCTAACTGGTACAGGGATGCAGCCGGCGCGGCCGGCGTTGATTTGACCAAGGACGAAGCGCGCGAGATCGTTTACGGCATCCCCTATGAAGAATGGCGAGCGGCACATCAGACGGGAGCGCCGGAAGCGCTCTCTCATAAGCCGTCTCACTGATTATAAACCATATCGCTGACAATATAGGCTGCGAATGACGCGCATCGCGGTCTTGACCCGCCGCACTGCGTCGGGCATCGACTTATTCAAATCCCCCACATTATCTGGAGAACGAATTCATGGACGACATTACAAGCAACACCGCACAGACGGTAGCCGTTGGACAGTTGCGCGCTTTCATCGAGCGCATTGAACGGCTTGAGGAAGAAAAAAAGACGATTTCCGACGACATCAAGGATGTTTACGCCGAACTCAAGGGCACCGGCTTCGATGCCAAGGCCGTGCGCACCATCATCCGCCTGCGCAAGAAGGAAGAGCAGGAGCGCCAGGAAGAAGAAGCGATGATCCAGCTTTATAAGGATGCACTTGGGATGGGGTGAGTGGCGCTTCCGATAGACACGTTGGCGCGAAGCATACCCCCCTCTGCCCTGCCGGGCATCTCCCCCTCAAGGGGGGAGATTGGCCTTCATGGAAGCTTGGCACCAATCGCAAAGGTTGCCGAATGAATACCGGAATTCGTGTCGGCCAATCTCCCCCCTTGAGGGGGAGATGTCCGGCAGGACAGAGGGGGGTGAAGTGCTCCACCAGCGTTTCAATCTAAAAACCGCTGGCGAAAATCCCTACTCCCCCATCTCCTCCCGCAGCATCTCAAGCTCCAGCCATTCCTCTTCCATGGCCGCCTGCGCCTCCCGTTTTTTATCCAGTTCCGCTGCGGTCTTGGCAAAAAGATCGGGATTTTTCGCATAAAGCTGCGGGTCGGCGAGCTTCACTTCCAGCCCGGCAATCTCGGCGGCAACCACCTCCAGCTTGCCCGGCAACGTCTCCAGCGCGAATTTCTGCTTGTAGGAAAGCTTGCGCTTTTCCTCGCGCCTGGGCTCGGATGAAACCGCTTGGGGCTGATTGCGGGAGCCTGAAACCTTGGCCTCGCGTTTCATCAGCGCCGCCTCGCGCCGCTGCGCCATCATGTCGGCATAGCCGCCGGCATATTCGAGCCAGCGCCCCTCGCCCTCCGGCGCGATCACCGACGTCACCGTGCGGTCGAGGAAATCGCGGTCGTGGCTTACAAGGATGACGGTTCCGGCAAAGCCCGTCACCAGCTCCTGCAGGAGATCGAGCGTTTCCATGTCGAGATCATTGGTCGGCTCGTCGAGGATCAAGAGATTGGCCGGGCGCGCCAGCACGCGGGCGAGCATCAGCCGCGCCTTCTCGCCGCCGGACAATTCGCGGATCGGCGTACGCGCCTGTTCCGGCTGGAACAGGAAGTCCTTCATATAGGAGACGACATGGCGCTGCTCACCATTGACGATAACATTCTCCCCTCGCCCATCGGTCAGATAATGCGCCAACGTTTCCGTCGGATCGAGGCTGTCGCGCTTCTGGTCCAGCACGGCCATTTCAAGATTGACGCCAAGCCGCAAGCTGCCCCCGTCGGGAGCAAGCGCGCCGGTCAGCATGGACAGAAGCGTGGTCTTGCCTGCGCCATTGGGTCCGACCAGGCCTATACGATCGCCGCGCATGATCCGGGCGGAGAAATCCTTCACCAGGTCGCGCCCGTCATAGGATTTGCTCAACCCCTTCGCCTCGATGACAAGCTTGCCCGATTCGCGACTGTCGCTCGCTTGAAGCACAGCGCTGCCTTGCGCGCGGCGATGCGTACGGAACTCGTTGCGCATCGAATGCAATTCGCCCAGGCGGCGCATGTTGCGCTTGCGCCGCGCGGTCACGCCATAGCGCAACCAATGCTCCTCGCGCACGATCTGGCGGCCGAGCTTGTGCAAGTCGCGCTCCTCTTCCTCCAATATCTTGTCGCGCCATTCCTCGAACTGGCCGAAGCCCTGTTCCAGCCGGCGCGTCACGCCCCGGTCGAGCCAGATGGTCGAGCGGCTGACATTTTCAAGAAACCGGCGATCGTGCGAGATGACCACGAGGCTGGAGCGGATCTGGCGCAACTCATCCTCAAGCCACTCGATGGTGGTGAGATCGAGATGGTTGGCCGGCTCGTCGAGAAGCAGAATATCCGGCTGCGGCGCGATCACACGCGCAAGTGCGGCGCGCCTCGCCTCACCGCCGGAAAGCTGACCCGGCTTTTCCTCGCCCGTGAGCCCCAGGTGCTCAAGCAGATAGGTGACGCGATAAGGATCGTCGGAAGGTCCGAGCCCGGCTTCCACATAGTCACGCACGTTGGCGAAGCCGTCCATATCCGGCGATTGCGCGAGATAGCGGATCGTCGCGCCCGGATGACGAAACACCTCGCCCGATGTCGGCTCGACAAAGCCTGCCGCTATTTTCAGCAAGGTCGACTTGCCGGAACCATTACGTCCCACCAGCGCGATTCGCTCGCCTTCGCTTACCGAAAGCGCGGCATCCTCCAGCAGCGGCGTACCGCCAAAGGTGAGTTTTATCTGGTCGAGACGGAGAAGCGGAGGAGCCATGGAACTCTGGTCGGTACTGTTGCTGCAAAGAGATTGAACGCGCTTGTCCGTGAGAATGGCGCGCGTGTCAAATGCTGTGCAACGCTCATAACGAAACAGGCCGGGTTTCCCCGGCCTGTCCGAAATCCGTCTGGACCAATATTACTGGCACTGCGCTTCGTACTGGCGGCCATAGGGATCGCGATAAATGCACATGCCCTGGCGCGACTGGGACGCGCCAACGAGTACGCCTGCCAGGCCACCCAGCGCTGCACCTCCCAGTGCACCACGCTTGCCGCCAAGAGCGCCACCGGCTAAGCCGCCGAGAGCAGCGCCGCCTATGCCATAACCGGCGGTACGCTGGTCGGCGGTGGTGCAAGCGGCGGTGGACAGGGCGAGCAGCCCGCTGACGATGATCATCGATAGACGTTTATTCATGGAGATCTCTCCCGTTCAAGAATCAAATCCGGCCAACGTTGCGTCCCCAATGCGGCGAAACAAAGTGCCATCATCCTGTGAAATTGACAATAGGCCGCTTTTTATTCCTCCAAAGTGGCGATCAGGACACCGCATCCGGAACGCAAGCGAAGCCCCAAGGTTCCCCGCGCCACGTTGGAAACCGTAAGAGATGATCCGAATGGCGCCTTCACATTGTCTAACGGCCATTCAGCGTTTTTGATAGTCAGGCCGTCAAGCTCCGTGAAGCCGATAAGGCTGAAAAGCGTCCCGTCGGGCAGGTCGGGCGCGTAACTTCCGGGCAGAATCGGCCACGCCTCTTCCACGCCGCTGGAAAGAAAAATGTCGTGGCCTTTTTCCGCCTGCGCCGTCGCCATGGTGAGGTGCAGCATGGTGTGATCGGTGCGCTCCCCCCCGAACGCGCCGCATAGGATGACGCTGGTGGCGCCAAGCACGAACGCCTCATTGAGCGCCAATTCGCCGTCCGTCATATCCTTATAGGCAGGAAAAGTGCGGCGCGGCACATGTTTGTAGCGCCTCGAAAGCGCTGGCGACGTCGAATCGAAATCCCCCAGCCACAGTTCAGGTTCGACACCGAGAGAAGCGGCATGGCGAATGCCACTATCGGCAGCCAGAACCCGCGCGCCGGCGATCTGGCGCTTGAGCCTGTCCGTTACCGTCAGATGGCCGCCAAGAAGAATGAGAAATTTGCTCATTTCCGGCTCTTATCATGTGCCGCGCGGAGGACGAAAGGGGGCGGCTGCAATGTACTCGTGCGTCCTTCGAGGCTCCGCTTCGCTCCGCACCTCAGGATGAGGAATGCTGTGCATTGCAGTTGGGTCGAGTTGAGCATCGGTTTTAATGTATGATGATACTATACTGATGCAAATCGCGACACTCCTCATCCTGAGGCGCGGAGCGAAGCGGAGCCTCGAAGGACGCACAACAGTCATGCGAAAGAAAAGGCCGATGAAATTCTTGAACCGCCTCGCCCTCACCGCCGCCCTGCTGCTCGGCCTCGCCGCGCCGGCTGCGGCGAAGGACACGCTCACCATCTACACCTATGACAGCTTCACCGCCGACTGGGGCCCCGGCCCCAAGGTGCAGGCGAATTTCGAGAAGACATGCAACTGCACTGTTAATTGGGTTTCCGCGGCGGATGGTGTCGCGTTGCTCAACCGCCTCAGGCTGGAAGGCCCGGACTCGAAGGCGGATATCGTGCTGGGCCTCGACACCAACCTGACGACCGAGGCGAAAGAAAGCGGCCTCTTCGCCCCGCACGGCATCGACACCGCGAACATAAGCGTTCCCGGTGGCTATGAGGACGATACCTTCGTTCCCTACGACTATGGCTATTTCGCCGTCGTCTATGACTCGAAGACACTCCCCAATCCGCCTATAAGCATGAAGGAACTGGTCGAAGGCGATCCCACGCAGAAAATCGTCATCGAGGACCCGCGCACCTCGACGCCGGGTCTGGGCCTGCTGCTCTGGGTCAAGTCGATCTATGGCGACGGCGCAGCAAGTGCTTGGGGCAAGCTGAAAAACCGCGTACTCACGGTTACGCCCGGCTGGTCGGAGGCCTACGGCCTGTTCACCAAGGGAGAAGCGCCAATGGTGCTTTCCTACACCACCTCGCCCGCCTATCACATCATCACCGACAAGGAGACCCGCTATAAGGCGCTGGCCTTCCCCGAGGGGAACTATCTGCAGATCGAACTCGCGGCCAAGACGCAAAAAGGCGCGAAAAATCCGCTATCGGCGAAGTTCCTGCAGTTCATGACAGGCCCCGGCTTTCAGGATGTCATTCCCGAAACCAACTGGATGTTCCCTGCCGGCAAAACGTCTGAGCCGCTCGATCCCGCTTTCGATACGCTGGTGAAGCCCGCGAAGACGCTGCTGTTGCCGTCCGATGAAGTGGCGAAGAACCGCAAGGCGTGGATCGATGAGTGGCTCGCGGCGATGAGTAAGTGATGGCGGCGGGGGTATCTGGTTCTCACCCCCCTCTGCCCTGCCGGGCATCTCCCCCTCAAGGGGGGAGATTACGCCTTCAGAGCGCTCGCCACCAATCGCAGAAGCTGAAAGGTGAACGGCATGGTTCTCGTCAGCCAATCTCCCCCCTTGAGGGGGAGATGCCTGGCAAGGCAGAGGGGGGTGAAGTGCCCCGCGACACATGCCGTTAGCACACCCCAAACCCCTCGCCGGCGCCCTCGCCCTCGCTTTCCTCGCCCTCCTCGCCGGGGGCGCGCTGTTCTCGCTCGCCTTCGAAGCCTCCCGCGAAACGGGCGATACCCTTGCCGCATTCAACCCCTATCTCTGGCGGGTGGCGCGTTTCACGCTCTGGCAGGCGCTGCTTTCGACGGCGCTTTCGGTCGGGCTTGCCATTCCCGTAGCCCGCGCCCTCCATGCGCATCAACATTTCATGGGCCGCGCTTTCGTCCTGCGGCTCTTCGCTCTCCCCCTCGCCCTGCCTGCCCTCGTCGCCGTGTTCGGCATAACCAGCATCTACGGGCGCGCGGGTCTTATCGCCCATATCTCGCAATATTTCGGCTATGGCCTCCCCGATATTTACGGCCTGACCGGCATCCTCCTGGCGCATGTTTTTTTCAATCTCCCTCTCGCGGTGCGCCTCCTTTTGGCCGGGCTCGATTCTATTCCTGCCGATTACTGGAAACTTTCAGCGCAACTCGGCATGGGAAACGGAGCGCGCTTTCGCCTCATCGAATGGCCGGCCATGGCCCGCAATCTGCCCGGCATCATGGGCCTCATCTTCATGCTCTGCGTCACCTCGTTCACCATCGTGCTGACACTGGGCGGCGGTCCCCGCGCGACGACGCTGGAAGTGGCGGTCTATCAGTCGCTTCATTTCGATTTCGATATCGGCCAGGCAGTGGCCCTGACGCTCACGCAACTCGCCCTCACCCTCGCTATTCTCTCAGCTTTTCGCCTCACCGGCAGGCCCACCGAGGAAGGCTTCTCACTCGCCGTCACCACAAGGCGTTATGAAAAGCTCAGGGTTGGCGAGAAACTCGCCGATCTCACCCTCATCCTCCTCGCCTTCCTGTTCGTCGCCTTGCCGATTGCGGGCATGGTGGTCTCCGGGCTTTCCGCCGATTTCGCTAGGTTGTTTAGCGACCGTTCGGTATGGCGGGCGATTGCGACAAGCCTTGCGCTAGGCGGCGCGGCGGCGCTCCTTTCCGTCATTCTTTCCCTCGCCCTTGTCGCCGCGCGTCAGGCGGTGGCGGCAGCCAAAAAACACCCCCTCTTCGAACGCGCGCTAGACACCGGCGCCAGCCTTATCCTGGTCGTGCCGCCCATCGTCATCGGCGCGGGATGGTTCATCTGGCTTCGCCATTTCGCCGATCCGTTCGTTTTCGCGGCCCCGATGGTGATAACCGTCAACGCCGCCATGGCCATGCCCTTCGCCGTGCGGCTTCTGCGCCCGGTATGGGACACGACAAGCGCGCGGCATGACAGGCTTTGCGCCCAGCTGGGCATTTCCGGCTGGACGCGCTTGGCGCTGATCCGCTGGCCGGTGCTCCGCCGCCCATTGGGCGTCGCCTTCGCCTTCGCGATGGCCCTGTCGCTCGGCGATCTCGGCACCATCGCGCTTTTCGGCAGCGAGGATGTGCAGACCTTGCCCTATCTCCTGTTGCAGCGCATGAGCAGCTACCGCACATTGGATGCGGCAGGGCTGGCGCTGATTCTAGGCGTTTTGAGCCTCGGGCTGATGATTCTGGCCGACCGTGGATCACGCAAGGAAAGCATGCAATGAGCGGCAGGAGGAAAGGAGCGGAAGTCGCGCTGAAAGACGTCCGCTTCAACTACGGCGAGATGCGAATGCATTTCGACCTGACCGTGCCGCCCGCCCGTATCGCCGCCATTATCGGCCCAAGCGGCTCCGGCAAATCCACGCTGCTCAATCTGATCGCCGGCTTCGAGACGCCGCAATCGGGCGAAATTCTCATCAATGGCGTCGATGTCACGCGCATTGCGCCGGAGGAGCGCCCGGTTTCCATGGTGTTTCAGGACAACAATCTTTTCGCCCATCTCGATGTCGAGACTAATGTTGCGCTTGGACGCTCGCCCAAGCTGAAACTGACCGATGCCGACCGCGCCGCGGTAAACAGCGCCATCGCCCGCGTCGGCCTTACCGGCAAGGAAAAGCGCAAACCGGAAGCGCTCTCAGGCGGCGAAAGGCAGCGCGTAGCCATCGCCCGCGCGCTCGTCCGCAACCGCCCGGTTTTGTTGCTCGACGAAGCCTTCGCTTCGCTCGGCCCCGCGTTGCGAAACCAGATGCTCGATCTCGTGAAGGCGCTACACCAGGAAATGTCGATGACCATTTTGATGGTCACGCATCACCCGGAAGATGCACTCCATTTGGACGCCATGCTGTTTTTCCTGGAAAACGGCGCGGTCACAGCGCGAGGGCCGGCCCGCAAGCTGCTCTCGGATACAGGCCCAGCGGCGCTGAAGCGCTATATGGGTACAGTCACCTAATCGCCGGCTGCTATCCACAGAGAGGGTTCTTCGCCTGAAACTTCATCGTCTTGCAGGCAGGAATATTTAGGCTGGTGTCAAAAGCCATATTGCCGTCATTCCTGTGCTTGTCACAGGAATCCATGCCTCAAGGTGAAACAGTCCGCACCGATAAAAGAAACCACCGTTTCAACCTAAAAATGAAATGCCCTAGGCTGACGGCGGGTATTGCAACTCTGAGATGTATATGCTAAGTTGTCTTGCCTAATCGCAGCGGCGGCTTAGCTGATTCATCATAGCCGTTATTATTTCAGAAAATCCATAAGCGACATTAGTTAAGTACGATACGATTTTGCGATTAATATATTGACATATTTAAACTATATTAGGAGGAATTCATATGAATACGAAATGGACGTCCCTGCTCTTGGCGGGGGTGATCGGTATTGCCTGCGCCTCGGCTACATTTGCGCAGCAGCAACCGGCGGAAAGCCCGCCAAAGGCAAGACCGGGCCAAACTACGGCCGGTCCAAATACTGATGAAATGGGTAGCGCACTGGACCCGGCTCTCGACGCCTGGGGACAGCAGATGGCTAACACACCACTGCCTGGTGCGTGGTGCTATAAAGTCACCTATCCAAGCGTCAAATGGGAAGACGCCGATCCTTATCTCTGCGGCTACAATTACCCGGAAAATAAACTGCCGGCATCCAGGACTAGCGTGTCTGCACAAAAGCAAGTCGGCAATGGCACGGGGTGGTACCTGCAAGCTCCAGCGGGATTTATTTCGCAAGCCGTCGGCTCTTTCCCTTCAATGAGCAACGTGACATCCGTAGAGAGTACGTATCCCGGCAGCGTTACAGTTCCCGAATCATTCTCGGTGCAATTGAATACAAATACCGCGCCAACCAGGTGTGCCGGCATCGGCGAATGTACGCTCTGGCAACAATTTACTCTAAACGTTTATATGCAAGATGAGGTACCAGTTCTGCAACTATGGTATTGGGCGACGGGTCAACTGTACCCGTATACTATTTCCACCGGCATTCCGGACCGCACCACGCATACTGGTTCTCTCAATGATCGTGATTTTCTCAATATACACGATCTTCCATATATAAAAATATATGGAAATGTCGGTCGAGATAATGGCAAGGGATCAAAAACGTTGGATGCCGCAATACTCCAGCACAATGATAACATGTATGCCATAACGGTCGATACAACCCAAATAGGCATGCCATGGACGAATATGTCGACTTTATGGAACGCTGTCGAAGTCAACGTTTTCGGGCGAGCCCCTGAATGGTTCAACGCGAATTTCAATAGCCGGGCCCAACTGACGGTGAAAGCCGGCGCTTGGTATGATAATTACCAAAATGGCATCGCTCCGACCTGCGGCTCCGGCAGTCCAGCTTCAAATACAGGCATGCCTTATACGAATAATTTGTATTTAGGGTATTGCCAGGCCGCCGGTTTTGACAACGCAAACCCTGACTCCTATCCCTACATTCAATTCGAAGAAGCCTTTGTCCCGCCTCCGGTGATCACGTCACCTAAGGACGGGGATAGTTCAACGAACCAGTTCCCGCTGGTCGCGGGCGAGGGAGCGGCAGGATCCATGATCTACGTAACCCTGGATGAAGAGAAACAATGGTGCAGGACAGCGGTCCTAAGTGAGAATACCTGGACGTGCCCTTCGAAGCAAGTGAGCCCCGGCAAACATACAATTTACGCGACGCAGAGCCAAAGTCTGGGTAATAGCGCCCCAGCAGCCGTGAGTTTTGAAATAACACAGTGAGCGGCTCTATAGCTGGACCAACTTGAATTCCTGAAACGTGCCCGCCCTTCAGCCGAAGGGCGGGCGTTTCAGTGTCAGCCAGCCCAATTCTGCTCGATTACAAGCCCGGCGGCAAAGTGTCCATTTGGACGCATATGCGGCGGATTTGACATATTTTACCCCCAATCGGCGGCAAGAAGCTGCGTCGATATGAGAGTCGCTCTTCATGCGCCGCGTGCTCTCTGCTAAGCAGGTCGAGGAAAAGCGCGAAGCGGTTTTCCGTCCGGGCTTGCGTAAACGAGACGCGTGGCGCGGAAAATGGCGACATATTCACGGGCGAGGACAAAAGACTGAATTCGCAGTCGGCACCAGCATACGCAACGCGCCAGATGAAACGTGTGCGGTCGTCGGGAACCATCGTTTCCGGCATGTACATGCTTGCCTTTCTGTCCGGCTGCCAGGCGCTTGATCTGGGCAAGGAAGATGCCGCGCTTGGGCCCTCCGCCAATCCGATCACGGTCGATAATGTCACGCGCAACGACCGGCTGGCGAAAATCGGTGCGGAACAGCACCCCCGCATCCTCGCCACCTATGGCGGGGAGTACAAGGATCCGAAGCTTGAGCGCATGGTCGCCAAGATCGTCGGCAAACTGACGCTTGTGTCAGAAAATCCGAACCAGACCTACCGCATTACCATTCTCAATTCGCCCAATATCAACGCCTTCGCCCTGCCGGGCGGATATGTCTATGTCACGCGCGGGCTCCTGGGACTTGCCAATGATTCGGCGGAAGTCGCCGCCGTCATCGCGCATGAAATGGCGCACGTCACCTCAAACCATGGTGTCCAGCGCCAGCAGAAGGAAGCGGAAGCCGCCATTGCCGGCCGGGTCGTCTCCGAGGTGCTGCATGACGACATGACAGGCCGCGAGGCGCTTCTGCGCGGCAAGTTGAAACTCGCGCAATTCTCCCGCAATCAGGAGCTTCAGGCAGACGCGGTCGGCATCAAATCTGTCGGCGGGGTGGGTTACGATCCCTTCGCCGCCGCACGCTTCCTGCAATCCATGGAAGCCTATACGAGCTTTCGCTCCGTTTCCGGCGCCACCGATGCGAGCCTGGACTTTCTGGCCACGCACCCGGCGACACCGCAACGCGTGGAGCTTGCCATGGGCCATGCGCGCCGCATCGGCGCACCAGGCGTCGGCACGACGGATCGCGATGCCTTTCTCGATGGCATCGATGGCCTGCTCTATGGCGATACGCCCGATGAAGGCTATGTACGAGGCCGCGCTTTTATCCACCCCAAACTCGGCGTGACCTTCACCGTGCCTGAGGATTTCACCATCGACAATTCGGCCGACGCCGTCATGGCGACCGGCCCGGGGGAAGTCGCGGTCCGGTTCGATGGCGCGCAACTCGCCTCTGGATCGAGCCTGACCGACTATATCAAGAGCGGCTGGGTATCGGGCCTCGATGAATCGACCGTCCGCGCGACAACATTGAATGGAATGCCCGCGGCCACCGCGCGCGCCGGCGCAGACCGCTGGCAATTCGACATTGTGGTCGTCGGCGCGGGAGGCAAGGTCTATCGCTTCCTCACCGCAGCGCCCAAAGGCAGTACGACTCTCCTGCCAGCCTCGCAAGCTGTCACCAACAGTTTCAGGCTTCTTTCACCTGCCGAAAAAGAAGCGGTCAAGCCACTCCGCATCCGTGTGATTACGGTGAAACCGGGAGAAACCATCGGCACGCTGGCAGCCCGGATGCAGGGCACCGACCGCAAACTCGACCTCTTCCGCCTCCTCAACGCGCTGCCTCCGGGTGGGACGGTCTCGGTGGGCGACCGTGCGAAGATTATTAGCGAATAATGAGCAGTGAGCAGTGAGCAGTGAGCAGTGAGCAGTGAGCAGTGAGCAGAATAACGCAAGTTTTTGCTCTTTTACTATTGCCTCACTGCTTACCGCTCACCCCCTTCACGCCTGATACGCTGAAAGCTCATGCTTGCTGAGAAGAGCGGTTTTAAGCTTTTCCAGCGCCCGGTTTTCGATCTGTCGCACACGCTCCTTCGATATTCCGAGGCGTTCGCCCAGCGTCTCCAGCGTTACCCCTTCGTCGTCCAGCCGGCGCTGGCGGATGATTTGCAGTTCGCGCTCGTTAAGTACAGCCAGCGCTTGCCCGAGCCATGACGATCGGCGTTCCTTATCAATCGTCTCTTCTGCGATTTCATCCGGTAGCAGGCTTTCGTCCATTAGAAAATCTATGCCTTCCGCATTGCCGCCTTCATCGCCTGCAATGGGCGCGCTCAGCGAATGATCGGGACCGGAAAGCCGATGGTCCATCAATTCCACATCCGCCATCGGTACGCCGAGGTGAACGGAAATACGCCGATGGATATCTCCAGGTGAGAGTTCTTCCCCGCTCTGCGCCAGCCTGGCGCGCAAGCGACGCAAATTGAAGAACAGCGCTTTCTGTGATGAGCTTGTACCGCCGCGCACGATCGACCAGTTACGCAGGATATGATCCTGCATGGCGGCGCGCACCCACCATGTCGCATAGGTGGAGAACCGCACTTCGCGCTCCGGATCGAAGCGGATAGCAGCCTCCAGAAGCCCGACATGTCCCTCCTGGATCAGGTCGCTCATAGGCAGGTTGAATTTGCGGAACCGCGAAGCCATCGCGATGACCAGCCGCATATGCGCCGAAACGATGCGCTCCAGCGCTTGCCTGTCCTTCTTTTTCTTCCACCGGATTGCCAGTTCCCGCTCCTCGTCGCGCGCCAGATAGGGCGCGGCCATGGCGCTCCGCATCATCGATTGGTCCAGAGACACCCGGAGGCGGCCAAGAGACGAACGGGAAGTGGAGGAACGGCTTTCGGCGAGCTGCTGCATTATCGTTCTCCTCTGGTGCTGGGCGGGGCTTGGTGCAAACGCACGAAATGCCCAGCGGTTCCGCATCGGCCCGTTCGGGCAAGCGGAAATGGAAACCTGCAGCCGAATAGCAAAAAAGCCCGGCATAGCGTGAACTGACCCCCGAAAGTTGGATGTCAACCTTCGGGGGTTTTTCATGTCCAGGCACAGCACTGCTTTCAAGCATTCTGTTGTGGAATTTTATCG